>JACRDQ010000038.1 GCA_016218545.1 Elusimicrobiota bacterium
ACTGCCACCGTATACCGTTTATGAACGTCCATCCCGATGTATAATCTCTCCATTGGCGTACCTTCCTCCCTATGTTGAGGCTTGACCTCGCATAGCATAGGTTAGAGGGGGGTGCGCCTTCCCCTTTCATAATCTTCGCTCCCTGCGCGGGCTTGCCCCCCTTGGTTCGTTGTTCTAAAGCAACGGGACAGAGAATAGGCGCCTTTAATTGCGCTGTTCAGCCCGGGTGTTGCATCAAAGCAACAGACCAAGTGAGGGGTGCTAGGGAGGAGGAGGCCAGGGGCCCGGGCCTGCGCTTTGGAAACTGTGCTATACTCGGTCAATCAGGAGGAGTCCTGCCATGGCCGATGCACGCGGAAGACGGAAGGGCGGTCTGCCTTTGGCGGTCTTGGCCGCAGCATGCCTGAGCCTGTTCCCTGCCCAGGCGCAACCGGTTCCGAGCAAGGCCCCGGTGGAGGGATGCGCGGACCGCTACCAGGACTCCTATGCAGACTCCTGGCGTCTGACCCGGGAATCCTGGACCGATGCCTGTCGCACCCCACAGAGGCCTGAGGAAATCCTGGCACAGGCCCAGCGGGCGTTCATCGGCGCCTGCCGGGAGCGCTTCAAGCCCTTCGCCGCGGAGAAGCGCGTCGCCGAGGCCACGGTTTCCGGCTATTGCGCGCAGGGCCGGGCCGGCGAGTCCCAGTTGAGCGCGATGTTCGGACTTCCTCCCGAAGCCAAGGTCCCCGAGAGGACGCGGCCCAGCCCCACGGCCTCGGAGGCGGTCTTCCAGATATCGACCAAGCCCTCGCTGAGGTTCTCAAGGGGCCGCGACACTTATGCGCTCGGACAGGATATGGGGAAGTTCCTCTCCTCCTTCGGGCGGGCCGAGGAGACCTCGGAGGAATGGTCAAGCCCGGAGTTCGCCCGAGCCTACCTCGGCTACACCCGGGAATACAAGTATCTCAAGGATGGCTTATCGGTGTCCGCGGACCAGAAGGGCAGGATCAAGTCCCTCACGTTCTATGTCGGGGGCGTGGAGAACATGGGGACAGCGACGGTCCGCAAGGGTGCCGTCGAGCTCCGCGGACGCTCTCTAGACGGCATCATCGAGCTCTATGGGAAGCCCCTCAAGAGCGTCGTGGACGGCTCCAACGACACGATCATCTACTATAGGTTCGGCGATGAGGTCCTCAGCTTCACCTTCAGGAAGGATGCGCTCGGCTCCATCGGCATGCACGCCCGCTACCTGACCTATCTGTCGTGCACGCCGGAGACCTGCTCGGGCTATTGAGCCGGGTTCCTGGCGCTGAGGTGCGTCCCGCGGCCAGGACCTCGCCTATGCGGCAGAAACTCGAATCCGGCCTTGTCGACCTGCGATGGCTGCTCGTCCTTGGGGTCATCGCGCTCTTCGCGTTCCATTGGGCGACGGTCGCGCGGACGGCCGTGGACGTGCCGTATTGGGACGAGTGGGAGGCGCTCAGGCCCGAGGCCCTTCCGAACGGGCTCACGTGGAGCTGGCTCACGGCCAGGCATACGGACAACCGGATGCTGCTCACCAACCTCCAGATCTGGGTCCTCTACAAGGCCGGAGGCTGGAACGTCGCCCTGCAGCAGGTCTTGAACTTCGGCCTCTTCGGACTGCTCCTGGCCGGTCTCGGGCTTTGGGCGCGCAGGAACGTGGAGGGTCTCGGCCCGGGGACGATCGCCTTCTTCCTGGCGTTCACCCTGTCGCCCCTGCTCTACGAGAGCCACTCCATGGGCGGCCAATCCTGCTTTCATCTCAGCCTGCTTTTCTTCATGCTCGCCGTCCTCAGCCTGCTCCAAGACGACCTCCCGCCCCGGCGTCTGGCCGCGGGCATCGCCTTCGCGTGGCTCTCCATGAACTCCCACGCCAGCGGTTTGAGCTTCTGCGGCGCGCTGGTCTTGTGCTTTTCGCTCTTCAAACTCTCCCGGCTCCTGGGGACGAACGACCCTTCCCTGCGGCGCATGCACGTCATGCACCTCGCCGCGGCCCTGGCAGTGGTCGGGCTCGGGGTGTGGCTCTGGAGCCGCGGCTATCAGCGGCATCCCGATTATCCGGATATGGCCTGGCCCTACGGGCTCGCGTTCTGGCGGTTCTACGCGAACCTGGTCTCCCTGGGTTTCGGGATGGACCAGCTCTCCATGACCTTGGGACTCCTCTGCGTGGCGGCAGCGGCCGCTCCCGTGTCCCTCGTCTTCGCGCGCAAGGGCCCCGCCGTCGGCGTCCCCTTCTGGAGAGTCTCCACCATGATCGTCGGGATCCTGACGTGCCTCGCCGTGATCGCGGCGGCGCGCGCCGGGCTCGGACTCGACTGGTCCAAGACGTCGCGCTACTTCGAATTCTCGGTCATGCTCGTGCCCCTTTCCGCCATGGCCTGGAGCATGGCCCTGCGGGAGGCGCGCTCCAGGCGGCTGGCTCTGGGCCTCCTGGCCGCTTTCTGCCTGCTGGGCTTTGCGAACAACTGGGACTTCTCCGTCTACAGCCTGATCGCCTCCCACCGGAGGGCGGGCCTGGCCTGTCTGGCGGAGGCCATGCGCGGCGGTCCGGACCTCTGCAAGGAGGTCTACCCCTGGCCGCTCGGAGACAAGCTCGAGAGAGCCAAGGCGCTCAAGCTCTCGTTCACGCGAGGGCCGCGGCGATGAGCGAGCCGGCGCGCCCGGGTATCTGGACCTGGGCCGTGCTGGGAGGGGCGAGCCTCTGGATCCTGGCCTGCTCTCCGGCCCAATACCTCGGCCGCCAGCACGACGACATCCTCTTCGTGATCGCGGCCCAGGCCCTGTCCTATGGAGACTACGCTCTCTTCACCTCCCCGGGCTCTCCGCCCCTGGTGAACGTGCTGCCGGGCCTTCCGCTGCTCCTTCAGCCCGTGGTCTGGCTGGCTGGAGACTGGACCCCGGCCTACCAGATATTCTCCGCCCTGCTGATGGCCGCCTGCCCGTGGGCGGCTTGGCTGTGGCTGAGGAGGAGGCTCGACCCCGCGGCAGCCCTGTTGGCCGCGTCAGTCTTCGCCACGAGCCCTTGGGTGCTCTCCCAGGCCGGGACCGTCATGCCCGAGGCGCCCTACACCCTGCTGACGGCGCTGCTGCTGCTCGCCTTGGAGCGCCCGGGGACGCCCGGAGCCCCGTGGCTGCTGCTCCTCCTCAGCCAGGTCAGGCCGGCGGGGCTATCCCTCCTTCCGGCAGCGGCGGCCCGTCTCCTGGCCCGGAAGCGCCTGCGCGAGGCGGTCCTGACTCTCGCCCCGGCGCTCGCGGGACTGCTCCTGTGGTCCGCATGGCGCTGGAGGGCCGGCCAAGGCTATGGGGCCGCCCATCCCTTCCCCGTCGCGCTCGCCGATATCCTCTTCTATCTCTCGGCCTGGGGAGGGTGCTTCCTACCGGAGGCCTGGGCCGGGGGCAAGCTCGCGCTGCTCCTGGGGCTGGGTCTGGCGGGCCTTGCCGCAGCGGGCCTGGCGCGCGCTTGGCGCAGGAGCCCTTGGGAGCCCGCTGCGGTCATGCTCGTGTGCGCGGTCCTCATGCACGCGTTGTGGGGGGGGCGGCACGAGCGTCATCTCATCCCCCTGCTTCCCTGGCTCCTTTGGGCCGCGGCGGAGGCCTCGGGCCGCAGAGCCTCCGTGTGCTTGGCGATCCTGCTCGCCTGCCAGTTGGGCTTCCACGCGACGCGTCGGCTGGGCGGGAGCGCGTGGTCCAAGCCCGAATTGGCGGCCACCTACTCATGGCTGCGCTCCAGCCGCGGCCCGGCCGACATCCTCGCCAGCCCCCTCTACGTCAGGGACGGCTTCTACGCCTCTCGTCCGAGCGTGCCTCTGCCGGACGCCGCGTCCTCCGAGGAACTCGCCCGGCTCCTCTCCGGCCGCAAGGTCAAGCTCGTCCTGTGGCAGGACTCCCTCGACCTGCCGGGCGCGGCGCGCCTCTCGGACCGCGGTCTGTTCAAGCCGGTGTACGAGAACGAGGCTGAGCAGGCCAGGGTCTACGAGGTCCTGCCGGTCCGGTAGCCCGTTTCTTCTTGACGGGGATGTCCGGGGTAGGTATTGTATCCGGACCACAAGGCATGGCCAAGATAGACGCGTTCTTCAAGCTGATGTTCGACCAGGGCGCTTCGGACCTGCACCTGGCGTCGGGGCAGCCGCCCATCGTGCGGCTCCACGGCGAGCTCGAGAGGATCAAGTACAAGGTCCTCGAGAACGACGAGCTCAAGATGATGCTCTATGAGATCGCGCCCGAGATCAAGATCAAGCAGTTCGAGGAGACGGGCGACGTGGACTTCGGCTACGAGATCCCGGGCATCGCGCGCTTCCGCGCCAACTTCTTCAACCAGAAGAACGGGTGCGCCGCGGTCTTCCGCCAGATCCCGAGCAAGGTGCTCACGGCCGAGGAACTGGGCCTGCCGCCCATCCTGACCCAGGCCGCCATGTTCCGCAAGGGCCTGGTGCTGGTGACCGGGCCGACGGGGTCGGGCAAGTCCACGACCCTGGCCGCCATCATCGACCACGCCAACAAGCACCGCCGGGACCACATCATCACGGTGGAGGACCCCATCGAGTTCGTGCACCAGAGCCAGGGCTGCCTGGTCAACCACCGCGAGGTGGGAAGGCACACGCGCTCCTTCGCGGCGGCGCTCCGGGCCGCCCTGCGCGAGGACCCGGACATCATCCTGGTCGGCGAGATGCGCGACCTGGAGACCATCCGCCTGGCGGTCGAGGCGGCCGCCACGGGCCACCTCGTATTCGGGACGCTCCACACCATCAACGCGGCCAAGACCGTGGACCGCGTCATCGAGGTCTTTCCGCACGAGGAGCAGGGCCAGATCCGCAACACCCTCTCCACGAGCCTCAAGCTCGTGGTGGCGCAGAACCTCTTCAAGCGCATCGACAAGAAGGGCCGCTGCGCCGCGCTCGAGGTCATGGTGGGCACCACGGCCATCCAGAATCTCATCCGCGAGAACAAGACCTACCAGATCCCCTCGACCATCGAGGTCGGCAAGAAGCAGGGGATGATCACCATCGACAACGCCATCATGGAGAAGCTCGAGAAGAAATGGATCTCCGTCGAGGAGGCGTTCGACAAGTGCGTGGATAAGAACAAGTTCCTGCCGCTGCTCAAAGAGGTGCCGGCGGACTACTTCGGCTGAGCGCCGGCTTGACCCGGAGGGATACATGAGAAAAGCGGAGATCGACCACATGCTGGAGACCATGCTCTTCAGCTTCCCGAACGTCTCGGACCTGAACATCTCGGTGGACCGTCCCCTGCAGGTGGAGGCCTCGGGTCAGCTGGCCAAGGTCGCGGTTCAGCCGGACATCGAGAGCCTGACCCCGTTCCAGACCGAGGTCTTCGCCATGAACCTCATCAACAACAACCGCAGGCTGGCCCGCATGCTCCTGGAGCAGGGCTCCTGCGACAGTTCCTACCACCTGGAGGGCAAGGCGCGCTTCCGCGTCAACATCTTCTCCCAGCGCGGGAACTACTCCATCGTCCTGCGCAAGCTCGAGACCCAGATCCAGAGCATGAAGGACCTCAAGCTCCCCGCGGCCTTCGGCAAGATGACCTCCGAGAAGAACGGGCTCATCCTCGTGACGGGCGGCACCGGGAGCGGCAAGTCCACCTCCCTGGCCGCGCTCCTGCGCGAGTTCAACGAGACCAAGTCCATCCACGTCGTGACCCTCGAGGACCCGGTCGAGTTCGTGCACCCCAACATCAAGGCGACGTTCAACCAGCGCGAGCTCGGCAGCGACTTCGACTCCTTCGCGAGCGGCCTGAGGGCCGCCCTGCGCCAAGCGCCCAAGGTCATCCTGGTCGGCGAGATGCGCGACCGCGAGACCGTGGAGCTGGGCCTCAAGGCCGCCGAGACCGGGCACCTCGTGTTGAGCACGCTCCACACCATCGACGCCGGGCAGACCATCAACCGCATCGTGGGCATGTTCGGCCAGGAGGAGGAGAAGCAGCTCCGCCAGCGCCTGGCCGAGACCGTGCGCTGGATCGTGGGACAGCGCCTGGTCCCCAAGGTCGGGGGAGGCCGCCTGGCCATCCACGACATCCTGGGCAACAACCTCCGCACCAAGGAGTCCATCCTCATGGGCGAGTGCGAGGGCAAGACCTTCTACGAGATCCAGGAGGCGAGCCAGCCCTTCGGGATGCAGACCTTCGACCAGGGCCTGCTGGAGGCCTTCGAGAAGGGGCTGGTCACGGGCGAGACCGCGGAGCTCTACGCGACGCGCAAGGCCACGGTCCAGCGGGGCCTGGACAAGGTCCGGCAGGAGCGGGGCGAGGACACGAGCGACATCGAGGGCCTCGCGATCGACACGGACTACGACAAGATGGTCGAGGAAGCCGCGCACGCCGGCAAAGAGGAATAACATGGACATCTCCTGCAACTCCTGCTCCGCCAAGCTCGTCCTGCCCGACGTCCAGGTGCCCAAGGGCGTGGACTCCTTCAAGGTCAAGTGCCCCAAGTGCCAGGGCGCCATCCAGGTCCAGGTGGGCAAGCCCGCGGAAGGGGCGCCGGCCCAGTCCGCGCCCAAGTCCTACGTGCCGGCCGGAGACACGGACTTCGTGGAGGGCCGCAAGCTCGCCATGGTCTGCCTGGACGCCGTCGCCTCCCGCGCCGCGGTCCAGGCCGCGCTCGAGACCATGGGCTGCACCGTCCACGTCCCGGCCAGCGGGGAGGAGGCGGTCCTCAGGCTGCGGCGGAACCGCTACGAGCTCCTCATCGTGCACGAGGCGTACGGCGGAGCCCCGGACCAGAACCTGGTGCTCAAGACCCTCCAGCCCATGGGCATGGCCCTGCGCCGGCACATCTGCGTGGGCCTGGTCGGCAAGGAGGTCCTGACCCTGGACCACATGACCGCCTTCGCCAAGAGCGTGAACTTCGTGGTCGCGGAGAAGGACCTCGACAAGGCCGGGGTGATCATCCGGCAGGCCGCCGCGGACAACGACCAGTTCTACCGCGGCTTCCGCGAGGCGCTCAAGGAAGCGGGCAGGGTCTAGGGCGCAGACGCGCGGGGGCCAAGCACATGCTCTACGAAGACAAGATCAAGCTGCTGAGGTCGCTCAACGTCCTCAAGCAGATGCCGGAGCGCCAGCTCGCGGGCCTGGCCGAGTTCCTTAGGCTCAAGGAAGTGGCCGACGGCGGGGCGGTCTTCGAGGAGGGCTCGACCGGGATGAGCCTCTACTTCGTGGCGAGCGGCCGCATCCGCATCTCCAAGCGCATCGGCGAGGGGGCGTCCGCGGACCTCGCGGTCCTGGGCCCGGGCGAGTACTTCGGGGAGATGGCCCTCGTCGAGGAGGTGCCGCGCTCGGCCAGCGCGGTGGCGGTGGGCAAGAGCGTGCTCTTCGAGCTCTTCCGCGGGGACTTGAGCCGCTGGGTCAAGGCCAACGCCCCCCAGGCCGTGCAGTTCTTCGCGGACCTCCTGCAGGTCCAGTCCCAGCGCCTGAGGAAGGCCTCCAACGAGCTGGCCCTGCGCTCGGAGCTCGAGGACCTCATCCACGGCTCGAAGGAGGAGCCCGGAGCCACGGCGGGCAAGGCCCTCGACCGGCTCTTGGGCCGCCTGGAGAGCGCCTGGTCCGGCGCGGTCTACCTGGCCAAGGAGCCCGGAGCCGCGCCCAGCCTCGCGGTGGAGCGGGGGGCGTGGCGCTCGGGCGAGTCCGCGTCCAAGCTCGCGGCCCCGGAGCGGACCGCGGCAGGGTGGCTCGACGACTCCACCTTCCACGCCCCGCTCGTGTGGCGGGGGAGCGCGGTCGGCCACTTCCTCCTGCACGCCGACGCCTCGGTCAAGAAGGACGACCGGGAGAAGGCCGCGGTCGTCATCGCTATGGCGGCGCGGATGGCCGCGGCGGCCCTGGCCGTCAACTGACCGGCTCGGCCTCCTGCTTCGCCAGCCGGTGGTCGTCGGCCAGCTCCGTGACCATGTCCGCCAGGACGCGGCTGACGCGCTCGAGCGGGACCTTCTCCACGTTCCACACGCAGTCGTAGAGGTGGGGGTCCGCGATGTCGCGCTGGAAGTAGTCGCGCACGAGCGCGGCCCGGAAGTCCTCCTGCTCCCGCATGATGCGCTCGGCCTCGCGGCGGTCCGCGCGCAGGGACCCCATCATCCTGCGGACGCGGTGCTCGCGGCCCGCGATGAGGCGGACGTGGATGCCGTGGGAGAAGCCCCGGGTCGCGCACGCGGCCGCGCGGCCCACGATGACCACCTTGCCGAGCCACGCCAGGGAGCGCACGGTCTCGAAGACCTTGGCGAGCACCGTGCTCTGGGCGGAGGTCCCGGCCACGGCCTGGCTGATGTAGTCCGCGAGCTCTCCCCGGTATTCCTCGCGGATGAGGGACTGCATGGAGACCCTGAGCTTGGGGTCCTGGGCCACGGTCTCGCAGAGCTTCTGGTCGAAGACTCCCCAGCCCTGGAGCTCGTCCGTCTCCGGCCTCCTGCGGAACTCGGCGAGCAGGGCCTCGGCCAGGCTGTGGCCTCCCGCGCCGGGTTCGCGAGAGATGGTGATGAAGGGCCGCATGACCTTCCTGTCCTGCGGCGGGGCGTCGTGCGTGAGGTTCTTGCCCATGGTGTCGAGGAATCGGACGACGTTGATCGGGTCTGCCATAACCGCTCCTCGAGGTCCCCATCGGGGCCTCTTTAATAGCATAGCCCCGGGGCAGGGACCCGCGCCAGGGGAGGATTACGGCAGGGAAAGTCTGACGGATATTTGAGATAATCAGCGCCTAGCATGGCCTCCATCGAACTGCTGGCCCCTGCCAAGGACCTCGACTGCGGCAAAGCCGCCCTGGACTGCGGGGCCGATGCGGTCTATATCGGAGCCCCCGAGTTCGGAGCGCGCAGGGCGGCCTCCAACCAGGTCGCGGACATCGCCAAGCTCGCCGCCTACGCCCACCGGTACTGGGCCAAGGTCTATCCGGCGGTCAACACGCTCCTGACCGACGCCGAGCTGCCTCGCGCCAGGAAGCTGCTCTGGGACCTCTACGAAGCGGGGGCGGACGGCCTCATCATCCAGGACACGGGCCTGCTCGAGCTCGACCTGCCTCCCCTGCCCCTCATCGCGAGCACGCAGATGCACAACCACTCCCCCGAGAGGGTGCGGTTCCTGCAGGACGTGGGCTTCAAGCGCGCCATCCTGGCCAGGGAGCTCTCTCTGGAGGAGATCCGGGCCATCCGCCGGGAGACCTCCATCGAGCTCGAGTGCTTCGTGCACGGCGCGCTCTGCGTCTCTTTCAGCGGCCAGTGCTCGATGAGCTATGCCCTGGGCCGCCGAAGCGGCAACAGGGGCGACTGCGCCCAGCCCTGCCGCCGGAGCTACACCCTGCTGGACCAGAGGGGCAAGGTCCTGGTCAGGGACCGCTACCTCCTCTCCCTCAAGGACCTCGACCTCTCGGCCCAGCTTCCGGCCCTGCTCGACGCGGGCGTGACCTCCTTCAAGATCGAGGGCAGGCTCAAGGACGCGGTCTATGTTAAGAACATCACGGCCCATTACCGGAAGCTGCTCGATCCCTTGCTGAAGGCCCGGGGACTGGCCAAGGCGTCGAGCGGCGGGTCCGAGCCCGGGTTCACCCCGGACCCGGCCAAGACTTTTAACAGGGGACGCACGACCTACCTTTTCTTCGGGAGCAGGGCGGACATCGCCTCACCCGACACCCCGACCGCCCTGGGAGAGCCGGTGGGCAGGGTCGCGGCCATGGCCCGCGCCTCCTTCATCCTCGATGGGGCAGCGCTCTCCGCCGGCGACGGCCTGTGCTGGTTCGACGACAAGGGCAGGCTCGAAGGCGCCTACGTGCGGGCGGTGCAGGGGCCCAAGGTCTTCCCGGAGTCCATGGGCTCGCTCAAGAGCGGGACCAGGGTCTGGCGCAACCTCGACCGGTCGTTCCAGAACGCCGTGAACAAGGCCAGACCCGAGCGCACGATGCAGGTCATGCTCGAGCTCTCCGAGACCGGGCAGGGCTTGACCCTCAAGGCCGCAGACGAGGACGGGGTCTCGGCCGAGGCGGTCCTGGCCCTGGACCTCGTGGAGGCCCGCGACCCGGGTCAGGCCGAGGCCACGGCCCTGGCCCAGCTCCGGAAGCTCGGCGACACGGCGTTCCGGGCCGCGGGCATGGACCTGCGCTGGTCCAAGCCGTGGTTCGTGCCCGTGGCCAAGCTCAACGGCCTGCGCCGGGACCTGGTAGCCAGGCTCGAGGCCGGCCGCGAGCAAGCCAGGCCCAAGGAGAGGCCGGTCTTCGCCAGGAACAGCGTCCCCTTCCCTGAGGCGGAGCTCGACTACCGGAGCAACTGCCTCAATGCCAAGGCCCGGGCCTTCTACGAGCGCCACGGGGCCAAGGTGGGGGAGCCAGCGGCCGAGGCGGGCCTGGACATGCGGGGCCGTGTCGTGATGACCACGAAGCTCTGCCTCCGGCGGCTTTACGGCGCGTGCCGGGAACTGCACCATATACTGGTGTCTGACACCGGACCTGTTGCAAAACCCGCGGGTTTCGCAACAGGTCCGGTGTCAGACACCTGTACTTTGGTAGATGAGGATGGGAACCGGTTCAGGCTGGAGTTCGACTGCGCGGCCTGCGTCATGAAGGTCGTCTTCGAGGGCCGCATTGACACTCCTCGCCGCGAAAAGGCAGAGTAGCATGGTGAAGAGACCGGAGGCCGCGGTCCGCAAGTTCATGGCGAGGGGCACGTTCCTCAGCCTGCGCGCCCTGCTCCACGACATCGGCTCGCGCCAGCCGGGGGCAGGCCAGGGCCGGGCCCTCCCGGGCTTCGTGGCCCCGGCCGTGGCCTTCGAGTCCGCGGACGGCCGGGTCGAGGAGATCTCGATCCGGACCGTGGACTTGCCGTTCCTCTACCAGGACGACGCGGCCCAGGCCCGGGAATACCTCGGCACCATCCTGCGGGCGCGGGCCGGGGGCGAGGCCGCGCAGAAGAAGCTCGATGCCGTGGCGGCCCGGCGCTACGCGGTCTACCGCGAGCGGCTCAAGAGGGTGACGGCCGCGGAGGGGCCCTACCTCGTGCCGTCCATCACCGAGGCCGAGCACGGCATCGACAGCGTCAGCCACAAGGGCTCGATCCTGCTGAGGCTTTGCCGCCTGGGCTACCCGGTCCCGGATTTCGTCATCCTTACGGCCCAGGCCTACACCGAGGGCAAGGGCGTCTTCGAGCGTGAGCTCGGCCGCGCCCTGGGCGCGCTGGAGGACCTCACGGGCCGGTGCCTGGAGGCGGACCACGACCCCCTGGTCTTCGCCATGCGCTGCGCCATGCCGAACTACTACCCCGGGGTCATGCCCACCTACCTCAACGTGGGGGTCACGGAGAAAGCCGTGCCTGGCTTGAAGAAGTTCCTCGGTCCCGAGGCCGGCGACCGCATGTACCTCAACAACCTGCGCAACCTCCTCATGTTCGCGGACCCCGGGGCCTATGAGTCCCTCAAGCACCGGTTCCGGCCGCAGTACGACGGCGCGGAGCTCGCGGACATGGTGGGCCGGGTCTCGGGGATCGTGCGCAGGGCCGATCCCAAGCTCCTCGACGACGTCTACTACCAGGTCGGCTACATCGCCCAGCAGGGGCTGAGGTACTACGAGGAGAACGGCGACCTTCTCCTGACCCTTTCCAGGGGCAAGAAGCAGTACCCGGCCCTCATCCTGCAGAAGATGGTCTGCACCGTGCGCCACCCCGAGGCCTGCGCCGGCATGCTCTTCAGCCGGCACTCGAGGCTGGGCTCCGGCCAGGAACTCCTCACCGCCCGCAACATCTTCGGCGAGGAGATCATGACGGGCAAGACCCCCACGGACGAGACGGTGTTCAAGGACCGCTCCGAGATCCGCGGCACCTTCCCCGCGGTCTATCACTTCACGCCGCACCTCGTGGAGCTCGAGCGCGAGTTCCAGTCGGCCCTGGCCATCGAGTTCGCGGTCGAGGCCACGGACCGGCACCAGGTCTTCGCCCTGCTCCAGCTCAACACCGCGGCCCTGACCGGCCGCGCCGCCCTCATCTCGGCCGCGGACATGCACCAGGCCGGGATCATCTCCAAGAGGCGGGTGACGGACCTCATCGCGCCCTGCCACATCAAGCAGATCGAGTCGGACACCATCGATTCCGTCTCCATCGGCGAGCTCGAGCACTTTTGCTCCGGGGTGCCCGTGCTGGCGCGCGCCGCGGTCTCGGCCCGCATCTACTTCTCGGCCGAGGCGGCCCTGGAGGCCAAGCGGCGCGGGGAGAAGGTCTGCTTCTGCAAGAACTGCTTCGAGCCCACGGACACCGTGGTGATGCAGGAGATGGAGGGCATCCTGAGCCTGACGTCTGCGGCCATCCACGTGGTCACCATCTGCCAGGGCTTCGGCACGCCCTCCCTGCTCAACCTCGAGCGCGCGGGGGTCCGCCTCACCGGCGACGGGCTGGTCAACTCCGCGGGCTCGGTCATCAGGGAGGGGGACTGGGTCACCATCTCCTCGCGCAGGATGGCGCTCTTCAAAGGGATGGCCAAGTTCCGGTCCGCGCGCCTGCTGCAGTACATGCGCGGCGAGACCGTGGTCTTCGAGTCCGCCGACGAGGAGGAGGCGTTCAGGGCCATGGCCTACGCCTACCGGTACTACCAGCAGCTGGTGCGCAACCTGCGGGTGGACCAGATCGGGACCCTGCAGGAGGTCATCCGGCTGGTGAACCTCGACCTGCGCGGCGAGGTCAGAGAGGCCACCGACCTGGTCAACGGGTGGTTCGACAGCCACGAGCCCCAGTACGTCCAGGACGTCCTGCGCTCGGAGATGGGCGACCACCTCGACCAGCACCGCGTCTTCGACCTCTTGAGCCTCGACCGGAGGATCAGGTTCTTCAAGATGGCCCTGGCCAAGTGCGCCAAGGACCGGCTCTCGGGCTACAACGCCGGGGCCTTCATGCTCGGCCGCTTCCTCTCCCTGGCCCAGCCCATGGCGTTCTGGAAGCCCTTCGCCCCGCCCCAGCTCGCCCTGATGGCCAACGAGTGGCTCCTCTTCGACAAGTACATGCAGATCATCTTCGACGTGGGCGAGCGCCAGGTCAACCGGGCGCGCAAGCAGATCCTCACCGAGGGTCTCGGCGAGATCGGGCTCGAGCCCAGGATGATGCGGCCGCTGATGACCCTCAAGCTCGGCCGGCCGGACTGGGACGCGGTCAGCGCGGCCCTGCCGGAGTGGGCGGACCCCCAGACGGCCAAGGTGGTCGAGGCCCTGCGGGCTCCCTACGGGACCTTCTTCGACTTCTCCCAGCCGTGGTCCGTGGCCGAGCTCGAGAAGGCCTGCAAGGCCGAGGGGTTGACCCTCCCCAAGCCCGAAGACTCCTAGGCGCGGTCGATGCCGGAGACCGCGGCCTTGGGGGTCTTCTCCGCGGCCACGGCGTCCGGGCTGAGCACGTACAGCAGGACCTGCCGGCGGGCCTCGACATAATGCAATATTGGTATCATACGGACGAGAGGTCACCTGCCATGCTGCGATTGCTCAAGCGTCTCATCCCGGCTGTCCTTGCCATGTGCCTCATGGGAGCCGGGCCCAGGGAGAAGGTCGTGCTGGTCTTCGAGGTGGAGTCCAGCGGCAAGCGCTCCATCGATGCGGCGCTCGCTCGGAGGACGGCCGAGACCCTCAAGAAGAGGCTGACAGGCATGGGTTGGGCCGGGGTGGGCGTCCAGGTGGGCGATGGCCCGGAGATCGAGGTGGGCCCCGTGGACAAGGGAGCCATGGCCAGGCGCCTGGAGCGCGCGCTTACGCGCTCCTCGAGGCTGGAGCTCCGTCCCAGCGACATGGAGTGGCCCCTGGAGCACCCGGAGGGCGGGCCCGGGCCGGAGGGCTTCGAGGCCGTGCCGGAGTTCGTTTTCTCTGATTCCTCGGGCACGGTGGGCCAGAGGACGCATTGGGTGGCCAAGCGGGTCGTGTTGACCGGAGAAGCCTTGGAGAGCGCCGCGGCCGCGATGGACCAGTACGGCCATCACGTGGCGCTGGAATTCAACGAGAAGGGGGCCGCGGTCCTGCGGGCGTTCACGGCCGAGAACATCAACAAGGGCATGGCCATCGTGCTCGACGGCAAGGTCATCTCGAACGCGGTCATCCGGACGGAGCTCTCCAAGGCGCTCCAGGTGATGGGCGACTTCAGCATGGAGGAGGCCCTGGACCTCGCCTCCTCCCTCAACAGCGGGTCCCTCCCTGCGGGAATCTCCCTCATCGAGACGCGGCCGGCCGAGGGGCGGACGCCGGAGCTCGCCTCGGACGCGGACCAGGTGCCTCCGGGCTCTTCCAAGCCCCTGGAGCGCGCCTATGCAGTGGTGGTGGGCGTGGAGAGCTACAGGCAGGACCTGCCCCAGGCCCGGTTCGCGGGCCGGGACGCCAGGACCGTGGCGGAGTACCTGCGCCGCATGGGCTACAAGGACGAGAACGTGGTGCTCCTGACGGACGAGCGCGCGGCCAAGAGCGACCTGGAGAAGTACCTGGGCAAGTGGCTCGGGGACCGGGCCCAGGGCGCGGAGTCCGTGTTCTTCTACTTCTCCGGTCACGGCGCTCCCGATCCCAGGACCGGGGACTCCTTCCTCGTGCCGTTCGACGGAGACCCCTCGTTCCTGGAAGCCACGGGCCTCCCTTTCAAGAAGGTGCTGGCCAGCCTGGCTTCCTTGAAGGCCGCCAGAACCGTGGCCGTGGTCGACGCCTGCTTCTCCGGGGCGGGGTCGCGGTCCGTGATCGCCGCGGGAGCGCGGCCGCTGGCCCTGGTGGCGGCTCCCGTCGTGCCTGCGTCGGTCGCGGTGCTCACGGCCTCGGCTTCGGACCAGATCGGCTCGTCCTACGACGAGCAGGGCCACGGGCTTTTCACCTACTTCCTTCTTAAGGGCCTCCAGGGCGGGGCGGACGGGAACCGCGACGGCAGCGTGGGCCTGGGCGAGCTCTTCGACTTCGTGCGGCCCAGGGTGGAGGCCGCCAGCCGCAAGCTGCGCAACAGCGAGCAGGTCCCTCAGCTCGCCGCTCCGGGCCGGGCCCGCGAGTGGCGCATGGCCGACGGCCTCAAGGCTGCCAAGTCCGCGCCGTGAGCCCGAGGCCTCGAGCCGTGGTCAGGGGCGTCTTCTCCCAGGTCGACGCGTTCACGGACCAGCCGTACCGGGGCAATCCAGCGGCTGTCTTCCTCCTGCCTGGTCCGGCCCTCGCTCCCTGGATGCAGGCCGTGGCCGCTGAGATGAACCTGTCCGAGACCGCTTTCACATGGACGCAGGCGGGGAGACGCTCCCTGCGCTGGTTCACCCCGGCCGTGGAGGTCCCGCTCTGCGGACACGCCACCCTCGCGGCCAGCCACGTCTTGTGGGAGGAGGGGCTGGCCGGGCCGGATGAGACCCTGCTCTTCTCCACGAGGTCCGGGCTCCTGAAAGCCCGCAGGCAGGGGGCCTGGATCGAGCTCGACTTCCCCGCCTTGCGCCGGAGGAAGGCGTCGGCTCCCCCTGGCCTGGGACGCGCCCTTGGAGCCGAGCCCCGGTACGTGGCCCGGGCTCCGGGCACGGTCCTGGTGGAGGTCGGGTCGGAGAAAGTCCTGCGGAGCCTCAAGCCCGACTTCAAGACCCTGGCCCGCATGCATCGGGGCGCCTTCATCGTGACCGCGGCCTCCTCGAGCCCGGACTTCGACTTCGTGTCCCGGTGCTTCGCGCCCGGGGAAGGCATCGACGAGGACCCGGTCACGGGCTCCGCGCACTGCTGCCTGGGCCCGTTCTGGGCGGAGCGCCTCGGCAGGGGCGAGCTCAAGGCCTTCCAGGCCTCTGCCCGGGGAGGGGTCGTCCGGGTCAGGACAGCAGGAGGGCGGGTCCTGCTTTACGGCAAGGCCGTGACGGTCTTCAAAGGCCGCCTGACTCCCCGCGCCTTGTCCCAGGGCTGAAGCCCGGAACGTGATGACCCAGGGACTTCCGGACGACCGGCGCTTCGGCCGAGGCCTGTTCAGCCTGGGTCTCGCGGCCTGGGTCTGGGCAGGGTGGACCCTCATCCCCTTTGACGCGAGCGACCTCTCCTATGTGCTGGCCCTGGAAGGAGGGGTGTGGGCGGTCCAGGAATTCGTGCATCCGCTCTTCGTTCCCGTGCTCGCCATGCTCGAAGCCCTTCTGCCCGCAGCAGGAGCCAAGGGCTCCATCCTCCTGGCCTTGGCTGTCCTCAACCTTGCGGCTGCCGGCGGCGCCCTGGTCCTGCTCTTCTTGCTGGCTGAGCGGCTGAGCAGCCGCTCCGCGGCCGCGGCCGCGGCGGTCCTCGGGTTCGCTTGGGCCGCTGCCGGGTTCTGGGTCGCCTGCCTGCGGCCTACGCCTTACAGCCTCGCTGCCCTTTGCCTGGCGCTCGCGTGCCGCGCCATCCTGGCCGAGGGACCGAGAGCCAGGCGCATGGCGCAAGCCGGGCTCTGGGCAGGACTGGCGTGCGGCCTGCATCTGGCAGCGCTCTCCTTCGTGGTCCCGGCCGCGGTCGCGTCCTCCTCCGGCCGGGGCCGGCTCTTCGTCCGCTTCCTGGCCTGCATGGGAGCCGCGCTCCTGGGCTGCTACGCGGTCTTCTTCCTTTATCACCGGCTCGACCCGAGGATCGTGCTCGGCTTGGGAGGCCGGGACCTGCTGGCCGGAGTCGAGCAGGTGCCCACGACCTCGTTCTGGTCGAACCCGCAGCCCCTGACCCTCGGTCGGGATTACCTGGACACGCTCCGCGTCCAGGCGCGGTTCTTCCTTGCGCTCCTGGCTGCGGCAGCGCTGCTCAAGGCCATGGCAGGCGAGCTCCGGGAGAGCATGGCCAGGCTGAGGAAGAACGGGGCGCTGGCTTTGGCCGCGGCGCTCTTCGCCGCGTTCTCCGCGTTCTACGCGCTCAACAACACCAGGAACGGGTTCGTCTTCGCCTCCCTGCTGGCCCTGCCGGTCGTGCTCGCCGAGCTCGTGCCGGTGAGGAGGTCTCACCTGGCGGGCTTCGCTCTCGCGGCCTTGGCCCTGGCAGGCTCAGGAGCGAGGGAGGTGCTCGGACATGAGTCCTCCGCCGGGCGCGATCCCGTGTACCGCGAGGCCCTGTTCCTGTCGAGGACGCTCGGGGCCTCGGACGCGGTCCTGGTGCCGGGCTGCCCCATCCCGGAGCTCGAGCGCCTCTCCGGCATCCGTCTCATCCCTGCGGCGCCTTCGGGCCGCGGCAGCCACGAAGGTCCTCATGCGTGCCCGGACAGACCTGTCCGGCCCATGGAGCCCGGCCGGGTCGCGGACCTGCTGGCCGCCGGGAGACGGGTCCTCTACGCGCCGGCTCCGCCGGGAGGGGCGCGGGACCTCGATTACGTGGGGGACCTCAAGAAGCGGCAGGCCTACGCGCCTTTCCACCGCTCGGCCGCGGGACAGGAGCGGTGCCTGGCCGGCATCGAGAGGGTCCTCTCGCGGTTCCACTCGAGAGAGGTGCGTTCGCCTCAAGGCCGGGTCTACCGCGAGCTGCTGCCTGTCATTGACCAACGCAAGTAGAGGGGCTATACTGGGGGATATCCGCTGCAACGGAGGAGAGATGGGACTCGAGAGAGAGGCGATGGCCAAGGTGACGCCGAGCGGGCAGGACTTCGTCCAGTTCATCCAGACCGTGGCCGCCAAGGTCCAGTTGGGCGTGCAGGTCAAGGGTCCCGATATGGTCGTGGTGCCGTGGGACTTCGGCGAGGGCCGGCTCCAAAACACCTACATCCGGCCCTTGGGCCAGACCGGGGCGGGGCACCTCATCATCGGCTTCTTCTCCCCGTGCATGAAGATCGCGACCGGGGCGGAGCTCGACCTCAAGGCCGCCCTGGAGTTCCTGCGAAAGAACGCGCGCATGCCCCACGGCGCGTGGGCCATCGCGAGCGTCCAGGGCGAGGAATACCTCGGGGTCCAGGACACCCAGATCGCCCAGACCATGCAGCCCGAGGAGTTCCACGCCTCCGCGGTCGTGGTGGCCAAGGTCGCCGACGACTACGAGAAGCAGGCGGGAAAGGACGTTTTCTAGACCGCCGCATGGGGATCATGTTCGTCGTCCTCCGGCCGGGCAGCGGCAAGGCGGACTTGCGCCGCGTCCTGCGCCGAGCTGTCGGCGCCGGGTGCCGCGGCCGGGTCCTGGCCGACGCCGAGAACCCGACGGTCGCGGTCTCAGGGGAGACCTCGAAGCTCGAGCCGTCCGGCTTCCAGGTCCTGCCCGGCGTGAGGGAGGTCCTGGCCGTCGGGAGGCTCGCGCCCCAGGCCCCGGCAGGCCGGCGGCCGGCCCCGGCCGTGGTCGAGGTCGCGGGCGGCAAGGTCCGGATCGGAGGGGACCGCTTCACGGTCATCGCGGGCCCCTGCGTGGTGGAGAGCGAGAAGTCCCTCCTGCGCATCGCCCGCGGCGTCAAGAAGGCCGGGGCGCACCTCCTGCGCGGCGGAGCCTTCAAGCCGCGCACCTCGCCGTACTGCTTCCAGGGTCTGGGCGAGGCGGGCCTCAAGGCCCTGGCCGCGGCGCGCGCCGAGACGGGCCTGCCGATCGTGACCGAGGCCCTGGACCAGCGCTCCCTGGAGCTGGTCTACGAGTACGCGGACGTCATCCAGATCGGGGCGCGCAACATGCAGAACTACGCCCTGCTCAAGGAGGCGGGCCGCCTGGCCAAGCCCATCATGCTCAAGCGCGGCATCTCGGCTACCATCGACGAGTGGCTGATGTCGGCCGAGTACCTCCTGGCCGAGGGCAACAGCCGCGTCATCCTGTGCGAGCGCGGGATCAGGACCTTCTCGGGCCACACGCGCAACACCCTCGATCTCAACGCCGTCTGCGTGGCCCGGGGATTGAGCCGCCTGCCCGTGATCGTCGACCCGAGCCACGGCACGGGCGTGGCCTCGGCCGTGGTCCCCATGGCGCGCGCCGCGGCGGCCCTTCCGAGCCACGGGATCATGGTGGAGGTGCACGACCGGCCAGGGGAAGCCCTCTGCGACGGCCACCAGGCCCTCAGGCCGGCTGAGTTCGCAGACCTCATGCGCGACCTGGCCGCCATGTCGCGCGTCTGCGGCTACCGGCTCTAGGCGACCGCCGCGGGCTTCTTGGCGCCGTAGAGATAGGCGCGGTCGATCCTTCCCTCGAGCTCCTTGAGCAGGCCCGGGAGCTCCTTGCCCTCGCGCGCCGCGATGAGGCGGCCGAAGGCCAGGGACATGGACAGGATGGCGTTCATGCCCAGGTTGGCCTTGCGCTGCATGACCCTGACCCGGACCTCGTCCGAGGCGTCCCGGGCCGCCTTGCCGCGCTTGACCGCGAGGTCGAACTCGGCCTCGAGCAGGGCCCGGTCGACGTCCACGAGGCCTCCCAGCTGGCTCAAGCGCTTTCCCATGAAGCGGGGGGCGAGGATCTCCTCGACGTTGGCCACGGCGTTGAGGCAACCCTTGCCGTCGTAGCGCTTGGCCCGCATCCAGAGGCCGGCGAGCTCATCGTCCTTGAGGGAGGAGATGGTGTCGGCCTTCACGTCCCGGTCGAAGGAGAAGTTCTGCTCCTTGCCGCGGGGCTTGAAGAGGGCGGGATACTTGCGCGTGAGGGGGCCGGCCTCGATGATGCTGTCGGTCAGGTGGATGGCCTCGTCCTCTCCGGCCGAGGTCCCCAGCGGGGTGGCGGCCGAGAACTTCATGCCGTTCTCCAGGCGGATGATGACCCCGACCGTGGGGATGCCGGCGTTGGTCGGCTCCTCGTGCGCGGTGATGTCCGCGACGACGAGCTCCGGGTCGAGCCTCTTGGTGATGCGCGCGCCCTTGCGCGCGAGCTCGATGAGCTCCACGATGCGGCCGTACTTGATGAGGCGCTCGGTGTTCGAGCCGCCGCCGCACTTGAGGCCCAGGGCTCCGACCGCGAATCCGATGTCGGCCTCCATGACCTCGTTGGGGGACTTGGAGCGGTGGGACACGACCAGGGCCAGACCCTTGTCCTTGGCCGCGCGGGTGGCGAGCAGGGTCTCGCTCATGGTCCCGATCTGGTTGGCCTTGATGAGCGCGGTGTTGATGAGCCCGTCCTCAGCCGCGCGGATGATGTTGGTGTCCTTGGTCGTGACGAGGTCGTCGCCGATGATGAGGATGTCCTTGCCCATCTCCTTCATCAGCATCTTCCAGCCCTCGTGGTCGTCCTCGGCGAAGGCGTCTTCCAGGGAGACGATGGGGTACTGCTTGACCCAGCGCTTGTAGAGGGAGACCAGCTCCTCGGTGCTCATGACCTTGGGGTCCTCGGCGCGCCAGAAGAGGTACTGGCCGACCGCGTCCGCCTCGCCGGTGTGCTCGCGGTAGGCCTTGGAGAGCTCGCTGGCGGCCGGGTCCATGGCGAGGACGACGTCCCGGTCCGGCACGAAGCCGCACTCCTCGATGGCCTGCACGGCCACGCGCAGGGCCCTCTCCTCGGGCAGGATGTCGCACGCCTCACGGGTGAAGGAGGCCACGACCCCGCCCTCGAGCCCGATGCCCACGAAATTGAGGCCCTCGGAGTCCTGGATGATCTGGATGACGCGGTTCTGCAGGGCGTTGGTGATGCGCTGGGCCTCGATGTAGTCCTTGGCGGAGAACGGCAGGAACATGAGCTCCTGGAAGCTCAGGTTCCCTCCCATCTCCTCCGTGTGCCGGCCGCCCATGATGGAGTTGCGGAACTCCCAGGGCGCGAACACGATGGTTCCGTCCGGGAGCTCGACCTCCTGGAGGCGGTGGACCTCCAGCTTGCGCTTGAGCTCGGCCGGCTGGATGGGGCTCCAGCGGAAGTCCCCTTTGCCGCCCCGGCCCTCGGCCCGGGCGGATTCCTTCTTCCTGGAGGCCTCGTCCTGGCGCTCCTTGAAGGCCCGGTACTTGCCCGCGTCGGCGATGAGGAAGTCGAGGAAGGCCACGCTGCCCACGGCGAAGAAGAAACGGCCGAGGTAGACGCAGAGTTCCAGGAGCCGGTCAGGGGGCCGGTTGGCCGGGCCGAGGTACAGCCCGAGGGACGGCCCGAGGAAAAGGCCCAAGGCGATGAGGGCGACGCCCAGGGGGAAGGTCGCCCAGCCCAGCAGGAGGCTGGCCGCGGGCCCGGCGGCCGAGACCGCCAGGTTCTGTGATTTCACGCTCGGGTGGAAGGAGCCCGCCTCGCGGGTGACCCCGGTGAAGGCTCCCCAGGGGATCTTGAGGAACATCTCGAGGTACCACAGCCAGCGCTCCCCGGCCGGGGCCGAGAGCTTCTTCAGCGCGGGTTCGGCGAGCTCGGGCCTGAGGTTGTTGGTCTTGACCGCGGCGAGGTAGTGGCCCATCTCGTGGATGGCGATGTTGATGTGCCAGGCGCAGTACCAGACGGCCGTGGAGATCACGAGCTCCCAGCTCAGGAACATCTGGCGGAGCACCTCGCCGCGGGTGCCGACCTCCTTGGTGATGCTGATGAGGGAGGTCAGGAACGCGGCATGGAAGCTGACCAGCTTGTGGTTGGCGATGATCCAGCCGCGGTCGAGTCTCGGCCAGCCAGGATTGCTTGCGGAAGAGGAGCGGAGGGCTTCAAGGGTTTTCATGGAAATCCCCATTCAACGGATGTCACCTTCGGCCCCATTGTATCAAATGGGCGCAGGCTCCTAGTCCCGGCTTTGGCGCAGCTGCGGCACCTGCTCGGTGTTGTACTCCTTGCGCGCGGTCTTGGCGACCTGGGGCGCCAGGTACTTGTAGAGGGCCTTGAGGTCGAAGTCTCCGCGGCCGGCCTGCTGGCCGAGGCCCTTCAGGAAGAAGTAGGTGAAGAGGCCGTGGCCCATCTCCTGGTAGCTTTGGCTGATCTGGTTGCCCGCGGCCGCTGAGAGGACCGCGACGTTCTCCGGCAGGCCGGTCTGTTCCGTGACGTTCACCAGGGGCCTGGCGCCCTTGGCCAGGACGGACCTGCCTCCTGCCCCGGAGAAGCAGGAGTCGACCACCACGGTGACGCTCCCCGCGGGAAGGGTCCCGAGTTGGGCGTAGAGGTCCTTGAGCGGGTAGGCGGTCTGCTCCAGATAGGCAGGGTCGCCGTCGTAAGGGACCAGATAGGCTTCCCCGGTGACCGGGTTGGGCGAGCCGTGGCCGGAATAGTAGACGAGGACCTCGTCTCCGGGCTCCACGCGGTTGGAGAGCCACTTGCCCACGTACTTCTCGATGTCGCCGCGCGTTGCGCCGTCGTTGGTGAGGGTCACCACGTTCTCGGCCGGGTAGCCCAGCACGGAGGTGAGGTACTTGGACACGAGCCTGGCGTCGCCGGCCGCGAAGTCGGCAGGCGGGAGCTGCTGGCGGTAGCGCTCGATGCCGATGACCACGGCATGCGCCTTGCGGCGGGCAGGGGAGACCTTGGGCAGCTCGTCGATGTCCGAGACGATTAGCGCGCTCACGACCGGGACCGGGGCCGCGCCCGGCACGGCCGCCGCGAAGATCTGGGCGGCCAGGTCGCCGTCGAGGAAGAGCTCCGAGACCTGGCCCATGGACTTGGCCAAGGCGTCGTTGAGAGCGGTGCCCGGTCCCTTGCCCGGACAGCACCCGGCATGGCGCGTGGTGCCCAGGCCGTTGCCCACGAGCTCGTCGTTGTAGATGACGCGGCCGCTCCGGTCCTTGATGATGAGGGTGAACTTGAAGTTCGCGCGGTCCTGGACCGCGAAACCCGGGTCCCATGCAGCGGTGGCATCCCTAAGGATGGCCTGGACCTGGGCGTCCGCCTCCTGGCTGGAGCGCGCCAATGGGATGCCGAGGCGCTGGAACTCCGCGGTCAGGGCCTTCTTCAAGGTCTGCTCCAGGGGCTCCGGGAGCGGGGTCGGCTTGGGCGAGCCCATGGCGCCGGTGACCATGAACCCGTTGGACCGGTCCGAGATCTTGCCGATGAAGAGAGAAGGCTTCTTGGCCTCCCAGGGCGTGGGCAGGGGCTCGGGCTTGTAGCTGAGCTTGACGGCGGAGACGCACCCCGCGGTCAAAGGGAGCGCTGCTGCGAGGACGGCGGTTCCGAGCCTGGGCAGATATCTCATGGGGACATCATGCTATCAGACGGGCGGCCGTGGCGTCTATGATGATGGTCAACCCGCGGTTTGGTATCATAGCGGTTCTATGAAAGGGCTTGCGGTACTGGCAGCCTTGCTCCTGGCCGTCCCCGCCGGGGCGGCGGAGCGCCGCATCCGCCTGGCCACGACCACGAGCGTGGAGAACACCGGGCTCCTGGACTTGCTCCTGCCCGCCTTCAAGGCGGAGTCCGGCATCGAGGTCCAGGCCGTGGCCGTGGGCACGGGCAAGGCTCTCAAGCTCGCGGAGAACGGGGACGTGGACCTCGTGCTCGTGCACGACCCGGAGGCCGAGGAGGCCTTCATGGCCAAGGGCTTCGGCCGGGACCGGACCGCGCTCTTCCGCAACGAGTTCGTGCTGGTCGGCCCTGCCGAGGACCCGGCCGGGACTGCCAAGGCCAAGGACCTGCCTGCCGCGTTCGCCAGGATCGCGGAGCAGGGGAGCTTCTTCATCTCGCGCGGAGACAGGTCAGGCACCCATGCCAGGGAGCTCTCGGTCTGGAGGAAGGCCGGAATCAGCCCCTCGGGAGCGTGGTATCTTGAAGCGGGCCAGGGCATGGGGCCGTGTCTCGTGATTGCGGGAGAGAAGAGAGCCTACGCCCTTACCGACACCGCGACCTTCGCCTCCTTCGCGGAAAAGACAGGGCTTTCCGTGCTCTTCAAGGCCAAGCCGCCGTTGGTCAACCCCTACTCGCTCATCCTAGTGGACCCCAAGGTCCATCCCGCCGTGTCCTTCAAGGAGGCCGGGGAGTTCCTGGCCTGGATGAAGTCCAAGCGGGCCCGGAGCCTGGTCGCGGGCTTCAAGAAGGAAGGCAAGACCCTCTTCGTGCCCGGAAGATAGATGGGGTTCCTCCTCGAGTCCCTGAGGAGCGCGGCAGGGCTCCTGACGAGCCTGGATCCCGAGCTCCTCGGGATCGTGAAGCTCTCCCTTGCGGTCTCAGGCTCTGCCGTGGCCCTGGCAGGGCTTGCCGGCGTGCCGCTCGCGTGCTGCCTCGTGTTCGCCGAGTTCCCGGGCAGGCGGCTGCTCCGGTCCGTGTCCGATACCCTCATGTCCCTGCCCAGCGTGGTGGCCGGCCTGCTCGTGTACAGCCTCCTGTGCCGCAAGGGCGTCTTCGGAGCCTGGGACCTCCTCTACTCCCCTTTTGCCATGGCGGCGGGCCAGTTCGTCCTGGCCCTGCCCATCATCGTGTCCTTGACTGCGGCCTTCCTCGAGCACGCTGACCCGAGGATCAGGAAGACCGCGCTCACCCTGGGCGCCGCGCGCTGGACCTCGGCCCTCGCCGTGGTGCGGGAGACCAGGAACGGCCTGGCCCCGGCGCTCCTGGCCGGGTTCGGCCGGGTCTTCGCCGAGGTCGGAGCTTCCATGATGCTGGGCGGCAATATCCGCAACTACACCCGGAACATCCCCACGGCCATGGCGGTCAAGACCTCGGAGGGGGAATTCGCCGCCGCCCTGGCCCTGGGCATCGTCCTGCTCCTCGCGGCTTTCTCCATCAACGCCGCGGTCGGGCTCTTCCGCAGGGAGGCTGAGCGTGCTCTTTGACCTCAAGGGCGTCAAGAGGCGCTTCGGGGCGAAGACCGCCTTGGACCTGCCGAGCCTCAAGCTCGACGAGGGCAGGCCCGTGGTCTTCTACGGCCCCAACGGCTCGGGCAAGACCACGCTCCTCAATCTCCTGGCAGGCCTGGACAAGCCTTGCGAAGGCGAGGTCCGGTTCAGCGGAGGTCCTCTCGACGTCACCCTGGTGGAGCAGAAGCCCTATCTCTTCAACGCGAGCCTCCTGGAGAACACGGTCATGGGCCTGAGGTACCGGGGAGTGCCGCGGAGCCGCAGGGAAGCCCTGGCTGAGCCCCTCCTCAAGAGGCTGGGGCTGTGGGACCGGAGGGACCGGCCTTGCGCCGGATTCTCGGACGGCGAGCGCAGGAGGGCGGCCTTGGCGCGGGGCCTCATCCTCGGAGCCAGGGCCCTGCTCCTCGATGAGCCTATGGCCAACCTCGACCGGGGCTATGCCTCGGTCGTTGAAGCGCTGATCACGGAGGAGGCAGGCAAGCCGGGCCGGACCGTGCTCACGGCGACGCACGACCTGGGGCAGGCCTTCCGCATGGGCGCGGACGTGGTCTATCTCGTGGAGGGCCACTTGAGCCGGGTGCCTCTCTGGAACGTGTTCCGCTGCGAGGTCGCGGCGTCGGCCGACGCCTCGGTCCGCAAGGCCTTGGTGGCTCCGTCTGCGGAGTTCATCGTGTCCACGGAGGTCCTGGGCCCCGCCACGGTCTCCATCGACCCGAGGGACGTGCTCCTCTCCTTCCAGCCCATCGATTCGAGCGCCCTCAACTGCCTCAAGGGCCGCGTCGAGTCCGCCTCCATGCTGGGCCTGGAGGTGGACGTGGTGGTCTCGGCCGGGTGCAGGCTGCACGCCTTCATCACGCCGAAGTCCATGGCCAGGCTGGGCTTGAAGCCCGGCGACGAGGTCTACGCCACCTTCAAGGCTTCCGCGGTCCAGGTCCTCGGCTGATTGTCCCCTGGCCGGGTTTCAGCTGCAGGTTCAGCAGACCTGACTCAGGCCGTCCCGGAAGGCTCAGGGCTCGATCCCGAGCCAGCGAGCCAGATCGTGGGATCGGTCTTGAGGAACTCCGCCAGGGACACTCCCTTGGGGCCGACAACGAGGCTCTTTGGGACTCCAATCCGTCGCGCAAGGCGCGCCAACGACTCTGGCTCGTGTTTCTTGGCAGATGTGGAGACCTCTACTGCCATGCTTGTGGTGCCTCGCCGCGCAATGAAGTCGATCTCTTGGTCGCGGTCCCGCCAGTAGAAGACATCCAGCCCGGACCTGATCAGATGCGAGCCCACGGCATTCTCCACCCACCTGCCACGCAAGGCCGGGTCTTTGAGCAGCTCCGCGGGCTTCTTCTCCTGGACAGCCGCGACCAAGGCTTGTGCCATCACGACGAGCTTGGGGCTCGATGCCCGGATGCGCAAGATCTTGGGGCTGTACTTCTGCAGCGGCTTGATCAGGAACGCGGCAGCCAGGAGGTCGAGGTAATGGGCGATGGTCGTCACATTGCCCTTGTCCGTCAACTGGCCGAGCATCTTCTGCAAAGAGACCATCTCGGCGGGATGATGACAGGCGAATTCAAAGAGGCGCCTGAGCAGGACCGGCTTGTCCACCGGGTGCAGGAGCAGGAGGTCCCTGTTGAGGACGGACTCGATGATGGAGTCGCGGACATATCCCAGGAAGCGCCCGACATCCGGGAGGAATTCCCGGCGTTTGGGGTATCCTCCCAAGGAGATGTATGCCTCCATATCCGTCCCGAAAGCCCGACTCTCCTCGTCCAAGCTCCAATGGGGGAATCGGATGACCTCGAATCGCCCGGCCATGCTCTCCGTCATCCCCTTGGACACCAGCAACGCGGAGGATCCGGAGATCACGACGCGCGGGCGGCGTTTCGGCTGAAGACGCTGGCTCGCGTCGAATTCGCGCTTGACGATGTCGCTCCAGCCGGGGATCTTTTGGAGCTCGTCGAGAGCGAGGATGACGGGCTTCCCTGTCTTGGCCAGGGCGTCAGCTTCCCTCCAATGTCGGACGACCCATTCTTTGGGCGGGGAAGCCAGGGCATCGGCGTTGACTGACACGGCCGCAAAACCCTTCCGGCGCAACGCGGCGATGACCTGTCCGATGGCGGTGGTCTTGCCCACCTGCCTCGGTCCGACCACGATCTGGGGCAGCCCCGGAGGCTCTGCCAGCCGCCGGAGAAGCTCCTTGGTCATGGGCCGCAGGAATCTTTCCATGGTGGGATTGTACAACAGGTCGGCTCAAAAAGCAACGAATTAGTAGTCTAGACTACTAATTCGTATAAATCGCTTCCCGTCGAGACCGACGCGGGGCGGCTAGTGCCCCAGGCCGTGCAGCATGGCCAGGGAATGCTCGAGGGTGAGCAGGATCTCCGCCGTGTATTCCGAGACGGCCTTCACGCTTCCGGGCAGGCAGTAGATGAGGGTCGTGCCCTTCACCGCTGCCACGGAGCGGCTCAGCAGGGCCGCGGGCTTGGCCGAGCCGTACTTCTGCCGGATGCGCTCCATCACTCCGGGGATGAGTTTGTCCGCGTAGCCCGTCACCACATCGGGGGTGATGTCCCGCGGCCCGATGCCGGTGCCGCCCGTGGAGAAGACCACGTCCGTCCCCCCGCGGACCGCGCTCCTCAACTCGGCCAGGAGGCGGGCCTGGTCGTCCGGGATGAGGCTGGCCGAGAACTCCGGATGCCAGCGCTTCCCGGACAAGAAGGCCTCGAGGAGCTCGCGGATCCTGGGGCCGCTCAAGTCCTGATAGGTCCCGGCGCTGGCCCGGTCGCTCAGGGTGATGACCTCGATCCGGAGGGGCCGCCAGAGGAGCTCCACGGGGTCCCCGGCGCGGACCCTGCCGGGCCGCAGCACGCGCGTGAAGACCCCGGCCTCGGGCATGACGCACCGGCCGGCGTCCGCGAAGACCGAGCAGCCCTTCCCGTGGCACACCTTGCCGATCTGGGTGACCTCGAGCTCGGCCGCGCCAAGCTTGATTCGGTCGAGCAGGGCGGCGCTCCGGAGCTCCACGCCCCGCACCGTGACGTTCTCGGCGAAGACCCCGGGAGCGAAGGCCTTGCCCCCGGCCGACTCGGCGGAGAAACGGTCGATGTCGTCTTGTCCCAGGAGGCTCACCTGGCGGTGGCCTTCTCCGGCGTGCGCGTCGCCCTCGATGCCGAGCTTTCCCACGGAGACCGCGGGCCTGGGGGTCTTCCTGGTCCCCTTGGCCTCCGAGACATTGATGGAGACGACCGAGCCCTTCAGGCCCGGGCGGGGAGTCCTGGTCATGGCGCCTCGTCGCTCTTGGTCTTCTCGACGAGGCGGACGGGCCCGATGACCATGGAGCGGTCCACGACCTTGCACATGTCGTAGACCGTGAGCAGGGCGACGGAGACCGCGGTGAGGGCCTCCATCTCCACCCCGGTGGGTCCGAGGCACCGGGCGAGGCTCTCCACGCGCACGCCCTCCGGGACGACCGAGGCCTTGACATCCAGCTTGGTGAGGGCCAGCGGGTGGCAGAGGGGGATGAGGTCCGGGGTCCTCTTGCCGGCCTGGATGCCCGCGACCTCGGCCACGGCCAGGACGTCGCCCTTCTTGAGTCCGTTCTCCCTGACCAGGGCCGCGGTCTCGGGCTTGAGCCTGATGAGCCCCTCGGCGCGGGCCGTGCGGTATTGGGGCTTCTTGCCTCCGACGTCGACCATGCGGGCACGGCCTTCGGCGTCCACGTGGGTCAGCTCGTCCATGTCATCCTCCGATCTGGTGGAAAGAGTGGGTGGCGCCGGGGGCGCCGCGTTCGGGCTTCCGGGCCACGGCCAGGAGCAGGGCTTCCCGGTGGCCCAGGGCGCGGATGTCGAAAGCGAGGTCGCTGAAGAGGCAGGGCTTGAGCAGGCCCGTGCTGGTGAGGCGCAAGCGGCTGCACCGGCCGCAATCGCCGCCGCTGCCTCCCTGCACCACGCTGAAGCGGCCCTCCTTGAGGTCCATGCGCTTGATGAAGCGCGGCTCGAGCCCGCGGCTTTGGCACCACGCCCGCACCGCCGCGGCATCCGGCTCGTCCGGACCCTCCTGGACCACGCAGTTGACCTTGACCGGGGAGAGGCCCGCCGCCAGGGCGGCCTCGAGGCCGCGGAACACGGCATGGACGTCGCCTCCGTGGGTGAGCTTCCGGAAGCGGGCGGGGTCTACGGCGTCGAGGCTCACGTTGATCCTTTTCAAGCCCGCGGCCTTGAGGGCCGCGGCGGAGCCGGGCAGGAGGATGCCGTTGGTCGTCATGGCCAGGTCCGAGATCCCGGGGATGGCCGAGAGCATGGAGACGAGCATGGGGAGGTCCCGCCGCAGGAGGGGCTCGCCCCCGGTCAGCCTGACCTTGCGGATGCCCAGCTCCGCGCCGCGGGCCGTAAAGTCCGCGATCTCCTCGAAGGAGAGGATCGCGGCGTGCTCGACCTTGGCGGCAGCGCCCTCGGGCGCGCAGTAGTCGCACGCGAGGTTGCAGCGGTCCGTGACGCTGATGCGCAGGTAGTCGATGCGGCGCTTATATGGGTCGAACATCCACCAGTTCGCCCTTGTCCAGGCCGGTCCTGCCGGCCGGGACCGAGATGACGCCGTCCGCCCCGGCCAGGGAGGTGACGTGGGCGGACCCATGGTATTCCACGGGCTGGGCCGCTCCCTCCCGGGTGAGCCGCACCGGCACGCGGGCAAGGCGGTCCGCCCTGCGGCGCCGATAATCCGAGGCCAGGGGGAAGCGCGGGTCCCGGGCGCGCCTGGCCAGGCCGGTCATGCCCGCGAGGAGCTCCTTGACGAAGTACTCGAACACGATGAAGGAGGAGACGGGGTTCCCGGGCATGCCGAAGACGAACTTCCGGCCTTTGCGGCCGAAGACCGTGGGCTTGCCCGGCTGGACCGCGACCTTCTCGAAGAGGAGGTCGAACCCGGCCGCTTTGAGGCGCGCCGGCACCAGGTCGAAGTCTCCCATGGACACCCCGCCCGTGATGATGAGGAGGTCGCTCCCGGAGGCCGCGGCCTCGATGGCGGCGTCGAGATCGGCCTCGCGGTCCGGCACGATGCCGAAGCTCTTGGCGCTGCACCCGGCCTGGAGCGCCTGGGCCAGGGCCTGGGCCGAGTTCGTGTCCCTGATCTGAGGCCCCTTGGGCCGGACTCCGGGGGCCACGAGCTCGTCTCCGGTGGCCAGGACCCCGACGGCCGGCATCCGGCTCACCAGGGGCTTGACGCACCCGGCCAGGGCGAGCGAGGCTACGACCTTGGAGGTCACCAGGGTCCCGGAGGCCACGAGGAGGTCTCCGGCCTTCACGTCCTCTCCCTTGCGGCAGATGTTGTCCGCTCCGGGCTTCCCCGCGTGGCGGACCCGGCCGTCGGCCAGGGTCTCGGTCTCCTCGACCATGATCACGCAGTCCGCGCCTTTCGGCAGCATGGAGCCGGTCATGATCTTGGAGCACTGTCTTCTGCCCACCTTCCGGGAGGGCCGCTGTCCCGCGGGGATGGTCTCGAGCAGTTCGAGGGGCCCGGGAAGGTCCGAGCGCAGGCAAGCGTAGCCGTCCATGGCCGACTTGTCGAAAGGCGGCATGTCCACGTCCGAGCGCACGTCCCGGCGGAGCACGCGGCCGAGAGCCCGGGCGAGGGGGACCCTCTCGGTCCCGAGGAGGACGGCGTTCTCCCGGACGAGCCTCAAGGCGGTCTCAAAGGCGATCATGCTTGCCTCCATTATATCGAATCCTCTTGACGTTTGGCGTATTCGGGTCTACACTTCAAGGGATGACGGCACCTCTCTCCGTCGTCCTCCTTCTCGCAGCGGCCGCGGTCTCGGCCCAGGCGCCTGCTGCCAAGCCCCAGAAGCCCGCGGCTGAGCGCGCCTTCGAGGTCAAGCTCGCGGAGGCGGTCAAGGAGGCGGGCGTCGCCTTCCTCGTGCTCAGGCCCCCGCCCCCGATCCCGTCTCCCTCCCAGGATGCGTCCGTGACCGAGCGCTGCGCGTCCAGGGTCCAGGACTACGCCATCCTCACGGCGCGCGTCGCCTACGTCCAGGCAGGCCGGCCCGAGGGCGACGACCTCGCCACCTTCCACCGGTTCATCCGCAAGGTCGCAGGCGACCTCAAGGTCAACCGCGACCAGGCGGTCCTGCTCTACGGTTCCCTCGTCAGGTCCAAGGACCTCGCGGGCGGCGACCCCGTGGTGGAGAACGCGGTGCGTGCCGGACTCATCGCCGAGCTCCTGCGCGACCAGAAGCTGACCCAGGCCCAGAAGAAGCGCCTGGTCGCCAAGCTCGACCTCGCCCGCAAGGCCTTGGAGACGGGCTTGGTCTCGGACTCCGGCCTGCCGGACGTGAACGCGGTGGTGGAGCAGTGGCAGACCCGGCGCCCGCTCTCCCGGGAGGAGTTGGGGAAGCTCCCGCCCCGGGTCCAGCCCCAGGCCTTCAAGGTCGCGACTCCACCCGCGGTCCGGCCCATGGACCCCAAGGAGGGGGGCATCCTCTCCTACCTCGATATGGACCGAGCCGCGTCCCTGGCCTCCGAGGTGTGGGAGGGAGCCAAGGGCTTCATGGGCAAGTGCTACCGCTACGTGAAGTCCGCGCTCGACTCCATCCTGCCCGAGGGCTGGAGGTCGGACGTGGGGCAGGGCAGCGCCTATCAGTTCGCCAAGTCGCTCAACGCCAACCCCAAGCTCTTCGACAAGCTCAAGCTCCGCCGCGTGCCCGTGGAGGAGCTGCCCGGAGGCCTGCCTCCCATCGGCTCCATCGTGGTCTACGGCCGCTCCCAGTGCGGGTTCAGCCCGGCGCACGGGCACATCGAGATCGTGGTCTCTCAGAACCCGCCCAAGGCCTGCAGCGACGGGTGCACGGACATGGACAAGGGCAGGCTCACCTGCATCAGGAAGAAGGGGCCGACCGGGGCCGTCAACGTCTACATCCCGGTCAGGTCCGTCGCCCCGGACGGCGACTAGCCGCCGGAGAAGATCGGGGCGATGACGACCCGGTCCTTGTCCTTGAGGCGGTCTTCGCAAGCCAGGGGTAGCCCCTCCCTGGTGATGACGTGCTCGAGTCCCTTCAAGCCGACGCGGGCCGTGAGCTCGGCTGCGGTGGGCGCGGAGGGGAACTCCAGGTCCTTCTCGGCGAATCCCAGGCGTTCGCTGAACTGACCGATGAGACGGACCCGGACCTTCAAGCTGTCCTAGACTCCGCGGTTCCCGATGGGCACGCAGTCCTCGGAGACCTTGCAGACCTTGGCGAGCTGGTCGGCTTCCTTCTCGAGACCCAGGGAGACCATGGTCTTGCGGGTCGGGACCCCGCGCTTGTCCCAGCCGCGGATGTCGTAGTAGTGGCTGAGGAGCTCGTCGTACTTGTCGAGCTCGAGGTGCTTGCCCGCGATGATGCCCTCCTTGTCCGCGATCCTCGGGTCGAAGTAGACGCGGGGCGGGTAGTCCTGCGTCCGGTCGGTGTCCGGGTGCTCGCGGCACCAGAAGGCCTTGAGGAGCGCGTAGATGCGGTCCCCGGTCCTCAGGAAATCGTCGAGGGTCCAGTTCGCGCCGGTGGCGATGTTGTAGTACTCGGGGTAGTTCTTGAGGTCCCAGCCGAGCTCGATCCACGGGAACCTGCAGATGGGCAGGGACTCGAAGATGGAGCTGCGGATGCGCTGGAGGTCCACCACCTTCTGCGCCTTGTCCCGGCCGTAGCCTCCGCGCTCGGAGAATTTGAGCTCGTAGGTGATGATCCAGGCTTCCTTGTGGTGGGCGCCGATGGCGCTCGTGCCGAAGGCCAGGGCCTGGCCCGGCACGTACTTGCAGTTGTAGGCCGAGAGCTCCAGGCCCTTGCACTGGATGGCGTAGGCCTCGGAGTGGTGCCCGACTTTGCGGCTGGCCTTGAGGCTTCCGTCGGCCAGGAGGTCGCCCACGCCCTCGCGCAGGGCGATCTTGCGCGTGAGGACTTTGGCGGCCTCGGCGTCTCCGAACTTGAAGTCGCCGACCGCCGCGCCCTGGTCGATGGCGTCGGCGTACCAGGACAGGGTCCCTCCCGTGGAGATGGTGTCCATGCCGAAGTCGTCGCACATGTAGTTCAGGGAGGCCATCTGCTTCAAGTCGAAGATCTCCAGGTTGGGCCCCAGCATGCCGACGTTCTCGTAGTCGATTTCGGACTCGTGGCCTTCCTTGTCCTTGATGGCGATGCCGCAGCGCATGGTGCAGTTGGGGCAGCCGTAGGTGGCCACGCGCGCCGAACTGGTGCGCTGGCCGTCGAGCTTCCAGGCCTCGGGGTGCTGGCTCAGGCGGTGGTTGCGCACGGGCAGCGCCGCCATCTCATTGCACCAGGACAGGACGGCGTTGGTCCCCTGCACGGACCATTTGGACTTCTTGTCCATGTCGCCGACCTTCTTGAGGTCGCCGACGCCCCGGGCCTTCATCTCCTTGGGGTCGGCCATGGGGATCTCCTTGGTCCCCTTGACCACGATGGCCTTGAGGTTCTTGGAGCCCATGACCGCGCCGATGCCGGGCCTGCCGCCGGCGCGGCCCTCCATGCTGCGCACGACCGCGAAGAGGACCTTGTTCTCGCCTGCCTGGCCGATGCTGAGGATGCCCGCGGTCCTGCCGTACTTGTCCTCGAGGACCTTCTGGGTGTCGAAGGTGCCCTTGCCCCAGAGGTCCTCGGCGGGGTGGAAGGTGACCTTGTCGTCCTCCACGAGGACGTACTCGGGCTTGGCGGACCGGCCCTCGAGGATCATGATGTCGTAGCCGGCCTTCCGGAGCTGGATGGTGATGTGCGAGCCGATGTTGCCGTCCGCGTAGGTCCCGGTCAGGGGGGACTTGGCCGCCACGATGGTCTTGCCGGAGTTCGGCATGGGCACGCCCGCGATGGGCCCCAGGACCACGAGGAGCTTGTTCTCAGGCCCGAGCGGGTCGATGCCGGGCTTGAGCTCGTCCCAGAGGAGCTTCAGGGCGAAGCCCCGGCCGCCGATCCACTTGCGGGCGAACTCCTCGGTGAACTGCTCCTTCCTGTGGGTCTTCTTGGTGAGGTCGATGCGCAGGATGTTGCCGGTCCAGCCTTTCATGGGACAGCCTCCGGTGCGGATGGTCGACGCCTACCCCCATGTAAGCCAAAGAGGGCCAGGGAAGTCAAGGCCTCAGAACTCGGACTTGAGGTAGTACAGGAGCATCCTGAGGTGCTCCTTCTCGTCCGACAGGATGCCCTTGACGAGGAGCGAGTCGAGCGGGGAGAGCTTCGATGTGAGCATCTCCTCGTAGCGCCGGACGGAGCCGAGCTCGCGCTCGATGTGCTCCTTGAGGGCGTCGCGCAGGGACTCGTGGCGGGGGCGGGCTCCCGGGGCCTTGACCTTCTTGGCGGCCGCGGGGAAGACGTCCTGAAGGGCCGCGAGGTGCACCTTCTCCTCCTCGCCGAAGCGCATGAAGGCCTCGGAGATGGACTCGCCGTCCGCGACCGCGTTCTGGAAGCGCTTGCTCTCGTCCGCGTAGACCTCCAGGTCCAGCCACTCCGCCTTGATGGCGTCGACCGCCAGGTCTTCGAGCTTCATGAGCACGCCTCCTTGAGCCGCATATGGCCTCCCGGCCTGTCGTACCGGAGCTTGATGATCTCCGCGGCGATGGACACCGCGATCTCGCCCGGGGACTTGCCTCCGAGGTCGAGACCGACCGGGGCGTAGACCCGGGAGACGTCGGCCTTGGGGACCTTCTTGCGCGCCGCCTTGACGATGGTCGCGACCTTGTTCTTGGAGCCGATCATGCCGATATAGGGGGCCTCGGTGCGGAGCGCCGCCTCAAGGCATTCGCCGTCGAGCGCGTGCCCTCGGGTCACGATGACGACGTAGGTCTTGGCGTCGGTCCCGGCCTGGGAGACCGCGGCGGGGGGAGACGCGAGCAGGACCCTGCTGCGGGGAAAGCGCTCCGCGTTGGCGAACTCCGAGCGGTCGTCGGCCACGATCGTGGGCAGGCCCGCGGAGGAGCACACGGCCGCGACGGCCTCGCCGACGTGGCCCGCTCCGAGGATGAGGACCTGCAGGCTGCGCACGGCGACCTCGATGAAGACCTCGACCTTGCCCATGCAGATCATGCCGATGCCCTCGGGCTTGAGGTCGTAGACGAACTTGCCCCCGGTCCCCTCCTTGAGGGAGGCCAGGCAGTCCTTCATCACCAGGGACTCGAGCTTGCCGCCGCCCACGGTGCCGGCGAAGCCGCCATCCTCGTAGACGATCATCTTGGCTCCGGCGTCCCGGGGGGTGCTGCCCGAGGCGGAGATGACCGTGGCCAGGGCCGCTGACCTGCCGGTCTCCATGGCGTCGCAGAAGAGCTTGGTCGGGTTCTCATTCATACGCTGGTAGTTTATATAATTATGGGGTCAGACCCTGACATTGCGGAGACCTGACATTGGCATCATGTCACTGGTAGGGCTTCCAATGTCAGGTCTCCGCAATGTCAGGGTCTGACCCCACCGTACATCATATGAACCCTTGGGATAGGCACCGGCTGACGCCGGCCAGGATCGCGGAGATGGTCCTGGCCTTCTGCGGGCTCATGGCCGCGTTCTACGTCAACTACCTGGCGGGCAGGCTCGCCGACACCCAGGGAGAGCTCGCACGGCCCTCGCCGGACCTTCTCCTGAGCACTCTGCCCGTGGTGGACCTAAGGGTGCTCTTCGTGTGGGGGTTCGCGGTCTTCCTGGTCTGGGCGTTCGCGGCCGGCTGGCTCTACGAGCGGCATCGCGGCGCGCACATCCTCTGGCTCTACGCCCTGCTCATCCTGGTGCGCAGCGGCTTCATGATCCTCACCCCCATGCACCTGCCCAAGGGCGCGCTCCTCGTGGACGGACAGTCGTTCCTCATGTCCATCGGGCAGTACATCAACTTCAAGCACGACCTCTTCTTCTCCGCTCACACGGCCATGCCCTACCTGGGCTACCTCGTTCACCGCAAGCGCTGGGTGGCCTGGAGCTTCCTCGGCCTGTCCGTCCTGATGGCCGTCACCGTGCTGCTGACGAGGCTGCACTACTCCATCGACGTCCTTGCGGCCTACTTCATCACCTACGCCCTCTACCGCTTCGAGCGCAGGTGGCTGAGGCGGCCCTACCGCAGGCTCAGGCACGCGGCCTTCGTGAGGCTGCGGGGGCCCGGTCCCGGCCTAGTCGACTAGCGGGGCAGGCGGTCGCAGGCGGCCAGGAGGGCCCTCAGGATGGTCATGGGGGAGGGAGGGCAGCCCTTGATCTTGATGTCCACCGGGATGAAGGACTCGACCGGCCCGGCCACGGCGTAGGAGCCGGCGAAGACCCCGCAGTCCACCGCGCAGTCGCCTGAGGCGATGACGATGCGGGGCTCGGGCGCGGCCTCGTAGGTCTTGGCCAGGGCGAGCGCCATCTGCCTCGTCACGGGCCCGGTGACCAGGAGCACGTCCGCGTGCCTCGGGGAGGCCACGAAGTGCACGCCGAAGCGCTCGATGTCGTAGGTCGGAGTCGAGAGCCCGGTGATCTCAAGCTCGCAGCCGTTGCACGAGCCCGCGTCGACCTCGCGCACGTGCAGGGAACGGCCGCCGAGGAGGCGCGCCACCTTGGACTTGAGCTCGGCTCCGACGAGCTCGTGCTCGCCGGCGGGTCCGGCCGTCACCGGGACCGTGACCCGGCCCGTCTTGAGGTTGCGCCTGAGGATGCTGAACATCAGCGGTCGTTCCCCGAGTACGAGAGGTTGAAGCTCTTGTTGATGAGCGGGAAGTCCGGGACGATGTTCCCTTGGACCGCCCAGTTGAGCAGGGGCCAGTTGGAGAACGACGGGGACTTCACCTTGAGCCGGGACACCCGGCCCTGCGCGTCCAAGGCGAGCCAGTGCAGGACCTCGCCCCTGGGGGACTCGGCCCAGCCGAGGGCCGAGCCTGACGGGGGCGCGCCGAGCTCGGCGCTGCAGGGCCCCTCGGGCATGAGGTCGAGCGCCCGGCTGATGAGGGAGACGGATTCCCGGAATTCCGCGGCCTTGACGAGCATCCTCGCGGCCACATCCCCCTCTTCCCGGACCTGCGCCTGGACCCCGAGCTCGGCGTAGGCCGCGTAGGGCTGGTCGCGCCTGAGGTCCTCGTCCACGCCCGAAGCCCTGGCAGCCGGGCCCACGGCGCCGAGGTCCTCGGCGACCCGCTTGGAGACCGCGCCGGTCCCCTCGACCCGGTCCATGAGCGAGTCCGTCTCCAGATAGAGCCGCTCGACCTCGGTGAAATCGGCCAGGAGGCGGGCGAGGAAGGCCTTGAGCTCTGCGGCCGCCGGGCCCGAGAGGTCCATCACGACTCCGCCCGGCCGGAGGACGCCGCGCAGGAGGCGGTGGCCGCAGAGTGCTCCGTTGCGCTGGAGCACGCGCTCGCGCAGGAGGAGCATCTGGGCCGCGCCGAAGGGGAAGCCCACGTCCGTGGCGATGCCCGCGATGTCCCCCAGGTGGTTGTAGAGCCGCTCGAGCTCGCCGAAGACCGCGCGCAGCCAGCGCGCCCGCGGCGGGACCTGCGCGCCGGCGATGCGCTCGGCGGCCTGGCAGAAGGCCAGGCCGTGGCTGAAGGAGGCGTCGCCGGACACGCGCTCGGCCAGGCGGAGCGCCTCGGGGAGGTTCCTGCCCTCGGCGTGCTTCTCGATGCCCTTGTGCACCCAGCCGAGGCGGAGCTCGAGGTTGATGATGGGCTCTCCGGCCACGCTGAACCGGAAGTGGCCGGGCTCGATGATGCCGGCGTGGACCGGCCCGACGGGGATCTCAAAGACGCCCTCTCCGCCGACCCGCTGGAACGCGTAGGCCGCAGAAGGGGAGGCGGCCGGGAGGGCCGGGGCCTTGAAGTCGCGGCGCAGGGGGTGGGTCCCCTGGGGCCAGAGCTCGTGCAGCAGAAGGGGCCGGGGATCCGGGTGCCCGAGCGGGACCAAGCCGAAGAACTCCCGGGCCTCGCGCTCGAAGAGGCTCGCCCCGGGGACGAAGGGGGTCAGGGAGGCGAAGCAGGGGTCCTTGCCGGGGAGGTCTGCGGCCACGCAGGCGTAGCGGTGGTCCTTCGGCAGGGAGAAGACGTAGTGGATGGTGAACGCGTCCGAGAAGGAGCGCTCGTCCGTCACGACCACGGAGGCCAGGCGGCTTCCCGTCCTTCCGGCCAGGGTCCGGCAGGCGGCGGCAAGCCGGTCCCGGGGGACGGTCTGGAGCTCCGGGTCAACCATGGGAGCCTCCTTGGACGATGGCGGCGCACTGCCGCAGGATGGCGTCGAGCGGTCCGGGCATCCAGACCCCGAGTGCCAGGAGGCCCAGGAGGAGCAGGGCCATGGGCGCCAAGGACGCGGGGTTGGGCTCGGCCGGGGCCAGGGTCTTGCGCGGGACCCCCATGGCCACGGTGCCGGAGTGGTAGAGGATGCCGGCGAAAGCGAGGGCCACGGCCGCGAGGAAGACCACGCTGGCGAGGAGGTGCCCGGACTGGAAGCCCGAGACCACGATCATGAACTCGCTGACGAAGAGGCTGAACGGGGGCACCCCGGCCAGGGCCAGGGCCGCGGCCAGGAACAGGGGTCCGGTCGCGGGCAGGACCGCCAAGGCGCCCTCGACGTGATGGAGCCGCTTCGACCCGTAGCGCAGCGAGATGTTGCCCGCGGAGAGGAAGAGCAGGGACTTGGCCAGGGCATGGTTGAGCATGTGAAGGAGGGCCCCATAGGTGCCCCAGACGCCGCCGAAGCCGAAGCCCACGGAGATGATGCCCACGTGCTCGATGCTGGAGTAGGCCAGGAGTCGCTTGAAGTTCCGCTGGGCGAGGATGAACGGCACGGCCACGAGGAGGGAGGCGAGCCCGAAGCCCAGGAAGAACTTGGAGGAGAAGCCCGGGCCGAGGCAGCCGCTCGCCACGATGTGGAACCGCAGCACGGCGTAGATCGAGCACTTCAGCAGCGCCCCGGAGAGGAGCGCGCTCACGGGGCTCGGGGCCTGGCTGTGCGCGTCCGGTAGCCACGTGTGCATGGGGGCCAAGCCCGCCTTGGTGCCGTAGCCGATGGCCGCGAACAGGAAGGCCAGGCGCACGAGGCCGGGGTCCATCCTCGGGGCCAGGGCCGCGAAGGAGGTCCAGTCGAGCCCGTGCCCGTTGCCCGCCCTGAGGCCCGCCTCGTAGAGGATGACCGTGCCCAGCAGGGCGAAGGCGATGCCCACGGAGCAGAGGATCACGTACTTCCAGGCCGCCTCGATGGAGTCGCGGCGGCGGTGGAAGCCCACGAGGAAGGCCGAGGAGAGGGTCGTGGCCTCGACCGCGATCCACATGAAGCCCAGGTTGCTCGTCACGGTCACGAAGAGCATGGCCGCGGTGAAGAGGTGGAGCAGGCCGTAGTAGACCCGCCAGGAGTTGATCCCGAAGCCCACCTCGCCGGCGTCGTGCTCGACGAAGGCGAAGGAGGAGGCGGAGGCCGCGGCCGAGAGGAGGGACACGACGACCGCGACGAAGGCGCTCAGGGCGTCCATGTGGAATCCGGGGCTGGAGACGGCTCCGGTCGCCGCGGCCTTGGCGGTCAGGGCGAGGGTCGCGGCCAGGGTGACGACCGAGCCGGCGAGACCGGCGCGGTGGATGCCTGCCGGGGTCCTGCCCAGGCCGCAGGCGGCCGCGGTCAGAGCGGGCGCGGCGACGAGGAGCCAGGGTCCGAAGGTCATCCGCGCAGCCTCGTGAGACGGTCGGTGTCGATGGACGCGAAGGTGCTCTGGATCCTGAAGATGAGCAGGCCCAGCACGGTCACGCCCACCAGGAGGTCGAAGAGGAGGCCCAATTCCACGATCATGGGCATGCTGAAGGAGGTCGAGAGGGCCGCCACGAAGAGGCCGTTGTCCACGATGAGCAGGCCCACGACCTGGGTCACGGCCTTCTTCCTGCCCACCATGAGCCAGAGCCCCAGCAGCATGATGGTCAGGCCCAGGGCCAGTCCCCGGCCCGCGAAGGAGTCCGTCATGACGGGGCGGACCGCGGCGTAGGAGACCAGGGTGAGCCCCACCCCGCCGAGCAGGGAGGCCGGGTAGCCGATGAAGGGGGCGGCCTCGCGCCGGATCTTGACGTCCTCCATGACCTTGAAGAGGAACCAGGGGATGCCGAAGCCCTTGAAGCCGATCGTGAGCAGGGCCAGGGCCGTGATGTGCCAGGCCGGTTTGTGGAGCCCCACGGCCAGGGCGGCCAGGCCCAGCAGGACGGATTGGGCCGCGTAGGCCCGGACCACGAGGTGGAGCGTGCGGAACGAGAGCGCGGCGAACGCGCTCACCAGGGCGAGCGCGGTCAGGAAGGACACGGCCTGCGGGAGCCAGCCTTGGACGCCGATCATAGCCCCAGCCTCAGGATGCCCTCGGAGAGCAGGCCCAGCAGCGCCAGCACGAAGGCGATGCCGAGGAAGTCCGGGACCCGGAAGAGACGGAGTTTCGCGGTCGAGGTCTCGACCACGGAGAGGGTCACGACGAGGGCCCCGAGCTTGAGCAGGAACGCGACCGCCGAAAGCGCGGCTGCTCCCGGCTCGGTCCCGCCCGCCATACCCCAGGGGATGAAGAGGTTGGCCAGCAGGGTGAGGAAGAGGGTGAGCTTGAGGCTGGATGCGAGCTCGAGGAGGGCCAGGGAGCGGCCGGAATGCTCCAGGATCATGGCCTCGTGCACCATGGTGAGCTCCAGGTGCGTCGCCGGGTTGTCCACGGGCAGGCGGCCGCACTCGGCCAGGGCCACGAGGAAGAGCGCGATGAAGCCCAGAGCCAGGCCCGGGCCGAGGACCGAGGGGCCTCCGGCTGCCAGGGCCGCGGCGGTCTCGGAGGCTCCGGTGCTGCCGGCCCTGACCGCGGCGGAGAAGAGGACCATGACCAGGGCGGGCTCGGCGGCCGAGGAGATCATCATCTCGCGGCTGGAGCCCATGCCGCCGAAGGCGCTGCCCGCGTCGAGCCCGGCCAGGGCCATGAAGAAGCGGGGCAGGGCCAGAAGGTAGACCAGGGCGATCATGTCGCCGGCGAATCCCAGGGGCGAGGCCGTGAAGAGGACCGGCACGAGGAAGCAGGCCAGGAAGGTGGCGGAGAAGGCCGCGTAGGGCGCGGCGCGCATGACGGGCGAGGCGGTCTCGGAGAGGACCTCCTCCTTGCGCAGGTTCTTGAGGAGGTCCCAGTAGGGCTGGAGCACGGAGGCGCCGGTCCTGTTCTGCAGGCAGGCCTTGAGCTTGCGCGCGCAGCCCTGGATGAGAGGGGCCAGGAGGAGCAGGAGGAGCGGCTGGAACCAGCACGCGGCGGTCATGGCGCAGCCGTTCACCGTGCCCTCCCGATGAGGAAGATCAGGAGCAGGGTCACGGTGGCGCAGAGGTAGCCGAGGTAGAGGTTGACGCTGCCCGCCTGGAGGCCCCGGACGAGGTGCGCGCCGCGGAGCATGGTCCTCACCGAGGGACGGTAGAGGCGCTCCCGGATGACGTAGGTGATCTCCGTCGAGTAGTGGATGGCGCCGGGGAAGTAGGGTTGGTCCATGCGTTCCCGGCGGATCTCCCGCGACGGCTTATAGAGGAAGGCGAACATGAGCCTGATGGGCTTGGAGAACGCGGTGGAGGTGTACTCCATGCGGGGGGTCAGGCCCGGCATGCCGCAGGCCCAGGTCGGGGCGCGTCGCACGCGGGCCGGGCCGGCGTAGAGCCTCACGGCCAGCCACGCTGCCGCGGCCAGGCCGGCCAGCATGCCGAGCAGGACCGCCGGGTGCACCGTCCCGAGGATGCCGACCGCGGCCAGGTCCGGAGTCTCGGCGAGAGGGTAGGCCGGGAGCAGGGGGGCGAGTCCGGCGTGCATCAGGCGCAGGACCGGGCCGGGCATGATCCCCAGCAGGAGGCAGGAGCCCGCCAACCCGGCCATGGCCCAGAGCTCGAAGGCCGGGGACTCGACCGCCTTCAAGGCTTCCTCGCTGCGCGGCAAGGCCAGGAAGGTGACGCCGAAGGCCTTGACGAAGCAGGCCGCGGCCAGGCCTCCGGTCAGGGCGAGGCAGGCGGCGGCGGTCAGGGTGCCCAGGCGGCCGGCCGCGCTCTCCAGGCCGAAACCCGACAGCAGGGACTGGAAGGTCAGCCACTCGCTCATGAACCCGTTGAGCGGCGGCAGGGCCGAGATCGCCATGGAGCCCACGAGGAAGCACAAGGCCGTGGCGGGCATGTTCTTGATGAGCCCGCCCATCTTCTCCATGTCCCGCGTGCCCACGGCCTTGAGCACGGAGCCCGCCCCGAGGAAAAGGAGGCTCTTGAAGACAGCGTGGTTGACCGTGTGGTAGAGCCCGGCCGCGTACGCCGCCAGGGCCAGCTCGGGGAGCTCGAAGGAGGAGAAGAGCATGCCCGCGCCCAGGCCCATGAGGATGATGCCGATGTTCTCCACGCTGTGGAAGGCCAGGAGCCTCTTGAGGTCGTGCTCCATGAGGGCGTAGAGCACGCCCAGCACGCTCGAGACGGCTCCAAGGCCCAGGACCAGGCCGCCCCACCAGGCAGGGCCGCCTCCCAGGAAGCCGAGCGCGGTCAGCAGGATGCCGTAGATGCCGGTCTTGATCATGACCCCGGACATCAGGGCGGACACGTGGCTGGGGGCCGCGGGGTGCGCGTACGGCAGCCAGATGTGGAGAGGCACGGTCCCGGCCTTCAGGCCGAACCCGGCCAGGGCCAGGAGGAAGACCGCGCTCTTGGCTCCGGCCGGGAGGGCCGGACCCGCGAGCCGGAAGGCCGCGAATTCCAGGGAGCCGGCCGCGCGCCAGAGGATGAGGAAGGAGGCGAAGATGAGGGCCGTGCCGGCCTGGGACATGACGAAGTAGAGGTAGCCCGCCCTCCGGGACGAGGCTTTCTCGTGGTCCAGGGTCACGAGGAAGAACGAGGACAGGGTCATCGCCTCCCAGGCGAAGAGGAAGGAGAAGGCGTTGTCCGCGGCCGGCACGAGAGCCATGGCCAGCAGGAAGAGGTCGTAGAACGCGCCCAGGGCCGCGGCCTTCTCGTCGTACCCGGAGGCGTAGCTCAGGCCGTAGACGCTGGCGGCCAGCGCGATGCAGCTGACGAGGCCGCAGAAGAGCGCGGAGAACGGGTCGAGACGGAAGGAGAACCCGGCGGCGCCCAGCGGGCCCGGAAGGACCATGGCCTGGCCCGCGTCTCCGGCCAGGCACGCGGCCGAGGCCGCCAGCATGAGGCCGGACCCCAGCAGGGCCGCGCCGAGGGACGCGGACCTGGCCGCGACCGGGCTGCGCCGCAGCAGCAGGCAGGCGAGGGTCCCGAGGGCCAGGCAGGCGGCCGAAGCCGGGAGGAGGTTCATCGGCCCGGCGAAGGGACGACCCTCATCCTCTCCCTAGCCGGCTCAAAAGGTGCTCGCTCTCGGAAAGACGCCTCCGGAGGATCTCCGCGATGGGGCGGAGCACGGAGAAGATGCTGCGGTCCTTGATGGAGTAGAAGACGTTGGCCTTCTCCTGTCTGGAGGTGAGGATCCCCGTGAGCCTCAGCGTGGCCAGGTGCTTGGAGAGCCCGGACTGCTCGATGCCGAGCTCCGAGACCATCTGCCCGACCGGGGCCGCGCCCTTCTTGAGGTACTCGATGATGGCCAGGCGGGCCGGGTGGGCCAGGGCCTTGAGGAAGTCGGCCTTGAGCTTGAAGACCATCTCGTCCGCAGTCAATTTAGTCGATATGGTCATATGCTCAAGATTGCATATTATAGCACATCCGGGGCGTAGGTCCTCTGCCGGGCCGTCGGTGGGTCCCTGGACCCTAGGAGCCATCCGGCGTTCCAGCATAGAATAGATGCCATGCGGCGCCCCCTTGCCGTCCTCGCGGTCTCCAGCCTGATCCTCGCCTCGCCCGGACCCTTCGCTTTGGCGCAGACCGCGGCCATGGTCAGGCCGGTCCGGCCAGGCTCCCAGGTCGTCACCGTCGGACCCCCGGGCTCCAGGCTGCCGGTCTTGCAGGGTTCGCCGGTCGCGTCGCCTGTGACGTCGGTGTCCGTGGCCGGCGTCCTCCCTTGGAGCGCGGCGCCCGGCCTGGAAGTCCCGCCGGGAGTGACCGCGGTCCCCGCTCTCGACGTTCCCGCAGCCTTGCCGGCCCTGGTCGCGGTCCCGGGGTCGCCCGCGGCCCCCTCGCCGCGCGGCTCGCGGACGGGGCTCTTGCTTGCCGCCCCCGGCGAAGAAGCCGCTGCCGTGCCTTCGGCCGACGACTTGGCCAAGATGCCGGAGGGAGTTGCCAAGGAAGCGGGCGACGCGCTCATGGACCGTATCCTGGGAGTCAAGTCCGTGGAACGCTTGGGTCAGGGGCTCCGGGTCTACGAGGATGAGCCCGAGAACTATGCCCTGGACCAGAACACGGTCAAGGACATCGGCCTGGAAGACGACGCCGAGCTCTTCAGGGTGTTGGACAAGACCCAGACCCACTTCGGGGCGGTGCGGCTGAGGCGCTTGGTCCGGAACCCCTTCCTGGACAGCGGCGAGATCCGCCGCCGGCAGGAGGCCGTGCAGGCCCTCCTGCGGGACTCCTCGTTGAGAGCGTCGGTGGAGGCCTCCTTCCAGACCCTGGGCCGCAAAGCGGACCGCAGGCTCTGGGACCACTTCTTCGACCCCAAGACCGACCGCCTCATCCATTTCATCGTGCCCAACGTCCTGGGCTTCGTTTTCCCGGCCAGCCTCGTCATGGGAGGCTGGCGTCTGGCCGCGCAGGCCCTCATGCCCTGGCTCATGATCGGGAGCCGCTCGCTCTCCAGCCTGCAGGAGTTGCGCGCGACGTTCCTGAGGTACAAGGCCGTGTTCCGGCTGGCCCGGGAGCTCGCAGGGCCGCTGTCCTCGAGCAGGTCCGAGTCCCTCCAGGGGATCGGCAAGGTGTTCGCGGGCACGGTCGAGCCCGGCCATCCACTGGGCCTTCGCTCCGCGGCCCGCACTTTCAGCAGGGTGCAGAGCCGCGCCTTGATGCTGCCCCTCGACGTCCTGGCTTTCGTGAGCGCCAAGACCCTCTGGTGGGTCCAGCGCGTGTTCCTCAAGGCGCGGGAGCGCATCGCGCAGCTGCTGGGCGCGCTCGCCGAGCTGGACGTCTACCTGGGTCTCGCCAGGCTCGCGCTCGAGAACGCGGCCTGGTCGGCCTTCCCCGTGATCCGGGACCCGGGGCCCGCTTTTCTGAAGATCGAGTCCGGGCACCACCCCTTGGTCCTGGCTTACAGGGGCGGCCAGTCCGTTCCCAACAGCCTCGACCTCGAGGCGGGCGCGGGCAGCTTCCGGCTCGTCACAGGCTCCAACATGGGCGGCAAGACCACGTACCTGCGCATGGCCGCGCTCTTGAGCATCATGGCGCAGGCCGGTTTGCCCGTGCCGGCCGCGGCCATGGAGCTCACGCCGCTCGAGGTGGCCACCAGCATCGACATCTCGGACTCCCTCAAGGAAGGCAAGAGCCTCTACGACGCCGAGACCGACCGGGTCCTCTCCCTCATCCGCAAGGCCGAAGGCTCCCGGAGGTTCCTCGCCGTGATGGATGAGATCCTGCAGGGCACCAACCCGGAGGAGCGCACCGCGGCCGAGCGCGCCATCGTGCGCTACCTGGCCAAGACCCCCAACCTCTTCATGGTGGCCACGCACAACCTGGACATGGCCGGCCTGGCGTCCGAGGTCGCGGCCATCCGGAACTTCCACGTGGAGGACAAGCGTCCGGACGGCCGGCCAGGCTTCCCTTACGAGGTCAAGCCCGGGCCGGCCTTGACCAAGAACGGCATCGCGACCCTGGAAAAGAAGGGCTTCCCGGAGGAGGTCGTCCGGGAAGCGCGCGGCTCGGTCCAGGCCACGCCGCCGTAAAGGACGTCGGCCCCGAGGCTTGCGGCCCGCCGGGGAGGAGTGTTAGGATTGGGCCATGACACACCCGGACGCAGGCAAGCTCCCGAAGCAGGTCATCAACACCCATTTTTACGAGGAAGAGTTCAGGACGCCCTCGGAGCCGCTGTCCAGGGTCAAGTTCGGCACTTCGGGCCACCGCGGAAAGCTCGGCGGCGGGTTCTGCTCCCTGCACGCCCAGGCCATCGCCCAGGCCGTGGCCCGCTTTCATAAGGAAAAGGGCATCGACGGCCCCATCCTGGTGGGGGGGGACACCCGCCTCATGTCGGACCGGACCGCGCGCCTCTGCGCCGAGGTCCTGACCGGCAACGGCATCGAGGTCATCCTCGCCGACATCCCCCTGCCGACCCCGGTCTTCTCCTCCGAGATCCTCGCGGGCACGGCCGTCGCGGCCTTGAACGGCACCGCCTCCCACAACCCGCCCGAGGACATGGGCCTCAAGTACAACCCTCCCCACGGCGGCCCCGCGGGCGCCGAGACGACCTCCGTCATCGAGAAGTACGCCAACGAGTGCCTCGACGATCCCAAGCGCATCAAGAAGCTCTCCCTGCGCAGCCCCAAGGCCCTGGCCCTGCTCAAGACCGCGGACCTCGTGCGGCCCTACGTGGACCGGCTCGCCCGCGTCGTGGACATCGCGGCCATCCGCTCCTCGGGCATGAAGATCGGCATCCACCCCCTGGGCGGCGCCTCGATCCCCTTCTACCGGTGCATCATGGAGGTCTGCAAGCTCAAGGAGCTCGACATCGTGGACAAGACCCTGGACCCGACCTTCGGGTTCATCCCCCTCGACCACGACGGCAGGATCAGGATGGACCCGTCGTCGAAGTACCCCATGTCCCCTCTTCTCGAGCTCGTCAGGAAGGGCAAGTACGAGTTCGCCGGCGCCTCGGACCCGGACGCGGACCGCTTCGGCGTGGCTACGGCCTCTGCAGGACTGCTCAACCCCAACCACGCCTTGTCCATCCTCTTCGACTACCTCCTGACCCACCGGCCGGCCTGGCCCAAGAACCTCAAGGCGGGCCGCACCATCGGCACCACGCACCTCATCGACCGCATCGCGGCCGCGCGCGGCCGCGGCGTGGAGGAGGTCAACGTGGGGTTCAAGTACTACGTGGACGGCATCCGGACCGACCGCTACGCCCTGGCCGGGGAGGAGAGCGCGGGCATGTCCATGTACCGCTGGACCACGGAGAAGGACGGCATCCTGGCCGTCATGCTCCTGGCCGAGGTCATGGCCAAGCTCGACCGCGACCTCTTCGACGTCTATAAGGACCTCACGGCCAAGCACGGCGAGCCCGCCTACCGCAGGCAGGACTTCGCGGCCGACGAGGCCGTACGGGCCAAGGTCAAGGCCTTGAAGGCCGCGTCCTTCAAGAGCCTCAAGACCCTGGCCGGCGACTCGGTCACGGGCGTGCGCGACACGGACGGCATCAAGATCACCATGACCGACTCCTGGGTCCTGGCGCGTCCCTCGGGCACCGAGCCCATCGTCAAGCTCTACGGCGAGAGCTTCCAGGGCGAGACCCACCTGCGCCGGGTCTTCGCCGAGAGCGCGGAGCTCTTCGGGCTCCAGCTCTAGGTCCCGCCGCTCCGGGCCGTCTCCGACGAGAGAGGGAACTTTTCCGGGCCTCGCTCGTACATGGAGTGGAACCGAAAGGTCCAGGAGGCGACATGGAACTCTATCTGAACGAGACGCTCATCCACGCGGACCCTGCCGAGGACGAGGTGCGGGCCGCGTTCGAGCGCTTGCGGGGCGGCGGGGAAGGCAGCCTGGTGCTCGTGGCCGGGGCGCGGTCGTCCTTGGAGGTCTTCCGCGGCGAGGAGGGGGCCTTCGGGGTGACGCTGGAGAAGGGGAGGGCGCAGTACGGGGTCTTCCTCCACGAGGACCTCTCAGGCCGGGCCGTCGAAGCCATGGTCGAGTACCTCAGGGGCGGCACGCCGATGCTCGTGGACCCCAGGCTCTACGCCTACGACGCGGACTGTCCTTTGTGCGCGGCCATGGCGGCGGCTGAGGCGCGGGGCTAGGCGGCGGTGAAGCCTGCCAGGACGCCTAGCATCTCCCAATGCCAGAAACCGCGCTTGGCCTTGGGCCAGCGGGCCAGGGCAGCCATCCAGGCCTGGCGCTCAGGCTGGGAGAGCGTCTCGAGATAGCGCCGCCTTGCAGAGCCGAATCCCTCGGGCAAGGCGGACCAAGGACGCCTGCTGGCCAGGTGCCAGAGCACGGCATCGAAGCAGGCGCGGTCAGGAAGCGGGGGACGGCCGCCTTTCCGGTCGCGCCGTCGCAGCGGTCTCTTCCGGGAAGGGAAGACGTTGGCCAGGAGCTCCCACTGTTCGTCGTATCGGCTTCAGATGCGACATAACCATCGACGGAGAGTTTCGTGATTCCCTTCCGGACACCCCTGTATGGGCCACAGGCATGTCCCCGTTCGCCATTCCTAGAAGTCTCCGGCGAGACTTTTGTCGCGACTTGGGCCGGGGCGAGGAGGATAGGGCGAAAGGGACTCTGGAGGGCTGGAATCCCTCGAGACGCGACAAAACCTCCGGCTCTTGATATGATGGAGCATGGCCCGGCCCAAGGTCTTGAGGTGCGTGAGCTGGAACGTCAACGGCATCCGGGCGGTCCAGACCAAGGGTTTCTGGGACTGGTTCCACCGCTTCAAGCCCGATGTCATGGCCATGCAGGAGACGAGGATCACGGACCAGGACGCGCCGGCAGCGGTCCCGGCTCCGAGGGGCTACCGCTGCTATTGGCACGGCGCCAGGAAGCCCGGCTACAGCGGGGTCGCGACCTGGACCAGGGCCGAGCCGTCCTCCGTGCTCCGCGGGGTGGGGGTCGAAGCCATCGACAGCGAGGGCCGCGTCCTGTCCCTGGACTTCGGGGACTGGGTCCATGTGAACGCGTATTTCCCCAACAGCCGGCGTGAGCACGCCAGGCTCGGCTACAAGCTGGCCTTCTGCCGGGCCATAGCCAGGCACTGCAACAGGCTCCGTCGCGCAGGCAAGGCCGTAGTCGTGTGCGGGGACTTCAACATCGCCCACCAGGCCGTGGACCTGGCCAATCCCAGGCAGAACGAAGACAACGCAGGGTTCCTGCCGCAGGAGCGCGCGTGGATGTCGCGCTTCCTGGGAAGGGAAGGCTTCGTGGACTGTTTCCGGATGTTCACGGCCGGGGGCGGGCACTACACCTGGTGGAGCTATCGGCCCGGGGTGAGGCGGAGGAACATCGGCTGGCGCATCGACTACCACTGCGTCAACAAGGAGGCGTCGGGCCGCGTGAAGGCGGCGCGTCATCTTCCGGAGGTCGGCGGGTCAGACCACTGTCCTGTGGAGCTTGAATGGAAAACATGATCGGGGAGCTCAAGCTGCAGCTCATGGGCTATTTCGGCGGCGGAGTCCGTGAGGACGAGGAGGTCATCGCCGAGCTGAGCGAGGACATGAAGGGGTATCCGGGCACTGCCCGGGCCTTCAGGGAGGGCATTGCCCAGGCTCTCGCGGACCCGGCGGCCGACTGCGTCGACCTCGTGGAGCGCGGCGCGAACCGGGCCATGGAAGGCTCGGATGAGAAGGCGCGGCGATGGCTCGCTCACCTGCGTTCCCGGCTCTTTCCCGGGGAAGCCGCCTGATCGGTCTCTCCCGGATCGCGCAGAAAGGGTTTGAGTCCGGGAAGAGGTCTAAGGTAAGATGGGTCCCATGAGAACAGCCATCCTTTCGCTCGCCGTCGTCGCTGCCGCGTCCTGGACCTGGGCCGAGGCTCCTGTTGCCGAGGCCCCTGCCGTCGTTCCGTCGGTGAAGGTGGAGAAGATCGTGACCGCCACCGGGATCGAGGACAAAAGACCCGTGGGCGAGACCTCGGCCTTCGAGGCAAGCGCCATCAAGGTCTACTGTTGGGTGAAGCTCGCGATCGCCTCCACCCCGGTCAAGATCAAGTTCGTCTGGGCCTTTGAAGGCAAGACCGTCAGCGAGTACACGGCTGAGATCAAGTCCCCGGCCAGGGCGTGGTGGGCCAACAAGTCGGTCTGGCCCGGCTCCTGGAAGGTCGAGGTCTTCAGCGAGGGCGGAGAGAGCCTCGGCTCCGCCGAGTTCACGGTAGCCGCCCAAGCCAAGCCTTGAAGCCCGGGGTCTCCGTCCGCAGGGCGCGGCCGGCCGACGCGCCGGCCATGAGACGGCTCCTGGTGCGGACCTGGGCCGCGGCCTTCGGGGGGCTCCTCTCTCCGTCGGAGCTCCGCGAGGTGTCCAGGCGCTGGCACGGGGTCGCGGCCCTGGCCGAGCAGACCCGGGACAAGGGCTGCTGTTCCGCCGTGGCGGTCTCGGCTTCGGGACGCCTGCTCGGCCTGGTGACCTGCGGCCGGAGCGGGGCCAGGGCGGCGTTCCTCAACCGCCTCTATGTCCGGCCCGGCAGGCAGGGAGGGGGGCTCGGGGAACGCCTGCTCGCCGCGGCCTGGAGGGCGTGGCCGGAGGCCCGGTCCATGCGGCTCGAGGTGCTCAAGGACAATGACCGCGCCATCGCCTTCTACCGCAGGCATGGCTTCCGTGTCGCGGGGAGGCGGAGCATGAGGCTCGAGGGCAAGGCCGTGCCCCTGGCCGTCATGGAGGCGTCCCGGCCGGGCAGGAGATCATCATGACGACGCAGAAGTCCGCGACCCATCCTTGGTGGTACGTCCCGACCCTCTACTTCGCCGAAGGCCTGCCCTACATCATCGTCAACGCGGTCTCCGTCATCCTCTATAAGCGCATGGGGGTCGACAACGCGGCCATCGCGTTCTGGACGAGCTGGCTCTACCTGCCCTGGGTCATCAAGATGTTCTGGGGCCCCCTGGTGGACATGTATTCCACCAAGAGGCGCTGGGTGCTCTGGACGCAGTTCACCATGGCCGCCTGCCTGGCGGCCTTGGCCTTCAGCCTGCACCTGCCGGGCTATTTCTTCATCTCCATGGCGGCGTTCACGGTCGGGGCCTTCATCTCCGCCACGCACGACATCGCGACGGACGGCTACTACATGCTCGCCCTCTCGGAGGAGGACCAGGCCTTCTTCGTGGGCATCAGGGCCACCTGCTACCGCCTGGCCATGATCTTCGGGTCGGGCTTCCTCGTCTATCTCGCGGGGAGGCTCGAGACCTCGACCGGGAGCATCCCGCGGAGCTGGATGGTGGTCCTCGCCGTCCCCGCGGGGATCTTCGCGGTCCTCTTCGTCTACCACAAGTTCGTCCTGCCCGAGCCGGAGGACACCGGGCCGCGGCCCGCCCGGACCGCGGAGGACCCGTCCTTCTGGGAGGTCATCCGCTGCTACCTCGACCAGGACAAGATCGTCCCGACCCTGGCCTTCATCCTGCTCTACCGCCTCGGGGAGGCCATGCTCGTCAAGCTCGCCTCTCCGTTCCTGCTCGACGGGCGCGAGGTGGGGGGCATGGGCCTGACCACGGCGCAGGTGGGCCTGGTCTACGGCACGGTCGGCCTCTCGTGCCTGGTGGCGGGCGGCATCCTGGGCGGGTGGCTCCTGTCCCGCTACGGTCTCAAGCGCTGCATCTGGCCCATGGCGGTCCTGCTGAACGCTCCGGACCTCTTCTACGTCTACATGGCCTATGCCCAGCCCCCGGTGGCCATGGCGGGAGCCCTGGTGGCGCTCGAGCAGTTCGGCTACGGGGTGGGGTTCACGGCTTTCACGGTCTACCTCATGCAGCGCGCGGGCGAGAGCAAGTACAAGACCTCCCATTTCGCCATCTCCACCGGGGTCATGGCCCTGGGGATGATGCTCCCCGGGTTCGTGAGCGGCAAGCTCCAGATGATGGTGGGCTACAAGCTCTTCTTCGTCATCGTGTGCCTCGCCACGCTGCCCGGCATGCTCGTCATCCCCTTCATTCCGAAGAATCACAGGGCCTGAGCTTTTGCGGTGCTATAATATGGAACGAGCCGTCCAGGAGGACCCATGAGACCAGCGGACTTCATCAAGACGATGGAAAAGGCGAAGATGTACGACCTCACCCAGCCCCTGAGCGTGCACACGCCGCCGTGGCCGAGCTACATCCCTCTCTCCATCCAGTACTTCAAGCGCATCGCGGGCGCCCACATGGGCCAGGGCGCCAACGGCCAGGTCATCACCACCAGCAACCACGTGGGCACCCACATGGACGGCGAGATCCATTTCCACGCCAGCGGCCGCACCATCGGGCAGGTCCCCATGAGCGAGTGGGCGGGGCCGGGCGTGGTCGCGGACATCTCCAAGGACGTGTCCGACTACAGCCTCTATGAGCCCGACCTCCTGATGAAGCGGGCCGACATACGCAAGGGCGACATCCTCATCATCAACACCGGCTACCACCGCTACGCCTGGGACCAGAAGGCCTCGGACGAGGTCCGGTACTTCGTCAAGCACCCCGGACCCGGCCCGAAGTTCCACAAGTGGGCGCTGGCCATGAAGTTCAAATGGATCGGCGTGGACTGCGGAAGCGCGGACCATCCCATGAACACCATCATCCGCAACTGGCACCCGAAGCTCTTCGCCGAGGCCGAGAGCAAGCTCCGGAACGACTACGGCAAGTCCTGGGACGAGATGTTCCCGCAGGAGGACTACTACCAGGTCATGCACCTCAAGCTCTTCCCGAAGAGGCTCGTGCACGCCGAGAACCTCGGAGGGGACATCGAGCATCTCAACAACAAGCGGGCCTGGATAGGGTGCTTCCCGCTTCGCGGCATGGAGCTGGAATCCGCCATGTGCCGGATCGTGGCCTGGGTCTCCTAGGAGGCCGCATGCCCATCACGACCGAATTCGACTACCATCGGCCCAAGGACCTCAAGGAGGCCCTGAAGCTCGTGTGGGAGGGCAAGGGCAAGGCGCGCCTCTTGGCCGGAGGCACGGACCTGATCGTGTGGCTCAAGGAGGGTGTCGCCTCCCCGGAAGCGGTCGTGGACTTGAAGGGCGTTCCGGAGCTCAGGAAGCTCGAGTTCAAGGACCATGTGCTCACCGTCGGAGCGTTGACGACCTTCACGGAGCTCATCGAGTCCGAGGTCGTGCGCTCGAGGTTCCCGCTTCTTTGGGAGAGCAGCCGGACCGTGGCTTCCCTGGGCGTGCGCAACCGCGCGACCCTCATGGGGAACATCGCCTCCGCGGTCCCCTCGCTCGACGGGGCTCCGGCCCTGCTCCTGCACGAGGCCCGGGTCACGGCCCACGGCAAGGCCGGGCGCCGGACCATCCCGATGCGGGCTTGGTTCACGGGTCCCAAGAAGTGCGCCCTCCTCGAGGATGAGATCGCCTCCGAGATCGCCATCCCCCTGCCGGAGGATAAGCACGCCGGCTGCTACGTGAAGCTCGGCCGCTATCGCGGGGAGGACCTCGCCCAGGTCGGGGTCGGGGTCATGGCGCTCGAGGGCGCTCGGTACCGCGTGGCCTTCTGCGCGGTCGGGCCGGTGCCTGCCCGCGCGGAGAGCATCGAGGCCCTGCTCAAGGGCAAGAAGCTCAGCGACGGCCTGCTTAAGAAGGCCAAGTCCCTGGTCCGGGAGGAGATCCGCCCCATCACGGACATCCGGGCCTCCAAGGAGTACCGCGAGCACATGGCCGAGGTCATGCTGGAGAGGGGCCTGCTCGCCGCGGTCTCGCGGCTCGAGGGGCGCGGCCCGGCCTACGGCACGGAGCAGATATGAGAAAGGCTTCCATCACGCTCAAGCTCAACGGCGTCTCCCGCCGCGTCGAGGTGGCGGCCAATGACACCCTCCTCGAGGTCCTGCGCGAGAAGCTCGGCGTCAAGACGGCCAAGATCGGCTGCGACCGCGGCGATTGCGGGACTTGCACGGTCCTTATGGACGGCAGGACCGTGCGGGCCTGCCTCGTGCTCGCCATGGAGGCGGAGGGGACCCGGATCGAGACGGTCGAGGGGCTCTCCAAGAACGGGGGCACGCCCTTGCAGAAGGCCTTCGTGAAGCGCAACTCGTTCCAGTGCGGCTTCTGCGCGCCCGGGGTCACGCTCTCGGCCACGGAGCTGCTGCGCAGGAACCCGCGGCCCTCCCGCCACGAGATCCAGGAGGCGATCGGCGGCAACCTCTGCCGCTGCACCGGCTACCTGCCGATCATCGAAGCCATCGAGGACGCCGCAGGCGGGAAGGATTGAGATCCAGGAGCCAAGGGAGCCCCCCATGCCCCGAACCACCGCCAAGAACGGAAAGAAGACGGCCCAGCCCGCGCTGCCCGTGGGACGGCACGGCCTGAAGCTGTCGCTCCCTCCGGACGCCGACAGCGCTCCGAAGGGCGCCAAGGCTGCGTCCCGCGAAGGGCTCCGGTCGGTGGGCAAGTCCAGCCAGCGCGTGGACGGGTGGGAGAAGGTCTCGGGCGTGGCCCAGTTCGTCGACGACATCGAGTTCGGCCCCGGGCTCCTCTACGCCGCCTTGGTCGAGAGCCCCCACGCGCACGCCCGCATCCTGCGTGTCGACACCAAGGCCGCCGAGGCCGTGGCCGGGGTGGTGAGGGTCCTCACCGGCAAGGACTTCCCTTTCAAGTTCGGCCTCTACATGAAGGACCGCTACGTCTTCGCCCAGGACCGGGTGCGCTTCGTGGGGGAGCAGGTCGCCGCGGTGGTCGCCTGGGACGCCAAGACGGCCCTGCGCGCCGCCAGGCTGGTGAAGGTGGACTACGAGGAGCTCCCGCCCATCCTCGACCCCATGACCGCGCTCGAGGATGGCGCGGACCTCATCCATCCGGAGCTCGGGGACTATCCCCACGTGCCGTGGTTCTTTCCCAAGGCCAAGACCAACGTCGCGCACTGGCGCAAGACCCGCAAGGGCGACGCGGCCAAGGGCTTCAAGGACGCGGACGTGGTCCTGGAGGACACCTACACGGTGCCCCGCTACGCGCATTGCGCCATCGAGGTGCACGGCGCGGTCGGGCTCTACGATAACTCGGGCCGGCTCACGGTCTGGACGGCCTCGCAGTCTCCCTTCACCCAGCGCAACCTCTTCGCCGAGGCGCTCTCCCCCTTGGGGCTCACGCACAAGGACGTGCGCGTGGTGACCCCCTACATCGGCGGGGGCTTCGGCGGCAAGGCCGGGGTTTCCATGGAGATCCTGGGCGCGGCCATCGCCGCCAAGGTGCAGGGCCATCCGGTCAAGGTCCTCTGGTCGCGGGCCCAGGAGTTCGTCAACACCTACCAGCGCCAGGGCGTGGTGGCCAAGATCAAGCTGGGGGCCAAGAAGGACGGGACCATCACGGCTCTGGAGCACAAACTCTACTGGGACGCCGGGGCGTACGTCGAGTACGGCGCCAACGTGGTCAACGCGGCCGGCTTGTCTGCCAGCGGACCCTACCGGGTGGACAACCTTCACATCGACTCGGTCTGCGTCTACACCAACCTGCCGCCCGGAGGCCCCTATCGCGGCTTCGGCTATTCCGAGTTCATGTTCGGGCTCGAGTCCCACGTCACCAGGATGGCCCAGAAGCTCAAGATGGACCCCGTGGAGTTCCGGCGCAAGAACGCCATCAAGGAGGGCGACATCCTCCCGTACGGCGCGGCCATGAACCCGACCGGCATCCAGGAGGCCATCGACAAGGTCGCGGCCGAGATCGAGTGGGGCCGGGCCGTGCCTTCCAAGGATGCCAGGAAGGCGGTCGGCAAGAGCTTGGTCCTGTTCTGGAAGTCGCCGGCTATGCCGCCCAACGCGTCCTCATCCGCTTTCCTCAAGTTCAATGAGGACGCCAGTCTCAACATCCTCGTCTCGGGCATGGAGCTCGGCCAGGGTCTGCTGACCGCGATGGCGCAGGTCGCCAGCGAGATCCTCTCGGTCCCGGTCTCGAAGATCCGCGTCGAGACCCCGGACACGGACCGCAACCCTTACGAGTGGCAGACCGTGGGCTCGCACGTCACCTGGGGCTGCGGCAACGCGGTCCTCAAGGCCGCGGTCGACGCGCGGGAGCAGATCTTCGACTTGGTCGAGCGCAGCCTGCACCTCGACCGGGCCTCCCTCTACCTCGAGGATTCGGCCGTCAAGTCGCGCAACAAGCCGGGTTGGAGCCTGCCGCTCAAGAGCTTCGTCATCGCGGGCATCCAGGTGGAGGACCACACCTACAAGGGCGGCCCCATCATGGGCCGGGGCGTGTTCATGCCCGAGTTCTCCTCCGCCATCAGCGACCCGGAGACGGGCCAGGGCGGGCACCCCAACGTCCACTACACGACCGGCGCGGCCGGGGTCGTGGTGTCGGTGGACCGCGAGACGGGCAAGGTCCGCATCCTTAAGGCGACCCTGGCCGTGGACGTGGGCCGGGCCATCAACCCCGGCCTCGTGGACCAGCAGGTGATCGGCGGCCTCCTCCAGGGATTTGCCACGGCCCTCTACGAGGACATGCGCTTCGACGCCAAGGGGCGCATCATGAACGCCAACTTCTCCGACTACAAGATCCCCACGGCCCTCGACATCCCGGACAAGACCGTGCCCATCATCGTGGAGGTGCCCCAGCCCGACGGGCCGTTCGGAGCCCGCGGGGTGGGCGAGCACACCATGATCCCCGCGGCACCCCTCATCGCCAACGCGGTGGAGGACGCCGTGGGTGCCCGGATCAAGTCGATGCCGGTCACGGCAGAGAAGATCGCGCTCGCGCTCAGGAAGGGCGCATGAGCGCGTGAGCTTCCCGGCTTTCCTGGCCGCCGCTCTCCTGTCTCTGCCGGGGACCGCATGGCCCGCTCCCGAGTGCGCCCTGGCCGCCGCGGCCGCGGCGGGCGACGCCGGGCGGGTCTCGGAGCTCCTGGCCTCGGGCGCGGACCTCGATTGCCCAGGGGCGGGCCCTGGGCCCGTCCAACTTGCGGTCTCGCGCTGGATCGAGGGCAAGGGCGGGGCGTACAAGGAGATCGTCGTGCTGCTCCTCTCCCGGGGCGCCAAGCTGGAAGACCACGGGCCCGCGTTCGACCATGCCATGTGGCAGCACGACGCGGACATCGCCCCTCTGCTCCGCCCCGGCTCCGCGAAGGTCCGCGCCTGGGCCTGGAAGCTGGCCTATCAGCGGGGAGACGCGCGGAGGCGGACGCCCGAGTCGCTGCGCCTGATCGGCCTCCTCCTGGACAAGGGCGCACCGATCCGGGCGCTCAACCCCAAGTCCGGAGACACCCTCCTGCACATCGCGGTCCAATTCCGCGACCCGGCATTGGCTCGGCTCCTGATGTCCCGGGGCGCCGACCCCATGGCCAAGCGGGGCGGCAAGGGCGTGACCCCCCTGGGCATGGCCGAGGCCGGCCTCAAGGCCAAGAACGCCAAGACGTACCGGGAACTCCTGGGGATCCTCCGGGAACCGGGCCGGGAATAGGGCCAAATGGCTTCGGGTCCGGTCCGCCTCGTGCTCTGGGATTTCAACGGCACGCTCCTCGACGATGCGGTCCTCTGCGTGGATTGCCTCAACGCCACCCGCGTGCGCCGGGGCATGCCTGAGGTCCCCCTGCAGTACTACCTCGATCATTTCGGCTTTCCTGTCGTGGACTTTTACAAGAAGGCCGGGTTCACCTTCGAGACCGAGACCTTCACCGCGGTGGCGCAGGAGTGGAACGACCTCTACCACCAGCGGCTCTGGACCGACGTGCGGCTGCACGAGGGGACGCTCTCCGTGCTCGAGAGCATGGCCGGGCTGGGCCTCCGGCAGGGCATCCTCTCCGCCTACCATCACGTGATGCTGACCAAGGCCCTGGCCCACTTCAAGGTGTCCGTGCCCCTGGACCCCGTCCTCGGCTTGGACGACTTCCACGCCGACGGGAAGGAAGACCTGGGCAGATCGTGGCTCGAGTCCTCGGGTCTGGACCGGGAGGGAATCATCCTCATCGGCGACACCCTTCACGACCGCGATGTCGCGGCCGCCATGGGCATCAGGTGCGCCCTCATCTGCAAAGGACACCAGGCCAGCTCCAGGCTCCGCGGAGCGGGCGTGCCCGTGCTTTCGGATATCCGCGAAGTGCCGGCCTTCCTCGCCCGTCCATGAAGGACCTCCCCGCCCTGCGGACCAGCCTCCTCCGCTGGTACAGGAAGGAAGGCCGCGACCTTCCCTGGAGGCGGACCCGCGATCCTTACGCGGTCTGGGTCTCTGAGATGATGCTCCAGCAGACCACGGTGGCCGCGGTGACTCCCCGCTGGGGCGAGTTCCTGAAGCGGTTCCCCACGGTCCAGGCTCTGGCCAAGGCGCGCCAGGACGCGGTACTCGCCGCCTGGTCCGGCCTGGGCTACTACCGCAGGGCCAGGGCCCTGCACGAGGCCAGCCGCCTCATCGTGGCGGACCATGCCGGGCTCTTCCCCAAGGCCCCCGGAGCCCGGCTTCCAGGGGTGGGGGACTACACCCGGGCAGCGGTGCTCTCCATCGCCTACGGCATCCCCATGGCAGTGGTGGACACCAATGTCACGCGCGTGCTCCAGAGGCTCATGGCTTGGAAGAGCGGTTCACCGGGCCTGGCCAGGAAGATCAAGGACCTCAGCCAGGAGCTCCTGCCGGAGGGGCGGAGCGGGGACTGGAACCAGGCTCTCATGGACCTTGGCGCCATGGTGTGCCTGCCGTCAGGGCCCGGGTGCGGGGTCTGCCCCTGGCCGCGCTGGTGCCTGGCCAAGGCCCGCGGTCTGACCTCCCGCATCCCCGGCCTTCCTGAGCGGAGCAAGCCCAAGGCAGTGGGACTGGACTGCGTGCTGTGCGAAAGGAACGGCCGCGTGCTGATCGAGAAGCGCGGCCCAGGCCTCCTGGCAGGGCATTGGGGGCTTCCGGAAGGCGGGGGAGGAGAAGTCCTCACCCGGGTCCGTCACCGGATCACGACGCACGCGGTGACGCTGGTCTTGAGAAAGGCCGAGGCTCTGCCGCGGAGGCTGGGCAGGACCCTGCGCTGGGTCAAGAAGAAGGACCTGGCCCGCTTCCTGGTCTCAAGCCTGTGGCGCAAGGCGCTCCGCTTCTAGATCCCTACTCCGGCCAGCATGGTGCAGATGGAGTTGACGGTCTCCACGAGCTTGGGATGCGACGCTTCGAAGCCCTGGACCGAGAGCGAGAGACCCTCGGTGGCGTGCTCGAGCAGCTCCTCGGACTTCTGCTTGCGCGAGGACTCGTGCGCCGCCAGAGCGGTGTAGCCCGCGATGGTGTGGGCCTGCTCGACGTGAGTCCGGGATAGGGACTCGATCTCCGCCTTGAGGTTGTTGAGGAGCTTAAGGAGCTCCTGTTTCTTGGCGTTATCTCCGGCTTGGATGCTCTTGATGGCTGCTTCGATGCGCTTGATGGTTTCCTTGACCATGGGTGACTCTCCTGTTCTGCAAGGGACCTAGGTCTTGTTGGGACCCGCGCTGGCCAGGGTCTGGGCGGTCTCAGGAGCCTTGAACCTGAGCCCCGCGTAGCTCTTGACGCGCTTGCGCCAGCCCGCGACCCAGCGCATCTCGTCGCGCTCCGGAGGAGAGTTGAGGACCCTCTGCCAGAGCACCCTCCTGGCGGACCTGGAGAACTCGCGCAGGGCGGTCCTGCCCTCAGGGTAGCCTCTCATGTCGTCGAGGACCTGGAGCAGTCCCCAGCCAGTGTTGTTGTAGCGCTCCTGCGGGTAGAGCCCCTCGCCCTTGAAATTGACGTAGTCGATGAGGGCGTAGAGCCCCTCGGGCTGGCTGGCCAGGGCCATGAACCTGGCGCGCACCAGGGCGCGGCGTTGCGGGGGCGCGCTGCGCAGGAGTCTCGGAAGGGCCGCTTCGAGGCGGTTCGCCATGAAACGGGCCTGGAGGTCCACGGTGTCGTGCAGGAGGGTGCGCAACTCCTTCATCCTGGGGCCGGCGAGGTCGCGGCGGAAGGACTCCCGATCCGGCCACGGGCAGGTCGGGTTGTTCCTCAACCAGTCCGGGAGTGCTACCCCGCGCCTCTCGAAGTAGGCCAGGAGCCTGGTGAAGCTCTCGCCGAACGGCCGGTCTGCGCCCGCTGGATACCAGATGAAGTGGCCGATGCCCAGGGAGGCGAAGCCCTCGCCCCGGCCCCAGAAGGTCAGGCCTTCGACCGTGCCGCCGCTCTCGTTCTCCCAGACGCGGCGGGAGATGGCCTTGGCCGCCTCGTCGCTGATCCAGGACGAGCCCGGAAGGCGCACCGGCCGGTCGAGCCGGACTTGGTCTGCGTGCAGCATGAAGGAGAGGTCCTCGGCCGAGGAGAGCAGGTCGAGGGAGAGCGGCACTCCCTGGCCGGACGCCGAGCAGGCCAGCACACAGGTCCCCAGGGCCACCACGAGACGCACGCGGGTCCTCAGCAAGGCTTCCCCCTTGCCGCAAATAAAAAGAATCGCCGAGCCCAAGGGCTCGGCGACCCCGTGCCGCGGCGTCGCGGCGGCTAATTTATACCCCTAATACGAGGATTTGTCAAGGGGTGCCTGGCATTGTATTGATTGTATTTTTCAATTGAAAAATACAATCAATACAATGCCAGGCACCGTTCAATAGAGCTCGTCCTCGGCCTTGTCGAGGAGCCTTGCCTCGGCCTTGGCTTTGAGGGCCGCGAGGATGGCCTTCTTGTAGCCCTCGAAGCCGTTGCGCAGGTCGTCGGCGGTCAGCTCGTAGGGCACGTCCGGGGTGACCCCGAGGTTCTCGATGGGGTCGCCGTTGGCGCGCTCCGCGATGGTCCAGGTGTAGGAGAACCCTGCGATGCCGAGCTGGTTGGGGAACTCGACGCTGCGCACCCCGCCGCCCGCGCCCGCGGTCTTGACCCCGAGGATCGTGGCCCGGCCGTTGTCCTGCATGATGGCCGGCAGGAAGTCGCCGGCCGAGAAGTCGAGCTCGTTGACGAGGACCACGATGGGCTTGGTGTAGCTCACCTGGGCGTTCGGCTCGATCTTGGTCAGGCCGAAGAGGTGCGTGGGGCTGGTCAGGCGGCGGCCGGCCTTGAGCTCGGAGAGGACGAAGCGGGCGTACTCGAGGATCGGCTCTGCCCCTCCGCGGCTGAGCATCATCATCATGCCCATGGACTCCATGTCCGAAAGCTCGTCCTCGATCTCCTTGGCGGTCTCGTCCTCGGATGCGGCCTGGTCGAGGATCTGGCTGGCCATGAAGGCGTCGCTCTCGTTGATGAGCACCCGGTGCTTGGGCACGCTCATGGGCTTGTCCGTCATCATGGAGAGCAGGGCGTGCATGTAGAACATGTTTCCGCCCGGGTTGTTGATCTGGTCGAGCACGAGCCCGTCCGTCACCTTCTGGAACTGGCTGAGGATCTGGGCCACGATCTGCATGTGCGTCTCCTCGCCCATGTAGTCGGGGATGCGCAGGTAGCCGATCCTGCGGCCGGCCTCGTCCTCGTAGACCGCGGCGTAGACCGGGGACATCTCCGGGATCTCCCAGAGGACCTTGCCCAGCTCCGGCACGTAGCTCCTGCGGCTGCCGATGCGGAAGCGGTTCTCCGCGTCCTTGCCCGCGAGCTCCTTGAAGAGCTTGGCGTGCGGGTGGGCGAACATGCCCGTCAGCCGGTCGAGCAGGCCGCGCAGGCCCGTGCGCCGGGCCTTGGCCGGCGGGAGGTCGATGCTGAAGTCGTCGAGGACCACGGCCTCGGGCCTGAGGCCGTCGCGCACCGGCACGTCCTGGGGCACGACCTCGGGCTTGTAGTTCCACTGGAGGGAGGCGTCGTGGACCGTGCCGTCCGCGGAGCGCACCTTGAGGCTGACCGCGCCCTGGGGCACGGCCATGCCGGCCTGGCCCACCCGGGTGGTCAGCCGCATCTGGGCCATGCGCTCGTCGGTCTTGGGCGAGTTGGCGGCGGAAGGCATGAGCGCCTTGACCGCATCCGCCACGGCCTCGCCGCCGAACTCCACGACCTCGTCTCCGACCTGGTAGGGGAAGTCCGCCTCGGAGAGCTTGCTCCGGTCGATGCGGGCGATGTAGTACTTCCCGCCCGCGCCGAGGATGGTCATGGGCAGGCTGGCCTTCTCCGTGGAAAAGAACTGGATGCCGGCGTGGTAGTCGCGCAGGGAGGCCACGAAGTCCGCGAGCATGGTGTGGAACTCGCGGTCCTTGATGTCGGGCTCGGCGAGGACCGCGCCCCGGATCTTGAGATAGCCCTGGCGGAAATCCGTGCCGAAGCGGGTCTTCTTCCAGCCCAAGGGGGCGTAGTGCTCGAGGTAGACGGAGACGACCTGGTCGAGGGCCTGGAGCATCTTGCTCTGGGTCGGGTTGGCCGCCGGCGCGGCCGAGCCCCGGTCGGAGGCCGGAGACACCACCGTGTCGTCGCCCGTGAGCTTGCGGAAGACCTCGGAGCCCAGCGCCGAGGCGTCGCCTTCGGAGGCCTTTTCCACCGGGCCCGCGTCCTGGAGGGTCTGCCGGACGCCCGTGTCGAGCGCGGAGGCCTTGAACGAGAGGGCGCCCATGCCCTGCGACGGCGCCGCGGCCGGGGCCGCGGGCGCAACGGCCGCGCCGGGGACCTGGACCGGCAGTGCTGCGCCGGGAACCGCGGCGTCGAGCGTCACGCCTGGAGCGGCCGGAGAGATGACGGAGGGAGCCAGGCTGAGGGAGAGGCCCGGGACCCCGGAAAGGGAAGGGGTGACGCTGACCCGCGTCCAAGGGGTGACGACCGCAGACGGCGCCCCGGAGCGGCTGGTGACGACCGGGGTCACGACGCGCTGGGCGGAGGCCGGGACAGCGGCGGCGATGGCGAGCAGCAGGATGTTCATGGGGGATCTCCGAAGAGGGGATGTCTTCACGCGCATATCATAGGAAAGCGCTCTCGCATGGGGATGGGCCCAAAGGGCGACTGAGGGGAGGCAATGTTCCCATGCCTTGTGGGTCCGATCGGCCCAGGCCGGACCCAGGGCGAGGGCCTGATTCGGGGGCGGCGCTCTTGCTACGATATCCCCATGAGGCTCGTCCGGATCGGGACCGTGCGCAACGCCATCAAGACCCGCCGCGATGTGGGCATGGTCGGCGGCCCCTCCGTGGTGGAGGTCCTCCCCAAGTACGTCGCGGCCGTCGGGGGCCTCAGGCCCGGCGCGCACGTCTGGGTCCTGTGCTGGCTGCACCGGACCGACCGGAGCGTGCTCCGGGTCGTGCCGCGGAAGATATCCTCCGCCCTGGCGGAGCGGGGGGTCTTCGCCACTCGCTCCCCGGACCGGCCGAACCCGGTGTCTCTTACTTGCGCCAGGCTCCTGTCGACGGCCGGCAGGCGCCTGTCCTTCGACCAGCTCGACGTGATCGACGGGACCCCGGTCCTTGACCTCAAGCTCTATTCTCCCGGAGTCGACTGCGTGCCCAACGCGCTCCGGCCGGACTACGCCAGGAAGTACGCCCTGATGCCGGACGCCTCCTTGAAGGTCATGCTGGGGACCGTGGCCCGCCGCCGCTGCGGCCGGGCCTCGAGGGGGGCCCGCGCCGCAGCCGAGCTGGCGCTCCGCTATATCCGCGCTTCGGGACTGGCCCCGGACGGCAGGAGCGCCCGCCTGGCCACGAACCTGCGGCCGGACGGGGTCGAGGCCCTCCACGGGCTCTTCAGCGTCCCGGCTTCGGAGGGAATCCGCAGGGTCTGCGACAGGGCTCGGCCGTGGCTCAAGGTCACGGTGGGGAAGAAGTCCTGGACCGTCTCCCTTGTCAGCGCGCCTCGGCCGTTGAGCCCTTGACCTGCTTCCAGGGCTCCTTGCGGCCGCCGAGGTGCTTGGAGAGGAACTCGTCGACGCGGCCGTAGAAGTCGAGCCGGTTCTCGGGCCTCGCAAAGCCGTGCCCCTCGTCCGTGTAGACGATGTAGTCCACCGCGAGCTTGCGCTCCCTCATGGCCTGGACCATCTGGTCGGACTCGCGGATCTTGACGCGCGGGTCGTTCTGGCCCTGGGCGATGATGAGGGGGGCCGAGATCTTCTGCGCGTGGAACATGGGCGAGATCCTGCGGTTGAGGTCCGGGTCCTTCTCCACGTCGCCCACCCTCAGGACGAACTCCGACTTCATGGGCGCCCAGTAGGGCGGGATGGACTCGAAGAGGGTCTTGACGTTGGAGGGGCCCACGATATCCACCCCGCAGCGATAGAGCTCGGGCGTGAAGACCAGACCCGCGAGCGTCGCGTAGCCGCCGTAGGAGCCGCCGTAGATGCAGACCTTCTTGGAGTCCGCGAAGCCCCGCTCCACGGCCCACTTCACCGCGTCCGTGAGGTCGTGCTGCATGGCGCCCACGCCCCACTCCTTGTTGCCCGCGTTGAGGAAGGACTTGCCGAAGCCGGTCGAGCCCCGGAAGTTCACCTTCAGGACCGCGTAGCCCCGGTTGGCGAACCACTGGACCTCGGGGTTGTAGCCCCAGGTGTCCCGGCCCCAGGGCCCGCCGTGGACGTCGAGCACGAGGGGCATGGGGACCGGGCGCTCGAGCGACGAGCCCGCCGGCAGGGTGAGGTAGCCGCCGACGGCGCGGCCGTCGCGGGCCTTGAAGGAGACGGGATGGATCGTCGCCAGGCGGTACTTCTCCAGCTCGGGCTGGTTGACGAAGAGAAGCTCGCCCTTGCGGGGGCCGCGGCGGTACAGGTACCAGGCGACCGGGCCGTCGTCACGGGTGAAGGAGACGACCCAGGTCTTGTCCGCCCGGTCGCGGCTGGCCACGTAGAAATCCCCGGGGCAGAGCTTGGCGATCGCGGAGAGGTCCTCTTTGACCTCGGGGACCAGGGCCCGCCAGCTCACCCGGTCGCGGTTGAAGGCCGCGGCCTCGACCGCGTAGGAGTCGGGGTTCACGAGCGCGGTCCAGACGTCGGATTCCTCGTCCTTGGCGAGCTCCTGGGTCTCCTTGCCGTCTTCGGCGCTCAGCCGGACCAGCCGCGTGGTGTCCGAGCCGAGCGAGGAGGCGACCACGATGCCGCGGCCGTCCTTGGTGAAGGCGAAGGGCTCCACGTTCTCGCCGAAGGGCCAGACCTTGAGGTCCCGGAAGGGGCCCGTCCTGCCGTCGCGCGCCCGGAGGATGTTGCTGCCGTCGGCGTCGTTCCTCGCCATGGCGCCGCGGATCGAGAAATCGGCGTCCGTGAGCCACTCCATGACGTCGCCCGGGTTCTCCGTGTCGAGGACGACCGCGCCGGTCTTCAAGTCCACCCGGTGCATGTCGAAGACCCTTCGGTCCCTGAGGTTGAGCCCCACCAGGAGCTCTCCCGGGTGGTCGCGGTCCGTCATGAGGTTCTGGGCGCGGATCCCCTGGAACGGGGTCAGGTCCCGCACGACCTTGGCGGCGAGGTCCGCGGCGTAGACGTGCCAGTTCTCATCGCCTCCGACGTCCTGGAGGTAGAGGAGGCGCAGGCCGTCCTCCGCCCAGAGGTAGGTGCGGATCCCTCGGACGCGGTCGTCCGTGACCTGGCTGTCGTCGGCCTTGCCCAGGGTCCGGACCCACACGTTGAGCACGCCCTCCTTGGAGGGGGCGAGATACGCCAGGCGCGTGCCGTCCGGGGAGAGCTTCGGGCTGGCCTTGACCGGGTTGCCGAAGAGCACTTCCCTGGGGATGAGCGGGAGCTCCCCCGCGTGCGCCACGCCCGCCGTCAACAGGATCGCTGCCACGCCTTTCCTCACCTTGCCCATGACGCTCCTCCTATCCGCCGATGCGCTTGACCTTGTAGCCCTTGGCCTTGAGTTCCGCTTCCACGAATTCACGGTGGTCGCCCTGGAGCTCGAGCACGCCGAATTTGACCGCCCCGCCGGTGCCCAGGCGCTTCTTGAACCCGCGGAGGAGCTCCTCCTTGCCCGCGGGGTGCATCTGGAGCCTGTCGACGACGGTCATGCCGCTGCCCTTGGCGTTCCTTTGAAAGGAGATGCGCACGGGCTCGGCCTGCCGGGGTTTGCAGCCGCAGGGGGCCCTGCCGCAGGCCGGGCAGAAGGAGGGGTCCGTCGAGTACACGACGCGGTCTCCGGGCGCGGTCATGCCGAAACCTCCCCTTTGCGGTGCTCCTTGCACAGGACGTGGTCCTGGGCGGGCTCTCCGCGGCCGCTGCCGAGGGAGAGCAGGAGATGCGCCGCCACCGCGAGCACGGTCCCCAGGGCGATGCCCGCGATGTTGACCCCGCCCACGGTGACGCCCTTGACCCCCATGCCCGTGGCCACGATGAGGGGAGCCCCGGCCACCACGAGGTTCTTGTGGCTGCAGAAGTCCACGCCCGCGTCGATCCAGATCTTGACCCCCATGAGCGCGATGAGGCCGTAGAGGATGAGGGTGATGCCCCCGAGCACGGGCGACGGGATGGACTGGATGAGAGCCCCGAACTTGGGGCACAGGCCCAGCAGGATGGCGATGCAGGCGGCCACCACGAAGTTCCAAGTGGAGAAGACGCGCGTGATGGCCATGACGCCCATGTTCTCGGCGTAGGTCGTCTGGGGCGTGCCCCCTCCCAGGGCGGAGACCAGGGTCGCGACCGCGTCGCCGAGGTAGGCCCGGCCCAGGTAGGGGTTCAAGTCGCGCTTGAGGTAGCCCGAGATCGCGGCCAGGTGCCCCTTGTTCTCGGCCACGAGCACGACGAAGATGGGGGCGATGGCGAGCAGGGCCTCTCCGCTCCACGCCGGGGTCTGGAAGGGAGGCAGGCCGAGCCAGGGGGAGACCCGCACCGTGTCCACGGCCACGGGGTCGAGCGCTCCCAGCAGGGCCGAGAGGGCGTAGCCCGTCACGGCGCCGATGAGGATGGGCAGGAGGCGCAGGAAGCCCTTCAAGTGGATGGAGACGAAGGCCGCGGTCATGAAGGTGAGGCCCGAGATCAGCAGGCGGACCGCGTCCGCCGAGGTCCTCACCGCGATGTCCGCGTTGAGGCAGTTGGCCACGGCCGAGCCGGCGAGGTTCAAGCCGATGATGGCCACGACCGTGCCCGTGACCACGGGCGGCATGAGCCCGTCGATCCAGCGCGAGCCCCACCGCATGGTGGCCAGGCCGGCCAGGCCGTAGAGGACCGCGGCCCCGGCGATGCCGCAGAGGGCCAAGGGGATGCGGGAGGAGTCCCCGCCGGTCACGGCGAGCACCGGCCCGATGAAGGCGAAGCTCGAGCCGAGGTAGCTCGGGACCTTGAAGGCGGTCGTGAAGGCGAAGATGAGGGTGCCGACCCCGGAGAAGAAGAGGGCCACTTGGGGGTTGAACCCCATGAGGATGGGCGCCAGGACCGTGGCCCCGAACATGGCGACCACGTGCTGCATGCCCATGGGAAGGAGCTGGGTCAGGGGCAGCTTGTCCTCGGGATAGTAGAGCCTCGGCTGGACCATGCCCAGATGCTATCAAAAAATGGTCCCTGCCAGGTCCTAGGCGGGTCCCAGCCCGAGTTCTGGAGAGTCCCAGAAAAAGATGGGCCCATTTTCAGCCGGAACCTGAGCATTTGGACTCGCAGGGCGAAGGGGCCGGTCCGTATATAATGGAAGCATGAAGAATACGATCCTCCGTTCCTCCACCAGCATCGCCCTCGTCATCGCTTTGGTGCAATCCTCGGCGGCTCCCGCTTTCAGCCAGACCATCCGCGTGGTCCCCGGCCAGGGGGCCGGGCTGCCCGGCATCCAGGCCTCGGCTGCCGCCGCGTTCCAGGGGCCCTCCTCCATCAGGTTCAATGCCGGGCTGGCCGGGGCCGTTCCTTCCGGCTCGCTCGTGCCGCTGGCCGCTCCGGGAGCGGGCACGGTCCTTGAGTCCGCCCTTCCCTCCCTGCCCAGCCTCCCCGCGCTCACCGGCCCGGCCTTGGCTCCGGCCGAGGCGCCCGTCCAGGCCGCCGTGCCGCAGGCCGCTCCGGCCTCGGAGCTCCAGTCCAAGCTCGTGCCCGGCGTGGAGCTCTCCGACTACGCTTCCGAGAAGTTGGGCCGCCTGCCCGACAGCGGGGCCCATGAAGCCGGGACGAAGCTCTCTGACGCCGTCATCGGCGTCCGCGCGGCGCCGGCCTCGGGCGACGTGGAGGGGGCCGCGGTCTCCGCGGCGCCCCGGACGGGCTTGCAGCCCGCCCAGCTCAAGAAGATCGACCCGGCCACGCGCCCCTATTCCCCGTGGCGGCTCTCGACCTTCCTCCAGGACCCCGAGAAGTACGCCATGCTCTTCATCTTCGGCGCGGACGACCAGGCTTTCCGCGAGGTGCGGGGCTACGAGCTCCTCGTGGGCGACGCCGTGCACCAGGCCTTCGAATCCGTCTACAAGAGGGTCCAGGCCGGGACCCCGGGCAAGGACATCAAGCTTGACGAGGCCCTCGCGGTCTACGCCAAGGTCTTCGACGAAGGGCACAAGTCCGGCGGCTACACCGAGCGCTCCGGCTGGAAGGCTTCGGAGTACAAGCGCCGCGGCACGGACTACATCAAGACCCGCTTCGGGCGGCTGGCTCCGTTCGAGAGCCAGGGCAAGGTCCTCGCCATCGAGGAGCGCGTGTTCTGGACCATGAAGGACCCGGCCACGGGCAAGTCCTACGACTTCAAGGGCCGCATCGACCGCCTCATGCTCAAGGGCGACACGGTCTACATCCGCGACTGGAAGACCCACTTCGCGCCCCCGACCCTGACCCAGCTCGAGCGCGACGACTTCCAGCTGGGGCTCTACGCCTTGGGCCTGGTCCGCACCCGGCCGGACCTGGTGAAGGGCCGCAAGCTCGTCATCGCCTGGGACTTCAAGGAGTTCACCCAGGAGATCGTGGTGGACGAGGCCTATCTGGCCCGGACCGAGGCCCAGGTCCTCGACATCCTGCGCCGCATCGAGGTCTTCACCGCCCGCGTCGAGGCGGAGAAGCCCGAGTGGTTGAAGCGCCTCGGCCCCGACTCCAACCCGGCGGGCGCGGCCCGCGCCCGCGCCGCGGTCGACGAGCTGGGGAAGATGCGCGATGGGATGGACGCCAAGGCCTCGGAGCTGCGCGCCTTGCGGCGCGAGTACAAGAACAAAGAGGAGGGCGTGACGCGCTACGCTCTGAGGATGAAGCAGTCCCAGGTCAAGGGCAAGCGTTATACCCTCGACGTCGCCAAGACCAAGGAAGAGGCGGCCCTGCCGACCAAGACCGACGACCTCGAAGGCTATGAGGAGGTCGTGCGCATCTTAAAGGAAGGCGGGGCCTGGGACAGCCTCTCCAGTCTGGACGCGGCCTCGGTCCGGAAGGCCGTGGAAGCCCTGGGCGGCGACGACCACCAGGCTTTCGAGAAGCTCAAGGCCCTCATCAAGTCCGGGCATCTCAACGAGGTCGAGACCTATCTCAAGAACGCCAAGGCCTCGGGCGGCGGCGTGGTCAGGCCCAAGATCGAGCGCGACGCGATCGCTCCCGATTCCCAGCCCGGCGTGCTCTCCCCGACCCAGCTCGACGTCTTCCTTCGGGACGAGACCGAGTACGCCGAGCGCTACATCGTGCGCATGCGCGAGGAAGGCCCCAAGGCCATGGGCACCCTGGCCGGCTCCGTCATCCACGGGACCATGGAGCAGCTCTACGTCTGGATCAAGGGCGGCCGCGAAGTCGCGGACATCCACTACAACGACCTCATGAAGTTCTTCGACGCCCGGTGGGAAGAGGAGAAGGCCCAGGGCGCGTACGTCCCGGACAAGGGCGTCTCCGAGGCCGATTACATCAAGGGCTCCAAGGAGTATGTGAAGGCCAAGTGGGACAAGCTCTACCCCTTCGACCTGGGCCGGCCCGTGTTCCTCGAGAAGAGGATGTTCTTCACCCTCACGGACCCCAAGACCGGCAGGACCTACAAGTTCCAGGGCATCCCGGACCGTGTCATGATCGAGGGCGACACCGTGGTCATCCGCGACTGGAAGTCCCATTATAAGGAGCCGACCGCGGCAGAGGTCAAGGCCAAGGACTACCAGCTCGGCCTCTACGTCCTGGCCCTCAGGCAGCTCTACCCGGACCTCATGAAAGGCCGCAAGGCGCGGCTCGTCTGGGACTTCAAGAGCAAGGAGGTCGTCATCGACGTGGACGACCAGTACCTCCAGGGCCTGGAGAAGAGGCTCTTCGCGGTCCTGCGCAGGATGGACTCCTTCAAGGCCAAGGTCGAGTCCCAGCGCGAGAAATGGGAGGAGGAGCTTGGCCTCGTCACCGTGCCCAGGACCAAGAAAGCCGCGGCCGACGCCGTAGACGGCCTGGGCAGGCTGGCGGACAAGATCGTGGCCCTTGAGGACGCTCTGGCCCCCCTCAAGGAGAAGGAGGCCGCCCTGGAGACCGAGGTCGCCGCCTTCAGCAGCCAGACCGGCTGGGTCCGGGTCCACGGTTCCGAGTACAGTTCCAAGCTGGTCAAGCGCGGCAATGTCGCGGTCCCGACCAAGGGACGCGAGCGCCAGGCCTACGACCAGGTGACCGCCATCCTCAAGGCCGCCGGGGTCTGGGAAAAGTACTCGAGCCTGGACTACTCGGCGCTCAGGAAGGCCCTGGCCGACCCCGATCACCCTGACCGGGCCGTGCTCGAGAAGCTCGAGCCGCTCCTCAAGGACATCGACAACGTCAAGGTCAAGCTCAGCAAGACCCTGAAGAAGGACAAGCCCAGGAAGAAGAAAGCATCAGGCAGGAAAGCCTCGAAGTAGGCGCGGGCGCGTCGCAGTCATCCCCGGATCCCTGTTGACCAGGCTCCGGGGATGCTGCGTTTCGGGTGGGCAAGGCTGTTTCATGACTCTCGTCATACTTTCCCCTGGCGTTTGTGGTCTACTATAAAGGAATGGTGCCAAGACCCTGGTCCCTGCTCCTCATCCTCGGCCTTGCCGGGTGCGGGAAGGATGAGGCCATTCCCACGGTCATCCTCTCGGACAAGGCTGTAGTGGAGAAGCCCGCCTTGCCTAGGGGAGAGGAACTGCGCTTCTCCGCGCCGGCCAGGCTCTCTCCCAAGAAGGCTTACAGCGAATACCAGGCGCTCTTCAGTCATGTGGCCAGGAGCCTGGGCAAGCGCGGTCACACCGTGACCCGCGAGACCTACGCGGAGAGCCTTTCCCTGCTGGAGCACCGCGAGATCGACGTTGCCTATCTCTGCGCCGCCAGTTATGTGATCGGCAAGTCCAAGTTCGGGGCCGAGATCCTTGCCGTGCCCGTGGTCAAAGGCAGGGCAGCGGACGCCTCCTGCCTCATCGTCCATAAGGAAAGTCCGGTCATGCGCTGGGAAGACCTCAAAGGGAGGTCCTTCGCGTTCACCGACCCCGACTCCAACGCAGGGTGGCTCGTGCCCGTGGACTTGCTCGCCTCCAAGGGCGTCTCCCCCCAGGTCTTCTTTTCCAAGACCATCTACACGCGCGCCCATGACAACTCGGTCAAGGCCGTGGCGAGCGGCCTGGTGGACGCCGCGGCCATTCATTGCAACGTGCTCGACGAGGTCCTAGAGGAGGCTCCATCGGCGGCGTCCCGGGTGCGGGTGGTCTGGAAGTCGGCGCATTTCGCCATGCCGCCCATCGCGGTCCATCCCGGGCTCGACCCTGCCTTGAAGGCGCGCCTGCGCGAGGCCTTCCTCGCCCTGCATCGGGCCCCGGAAGGCGCCAGGCTCCTGCGCAAGGCCGGAATCGAGCGCTTCACGGTGATAGACGACTCCGCCTACGAACCGATCCGCAGGATGCGCGCTGCCGTGGACCGGAGATGATGGCTGCGCGGCGCGCAGGGGGGCTGAGCATCAGGGGCAGGCTCCTCCTGGGGTCCGCCGGGGTCATCCTGCTCTTCGGAGGTCTTGTGCTGGCAGGGCTCTACCGGGCTATGCTCGGCTTGTTCATGGAGGAGCTGGTCCGCAGGGGGTACGCCATCGCGGACACCCTGCTGGAGCCGTCCCAGAATCTCCTCCTGACGGAGGACTCCTTCGCGCTCCAGCAGGTCCTCCAGTCCTCGCTCAGCCGCCACCATGACGTGCGCTACGCGTTCGTGGCTGATGCCGAAGGCAGGGTCGTGTCTCATACGTTCATGGGAGGCTTCCCCAAAGGGCTTGACCGGGCGGTGCTGCTGGACCCCGGAGAGGCATCCCGCTCCCGTCCCGTGCGCACCGAGGAGGGCTTGATCTACGACGTGGGCGTGCCCTTGCAGGGCCTGGGGAGCATCCATGTGGGGATGCGGTCCGCCGAGGTCGCCCGCCGCGTCGTCAGGGACACCATGGGCTGGGGCAGCACCGCCGCAGGGGCGCTCATGCTGGGCGCGGTGGTCATCTGGTGGCTGACCGGCCGCCTGGCCGCGCGCCTGAAGGATCTGGTGGGAGCGGCGGAGGAGGTGGGCGCGGGCAGGCTCGACGCGGTCGTGCAGGACCGCGGGGAGGACGAGGTGGGGCGCCTGGCCAGGGCCTTCAATGCCATGACGCGGGACCTCAAGGAATACCAGGCCCGGGCCCTGAGGGCCGGGAAGCTCGCCGCCATCGGCGAGCTCGCCTCTTGCGTGGCCCATGAGATCAACAACCCCCTCAATACGATGGGGGTTTGCGCCCAGGCCCTTCTTGAGCGGGCATCGAGCCCGGAGCTGCGCGCGTCCGCCGAGTTCTCCGACTTCCCGGAATATCTCAAGACCATCGACAGCGAGGTGAGCCGCTGCAAAAGGATCACGTCCGAGCTCCTGCTCTTCGGACATCCGCGCGAGCCCCGCCTGGAGCCCGTGGACCTCAATGAGCTCGTCTCGGAGTCCCTCGGACTGCTCGAGCACAGGCTCCGGGGCGCGGAGGCGGCGGTGGAGACGGTCCTGGCCCCGGGGTTGCCGAGGCTCCATGCCGACTCGGACCAGCTCAAGCAGGTCCTCCTCAATCTCGTGGGAAACGCCCTCGATCACATCAGACCCGGCGGTCAGGTCCGGATCGCGACGGCCAAGCATGGCCGGGAGCTGGCCTTGAGCGTCACCGACGACGGGCCGGGCATCCCGCCCGAGCATCGCGACAAGGTCTTCGACCTCTTCTTCACCACGAAGAAGGCCGGCGCGGGCTCGGGGCTCGGCTTGGCGATCTGCCAGAGGATCGTCGACAGCCACGGGGGCCGCATCGCGGTCGAGAGCCGGCCGGGCCGGGGCGCTGTCTTCACCGTTTCCCTTCCCATCCGCTGAGGGGCGTTCCGCCCAAGTCGGATTCAAGTCATCTTCTTTCCTTGAGGGCCGTCATTCTTATCATCCATGGCGTTTGGGACAATGTGCTCAATCGGAGCGGCGCCGGGAAGGCCGCTGGGATGGGAGGAGCGATGAACGTGATGTCGACGCGCATGAGGATGTCAGGCTCGATCGTCATTTTGGGATTGGCGCTGGGGGTCGTGCCGGTGGCCTTCGGCGCGGAGGCTCCGGCTGCCGCCGGGACCGAGAAGTGCCAGTCATGCCACGCGGACGTCGCCAAGGCGTTCGGGTCGACCAAGCACGGCAAGGCCGCCTACTACGGCGTGCAGGGAGCCGGCTGCGTGTCGTGCCACGGCGAAAGCGAGAAGCACGCGGGCTCCGGGGATAAGGCGGACGCCTTCAACCCCGCGAAGGCCGACCCCGAGAAGGTCAACGAGACCTGCCTGGAGTGCCACAGCAAGACCAAGGCCCTGATGTTCTGGAATGGGAGCGCCCACTCGAACAACGAGCTCGGCTGCGTCGCCTGCCATTCGGTCCACGGCGGGAAGGACAAGCTCCTCAAGGCCGCGGACGACAAGGCCGTGTGCTTCACCTGCCACAAGAACGTCCGGGCCGCGATGTTCGCCCGCTCCAAGCATCCGATGCGGGATTCCTCCAATCCCAAGGGCGAGGGCAAGATGACGTGCGCCTCCTGCCACAACCCGCACGGCTCCGAGTCCGAGAAGCTCATCAGCGCGAAGTCCGTCAACGACAAGTGCTATGAGTGCCACACGGAGAAGAAGGCCCCGCTCCTCTGGGAGCACTCCCCGGTCAAGGAGGACTGCCTCACCTGCCACGCCGCTCACGGCGCGGCCAATGACAAGCTCCTCACGGTCCGCCCTCCCAGGCTCTGCCAGTCGTGCCACATGCAGGGGCGCCACCAGAGCGGCACCTTGGACGTCAACTCCGTGTACGCGATCGGCAGGTCCTGCTTGAACTGCCATCCGATGGTGCACGGCTCCAACAGCCCGTCGGGCCCCGTCCTTCAGCGGTGACCGGGGTCGACGCTGAAAGATCATGACCTATAGAAAAGGAAGGGTGGATACCATGGAGGCTACAATGAGAGGTAAGGGCATGAGCCGCAAGACATTCCTTGGGGCCCTGCTGGCCGTCGCGCTCGCCACGGGTGCCCAGGCGGCCAATGACGTCATGGACGGCAAGCTCACGGTCGCAGTCGACGCCCAGGTGGGCGTCCAGGCACGGCAGACCGACGACTCCGTCGAGAAGTTCAACGAGTACCGCGACGTCCAGACGGGCTTCTTCCTCGACGACTTCCGCTTCTCCGCCGATGGGACCGATAGCCCGTACTATGTCGGGTTCAGGGCAAGGCATGCGCTCCGGGCCGACGAGACCTATAAGCTCGGTTTCGGCCGGCACGGGCAATACGGCGTGCGCTTCTCCTATGACAGCCTGCCGCACAACTTCGCGCAAGGCAAGCTGCTCTACAGCGGCGTGGGGACCGGGGACCTGGTCATCGCGGACCAGCTCCAGGCGGACCTGCAGGCTCTCGAGCAGACCGAGAACGACCGCGACGCCGCGGCCAACAAGGTCAATCCCCTCGTGGACGTCACGGGTGAGGACGCCCTGACCAAGGGCATCGTGGACGGCCTCTACTCGACCAGGGACTTCACGGTCCTCAAGCTCAAGAGGGAGAAGGCCAGCCTGGCCTTCGACTACGACGTCGCCAACGACGTCAAGACCTGGATGAAGGTCTCCCACGAGAAGCGCGACGGGGCCAGGACCATCAATGCCGGCTCCTACGAGCGGTGGGATCAGGGCGCTGCCGGCTTGACCCACCTCAAGGACCTCTTCACCATCTCGGGCGCGGAGCTGGCTGAGCCGGTGGACTACAGGACCATCGTGTTCGCGGTCGGAGCCGGCGTCTATAAGAAGGCTTGGCTCGCGGACGCGGAATACTCGTTCACGGACTTCAACAACGACTACTCGGCCTTGCGCTGGGACAATGCCCTGAGGAGCACGGACGAGATCGGCAGGACCGCGGCGGCGGGCGGGGCCACGCTCGGCAACAACTACAACAGGGGCCGGTTCGTCCGGGGCCAGCTCGGCCTTCCGCCGGACAGCCAGTCCCACCAGGTGAACTTCAACGGCTCGGTGGAGCTTCCCCTGCACAGCAGGTTCGCGGCCAGCCTGGGTTACGGACTGATCGAGCAGAACCAGGCCTTCAACCCGTTCTCGCTCAACACGGCGATCTCTCCCAGGGCCGGCCTGGACGTGACCAACCCGGCCGCGCTCCCGGAGAGCGGTCTCCACGGCGCGGTCACGACCCTGACCCAGAGCTACGTGCTCTCGAGCAAGCCGATCGAGAGCCTTTCTCTCGCGGCGAAGTACCGCTTCTACAAGTACAAGAACGACACCAGGAGGATCTCGCTGCCCGGCTACGCGGCCTGGGGAGAGAGCGATTGGCGCACCGTCAGGAGCGACGCGGGCACGGCCGTGCAGAACGACACGCTCGGGTTCACGAAGCACACTGTGGACTTCTCGGCCGACTACAAGGTCGCCAAGCCCCTGACCGTGGGCGTGGAGACCGGCGTCGAGTACTGGGATCGCGACGAGGTTCGGGTGGACAAGACCAAGGAGTTCAGCGTGGGCGGCAGCTTCATCTACAGGCCCGCGGACTTCGCGAGCTTCAAGGCCGCCTACAAGTTCGCCAAGCGCACGGACACGGGCTATATCGAGGGAGCGGTCAAGAAGAACCCGGAGGCCGCCGGCTTGCGGAACTTCGACTGGGCCGAGCGCACGCGCAACAAGGCCGACGGCAGGCTCCTGCTCTACCCGTCCGACTCCGTTTCCGTGGGCTTCTCCGGCCAGTTCCAGCGCGACCAGTTCGCCAAGGACACCCGGTTCGGGCTCAAGTCGGTCGAGGCGTCGAACGGGTCCGTGGACGTCTCCTACAGCCCGTCCGAGACGCTGAACATGTTCGCGAGCTATACCCGGGAGCACCGGCGGAGCAAGATCAAGAATGGGGCCAAGGACGATGCCTTCAACGCGGCCGGGCCTCTAGACGACAGCTTCACGACCAGCAACTTCAATCCGTACAACGAGTGGAACAGCAACATCTCCGAGGACGTGGACACCCTGGGGTTCGGGGCCAACGTGGCGGTCATCCCGGAGAAGCTCGAGCTCGACGCGAGCTACAACTTCTCCCACTCGAGGACCGACACCTATACATATAATCCGAACGGCCAGGCGAAGCTCGGCAACGGCGAGGCCAAGGACTGGCCGCTCGTCAAGAACAGCCTGCACGAGATCAAGGCCGACCTGGGGTACAAGTTCACCAAGAGCATCAAGGCAGGGACTCGCTACATGTACGAGGGGTTCCACCTGACGGACTTCGCTTGGGAGAACCTCCAGCCTTACATGCCCGGCTACAGCGCGGAGAACTCGACCCGCTATCTCTTCGCGGACGCGACCTACCGGAATTACGACTCGCACGTCGGGATGGTGTACCTGAACTATTCGTTCTGAGCCCGCCCAGGCGGGCAGATTCGCCGGTGCGGCCTGGGGCTCGCGAGAGCGGGCCCCAGGCTCCGGGGTCCCCCAGGAGCGCCCGTCTTCCGAATCCGGAAGAGCCGGCTCCTCTCTTTTCCAGCCGCGGCCGGACTCGGGATTTGCCGTCCGGCCTCTGAACGGGTATAGTGTCCATGGATGAAGAGCGCGGGTGGTACGGCGTGAGGAAGCTCTCGGTCCTCGTCGTCGACGACGAGGAGGGCTTCTGCCGCTGCCTCGGCAAGGAGTTCGGCCGCAAGGGCTACGCTGTCTCAGCCGCGCATGACGGCAAGGCCGCCTTGGAGGCCCTCGCGAAGGCCCAGGCGGACGTCATGCTGCTCGACGTCGTCCTTCCCCGGTTGAGCGGCACGGAGGTCCTCAAGAGGGTCCGGCGGGACCATCCGCGCACCCAGGTCATCATGCTGACCGGAAACGCCACGGTCGAGACCGCCATCGAGTCCATGAAGCAGGGCGCCTTCGACTACCTGACCAAGCCCGTGAACCTCGCGGAGCTCTGCCTGGTGGTGGAGAGGGCCTTCGAGGCGACGCGGGTCCGCGCGGAGAACGAGGCCTTGCGCTGGGAGCTGGGCCGGAGGACGAGGTTCGACGAGTTCGTGGGCAAGCACGCCTCCGTCGTGGAGATCAGGAAGATGGTCTCCAGGGTCGCGGAGACCGACTCTCCGGTCCTCATCTGCGGCGAGACCGGCACGGGCAAGGAGCTGGTGGCCCGGATGCTCCATCACGAGAGCAGGCGGTCCAAGGCCCGCTTCCTCGCGGTCAACTGCGCCGCGTTCCAGGAGAACCTGCTCGAGACCGAGCTTTTCGGCCACGAGAAGGGCGCGTTCACGGACGCCGGGGCGCGCAAGCCCGGCCTGGTGGAGCTGGCGGACGGCGGGACCCTTTTCCTCGATGAGATCGGGAACATGAGCCCCGCGGTCCAGGCCAAGGTCCTGCGCCTGCTCGACGCCGGGGAGTACCGCAGGGTGGGCGGCACCGACGACCTGAAGAGCGCCTGCCGCGTGGTCAGCGCCACCAACCAGGACCTCGGCAAGGCCATCAAGGACGGCCGTTTCCGGGAGGACCTCTACTACAGGCTCAACGTCGTGATGATCAAGACCCCGCCCCTGCGCGAGCGCAGGGAGGACGTGCCCCTGCTCGTGGAGCACTTCCTCGACAAGGTGCATGCCTTGCAGACCCGGGGCCGCAAGACCATGAGCCGTCCTGCCCTGGACCTGATCCTGGGCCATCCCTGGCCGGGGAACGTCCGGGAGCTCGAGAACGCGGTGGAGCGGGCCGTCATCCTGTCCGAGGGCTCGGTCATCGAGCCCTCGGCCCTGTGCCTGCCGTGCCTGGAGGCGGGGCGCAGCGTGGGCGACGCTCTGGCCGATGTCGAGAAAGCCCACATCCTCGCTGTGCTCGGCCGCACCGGGGGGAACAAGAGCCAGGCGGCGGCCATCCTCAAGGTCGACGTCAAGACGGTCTACAACAAGCTCAAGGAATTCGGGATCGCGTAGGGAATATTTCCACTGTCCGTGGAAATATTCCCGGCCGCTTGGGCGCGCCAGCGCCGGGCCTCCCCTTCGTTCCGCCGGTTTCTCGTCGGAGACCGGGCCAGCCCGGTCTCCCCGGTCTTCGGTCATCCCATTGGCAGGATTGATGCCAGTATCGAAGATGACCGGAGGCATCATCAACCATGGGATACGACAGGACTGCCGCGCCTAAATTCGTCTGCCCTCAGCCCGCTTCAGCCGGCTGCGCGGCCTGCACCTGCGAGAAGCGCTGTTTCCTCGGCCTTCTGGACCCGGACCAGCGCCGACGCTTCAGGGCCGAGAGGATCCACCGGCTCTACCGGTCCAGGCAGATCATCTTCAGCCCAGGGGACGCGCCGCAGGGCCTCATGATCCTCTGCCGCGGCTCGGTCCGGATCGCCTTCACCACGGAGCAGGGCCGCCAGGTCACGGTGGGCTACGCTTCCTGCGGGGAACTGCTGGGCGAGGCGGCCTATGTGGCAGGCAAGCCGCACGCCTTCACGGCCGAGGCTCTGGGGGACTCCTTCGTGAGCTTCCTTCCCAAGGCCCTCTCGGACGAGCTCCTGGCGGAATCTCCCAAGCTGGCCCGCCGCGTGGCCGAGGACTCCTGCGGAAGGTACTGCGCGACCGCCAAGCTCGCGTCCAACTGGATCCTCAAGTCCGCCGACGCCAAGCTGGCCGAGTTCCTCCTTTCGGATGAGGCTGGAGCGGTCCCGGACATGCCCTGCAAGCCCCATCAGCGCCTGAGCCGGAAAAGCCTTTCCGAGCACGTGGGACTTGCGCCTGAGACCGTGATCCGGAGGCTCAGCGACTTCAAGAGGCGCGGCCTGGTCCGGTTCGCGGGCAAGGCCGTGGAGATCGTTGACCGCGGAGCGCTCGCTGCCGTGGCCTCGGACCACGGCCAGGCCGCCGCCTCGGCGATCTGGACCTAGCGGGGCCTTTTGAGCCGGCTCAGCCTCTCCAGAACCTCGGTCCAGGCCGGCCGGACTCCCTCGTCCTGGAACCTCAAGCACCCGGTCTGCGTGAAGCGCGGCAGCAAGGTGCCGGACTTATCCACAAACTCTTCTTACGAGGAGTTTGTGGCTGACTTTCTGCGGGCGTCTTGGCCGGGGTGGCGGTGGCAGGGTCCTCAGGGACCCTTTGGCCCGTCCTCGCCAAGCCATCCCGCTATCGGGAGGCTCCCACGGGGACGGCGGGGCTCGCGGATTCCAGCGGCGAGCCTGAATCGTTGTGAGGGGGCGCCCGGGCCGCGATGCCGCGGGGCTTGGGCTTGCGCTTGGGGGGCGCCGGCTTCCAGCCCTGGAGCCAGAGGCGCTGGAAGTAGACGGTGTAGCCCGCCAGGGTGGCGTCGTCGTCGAAGAAGTTGGCGTTCTCGAAGGAGTTGTTCTCGGCGTTGGGGGAGTAGTTGAAGGAGCCGGTCTCGAGGAACTTCCCGTCGACCATCATGAGCTTGTTGTGCATCTTCTCGAACATGGGGTCGCCGTCTTCCCCGCGCGGGCCCTGGATGAGGCGGGTGTCGAAGCCGTGCCAGGCGAACCAGTCGTCGATCTTGGAGACCTTGGACTGGGAGTAGTCCATCACGATGCGGATGGCGACCTCGGGCCGGTTGTTCTTGACCTCGAGGAGGGCGTCCGCGATGGCCTGGGAATAGAAGCTGAACATCGCGATCTCGATGGAGACCTTGGCGGCCTTGATGGCCCGGATGAGGGCGGCCTCGATCGCGCCCTGCGGGGAGAAGAGCTGGCGCGGGAAGGCCTCATTGCCCAGCTTGATGGGCTGGTCCGTGTCCTGGGGCGGGGGAGGGTACTCGGGCCTGCGCAAGTGCGTGCCCGAGGCCTCGCCGGCGTCCTGGGCCTCCTGCATGGACCGCAGGGTCCGGGCCAGGATCTCGTCGAGCTTGGCCATGTCGATGTCCTCGGCCAGGCCGCGCATGTACTGGAAATACTTCAGGTGGGCCGCCACCCGGCCCGCGTCCTTGGTGAAGATGAAGTTCTCGAAGTGGCTCTGCTCGGCCACGTCGGTCAGGTTGTAGGAGCCGAAGCCGACGAGCCCGTCGTCGACCACCATGATCTTGTTGTGCATGACCCCGCTGCGCTTGCCGCGCAGGATCTTGACGTCGAATCCCTCCTTGATGAGGGCCACGACCTGGGGCTTGGGCTTCCTGGGCTGGTCCTCGTGGTTGATGCCCGAGGTGTAGACATGGTTGCGGTCGAGCACGAGCTCGACCTTGACCCCGCGGGTCTTGGCCCGGCGCAGGGCCTCGAGGATGGACTCGGAGGTGAACTCGTAGAGGGCCAGGCGGATGGTCTTCTTGGCCGCGTCGATGGCCTTGATGATGTTGGGGGCGATGGGGTGGTCCGGCAGGAGCGCGTAGGAGGGCAGTTGGGCGCCGTTGAAATCCACGATGGGCGCGGCCGGGAGGTCCGGGAGGTCCGGCGCCGGCGGGGTGGGCTTGGGCGGCGGAGGGTTGAGGATGTCGTGCAGGAGCTCCTCATCCGTGGGGAGGACGGGCAGCTGCGCGGGCTTGGCGAACGCCTGCGCGATCTTGAACATGTGCTCGAAGGCGAAGGAGAAGGCCGCGGCGTCGGTCTTGTCGTCGAGGAAGTGCGCGTTCTCGTAGTTGTCCACCGAGGCGCGCTTCGTCCAGTTGGCCGAGCCGGTCTCGACGATCCTGCCGTCGAGGATCATGAACTTGTGGTGCGTCTTCTCCGCCATGGGGAAGTCGCTGTCCGGGTTGGGGCCGGCCAGGGTCTTGACCGCGATGCCCTTGCTCGCCAGCCACTGGACGAACGGGCCGAAGTACTCCGAGGTGGACTGGCTCTCGTCCATCACCATGCGGACCTTCACCCCGCGCTCATGGGCGCGGACCAGGGCGTCCGTGATCCTGCGCGAGCGCAGGGCGAACATGGCCACGTCCACGGACTTCTTGGCCGCGTCCAAGCCCTTGACCACCGCGTCCTCGAACGCGGTGCCGTCGGGCATGAAGAGGATGGCGGGCAGGGCCGTGCCGTTCAAGTCCACGGTCCCGGCCTGGGTCCCGGCCGGGGGCTTGGCCGGGGTCTGCGGCCAGGAGTGCTCCCTGGCCTGGGCGAAGGGCACGCTGATGCCCAGGAGGTAGTCGTAGTACTCTTTGAGGGCCCAGACCCGGCTCTTCTGCGTGGTGAAGAGGGCGTTCTCGTAGTGGCTGTTCTCTGAGGTGAAGGAGTAGTTGTAGGAGCCGAACTGCGCGAGCCTGCCGTCGAAGATGGCGAACTTGTTGTGGTTGATGCCGTAGGCCGTCACCCCGCGCAGGACGCGCAGGTCGTAGCCGTCGCGGATGAGGCTCCAGAGCTCGTTGGAGCGGCGCATGCGGTAGGCCGCGTCCGGGTCGTTCTTGGGGAAGACGTTGGAGTAATCGACGATGAGTTGGATCTTGACCCCGCGGCGCTTGGCCCGGGCCAGGGCGTCCATGACGGCCCGGTTCTTGAACTCGTAGAGGGCCAGGCGGATGGTCTTGCGGGAGGCCTTGATGGCCTTGACGATCTCGTCTTCGACCGGGACATTGGGCCGCAGGGCCACGGAGGGGAACTCTTTGTTGTTGAAGGTGACCGTGCGGACCGGATAGTCCGCGCCGCCGCCGTCGTCCGAGTTGGAGGCAGGCTCCTCGGCCTTGGCCCTGCCCCTGCCCGCGGTCTCGTAGTCGAGCCCGGCGGACTCGTAGTCGAGCCCTGCGGCCTCGTAGTCGATGGGGCTGGCGGCCAGGTCCGCGCCGGCGACCGCGCCTGCGGCCGCGCTCTCGGCGCCGAGCTTGAAATCGAAGCTGCGGTCCGCGTACTCCTTCTGGCCCTGCAGGTCCGCGGCCTTGGGCTCGGCGAAGGGGACCTCGGCCGAGAGGCGCTCGAAGGCGCCGCGTCCCGCCTCCTCGGAGCCGGCCGCTTCCTGGGTCTTGACCGGGGTCTTGGAGACCGACAGGACGGAGGACGGCAGCGAGGTCTCGGGAGTCGCGAAGCTTCGGCCTGCCTCCGGTGCCGCGGGGAGGGCGGGCTGGGCCAGGACGGGCAGGCCCGGCTGCGCGGTGTCGGAGAGAGCGGGAGCGGCCACGCTGTTGACGCTCGGGGCGAGGAAGCCCGAGCCGCCGGTGAGCCGGTCGAGCCGCAGGTCCATGGCCGGGGCCGACATGGACACCGGGACCGCGGGGATGGCGTTGTTGCCGGACGGCAGGCTCACGGCTCGGATCTGCTGGGCCAGCCCCGACGAGGGCGTGGTCCAGAGGATGATGGCGAGCGCCCAGAGCGCTGCGCGAGGCATACTATAGGATAGGCCCGAGACGGGGGTCCGGGTGAGGGCATTCAGGCCCAGGAAAGGGGAGGCATCGGGCCCCTCCCGGCCTGGGGCCTAGGGCCTAGTGAGGGTGTAGCCCCGGGCCGTGACCTCGGTGCAGGTCCTGCGGCATTTGATACCATGAGAGGACGCGAGGAGGCATGAATGGGACTCTTTGATCTGCTGAAGGGACTGCTGGGCGGCGGGAGCGACAAGGGCAAGGTCGAGCCCGCCTTCATCCAAGGCGAGAGCGGCCAGGTCATCGTGCACCGGCATTCAGGCTTCCGGTTTCCGCAGGACGTGAGCGAGTATGTGGGCGTGGGCCCCACCCAATACGACGAGAAGGGCCTCGACGTCTCGGTGGGCTATAACCATGCCAAGCTCATGGGCCTGGCCGTGACCGTCTATGTCTATCCCGATTCCGGGGGGCCTGGGTCCCTGGCCGGACAGTACGAGGGGTGCAAGGCCGAGGTCAGCGGAGCGCACGCGAGCGTCAAGGTCCTTTCCGAGGAGGTCCTCTCCGGGGCTCCGAACGGGACCCAGACCGAGGGGCGCAAGGCCTTGTTCTCCTTTGAGGACGAGCTCGGTGGCATCAATCTCTCCTCCCTGTCGGAGCTCTGGCTCTTCTCCCACAAAGGCTTCTTCATCAAGTTCCGCGCCAGCTACCCGGATTCGATGAAGCCGCACGCGCCGCAGGCCGTGGTCGGTCTTATTAAGGAACTTAGTTGGCCCTGAGTGCCGTCGCCTATCTGCCGCCAGGGCCCGAGGCTCTCAAGTCCTCTTACAGCGGACCAGCGTCTTCAAAAGTGCCTTTTCGTATTTTGTCTTCCTGATCCAGGTAGTCCAACAAGGTCTTGTGAGTCTCTATCCAAGGATGGGCCACCCGCTGTTCGGACAAATCTCTTCTGGCAGCGATGTTCGCGATCGTACTTTTCCGCAATCCAGCCCTGAGCAGGCGGCGTAGGAGTGGAGAGTTGTCGCGACCATGCACGTATTCTTTTCTCAGACCCGCGAAGAATGCCTCATCCAAACAGCCGAAGACAGCATCGAAATATGCCTTCTTCAGGCCGCACCGGGCGCTCAAGATTTCCAATTGATTCCATATGTATTCTTCCGCTTTTTCCAATTCCAGCTGGCTCAGGCTTCCCGCGGCGATGCCTTGCAGGGCGGCATGGAGGGTCTGCTTGGCCTTTCTTTCCGAAGTCTGCCACTCCACGAGTTGTTGGATATGGCCGCTGATGGTATCGCTACGGAGGATCTGGGTCCGTTTGCGTGCATATTCAGGCAGCGGCTTGGCGTAAGAAAAAGCCAACGCCACGGTTCGGTCCACCCGCCTTCGATTCACTCCTGCCAGCCGCAGAAGCCCCAGATCGAACTCATGAAATGCGTCGTCCCCATAGGGGCCGATCTTGCCGCCCTTGACCTCGCCTCCCTGGGTGGCGTAGTGAACCAAAGCCGTGGTCAAGGAATGGGTCAGATAACTCGCCTGATTATTGTCGTTCTCCGCGCTGCCTCGATAGGCGCTTAGCAGAAGGTCGAACACCGCGGGGATGACGAGGATTTTTGAGCCGACGTTCCAAAACCTGAATCCCGCTTCTTTCAAGGCCCCAGGCATGATCTGTGGATCCAAGCCCAGGGCCCGCCACAAACGCGCCACATCCCTTTTTGTGAATGAGACTTCTCCTATCTTGCGTCTTAGGGGAACCATCCCCTTGAGCACCGTGTCCCGGCCGGCATAGGTCAACAGCAACTCCGTGTTCTGCGAAATGATCGCATTCTGATGATTCCACAAGATGGCCCGCATGATGGTCGCGGGATCTGCCTGTTCCTGCTGGATCCGATCGTACTGCTCCGTTTGTAGCCAGTATCTGATGCGGATAAGATCCGGGGCGGCCTGATAGCGGAAGAACATCCCCGGATTGATGTCTCGGATGGAGCGGCTATACAGGTTGCGGGTATAGTCGTCCGCGCGCAGGATTTCGGCCATCGCCTCATAGGGCAGGCGGCGGGTCAAGTCTTCGGGGAGGTTGAGATAGAAGTTCAGATGTTCGAAATCCAATTGTTCGTCGTTGGAGGAGATCGCCTTGGCGATAGGTGAGAGGCCGGCGGGCTGGTTCAGCATCCTGTGAGCTTGGCGGAAATCAGGCATCTGCATCAAGCCCTTGATCACATGATCCGACATGCTGCCGCTGACGCCCGCAGCCTTCATGGATTTGATCGCCGCACCCAGGAGCCGCGACAAGCCCGCGTGAAACCAGAAATCAGCTCGTTGGTCGGCATCGGGAGCGGCCGAAAGCATGTCCAAAAGGGAATCGGGGGAATCCCGCGGCAAGCCCGCCTTGAACAAAGAGGGACCTAGCTTGAGGAACGCAGCGACGGCCGTTGGAGGATCGTGATGTTTCGCCAAATGAAAGACGAGGTAGATGCCGTCGCCGTACAAGCTGCTCCCCCATCGGGCCTTGGCCGAGATCAGGGTATGAAGGGCTGTGGCGCTGGCCGCGGCATCAGGACGTCGACTGAGCGAGACCAAGGCATCGGACATATGGGGGTCATGAGAGACTACACTCAAGGAAACCATGAGTTCGCGCAGGGCCGCAGCGTCAGACTTGGGATCAGGCCCGGCGGCCACGGACGAGAGCATGTCGATCGCGGTTTGTTGCGACACGTCGGTAGCGACCCGATACATGGCCGCTAAAGGCTCAGCGGCGCCGTCGTGAAGGAGTCGCCTCAAATCGATCTGAGGCTGGCCGGCCAATGCGCGCAGAGCCGCCCCTGTTTGGCCGTTATCGAGGCCGGCTTGTCTAAGGATGGCGGCGACTTGCCCCACGGCCTGGGTTGGGGCGATGTCGCCCAGAACCAGCGGGGCGCCGCCATCCGTGGGCATCATGTCGTTGATTGCGGAATCAAGGAAGCGGCTGCTCGCAGCGTCCTCGTTGCCCGTACGGCGGGATTCCGTGACGCGAGCATCGAGCAGCCGGAGAGAATCTACGGCCACAGGCGCGTCCGCAGCTTGCGCTTGCTCAGGCGGGACAACGGCTTGACGTCCGCCGCCAGCGTATGGTCTTAGGAGGGCGTAGAGCGTCAGGCTGAAGGCCAGCGGCAGGCTGACGGCCATGGCGGCGGGCCAGAGCACCAGGGGGCCGAAGACCAGCCCCGCTGCTGCGAGGAGGGCCCATCCGGACACGGGGTTGGCCGGCCGTTCCTTGCCGAGCATGCTCCTCAGGGACGCCGCCGCGGCGGCGAGCCCCACCGCGGCGATGCCCAGGGTCGCGGCCCTCCCCGCCGGGGCGAAGAGCAGGCCCGCCATGGCCATGGCGAACCACATGCCGTTGTAGAAGGCGTGGTGCGTGATGGAGCCCGCCAGCCCGTGCTTCTCGAAGACCCATGAGAGCATCAGGGAGCCCGCGAGCCTCAGGCCGAAGAGGAGGGGGTCGGAGGTCTCGTGCAGGGCCACGAAAACGAGCGAGCTCGCCAGGGCCGCGACCCCGAAGGCGCCCCGGCTCCAGAACTTCGAGACGACCTTCTTGAGGCCGCCCTGCAGGAACTGCCGGAACAGGAGCTCCTCGAGGACCGGGGCCATGACCGACACGGAGAAGAGGAGGCTGGCGATCTCGCTGATTCCCATGCCTGGGCCGAACACCGGGCCCTGGTAGTTCGAATGCGGGACGTAGCCCAGGGCGCCTGCGAGGGCCTTGGTGCCCATGATGAAGGCCACGGTCAGGAACGCGGTGACGTAGCCGACCTTGGCCGCCTTGGAGAACCCCTGGCCGCGGTGGAGGTCCTCGATGGGGTCTTTCTCGTTGCTCACGGCCGAGAAGAGGGGGCGGTCGAGTCCAGGTCCGGCCGCGCGCGCAGACGCCTGGCTGCCCTGGACCGGGACGCCGGGCTCGGCGAGTCCGGGGAGGACGGGCTGGCCGTCGAAAACCGCGGCTAGGCCGCCTGTCAAGGACTCCGACGGAAGGGCCTTGGCCCGTACAGGAAGGACCTCAACGGCCGCTTCCGCCAGGCCTTTCGCGATGCCTCTCTCGATGCCCGGGACCGGGCTTGCCAGGCCGAGCTGGGATGCCGGGCCAGGCAAGGCTGAAGGGAGTGCCTGAGGGAGGTCGGGCAGCGGCAGGAGCGGGGCCACGGGCAGGTCCGGTGCCGGGGCCTGGAGGAGCGTTCCGCCTGGCAGGTCCGGCCTGATGGCCGGGGCTGGGGGCAGGCCAGCCTGGACCTGGAAAGAGGACGGCTGGCCGGCCTGTCCGAGGTCGGCTCGGGCCGTGGTCCTGGGAAGGATGACGGGAAAGGCGGAGGACGCGGCTCCGGCCGCGGTCACGGCCCTGACCTGGGCCAGGACGGCCGGGGGAAGGACCAGGCCGTGCAGGAGAGCCGCGCATAGCAAGACGGCGGCGGCTCGCCGGATCACGTTCAGGTCACTCCTTCGCGGCCTTCTCGACGGCGTTCTCAGGCAGTCCGGGCATGCGCTTGGGCGCGTTCCAGAAGGCCAGGGCCGCGATGCCGTAGGCGATGCCGATGGGCACCAGGAGCGCGGGGAAGGCCGTGGTCAGCATCCCGGCTCCGAGGGAGAGCAGGCCGTAGCCCATGGAGGTCGAGGTGTTGACGAAGGAGCCGGAGGTCCCGAAGACCTTGCCGAGGTCGGACTTCTTGGTGCTCGTCTGCATGTAGGTGTTGAAGGACACGATGGCAGGGCCGCTGAACATGCCGTAGATCAGCATGGTCAGGAAGAGCGCGGTCTGCACGCTCATGAAGGGGATGAGGCCCGGCATGGTCCAGACGAGGAAGGGCAGCCACACGGCCAGGAGGCCCAGGCCGAGGAACTTGATCCAGCCCTTCTGGGTGATGTGGTTGGCGAGCCACATGAGCCCGGCTGCCGCGGCCACCGCGGCCGCTGCGGCGAGGATGCTGCCGGGCACCAGGCCCGTGTAGACCCAGGTGGCGGCCAGGGCGAGGACTCCGCCCTGGATGAGGCGCTGGGCCGGGAACTTGCCGATCAAGGGGATGCGGATGTCCGGCAGCTTGACCTGCGAGGAGTTGGCGATGAGGGTGCCGAAGAAGACCGCGCCGGTGAGCTTGCCCAGGAGCATGGCCTTGCCTGCCTGGCCCACCAGGGTCACGGCCATGAGGGGCAGGGCGAAGTTCTGGAACGGGTAGGTCACCGCGGCCTGGAGCGAGGAGAAGAGGATGGTCGAGAACTGGCGCAGGGTCCAGCGCTTGCCCTCGGACGAGAGAGCCTTGGTCTGCTCGGCTCGCTTGGCCAGGACCGCTTCGAGCTCCGCGGCGCGGGCTTCCCAGCCTTGGGCCTTCTCCGCCTTCACGCGCTCGAGCTCGGCGCGGTCCACAAGGTCTGCCGCCGCGTTCTCCTTGAGGGTGAGCGCGAGCTCCTTCTCGCGCTCTGAGACCTCGCGGGTGTCGCCGCGCCGCACCGCGCGCACCGTGTCCGTGTTCCAGACCCAGTAGAAGAGGGCCAGGGCGATGGGGATGGGAGAGTGCAGGAAGGAATAGGCCGCGATCGAGGCTCCGAAGAGGAGGGCTTCCTTCCAGTATTTGCGGAGGAAATCCGGGATCAGGGCCTTGAGCGCGGGCTTGCCGCCCTGCTTGACCGAGTCGAGCCAGGCCTTGACCCGGGACTTAAGGGTCTGGGGGGTCCCGGCGGCCGCGTTCGTGGGCGGCGTGTCGTTGGGCATGGAGAACCAGAGGTAGGGGGCCAGGAGCAGGCCGTGCACCCCGGCGGAGATGAGGAAGGCGATCATCGGGTTCCACTTGTCGATGATGGAGCCGATGCCCAGGATCAGGCCCAGGATCGCCTGCATGGACACGTAGTGGACCGAGCCCAGAGCCATCACGGTGCCCTGGTGCTTGCCCGCCAGCCTCCTTATGTAGGCGTTCTCCGTGGTCATGATGGCGGAGAGCACCCAGCCGTTGGCGATGGAAGACAGCAGCAGGGTCCAGAAGTTGAGGATGCCGAAGTAGGCGAAGGCAGGCAGCATCAGGGTCAGGACCGCGCGCACCACCATGTTGATGACCATGGAGTTCCGGGCCGAGAGCTTGTCCGCGAGGTTGCCGTTCAAGGGGCCGGTGGCGATGGCGGCCAGGGGGCCGAGGGCCATGAGCACGCCGTAGACGGTCCAGCCCACGGCCGGGGCGGCGAGGAAGGGGTAGGCGATGGAGGTCAGGATGAAGCTCGCGATGGAGAAGGTGCGCGAGATGAAGAGCGCCTTGACCGCGCCTTTGTTGAAGTCCGAGACTGGAGCCGCGGCCGCGCCTTTGAGGATCTCGGTGGAGGCAGGGCCGCCCTCGGTCGGCCAGACGAAGGTGTTGTCGAGCCTGGGGTCCGCCTTGCCGCCCACGGAGATGGCGAGCGCGCCCTGGGCGGCCTTGAGCATGTTGCGGTCCGTCACGCGGGAGCCGAAGAACTGGTCGCCCACGATGAGCAGCTTGGAGACCGGGGTTTCCTTGCCGTTGAAGCGTCCCAGCCAGCCTGCGAGCTTGGAGAAGAGCTTGCCCCTGATCCCCATGCCGGCCAGGTCGCGCATCCTGCCGATGTAGCCCAGGTGGGTCCTCAGCCATTCGACTCCGATGGCCTTGTCGACCTTGGAGAGCGAGATGTAAGGAGGGAGGGTCGGGTCCTTGGCCATGCGGCCGATGACCTCGACGTCCACGCCCCGCGCCTTGAGCTCGGCCTGCATGAGCTCGGCCGCGGCCCTGACCTCGGCCTCGGCCGTCCCGACTGGAAGGGGCCGGAAGTAGCCGTCCTTGGAGAGCTCCTCCTCCCTGCCGTTGAAGATCACGCTGCCGTACTTCTCCTTCACGGCCTGGCCCGCGGCCTTGATGGCGTCGGTCTCCGAGGCCTGCCAGGAGACGGACACGTCGCGCACGAGGCTGGGCTCGGCCTTGGCGTCATAGAGGACGGCGCGGGTGCCTTTGGAGGAGACGACGCCCAGGACTCCCTTTTGCTCCGGCGTCATGCCGGATAAAGACTGGAGGATGGTGACCTCCTTGGGGTTCTCGGAGGCGTCCGGCCGGTCCGTGAGGATGACGGGCTGGATGCCCGCGTCAGCCGCGGTCTTGAGGGCTTCTGCGGTCTCGGGCGCGATGGGCTTGGTCCAGGGAGCCAGGGTGTCGTCGTAGTCGAAGATGGCCAGGGAGGGCTTGTTCTGGGAGAGCTTGGCCAAGATCTGCTGCGCGTGGCCGGGGCTTACGGGCCGCAGGCTCAGGATCACGCCCCGGCCGGCCAGGGCGCGGAGGGCCTGACGGTGGACCTCGTAGTCCGAGGCTCCGCCCCGGGGATTGGAGTCCGCGATGCGGCGCAGGGACGCTTCGGTCTCGGCGCCGGGCTGGGAAGCGATGGAGTCCACGGCCTTCTTGCGGTCGTTCTCCGCCTTGGCGGAGTCCACGGCCACGGCCTCGAGCTCCGGGACCGAGACGGTCCGGGGTTGGCTCGCGGCCAGGGAGCCCTGGCTGGCGTCGGCAGGGGAGAAGACCGGGGCAGGGCCGGAGACGTCGCCCACGGCAGCGGTCTTGCCTGAGAAGAGGTCGGAGAGGACGGTCTGGCGCTCGCCCGCGTCCTTGGCTTGCGTGAGCTTCTCGACGCCCTGGTCGAGGACCTCGCGGGTCGAGGCAGGCAGGCCGTCCTGGGCCTGGGGCGCCGCGGTGAGGCCCATGACCGGGAGCGGCAGAGCGGGGACCTCGGCGAAAGGCGCGGCTACGGGGGCTGAGAACGGGACCGCGCTGTCCGGAGCGCCGGAAGGGAGGACCGAGCCGACGGAAGGGGTGACGGCAGGAGAGCCCAGGGTGGGCAGTCCAAGGCCGGAGGGGAGGCTGGGATTGAACTGCAGGGGGAGATTGCCGATCCGGGAGGGGACCACGCCGATGGGCACGGCCACAGGAGCCTTGCCCGTCTGTCCGGCGGAGATGGTCTGGCCGAAGGCGCGATAGCCCTCGAAGCCCGGAGACAAAGCGATGAGCGCGGCGCTGAGGATGCCGGCCGTGACCCGTTTCATGAATCCCCCTTGCGTCATGCCTATATTGTATAGGACGACCCATGGAAGGGGGTTGGGCCTTCGGGGTTGTTCGGAGCGGTTATTGGACCCAGGCGCTCTGGGTCCAGGCGGCCTACTTGGGTAGCTGCGCTGCCGCGTAGGCTGCCGCGGCTCGGACGGAGGGAGACGGGTCGGTCGTGGAGAGCTTGGACAGGACTCCTCTGAACCGCTTCTTGCTCTCCGAGAGCGCGCCTTGCACGGCGAACATCGCGGCGCAGCCCGCTCCCCGGACTTCGGGAGCGCGGTCTTTCAGGCAACGGGCAAGGAGCGCTACGGTCTCCGGGTCCCAGGAAAGGGCTGAGGCTTTGCAGGCCGCGGAACGCACGCGGCGCTCCGGAGACGAGAGCGCGGAGGCCACGGCTTGCAAGGCTCCAGGGCCCATGCGGCCAAGGCCGCTGGCAGCAGCGTCCCTCCTCTTGGCGTCCTTGGCCTTGAGATGGGAGGTCAGGAAAGAGGAGTCCTCGGGCCTGCCCACGGCTCCAAGGGAGGCCAGGCCTGCGTCGGCCACGTCCGGGTCCGGGTCCGCGGAAACGACCTTCAAAAGCTCGGCTGCCCGGTCTCGGAGCCGCCTTGCGGACTCGAGCTCGGCCTTCAGGCCTGAGGAGCGCTCCGGCTGGGCTTCGAGCAGGTCCAGGAACAGGGTCAGCGCTTCCTTGGGAAGGGGCTCGTTGGGGCCTGGGAAGCGGTGGACCAGGAGGCCGCGCTCGTCCGCGGTGAGCTGGCCCGCGAGCGACAGGGCGGACATCACGTCCGCGGCCCTCTTCCAGCCCATGCGCTTGATGAGCTCTTCGGCGGCGTCTGAGGAGACCGCGACCTCGAAGAAGCGGAGCCTGCCCGGCTCATCCCCCTGCTCCTGGCTGAAGAGGTGGCCCAGGGCTCCGGCCGCTTCCCTGCGCACGCGCCAATCCTCGTCCTTGAGCGCGGCCTCCAGCATAGGAAGAGCGTCTTGCGCCTTGGCGTACCTGGCGCTCTGGAGGATGAGGCTCCGGAGGGTGCCGCCGGTCTTGTCGAAGCTCCCCTTCGCCCAATCCAGGACCTGGGGACCGAAGCCCGCGAGCAGGACCCTCAGCCAGAGGTACTCGTCGAAGCGCTCCGCTGACAGGGCGGCCTCGAGGTGCGCAAGGTCCTGATCAGGGGTGCGGAAGAGCTCGGCTAAGGCCATCCTCGGGACGCCGCTCTCGAGGCTGAACGAGGAGGTCACGTGGAGGAGCCCGGCCACGCGCTCCGCTCCGGTTTTCTGGAGCGCGGCTTCGAACATGCGGCTGAGTTCCGCTCTCTCTTTCTCCACCGCTGCTGCGTGGTCTATGGCCGGCCAGTCCGCTGAGGCCAGGGTGAGCTTGGGGTCCAGGATGAGCCCGGACCTGGACACGACCGCGCCCCAGGGGCTCAGGGCCAGGCCGTGCGCCCGGGTCTCGGCAGGGAGCGCGGAGAGGCCCAGCCTGTTGTCCTTGCCCTCGACCGAGGCCAAGCCGTAGCCTGGAGCAGCCCGCTTGTGGAAGCCTGTGCCGAACTCGGGCAGGAGGAGCTTGTTGCGGTCTCCGGTGACCGCGGCCAGGCCGTGGCCGTTGGCGTCTCCCCGTCCCGTGCCCCAGTCCGCGCGGGCGGTGTTGTCGTCGCCGTGGAGCTCCCAGAAGCCCGCGCCGTAGTCCCAGCCGAACGCCGGTCCCACGCCCCAATTGACGAGAGCGTTCGAGCTGCCTGCCACGCTCAGGACCCCGACCGCCGCGTGGATGCCCGAGCCCTGAGCGTAGCGCCTGGCCTTGAGGCGGTTCCGGTCTCCGCGGACGAAGAGCGCTCCGATGCCGTGCCAGTAGCCGCTGCCCTGGCCGAAATAGTTGGCGACGATGCTCCCGTCCTCGGTCGCCACATGGGCCAGCCCGGCGCCCCCGCCTGCGAAGGCTCGGCGGCCGTAAGCCGCGCCTTGGCACATGCTGAGCGCTGCTTGAGCCTCCCTCGGGTCCGGATAGCGCAGTCCGCACTGGAGGTCCGCCCTCGCGCCTTGGTGGCGGAAGACTCCCGCGCCCTGGGTGAACCCGTAGCCCTGGGCTGAGAGGTCCGCCTCGAACGACGCGTCCTCTCCTTTGGACCAGAGCACCCCTGCTCCGAAGGCTCCGGCGGCCTGGCTGAAGCGGCCGCCTCGGAGCACGTTCGCTTTCCCCTCGATGGTGAGCCCGCCCACGCCGAAGAGCCCGGAGCCCAGGGAGAAGTCTCCGCCCGAGAGCTTCTTGGCGCCCGCGGGGTTGGGAAGGAAGAGCAGGCCCACGCCGAAGATGCCGCTGCCTCCGGTGGGTCCTCCGCTTGGGTCCTGGACCGTCACGTCCTCAGCCAGGTCGATGACCACCTTGACCTCGCCCTCTCCTGCGGCGGCGACCGGGCCCTGGTAGACGCTCTTCCTGCCGAGGTGGATGAGGAGAGCCACGCCCTTGAGCTCGCCTGCGGTGAAGGTGCGCTCTCCGGGGCCGACCAGGAGGGCCTCTCCGAAGGGGAGCTTCCAGCGCTTCTCCGCCACGCTGGACCTGGCCGCCGCCTTGCGCAGGGCAGGCAGGTGGGAGCCGGACACCGCGCAGAGCAGGAAGCTCCCGGCCTCGAGCAGCTGGCTGAGGCGGAACCGCGCCATGGCGGCGTAGACCGCGGGCTCGGAGCGCGGCCCGTTCTCGCTGGTGACCGCGGCCTTGACCTCCTGGAGGGCGGCGAGCCTCTCGGGTCCTGTCAGGGAGTCCGCCGCCTCCAGCACCGCGGCGCGCGCGATGTCCATGTCCCAGAGGATGCGCGCGATGGCCACGCGGAGGTCCGGGGCCAGGCCCAGGCTCTCCGGCGCCATGGAGTGGCGGAACTCCCTGGCCAGGGTCCCGGCCGGGGCGCCCAGGACCTGCCGGCCCACGCCGAGGAGTCCGCAGGCGTCCTCGGAGCGGCGCAAGCCCTCCTTCCAGCGGCCGGCCGAGGCAGGCAGGGAGAGCGGGTCCTTGAGGAGCCCTTCGGCTTCGGGCAGGGCCATGGCCGTGTCCCAGCGGGAAGGACGGAGGTCGAGGTCCGAAGCCGAGGCTTCCGCGGCCTTGGCCGCGGCCGAGAGCGCTGCGGTGACCGGGCGGGGCTTGGGCCGGGCGGTCTCGCCGCAGAGGGCGAGGGAGGGGAGGAGGAGCGTCAGGCAGAGAGCGGCCCGGCGCATGGGACGCCCCGCTAGCGCGACCAGTCCGGGGTCGAGCTGGCTCCCGGAGCGTCGAGGAGCCGGTGCGGGGCCGAGCCGTCCGCGTCCATGACGTAGACCTCGGGCCTTCCGCCGCGCGTGGTCACGAAGGTCAGGAAGCGGCCGTCGGGCGACCAGGAGGGGTCCTCGTTGGACCCTTCGCCGTGGGTGAGCTGGCGGACCTGGTTGCCGGTGACGTCCACGAGGAAGATGTCGATGGGGTCCTTGGGCCGGCTGCGGCCGGCGAAGGCGATCCACTCGCCGGTCGGAGACCACGAGGGGGAGTCGCACCAGTTCATGCGCGTGAGCTTCTTGGCGCGCTGGGTGGTCATGTCCAGGATGTAGACCTGCGGGTTGCCGGAGCGGTCGGACACGAAGGCGACTTGGCTTGCGTCCGGGGAGAAGGTCGGCGAGGTGTCCACCCCGGTGTGGTTGGTGAGCCTCGTGATGGAGCCGTCCGCGATGCCTTTGACGTAGATGTTCGGATGCTTCTGGCGCGAGAGGGTCATGAGCATCTGGTTGCCGTCGGGGGAGAAGCCGCCCGCCACGTTGAGGCCCTGCTCGTTGGAAAGGACCCGGGACTTGCCGGTCGCCAGGTCCAGCAGGAAGAGGTCGGGGTTGCCGTCCCTGTAGGAGGTGTAAGCCACGGTCTTGCGGTCAGGGCTCAGGCGCGGCAGCAGCGAGATGGCGCGGTGGTTCGTCAGGCGGCGGAGGTTGGCGCCGTCGTAGTCGGCCAGGTAGATCTCCTTGTTCCCGGTCTGACGGTTGGCGAAGGCGAGCTGGGAGTGCGCGATGCCGATCTTGCCGGTCAGGGCTTTGACGAGGTCGTCGGAGACGCGGTGCGCCAGGGAACGCCAGAACTGGGCGTCCTGCTGGTAGTAGCGGTCGAAGACCTGCTCTCCGGAGTTGAGGTCGGTCAGGGAGACCGTGAGGCTCACCTTCGGAGCCGCGCTGCCGGCTCCGGGGGCCGCGGCCTTGGCCGTCAGGATCCACCCGGCGCCGCGCAGCTTCCACTCCCGGCTGACCGCGGAGACCTGGCCGCCGTCGGGCGTGGGGCCGTCCTCGACGATCCTGAAGTAGCGCGAGAACATGAGGTCCGCGCGGATGACCTCGCGCGTCTGCTGGGCCATGGCAGCGTCCTGGACCGAGCCCGGGTCATTGGCCGTGAAGGGGGGCAGCCCCAGGGGCAGGGCCTGGCCCGCCGAGGAGCCGGCGAGGCTGATGTAGACGTCCGCGGCCGAGGCCGGGACCGCGAGCAGGCCGGCGCAGAGCAGGGAGGCCAGGCCCGTCATGAGCGGCCCTTGCGCTGGGGCCGCTCGGCGGGAAGCTTGCGCAGGTGCTCGGCCGCGGCCTTGGCCTCGGGGCTCTTGGGGAAGTCCAGGGGGATGGATTCGAGGTACTGCTTGGCCTCCGAGATGTTCCTCCTGAGCCGGATGAGGCAGAGCGCGTACATGAGGCGCGTGGACGGCGTCATCTTGCTGTTGGGGAAGCGCTCCAGGGCGGTCGCGAACTGCCGGCCCGCGGCCTCCCAGCGGCCCATCCCGAAGTAGGCCTCGCCGAGGTTGTAGACCGCGACGTCGATGAGCGAGCCCGTGGGAAAGCGCGCCGCGTACTCCTCGAAGCCCTTGGCGGCGAGCTCGTAGTCCTTCTTGGCGAGCCGCACCTCGGCGGTGAGGAAGAGCTCGGTGGGGGAGGTGCCGGCGCCGACCTGGGCCACCTTGCGCTCCATCTTCTGCATGTCCTTCTTCTGCTGCTCGACGTCCTCCTTGAGGGACTCGCCCAGGGCGGAGACCTTCGTGGAGATGCCGGTGCCGACGTTGGCGACGCCGGAGCTCACGTCGTCGATCTTGGAGCCGAGGCGCTCCATGTCGCCGCGCAGGTCCTTGACGGTCTCGGTGAAGACGCCGAGGTCGGTGTGGAGCTGCTTCATCTCGACGATCATGTCGGCCTGGTTGGTCTGCATGGAGCCGATCGTCTTCTTGAGCTCGAGGACCTGGAACTTGAGCTCGTCGGCCTGGTTCTCAAGCGAGATCACGTCCCGCTGGGTCGCGACGCATCCGGTGAGGAAGGAGACCGCGGCCGCCAGGAAGAGGGCGCGCCTCATCGGTTCTCTCCGGCCTTGGCCGCGCGCCTGCGAACCTGGGTCTCGCCCCGGCGGTTCTTGGACCAGCAGTCCTCGGAGGACTCGTCGCAGACCGGCGACTCCTCGCCGTAGGAGATGGTGGCCAGGGACCCGCCGGACACGCCCAGACGGATGTAGTACTCGCGCACGCCCTTGGCCCGGTTCTGGCCCAGGGAAAGGTTGTATTCGATGGTGCCGCGCTGGTCGCAGTGTCCCGCCACGAGCACCTCGAGCTCCGGGTGCTCCTTGATATACTCCGCGTTCTTCTTGAGGGCCTCGAGGGAAGCGTCCGTGAGGGCGTAGCTGTCGTAGTCGAAGTAGACGACGGCGAGCTCCGGGGTGGACACGAACTCGGTGCCGCGGATGCTGGCCTCGGTCACGTCCACGCCCGGGGTGTAGGCCGGAGACTCCAGCCCGGAGCCCGCCCCGGCCGCATCGCCGGACTTGGAGCCTTTCTTGCGCTTGGCCGTGGAGCAGGAGCAGAGCCCTCCGCAGACGACCGCCAAGGCCAGACCGATGGTGAGAATCCGCTTCATATGAGTCGACCTCCAGGAAATTGCGCCTTACGCGCGAATTAGGCGACATATGATAGCAAAATCTTGGAAGAGCCTTGGGTCCTTGGACCTAGGCCCGGCTGGGCCCTCCGTCGCTGTCCGCCGGGGATCTCCGCGGCTAGACTTATAGATAGATGAACATCATGCTGGCCGCGGCGGTCCTGGCCCTGAACCTCGTCTGCGTCCGCATGGCATCTGCGGACGAGGGACGCTGGGCGCAGGCCATGGCCGCGGCCGCAGGGGCGGCGGCCCTGCCCGGGTCATTCGACGGCATCCGGATCCCGGGCGGAGCGGCCCCCATGCTCCCCTTGCCGCGGTTGCCGGTCTTCCGGGCCGCTCCTCCGGCGGGGACCGTTCCGACGGAGGTCGCGTTCAACGGGATCACGCTTCCCCGGAGCGCGTTCACCAGCAGGGAGTCGCTCAGCGGGCACCTCGTCCGGGCCATCGACGCCGCGAAAGGCAGCCTCAAGCTCCTGCTCTACGACCTCAGCCTCGAGGACGTGGCCGCCGCGCTCCAGCGCGCCGCTTCGCGCTCTCCGTCGGTCGAGATCATGGTCGTGCTCGACCAGGGACACGTCTTCCCCAGGCGGGGCCGCAAGGCCAATGCCGTCATCACCAGGCTCCTGGCCGACCCCCGGATCCAGGCCAGGATCGTGGCGGGCTTAGGCGACTTCGGCCTCATGCACAACAAGATCGCCGTGTTCGACGGGGTCCTGGTCAAGACGGGCTCGTTCAACTGGACGAAGTCCGCGGAGAAGTCGAACTACGAGAACGCGGTCTTCTTCGACGACGCCGAGCGCGTGGCGGCCTTCAGCGCCTATTTCGACTGGGTCTGGGCCTTGTCCGGCCCTCCCGACGCGCCCCGGCCTCCGCCCACGGTCGAGGGCGCCCCGCCCGAGGACGCCTCCCCCGGCGTGGAGTTCCACGGCGCCCGCCTGCCCGCCGCGGCCTTCTCGCCCAAGGGCGGCACGGCCGGCCGCCTGCTCGACGCCATCGCTATCTCGAGGGAGTCCATCGACGTCGCGATGTTCAGCTTCACGAGCAAGACGCTCGCCGAGGCCCTGGCCGAGCGCAAGGCCGCGGGCGTGCGCGTGCGGGTGGTCCTGGACCGCAAGCAGTCGCGCAACGCCAACAGCGTGCTGGCCTACCTCCGCTCGCGGGGCGTCGACGTCGCGGTCATGGACGGCAAGACCAAGGCGGGCGTCCAGCACAGCAAGTACGCGGTCTTCGACGGCGCGGTCGTCGAGACGGGCTCTTACAACTGGACGGTCAACGGCGAGTCCTACAGCTTCGAGAACGCGGCCTTCCTCTCCGACCCGGGCTGCGTGGCGGGCTTCCAGGCGGACTTCGAGACGCTCTGGAGCCTGGGCCGCAAGGAGCTCCCGGCCTCCCTGGCTGCCTCGGATGGTCCTCAAGAGGACCCGTCTGAAGGCGCCGGAACCGACTAGGCCGGCTCTTCCGGCTTGCCGGTCTCGAGGCTCCCGTCGCTCTTCTCCCCCGAGAGCATCGCCTTGACGGTCTTCCTGAAGGCGTCGAGGTGGATGGGCTTGGGCAGGAAGCGGGAATCGGTGGAGTCCGTGATCTCCGCCATGATGGTCTCGGGCGAGGCCTCGCCGCTCATGAAGAGAATGGGGGTCGTCCTGCTGGCCTCGTTGCGGCGCAGGGACTCGTAGAGGTGCGCGCCCGTGGTCTGCGGCATGTGGTAGTCGAGGATCACGAGGTCGGGCTTGAGCTGACGGACCTTCTTCATCCCCTCCACCGGGTCTCCGGCGGAGTCGGCCTCATGGCCGTCGTGCCGGAGGACCTCCAGCAGGAGGGAAACGATCTCGAAATCGTCGTCGATGATGAGGATCTTGGCCACGAGTGGTGCGTATTATACTAACCCGGCAGGACGAAGGGAAGCGTCTGTATGGGATGAGGCGCGGTTCCAGATGAGGGCCAGGGGGCGGCCCGAGGAGAGGACCGTGGAGAGCTCGCGTGGGGCTGCCCCGCGGGACGCGCCCTTCTTCTTGGCGGCTTTCATGCGGAACATCCGGGTGTCGGCCTCGTTGATGAAGTCCGAGACGGACTGGTCGTGTCCGAGGGTCGCGACGCCGAAGCTGAAATCGAGCCCGTCGAGTTCGGGGTTGGCGCGGGCCCCTGCCACGATCCTCTCGGCCACGCGGCGCGCTTTCTCCGCGGGCAGGCCGGGCAGGAGGATGACGAACTCGTCGCCGCCGTAGCGGTAGGCCGAGTCCACGCCCCGCCGCACCTTCTCCATGATCGCGCCTGCGAAGACCTTGAGGACGCGGTCGCCTTCGAGGTGGCCCTTGAGGTCGTTGAGTGCCTTGAACCCGTCGAGGTCGATGACCACGATGGAGAGCTTGTAGCGCTGGCGTCTGGCGCGGCCCGCTTCCTGGACGATCCGTTCCTGGAAATGGCGCTGGTTGTGCAGACCGGTCAGGTTGTCCGTGATGGAGAGCTCGCGCAGGCGCCGCTCGAGCTCGATGCGGTCCGTGATGTCCTTGGAGATCCCCAGGGTCCCGATGACGCGGCCTGAACGGTCCTTGAGCAGGGAGGCCGACATGCTCACGTGGATGAGCCCGCCCGCCTTGGTCTTGAGGGCCATCTCGTAGTTGGCGACGCTGCCCTGCTTCCTCAGGACGCCCATGATGGCCTTGGCCTCGGTCAGGCCTCCGGCATAAAAGGAATGGGCGGGCTGGCCCATGGCCTCCCGCGCCGGGACTCCCAGCATCCTCTCCGCCCCGGGGCTGAAATAGATGATGCGGCCGTTGGTGTCCGTGGTGCAGATGGCGTCGGAGGTGGAGGTGACGATGGCCTCGAGGTATTCCTTGGCGCGCACGAAATCCGCGGACAAGTGGACCAGGGGCGTCGGCTCCATGTCGCGGATCGGCATACAGAGAGTTTAACGGTCGGGGGGGAGGGAGGCCAGGGGCCTAGGGCCTTGGCACCCCGTAGGTCCTTTGACCCTGTATGGGGTCAGACCCTGACATTGGAAAATCTGACATTGACGTTGGGATGTCGAGCGTGTCCCAATGTCAGATTTTCCAATGTCAGGGTCTGACCCCTATCTACGGCGACCTATTTCTTTCGGTGCTCTTCGAGGGCGAAGATGTGCTCGATCTTCGCCTTGAGGTCCTCGACGCTCACGGGCTTGGCCAGGTAGTCCACCGCGCCGAAGAGGAGCGCGTCGTTGACCGTGGCCGCGTCGGCCAGGGCGCTGACGATGAGGATGGGGATGTGGCCGGTCTTGGCGTTGGTGCGGATCTCCCGGGTCAGGCTGATGCCGTCCACCCCGGGCATCATGACGTCCATGAGGATGAGGTCGGGCAGGTGTTCCGTGAGGCTCGCCCGGGCGGATTCGGCGTCTTCGACGGTGGCGATCTTGTACCCGAAGATGGGCAGCCCCTGTTCGTAGAAGTCCCGCATGGACGGGTCGTCGTCGATGGCGAGGATCGTCTTCACGAGCCCTCCGTGATCCAAGAGTCCAGGCTGAGCGGGGTCCGCGGCCGCAGGAGGAGCCAGAGGCAGCATCCAGCCAGGGCGGCGTCCAGGAAGATGGTCTGGCCGGGGGCCAGGTGCAGGCCAAAGCCGAAGCAGCCGCAGTCGGCCAGTTCGAAGCCCCGGCTGAAGGTGGAGAGCAGGGCCGTGATGAACGCGCTGAAAAGGGCCAGGCCGGCCGCGGCGGACCAGCGGGTGAGCCAGCCGAAGACGAGGGCGAAGCCCGCGAGGACCTCGGCCCACGGCAGGAGGGTCGCCAAGGGCGGGACCAGGGCCTGGGGCAGGAGGGCGTAGGCCTCGATGGCCGCGGCGAACTCCTGCGCAGGGGCCGATGCCTTGGCCGCGCCGGAGAAGGCCAGGGTCGCGCCCACGAGGACCCGGGCAGTCAGGCCCAGCCAGTCGGTCCAGGGCCGGCCTTGAGGCAGAGGAGGGGGGGAGAGTCTGCGGGTCATCGGTCCTTGCGCTTCCTCTCGATCCACATGGAGCCCAGGGTGGAGAGCTGGCGCGAGCCCACGAAGCGCCTGCCGGCCACGAAGAAGGTCGGAGTGGCGGAGACGTTCCTGGACTTGGCTTCGGCCATGTCCAAGACCACGGCCGCGTCCACGGCCGGGTCCTGGATGCAGGCTTCGAAGGTCTTGGCGTCCAGGCTCAGGTCCGCGGCGTACTTGAGGAACCAGGACTTGGGCGGCGCTCCGTTCCCGCGAGGGACCCATTCACCCTGCCGTTCGAAGAGCCGGTCATGGTACTGCCAGAAGGCGCCTTGGCGGCCGGCGCACTCCGCGGCCGCTGCCGCGGCCCTGGCCGAGTGGTGCATCCGTTCCAGGGGGAAGTGCTTGAACTGCAGGCGGACGTCCTTGCCGTAGGCGGCAAGCATGGACTTCACGGTCCCGTGCGCCGCGCTGCAGGCCGGGCACTCGAAATCCGAGAACTCGACGATGAGGATGGAGGCTCCCGGGTCGCCGGTCTGCCTGTAAGGCGGGGGCTCGGAGGAAGCGGATTTGACGGTCTTGGACGCGGCCAGCACGCAAAGGGCCGAGACGGCCGCGATCGCGGCTCCGCTCAGCAGGGTGCGCCCCTTTCTGGAGGCCGGCAGCATGCCGCTATTATAACAGTTGATGACGCCGGTGTCAGGCATTCGAAAGATCCGAAAACCTTTGGTTTTCGGATCTTTCGAATGCCTGACGCCAGCAATCAGCGGACCAGCTTGGCCGCGTCCACGAGGCCGGCGCCCTGCTCTTCCGCGGGAACGTCCGGGAAGGGGGTCGCGCCGGCCTTGAACAGGGCTCGGACCTTCTCCGGCCCGTCTGCGGCCTTGGCAGCCACGGCCAGGGCGGCGAGCCCGGCTGCGTGAGGGCAGGCCATGGAGGTGCCGGAGAGCGACCGGTAGAGCCCGCCCGGGAAGGTGGATGGGATGGCCACGCCCGGGGCGATGAAGTCGACTTCAGGCCCCCGGCTGGAGAAGTACGCGACCTTGTCTCCCGCGTCCGAGGCCGCGATGGCGATGGCCTGCGGGTAGGCGGCGGGGTATCCCACCGCTCCCCCGGAGTTCCCGGCCGCGGCCACGAGGATGAGGCCCGCCTTGGCCATGGCTTCCACCGCCGCCTGGAGCGCCTCGTTGCCCCGGGAGGCGCCGAGGCTCATGTTGACGACCTGCATCTTGTTCGTCACCGTCCATTCCATGCCCGCGATGACGTCGCTGAAATTGCCGCTGCCGTCCTTGTCGAGCACCTTGACCCCGTAGAGGGCCGCCTCCGGGGCGACGCCGACCACGCCGGCCGCGTCGTCTCGGGCCGCGATGGTGCCGGATACGTGGGTGCCGTGTCCGTTGTCGTCCTTGAAGTTCTTCGGGTCCTCCTTGTCGATGGCGCTCCAGCCCCCGGCCACCGCCCCCTTGAGGTCCGGGTGGTCGAAGTCGATCCCGGTGTCGATGACCGCCACCTTGACGCCCTTGCCCTTGGTGACGGACCAGGAGGCCGGAGCGTTGACGCGGATGACGCCCCACGGCGCGTCCTGCCCGGCGGTCGGGGCGGGTGCCGCAGGGGAGGTCTCCAGCCTTCCTTTGAGGAACTCCGTCATGGCCGGCCAGGGGACCTCGTTGACCGCGGCAGGGGCTCCTTTGAGCCAATCGATGCGCGGGTCGTCCACGACGTTGAGGACGTCGCCCCGGGACTTGAGCCTGGCCTCGGCGGACTGCAGGAGGCTTGAGCCCGCGCGGATGACCACCGCGTTGATGAGGCGCAACTCCCGCACCACGACCCCTCCTGACTGCGAGGCGATGGCGACGCGCGCGCTGGGCGCGACGCTCCCCTTGAAGACCACGATGCGCTGGGAGGCCGACCCCATGGCATCGGCGGCGAGAGCGGGTCCGCGGAACCCCATGAAAACGGCTGCGACGACGAGCCAGCGTGCGGCTCGTACCATAGAAACCTCCTGTGTGACCCGCGCTCGGGCGCGGGGGAGACTCGGCGCTACATGGATGATGGCCGAGAGTATAGCACAAAAGGAGGGAAGAAAGACCTACACGCGGCTAGGTCTTTTGGCCCCTAGAAGAGCCCCAGGAAGCGGTCTTCGTACTCCTCGAAGAGGCCGTACTCGCGCAGCTTGTCCCCAAGCCGTTCCCTGGCCGCCGGGTCGGCCGAGGCCGCGGCGAAGAGCCCCGAGATCTCGCGCCGCCGGGCCTCGGCGGCCTTGCCTTCCGGGTCGAAGAGGCCGCGGCGCTCGAGGTCGCGGACGTGGACCGGGAAGGACCGCGCCGCCTCCTCGAGGGTCAGCTTCATGAGCGCCAGGGCCCACCCCTTGTCCGGGCAGCGCAGCACCGCGGCGTGCGGGTCCTCGGAGCGCTCGACCTCGGCCAGGACGCGCTCGAGGACCGCGGGCAGCCTCTCGGAGACCACGGTGGCGGCGAAGCCATCGTTCTTGAAGTTGTACTCGAGGACCCTGAGGAGGTCGCGGTAGGCGGCGTTCACCCAGCCCTCGAACTCGGCGGCCGTGTCGCCGAAGCCCTGGAACCGCTCCTTGAAGGAATCGGGCGTCACGATCTGCGGCCTCTCGGACACGACCGAGCCGCGGCGCACGCGCGTGCGGCCGGGCGCGTCCTCCAGAGGCGAGACCAGCCTGTAGGAGATGCGGGTGGCGCCGAAGGTCGAGAGCAGCCTGCGCGGGGAGCGCAGGACCTCGGTCCGCCGCAGGAGGGACTGGATGGCCGAGGGGTCCATGGGTTTGGTATGATGTGCTCCGACGGAGGATTATACAACATGGGCGTGGACCTTAGATTCGTGGCGACGGGGGCCAAGAGGGTCGTGGACTCGCGGCCTTTCTACGTGCAGATGATGGTGACGGACGACTGCAACCTCCGCTGCGCTTATTGCGACGAATACAACGCCGGCTCCCCGCTGCCTCCCCTCTCCGAGCTCATGGCGCGCGTCGACAAGCTCGACGCTCTGGGCGCGCTGGTCTACGACCTGCTCGGGGGCGAGCCCCTCCTGCACCCCGGCGTCGCCGAGCTCGTGGGCCGCGTCAAGTCCAAGCGGGGCGGTTCCAACCTCTGCACCATCATCACCAACGGGTTCCTCCTGACGCGCGACAACATCCGCGCCCTCAACGACGCTGGCCTGGATTTCATGCAGGTCTCGGTGGACTCGGTCGCGCCCACCGCGGCGTCGCAGAAATCCCTCAAGACCGTCATGCCGCGCCTGCGCCTGCTGGCGGAGGAGGCGAAGTTCACGGTGGAGGTCCAGACCGTGCTCTGCGAGTCCACCGCGGACTCCTACGACGAGTTCCGCTCCCTGATGAAGGACCTCCCCTTCTCCTTCGGGTTCTCGGTCCAGCACGGCCCCGGGGGCCGCATCGCCATCCAGGGGAAGAAGTACCTCGACCTCCTCGGGCGCTACGGCGTCTTCGAAGGCGTCAACTTCTACGGCAGGCACATCGAAGAGATGCTCCAGGGGGACTTCTCCCGGCCCTGGAAGTGCCTGGCCGGGTTCAAGTTCCTCTACGTGAACGCCGCGGGCGAGGTCCAGTGGTGCGGCCAGCAGCGGGCCGAGAAGCGGCCCTTGGCCGCGCTGGCCCCCGCGGACCTCAGGACCAACGACCGGCACAAGCCTTGCGAGCCCGGCTGCTCGCTCGGCTGCGTGCGCCTGGTCTCCCACACCCTGGGCCAGCCCGTGAAGACCTTCGGCGCGAGCGTGCGCCTCCTGCTGGCCGCGGTCCTGCCGAAGAAGAAGGAGTAGTCTCCGGGGCGGCGGTCCCGGCCCGCGGAAGAATCCTCGTCCATCCGGGCGCGTTCTGTGGTATGATAGACCTAGTCGCAGACTAGGCCCAAAGGCCCAGGAGGTACCCCTCGATGAGAAGAGCCGCACTCGTCATCCCGGCCGCAGTCATGGCGTTCGCCCTGCTGGCGGCCACGGTCCGCGCCGAAGCCCCTGCGTTGGATTTCGACCAGGGCGTCAACGCCTCGGACGTCCTGAAGGCGGCCAAGGCGGCGGCGGCTGACTCGAAGGTCGGCAAGGACGTGGTCGTCCGGCCGCTCTACCGCCGCTACGACCGCGACTGCGTCAACTTCACGATCGGCGCCGACGACGCGCCTCAGACCGAGGCCGTGTGGCTGCGCAGCACCGAGTGGGTGCAGGAGTGCCACCCGACGGGTCCCAACGGCGCTCAGACCTGCTATGACCGGCCGGGCTATACCTACAGGGAGCGCGCCTCCGTGGCCATCCGCGACCGCGGCCGGCTCTTCCCGTGGGAGTACGACAGCTTCGACGTCTGCCTCGAGGGCCCGTGGCTCAACATCTGGTCCCGCGAGACCGCCTACGAGTACAAGACCGTGCGGGGCGGGACGTACAACGGCGGCTTCGTGCTCTCCCCGGTCAAGAAGCTCCGCATGAAGCCCGACCCCGCCGGCATCCGCGTCCAGGCTCTGAGCCCGCAGCTGGCCGCGCTCTTCCGCGACAAGTGGGCCTCCTACTACGCGGGCGAGACCGTCGTGCTCTCGCTCAAGCTGCGCAAGTCCGTGCCGGGCTGGTTCGACGCGACTTTGCTCGAGCGTGAGCTCTCGTTCGCCGCCGCCGAGACCTACGGGGTGGACTTCATGGCCTTCGCCGGCGAGTTCTCGCAGAAGCTCGAGGCGGGCAAGCCCTACTACGTCGAGTACTCCTTCAAGAGGCTCAGCAAGATCTCGACGGACAAGCTCCAGAAGGCGGGGGAGTCCGACAAGGTCGTCTATCAGCCGGCCGCCGCGGCCCTGGGCCGTTAGCTCCGGCGGGAAGGCCGCAAAACGAAAGGCCCCTCCGGGCCGAGCCCGGAGGGGCCTTCCCGTCCCCGCCTCAGAGCAGGGGCGCGAAGAAGGTCCCGAGCCGGATGCTGATGATCTTGGTCTTCTCTCCGAGGTCCCTGCAGTAGGCGATGCTCACCAGGTCCGCCATGGGGGGCAGTCCGCCCGTGAGCCCGGCCTCGTATTGCCTGACCGCGATCAGGTAGCGCCGCGTGGCCACGCACTCGTTCCAGAGCCCGCCGCCCCTGACCTTGGCCACGCAGAAGGAAAGCTCTTCCTTAGGTAGGTCCTTGGCCGGGTCGAGGGACGAGGCGGCCAGGGCCGCGGCCGGCAGGAGCAAGGCTGAGACCAGGAAGATCGAGAGGAATCGGTTCATGATGCCACCTCCGTCGTTCCACACCAGTATAACAGGGGTTTCTTGACTTTTCAAGGGTGAGGGGATACACTTCTCGTAGAGGCCCCTATGACCACCCCGCTGCCGCTCGTCCTCGCCGCTCTCATCGGACTCTCCGGCCCGTGCGCGGCGCAGGGCGGGTCTTCTCCGGGTCCGGGCGACATCCCCGAGGACGTCCTGGAGTTGGTCGGCGGAGACGTCCCGGCGGAGACCACGGTCGAGCTCCCGGAGGAGGCCAAGGACCTCCCTCCTGAGCAGGACGTGACCTTCGATCCGAAGGAGAGGGAATCCTGGCAGGGCTGGGTGGCCTTCGAGACCTCGGCCAAGGAGAAGCTCAAGCGCCTGGAGTCTTTGAGCGACGAAGAGCTCTCCGGCCTGGAAGCCGAGATCATCAGGTTCACGGGCCAGGGCGTCAAGGACAAGGTCCTTTCCGGAGCGATCAACAAGCTCAACGAGCGCATCATCCAGCTGAGGAACACGCGGGCGCAGGAGGTCGCCGCCAAGCCGCCGACGACCCAGGCGGAGGCGGAGCAGCGCAACCGGCTGGACCGCGTCAGCGGGATGTTCGGCGAGATGTACAAGGGCATGGCCGTCCAGGAGATGAGGACGGACCCCCAGAGCCCTGAAGGCTTCTCCAGGTACGGTTTTGCGCTCGTCATGGAGGGGAAATACCGGCAGGCCGCGCCGGTGCTCGAGCGCGCCGTGCGGCTGGGGGCCAAGGACAGCCGGACCTTCTCATCCTACGGCACCGCGGCCTTCCACCTCGGCGACTTCGCCCTGGCGCGCAGCGCAGCCGGCCGCGCGTTGAAGATCGACCCGCAGAACGACGCGGCCTTCGCGGTGATGCGGCTCTCCGAGGGCAAGAACCCGGCGGTGACCCTGCCCTCGGTCCTGACCGGAGGAGGGAGCGGGGAGGGGGTCTTCTCCGCGGCCGCCGGGAACGAGGCCGTGTCCGGAGCTCCTTCGGTGCAGGCCGGGGCTCAGCCGGCAGCGGCCGGCCGGGCTCCCATGGTCCTGAGGTCCCCGGAAGCGGGAAAGTCCTCCGCGTTCGCCAAGGAGGCTGCCGCGGCCCTGGCGGTCAAGGATTATCTCAGGGCCATCGAATCCGCGACCAGGGCCATCGAGGCCAACGACGGCAATGCCCAGGCATGGAACTACCGCGCCATCGCGAACAGCAAGCTCGGCCGCTACGATGCCGCGGTCAGGGACGCGAGCCACGCCCTGGCCCTGGCGCCCAAGAATCCCGCGGCTCTCCACACCCGGTCCTGGGCCTTGAACAAGCTGGGCCGCTTCCAGGAGGGGCTGACGGACGCCGATGAGGTCCTGGCGCGGGAGCCGGACAACGCCTTCGCCCTGCAGAACCGCGCCTTCTCCCTGGCCGGGCTCGGGGACCGCAGGGGCATGCTCGCCGCGCTCAAGCGCGCGGCCGAGATCGAAAAGCGCTTCCAGGCCCGCTACGAGAAGGCCGTCCAGGTCCCCGAGAACGCGGACGTGCTCTTCCTCTTCGACCAGGACCCCGGGCTCAAGCCCGGGACCGCCCCTGAGGCCGAGGCCGGAGCCAAGGCCGGGCGGGGCCTCCTCATCCCGATCCTGGCCGGGGCCGGATTCCTGGCCGCCCTGGCCGCGGCGCTCTCCCTGGCCCGGTGGTGGAAGACCTCCTCTTCGGGCCTCGGCGCGTCCGGGAACGGCGGGGGCGCGGTCCTGCGGGCCAGGGGCGAGGCCGGTGCGTTCTGGAAGAAATACAAGCTGGTGCGCGAGGTCGGCAACGGCGGCATGGGCGTGGTCTACGAGGCCGAGGACACCTCCCTGGGACGGCGCGTGGCGATCAAGAAGATGCGCGACGAGATCCGGCTCGACCGCAAGGAGCGCGAGCGCTTCCTCCAGGAGGCCCGGACCGTGGCCTCGCTCCGGCACCCGAACATCGTGGAGATCTACTCCATCGTCGAGGACGCAGGAGAGGTCTACCTCGTCTTCGAGTTTGCGGAAGGCAAGACCCTCCACGAGGTCCTCTCCGACGGCGCTCCGCTCCCCTTCGACGCGGCCCTGCGCGTGCTCAAGGACGCGTGCGAGGCCGTGGACTGCGCCCATCGCGCCAGGATCGTTCACCGGGACATCAAGCCCTCGAACATCATGGTCACGGACAGCGGGCCGGCCAAGGTCATGGATTTCGGGGTGGCGCGGCAGGCCAAGGACGCGGCCACCAGGAGCACCGCGACCTCGGTGGCGGGCACGCCTCCGTACATGGCTCCCGAGTCCGAGCAGGGCACGGTCGGGCCCCGGGGGGACGTCTACGGCCTGGCCGTGGTGTTCTACGAGATGCTGACCGGAAAGCTGCCTTTCGCCGGGACCGGGGCCGGCATGCTGCTCAACAAGATGAACCGCAAGTTCGACGCGCTCTCCCAGGCTGCGCCGGGCCTGCCCGCGGGCATCGACGCGGTGATGTCGCGGGCCCTGGCTCCGGAGCCTGGCGAGAGGTTCAAGACCGCGGGAGAGTTCCTCGCCGCGGTCCAAGGGCTCAAGGCGTCCTGACCGGGCTCGAGACAAAGAGGAAGCCCCCGGCGCGAGCCGGGGGCTTCCTCTTCGGCGCGGACCCGGGCTAGTTCTTCAGCACGATCTTCATCAAGGCTTGGCGGGCCTTGCCCGACTCAGCCTCGTTCTGGCAGAAGTCCCACCTGAAACCCTTGGGGAGGTTGCCTTGGTCGAGCAGGAAGCGCTCCGTGTCCATGCATGCCTCGATGAGCGTCTGCTTCTTCGCGGCGTCTCCTCCGGCGAGGCGCTCTGCGACCTTGGGACAGAAGGTGTTTCCCGGCTCCCTTTGGCCCTGGGCGTAGACGATGCCGACGGTCACGGTCGTCAAAATGAGCGCGATGAGTTTTCTCATAATCCCTCCTCTCCCAAGCAGGGAGTCAGCATTTCAATCCCAGTATAACAGGACCTCCTTGACAAATCAAGGGGGGGGCTGTACACTAGGGATGGAGCGACCATGAACCGCCTGAAGGCCTCGGCGCTTGCGCTGGCCTTGACCTCCTCTCTCTGGCTTCCCTCGGTCGTCCTCGTCGCCGAGGAGGACGCCGCGGGCGAGGATGAAGGCGACGTGGTGCGCGCGGTCCGCATCCGCGAGCTCATCTGGGGCGAGGTGCAGATCGAGGGCGACGTGACGCAGTACGTCACCCAGCTGCGCACGGAAATCAAGAGTTTGGAGGACAAGCAGCTCCGCGAGGACCTCCTGGTCGAGCTCGGCAAGAAGTTCGGCATGCCCGGCGACACCAGCCCCAGGCCCGAGGGAGGGGGGCCCAAGCCGGGCGAGTCAGGGTTCTCCGAGACCGTGGTGCTGGGGCTCAGGCGGAACATGCTGCCCGAATGGCGGCAGAACTCGCCCAACAACCCGGTGGCCTGGGCGGAGAACGGCTACCTCGACTGCTCGCTCCAGAACTACCGGGCCTGCCTGGCGAACCTCGGCCGGGCCATCGACCTCGGCATCAAGGACCCCAAGGCCTACGCGACCTACGGGAGCGCGGCCCACAATCTCGGCGACTACAAACTCGCCTTGAAGGCGGCCTCCGCGGCCTTGAAGCTCGACCCCGGGCACGAGGGCGCGCACGCGGTCTACAAACTCTCCGAGGGCAGGGTCTCCACGGTCGAGCTCCCGTCCTCCCTGCACGGCGACATCTTCGGAGGAGCTCCGGCCCTCCCGGCCGAGCCGGCCGCGGTGGACGCGCCTCCGCCGGCGCAGGCCGCGGGGGCCGTGGTGCCCGGGCGCGAGGCGGGCCCGGCTCCGGTCGTGCCCCAGGAGACCCAGCGCCGCATGACCGCGGCCGAGGTCGAGCGCTCCGCGGTCTTCACCCGCCAGGCCGCGGCGTCGCTGGCCGTGCGCGACTACGTGCAGGCCCACGAGGCGGCCAGCCGCGCCATCCAGATCAACCTTCGCAACGCGCAGGCCTGGAACTACCGAGCCATCGCGAACAACAAGCTGGACCGCTACCAGGACGCGGTCTACGACGCGAGCTTCGCCTTGAACCTCGCTCCCGGGAACGCGGCGGCGCTCCAGAGCCGTTCGTGGGCCCACAACAAGTCCGGCAAATACCAGGAGGCGCTGGCGGACGCCAACTTCACCCTGGAGCGCGAGCCCGGCAACGCCTTCGCCTTCCAGAACCGGGCCTTCGCTCAGGCCGGGCTCAAGGACCGCGTGGGCATGCTGGAGTCCCTCAAGCGCTCCGCCGAGCTCGACCCCAGGTTCAAGCAGCGCTACGACGCGGCGCTCCAGGCGCCCGCGAGCGGCGACATCCTCTACCTCTTCGACGAGGAGTCCTCGGCCGGCAAGGCGGCTCCTCCGGCCTCGCCCGAGCGCATGCGCAAGCGCTTCCTCACCCTCTCGGCCGCGGTCGTCTCAGGGGGCCTGCTCATGGCCTTGGGCCTGCTGCACATCGTGTCCTCCGCCTGGAGGGAGAAGGTCCGCTCCACGGTCCGCCGGGTGCTCGGCGTGCCCACGCCCTCCTCCGGCCCCTCGGACCCGGCGACCGGGTCTCCTGCGAGCGGGGGCTTCTGGGGGCAGTACCGCCTCATCCGGGAGGTGGGCTTGGGAGGCATGGGCGTGGTCTACGAGGCGGTGGACACCGCACTCGACCGCCGGGTGGCCATCAAGAAGATGCGCGACGAGATCCGTCTCGACCGCAGGGAGCGCGAGCGCTTCCTCCAGGAGGCGCGGACCGTGGCCTCGCTCAAGCACCCCAACATCGTGGAGATCTTCTCGATCGTGGAGGACGGCGGGGACGTCTACCTCGTCTTCGAGTTCGCGGACGGCCGCACGCTATCAGCCCTGCTCGAGGAGGCCGGGAAGCTCCCCTTCGAGAAGGCCAAGGCCGTGCTCAAGGACGCGTGCGAGGCCGTGGACTGCGCCCACCGGCACAAGGTCGTGCACCGGGACATCAAGCCCTCGAACATCATGGTGACCGAGAGCGGAGCCGTGAAGGTCATGGACTTCGGTGTGGCGCGGCAGGCCAAGGAAGCGGCCACCAAGGTGATGACGAACACCGTGGCGGGCACCCCGCCTTACATGGCGCCTGAGGCGGAGCAGGGGACGGTCGGGCCCCAGTCGGACGTCTACGGGCTCGGGGTCGTGTTCTATGAGCTCCTCAGCGGGGAACTCCCGTTCGCAGGGCACGGGGCGGGCATGCTCCTCAACAAGCTCAACGGCAAGTTCATTCCCCTGTCCCAGGCGGCGTCCGGCCTGCCGACAGGCATCGACGCTGTGATGGCCCGGGTCCTGTCTCCGGACCCTGCCAAGCGCTATAAGAGCCCTACGGAGTTCTTCCAAGCTGTCCAAGGCCTTTCCTGAACCCTAATTTTCGGTAAAGAATGTTGTTCCAGCTTGACAAACCAGCCACCTCCCTATACACTTATCACAGGGCGTGACCCGAGTTTTTGCCGGGTAGGAAGAGGAACTGCCATGAACTTGAGAAATGCTTCGTTTTGCATGATTTTCATCGTTTGCCAGGCAGCGACGTTTAGCCTGGCCCAGGAAACTGCGTCCAAACAGGAGAGCGCGTCTCCCCAGAGTCTTCAGCTTGCCATGGAAGCCGCCTTCCCTCCTGCTCCGCACCGGGTGGTGGAAAGTCCGGATGGAGACACGGCGGCGGCCCTCCTGGCTACGGCTCCGAGCGGGGCCACCCTGGCCGAGGCCAACTTGCAGGTCCAACAGGCGAACAAGAAGGAGGGCAGGCGAGGGCGCAACCCGGATCTGCCGCAGGTCATCGACGGCTTCTTCAAGAGAGGCACCTACGCGGAATTCGACAACATCCTCCAGAATTCCGACGATACAGGGGTCAAGTTCGGGATCTGGCAGCTGGTGCGCGGGTCCTACGGCTTCGCCAAGACCGAGAACGCGGTCAAGGACGGGGAGCTGGAGAAGGGCTCTGCCGAGTATGAGGGCGCGATCACCAGAGTCCATGGGCAATTCCGCACAGGGCTTGACGCTATCGACGGCAAACCCGTGCCCCAACTCGAAGGGACGCAGGGGCATGGCGGGGTGGACAGGCGCAGGAGCCCGGAGTCTCGTCACGAGTACGGCCAGGCGCTGGGCAAGCTCCCGGACGGCCTTCAGCCGAGCAGTGAGTCTCTGGGAGCAGTGACCACCAAGGACAAGAATGGGACGGACCAGATCGCCGGCTCCATCGAGGCGGCCAAGGCCTTGGTGGACACGACCGTGTCCGGAGTCCGCCAGGCGCTCGAGACCAAGCTCGACTACGTGTTCGTGAGGGTCTGCGGAGGCCTTCCCAGCGCAGGGCAGGCGTGCGGCGGCAGTGAGACGCCCAAGCCCCCCACGCCTCCTGTCCCCGGCCCCGGCCCTGTTCCTGACCCGGTCCCCACCCCCACTCCTGGCCCTGTCGAGGATGGCCAGGGACAGCTCGACCAGGGGAACCCCCGGCAGGCTGCCGAGACCTTCGACCGGGCCATCGAGCGCGATCCATGGGACGTGCGAGCCATCGCGGGCAGGGCCCAGGCCAGCTATATGATGGGCGACTACCGCTTGGCGACAGGATTCTCCAAGGCCGCGCTGTCGCACGAGCCGGGCAACCAGGCCGCCTTCGCCACCTTGCGGCTTTCCGAGAACCGCTCTCCGAAGGCGTCGGCCTCCGCCGCGAGCGCTGCCGCGGCTGCTGGAGGAGGGAACGCCGAGCTTTTCGCCGCGAGCGCGGTCACCGGGGCGGGCGCTTCCTCGGGCTTCAAGCTGGATGCGACCCGGCCTGAGGCGGTCCAATCAGCGGCCCAGGTCAAGCTTGCCGAGAAGGCCCTGCGGGTCGGGGATTTCGCCGCTGCGCGGTCCTACTCGACCCGCGCCCTGGAGCTCAACCCGAAGAACGGGCAAGCCCTCTTCTACCGCTCCGTGGTCAATGCCAATGGCCGCGACTATGCCGGTGCCCTGGCGGATGCCGAGGCCGGGCTCGCCCTGGTGCCGAACAATGCAGCGCTTCTCAATTCCAAGGCCTTCGCCCTCAACCGGATGGGAAAGTACAAGGACGCCTTGGCCGCTTCCGAGGCCGCCCTGCTCGTCAACCCCAGGGACGCCTCGGCCCTGGCCAACCGCGCCTACGCGGTGGGCGGGCTGGGGGACAGGGCCGCCATGCTTGAGAACCTGCGCGCCGCGGCCTCCATCGACCCGAGGTTCCAGTCCAGCCTCGAGTCCGCCCTGCAGATGCCCGATGACTCGGACCTGCTCTTCCTCTTCCCCGGCGAGGCCGGGCCGGCCCACGCCCGTTCGGGCGCGGTGCCCGAGCGCGGCAAGAGCCGGAGCCTGCGCACCCTCGGCTTGGCCGTGGTGGGCGTGCTGCTCGCGGCCGGTCTCTTCGCCTTCGCCACCGGAGGCCGCAGGGACGCGGCCCTCCCGGCCGCGGCCGGCAACGTCCCGGCCCCGGCCGACGGGCCCGTCCCGCAGCAGGGCGTGAGCACCCTGCTGCGCAACCAGTACGAGATCATCCGCCAGATCGGGGCCGGAGGCATGGGCGTGGTCTTCGAGGGCCTCGACCGCGCCCTCAGGCGCAAGGTGGCCATCAAGAAGATGCGCGAGGAGATCCGGCTCAACGCCAAGGAGCGGGAGCGCTTCCTCACCGAGGCCAAGACCGTGGCCTCCCTGCACCACCCCAACGTGGTCGACATCTACTCCATCGTGGAGGACGACGACGTCTACCTGGTCTTCGAGCACGTCTCCGGCGCCACGCTCCACGAGCGCATCCACCGCGACGGGCCCCTGCCCCTGGCCGAGGCCGTGGCCGTGTTCCAGGGCATCGCCGCGGCCCTGGACGCGGCTCATGGCCGCGGCATCATCCACCGCGACCTCAAGCCCTCCAACGTCATGATCGACGAGGAGGGCAGCGCGAAGGTGATGGACTTCGGGGTGGCCCGGGTCGCCAAGGACGCGGCGGGCAGGTACTCGATGACCAACACCGTGATGGGGACGCCGCCCTACATGGCGCCGGAGCAGGAGACCGGGGTCGTGCGCAAGGAGGGAGACGTCTACTCCATGGCGATCTGCCTCTACGAGACCCTGACCGGGCAGCAGCCCTTCGCGGGCATGGGCGCGGGCATGCTCCTCAACAAGATGAACGCGTCCTTCGCTCCGGCGACCAAGACGAATCCTGTCCTGCCCCAAGGCATCGACGCTGTCTTCTCCAAGGCGTTCGCGGCCGACCCGGATAAGCGCTACGCCTCGGCGGGCGAGTTCATGAAGGCCGTAGAAGCCGCGGCCGGGGTCCCGAAGGCGTGAACAGGTTCGGGGCCTGGGGGAAGGGAGGGGCGCAGATTTTGTACAATAGCAGTAGGAAATCCTGATGAAAAGGATTTCCTTCCTGAACGCTCTGCGTTCAGGAAGGCATATGGGGGTGAATAGGTTCGACAGCTGCCTCTAGGTCGTTGGCAGCAGGCCCTGGTTGGTCAGCGCCAGGATAAAAGCCGACCAAAACAACAAAAGCCAACTCACAGTTGGCCTGGGCCACCGCCTAATAAGCGCGTAGCCTACGCCGGTCCCTGACACCTGCTGGGGGAGCGCCGGCGTCATGAGCAGGCTGGACGGCCGCACCGCGCGTTTCGTCGGGGCGGACGTCGAGAACAAAACGGAACAACTCGGGAGCACCTGTCCGCCGGTTTTCCCGGGTCGTGCCGGCGGACTAAGCCTGTAGCGGCCGCGGCGGGAGACGGTTGGACTCGAGTGCGATTCTCGACACCTCCAAGATTTCCGCGGGAGCCCGAAAGGGCTCCCGCGGAGCTATTTGATACAATGAACATCGGTGTTTGACTACCGCTTCGTCACCCTGCTCGGCGCGACCCTGGTCTTCGCCCCGCTGTCGGTCCTCTTCATCTTCATCTCCGGCATGGGTCCGGGCCTCTTCCCTCTCTACGGGCTCATCTTCCTCTGGTGCGACTACCGCAGGGAGGCCGAGGCGCACGTCATCTTCCTCTTCATGGTGACCACCGCCGGGGTCGTGCTCGCGGCCTCCGCCGCAGCGCAGCGGAACGTGCTCGGAGCCGAGATCCTCGGGATGTGGATCCTGGTATGGGCCCTGGGCCTCCATCACCGGCGGGGCGCCGATGTCCTGCACGAGGCCCGGGAGGAGATGGCCAAGCTGGCCGGGTCCCTGCGGGACGACGAGTCCGAGTTGACGCGACTCAACGCCTATCAGGCGAGCGCCGCGGTCCAGATCGGCCTGCGCCAGGACCTCACCGAGAGCGCGCGCAGCCTGGGCTCGACGCTCGACGGCCGCGAGGTCCACGTCCGATTGAACGGCATCCTCTGCGCGCGCTTTGCGGGCAGCAGGGTGCGCATCCAGGCCTGGGCTTCGGGGGACCCCCTGCTCGAGTTGGCGATGAAGGCCGGGACCGTGGCCCTGGTCAAGGACACGGCCACGGACGCGCGCTTTTCCTCGGGCGGGGCGGGCTTCCGCTCCGGGATGGCGGCCCCGCTGAAGGTCATGCGCCAGTCCGCGGGCTTCGTCAAGGTCGAGTCGGACCAGGCCGGCGCGTTCGGCACGCAGGAGGTCCAGTCCCTGGACCTCATCACCACCATGGCGTCCCTGAGCCTGGAGAACATCCGGCTCTACGAGACCGTGCAGGAGCAGGCCACGCACGATCCGCTGACCGGGCTCTTCAGCCACCGGGCCTTCCAGGCCAGGCTGCACGAGGAGCTCCTCCGCGCCGGACGCAGCCAGACCCCGGTGTCCTTCATCCTCTGCGACGTGGACCACTTCAAGACCTACAACGACCGCTACGGCCACCAGGCCGGAGACTCCCTGCTCAGGTCCGTGGCGTCCATGCTCGCGTCCTTCGCCCGGCCGGTGGACTTCCCGGCCCGCTACGGCGGAGAGGAGTTCTGCCTCGTGCTGCCGAGCGTCCCGCTCGCCGAGGCCCTGGACCTGGCCGAGCGCCTGCGCGCCCGCGTCGAGGCCGAATCTTTCGTTTTCCAGGGCGTCAAGACCGGGGCCACGATGAGCCTGGGCGTGTCCGCTTTCCCCCAGGACGCCACCACCGCCAGCCAGATCGTGCGCGTGGCCGATGAGCGGCTCTACCGCGCCAAAGCCGGGGGCCGCAACAGGGTGGCGGGGGTCTGATGCTGGAGCTCGCCTTCCTTTCCTTGGCTCCGGCCGCGGGCCTGCTGGCCGCCTATCCCCGCCGGGTCTCGGGCGCGGTCTTCGCGGCCGCGGTCGCCCTGGCGGGTTCGGCCGCCGCTTTCGTCCTCTACGCGCCCGGCGACCGGCCCCTCGCACTCGGGGTCGGGCTCTGGAGCGTGGCGGGCTCGCTCTACGCCATCCACCTCTCCCGCAGGGAGCTGCGCGAGCACGGCCACGTCAGGGACAAGGTCGCCCAGCTCCGGGCCCGCCGCGTGGACACGGCCAAGGCCGTGGCCGAGGCCCGGTCCCGCAGCGAGGAGACCCAGCGCAACCACAAGGAATCCACCGCCCTCTACGCCATGGTCAAGGGCCTCTCCGCGGCCATCTCCTGGGACGAGATCAAGCCGAGGCTCGAGGCCGCGGTGGACCAGTATCTCGGGGTGTCGGGCTTCGCCCTGTACGTGGCCGGGATGCGCGGCGAGGACGATTTCCAGCCCCTGGCCGGCCGCAACCTGGCGGGCTCGCCCGGGAGCGCCTGGGCGACCCTGGGCCGCCGCCTGCAGGAGGCGGCCCTGAGCCCCTGGCAGGCCCACATCCTCGACCGGCCGGAGAAGGCCCTGTGCGTCCCGGTGCTCGACAACGCCGAGCTCCTCGGCGTCCTCTACCTGCGCCTGCCCGACGCCGCGGACCCTCGCGCCCTGCTGGGCAAGGCCTCCGCTTTCGCCGGAGAGGTGGCGTTCGCCTTCCGCAGGGTGAAGCTCTTCCAGGAGATGGAGCGGCTCTCCCAGATCGACGGCCTCACCGGCGTCCACCGCCGCGGGAGCTTCGACGAGCGCCTCCGCGACGAGACCGTGCGCTCCAGGACCTTCAAGACGACCTTCTGTCTGCTCATCCTCGACATCGACCATTTCAAGAGCCTCAATGACCGCTACGGCCACCCCTTCGGCGACCAGGTCCTCCGGCGCATCGGCGAGGTCCTCAACCACTCCTTCTACGAGACAGATTTCGTCGCGCGCTACGGCGGAGAGGAGTTCGCGGTCATCCTGCCCCGGGCCCAATACGACGGGGCCCGCCGCAAAGCGGAGGCCGTGCGCACCGCCATCGAGTCCGAGTCGTTTGCGATCGCCCTGGATACGGTCCGGGTGACGGTCTCGATCGGCGTGGCGCACTTTCCGAGGGACGCGGCGACCCCTGAGGAGCTCGTCTCCCAGGCGGACCAAGCGCTCTACCGGGCCAAGAGCCTGGGGCGCAATAGGGTGGTGGAGTTCACACGATGACCGAGAATAACGACTCAGGACCGCAGCCGCAACACCCGGAGCACCCGACGGATCATCACGTCGCCGGCTCCAGGCGCGTCAAAAGGCGCCTCATGCTCGCCGTCGTCGGGCTCTACGTCCTGTCCCTGGCCGCGGCCGCCGTGGTCGCGGTCCGGGCGCCGCTGGGCAAGAAGGGCGCCAAGGACGGGGATGATTCCGTGCTCGGGCTCACCTCCAAGGAGACGGTGGGCTGGGTCTCCATCCACGGCGCCATCTACAACGACGGTCCCCGCACCTGGGACCGGGGCGCCTACCAGTGGGCGCGCCGCATCCGCCTGATGGCCGAGACCAAGGGGGTCAAGGCCATCGTCCTCGACATCAACTCCCCGGGCGGGAGCGTGGGCGCTGTCCAGGAGCTCTACAGCCAGATCAAGCGCGTGCGCAAGGAGTTCAACATCCCCGTCGTGGCGCTCTTCGGAGACATCGCGGCCTCGGGCGGGTACTACATCGCGGCGGCCTGCGACCGCATCGTCGCCCACCCCGGGTCGCTGACGGGCTCGATCGGCGTCATCTTCAGCGTCGACAACGTGGAGGGCCTCTTCAGCAAGATCGGCTACAAGAGCGAGCCCATCAAGTCCGGCCAGCACAAGGACATCGGGTCCTGGTCCCGGACCATGACCAAGGAGGAGCGCGAGATCCTCCAGAGCATCATCATGGACGCCTACGACCAGTTCCTCACCGCCATCAGCACGGGCAGGAACATGCCCATGGAGAAGCTCCGGCCCCTGGCCGACGGCAGGATCTACACCGGCAACCAGGCCCTGGAGGCGGGGCTCGTGGACGTCATCGGCGACGCCGAAGACGCGGTGGAGCTGGCGGCCAAGCTCGGCCACATCGTGGGCAAGCCCAAGGTCAAGCGCGAGCCCGACACCCGGCAGATGTTCATGGACCTCTTCGAGTCGCGCGCCGGAGCCGGCGTCAAGAGTCCGATCGAGTGGCTGACCGGCCTCGGGGTCCGGGCCGGGCTCGAGTACCGCTGGACGGGCGGGCTATGATGAGCGCGGCCGAGGTCGTCTTCGACTACTTCGAGGACCATACCCGGAGCGCGGACAGCGTCAGGCACTCCCGGCCCGCGGCCCTGGGCCTGCTGTGCTTCGCGCTCACCGGGGTGAGCGTCTTCATGGCCCAGGCCGTCCTGGGCAGGCTCGCCCCGTTCTCGCTCTCCGTGACCTCCATGGTCCTCATGGCCATCTGGGAGATCGTGCTGGGCCTGGCCTTCACGGCCATGCTCCACCTCGTCATGGAGTTCGAGGGCATCCAGGGCAGCGCGGCCTCCCTTTTCGCGCTCATGGGTCTGGCGAGCCTGGTGTGGGCACTGACCGTGCCCCTGGCCCTGATCCTGAGGCTCGTGGCCCCGGGCAACGGCTGGCTGGCCACGGCGGCCTTCACCCTGGTGGGGCTGCTCAGCCTGGGCTACAAGGCGCGGAGCATCCAGGACAACTACCAGGTGGGCGCGGCCCGGGCGTGGATCACCCTCTTCGTGCCCTACGCCGCCGTGGTCGTGGCGGCCCTGCTGGTCTTCGCCGTGGCCATGGTGACCATGTTCCGGCAGATCCTCCAGTGGGTGTCATGAGGGAACCTCTCCCCAAGACCTTCCAGGGACTCCCCGTGGTCAGCGCCGGGGTCATGCGCCTGCTCGACCGCGCCGCGACCGAGCGCTTCAAGATCGCGGAGCTCGCGCTCATGGAGAACGCGGGCAAGGGCGTGGCCCTGCGCGCCCTCGAGTTCCTCCAAGGGCCCCTGGCCAAGGCTCCGGACCAGGCCTCGGTGGTGGTCTGCTGCGGCCGGGGAGCCAACGGCGGCGACGGCCTCGTGGCCGCGCGCTTCCTCAAGGAGGCCGGGGCCAAGGTGCGCGTCTTCATCTGCCCTGCCAAGGACGGCGGCTATCCGGTCTCGGTGGCGGCCAACCTCGAGCGGCTCAAGGCCGCAGGCGTCTCGGCCGAGCCCGTGGAGACGACCGAGCCCCTGGCCGCGGCGCTCAAGGACGCGCACCTGCTGCTCGACGCCCTTCTGGGGACCGGGGCCAGCGGCAAGCCCACCGGCACGATCCGGCAGATCATCCAGGCCGTGACGCGCTCCAAGGTCCCTGTCCTGGCCGTGGACGTGCCCTCCGGCATCCATCCCGACACCGGCTACCACAGCGGCGTGTACGTGACCGCCGCGGTGACGCTGACCCTCGGCCTGGCCAAGAGGGGCCTGGTGGCCCCGCACGCCAAGAAGTACGTGGGCGGCCTGGAGGTCCTCGATATCGGCTACCCGCCGGAGCTCATCCGGGAGGTGGCTCGTGCCCAGGAGATCCCTTAGAGCGCCAAGGCCCTCCCAGGTTTCTTTAGGCGCTCTTAGCCTCCTTCTGGCCGCGGGCCTGCTCGCCGCCTGCGGCAAGTCCCCTGCCCCGGCCGGAGACGGCAAGACCCCCTTCAAGCCCCGACCGGGCGCGCGCTTCGCGGTCTTGAAGACCTCCAAGGGCACGATCAAGGCCATGCTCTACGCCAGGGAGGTCCCGGCCACGGTCGCCGTGTTCACCGGGTTGGCCGAGGGGACCAGGGTCTGGACCGACCCGAAGACCGGCAGGAAGGTCTCGGGAAAGCGCTACTACGACGGCTTGACCTTCCACCGCGTCGTCCCCGGCTTCATGATCCAGACCGGAGACCCCACGGCCAAGGGCGGCGGTGGGGCGGGCTTCACCTTCAAGGACGAGTTCCGCAAGGACCTCAAGTTCGACCGGCCCGGCATGCTGGGCATGGCCAACTGGGGTCCTGACACCGGCAACGGGCAGTTCTTCATCACCCTGGCCTCCAGACCGGACCTCAACGGCATGCATACCGTCTTCGGCGAGGTCATCAGCGGGCTCTCGGCGGCCCATGCCATCGCCGAGGTCCCGCGGGACGAGTTCGACAGCAAGGACAAGCCCTTAAAGCCCGTGTACCTGGAGTCGGTGACGGTCAAGGACAAGCCATGATCAAGACCCTGCGCTTTTGTTTCCCCGCGTCCCTCCTGCTCCCGTTCTGCGGCTGCCTGGGGGTGGAGAGCTACACCCTGACCCTGGATTGGGGCGCCCTGCAGGGGGAGTTCGTCTACCACGACATCGTCTCCACCGAGTCCGCGGAGGGCAAGGTCGCGGAGGATTTCGCGGAGCTCAAGAAGATGCTGGCTGAACCGAACATCCCGTTCGAGATTTCCGAGACCTCCGGCGTCCTGAAGGTCACGGACAAGGAGCTGTTCCGGGAGGGGGATGCCCTCTCCGGCCGGGTCCGCTTCCAGCTCCTCTGCGCGTCATGGGGGTGCGCCAAGGAGGCGGTGCTGAGGGCGATTCTCGATGAGTCGTGCTCGGCCGGAAACGGCGAGGTCTTCCTCGTGCTGGACCGGAAGGGGAGTCTGCGGACCGACGGCAGCGTGCTCGACACCAAGAAGAGCCGCGTCGTGGTCTGGCCGGAGGACGCCAAGGTCTTCACCCTGACCGTGAAGAGCGCCGACTCCTCGTGCCGCGGCAAGTGCCGTTCTCTCCTCCATCTCTGGCTCAAGGACCCTGCGGGGGCAGGTTCGTTGCATTGACCCATAGAAGAAGGGACGATTTGGAGGTCTAGTCATGCAGGTTCTCTGCCTCAATTGCGGAAGCTCCTCTTTGAAGTACCGCCTCTACGACTGGGACAAGAAGGAGACCAAGGCGACCGGTCTGGTGGAGCGCGTGACGGTCGGGGGCTCCTACATCGTGCATCAGGTCCCCGGCAGGGACGACCTCAAGATCGCGCAGGAGTGCCCTGACCACAAGGTGGCCATCAAGCTCATCATGGACACCCTGGTCCATAAGGAGCACGGCGTCCTCGACGACGTCAAGAACATCACGGCCGTGGGGCACCGGGTCGTGCACGGGGGAGAGAAGTTCGCCAAGTCGGTCCGGATCGATCGTGAGACCCTCGACACCTTCCGCAAGCTCTCGGACCTGGCCCCCCTCCACAATCCGCCGAACATCCTCGGCATCGAAGCCGCGCAGGCGCTGATGCCCAAGATCCCGCACACCGCCATCATGGATACGGCCTGGCACCAGACCATGCCCAGGCAGGCCTTCATGTACGCCCTGCCCTACACCTGGTACGAGAAGTACGGGGTGCGCCGGTACGGCTTCCACGGCACCTCGTTCCTCTTCAACGCCAAGCGCGCCGCGGTCCTCCTCAAGAAGGACCCCTTCAAGTGCAACCTCATCATCGCGCACATCGGCAACGGCGCTTCCATCAACGCGGTCAAGGACGGCGTCTCCTTCGACACCAGCATGGGCCTGACCCCGCTCGAGGGCCTGGTCATGGGGACCAGGGCCGGGGACCACGACGCGGCCATCGACTTCTACATCATGGGCAAGGAGAATCTCGGCCCCCGCGAGCTCGACAGCATGCTCAACAAGAAGTCGGGCGTGCTGGGCATCACCGGCAAACTCACGGACCGCCGGGACGTCGAGGAGGCCGCGGCCAAGGGCGACGAGCGGGCCAAGCTCGCCATCGAGGTGGAGTCCTACCGCGTCCGCAAGTACGTGGGCGCCTACGCCGCGGCCATCGGCGGCGTCGACGCCGTGGTCTTCACGGCCGGGGTCGGCGAGATGGGCGACGTCCTGCGCGGCCGCGCCATGGAGGGCCTCGAGTACATGGGGGTCAAGCTCGACCCGGAGAGGAACAAGGCCGCCAAGACCCGCAACGCCGAGTGCGAGATCTCGGCCAGGGACTCGAAGGTGAAGGTCTTCGTCATCCCCACCGACGAGGAGCGCGTCTTCATCGAGGACACCGTGGCCCTCTGCGAGGACAGGTACGACATCCACACCAAGTTCACCTACAGGTTCCAGAACCCGGCCTACCGCAACACCCTGCGCGACCTCGCGTTCGCCAAGGAGCTGGTCAAGAAGCCCTGGCTCCTGGAGACGGCCTGCCTGCCCCCGCCCGAGACGGCGAAGGTCAAGGTCTAGCCTCCTGCTCGTGTCCTAGAGCTCTTCGCAAGAGCTTGCAGGAATCATCGCCAGGCTGAGCCGGGCCGGTCAGTCGCTGGAAGGCCTGCCGCCGCGGGACGCCGTCGGCCGCAGCTTCCTGTTCAGCAGTTCGGGGAGAATATGGTCGGCGATCGTCTGCGCAAAAAGCCGCCGGCCAGCCGCGTTTGGATGTCCATCTCCTGGGATCTGATAGGCGCTCCGACGATAAGCTTTGAGGGACAGGCCGCTGCCCATCATCCCCCATTTCAAGCCCTCCGGCAGGACGTCCTTGATGTCGTGGCGCGGGGCCCAAGGAGGGAAAGTCTCCTCATAGAAGTTGAAAAACCATATGCTCGTGCCGTTCTTTCGCTGATCGGCGAGCAACTGTCGCGCCCCCGCCCTCAATCCCGCGTCACCCTCGGGCGAGAACCTGAAGAAGGAGAGCAGCTTGAACACTTCGACCTGATAATAGTTGATGAGCCAGCGGCCCAGGGGGTGGGCGAGCATCGACGTCAGGAACGGAGACGCCTTGATCTGGAGGACTCGGTAGTTCATGTCCCACGGCAGCGTCCGCGGTTGTCCGAAGATGACGACATCCGGGCCGTATCGGCGGCCGTATCTCGCATAGGTCTTGAAGTTCGAAAGGGTGTAGTTGCCGGGCAAGCCGAAATTGAAGACCTCGACTTTCCCGCCGGGCAGTCTTTCCTGAAGTATCCTCTCGAGGTTCTCGGCCAGGGAGTCTCCCGCCGGGGCGCCGATCCCGAAGACGTTGGAATCGCCGAACAGCTGCACCCGGACCACGGAGGGATGGGAGCGCTCGACGGGGTGCTCCCTCCCGCGAAAACCCAAAGAGTTCATGACGATCTCAAGCGGTCGTTCATCGTCAAGGTTGGTTTTTTGCAGATACCTATAATGTCTGCGAAAGCGGCAGACCTCCTGGTCGGAGCAGTCGAAAGAGTCGAATCTCTCCGCCACGTGCCATTGCCACCTTTTGACCGGCGCGAGGAGCCAGATGACGAGGATGCCGATGGAGATGAACACGATCCGTCGGAGGACCATGCCCTATGATACCATGAGTCCGCGACGCCCTGCACGACTGACCGCCTCGGGCCCGACATGCGTCGCAGCCGAGTATGACGCACCCTCCGTATTGTTATAATCCGGTCCATGAAGGCAAGAATCGCTCTCGTCGTGCTCTCCTGCGTCCTGAGCCTCGCGACCGGCTGGGTCCTCAGCCGGGGCGGGACCGCGGAAAGCAAGAGCCCGGGCCGCAAGGTCCTCATCGGCTTCTCCATGGACACGCTCAAGGAGGAGCGCTGGCAGCACGACCGCGATTACCTGGTCGCCAAGGCCAGGGAGCTCGGGGCCGACGTCCTGGTGCAGGCCGCCAACTCCGACGACACCCGGCAGATCGCGGACGTCCAGGCCCTGCTCTCGCGCAAGGTCGACGTGCTCATCATCGCCCCGCACAACGGCGCGGCCATGGCCAAGGCCGTGGACATGGCCCACGAGGCCGGGGTCCCCGTGATCTCCTACGACCGGCTCATCACGGGGAGCGACCCGGACCTCTACATCTCCCACGACGCCGTCAAGGTCGGGGCGGAGCAGGCGCGCTTCATCACCGCCAAGGTCAAGCCCGGCCGCCCCATGCGGATCATCCGCATCTTCGGCGCCAAGACGGACAACAACGCTCACCTCCTCAAGCGCGGGCAGGACGAGGTCCTCGCGCCCTGCCTGGAGAAGGGGAGCGTGAGGATCGTGCACGAGGACTGGGCCGAGAACTGGAAGCCCGAGAACGCCAAGAAGATCGTCAACGCGGCCATCACGCGCTTCGGCGGCGGCTTCGACGCCGTGATCGCGGCCAACGACGGCACGGCCGGGGGCGCCATCCAAGCCCTGACCGAGGAGGGCCTGGCCGGCAAGGTCATCGTGACCGGCCAGGATGCCGAGCTCTCCGCCTGCCAGCGGGTGGCGCGGGGCGCACAGGCCATGACCATCTACAAGTCCATCTCGGCCCTGGCCGGCCGCACCGCCCAGACCGCGGTGGCCATGGCGACGGGCAGGCCCGTCATCGCGGGCGCAAGCGTAGACAACGGCAAGATCCAGGTGCCCGCCGTCCTGCTCGACGTGGTCACGGTCACCAAGGACAACATCGAGGAGACCGTGGTCAAGGACGGCTTCCACAAGCGCGAAGAGGTCTTCGGCCGCTGATGGCGCCCCCGAGGCTCTCGGCACGGTCCATCACCAAGAGGTTCCCCGGGGTCACGGCTCTGAGGGAGGTGAGCTTCGATCTCAAGGCCGGCGAGATCCACGCCCTCTGCGGCGAGAACGGGGCGGGCAAGTCCACGCTCATCAAGGTCCTCTCCGGCATCCACCCGGCGGGGTCCTACGAGGGAGAGCTCGGCATCGACGGCGCCCCGGCCGCCTTCGAGTCCGTGGCCGACGCCGAGGCGGCCGGCATCGCGGTCATCTACCAGGAGCTGGCCCTGGTCCCGGAGATGACCGTGGCCGAGAACATCTTCCTGGGGGCCGAGCCGGTCTCGGGCCTGCTCATCGACTGGGACCGGGTCTACCGCGACTCCAAGGCCCTGCTTGAGCGCTTCGGGCTCGAGCTGGACTGCTCGGCGCCGACCAAGTCCCTGGGCATGGGGCGCCGCCAGCTCATCGAGATCCTCAAGGCCCTGCGCAAGGAGACCCGCATCCTCATCCTCGACGAGCCCACGGCGGCGTTGAGCGAGGCCGAGGTGGCCTCGCTCCTGGACATCCTGCGCGACCTGAGGAGCCGCGGCATCTCCTGCGTCTACATCTCCCACCGCCTCGACGAGGTCTTCGCCCTGGCGGACCGGGTCACGGTCCTGCGGGACGGCTCGAGCGTGACCACCCTCGACGTCGCGGCCGCGGACAAGGCCTCGGTCATCCGGCACATGGTGGGCCGCGAGATCACGGACCTCTACCCCAGGCGCGCCCCGGCCCCGGGCGAGACCCTGCTCCGGGTCGAGGACTTGAGCGTCTCGGGCCCGGAGGGGGAGGGCGCGCTGGAGGGTGTGAGCTTCTCGGCTGCCGCGGGCGAGGTCCTCGGCATCGGCGGGCTCATGGGCTCGGGCCGCAGCGAGCTCCTCATGCACATCTTCGGCGCCTGGGGCCGCCGCACGGCCGGGACGGTGGAGCTCTCGGGCCGGCCCCTCGCGGCCGGGCCGCGGGCCTGCCTCGACCGGGGCCTGGCCCTGGTGACCGAGGACCGCAAGCGCTGCGGCCTCTTCCTGGACCAGGAGGTGGGCTTCAACCTCTCGCTCTCGGCCGTGGGCGGCTTGACCCGCCACGGCCTCATCGACGAGCAGGCCGAGCACCGGGCCAACGAGAGCGCGGCCGCCTCCCTGCGGGTGAAGGCCCCCAGCCTTGAGACCAGGGTGGGGACCCTCTCGGGCGGCAACCAGCAGAAGGTCGTCATCGGCAAGGCGCTCATGACCTCCCCCAGGGTGGTATTCCTCGACGAGCCCACCCGGGGCATCGACGTGGGCGCCAAGATCGAGGTCTACGAGATCGTCAACCGGCTCACCGCCGAGGGCAAGGCCGTGGTCCTCGTCTCCAGCGAGCTCCCCGAGCTCATGGGCATGAGCGACCGCATCGTGATGCTGCACGAGGGCAGAGTGGGCGGCGTCTTCAAGAGGGGCGAGGCGGACCAGGAGCGTCTCCTGGCCGCGGCCATGGGACACGCGGGCTCGCCCGCGCAGGGGGGGAAGGGATGAACGGAAAGGTCGAATTGAGGGATTTCTCCCTGCTCATCGCCCTGGTCCTCATCGGCGGCTTCTTCGCGCTCATGTCGCCGCAGTTCCTGAGCGCCAGGAACATGGCCATGCTGACCATCGAGCTCTCCATCACCGCGGTCCTGGCCCTGGGGATGCTCCTCGTCATCCTTCCCGGGCACATCGACCTCTCGGTCGGCAGCGGGGTGGGCCTGGTCGGCGGCATCGCGAGCGTCCTGGTCTTCCAGGCGCAGTGGCCGGCCGCCCCGGCCATGGGCCTGGCCCTGGCCGTGGGCGCCCTGCTCTGGCTCCTCATGGGCTTCGTCATCGTGCGGGAGAAGATGCCCGCCTTCATCATCACCCTGGGCGGCCTCCTCGTGTTCAAGGGCGCCTTCTGGCTGGTCATCAGGAACGCCACGGTGCCGGTGGCCCCGGGCGGCGAGACCAACCTCTACGCGGCGCTGACCACCTACTACCTGCCGCCCTGGGCCGGGGGCCTGCTCATGCTGGCTTGCTTCGCCGGCCTGGCAGGGGCCAAGGTGCGCTCGAACCTGCGGCGCAAGGCCTTCGGCTTCGAGGCCGAGGACTGGGAGATGGCCTTCCTCAAGCTCTTCGTCACTGGCCAGCTCATGCTCCTCTTCACCGTGGTGATGAACCAGTTCCGCGGCATCCCGCTCACCGCCGTCATCCTGGGGGCCGTGGCCCTGGCCGTGACCGTGGTGACCGAGCACACGCCCTTCGGCCGCTACCTCTACGCCATCGGCGGCAACGAGGAGGCGGCCGTCATCTCGGGCGTGCCCGTCAACCGCGTCATCATCGCGGCCTACGGCATCCTGGGCGCCATCGTGGCCCTGACCGGCTTCATGCAGACCGCCTACTCCGGAGCCTCGACCACGACGGTGGGCGACCTTATGGAGCTCGACGCCATCGCGGCCTGCGTCATCGGCGGCACCAGCCTCAAGGGAGGCAGGGGCTCGACTTCGGGCGTGCTCTTCGGGGCGCTCATCATGGCCGTGCTCTTGAACGGGATGACCCTCCTGGCCGTCTCGCCGGAGTTCAAGTTCATCGCCCGCGGCGCGGTCCTGGCCCTGGCGGTGTGGATGGACGTGCGCCTCTCCCGGGACTGAAAGTCCGGCCGAGCCGCCGCGCTTCTCCAGTCTGAACTAGAGAGGGTATGCCAGCCAGGCATGGAAGCCTGACCGCTGTCTTGACGGCGGATCGAATCCGTCAGCGGTCGACCCGCGCCGGGAGAGGCCCGGCTTCAAGGCGATAGACCTGGACCCAGGAACGGTCATTCGGCAGGTCGTGCGCGTGGTTGAAGATCAACTCCGCCTTGCGCTTGAGCAAGTCCTCATACGTTCGCCTGGGCTCCGGGCCCAGACCCTCCAGCCATCGCTGGTAATGCTCCGAGCCCGCGTTGACCAACAGATGCGTGATGCCTGTCCGGCTGAGACCGGCCAGAAGCTCGTCCGCGTCCGCGGAAGAGGCGGCCAGGTCCGCCGCCGGATTGACGTCGAACATCGAGGCGGTGACGAACTTCCGCTCGCAATAGAATCCGCGTTCCTCTCCGATGAACAGGACGGTCGCGTCCCGAGGGAGGTTCTCATTGACGAAGCGCGCTCCCGCGTAGTACGGCGCCTTGTATGACGGGTGCTCATGGAGCAAGTAGTCGGTTTTGGCGGCGCGGCTGAAAGTGACCTTCCATGTGCCGGGCTGCGCCAGCATCAAGAAGGCCCTGGTCATCGAGATCGTGATGGCGCAGTAGAAGACCCCGGCGGTCAGGAGCCGAAGGGGACGCGGCAGGTCGATGAGCCAGATCGCGCTGGCCACGAGGATGCAATAGATCGGAACGGCCGGAAGGACGAATCTGGACAGGGTGCTGTGGAGCGCCCAGGCCAGCCAGATGCCGGCCAGGAGCATCAGCAGGGCACGGTGCCGCGTCGACCTCCACCGGGCCAGGAGGAGCCACGGCAATCCGATCTCCAGCACCGGGCCGACATAGCCGTCCATGGCGTGCGCGGCGGGATCCCATAGGCCGGCGATCAGCTCCTTGAAGCCGGGCCACGTGGTGAAGGCGAGGACGATGTCCCGGGCATGAGCGTCCGCCTTCAACCCGGCCACGTCCGCGGAGACGCTGGCGTTGAAGAGCGCGCCGAGGAACGGGTAGGTGGGATCATGATAGAAGAACCAGTTCTTGATGAGCCACGGACTGGACGCCAATGCGGCGCTTCCAAAGAAGATTCCAAGCTCCTTGCCCAGGGCTCTCAGCTCGAATCTTTCCGTCCGCAGGCGCCTGTAGGCCAGGGGCAAGGCCAAGACCGGCACATAGAGGCCCGCGTTGTACTTCGCGCCGAAGGCCGATCCCGCAAGCAAGCCCGACAAGAGCAGCAGGCCCGCATCGCCGGCATGATCGTCCCGCTGCGCCACCTCGACATTGAGAAGGCCGGCAAGGAGGAGATAGAACGTCATGGACAACTCGACCTTCGCCACCGAGCTCGCGAAACAGACCAGCGGGGCCGAATAGAACAACAGGGCAGCCAGGAGCGCCACCCTCCGGTCCCCGAACTTCCTGCACCATGAGTAGATCGCCGCCGCGATCGAAACCCCGAACCCGTAGTGGATCAGTTTCGCTAGCGTCTCCGTGCCCAAGGCGAGTCCCAGCCCGTAGAGCATCTCGGTCCCGAAAGGGACGCCCGAGTAGACCATGTTCGGGGTCGGTACGATCCGGTGATGGAGCAGATAGAGCTTGGGCAGCGCCAGGTGGTAGACGAGACTGTCGTAGAAGTATTCCGGACCCAGAGCGAAGATGAGATTCAGTAGGACGAATGACGCCAACAGGAAGAAGCCGGCCAAGTCCCACGCAGTGACCTCGTTGAGCCGCTCCAAGACATGAACGTCCTTGACCCGGCCGATCATGGCGCGGCCATGCAGCATCGTCCCTATCGCGAGCGGGAGGAGGAGCAGAGCGATCATGACCGGCTTCGTCCAGAACCCTCCCAACCCAAGGAACAGAAGGGCCAGGGAAAGCAGGCCGAAACCCAGTCCCAACGCCCTCAGGTCCCTGCCCCAAGCCTCTCCCTGGTCGATCCTCGCCGAATCGAGGACCATCCGCCCCAGAGCCAGGGCGGAAGCGAAGATGACGACAGCCCAGGCCATATCATGCAGGTTCGCCGGCAGGGCCTTTGAAGGGAACGAACCCAGCAACCCATAGAAGATCTTGACGACCTGGATGTCATCCCCGAAGCGCGTGGTGTAGAAGGAGAACAGGAAGCCCTTGGACCAAGTCAGCATCCAGCCGTACACTCCCGCGAGCACCGCGAGCGTGAGCGGCAGGGAAAACCTTCGCGCAGGAGGATCGGCGCCTGGAAGAGCAGCCCCAGCCGGGCTTGCGGCTGTCATGCCGTCGCCAGGCCGGTTCTTTTCCCGCCAGCGTTTCTTGCCCATTGATGATGGAAAGGCCAGAAGATCCCTGGCCATGTCGCGGATTCGACCGCCATCTCAGCGACGCGGGCACCGAGACCATTGGAGGAGTCTCTCTCCACGATGATCTTCTTCGCGCGGCAACCATGCATTATATCACGAAGCAACGGCATCCGAGGCACAGTGCTCTCGGGAAAAGGTCTTCGGCCGGGATAACCCTGCTTCAGGCGGATCCAGACCTGGCCGGCCTTGGGGCCCAGAGCGTCCCGCGAGGGCGAGATGGCGGGCGTCTGCTCCACGTTGAGCTTGCGCGCCTCGCGCTCCATGGAGGAGAGGACGAAGTCGTATATCTCCCTGGTCGTCACCCGGCCGTCCTTGTCCGCGTCAGCCCCGCCTCGCAGGGCCTTGAGGAGGAAGTAGGTCAGCATCCCGTGCTCCGCGTCCGGGAAGTGGGTCGAGAGCTGGTCGGAGCCCGTGGCCGCGAGGACCATGGTGTTCGAGCCCGCTGCCGCGGCCCGAGAAGCAGGCGTCGAGCAAGACCGTGACGTCCTTGGTCGGGAGGCCGTCGAGGTGGGCGTAGAGCTTCTTCAAGGGGAAGGCGGTCTCGTCGGTGTAGGCCGGGTCGCCGCTGTAGGGCAGGATGAAGCCTTCGCCGGTCTCGGGGTTGGGCGCGCCGTAGCCCGCGAAGTACACCATGACGCGGCTGTCCCTGAAGGGTTGATGTCCTCCTTCCCCGGAAGGGGCTGAAAGGCCCGGCGCACCCGGGCTTTGCCCTAGCCACCTGACCGCCCTCGGAAAACCAGCCCTCCACTTCCCTAATCCCGGCCCCCAGGGGGCTTTTCTCATGGTCAACCGCAACCCAAGAACACGCACTGCGGAGAAGGCCGGCGCCGCGCACGCCGAGATCCTGGCCCGCCACGGCATCCCCTCGGGCCGCTCGCCGGACCTGGGCTGAGCCGGCCCGTCGCCTTCGCGGCGCGCCCGGCCCATCGCGCTTGACGGGGGTCGGCCGCGCTGGCTATACTTTCGCCATGAGCCCCCCCGAGAAGGAGAAGGCCAGGGTCCTGGTCATCGACGACGACAAGAACCAGCGGAACATGCTGTCCTTCGCCCTGCGGGACCGGGGCTACCAGATCGTGGCGGTCGAGTCCGGCGAGCGGGCCCTCCAAGAGGCCGCCTCCGGGACGTTCGACCTGGCCATCTGCGACATCATGATGCCGGGCCTCGGCGGGGTCGAGACCTTGAAGCGCCTCCGGGAGCTCCAGCCGGGCCTGAAAGTCGTCATGGCCACGGGCTACGCGACCGCGGAGACGGCCCTCAAGTCCATGAGGCTGGGCGCCGTCAACTACCTGGCCAAGCCCTACGAGCTCAAGGACCTCCTCTCGGTGCTCGAGGCCGCGCTCGCGCGCGGTCCATGAGGCTCGGCCGCAAGAGCTTCCTCCTCTTCCTCGCGGTGGTGCTCCCTCTGGGCTGGCTGATCCACCGCCACACGCTCGAGGCCGTGCGCGCGGCCATGCTTCGGAACATCTCGGCCCCGGCGAGGTCCGGCGCCGGGCAGGCGGGCCGGTCGGCCGCCATCGGCCTGGCAGCGGCCGACCGCAAGGTCCTGCGCGAGTACCTCAAGGGCTGCCTGGAGGGGTTCGGGGCGGACTATGCCGCGGCGGTCGACGCGGAGGGACGCGTCGTCGCCAGGACCTCCGGGGAATTCCCGCTCGCCTTCGAGGGCGAGTTCCACCGGGGCCCGGCCGCCCCGGTCCAGGGCGTCGCCTCGCGTCAGGTCGCGGCCGGGGGCGCCGGCTACCTGGAACTGGCCCTCCCCGCGCCGGCCGGCCGCGGGCCGGGCGGCTCCCTGATCCTGGGCTTCTCCCTCAAGGAAGTCGCGGCCACCGAGGCGCGCGTCTCCGAGAGCTTCCTCGCCTTCGCCGCGGCCGCGGTGGGGGCGGCCGCGGCCGTCTACGGGGTCCTGCTGACCATGCTCAGCAGGCGCGAGGACGAGCTCGTCAGGAAGGACCGCATACTCCTGCAGTCCGAGAAGCTCTCCGCGCTGGGCAGGCTCGCGGCCGGGATCGCGCACGAGATCAACAACCCGCTCGGAAGCATCCTCGTCTTCGCCCAGGCCGCGGAGGAGAAGGTTCCCGCGGACCACCCCCTGTCCGAGCCCCTGAAGGCCATCGCGGAGGAGGCCCTGCGCGCCAAGAAGCTGGTCGCCGACCTCCTCGCATTCTCGCGCCGCGGCGGGCCGGAGCCTGAGTCCTTCCTCCTAGACGAAGCCCTGAAGGCGGCCCTGACCATGGTGGAGGCCCAGGCGCGGCTCAAGGGCGTCGAGCTCCGGCTCGAGCCCGGGTTCGGCGGGGAGCTCCGAGGTCACCGCGGACAGGTCCAGCAGGCCGTCGTCAACCTCGGCAACAACTCCCTCGACGCCATGCCCAAGGGCGGCGCCCTCACGGTGCGCACGAGACGTTCGGCGGACGGCCGGAGCGCGGTCGTGGAGGTGGAGGACACCGGGTGCGGCATCCCGCCCGAGCTCCATCAGTGGGTCTTCGAGCCTTTCTTCACCACCAAGGAGGTCGGCCAGGGGACGGGGCTCGGGCTGGCGCTCGTCCACGAGATCGCTTCCCGCCACGGCGGGTCCGTCGATTTCAAGAGCGCCCCCGGCCGGGGGACGGTCTTCAGGATGACCTTGCCGCTGGCTCCCCCGTCCTCCGGGGGCGGCGCCTGGGCATAGTCTTCCGGCTGGAAGCTCCCTGCCCAAGCGTTGCTCCAAGCGCTCCGCCGGCTCCCGCAGGGGTGTCCCCGCGGGAGCCGGCGGCAGGGTGCGGCCGCAACTCCCCACAGTGCCATGCCGAAGTCGTCTTCTGGCTGAGCACCTTCCATATGAGCGGGTCGACGCCCTCGACCTTCGAGCTCCAGCCGATGACGGGCGCGCCCTCGGCTTTGCAGGCGGCCTCGCCGAACGCAGCGGCCGTGGGCTTGGTCTCCACGGACTTGGGCGCCGGGGGCGCTGCAACATGGACCGGTTGCACCACAAACTCGGCGAAAGCGTGCGTTCGCGGCTAGCGGCGGCCATTGATAGCCTTCCCGCCGGGCGGCCCGAGCCCTGGCGCCGCCCGTGACGCCGGCGGAACGGCCGGAAAGCTCTCCATGACGATCCGACGTGCTACAAACGCAACCGGATGTTGAGCCGGAACTTCTCGAGGACGTAGAAGAAGCGCGCGTAGACCAACATCTGCGCGCCTCCGGCCTCCAGAGTCTCGTCGGGCCGGAGGGAAACGGACTCCAGCGCCATGTCCTGGGGCACGATGACGACATAGGTCCTGTTTCCCCACCGGTTCCTTGATTCGTCGACCTCGAAGCAGATGCGGTCCTCGCGCGGCCTCAGCGCGCTGGAGGCGTCGAACTGCGCGGTCATGAAGGCGGTTTCGTGATGCTGGACAGGCCTCGCGCAGGTCACGGCCGCGCTGAAAGGCCAATGGACGCAGGGGGTCCTCTCGAAGTCCGCGTGCAGGATGTTCCCGTCAGCGTCCATGAACGGGGTGCTGGGGACCGAATCGAGCAGGACCCTGGTCCCTTTGATCTCCTCGGGGGACATGTTGTGGCCGGCCCAAAAGACGGACTTCCGGCACTCGCGAGCCGAACGGATGTCGAAGCAGGCCAGATAGCCCGCCCCGACGTTCAAGATGCCGGAGGTGTCGTTGGCGACCCAAGCGGCCCTGATCCTGTCCGCGACGAGTCCGAAGCGCTCCGGCGGGATCTCGGGGTAGAGGCTCGCCGGGATGGCGAAGGACGCCGCCCTCTCCTCGATCCGTTCCACGGATTCCCATTCCCACTGAGGCCCGATCCCCTGCGCCATGGCCAGGTGCCTCTCCGCCTCGGCCTTGTTCCCCCATGAACGGCTGGACAGGTAGAGCCTGTAGTAGATGCAGGATTTCCAGCTGTCGGGCGCCTTGCTCAGGCCGATGAGGCTGCGCAGATAGTTGTGTCCGGCTTCGCGCTCTCCCCGGTGCAGGGCGAGCTCGGCGGCGAAGACCTGAAGGAACTCGTTGGCAGGGTCGATCTTCAGCGCTTCGGCCAACTGGTCCTTGGCCTCCTGCAGGCGCTTCAAGCTCAAGAGCAGGAAGAACATCCCCATGCGAAAATTCACGACCTCCGGCCTGTCGGCGATGAGCTTCCGGAAGAGCTCCAGGGCCTTCTCCGGGTCGGCCATAATGCCGTATTGATGCTCGGCCTCGGCGTAGCGCGCGAACACGCTCGCGCCCGGATAGAACCGCGTCCATCTTCTCAGGGACGCCCTGGCCCCCGCATGGTCTCCCCGCCTCGCGGCGGCATGGTATTCCAGGAGATCCATGTAGGGGTCCTTGGGATTCCGCCTTCTGCACCGCGCCGCGAGTTCGGGATAGGCGGGGTCCCGGTCCAGATAGGCGAGCACGGCGGGTATCTTGAGTCTGCTCTTGGCATCCTCCTCATCACGGAGCAGCCCGCGCAGCCTTCGAGCGACGGACGACCTCTCGACCTCGTCGCCGATGTTCCCCGCGCATACCGCGGCCATGAGATGAGCGTCGACGAGCCGCGGATCGAGCTGCACGGCGTCCTTCATGCAGCTCAGCGCCGCGGAGAAGTCGAATTCCCCGAAATAGGCCTCCAGGCCTTGTCGGAACCGCCGCCGGGCCTCCCGTCGAGCCTTCTCCGAGACCCCCTCGGCCGGCACGCCCTCCATCGGCAGGCCGTCTTCAGGAGCCTCGGCGCCGCCCGGAGCGGGCGCATCCAGGACCTTGAAGATCCGCACCTTGTCCGGCACGCCCCTGAACTGCCTGCAGCCCACCTCGCGGGAAGGGACTTCCGCCCTGTTCATGGTCAGATAGACCGCCTCAGTGAAGTAGACCTCCCCTGCCTGGGCCGCGCTCTCAAGGCGCGCCGTGACATTGACGGCGCTGCCGAAGACGTCGCCGTCCTCGGCCACGGAGACCTCGCCGGAATTGACCGCTATCCTGACCTCGATGCGGTCTTCGACGGCGCAGGCCGAGTTATGCTCCTTGAGGCGCTTCTGGATCGCGGCCCCGCAAAGGACCGCGTTGGTCGGGCTCTCGAAGGTCGCCAAGAACGCGTCTCCGATGTTCTTGACGAGCCGTCCCTTGAATCGGGTGATGACCGGCAGGACCAGCTTCTCATGCGTCTCGAGGAACTCCGCCAGCTTGTCCCGGGAACGGCTCGCGGTGCGGGAGGTGAAGCCCTTGATGTCGGTCAGCAGGATGGCGAGGTGTTTGGTGTCCATTCGGTGTCCATCGCTCCGATGTGTCTTGGATCGCATGATACCATACCGCGCGGCCCGCGCGGACCGGCCCAGGTCGCCCGGCCTTCTCCAGCGCGGAGGGGCCCTCGTCCCCGTCGCGGCCATCCTGGACGACCGGGAGCCTGGGCGCCTCAGGCCTCCGCCCGGGGAGGGGGACTCCATTGACAGCCTTCCCGCCGGCTGAAGGTCCCAGCCCGCCGCTTCCGAGAAGTAATGATTCCTACGTGTCCCTTCTAGTACGATGCTCCCATGCTCACTAGGAGAACGGACCGGCAGGCGCGCATTTTGGACTCATGACGGGAAACTGTGGTCTGGCATTCTAGGGTATGAGTACGGTCGGGCGGTCTTTCGGAGACGGCGCCGGGAAAGGGTCTTCGGCCTGCGGGTCAGCGTCATCTCGCCGGAGGACCTGATCCTGGCGAAATTGCGCTGGGGCGCGGAAAGCGGGTCCCAGAGGCAGCTCGAGGACGCCTGCGGAGTCGCGGAGCTGCAGCAGGGTCGCCTCGACTTCAGCTATCTCAGGCGCTGGGCGGCCAAGCTGTCCCTTGCGGCTATGCTGGACCGGGTCTTGCCGTAACGCGGCCGATCTCCTGGGTGCGGCACCCAGGAGATCGCCCAATATGCTCGTCGTCGCCGTCGCGAATCCCTTCGTGCTCCCTCCAAGATCAGCGTCTCCCAAGGGCCTCGGACTCATGATATCATTGGGCATGCAGCTCCCGGTGCAAGGAGGGATCATGAAGACCCTGACAGCCGCCGTCCTGACGCTCCTGTGCGCGGGAGGGGCGTTCGCCGCCGAAGGGGTCGAGGACAGGGTGGAGGACCTGCTGGGCCGCATGACCGTGGAGGAGAAGCTCGGCCAGCTCCAGCAGCTCGACGGCGAGGCCGACGGCCGCTGGCGGCCCGAGCACCTGGTCCTCGCCCGCAAGGGCAGGCTCGGCTCCACTCTCAACGTGCGCGGCGCCAAGCGCGTCAACGAGCTCCAGAAGGCCGCGGTGGAGGGCTCGCGCCTCAAGATCCCCATCCTCTTCGCCTTCGACGTCATCCACGGCTACCGCACGGTCTTCCCCATCCCCCTGGCCGAGGCCGCGAGCTTCGACCCGGACGTGGCGCGCGCGAGCGCCCGGGTCGCGGCCAGGGAGGCCTCGGCCGCCGGCGTGCGCTGGACCTTCGCGCCCATGGTGGACGTCGCCCGCGACAGCCGCTGGGGCCGGGTGGCCGAGGGCTCGGGCGAGGACCCCTATCTCGGCTCGGCCTTCGCCTTGGCCAGGGTCCAGGGCTTCCAGGGGAGGGACTACTCCGCACCGGAGTCCGTGGCGGCCTGCGCCAAGCACTGGGCAGCCTACGGCGCCGCCGAGGCCGGGCGGGACTACAACACCACCGACGTATCCGAGACCGCGCTGCGGAACGTCTATTTCCCGCCCTTCCAGGCCGCGGTGGAGGCCGGGGTCGCGACCTTCATGAGCGCCTTCAACGACTTGAACGGCGTGCCCTCCTCGGCCAACCCCTACACCCTGACCGGGGTCCTGCGCAAGGAGTGGGGCTTCGGCGGCCTCGTGGTGAGCGACTACACCTCGGTGGCCGAGCTCATCAACCACGGCTTCGCGGCGGACGGCGCCGAGGCCGCCTCCAAGGCCCTGAACGCGGGCGTGGACATGGAGATGGTCAGCCGTCTCTACAACGAGCACGGCCCCTCGCTCCTCAAGTCCGGGGCCTGGAGCCCCGCCGCGCTCGACGAGGCGGTGCGCCGGGTCCTGAGGGTCAAGTTCCGCGCCGGGCTCTTCGAGCGCCCCTACGCCGACGAGTCCAGGGAGAAGGTCCTGCTGGCGCCTGACCATCTCAAAGCCGCGCGGGAGGCCGCGGGCCGCACCATGGTCCTGCTCAAGAACGACGGCGGCGTCCTGCCCCTGCCCGAGGGGTTGGGCAACATCGCGGTGATCGGGCCCCTGGCGGACGACAAGGCGGCTCTCCTTGGCTCCTGGACCGGGGACGGCAGGGCCGAGGACGCCGTGACCATCCTGTCCGGCATCCGCGCCGCGGCCGGCCCGAAGACCAAGGTCTCCTATGCCAAGGGCTGCGGCGTCTCGGGAAAGGATGAGGGGGGATTCGCCGAAGCAGCGTCCGTCGCCGGCAAGGCCGATGCCGTGGTCCTGGTCCTGGGCGAGAGCCCGGACATGAGCGGGGAGGCTGCTTCGCGCTCGGACCTCGGATTGCCTGGCCGGCAGCTGGAGCTGGCCGCGCTCGTGGCCGGCGCCAACAAGAGGACCGCTGTCGTCCTCCTCAACGGCCGGCCCCTGACCCTGACCGACCTGGCCGCGACCGTGCCCGCCATCATGGAGGCTTGGCAGCCCGGCACACAGGGAGGCCTGGCCGTGGCGGACGCGCTCTTCGGCGAGGTCAACCCCGGGGCCAAACTCCCGATGAGCTTCCCGCGGACCGTGGGCCAGCTCCCGCTCTACTACAACCACAAGAACACGGGGCGGCCGCCGGATGAGGACAACAAGTACTCCTCCAAGTTCCTGGACGTGCCGGTGACCCCGCTCTATGCCTTCGGCCACGGCCTGAGCTACACGAGCTTCAGGCTCTCGGGCCTGCGCCTGAGCGAGGCCTCCATCCCTCAAGACGGCAGGCTGACCGTGTCCGTGAGCCTGGAGAACACGGGGCCGCGGGCGGGCGACGAGACCGCCCAGCTCTACGTCCGCGACAAGGCCTCGAGCGTGACCAGGCCGGTCCGCGAGCTCAAGGGCTTCGAGCGGGTGACGCTCAAGCCCGGGGAGAAGAAGGACGTCTCCTTCGTCCTCGGGCCGGAGCACCTGGGTTACTACCTCGGCGACGGGCGCTTCGGCGTCGAGCCCGGAGCCTTCCAGGTCTTCGTGGGCACCTCGTCGCAGGGAGGCCTCGAGGCCTCCTTCAAGGTCGCGCCGAAGAAGCGCTGATGCTCGAAGCCGGGCTCATCCTCCTCCTGCCGGCCCTGCCGTCCTCAGCCGGCCTGCCGAAGGACGCGGTCCCGGCCGTGTCCTATTCCACCTATTCCCTCACGTCCGCGGACCGCGCCTTCCTTGAGGACCTGGAGAAGCGCTCTTTCCTCTATTTCTGGGAACAGGCCGATCCCTTGACCGGGCTCGTCAGGGACCGCAGCAGGAGCGACGGCGCGGCCTCGCCCGGCCACGAAAGGGTGGCGAGCGCCGCTGCCACGGGCTTCGGCTTGAGCGCCCTCTGCGTCGGGGTGCGGCACGGCTGGGTGGAGCCGAAGAAGGCCTTGGAGCGCAGCCGGAGGACCCTGCGCTTCCTGGCCGAGAAGGCCCCGCACAAGCGAGGGTGGTTCTATCATTGGATGGACATCGGAGACGGGAGCAGGGCCTGGAACTCCGAGATTTCCTCCATCGATACCGCGCTCCTCCTGGCCGGGGTCCTCACGAGCCGCCAGTGCTTTGCCTACGACCCTGAGATCACCAGCCTTGCCCGGCGCATCTATGAGCGGGTGGACTTCCCCTGGCTCCTGGACCGCAAGACCCTGCTGATGCGGCACGGGTGGACGCCTGAGAAAGGGATGCTGACCTCGCTCTGGGACACCTACAGCGAGCACGGCATCCTCAACCTCCTCGCCATCGGGTCTCCGACCCACCCCATCCCGGCCAGGGCTTGGAGGGCGTGGAGGAGGGACTGGATGGAGTACGGCGGCATCCGGTACATCAACCCGGGCACCCCGCTCTTCACGCACCAGTATTCCCACGCCTGGGTGGATTTTCGGGGCCGCAGGGAGAAGAGGCCTCCCCCTGTGGACTATTTCGCCAACTCCATCCTGGCCACCAGGGCGCATCGCGCCTTCTGCCTGGAATTGGGGCCCGAGTTCCCGGGCTATTCCGCGGACATCTGGGGCATCACGGCCTCGGACGGGCCCAAGGGCTACGAGGCTTGGGGGGGACCGCCGAGGCACCCTGACATCGACGGCACGGTCGTGCCCGCCGCGGCGGCAGGCTCCCTCATGTTCGCGCCTGAGTTGACCCTGCCGGCCCTCAGGGCCATGAGGGAGCGCTTCGGGGGCAGAGTCTACGGCCGCTACGGGTTCGCCGACGCCTTCCACCCGGTCACCGGCTGGGTCGCTCCGGACACCCTGGGCATCGACGCGGGCATCACTCTCCTGAGCGGCGAGAACCTCTCGTCCGGGACGGTCTGGGCCTGGTTCATGCGGAACCCGGAGATCGGGTCCGCCATGAAGAAAGCAGGGCTGGGCTTCCAGCCCAGCCATTGACTCCCTTCCCGGGCGTTCCGCGCATGCTATCATCTCGGAATGCGGGCACGGAGGCGCTTATGATCCCCGCCTTTTCCCCTGCGCGCCGGCTTCTCCCCTGGTTCCTCGTGGCCTTGGCGCTCTCCTGGCTGGCCGCGCGTCTCCAGGTCCGCGCGCTGTCTTCGCCCTTCGATTACGACGAGGTGGCGGAGGCCCACGCGGTCTGGCAGGTCGGGCAGGGCATGAGGCCGTATCGGGATTTCTATCATGACCACGCCCCGTATTCCTGGCTGGTCTGGGCCCCGGTCCTCAAGGCCTTGCCCGAGGCTTTCGAAAGCCTCGTCCTCCTGCGCCTGGCCGACGTTGCGCTGAGTCTGCTCGCCCTCGGCCTGCTCATCCTGCTCGTCAGGGACCTCCTCGAGGGAGGCTCCGCGGGCGGGGAGGCGGCCCCTCCAGGCGGAGCAGGACCGCCGCCCCCCGAGAACGGCGGCTCTTTGGCCGCCGCCGCGGTCGCGGTCGCGGTCATGGCCACCCATCCGTCGTCCATGGCGGTCCTGCACCAGTTCCGCGGGGACCAGCTTTCCCTGGTCTTCACCCTGCTGGGGCTTCTCGCGCTGGGGTCCGGCGGGGGCGTTCCCTCGGCTCGGAGGTGCGGCGCAGCCGGGCTCTTCCTCATGTCCGGCCTGCTGATCACGCCGAAGCTGGTCCTGCTTTGCGCCCTGACGGTCGTCCTGCACGGAGCGCGCCTTCGGACGCAAGGGCCGGGCCTGTGGAGGCCGCGCCTGGCCGGACTTCTGGGTGGAGCGGCCCTGGGGTTCTGTCTGTGGAACGCCTGGGCCTTCGCCGCGGGGGTGGATCCGAGTCCATTCTACCGGCTCGCCTTGGCGTACCACTGGGCGAACCTGCGCGAGTCCGGCCAGGTGTTCGGGGCCGGCAGGGAGCTCATCGAGGGCTTCGGCGCCGAGCCCGTGTGGCTCGTCGCGCTGGTCGCGGGCCTGGCCGCGGGGGCCGCCGAGATCCGCGGGAGGGGCGCGGCCCGGGGGGCCACGCTGACCGCGCTCGTCGTCTTCTGCCTCGTCCAGCCGCTGTGGGTGAAGCTGCCGTGGAAACAGTATCTGTTCTCGGTGTGCCTGTTCTGGAGCGCTCCCCTGGCGGTCTTCCTCCAGCGTGCCGTGAGGGCGCGCAGGCTCGCGGGCTGGGCGCTGCTGGCCTTGTTCGCGGGGGGCTTCGGGCTCCAGGAGGTCCTGCGTTCGCGCGCCGACGCGGGAGACCAGTCCCTGGCCGAGCACCTGGCCTGGGGCAACGAGGTCCTTTCCCGATCCATCCCGGGCCGGACCGTGGCGGTCCAGCCGCCCCTTCACCCCGTCTTCCGCCGAGACGCGACCTACTACTTCAACCTCGCCTTCATCCCCGCGGGGCGCGGCCCCGGCGCGGCCCTGCGGCGGCCGCCGGCTGGCGCTCCCCGGGCCTCCTACGAGGGGTACATGGAGCAATTCGAGGCCGCGCCTCCGAGCATCGTCCTGGCCAGCCCCTACTTCACCGACAAGGACTACATGCGGGCCGCCCTCGATTTCGTCCGCGTGCGTCATCCCAAAGCTTACCGGAGGGAGCGGATCGCCGGGAGGACGGCCTACGTGCGCTCCAGGGGCTGGGACGCGCCCTCCGCCGTCCCCTAGCGGAGCCGTCGGCCCGAAGCCCGGATTTGGTACGATGGCACGGTTCGAGGAGAACGTCATGAACGAAGCTGAGAACCGACAGGCCGCGCACCCCAAGGGCCTCTACGTCCTTTTCGCCACGGAGATGTGGGAGCGCTTCAGCTTCTACTCCATGCTCTCCCTCTTCACCCTCTACATGCGCAACGACACGGAGGGCTTCGGCTGGGCCGCGGCGGATGCCACGAGCCTCTACGCGAACTACCTCATGTGCGTCTACTTCAGCCCCCTGATCGGAGGGTGGCTCGCGGACCGCAAGCTCGGCTACCGCAGGGCCGTGATGGCCGGAGGCCTCTTCTTCATGGCCGGGCACCTGCTGCTCTCCTTCAAGTCCCTGCCCATCGTGTACCTCGCCCTGGCGTGCCTCGTCATCGGCAACGGGCTCTTCAAGCCCAACGTCTCCACCATGGTCGGCAACCTCTACCCGGAAGGGAGCCACCTCAAGGACCGGGCGTTCAACATCTTCTACATGGGCATCAACATCGGGGCCTTCATGGCTCCCATCGCCATGGAGGCCATCAAGTCGAAGTGGGGCTACCACCCGGCGTTCGCGGCCGCGGCTTTCGGCATGGTGATCTCCGTGGGGATCCTATGGATCTGGAAAGGCCTCGTGGAGGACCCGGACGCCTCCTCCCGCCCCGGCAAGGCCAAAGGCGCGCCCTTGGCGGCGTCGGGCATCGACTCCATCCCGGACTGGAAGCGCTGCATGGCCCTGGTCATCATCTACTCCATCGTCATCGTGTTCTGGATGGTCTTCCACCAGAACGGCTCCACTTTGACCTACTGGGCCGACGAGAACACGGCCTGGAACGTGTCCGGGACCATCTCCAACGCCATCAACCCCTTCTGGGTGGTGACCCTGACCTTCCCGCTGGTCTGGTTCTGGAAGTGGCTCGACCGCAGGGGCCTGGAGCCCTCCACCCCGACCAAGATGGCCTTCGGCATGCTCCTGACCGGCCTGTCCTTCCTCGTCCTCTTCTGGGCCGCCAAGACCGGCGAGGCCATGACCTCGGAGGGCCAGCCCTACGCCTTCAAAGTGTCGCCGGTCTGGCTGATCTCGAGCTACGGCATCGTGACCCTGGGCGAGCTCATGCTCTCGCCCATGGGCTTGTCGCTGGTCTCCAAGGTGGCGCCCGTGCACATGCGCGGGGTGATGATGGGAGGTTGGTTCGCGGCCACGGCCATCGGCAACAAGCTCACCGCCATCGGGGTCTACTGGGACCAGTGGCTGCACTCCACCTTCTTCCTGGTCCTGGGCGGCTTGGCCCTGGTCATGTCCGTGGTGCTCTTCCTGCTCGTCAGGCCCCTCAAGCGCTGGATGCCCGGGGTCTGACCCGGACCCGGAGTTCCGGCGGTCAGCCCTTGGCCCGGCTCCGCTCCTTGCGGTCGCGGATGCGGCCGACGAGCCAGATCCCGCCGTAGAAGGCCCACGGAGCAGCGACGCTGGCCGCAAGCGTGACGGTCGCCCGCGAGAACGACTCTGCCCCGAGGCGCCGGGCCGCCCACCCCGCGCCGACGTAGGCGCCGAGGAGCAGGAGCGTGCCCAGGCAGCCGTTGTCCACGTAGCCGGCTTCGAGGAAGATCGCGAGGACCCAGGGGCTGATGACCCCGGCGGCCAGGAGGATGATCCCGACGATCGTCCCAGCCTGGCCGGAGCGGAGCAATCCGGTGAGCGTCGGCAGGCAGACGGCAAGCCAGATGCCGCTCATCAAGACCGCGGCCATGAGCGTGTGATTCATGAATCCGGCTCGGTCCAGTCGTGTCATGCGGACCACGGACGGCCCCTCATTCCTCATGGTGCCCCTCGCCTTCTGTCAGCGCAGACAGTAGGGGCTGCCCGAACCCAGCCTCTGCCGGCGGGGCTTGTCCCCGCCAAGGTCCATCACCGCGGTTTCGGCCTTGAGGTCGATCTCGAGGCTGCTCGGCGCGCCTTCGGACGGCGGCTCGTCGCGCCGCCCTCTGATCCGGTCCTTGGTCCAAGACGCGACCTTCCAGGGCCGGGGAACGCTGTGCAGGGAGGGCGGGGACGTGGCGCCCGCGAAGGTCACGCTGGGCATGACGGCGGAGATGCTCTCATCGCAGGCCATGGCGGCCTTGCGGCAACTCAGATACACGGTATGGGCATTGAAGCCGACGGGCGTGCCGCTGGCTTCATCGATCCAGGTCCCCTGGAGGTTGACCTCGCCAGGTTCGATCTCGAAGGAGAGGTCCGGCAGGCTGATGCAGCGGGCCTGCGGCTTGCAGCTGATGGCGAAGGCGAGGATGGAGAGCGTCAGGGCGGCGGCAGCGAGGGGGTAGCGGTTCGGATAGCTCATCATGGGCGGCATCATACCTATTTTCGCCTGCCCTCCGCTGTCTACATCCGGCGTGGATTCTGGTATCATCTAGCCTTCCGCTGCCGCGGATCACAGGAGGAAACGATGTCGGGCATCCTCGCGGTCTTGCTGGGTCTGGCCCTCGGCGTTCCATGCGCGCGCGCTCAATCCGATGAGGACGGCGTCAGGAGGCGCGCTGCCAAGGCGTTCGAGGAGCTCGACCGCCACTCCGGGGCCCGGGGGACGCGGGACGAAGACAAGCCCGCCAAGAAGGCCGCTCCCGCGAAGAAGAAGCCTGCGGCGAAGCCGGAGCCTCCTGTGGCGGAGCCTGCCGTGGCGCCCGAGTCTGCGGCTCCGGCTCAGGAGCCTGAGCCTCCTGCCCCGGTCCGCGAGCCCGAGAAAGAGTCGCTGGGAGTGCCGGTGATGATCTATTGGCACATGGCCGACGACGCGGACGTCTATCTCAACGGAAGGCCTTTGCGCGACTACGCTCCCTCGTTCAAGACCCGGTACGATGAGGCTCCCCTGCCCGCGTTCTCCACCACCGCGGTGTTGCGCGACGGAGACGTCTTCACGGTGGGCGGCAGGAGGGGAGGGAGCTACGGCTTCATGCTGGCGGCCACGGACTTCGCGGGACGGGTGGTCTTCAAGACCGACGCCGACGCCTGGAGGGTCTACGAGCCCGGCGATAGGCAGGATTGGCGCGAGCCCGCGACGGCTCGGGACGCGGTCAAGCGCCCGGTCGCGGTCCAGCCCGACCCCTGGCACCCCCAGAAGGAGCTCAACGCCTGGAGCGGGGCCGGGGCGCTCTCGATCTGGGGGGAGCCCAAGGACACGTTCGCCTACCTGGTAGGGACGACGGCGCTGGGCGGGGAAGCGGGCGCCCCGCGCCCGGTCTCGCTGCGCTCCAAGAACTATCCCGAGCACCGCGTCCTGCACCGGGACCGGACCGGCCTGATCGCGGTGCCGGGCGAGAAGGACAAGAAGGCTGCGACCTTCACGCTCCTGCCGGGGCTCGCGGACCCGCGGCATGTTTCCCTGGAGTCGAAGGACCAGCCCGGGTATTACCTGGCCGCGCACGGTGGCCGCGTGGCGCTCAGGCGCGACGACGGCGCCAAAGGCTTCAAGGAGTCGGCGACCTTCAAGATGGCGCCGGGCCTGGCCGACAAGTCCTGGGTGTCGTTCGAGTCCCCTGACACGCCGGGAGTCCATGTCCGGCACAAGGGTTTTCAGCTCTACGTGGAAAGCGGTTCCGACGACCTGTTCCGGCAGGACGCTACCTTCCAGCTCGCAGAGCCGCTGGACAGGGACTGAGATCAAAAGGGAGGCGGCATGGAATACTATCTCAAGGTTCTGAGGATGTACGCGGTCTTCGAGGGCAGGGCGCGGCGCAAGGAGTACTGGATGTTCGTACTCGTCAACGTCCTCCTCTCGATCTGCCTCGCCGTGGTGGAGGCCGTGCTCGGGACCGGCTCCGTGCTCGCGTGGGTCTACTCCCTCGCGCTTCTGGTCCCGTCGATCGCCGTCGCGTGCCGGAGGCTCCACGACACCGGCCGCAGCGGCTGGTGGCAGCTGATCATCCTCGTGCCTCTGCTGGGCGCGGTCGTCCTGATCTACTTCCTGGCCCAGGACGGCCGGACGGGGGACAACGAGTTCGGGGCCGATCCCAAGGCGGCTCCGGCCGTGACCGCCTGACCCGGCTCCTCCTTGTAGGATAGGCCGGGCCGGAGTCACTTCCTGAAGATCAGCCCCTGCATGTAGGGGGAGCTCTTCCCCGAGGTCGAGAGCAAGAGCACCCGCTCATAGTAGTCCCGAGCCTCGGCCGGATTCTTGGCTCCGATGATGACCTCGTGGGCTAGATTGAGAGCGAGGACGTTGAGCTCCTCGCTGACGGCCAGAGAGGTGAGACTGCCCCGGTCTTTGGACACACGGACCTTGCCGCTGAAGGCCGCCAATCTCTCCAGCCTTTCCTCGGGCACGGGATAAGCCACGGTGTGCTCCAGGTTGTCCGGCCCCAACCGTGAGTCGTAATACGGCGGCTCATCCCGGACCACGATCCTGGTCCAGGGACCCCGGGCGTCCCACTCCACCGAACCGGACGCGATCCGGTCAGGCGGCCCGTGATCCTCCATGACCCTGCGGGCGGTCAGGCTCGAGAAGTTGGACCAGTGGACGATCACCGCCAGGGCCGAATCGCGGCGCTGTTCCGGGGTATCCATGGGGAGCGAGGCGCAGGCCGCGAGCAAGGCTGACGCTGCCCAAAGAGCAACGGTCCCATCCCAGCGGCTGCGGGCTCTCATGCCTAGCCCCCCGTCTCCCCTGCGCCATGGTCCGCGTCTAGCCGCCGCTCCTGGCAGGAACCGGCGCCTCGGCCAGCTCCTTGATGCGCTGCAGCGCCCTGTCCCACGCTTTGTCGAACTCGTCGTGGAACTCCTTCGTGGGCGCTTCGCTCGTCAAGGAGAAGCGCGTGACGCCGGCCTCCTCCGTCAGACGGTAGGTCTCGCGGCAGCCCTTCCAGTCCGTCCCGGCCGGGTCATCGGCCCCGTTCTTGAGCTCGCACTCGTGCTCCACGGTGAGGAGTGAGTCCGGCTCGAGCTCCACCACCCTGGCTCTGAGGCCCTTGCCTTGAGCGTCCAGGTAGCGGATGGCGCCGCCGACCCGCAGGTCGGCCTGCATCCGCGAATCCGGGCAGAACTCCCGCGACCACTTCGCGAAGTGTTCCGGCGCGACCAGCACCTCCCAGACGCTGTGCTTGGGAGCGTTGATCTCGATGTATTTGTTCAGCGTGTGCTTCACCATAAGACCTCCGGGCGGCAGACGCCGCCTGAGAGGGGGAACCCTCTCACCCTTTTAGATGCCGCGCTCTCCAGGGGGGTTCAGCCGCATCGGCAGCTCGCAGAGGCGGCTGACTCTTGATATCATTGCTTGAGACTTGTCGGAATCATCTTCCCCATGCGCCTGTTGACCTATAATTGCTGCGCCCTGCCGGTCCTGGCCGGCGACATCAAGGCCCGCTTGGAGCTCGTCGGGTCGGAGATCGTCGAGCTGGATCCCGACGTCGTCGTCATGCAGGAGGTGTTCCTGCCGAGGCACTTCAGGCTCCTCCAGGGCGCGCTCCGTGATTGGAGTCATTCGTTCTCCGGGGTCCGCCCATGGCGGAGCTTCGCGGGGGGGCTTGCGGTCTTCTCCAAGTTCCCCCTGGTGGAGCCCCGCTTCGTGCGGTTCCAGCATCAAGGTCCCCTCCTGAGGTACTCGGCGTTGGCCCGCCTCAGCCGCAAGGGCATCGTCTCGACGCTCGTCCGGCCGCCGTCTGCCCCGCCTTTCCGCTTGGTGACCACCCACCCGGTGGCGGACTATAGGATGTGGCGGAGCGGGGAAGCGGGGCCGGACGCCAAGGGAGCGCGCTCCACGCCGGAGTACCTTTGGAAAAGGCTGGCGCTCGCACGGGGAGACCCCTACCCCGAGCTTCAGGCCGGGCAGATGGCCGACCTTACGAGGCATGTGCTGGCGTCGGGCCGGGACCTGCCTCTGGTGGTGGCGGGGGACCTCAATGTCGTGCCTTCATCCGGGCTCCTGCGAGGCTTCCTCGCTTCGACCGGACTGCGCGACTGCATGGAGGGGTGCCTCGAGCCCAGCATGGTCACCGGCAAGTACTACCGCCTGCCCTACCACGGCGCGCCCAACAAGAGGATCGACTACGTCCTGGTGCGGGACGGCTCAAGGGAGCGGTTCACGCTCCGGTCCGCCCGCTATGTCCTCGACCGGAAGGCGGGTCCCGGCGGTCTGCGGTGCGCCACCCTGAGCGACCACCTCGGCGTGCTCGTCGAGCTTTCCCTCAGCATGGACTGCGTCGGCGACAAGCCGGAGTGGAGATGCTGAGCGGTCAGCGGCTGACGACGACTCCGACCCTGTCGCAGAACCTCCGGATGGCGCAGCGGCTGCACCAGGGCGAGACCGGCCGGCACAGGTTCTGGCCGTAGGTCACGAGCAGGTCGTTGATGACGTTCCAATAGGCCCGCGGGAGCTTCCCGCGCAGGACCGCCTCGGTCTCGTCCGGGGTCCTCGTCCGGACGTATCCCAGGCGATTCATGATGCGGTGGACGTGGGTGTCCACGCAGATGCCCGGTTTGCCAAAGCCCAGGGTCACGACCAGGTTGGCGGTCTTGCGGCCCACGCCCTTGAGCTTGAGTAGCTCGTCGAGATCGTCCGGAACCCGGCCGCCATGCTCGTCGAGCAGGGACCTGCTGACGCTCTTGAGAGTGCGGGCCTTGTTGCGGTAGAAGCACACGGGGTAGATGAGGCGCTCGAGGCGATGGAGGCGCATCCCCGTCATGGCGCGCGGGGTCCGGGCGACGGCGAAGAGGCGGGTCGAGGCGCGCTCGGTGGTCTCGTCCTTCGTGCGCAGGCTCAGGAGGGTCGAGACCAGGACCTGGAAGGGATCCCTGGTGCGCTGCGCGACCACGCCGACGACCGGGACCTTCCAACGCTTGATCTCCCGCTTGAGGATGCGCACGACATCGTGGATGGAGCCTCTGCCCCCGAGGGCCGCGTCCGGGCCCAGGGGTCCTCTCTTCACGCGGCCTCTAGGCCCGGGGTCCGGGCTTGAAGTGGGCCTCGGCTTCTTTCTTGGGGATGTTCAACACCGTGCCCGCGAGGAAGAGCACGCACGCCATGCCGGCGAAGGCCAGGACCGAGGGCATGTTCCTCTCGAGCATGCCGGGGAAGCGCGAGCTCATGTCCAGGGCCGCGCCCCAGCCTTCCTGGATGGAGAGGATGGCCAGGCCGATGCCCGCGATGGCCCCGCCCGCGATGAGGCCCGAGGAGAAGAGGATGCCCGGGCTCGACTCGGCTTCCTCGGGCTTGAGCTTGCCCGCCATGGCCTTGTCCGTCAGCCAGCGCACGAGCCCGCCGAAGAAGATGGGGGTCGAGGCTGAGAGCGGCAGGTAGACCCCGACCGCGAACGGCAGGGAGGCCACGCCGCAGAGCTCCATCACGATGGCGATGGCGACCCCCAGCAGGACCAGGCCCCAGGGGAGCTTGCGGGTGAGGATGCCGTCGATGATGAGGGACATCAGCCGCGCCTTGGGCGCCTCGTATTTCTGCACGGGCGAGCCGTCGTCGCGGGTCTTGAGCGAGCCGTTGATGCCCGGGTCCACGAAATAGGCGAGCGAGCCCCGGTCGTCGACCAGGTACTTGCCCGGGGCCAGGACCGAGAGCGGCCCTTCTGCCGGGGGCTCGGGGAGCTGGAGCACGCGGTACGCGGTGCGGTCCTTCTCGGAGCCCGGGCCCTTGATGGTCTCCCGGGCCTCCAGGGACTCGAAGCCGGGCACGGTGACGGCAGGCAGGTTCTTGGCGCTGTAGACCGTGGAGGCGTCGTTCAAGGTCTTCAAGGTGTAGCCGATGACCAGGGCCGAGGTGAAGGCGCCGATGAGCAGGCCCACCTGCTGGGCTCTGGGGGTGGCGCCTACGAGGAAGCCGGTCTTCAAGTCCTGGGAGGTCGTGCCGCCGTTGGAAGCGGCCACGCACACGATGGCGGCGACGCTCAAGGCCGTGACCCGGTAGCCGGGCCCGACCCAGCCGAGGAGGAGGAAGATGAGGCTCGTCAGCAGGAGCGTGGCCACGGTCATTCCCGAGATGGGGTTGGAGGAGGAGCCGATCTCTCCGGTCAGGCGCGAGCTCACGGTCACGAAGAGGAAGCCGAAGAGCACGATGAGGAGGGCGCCTAGGAGGTTCATCTGCAGGGAGGGGGACATCCAGATGGCTACGACGAGGAGGCCCGAGCCCGCGAGCACCCATTTCATGGCGATGTCGCGCTCGGTGCGCAGGGCTCCGCCGGCTTTGATCCCGGCGGCCCTGAGGCTCCCCAAGCCGGCGAGGGCTGAGCGCGCGATGGTGGGCAGGCTCTGGCACAGGCTGATGATGCCTCCGGCCGCCACGGCGCCGGCGCCGATGTAGAGGACGTAGTTGCGCCAGATCTCGTGGGTGCTCATCTGGCTGATGAGCATCTTCTTGGACGGGAAGAGGGGCACGAGCAGGTCCTGGCCGAAGAGCATGATCATGGGGATGAGGACCCAGCTCGAGAGGATGCCGCCCGCCACCATGATGCAGGCGATGCGCGGCCCGATGATGTAGCCGACCCCGAGGAGCTCCGGGGAGACCTCGGCCGAGACCGAGGCGCCTTTGAAGAAGCCCAGGGCCTTCTCCGGCACGTCGGTCCAGAGCTTCATGCCCACGTTGGCGATCTTGTAGAACAGGCCGAGGAAGAACCCGCCGAACACGGTCTTGGCGCTGGTCCCGCCCTTCTCGCCCACCATCAGGACCTCGGCGCACGCGGTGCCCTCGGGGTAGGCGAGCCTGCCGTGCTCCTTGACGATGAGGGCGTACCTGAGCGGGATCATCATGAGCACGCCCAGGAGGCCCCCCAGGACGGCTACGAGCATGATGCGGGAGAGCTCCATGTCGTAGCCGAGGATCAGCAGGGCGGGCATGGTCACGGCCACGCCGAAGGCGATGGATTCTCCGGCCGAGCCCGTGGTCTGGACCACGTTGTTCTCCAGGATCGTGGCGGAGCGCACCCCGAAGACCTTGGAGAGGCCCTTGAAAAGGGTGATGGCGAGCACCGCCACCGGGATGGAGGCGCTCACCGTCATGCCCACCTTGAGGGCGAGGTAGAGGGAGGAGGCGCCGAAGAGGATGCCGAGCAGGATCCCCATCACCACGGGGATGGGGGTGAACTCCGGGATGACCCGCTCCGCCGGCACGAAGGGCTTGTGTTCGATGTTCATCGTCGCCTCATGGTTTCCATTCGTAGACGGGACAGCCGTCCACTTCCCGGTCGGCCGGGACGAACTTGAATTCGTTGAGCAGGGGCTTGATGGCGTGCTCGGAGACGCACACGGAGTTGATCCCCCCGTGCTTCTGCATGTGTCCTGCGATGTCGATGGTGCGGTCCGTCATCTCCTCCATGGGGATGGAGTCGTCGGTGAGGAGCTCGCCCGCGTTGATGCCCACGCGGATGGCGAAGTCGGTCTTGACCGTCTTGACCTCTTTATTGAACTCCACGAGTCCCTTCACGATCTGCTGGGCGGCGAGCACGGCCTGGCGGGTCTCAAGGAAGCAGATCATGACCCCGTCCGGGGTCCAGGCCGCCTTGAAGGCCTTGTTCTCCTTGAGGATGCCGTCCACCATGGTCTTGTAGTGCTTGAAGTCCCGCTCGGTCACGCTCGGGTCCTCGCCCACCTTCATGCCGGTGGAGTCGGCCACGTCGATGGAGAGGAAGGCCAGGTGCTGCTTGTGCCTCTCGAGGGACCTCTTGGTCTGGGCCATGATCTCGAGGAGGTCCGCGCGGGAGAGCTTGCCCTTCTGGAGCTTGTCGAGCTTGCCCAGGATGTCCGCGGTGTCGGCGTCGGTGTCGTCACGCTTGGCTTTGAGGCGCTGGGCCTTGTAGCCCAGGGACATGCCGAAGTTGCCCAGGACCGTCGCCAGGACGAAGAGGGCGCTCCCGAGGATCCAGCGGCTGACGTCCCTGCCCTTGACCTCGGTCGGGACCTGGGCGCGCAGGAAATCCAGGGCGGGCTTCTCCACCGAGGCTTCCCAGACCGTGAACTTCTTGAGCTGGGCGTATTTCGCGAGGTCCTTGCGGCCGTTGAGCAGGGCGGCTGCGACCATGCAGCCCACGCAGGCGATGAGGAGCCAGCGGCAGGCGGAAAGGCCGAAGGAGAGGGTCTTGCAGACCGGGATCTTCCAGGTTCCGGGGACCTTGGGCTTGCCGTGTCCAGGCATGGGTCCAATGATAACAAACTATGCGTCAGAGGACTCGCACGGGGGCTCAAGGACGGCGGGAGGGCCGAGGCGGTCGCAGCACTAGGGCGAGGCCAGTTGGACGACCGCTGTCATGGCCTGGGTCATGGACCGCTCGACCAGGCCGCGGCCGAACCTGTAGATAGTCATGCCCACGATCTCGCTGATGACGAGCATCGTGCTCAGCAGGAGCAGGTATTCGACGGCGCTCTGCCCATTCGGACGGGCGCGCGGTCCCATGCCACGAGTTTAACCCCTGGCCGGCTCCGACGCATGGGTCCAAAGACCCAGGTCTCTAGCGGAGCGCAAGAGGCGCGCGGACGCGCCTTCGGCGAGTTCGGTCTTGCTGGCTGGCTTGGGCTCCGTGACCTCGAAGGTGAAGTAGCCGAAGACGCTGGTCCCCATGAGTCGGGCGAGGCCTGGCAGTTGCCGTCCTTGTCGTGGGGGCAGCCGAGGGCCTCGGCCATCCTCGATGACCGCGAGCTCGTCCCATTCCTACCCAAGGCCCAGGGAGACGCCTTGGATTGCAGATTCGGACCTGGGATCCGAGTTTTCATGGTATATACGAGAGGGTGAAGCTTGGCGGCGGGACTTCCTACCGGCTTCCTGCCGCCGCCATGAGGAGATTCTGTTCCATGTCTGCCCATGCGCACGGGCAGGCATGGAACAGCTCGGACTTCGGCTGCTCCTTCGGCGTCAGTGACAAGACCGTGCGACGCTTCCGCGGTCCTCGGGCTACTGCGGAGAAGTTTCAGGACCGGTCGGACTCGAGGTTCTTGATGCGGCCTTCGTGGTCCTTGACCTGTACCTGGAGTTCGGTCAGGGATTGGCCGTGGACCGCCGAGGCCCGGTCGTAGGTCTGGGCCTTGCCCGCGAAGGATTCGATGGCGCTCATGATGCGTTGGACATCGCCCTTGGTGGCCATGTTCGCCTTGATCTCGGCCACGTCCGCCTGGGACTTCACGATCTCTTTGGCGAGGCGGTGGACAGAGGCATCAAGCTTCTGGTCGAGCTGCTGGACGGCTGCCCGGAGTTCGCCCCGCGTGGCCGGCTGATTGTCGTCATCGTGAGTCATCTCGTCCATCTTACCATTTCCTCCTGAACGGCGTGAGAGTCGAAGGCCCCAGCAGGCCGTAGGCCCCCACTCTATGTACGAATGACCGGTGAAATAGTTCCCTCGACCATCGAGCGGAGGATGTGTCTTGCGGCAATCGCGTCGGCTCCTGCCCTCACCTTCGTGCCATGAGCCATAAATGACAATTGAGGTGCCGGAGCCATCTGCCCCTGAACGGCGTCATGGACAGCCTTCCCGCCACGATCCTGGCGTCTTAGGGGCATGGACTCATGATATCATAGCCTAGAGACCGGCCTGCGGCGGTTCTCCTGGGCGCGGCGTCCACGATAACGGCCATGATGCAGAGCGGGGCGCTTATGCTTGCTACTTCTCCATTAGGAGGGATCATGAGAAAGATCGCGCTGGCAGCAGGGATGGCGGGGTTGTTGGGGGCTCTGGGAGCCCAAGGGCTTGGCGCCCAGCCCCAGGCACGGGACAGGCAAGCCTGGTCCAAGAAGGTCAGCGGTCTTTCAGGCCTGACCAAGCTCCTCATGACCGCGGACCGCGAGGTCCAGAAGCAGGCTGCCGAAGCCATCCGCTCGACCGCCAAGGAGCTCAAGAAGGTCCAAGACCCATACGACCTGCAAGGCGCCATGATGGAGCTCCATATGGCCATGGGCATGGGCAGCATGGGGTCCTCCTCCGCCTCTCCTCTCCAGGAGAAGCGGGAAGCCTTGCTGGAGGGGCTCGTGACCAAGCTCGAGTCCATGCTCGGGCCTGAGCAGGTCAAGCAGGTCAGGGCTCAGGAGCGCGAGGGCTCGGCCAAGGGCAGCCTCGGCGCCATCCGGAGCGCCCTTTCCATCTATTACGGGGACAGGGAGGGGATATACCCTTCGGACCCCAACCAGGAACTGACCCCGAAATATCTCTCCAGCATCCCGGAGATCGAGCTGGCTCACCACCAGGCTTCCCGGAAGTTCCGGCTGGTCAAGGAGATGAAGGCTGGGGCGGAACTGTCCTCGGTCATCCAGGACGGCGGGTCCTGGCTCTACATCGCGGACCCCAAGTCCAAGCTCTTCGGCATGGTCGTGATCGACTGCTCGCACCGCGACAGCAGGGGCAAGGAGTGGTACCAGTACTGAACGAGGTCGTCGCCTTGCGCCTCAGCCCGCGGGAGCCAGGAGCACGGCCGCTCCCCTGACCAGGCCCTTCTTGAGGCGCAGGAGGGCTTCCGGGGCCTCCTCGAAGGCGAAGGTCTCGGTCTCGACCTTGAGCCGGACCTTTCCGGCCAGGGACAGGAAATCGCGGATGTCGGCCCGCGTGCTGTTGGCCACGCTCACCAGCTTGCGCTCTCCGTAGAGGAGCGAGTAGTCCATGGCAGGCAGGGTCGTCATGGTGATGCCTGCCAGGGCCAGGACTCCGCCCGGCCGCAAGGCCGCAAGGCCCTTGGGCACGAGCCCTCCTGCGGGCGCGAAGATGATGCTCCCGTGCAGGAGCCTGGGCGGCTGGGCTTGCGCGCTGCCTGCCCAGGCCGCGCCCAAGGAGCGCGCCAGGCTGCGGTGGGCGGGGGTGCGGGAGAAGACGAAGACCGAGCATCCCATGGCGCGCGCCACCTGGAGCGTCAGGTGGGCCGATGCGCCAAAGCCATAGAGGCCCAGAGAGAAGCCGCGCTTGCGTCCCGCGGCTCCGACCAGACGCAGGGCGCGGTAGCCGATCACTCCTGCGCAAAGCAGGGGAGCTGCTTCAGCGTCCGAATATCGGCTCGGGAGGGGGTAGGCGCTCTCAACGTCTGCGACCGTGGATTCGGCGAACCCTCCGTCCACGTGCCAGCCCGTGAACCGGGCCTTGGGACAGAGGTTCTCGCGCCCCGCGCAGCAGTCCGGGCAGGCTCCGCAGGCCGAGTGCAGCCAGGGCACGCCCACCCGCTCGCCCAGCCTGCGCCGGACTCCTTGGCCCAGACGGTCGATGAGGCCCACGACCTGGTGGCCGGGCACCAAGGGCCTGCGCTTGAGAGGGAGGTCTCCTTCGATGAGGTGGAGATCCGTATGGCACACCCCGCAGGCGAGCACCCGGAGCCTCACCTGGCCGCGTCCCGGCATGGGCGCCGGCCTGCGTTCCAGGGTCAGCGGCCGCTTCTCCGCTGGAGCCTGCCGCGAGAGGACCCAGGCCGGCATGCTCATGGCAGGCTGAGTCCCCGGACCTGGTCAGCCAGGCCGGAGAGGCGCTCGCGGATCCTCGGGTTGCGCTTCTCCAGGAGCGGCAGGACCTTGAGGCGGACCCAGTTGCGGGTCTGGTCCTGGGAAAGGTTCGTACGGTCCACGCGGCTCTTGAGTCCGTGGAGCTTGAGGTAGAGGCGGATCTCGGAGCGCGTGACGGGCAGCAGGGGCCTGATGAGCTCGACGCTGCCCGTCAGGGGCCTTCGCGGGGGTATGCCGGCCAGGCCCTGCAGGCGCGTTCCGCGCAGCAGATGCAGGAGGACCGTCTCGGCCTGGTCGTCGAGCTGGTGCCCGGTAGCCACCTTGCGGCACCTGTTGGCGGACGCGATCCTCGACAGCGCGCGGTAGCGCAGATGCCTGGCCGCCTCCTCCTTTCCCCTGCCCCTGGCTGCCGCGGCTCGCGGGACGTCCACCTTGACCAGGAAGGCCTCCAGCCCCAGCTTGCGCGCGAGCCTGAGCACGGAAGCCGCGTCCTCATCTGCGTCCCTGCCCCGCAAGCCGTGGTGGACATGGGCGAGCATGAGGGTGAATCCACATGCCCTGGCCTGAACAGAGAGGAAATGAGCCATGCACACCGAGTCCGGGCCCCCCGAGACCGCTGCCAGGACCCGGTCTCCCCGGCGGAAGAGGCCCTCCCGGGCCTCGAAGGCCTTGAGCTTCGCCCATACCCTGGCCGCGAACTGCTTCCTGAGCATCACAGGGGTATTATCAGATATGCCGTCGTGGGACGGCAAGGGCAGGCACAAGGTCCTATGCGGGACTGGGCCCATTTACCGCGTTTTGCCGGGCCAAAAGACATAGGTACTATTCCGGAGCGAGGACTATAATGGAGACATGAGATCCCTCGCTAAGGTTTTAGCGGTCCTCCTCGTCTACTGCATCGGCATCCAGCCCACGGTCGCGCACGCGCAGACGATCCGCGTGCAGACCGGCCAGGTCAATGCCGGCGGCAACGTCGGCGCCGCGGTGCCGAGGATCCAGCTCGAGACCGGCTCGATCTCAGGCCGGCCCATCCAGCTTTCAGTCGGCAGCGCCCTTCCTTCGGCGGGCGGAGTCAGCATCGCCCCCGCCGTCATCGAGACGGCCGCTCCCGTGGTCTTCGGCGCTGCGTCCCTGCCGGTCGCGGCCCCGGACGCGGTCGTGCCGGCCGCGGTCCCCACGGTCCTCGGCAAGGCCGCGCCTGTCCAGGCCGCTCCCCAGGAGGAGCGGACCACGGTGCAGGGCCGGATCTCCCGGACCGCGGAATCGGTCTCCATCGCGGGTCAGGAGCTCAAGGAAGCCAAGACCGACGAGTCGGGCAGGTCCGCGGTCGCTTCCCAGTTCAACGCCCTGACCGGAGAACTCTTCTACCAGGCCCAGCCCTCCGAGGAACCCGTGGCCGCGGCCGAGGCCGCGGCTCCTTCCGGTTCCGGCCTGGCCAAACCCCAGGCAGAGGCCTCCGAAGCCAAGCCCGGCGTGGAGGTGCCCGCGACCCAGGCCTCCGAGACCCCGGCCAAGGGGTCGTGGAAGCAGGTCTTCAAGGATACTGAGCGCAACAAGTCCTTCTGGCGGTACCTGAAGGGCTACATGGTCTTCCTGCTCGGGTTCCAGGCCTACATGGTGGGCCTGCCCTATCTCATCTCCGCCTTCACCAAGAACACCCTGAAGGAGAGCGGCGACGCCAGGCTCGAGAACGCCGAGGCGCTCAAGGCTCTCATCCGGCAGAACCGGAGCCTCGCCCGGGTCGCGCACTGGACCTCTCAGGCCGTGGCCTACGTCACGGTGCCTCTCTTCGCCGCCAAGAACGCGGACAACCCGAAGAAGTGGCTGGTACGGTCCATGGTCATCCGGTCGGGACTGCTCCTGTCTGCGGTCGGCGTGTTCTTCGCCTCGGGGTTGTTCAGCATGCCCGTGGCCCTGGGCCTGCTCTTCGGCCTGATCGGCATCCACTCCTTCTTCCAGGGCCTGACGGTCACCATGGAGGGCGCCTCCAAGACGCGGGTCTTCGGCGACAAGTCCGTGACGCCCGAGGAGCGGCGCAAGGCCAACTCCATCCTCACCTTCACGTCGGCCGTCATCTCCATCATCGGCCCGGCCCTGGCCGGCCAACTCGCCCAGGTCAAGGACTTCTTCGGCAAGACCGGCGTGGGCGGGGCCCTGGTCTACGGCCTCTACGGCATCGCGGTGGGCGTGGCCGGTCTCATCTACGCCTCCATCAAGATGTTCGGCAACCAGGCCAAGAAGGAGCAGGCGGCCGCGGCGGTCTCGGGCGAGGCGGCTCCGGCCCCGGCCAAGGGCAAGGGCGTGTGGGGCACGATCAAGGCTCTCGGCAACTCCCTCAAGGACGGGCTCAAGCTCATCTGGGCCAATCGCTTCCTCCGGACCATGCTGGGCCTGACCCTGGTGAGCTACCTCTTCTCAGACCCCCTGGTCTTCAACGTCCTGCCCGAGTTCGCGGCCGGCCTCATCCAGGGGAGCTCGAGCATGACCGCGATCCTGAACCTGCCCGTCATCGGCTGGTTCTTCAAGGGGCTCATCAGCACCCCCATGGGCTACTTCGCGCTCATGAACGTGATGGCGAGCGTAGGCAGCATCGTGGCGACCTCCTTGGTCAAGCCCCTCACCAAGCTCTTCAACAGGCTGGGCTTCAAGACCGAGGAGTCGCTCATGGTGCCGTTCTACATGATCGCGGCTCTCGAGGTGCCGCTCTTCTGGCTGATGATCTTCTCGCCCTCGATGCTCTCCGTCATCCTGCTCTACGGCCTGCAGTCCTTCGTGCTGGGCTTCGCGGGCATCGCGGTGGCGGGGGTGGACCAGAAGGTGTCCGGGTCCTTCTCCAAGGAGGACCTGCCCAAGGTGCTCGCGGCCCAGTCCTTCGTGGGCATCGTGGCCGCCATCATCTCGACTTTGGTCTACGGGTTCCTGCTCGGGAACATCGCGATCTCGACCTCGCTCTACATCGCGGCCATCGCGACCACGGTGCTCGGAGCCTTGAGGCTCGCGGCCCCGTTCATGGCCTTCTCCAAGGAGGCTCGCCGCGGAGAGGCGCCCGTGGAGGGAGCCGCGAAGAAATAGCCCGGCTTGGGGAAAAAATACGGCGGGGAGTCCCGAAAGGACTCCCCGCCGTATTTTCGGTCAGGCCTTCTTGTCGGACTTGTCCGAGACGGCGTTCTGGGCCGCCTCGAGGAGCTCGTCGGACTTGAACGGCTTGGTCATGAAGGCCACGACTTGCGGGAACTTCTGGAAGAGGGTCTTGGAGGGCTCGAGCGCGGTCAGCACGATGATGGGTAGGTTCTTGGTCTCGTCGTTCTGGGCGATCTTGAGCTGGAGGGAGTAGCCGTCGATGCCCGGCAGCATGACGTCGAGGACGAGCACATCGGGCTTCTCCTTGACGATGGTGTCCCAGGCCTGGCGGCCGTTGTCGCAGGTGGCCACTTGGAAGCCGCCCTGCTCGAGGGTGAACTTGATGAGATTGAGCATCTCGGCTTCGTCGTCGATGACAAGCGCCTTCTTGGCCATGTCTGATTCTCCTAGGTGAGCGGCTATCTTACGATACCAAAGTTGGTGCCCGTCTTCAACCACATATGGGGTCAGGCACCTGACACACCTGACCCCACTTGCCCTAGTAGCGCCAGGTGGCGCCGAGAGTGAAGTAGGACCTCTTGTCCCCGCCGCCGCGGAGGTTGAGGTCCCAGGACCCCTTGACCGTGACCGGGCCCAGGACCGTGGTCAGGCCCGCGGTGTAGACCTTCTGCGGGTACTGGGCGACCATCTTGTACTTCGTGTAGCTCCACTCCGCGAAGGGCTGGAGCACGGGGAACCGGGTCCACGAGAGCCGGGCCTTGCCTTTCCAGTCCTGGAACCCGTAGACCGCGGGGTTGGCCCCGCGCGTGACCGCGGCGGCCAGGGCCGGGATCTCGTCGGTGATGATGTGCTTGTCGTACTTGCTGAAAGTGATGTCCCCGCCCAGCTCGAAGTCGAGGACCTTGGTGCCCAGGCTGCCGGTCATGTCGTATTGCCCGGTGTCGCGGATGATCGTGTTGACTCCGACCACGCGTTTGCGGAAGCGGATGATCTGTTCGGCGGTCTCCTTGTGGTCCGTATAGAGGAAGGAGCCGCCGAGGTCCACGCGGGAGAGGAGCGGAGCGGGGCCCGAGGCGTTCCCCTCGTCGTCGGTCCCGCGGTCGTCGAGGTTGATGGAATAGGTCCCGTCGCAGCCCAGGGAATGGCTCTTGTAGTCGTTGGCCGGGGGCGTCACGGAGCCGTCGCAGCCGAGGCTGAGGGAGTCGTTGAACCAGCCCAGCCGCAGGGAGACGGTGTGGGAGGGGTCGGTGCCCAGGGAGTGGTAGGTGCTAAAGCCCGGCCGCATGAGGAAGCCCTCGTCCTGCCCGAGCTCGACGGCGCCGGAGGTCGCGTCGTAGTCGTCCGGCCCCCTGGTGTGGGAGGCGGAGGACTCCATGTACCAGGCCCGGGCCGTGGCCGGGAGGATGAGGGCTGCCAGGAAGAGCAGCCTAGAACGCATAGTTGATGTCGACGAAGGCTGCGAGGCCCTCTTGTCCGTAGCCGAAATCAACGCAGCCTACGACCTGGGGTTTGGCCACGGCCCTGCCGCCCAGGCCGAAGACCGGCCTGAAGTACTTGGCGGCCATGCGCTCCGGGCCGTGGAACACGGTTCCCGTGCCGGCGAACGGGGTCAGCTCGAAGATGGTCTCCACTCCGGCGAGCTGGACGGACCAGAGGTTGATGCGGTGCTCGACGTTGAAGACCATGGTGCCGCGCTCGATATAGCGGCCCTCGCCGTAGGCGCGCAGGCTCCATTTGCCGCCCAGGCCGGGCTGGAACCAGAACGGAGGGTTGCCCAGGGCCTGGTCGAACTTGGCCTGGAAGGCGATGAGGCGCTTGCCGTCCGGGTCGTAGGGGTAGAGGATGCGGGCGTCGACGCCGTAGCGCTGGAAGTCGTGCACGCTCAGGAAGCCCTTGGCCGAGGTCTCGGCGTAGAACTTCAGGTACTCGCCGTGGCTCGGGGTCACGCTGTGGTCGCGGGTGTCGTACTCGAGCTTGGCGCCCAGGATCTCGGTCTGCTGGCGGTATTTCGGGCCCCAGCCGGGATAGGTGTCGAAGAAGGCCGGCAGGTTGGGGACCTTGCCGTTCCAGGTCTTCCAGGAGGTGTAGTAGTTGTAGCCGTGGGCCCACCATTTCGAGCCCGAGCGGATGGGCACGCCGGCGGAGAGGTTGACGAGGATGTAGTCCTCGGCGTAGTTGCTCTCTCCGGTGCCCGGCCGGTAGGTGAGGTCGTAGGGAGCGTTGGGGGTGAGCACCTCCACCCTTTTCTTCGGGGTGTCGGGACCGATGCCGAAGAAGCGCCTGCCTCCGTCGATGTTGTACTGGAGCTTGCCGAAGAACCGGAGCTCCTTGCCGAAGAGCCTTTCGTCCTCGTACATGATGAGCGCCTCGCGCTCGATCTGGAGGGACTCGGCCAGCCGGATGTGGAGGGTGGAGACCTCGGTCGGGTAGTAGTAGAAGCGGTAGGTCGGGACCGGGCCGAAGACCTTGTTGTAGGTGATGGACGGGGCGTGCATGGTCTGAATCTTGTCCGTGCCCGCCTTCTTGTTGATCCAGATGGGCATGAACCCCACGGTCGTGCCCCGGTTGGGGTCCGAGTCGATGATGGGGATCTTGACCAGCATGCCGGCCTTGGTATCCTGGATCATCCAGCGCAGGTACCAGGGCGTGGTGGTCTCGGGCTCCTCCGCTTTTGCGGTCCCGGTCTGGGCGGCTGGCGCCGGTTCCGCGGCCAGGAGGCAAGGAGAAAGGAACGCGCCGCAGAGCAGGGCGGCGGAGAGTCTGGTGAGGGGATTCATGGTCTTGGGAGTTGGTTTATTCAGAGGGCTGGCTCCGTCTTGAGGATCTTGAAGACCCGCTTGCCCGCGGGCAGGGTGACTTCGGCCTCTTCCCCCTGCTTCTTGCCCAGGAGCCCCTGGGCCATCGGGGAATAGACCGAGATGCGGCCTTCCGTAGGGTCCGAGTCCTCGGAGCCGACCAGGGAGTAGGTGATCTCGTCGCCCGTGGCCTTGTCCTGGAGGGTGACCTTGATGCCGATGGCCACGGTGTCCGCGTCGCCTTGGACCTCTTCGATCAGCTTGGCCTTGCTGAGCTTGGTCTGGGCGGCGTCGATGCGGCGGAGGACTTCGCCCATCCGCTCCTTGGCCGCGTGGTACTCCGCGTTCTCGGAGAGGTCGCCCTTCTCCATGGCTTCGCCGATCTCCCGGGAAAGGATCTTCTTGCGCTCCCGCAGCTCTTCGACTTCCTTGATGAGCTTCTCCCGGCCTGCCCGGGTGATGTAGCCTTCGATCATAGGGGGGGATTATATCAATAAAAGAGTTTGTATCGGCGGAGGAATCCGGCGAGGAAGGCCCGGAGCACCGCTTCCAGCGGCCAAGTCTTGGCTGTCAGGTCCCTGAGGCTGGAGGCTGGCAGGGCGTCCGGAGGAAGGCGCAGACGGTTGTTGACGTTGATGCCGGCCCCCAGGACCAGCCAATCCAGGCTTGAGGCTCCGCCGCAGGCCTCCACCAGGATGCCGCAGACTTTGAGAGGGGCCCCGCCGGGACCAGGGGCCATGATGTCGTTAGGCGGCTTGACCGCCAGCTTCAGGCCCGTGAGGCGGGAGAGGGCCTCGGCCCCTGCCTCGGCGGTCATGATGCTGAAGTCCGCGAGCCGATCGGGCGCGAAGCTCGGCTTGAGGACCAGGGAGAAGTACAGGCCTCCCGGCCCGGACTTCCATCTGCGATCCAGCCTGCCCCGGCCGCGGGTCTGCCGCAGGGCCCAGACCAAGGTCCCGTCAGCCGCTCCCCCGCGCGCCAGGTCCTTGGCCAGATCCTGGGTCGAGGCCGCGCTCGCAAGGCGGCGCAGGTCGCTGACTCCGGGCAGGGCTCCGGTCACGAGGAGAGCTCCAGGCTCATGTCCAGGGCCGGGGCGCTGTGCGTGATGCGGCCCACGGAGATGCGGTCGGGCCCGAGCTCCGCCAGGGACCGGATCGTGGACAGGCTGACACCCCCGGAGATCTCCACTTGGGGCGAGGGACGGCAAGAGCGGATGAGCCGGATGGCCTTCCTGAGGAGCCCCTGCCCCATGTTGTCGAGCAGGATGATGTCCGGCCGGGCCTCCAGGGCGAGCCGCACCTGGGAGAGGTCGGCCGCCTCGATCTCCAGGACCATGCCGGGGAAGCGGCGGCGGGTCTTGGCCGCGGCCTTAGGCAGGTCCTTTTCGCAGGTCCAGTGGTTGTCCTTGAGCAGGACCGCGTCGTGCAGGCCCAGACGGTGGTTCCGTCCGCCCCCGCAGAGCACGGCGTACTTGTCGAGGAGCCTCAGGCCCGGGAGCGTTTTGCGCGTGTCGAAGACCTTGGCCCGCGTGCCCTTGACCTTGGCCGCGTACTCGGCCGTGACCGTGGCCACGCCGGAGAGGTGCTGTAGGATGTTGAGCGCGGTCCTCTCCGCGGTGAGGATGCCGCGGCCGCCCGAGACCTCGAGCACGGCCTGGCCGGGCCTGACCCTGCGGCCGTCCTCCGCCAGGACCCGGACCTTGCAGGAAGGCTCCACCTGCTTGAAGACCTCGACCGCGGCCGAGACGCCGCAGAGCACGCCCGGGGCCTTGATCACCACCCTGCCTGTGACCCGGGCCTTCTTCGGCACGAAGAGCAGGGTGGTCACGTCTCCCCTTGCCCCAAGATCCTCGGCCAGGGCCCGGCGGACGAGGTCCCTGACGACGGCTTTCAATCCCGTGGGCGTCTTCATCTGCGCTTCCTGCCTCCTGTGGGCGCCTTCATGCCGCCTGAGACGGCCATGCCCCTGAGCTCGAAGAGCTGGTCGCGCAGCACGGCCGCGAGCTCGAAGTCGAGGTTGTCGGCCGCCTCCTTCATCTGGGCTTCGAGGTCCTTGACGAGGAGGGGCAGGGTCCGGGGCGAGAGCTCCATCTGGCGGTCCCGGAGCATGGTCAGGCCCTTGCGCTGGGCCGTGGTCTGGAACTCCTCGAGCTCCGCCACCGCTTTCTCGATGGTCTTGGGCTTGATGCCGTTCCGGACGTTGTATTCGAGCTGCTTGACGCGCCTCCGGCTCATCTCCGCGATCGCCCGCTCGATGGAGCCGGTGCGGACGTCGGCGTAGAGCACGACCTGGCCGCGGACGTTCCGCGCCGCTCGGCCCGAGATCTGGATGAGCGTGGTCTCCGAGCGGAGGAAGCCCTCGTGGTCCGCGCCCAGGATGGCGACCAGGGAGACCTCGGGCAGGTCCAGGCCCTCCCGGAGCAGGTTGATGCCCACGAGCACGTCGAACTTGCCCTCCCTGAGCTCCCTGAGGATCTTGATGCGCTCGAGGGACTCGATGTCGGAGTGGAGATACCGGCATCGGATGTCCTTGGAGGTCAGGTAGGAGGTCAGGTCCTCGGCCGTGCGCTTGGTCAGGGTGGTGATCAGGGTGCGCTCGCGGCGCTTCTCCCGTTCCTTGAGCCTGACGATGAGGTCCGCGAGCTGGCCTTCGCTGGGCAGGATGAGGACCTCCGGGTCCACGAGGCCCGTGGGCCGGATGACCTGCTCGACGATCTCTCCTCCGGCCTTGCCGAGCTCGTAGGGGCCGGGAGTGGCCGAGATGTAGAGGGTCTGGGGGGAGAGGGCCGTGAACTCGTCGAAGCGCAGCGGCCTGTTGTCGAGACAGGAGGGCAGGCGGAAGCCGAAGTCCACCAGGGTGGATTTTCGGGCCTGGTCTCCCTCGTGCATGCCCCGGATCTGGGGCACGGTCACGTGCGACTCGTCGATCATGAGGAGATAGTCTTTGGGGAAGAAGTCGAGCAGGCAGAAGGGACGCGAGCCGGGCGGCCTGCCCGAGAGGTGCCGGGAGTAGTTCTCGATGCCGTGGCAGAACCCGGCCTCCCGGAGCATCTCCATGTCGTAGCGGGTCCGTTCCTCGATGCGCTGGGCCTCGAGGAGCTTGTTCTTCCCCTTGAAGAAGGCGACCCGCTCGCGCAGCTCGGCCTCGATGGCGGCCAGGGCCCGGTCGAGCTCTCCGCCGGGGGTGACGAAGTGCTTGGCCGGGTAGATCCATTCCCGCGCCCGGGAGCCGATGGCCGCGCCCGTGAGGGGGTCGAACTCCGTCAGCTCGGCGACGCGGTCCTCGTCGAGACGCACCCGGAGCGCGGTCTCCATGTAGGCCGGGAAGACGTCGATGACCGAACCCTTCATCCTGAACTTCCCCCGGATGAACTCGGTCTCGTTCCTCTCGTAGTGGATGGCCACCAGGTCCTGGGCCAGCTTGGACCGGGTGGTCCTGTAGCCCACCTCGAGGGGCACGGAGCTGCCCCGGTAGCTCTCCGGGGAGCCGATGTTGTAGATGCACGAGACCGAGGCCACCACGATGACGTCCCGCCGCGAGAGGAGCGTGCTCGTGCATTTCAGGCGCAGGCGGTCGATGTGGTCGTTGATGGCCGAGTCCTTCTCGATGTAGGTGTCCGTGGAGGGGACATAGGCCTCGGGCTGGTAGTAGTCGTAGTAGGAGATGAAGAACTCGACCGCGTTCTCCGGGAAGAAGGACTTGAACTCGGCGTAGAGCTGGGCGGCCAGCACCTTGTTGGGAGAGATGACCAGGGTGGGCCGGTCGAGGGCTTCGACGACGCAGGAGGCGGTGAAGGTCTTGCCCGAGCCCGTGACGCCGAGCAGGACCTGGGAGGGTGCGCCCTCCTTGATCCGCCGGACCAGGGTCGAGATGGCTTGCGGCTGGTCTCCGGCCGGCTTGAAGGAAGAGCGCAGGCGGAAGGCTGGCATCGCGATATTATAGCGGTTCCTCGTTTGGTATAGTCGCAGCGTCATGCTGCCGAAGAGACCCCTGGGCCGCTCAGGCCTCAAGACCGGCGTCTTGGGCCTGGGAACCATGAACTTCGGCTCCGACTGGTGCGGCCGACGCCCCGCGGACGATAGGACGGCTTCCTCCATCCTCGACGCGGCCCTGGAGGCCGGAGTCGACCTCGTCGACACAGCCGACGTGTACGGCCTGGGAGCCTCCGAGTCCATGCTGGGCCGGCTGCTCGGGAGGAGGCGGAGCCGCATCCTCCTGGCCACCAAGGTCTGCGGCGAGATGCGGCCGGGAGACCCTTCCTCGGGAGGGCTCTCTGCCCGGCACATCCGCTCGGCCCTGGACGCGAGCCTCAGGCGCCTGCGCACCGACCGCGTGGACCTCTACATGGCGCACGCGCCGGATCCGAGGGTCCCTATCGGGGAGACCCTGGAGGCTTTCGGCAGGGCGGTCCGGTCCGGCAAGGCGAGGTCGGTCGGGTGCTCGAATTTCACGGCCGGCCAATGGAAGGAGGCCCTGGCCCTGGCAGGGGGCTGTTTGCCGAGGCTCGAGTTCAACCAGGTCTCCTTCAGCCTGGCCAGGCCCCATGCGGAACGGGAGTTGGCCCCGCTCTGCGCGGCAGAGGGCGTCAGCGTGCTCGCGTGGAGCCCCCTTGGCGGGGGTTGGCTGACCGGGAGGTACCTTTCGGACCTCCGGAGGCGGGAGTCCCTGGGCCTGGGCCGTCAGGGCGCAGAAGGGCTCGCGGCCCTGGTCAGCCGCGCTGCCCGGGCCGAGGGCCTGAGCCCGGGCCAGGCCGCCCTGGGCTGGGTCGTGTCCAAGCCCTGGGTCGCCTCAGCCGTGTTCGGGGCGAGCACCGAGACTCAAGCGCGCGAGAATCTCGGTGCGAGGTCTCTTAAGCCTGCGTTGGCCGCGATGCTGGACCGCGCGGCGTTCCTTTGCGGCGCCTAGTTCCCCACGCGGAAGTGCCGGGCAAGGGTGGTCATGACCCGTCCCTCGGCGTTGCGCATCTTGGCCCGGGCCTGATGCGGCCCGGAATCGAACCCTGCCCAGTCGTACCACCAGTAACCGCTCGCCCTGCGGCACGCGGTCCAGGGGCCGTGGTCGATGGAGACCTCGACGGCCTGCGCGGCCCCGGGAGCGTCCACCCGGAGGGTGTACCGCGTGCCGCAGACCTGCTCGTCGTCCTGAGGGAAATCGAGCATGATGGTCTCGGGCGCGAACGTCAGGGTCGAGTCTTCGCGCTGCTTCTGGGTGGTTTTCCGGCTGTTGCGGGTTTTCATGTGATTCTCCTGGGAGCCCGGCCGCCTGTCCCGGCCGCGCTCCCTGCGGAGATTCTAGGAAGCTTGCCGGAGGGAGGGCGATTGGGGAAAATACGCATCCCCCAACGGGGAACTACGGAGGGCCTACCTCAGCGAGGTTAGCCCGTGCCTGATGGCGAACTTGGTCAGGCCCGCGACGGTGCGGATGGAGAGCTTGCGCGAGAGCCTCTCGCGGTGCGCCTCCGCGGTGCGCACGCTGATGCCGAGCTTCCGCGCGATCTGCTTGTTCGGCATGCCCTCGGCCACCAGGGCGAGGACCTCTCGCTCGCGGCTCGTCAGGGAGGGGGAACCCCCGGCGGCCATGCGGGCCGCGTCGGGCGAGAGCACCGCGTCGGTCATCTCCGGGGGGAAGCTCAGGCCTCCCTGGGCCACGCGTTTGATGGCCGCCAGGAGGTTGGAGGTCGGCTCGTCCTTCATGACGTAGCCGTGGGCTCCGCAGCGCGCCATGCGGACCACGTATTCCTCGCTGGCGTGGATGCTGAAGGCGATGATCTTGGCCTTGGGCAGGGTCCGGCGCAGGCGCCGCGCGAGCTCGCCGCCGTCGAGGGAAGGCAGGGAGATGTCGAGCACGATGACGTCCGGGGAGGCGGTCTTGACCTTGCGCATGGCCTCGGCGGCGTCCGCGGCTTCCCCGACCACGGAGATGGACCCCTGCCCGGCGAGATAGGACCGCACCCCTTCCCTCACGATGGGGTGGTCGTCCACCAGGAAGACCTTGATCTTGTTGTTGAAAACTGTCATGGGTGCGCGCTCCTTGTTTTCGTCAGGGGGACGTCCACGCTCAGCTTGGTCCCCTTGCCCAGTCCGGTCTCCAGGCTCATGGCGCCGCCCAGGGCGCCGACCCTCTCCGAGATGTTGCCCAGCCCGAGGCCCCGGTCCGCTCCCCCGCGCTGCCGGCGCTTGGGGTCGTAGCCCCTGCCGTCGTCCGCCACCTGCAGCTTGATGCTGCCGCGCCGCGCGGCCAGGAGGAGGTCCACGGACCTGGCCTTGGCGTGGCGCTCCACGTTGGCGAGGGCCTCCTGCGCGATGCGGTAGAGGGCCAGGGAGAGCCTGGAATCGAGTCGGGCCGGGACGGACTGGAACCGCGCCAGGATGCGGACCCCGGAGCGCTCCTTGAACCCGCGGCACAAAGACATGAGGGCCGGCTGGAGGCCCAGGTCTTCGAGCTCAGAGGGTATGAGGTTCTGGGAGACCCGCCGGACCTCGGAGATGGCCCGGTCGAGGACGTTGGCGGCCCGGAGCACGTGCTGGCTGGCGTCCCAGGGGGAGGAGGCCACGTCTTTGGGCAGGGACTGGAGGCTGAACTTGACGCCCGAGAGCATCTGCCCCACCCCGTCATGCAGCTCGCGGCTGAGCCTGCGGCGCTCGGTCTCCTGGCTCTGGGCCGCGGCCGCGCGCAGGCTCTGGAGCTCAGCCTCCGCGCGCTTGCGCTCGCTGATGTCCCGGCATAGGGACACGATGCGCATGGACTCTCTCTTTCCCTCCACCCTGGCGTTGATCTCGATCGGGATGATCCGTCCGCTGCGGTCCTTGTAATCGATCTCGAGCCCCTGGACGAAGCCCTTCCGGATGCACTCTTTGAGCGCCGAGGCGTTCCTCGGGCGGGCGCTCGGAGCGGTCCAGCGGAGCACGCTCTTGCCCTTGATCTCGCTGAGCCTGCGGTGCCCGGTCAGGCGCACGTATTCGGAGTTGGCGTCGAGCACGCGGCCCTTGGCGTCGAGGATGAGGAACCCCGTGCGCGTGGTCTCGATGAGGCTGCGGTATTTCGCCTCGCTCTCGCGGAGCGCCTCTTCCGCCTCTCTGCGCTGGGTGATGTCCTGCGCCATGCCCTCGACCGCGATGACCTCGCCGTTCGGGGCCCGGACCGGGCTTTCCACGACCCTCAGCCAGCGCTTGGAGCGGTTCCTATGAAAGATCTCGACCAGGTAGGGCGGTTGCTGGACGCCCTTGAGGCTGAGATTCGTGCGCCGGATGACCTCCTTGTTGACCGGATGATCGGTGAGGTAGGTGGCGTAGTGGGTGAGGAGTCGGCTCAGCGGGTAGCCCAGGATGTCCGTGACCGAGGGGCTCAGGTAGGTGAACACCCCGCGGGTGTCGTGCTGGTAGAAGAAATGCTCCTGCCGCAGGCTCTCGATGATGCGGCGGTGCCTGGCCTCGCTCTCCCGGAGGGCTGCCTCGGTCCTCTTTCGTTCGGTGATGTCGCGGCTCAGGCCCAGGAGCCTTTCCACGCGGCCGTCAGGGTCCTTGAGGGGGAGGAGCCGGTTCTCGAGGACGGCGGACTTGCCCCGCCAATCCACGGTCTCCTCCCTGAGGCTGGGCTCTCCGGCGCGGATCACCCGCCGGATGACCTTGAGGTGCTTTTTCGCGGTCTCGGGCGGGAAGAGGTCGCGCTGGCCCTTGCCCACCGGGTCGGGCATCCTGGGCAGGCCCCGGTTGGAATAGAGCACCCGTCCCTTGAGGTCGAGGAGGTAGACGAAGTCCGGGATGCCCTGGGCAAGGGCGCGGTAGAGCTGCTCGCTCTGCCGCAGGGCGTCCTCCGCCTTCTGGCGCTCGGAGAGGTCCCGGAAGATGCCCTGCTGGATGTCCATCCCGCCGAACATGAAGCGCTGGGCCGAGATGCCGACCGGGACGACCTTGCCGGTCGAGTCCACGACCTCGGCGAAGTCGTCCTGGGCGAGCCTCGCCTGCACATGCCGCTGGAAATGCTGACGGTACCGCTGCTTCTGGGACGGCGGGTGCAGGCTGGTCTGGTGGGAGCCGATGATGCTGCTGGCAGGCTTCTTGAGCAGGAGCTCCGCGGCCTTGTTGCAGTTGACGATGATGCCCGTGGAGGGGTCGGCCCAGAAGATGGCGTCCTTGGCGTACTCGAAGGCTGCGCGGAACTTCTCCTCGCTCCCCTTGAGGGATTCCTCGGCCTGTCTGCGCTCCATCTCCGCGGCCAGGATGTCTCCCACGGCTCGCAGGGTCTCGTGGAGGATGCGGAGGTCGCTTCGGACCTCGCGGCTCCTGATGCCCACGGTGGCCACGATGCTGCGGCCAAGCCGGACCGGGACGCAGACCACGGAGCGGGTGCCGTCCGACCGCAAGCAGCGGAAGGCCCGTTCCCGGCGGCGCCGGGCATCGGCCTCGATCACGGCCCTGCCGGCCTTGAGGACCAGGCCCGGGACAGTGCCGGGAATGGGGAAGGGGGAGTGCGGCGAGCGGCACTTGAGCTTCGGGCCCCGGTATGCCAGGGGAGTCCCCTCGGCTCCGTCCTCCGAAAGCCTCAGGATCATGCTTGCCGTGGCGCCCAGCTTGGACACGAGTTCCTCCGCCACCCTGGAGCAGGCCGTCTTGAACGACCCCTCCTCCCGGAAGATCCCGGAAACCGCGAGCAGGAGTTCGCGCTCAGCGTCCCTGCGCTTGCGCTCTGAGATGTCGCGCGCGATGCCCACCCCGTGCCAGCGTTCCCCCAGGCGAAGGCTGGACAGGGAGAGCTCGATGGGGAACTCCGTGCCGTCCTTCCTCCTGGCCGTGAACTCGAGGGTCTTGCCCACGGCCGCCCCGCTGCCGGTCCTGCGCCATCGAGGGATGGCCTTGCGGTGGGCCGCGTGGTGCTCGCCTCCTCCGATCATGGGGTGGAGGGGACGGCCGAGCGCCTCACCCTCCGTGTACCCGAACATCCTCGCCGCGGCCCTGTTCCAGTAGCAGATGCGGCCCTGATCGTCCATGGCCACGATGGCGTCCCGCGCCGAGGAGGCCAGGACGCGGAACTTCTCCTCGCTCTCCCTGAGGGACAGCTCCAACCGCCTGGGCTCGGTGATGTCGCGAAAGAACCACACCCGGCCGTAGTGCGCGTCGGCCTCTCCGTTGAGCGGCGAGGAGTGGCGCTCGAAGGTTCTCCCGTCCTTGAGCTCGATGAGGTCGCGGCTCGTCTCCGTGCGGCGCTTGTAGAGGCGGCGGACCTTCCTCAGGAAGGCGTCCGGGTCCACGAGCTTGCCGAGCACCGATGCGAGCGCGGCCTTGTCCGAGCGTGATTGCGCTACGCGGTCCGGGATGCCCCACATCTTCAGGAACCGCTTGTTGAAGGAGACCATCCTGCCCTTGGGGTCCACCACCAGGATGCCGTCCGGAGAAGCCTCGTTCTGGGCGCGCAGGAGCGCGTTCCTCATGCCGAGCTCGTGCTCCGCGTGCCGGAGCAGGGAGAGGTCCTCGACCATCTCCATGAAGCCGGTCACCTTCCCGCCAGGCCCGCAGACCGGGAAGGCCTGGATGCGCACCGGGAACCTGCTGCCGTCCTCCCGCACCCCCTCGGTGACGGCCTCGCAGCGGCCGCCCGTGGCCATGGCGCGCTTTCCCGGGCAGTGCGGGCACACGGCCTTCCTCTTCTCGAAAGTCTCGTAGCAGAATTTCCCTACGAAGGAGCGCGGGTCCTTGCGGAAGAACGCGGCTTGCTGTAGGTTGGCCGCCTGGACGCGGTAGCCGCGGTCGATGAGGGTGATCCCTGCATGGAGACTCTCGAGCACTGCTCGATAGTCGATGCCGCCGGGGAGGTGCTCGTCTTGGAGCTTCATGACGTCCCTGGAGTCATTCTACACATTTTTTTCCGACCCAGGGTCAATATGCTATCCTGCCCCCATGGCAAAGACAGCTACCATCAAGACCAACCGCGGAGACATCAGGATCGAGCTCTTCGACAAGGACTGTCCCAAGACCGTCGCCAGCTTCGAGAAGCTGGCCGAGGAGAAGTTCTACGACGGCCTCAAGTGGCACCGGGTCATCAAGGACTTCATGATCCAGGGCGGCTGCCCCCACAGCAAGACCGGAGGCGGCCGCGTGGGCACCGGAGGCCCGGGCTACGCCACGGAGTGCGAGCTCCGGCCCAAGCTCAAGCACGTCAAGGGCGCTCTGTCCATGGCGCACGCCGGCTCCTGCAGGCATGACGACTCCGGCAAGCTTGTCGGCGGCACCTGTTCCAACGGCTCCCAGTTCTTCATCACCCACGTGCCTACCCCGCACCTCGACGGCGTGCATACGGTGTTCGGCAAGGTGATCGAGGGTCAGGAAGTGGTGGACGCCGTCAAGCAGGACGACGACATCATCTCCATCTCGGTGGCCTGACGCCTGGCCGGGCCCTTAGGGCTCGGTACGAAATAAGTGACACGGTTCGCCGGAGGCGATTCTGGAGCGAGCCGAGGAGTGAGGAGCGAGCATAGCTGTAGCTATGTGAGCGACGAACGACGAAGGCGCAGCCCAGAAGCGCCCCGGCCCTTCGGGGAGGTCCGCTGTCGGCCGATTTCGTCGTTGCTCCTCCCTCACATGGCTACAGCCATGCTCGGTCGTCGCGCCTAGAAATCGTCTCAACATCGGACCTCCGAACCGTGTCACTTGTTTCGTAACGAGCCCTTAGGCCAGGGCTTTGAGCACGGCGGCGGCGAAGCCGGAAAGGCCGGGGTCGCGGGCTCCCATCACGAGCACGAGGTCCCCGGGCCGCGCCGCCTCCGCGATCCTCGGGATGATGTCCTCCCGCTTGGGCACGTGGAAGGCCTTCACGCCCCGCTCTGCTAAGGGGGTCGCGATGTCCGCCGAGGACACATCCTTGCTCGCGGTTCCTCCGACGTAGTAGATGTCCGGAAGCCAGAGCATGTCCCCGGGCCGCAGGCCCTCGGCGAAGGCCTCGACGAGCTCCTTGCGCAGGAGGCGCGTGGGAGCGAACCCGTGGGGCTGGTAGACGGCGAGCACCCGGGAGGCCTTCAGCCTGGCTGCTGAGAGCGCGGCCGAGACCTTGGCCGGGTTGTGGGCGTAGTCGTCGAAGACCGAGATGCCCCTGGCCGCGCCCACGGCCTGGAACCTGCGGCCGACCCCTTGGTAGGAGGCCAGCGCCCTGGCGCAGTCCTCGGGGAGGACCCCTTCGTTGAGGCACGCGGCCGCGGCCGCGACCGCGTTCTCCACGTTGTAGCGTCCCGGCAGGGAAAGGCGGAACCCCGCTCCCTTGAGGCGGAAGCTCGAGCCCGAGGGGGAGAGCTCCAGCCCTTCGGGCCTCAGGTCCCCCGAGGCCAGGCCGTAGGTGGAGGCGGGCCGGAGGTCCGCGAGGTTGGGGTCGTCCGCGTTGACGATGAGGGAGGCCGCGTTGGCGCTGAAGCGCTTGAGGATCTCCTTCATGACCGGGACTTCCTTGTGGTCCTTGGTGAGGTTGAGGATGAGCGCGACGCTCGGCATGTAATTGACGAGCGAGCCGTCGCTCTCGTCCGCCTCGATGACGAGCAGGTCCGAGGTCCCCAGCCAGGCGTTGCCGTAGAGCCCCCGCTCCTTGAGGCTGAGGAGCGCGGCTCCGGTGATGACCGACGGCGAGCGGCCCGCGGCCTGGAGGATCTCGAAGACCATGGCCGCGACCGTGGACTTGCCGCTGGTGCCCGTGACCGCGATGGTGCGGCGGCTCTCCACGTGACGGGCCAGCAGCTCGGAGCGGTGCTTGACGGGCTTGGCCAGGCGCTTGGCCGCCGCGACCTCCGGGTTGGAGTCCTCGATGGCCGTGGAGAGGACCACCAGGTCCGTGGCCGCGGTGACGCCGGAGCCGTCCTGGGGATGGAGCTTGATGGACAGGGCCTCGAGCTTGGCCTTGAGGTCCAGGTTCTCCCCGCGGTCGAAGAGGCGGTCCGAGCCGGTGGCCAGGCCTCCTCCCATGGCGTGGATCTGAGCCAGGGAGCTCATCCCCACCCCGCCGATGCCCACGAAATGGATGTTCTCAGGCTTGGTCACAGGGTCAATGCTACAAAAAAGGCGGATAAAACGGGTCAAAACCTAGAAAAGCGGAGGATTCCTGAGGGATTCTCAGACTTGTGCTGTCCAGCCGGAAGATGGGACTTTAGGCCTATTTCGGAGTGGGCCCATTCTTCGGACCCGCATGGTCCTAGGACCCAACCAGGACGATGCCTGCGGGGCTACAATATCCATGAGGACAGACCATGGAACTCTACGGAAGGTTCATCGTGACTCTCGCCTTCGGGCTCCTGGGGCTCGGTCTCGTGCTCCGGGTCCTGCTCGAGCAGGTCCTCAACGATTGGGACGTGGTGGCCGACGCTCAGCGCGGGTTCCGTCGTTTCGTGCGCGGCGGCCTGCGCCACAGCCGCACCGAGGACGCGCTCCTCGACATCGACAAAGACAGGCCCAAGGAGCTCTCCACGAGGCTCTCCCAGACCAGCCGCCGCGAGCAGACGGTCATCGTCATGCGCGAGCCTCTGTCCCAGGCGCCCGTGCCCCCTCCCCTTCCCCCCAGCATCCACATCGCTCAGACCGCGGCCCGCAATCCGGTCTACGACGAAGAGTGGTCCTGAGGTTCCTCGGCCCTATCCGACCCGCCTCCGCGCCCGGTCTTCCTGGTCAAAATCCCCGGGTTTGATGCTATCATTGGGTGAGGCTGGCGCCCCAAGACGCCATGGAACAGGACAAACTCGTCGTTCACGCCCAGGAGAGGTTCCAGGAACTGCTGGACAAGGTCACCTCCATGCAGGCCAGGTCCGAGGACCTGCTCTTCCGTGCCCAGCGGTGGGCCAACGCGATCCGGAACAAGACGAGCTACCGGGATCACATGTTCCAGGACGACCTCCAGCTCCTGCGCAGGGCCGTGCGGACCTTCATCCAGGAGTGCGGAAGCCTTCCGTCCCTGATGGATTGGCTCGAGCGCGACCTTGAGTACACTCCTGACCCCAGGGCCCTGGAAAGGGTGCGGTCCCTGCTGAAGATCGCGACCCAGTTCGAGAAGGACATCTCCAACTTCAACGACATCAACCGGCACCTGCACCATTTCGTGCCCCTGCCCGAGCTCAAGGTCGAGGTATGGTACCTGGTGCAGGAGATCGAGGTGATCTACGACAAGGTGAAGGGGTATCCCTTCTTCATCGCGGCCCGGCTGATGCTCAAGGTCTCCACCCCGGAGAAAGGTGATGAGGGTCCCGCGGGCCCGAAGACGCCGCCGGGGAGCCCGGCCGGGCCTCAGCCGGACGACACGCCGCCGCAGGCTCCGCCGGGTTCTAGCTCAGTCGCCTGACCAAGGGTTGAACCCGCCGCCCCGGACCGGGGCCTCGTCGCAGAGCTTGCGGAACTTCTCCAGCTGGGCCTTGGTGGCCCCGCGCTCGACCAGGTTCCACTCGGTCATGGAGTAGTTCATGTTGTACTCCGTGGAGGACCAGGGCCGGCCCTTGTAGGAGGCTGCGCCGCGGGCCGAGGCCTCGACCTCCGCGTCGGAGAGCCCGCCCACGGCCACGGCGGAGGCCACGCCGGCCTCCGCGGCGAGCGCCGAGGCGAGCTCCTTGCCCGTCATGCCCTCGGCCGCGGCCACGCGGTAGAAGCCCTCGCCGAGGCTCTCGAGGACCCGGATGCCGCGGCTGGTGAGGACCTCGGCGACCTGGTCGTCTCCTATCTTCGTCTCGACCTTGAGCCCGCCCGCGTCGATGGCCGCGGTGTCCCGGAACTTGAGGACCACCTGCCGGTCCTCCGGAGCGTCCGCCAGGGCGGCGTAGGCGTGCCGCACGATGCCCGTCCCTGCCAGGTCCGCGGCCGCGGCGTCGGCTGAGACGCCGGGCGCGACCGCGACGCGGAACTCTCCGTCGCGGGTGATCTCCAGGACCCGCAGACCCTTGGACCGCAGGAGCTCCGCCTTGTCCGTGTCGCTGACTCCGACTTCCACGCGGACGCCGAAGTCCTTGACCGTGGTCTTCTTGAAGACCAAGCGGATCTGCCGTTCCGCCGGGGCGTCGAGCTTGAAGGGAGCGGCCGAGAGCAGGAGCCCCCTGCCCGTCAGCTCGTCCGAGAGGGAGGGGGCCTCGTCCTTGCCCGTGACCGCCGCGATCACGATGCCGTTGTAGCGGTCCTCGGTCACGAGGCGCAGGCGGTGCTCCTCCAGGAAGGCCTTGATGTCCGCGTCCGTGACCGCGGCCTCGATCTTGAGCCCGGCCGCGTCCTTCACGACCGACTTCTTGAACCGCAGGACGACTTTCTTCTCGTCGGCGACCGGCGGGGCGGGCAGACGCCTCAGGTCGGGATTGAGGTTCTTGCGCGTGACCACGGCCTTGAAGGAGCCGACCTTGGTCTCGCCCTGGTTCCATTCGACCGTGAACTCGACCTTCTCGCCCTTGAGGATGTCCCTGGAAGCCTTGACGCTCAGCACGGGCTCGACCGGGCCGGCTAGCTCGACGCCCATGGCTCCGAGCTGGCGGATCCAGGACGCCTTGCGGCGGGAGAGGGTCTCTTCCATGAGGGCCTTGCTCTCGTCAGGGACGGCCTCGGAGTAGCTCACCTGCTTGACGAGGCGGGTGGTCTTCCTGGCGTTCTTGGCCGGAGCCTGGAGTCCCTGTCCAGGCATAACCGGGGTCCCGGATTCAGCCGGGGAGAGCGCCAGGTCGGGAAGGGAGCGGACCCGGGTCCCGAGGACAGCGGCCATGACGCGCTCGCCGGCTGCCTGGGAGCCCTCGCCCTGGAGCGAGATATCGGAGAGCGCCTTGAGGTCGGGCTGGGCCTGCTCGGAGATGGCCGTGACCTTCCCGGAGAGGCTTTGAGGGTCCTCCTGGGCCGCTGAGGGCAGGGAGGGGACGGACAAACCCTCTCCCGGTGCCGCGAGCGGAAGGATAGAGGGGGCCGCGACGCTCGGCAGGCTGGGGCCTGCCACGGAAAGGGTGAGCCCGGGCGCGGCTGACAGGCCGGTCCCAAGCCCGTTGATCCTAAGGACCGGGACAGCCCGGACCTGACCCGAGGTCCCCACGGTCCTGGTGTTGACCAGCATGGCCGAGCGCGCAGGCAGGCTGGCCAGGACCGCGAGGGAGAATAGGCAGAGGGAAGGGCGTTTCATGGGGATGATGGACCTCCGGAGACTCATGAAAACCATTATATCCTAGACGGAGAAATCCCCTATGGGTCCACGGGGAAGCAAGGGGGGTGGAATAGGTCCTATCCGGGCATGGGCCCAAGAACGGTGCCTGGCATTGTATTGATTGTATTTTCGCTCAAAAGCGAAAATACAATCAATACAATGCCAGGCACCGTCAGCTAGGCCTTCCTGCGGCCGGTCATGGTCTCGATGTCCATGACGATGCAGGCGACATGGGCCGCGGCTTCCTCGCCTACCGGGTCTTCCTTGGGGTCGCGGCCGAGCTTCTCGTAGAAATAGCCCTTGAAGCGGCGCAGCCACTCGAGCCGCTCCGCCGCGTCCGACACGATCCTGGCCCTTCCCTGGCAGACCACGGACTCGAAGCGGTAGGAGCACTTGCCCTCGGCGCGGTGGGGCTTCATCTTGTCCGGATGTCTTGAGACCACGTAGCAGGCCCTGGGGTTGGCCTTGATGAAATCGAGCTTCCTGCCTTCGGGGGCGCAGTGGATGACGAGCCTGGCGTCGAGGAAGGCGTGCGACACGACCACGCCGTAGGGCACGCCTTCCGAGGCCAGGCAGAGGGTCCCGGTCTCCTCTTCGATGAGGAGCGCCGCCATCTCCGCGGCGGTCAGGGTCTGGGCCTTGTCGCCGGCCAGGTCAGGACCTCTTGAGGATCTGGTCCTCGACGCTGAAGATGTGCGCGATGAGGGCGGCGCGGACCCACATGCCGTTGCGCTCCTGGCGCCAGTACACGGCCCGGTCGTCCTCGTCCACGGAGAGCTCGATCTCGTCACGCCGAGGCAGGGGGTGCATGATGATGCAGGTGTCCTTGATGGCCTTGAGGTCCTTCTGGCGGAAGCAGAACCTGGAGTAATCGACCTTCTTGGACTCGCCCGCCGTGTCGTGCTCGTCCTGGATGCGGGTCATGTAGATGGCGTCCGCCTCCCGCATGACCGGCCCGAGGTCGTCGGTCTCGCGGTACGGGATGAGGTGGCGCGAGAGGAAGTCGAGGATGTCCTTCTCCATTCTGAGCTGGGGCGGGGAGACGAACACGAGCCTGACGCCCTTGTAGTTCTTCATGAGGTAGGAGAGGGAGCGCACGGTGCGGCCGCGCTTCAAGTCCCCGACCATGACGATGGTCTTGCCCTCGACCCCGCCCTTGAGGCAGGAGTTGAGGGTGTAGACGTCGAGCAGGGCCTGGGTGGGGTGCTGGTCCTTGCCCGAGCCGCCGTTGATGACCGGGACCGGCCGCTTGGCCCGGTTCATGACCCAGGCCGTCTTCTCCACGAAGCCGGGCACGGGGTGGCGCATGATGATGAGGTCCACGTAGCTCGAGAAGGTCCGCACCGAGTCCTCCGGGGTCTCGCCCTTGATCTCCGAGGAGATGCTGGTGTCCCGGATCTCCGAGGTCTTGAAGCCGAGGATGTGGCAGGCGTTCTGGAAGGAGAGGAAGGTGCGGGTCGAGGGCTGGACGAAGTAGAGCATGGCCCTCTTGTGCGAGAGCAGGCTCGCGAGGAAGTCCGCTCCGGCCTTGGTCTGGGCCAAGCGCCGCATCTTGTCCGCCACCCCGAAGAGCCGGTCGAGGAGATGGCGGTCGAACTGCTGGGAGAAGAGGCAGTCGTAGATGCGGTCCTCCCTGCAGAAGAAGGGGATCTTTGCGTTGATGTCCTGGCGGTAGAACTGGTCCCAATTCGGGCTGACCTCAGTCATCATCTCGGTTCTCTTCATGACCTCAGAATAGCAAAAAGAACCGGTGCCTGGCATTGTATCTTTTGCATTTCCTGTCAGGACCTGTCGGCGAGGAGCGACGGGTTCGTCGGCCTCCTGACAGGCGCTGACCAAAACTGCAAAAGATACAATGCCAGGCACCCTTCAGAGCCCGACGCGAGCGTTGAACTGCGTGATCAGCTTGTCGTACTCGGAGACCCGGGAGAAGGTCTTGTCCCAGAACTCGGGGTCCCACAGGGCGTTGAGCTCCGACACGGTCTTGCCCTGCTGCTCGACCCAGGTGAAGTACTTGAGGTTGTGCAGGGCCTTGCGGTCGGGGTATGCCAGCTCCTTGAGGTGGTCCGTCCCCTCCCCGAGGAGGCGGCGTTCGAGGTCCGCCACGGCGTCCTTTTCCGTGTAGGCGCCGCGGTCCGCGGCCATCTCCTTCAGGCGCGAGCCGTAGAGCTCGACCGAGTCGGTGAAGACCGTGAACACGACGTCATCGGGCCCGAGCTCGTAGTACTTCGCCATCTTGACGGCCGCCAGCATGTTGCAGATGCCGGAGAAGCCGAGCAGGGCGAGGGAGTCGATGAAGGAGGAAGAGAGCCCCTGGGCCTTGAGGAGCTTCTTGCCCGCCGGCTCGTTGAAGAGCCGCAGGATGCGCACCACTGCCTCGTCGTCGATGGCCAGCACCATGTCCGTGTTGCGCGCGTTGTGCACCCAGGGTACGTGCTTGTCCCCGATGCCCTCGATGCGGTGCGCGCCGAAGCCGTTGTTGAGCAGGGTCGGGCATTGCAGGGCCTCCACCGCGCCCACGCGGGCCTGGGGGTGGTGTTTCTTGATGCGGTCTCCGGCCGCGATGGTGCCGGCCGAGCCCGTGGCCGAGATGTAGCCGGCCAGACGGCCCTTGGCGCCTTTGACCTTGTCGAAGACCTCGAGGATGGCCGGGCCCGTGACGTGGTAGTGCCAGGTCGGGTTGCCGAACTCCTCGAACTGGTTGAAGATCACGCAGTCCCTGCGCGTCTTCTTGATCTCCCAGCATTTGTCGTAGATCTCCTTGACGTTGCTCTCGCAGCCTGGGGTGGCGATGACCTCGGCGCCGATGGACTTTAGCCAGTCGAAGCGCTCCTTGCTCATGTCCTGCGGGAGGATGGCCACCGGGGTGCAGGCCAGGACCGCGCAGTCGAAGGCGCCGCCCCGGCAGTAGTTGCCGGTGGACGGCCAGACCGCCTTCTGTGTCGAGGGGTCGAACTCGCCGGTCACCAGGCGCGGGGCCAGGCAGCCGAAGGCCGCCCCGACCTTGTGCGCGCCGGTGGGGAAGTACTTGCCTACGAGCCCAATGACGCGGGCCGGGACGCCGGTGAGCGCAGAGGGGAGCTCGAGGTGGTTGACCCCGCCGAAGAGGCCGGTCGCGTGGTCGTTTTTCCAGGTGATGCGGAAGAGGTTGGCCGGGTCCACGTCCCAGAGGCCCACGTTCTTGAGCCTCTTCTTGATCTTCTCAGGGACCCGGGAGGGGTCGGCCAGCTGGCCGAAGGTCGGGATGACGATGCCGCGCTCCTTGCAGCGCTGGGCGGTCTTCTTCAGGACGGCTTCGTTCAATCTGAGCATGTCGCGCGACCTCCTAGAGATTCCTTCCTGACCAGCTTGCGCAGCTCGCCCGCCTCGGGCTCGATGAGGAAGGGCTTGCCTGCCGCTTTCAGGGCGCTGGCCACGTCCTTGAGTCCGTTGCCCGTGATGAGGGCGAGGACCTTCTCGCCCGGCCGGACCAGGCCGAGCGACGCGGCCTTCCTGAGGCCGGCGACCGAGGCCGCGCCCGCGGGCTCGGCGAACACCCCTTCCCGCCTGGCCGTGACCTTCATGGCGTCCAAGATCTCGGCGTCGGTCACCGAGACGGCCGAGCCGCCGGACTCGACCAGGGCCCGCACCGCGGCCTCCCCGTCCCTGGGCAGGCTCACGGAGATGCTGTCCGCGAGGGTTTCGCCGCTCACGGGCCGGATGACGCCGTCGGATTCGAAGGCCTTCTTCACCGCGGCGCTGCCCTCGGCCTGGACCGCCACCATGCGCGGCAGGCGGTCGATGAGCCCCAGGCCGCGGAGCTCCTTGAAGCCCTTCCAGACCCCGCTGATGATGTTGCCGTCTCCCACGGACACGAAGACCGCGTCCGGCACGGTCCAGCCGAGCTGCTCGGCGATCTCGAAGGAAGCGGTCTTCTTGCCCTCGCGGGTGAAGGGGTTGTGCCCGGTGTTGCGGTTGTACCAGCCGAACTCCTCCGTGGCCTTGAGGCACAGGTCGAAGGCCTGGTCGTAGGTTCCCTTGACCGCGATGACGGTCGCGCCGAAGACGAGGAGCTGGGCGATCTTGGCTGCGGGCGCCTTCTGGGGCACGAAGATGATGGTCTTCAGGCCCAGGCCCGCGGCCAGGCAGGCCATGGAGGAGGCGGCGTTGCCCGTGGAGGCTCCGGTCACGACCCGTTCTCCCAGCTCCAGGGCCTTGGCCACGGCCACGGCTCCGGCGCGGTCCTTGAAGGAGGCGCTGGGGTTCCTGCCGTCGTCCTTGAGCCAGACCTCTTTGAGGCCGAGGTCCCGTCCCAGTCGCTCGGCGCGGTACAGCGGGGTCCCTCCGACGCGGGCGAGGGGTACTCCCCGGAAGCGGGCGATGGGAAGGAGCTCCTTCCAGCGCCAGACGCTCGCGTCCGGGTCCTTGGCGAGGGAGGAGCGGGTGAGCCTGCGTTTGAGGGTCTGGAGGTCGTAGACCACCTCGAGGTTGCCCGAGCACGACGGGCAGACGTACTCGGCGGAAGCGGTCTCCCTGCCGCAGCGGAAGCACCGGAAGCCCAGCGCTGTCAGGGGGAGGTCCCGCCTTTTGGTCATGGGACGATGGTGGTGCCGGCCTTGCCCGCGAGGGTGGCTTCGAAGAGCTCGGTCTTGGTGATGTAGGCCGCGCTGCCGCCGTCCTTGACGAACCTGATGGCCGCCCCGATCTTCGGCCCCATGCTGCCTGCCGGGAACGGGCAGGGCCTGCGGTTGAAGAGCTCCTGGGCTTCCTTCAGCTTGAGCGTGCGCAGGTCGACCTGGTCCGGCTGCTGGTAGTTGAGCTTGGCTCCGTCCTCGCCCGTGAAGATGGTCAGGGAAACCGAAAGGTCTTCCCCGCGGGCCTTGGCCTTCTTCTTGAGTTCCGCGCCGAGCAGGGCGGAGGCGAGGTCCTTGTCGATGACCGCGTCCACCCCGGAGTATATCTTGAGCGGCCCCTGGGCCTTGGGGCCCGGAGCGAAGCGGATGCCGTAGCGCGCCTCATAACTCCCGTCGGAGGCCTTCTCCGCCAGGGCCACGGGGATGCCTCCTCCTCCCACGGACACGGGGATCATCCCGCCCTGGAGCAGGAGGTCCACGGCCGCGAGCTCGAGGATCTCGATCGGCGCCGGGGAGGGCACGACCCTCCGCCAGACCTCCTTGCCCTTGTCGTCCTTCTTGTAGAGCTTGACCGCCCAGCCTTCCTTCTGGCGCCGTTCCTCGGCTTCCTCGCGGGTGAGGGAGGGGCCGATGAACTTGGAGGGGTCCTTGAAGTCGGGGTCGGAGCGGTCCACGACCACGCGGGTGACCACGGCCGCCACCCTCTTGTCGATGCCGCGGGTCTGGAGCTCGCTCTCAAGCTGGGCGAGCATGTAGCCCATGGCGCCCTGGGTGTCGGCGCCGCACACGTCGAGGGGCAGGGAGGGGAGGATGGGCCTGGAGTACTCGGCCCGCAGGAGGATGTTCCCGACCTGCGGCCCGTTGCCGTGGGTGAGGACGAAGAGGTCGTGCGGCCTGGCCGCGATGATGTCGGCCACGAGCCTGCAGGTGTGGGCGGTCCGCTGCCACTGCATGGCGATGTCCGCCACCACGGGCTTGCCGGTCTTCTGGTCCGTGAGCCCGACCGGGGCGACCTCGTTGCCGCCGAACGCGAAAAGGTGCAGTTTCTTGGTCATGCGCTCCCCCTGCTGGCGCCAGTCATCCATCGAACCCGCCAACCGCGCGACGTGGTCGTCCTTTGGCGGATCCGGTGGATGACTGGCACCAGCGTATGGTCCTTCTTAAGGCCTGCCGCCCATGGTGAGGGCCTGGATGGCCTTCACGGTGTGCAGCCGGTTCTCGGCCTGGTCGAAGACCACGCTCTGCGGACCGTCGATGACCGCGTCCTCGACCTCGGCTCCGCGGTCCGCGGGCAGGGGATGCATGTAGATGGCGTTCTTCTTGCCGAGCTTCATGCGTTTCTCGGTGCAGACCCAGCTCTTGTACTTGTTGATGATGTCCATGCCGACCTTCTTGCGGTCGGCCTCGGGCACGCCCTGGTCCTCGAGGTACTGGTGGCAGCCCCAGGACTTCGGATAGAGGACATGCGCGCCCTTGAATGCCTCGTCCATGTTGTGGGTGATGGCGAACTTCGACCCCGACTCCTTGGCGTACTTCTTGGCGGCCTCGACCGTCCGCGGGATGAGGTTGAATTCCTTGGGGTAGGCCAGGGTCACGTCGATGCCGAAGCGCGGCATGAGCGTGATGAGGCCCTGCGGCACGCTCAAGGGCCGGGCGTAGGCCGGAGCGTACGTCCAGGAGATGACGAACTTCATGCCCTTGAGGTCGTGCCCGAACTTCTCGCGGATGGTCATGAGGTCCGCGATGGACTGGCAGGGGTGGTCCACGTCGCACTGGAGGTTGATGACCGGGATGCTCGCGTGCTCGGCCACCTCCCGGATGTACTTGTTGCCGACGCCGTAGAAGCAGTTGCGGATGGCGATGCCGTGCCCGTAGCGGGAGAGGACCTTGCCCGTGTCCTTGGGCGTCTCGCCGTGGGAGATCTGCATCTTGTCCGGGGTGAGGTCGTGGGCATGCCCGCCGAGCTGGGTCATGCCGGCCTCGGTCGAGTTGCGCGTCCTGGTGGACTGCTCGAAGAACATCATGAAGAGCGTCTTGTCCTGGAGGAGCCGGTGCGGCTCGCCCAGCGCGAACCTGGACTTCAAGTCCCAGGAGGTCTGGAGCACCGTCTCGAGCTCCTCCGTGCTCCAGTCCACCGTCTCGATCCAGTCCTTGCCTCTCAGCATCGATTGCATTTCGTGTCCCCCAGTTTGGTCGGTTGTCAGCTCAAGTGCTGCGGAAGGCTGGCGTAGAAGACCGCGGCCTTCAAAAGGTGCTCCACGGGCATGACCTCGTTGACCGTGTGCGCGTAGACCTCATTGGCGGGCCCGAAGCCCACGGTCGGGATGCCCAGGCGTCCGGCGCTGGCGACCCCGTTGGTCGAGAAGACCCACTTGTCCACCACGGGCTTGCGGCCCAGGGCGGTCGTGGCGGCCTTGACCGCTGCCTGGACCAGGCGATGGCTCTCCGGCAGGACCCAGGTGGGGAAGAACTTCTCCTGGCCCACCTTGAGGCCCGTCCAGCAGGTCGCCTCGTACTGCAGGACTTCCACCTTGCCCTTGGCGCGCCGCACCGCGGGCAGGGCTTCGATCTCCTTGACGGCGCCTTTCCAGGTCTCCCCGGCGGTGAGGCGCCGATCGAGGTAGATTGTGCACTCGTCGGGCACGGCGTTGAGCGAGGGCGTCTTGCACTCGATGCTCGTCACGCATACCGTGCCCTGTCCCAGGAACTTGTCCTTCTTGAGCCTCTTGCGCAGGGCCTCGACCTCGGCCACGATGGGCGCCATCTTGGCCACCGCGTTGTCCCCGCGCTCCGGAGCCGAGCCGTGGCAGGAGCGGCCCTTGGTCACCACCTTCATCTCCATCCTGCCGCGGTGGCCGCGGTAGACCTTCAGGTCCGTGGGCTCGGTGATGACCACGTAGTCGGGCTTGTAGCCCTCATCCTTGATGAGGTGCAGGAGGGGGAGGCCGTCGCAGTCCTCCTCGAGGCAGGAGCCCACGACCCAGAGGGTGTAGTCCCCGCCCAGGCCGAGCTCCTTGATGAGCGAGCCCGCGTAGACCATGGAGGCCATGGAGAGCTTCTGGTCCGTGGCTCCGCGGCCGTAGATGTTCCTGCCGTCGTACTTCCCCTTGAAGGGGTCCCATTTCCAGGCCGTGCGGTCCCCGATGCCCACGGTGTCGATGTGGGCGTCCATCATGATCTTGGTCCTGCCCTTGCCGATGCGGCCGATGATGTTGCCCATCCGGTCGGTCTTGACCTGGTCGAAGCCGACCTTGCGCATCTCAGCCGCGATGACCTTGACGAGCCTGCCCTCCTGGCCGGAGAAGCTCGGGGTCGCCACGATGCGGCGCGCGAAATCCACGATCTCCTTGCGGTGTCTGAGCGCGGCTTTGCGCAGGGTTTGGCTGTCTGTCATGGTGGTCTCCGACTACCTTAATAGTGTTCTCCGCCGATTCTACATTTTGCGCCCCTGCTCCGCAACGCAACACGGCTGGTGTCTGACACCGGCTGTTGCATTGCGGGCGGGGCGGTCAGGGGGTCTGGCTGCCGGAGGGCTCGGAGTGGATGATGACCCTGCCGAGCTGCGGGACCGCGGCGCGCAGGTGCTTCTCGAGGCGGACCGTGAGGCTGTGGGCCTCCCTGATCGAGGTGGCGCCGTCGAGCGAGCAGTGCAGGCTCAGGGACATCTGGCCGGCCGAGGTGCGCACCGTGACCTCGTGGGCGTGGAACGCGGTCTTCTCCAAGCCCTGGAAGGAGAGGAGGGCCTTCTGGACGCGGCTCTCCCCGGCCGGGTCGTGCGTCACGGGGCAGGGGCAGCCGCCTCCGGGCTCGAGATGGCTGACCACGTCCTTGATCCCGGGGAGGGCTCGCCGCAGGTCCGACTCGAAGGCGCTGGCCAGGTCGTGCGCCTCGGAGAGGAGCGAGCCGGGGCGGACCTCGAGGTGGAGCTCGATGGTGCGTCCGTCGCGGTCGTCGCAGATGCGGATGCTGTGCGCGGCCAGGCCGCGCCGGCTGGCGAGCGCCCGGGCCACGGTGATCGGGTCGGAGGCGTCGGAGGAGGGCTCGGCATGGACCAGGACGTCGGCCTCCGGGACCGCCGCCTGCACGGCTGCTTCGACCCCGTCGGCGATGGCGTGCGCCCGCTCGATGCCGCAGTCCCGGTCCACGCCGACCGTCACGTCCACGAACACGGAGGGGCCGCTGCGGCGCACGCGCACCTGGCGGACGTCGGTGACGCCGGGCTCCGCGGCGGCGCGGCGCACCTTCTCCTGCAGGTCAGGGGACGCGGTGTCGAGAAGATCGTCGACGGCCTTCGAACCCAGCTTCCAGCAGACCCCCACCACGATGGCGGCCACGCCCAGGGCCGCGGCGGCGTCGGCCTTGACCAGCCAGGGCGCGGCGAACTTCCGGCTTGCCAGCACGCCGAAGAGGCCCAGCAGCACCACGGCCGAAGACCAGATGTCCGTGGAGAAGTGGAGGGCGTCCGCCTCGAGGGCCTGGCTGCGATGCTTCTTGGCCGCGGCCATGAGGGCGCGTGAGCGCGAGTAGTCCACCGCGATGGAGAGGAGCACGACGCCGAAGGACCAGGCATTGGCCACGACCGCGGCCTCCCTGAAGAAGAGCCGCTCCACGGCTTCCCAGGAGATCCACGCGCAGGTCGCCAGGAGGAGCACGGTCTCGAACAGGGCGGAGAGGTTCTCGATCTTGCCGTGCCCGTAGGCGTGCTCGCGGTCGGCGGGCTTGCTCGCGGCCGTGACCGCCCAGAGGGTCACTCCGGCCGCGATGAGGTCGAGGCCTGAGTGCGCGGCCTCGGAGAGGATGCCGATGCTGTTGGTCGAGAGCCCGACGACGAGCTTGGCGACGGTGAGGGCCACGGCCGCGAGCACGGACGTCAGGGCGACCGCGCGCTTTTCGCGGTCAGCCTGGGTCTTGTCGATGGTCATGGTCGTGAGCGCTCCTGCGGCCGTCTCGAAGAATCTACCAAGTCGCGGGGGCATCCGTCTATTTCTCCGCCGCTCAGAGGACTAGGCCTAAAGACCTATGGCGGAATAGGACTTTCGGGGTTATACTCCGCATGACCTTGTAATCCCTGAGATTGGTCGGGGAGCATCCACCTCCGGACCGGAATCCGGAGCCACCAGGGGAAGAAGCGGCGGGTGCCGCCTCTTCCCCTTTCTTGTTGCACGAGGGGGGATGAGAGATGAAGGGCGGAGCGGTCCAGGGCCTGACGCGCCGGCTCGCGCTGGCGATCGCGGTCCTGTCCCTGTCGGCTCCGTGGGCCGGGCCGGCCCGGGCTTCGGAGAGCCTCGAGTCCCTCGCGAGCCGCGACCCCCTGGCGGGCCTGAGCGTGCGCTCCTTCCTGGGGCCCGATGGCAAGGGGATGGTGATCACCCGGCCCGGAGAGGTCGAGGTCTCGCTCCCGGGTCCTGAGCCCTTGGCCGGGAGCATGAACGTGTTCTTCGTCGATGTCGGGCAGGGCGACGCGGAATACATCGAGCTGCCCAACGGCAAGAACGCCTTGATCGACGCGGGTCCGGAGGCGCGGTCCAGCGGCCCCGGGACCGCGCCTCCTCCCATCGCGGCATTCCTGACGGAGCGGGGGGTGACCAGGATCGACTACGTGGTGCTGACCCATCCGCACGCGGACCACTACGGCGGACTGGGCTGGGTCTTCGACCACCTGGAGGTGGGCCGGTTCTACGACACGGGCATCGACAACGCCGCCGCGGTCAGCGACGACGCGGTCCGGCGCAAGGCCGCGGCCGAGCCGGGCTGCACGACCCAGTACCCCGCTGCCGGGGATTCCTTGGAGTGGGCTCCGAGAGTCGAGGTCGGGGTCTACAACAGCTGTCCCGCGCCTTCCCGGTCCTCGGACGCGGGCCAGGAGATCAACGACTGCTCCATCGTCCTGAAGGCGACTTACGGCGGGGCCTCGGTCCTGTTCACCGGCGACATCCAGAGCGGGATGGAGGCCAAGCTGGTCTCGACCTACGGAGACCTGCTCCGGGCGGACGTCCTGAAGGTGGGCCACCACGGCAGCAGGTATTCCTCGACCGCCGCCTTCCTCGACAAGGTCAAGCCCAAGTACGCCTACATCGAGGTCGGCAAGAACTCCTACGGCCATCCGACCCCGGCCGCCATGGCAAGGCTCGAGTCCGCGGGAGCGTCCCTGTTCCGGACCGACCGGGACGGGACCGGCCAGTACGCCCCTCGGCCCGCTCCTGACGCGCCGGCCTCAGTGGCCGTCCGCTAAGAGCCTATCCCAAAACTGCAGGGCCCTTCGGCTGAGGCGATTTCGGCTTCTGGCGAGGCGCGACGAGGGAGCATGCCGAGGCATGGGACCGAGGAGCAACGAAGCCGGAAGCCGAAATCGCCCAGCCCTTCCTATTCATGACGAGGAAGGGTCCTGCAGTTTTGGGATGCGCTCTAAGGCGAGGGCGCGACGTCAGCGCGGCTGAAGAGGATTGACATCCGGTCGGAGTAGACCGGCTTCCAGCCCGGGTCCGCGGCCAGGAGATGGGCCAGCATGGAGGTCGGCTGGATGAGCACGACCTCGATGTCGTGCTTCTTCATGAGGTCCCGCCAGCCGGGCCCGCCTTCGTTGATGGTCTTGTAGTCCTTGGCGAGGAGCTCCCAGAAGGGCTCGAGCCTGCCGTCGATGAAGACCTTGGTGGCCGGGGAGAGCTTGTAGATGAGGTAGCCTCCCCAGCCGTAGGTGTGGAAGAGCCTCCTGCCCTGGTAGCGTCGGCCGACCAGCTCGACGGCGGCCTTCGGGAAGCCCCGCTCCCAGGCGGCGGCCGGGTCCGGGAAGGGAAGGGACCGCGCTCTCGCCAACACGACCCAGCCGAGGCAGAGCAGGGTCGCGAGCCCGCCGGCCCGCAGTCCCTTCTCCTGCCAGGGCCGGAGCGAGGCCGCGCGGCTGCGCAAGCCCAGGGTCGCGGCAGCGGCGAAGAGGAAGAGCGGGATGAGCTTCCTGCCGCGCACCGCCTCCGCCAGCAAGCCCAGGGTCAGCAGGTGCCAGGGGAAGCGCGTCTTCACGCTCCCGACCCCGGCCCAGGCCAGGCAGGCGATCATGGCCAGCCAGGCCAGGGCCGCCTTCTCCGTGAAGTCCACGGGCTTCCACTCCATGATGAGCGAGCGGCCGGGAGGGGCTTGGAACAGGAACCAGACCGGATAGACGAACGCCTTGAACCCGCTCGGGTGGAGACAGCAGGCCAGGGTCCCGACGGCGAGCGGCAGGAGGGACCGCGCTGACCGGGACTTCCAGAGGTCGAGGCCGCAGACCGCGGCCAGCACCAGCCAGCCGGCCATGAACCCGCCGTGCGTGTTGGCCCAGGGCAGGAGGGCTCCTGCCATGGCCCAGGGAGCCCAGGAGGCTCCGTCCTCCCAGCGCCGCGTCCAGTAGAGGAAGGCGCTGAAGAAGAGGAAGGTATAGTAGTGGATGCGCACCGAGTAGAAGCCGGCCAGCCCCATGGCGGTCAAGGCCAGCAGGAAGAGGCGCGCTCCGTAGGGCGCCCCCTCCAGGGTCAGCCAGAGCAGGAACAGGGCGGCGGTGACGGGCGTCGTGTGGAAGGCCACCAGGCCGTGGTAGCCGGCCAGCCGGAACACCAGGTGGATGACGGCTTGTCCGAGCCATTCGGTCGCCACCATGGGCGTGCCCGCGGCCGTGAAGGAGAGGTCCTCCGAGAGGGGCATGCGGCCCTGCGTCACGATGCGCTCGCCCTCCACGAGGTGGAAGAAGAGGTCGTTGTCCACGTCGAGGTACGACTTGACCGCGATGACCGACGCGAGGAAGGCGAAGAGGAGCGCAGCGGCCCGCGGCCTGTCCGGGGTCATGCCCCGAGCTCGCGCGCCAGCCTGCGCAGCCCCTCGAGGTAGCCCGCAGGGCCCTTGCCCGCGATGCAGGCGCAGCGGACCTCGGCCAGGACCGAGACGCGGCGCCAGGGCTCGCGCTTGGACACGTCCGTGAGGTGGACCTCCACCGCGGGCAGGGCCACCGCGGCCAGGCCGTCGCGGAGCGCGTAGGAATAGTGGGCGTAGGCCCCGGGGTTGATGAGGATCCCGCCGGCCCATCTGCGGTGGCGGTGGAGGAGGTCGAGGAGCTCTCCTTCGCCGTTGCGCTGGAAGATGCGGCAGGAGAGCCCCAGCTTCCTGGCTTGCGAGATGATGGAGGCGTTGAGCTCGGCGAGGGTCTTCGTGCCGTAGAGCCCGGGCTCGCGCTCGCCGAGGAGGTTGAGGTTGGGACCGTGCAGGACCAGGATGTTCCGCCTTTTCTTCATCATGACCTTCCTTATGGCCGCGCCAGGGCGGCGAGGATCTTCTCCTTGGTCTGCTCGCGATCCGCGAGGGCGCGCAGCTCGGCGCGCGACCACTCGGAGCGCGGCGACGCGACCTCGGCCGGCTCGTCGACCAGGATGATCCAGCCGGCTCCGGTCGTCTCGGCATCCTCCCAGCGCCCGTCTCCGCCGGGACTGCGGCGCCAGCGGGGGGCTCTGGCATAGTCCGCCTTGAGCCGCGCCGCGCGCACGCCCAAGGCGCCCCAGTGGCGGGTGACCCGCCTGCCGACGTCGGTCGCGATCGGCACGAGCACGCGGGTGTCCACCGCGAGGTCAGGGTCCGTCCGCCAGGCCGCAAGCCACTCCTCGGCCCGCTGCGCGGCCCGCGCCCGCGAGTCGAGCTCGCCCGCGAGCAGGCCGGGCTTCATGCCGATGTCCTCGCAGGAGACCAGGTGCAGGCCGTAGAAGAGCTCCTTGGCGCGCTCGAGCTCGGCCCCCAGGGAGAGCTCCCTGCGGCCGCCTTCCCTGAGGCCGTGCAGGTCCGCCAGGGCCCGCCGCGGCAGGGCGGAGCGCAGGTAGGCTTCGAGGAAAGCGTAGGAGCGCGCCATGCGCAGGTAATAGGTCGGGTTCGGCTCGACGCGCAGGCGCGGGGGCAGGGGCTTGGAGGGCTCGCGCTCGGGCTCGTCGAGGGCAAGGGCGCCGAGCTGCATCATGTCGCGCAGGGCGCGCGTCTCGCGGCGCTTGGCCAGGATCGAGGCGAAGGCGCGCAGCATGCGCTTCTTGTACTTCTTCATGAGCAGGAGCTTCTGATGCTCCTCTCCTCGCTCGGGCAGAAGGAAGGTCTCCAGCGCGTAGACCTCATAGTCGTACCAGCCCGCGTCCTTGCCGGGCTTGAGGTCGACCTCGCCGGAGCGGATGGCCCGGACCAGGGCCAGGGTCAGGTCGGCCTCCGCGGGGATGCCGTCGGCGAAGACCTTCATGAACAGCAGGTCCTCCTTGGACCTCGGAGAGGGAAGCAGGCTGACCTGCGAGAACGAGGGGGGCGCGCCTTTGCGCAGGGCTTCCGCCAGGTCCTTCAAGGACGCGGCCGGGCCCGCCGAATCCATGCGGGCGATGCGGTCCAACAGCCGGCCGTAGCGTCCCATGAGCGCGGCGTCCTTGCCGAGGAGGGAGGCCATCTCGACCGCGGCCGCGTCGCCGGCGGGCAAGGGCTCCATGAGATGGCGCGTCAGGCGCCAGGACTTCCTCAGGTCAGGAGACCAGGCGTAGAACGACTGCGGCTCTCCCGCAAAGCCCCGGCCGGAAAGCCCTTCCGCCACCCAGGCCGCGGCCCGGCCCCCGGGGTCCAGGCGGGCGCGGAGCTCTTCGAGGAAGCCGCGCAGGTCCAGGTCAGGGCCTGCCGTGCCGCGCACGAAGGCCTCGTGGAGGGCCGCGAGCACCCCGTCGTCGACCTGCTTGGCTTTGGCGTCCACGGTGTTGACCGAGGCGAGGATGCCGCCGCCCCAGGCTTTCGCCGCGGCGGCGAAGTCGGGATGGAGCGTCGAGAAGCCGCGGTCGTCATCATCGACGTCGAGCCTCAAGACCGCGGCGCTGGCATTGACCTCCCGGCCCTCGAATCCGCGGCTGTCCACGAGGTCGGGAAGGAAGGGCGGTTTCTTGTCTGCAAGCCTGTCGTCCTCGAAGACCTCGGGCTTCGTCGGCGACTTCATGGTCGGCAGGAAGACATCCATCACGGGAAGAAAGAAGAGGGCCGGCACGGCCAGGACCGCGAGGCAGGCTGGGAAGAGGGAGTGGATGAGGACGACGGTCTTGGTGACGGGTCTCGGGCTCCTGGCGCACCTGAGGGGAAAGATGACCGCGGCGTAGAAGAGACAGGCGCCGGCCAGGCCCAGGATCGCCAGGGGGATGGCCGCATGGGCCAGGTCCGAGAGATCCGAGATGGAGCGGTAATACTCGAAGATCCCAGGGCCGAGGTGGCCCAGGCCTAGGAGGAGCGCGCCGGCTGCCGCGAGCCCGGGCAGGAAGGAGAGGGCCTTTTTGAAGGTCTGCATCATCTTCGGCCGTCCTTGGCCAGGCCCGCGAGAGCCTCGCGGAGCTCCCGGATGCCTAGGCCCGCGACGCGGATGGGCCTTCCCATGTCCTTGAGCAGGACGAAGACGTTCTTGCCGCCGCGCTTCTTCTTGTCCCTGGACATGGCCGCGGCCAGGCGCGTCCAGTCCAGGCTCCTCGGCCAGGGAGGCGCAGAGAGCCGCGACAAGAGGCCTTCGGCCAGGGCGCGGTCCCCCGGCATCTTGAGCCAGCCTCGGGTCGCGGAGAGCCTCACCGCCAGGGCCATGCCCCAGGTCACGGCTTCGCCGTGGCTGAGGCGGTCGTAGCCTGCGGCGGCTTCCAGAGCGTGGCCGGCCGTGTGGCCGAAGTTGAGGAGCTCGCGGAGTCCCTTGAGGTCCTGCTCGTCCTTGGCCACGACCCGGGCCTTGAGCTCGACGCAGCGCCGCACGGCCCAGGCGAGCAGGGCCGGGTCCCTGGCCAGGAGCCCTGGCCAGCGCAGGCTCAGGCGCCGGGCGAAGGAGCGGTCGAAGACCAGGGCCATCTTGACGACCTCGGCGAGGCCTGAGAGCAGGTCGCGGTCCGGGAGGCCGGCCAGGAAAGCCGTGTCTGAAACCACGAGCTCGGGCTGGTGGAACGCTCCCACCGCGTTCTTGGCCGAGGGGAGGCTCACCCCGGTCTTGCCTCCCACGCTGCTGTCCGCCTGGCTCAGCAGGGTGGTGGGAACGTGGACCAGTGGAAGGCCGCGCATGAAGGTCGCGGCGGCGAAGCCCGCCGCGTCTCCGATGGAGCCTCCTCCGAGCGCGATCACCGGGGTCCGGCGCTCGACTCCTCCTTTGAGGAAGGAGTCATAGAGGCCGAGCACGGTCTTGAAGGATTTGGCGCCTTCGCCGGCCGGCAGGGGCAGGAACAAGACCTTCCAGCCGGCGGCAGCCAGGCAAGCCCTGAGCCTCGCTCCAGGGCCGCGGGCCAAGGCAGCGTCTGCGACCACGACGCAGGCCTTCGGAGCGCCTGGGACCAGGTCCTTGAGCAGGCCGGGCAAGCGGCCGAGCGCTCCGCGGCCGATGACGACCGGATAGCTCCCTCCAGGGGTCCTGACTCGGACCACGGTCTCCTTAGCCTGCCGGCCCTGGACCGGGCCGAGGCTCAGGCTGACCCGGTCCGCCACCTGCGCCGGCGTGCCTTGGCCGGCAGCCACGGTCGCGTGGGCCGCTCGCCGATAGAGAGTCCTCCGCGCCTTGAAAAGCTCCTCGGCCTTGGCCCAGAGCGGCCGGGTCCGGCCGTGGTCAGCCGCCCTGGCGGCCAGGACCGAAAAAGGCGCGTCCAGGAACACGACCGTGCCTGCGGCGCGCACGGCCCTGACATTGGAGGAGCGCAGGACCGCTCCGCCGCCGAGCGCCACCACGGCCCCGCAATGGCGGGCTTGGCGGCAGGCTCGAGCCACGGCACGGGATTCGAGGCTGCGGAAAGCCTCCTCCCCATCCTCTTCGATGATGCGGCGGACCGGCTTGGACGCGGCAGCCTCGACCATGGAGTCCGTGTCCAGGAAGGTCCTGGCCAGGCCCTTTGCCAGGGCCTTGCCCACGCTCGTCTTGCCGCTGGCCATGAAGCCCAGCAGGAAGACGGGATCAGGAGTCGAACGAGGCATCGTAGTGGGAGCGCGTCTCAGCCATCGAGTCGCCGCCGAACTTGAGCAGGAAGGCGTCAGCCAGTTCCAGGGCTGCCAGGGATTCGGCCACGACCGCGGCCGCCGGCACGGCGCACACGTCGGAGCGCACCGCGGGAGCCGGGGCGGGCTTGCGCGTCCTGAGGTCCACGGAAGGCAGGGGTTCAGCGAGGCTTGCCGGCGGCTTCATGGCCGCCCGGAGCACCAGGGTCATCCCGTTGGTGATGCCGCCCTCCAATCCGCCGGCCCTGTTGGTCCTGCGGGTCAGGCCTCCTGCTTTGCGGTCCCAGAAAAGGGCGTCGTGGACCGCTGAGCCCGGCATACCGGCGCCAGCCCAGCCGGCGCCCACCTCCACGGCCTTGATCCCGTTCAAGGCCATCAGGCTGCGCGAGAGGTCTCCGTCGAGACGCCGATCCCAGTGCACGTGGCTCCCGAGGCCTGCGGGGAGTCCCCACGCGCGGACTTCGAAGACGCCGCCCAGGGTGTCTCCGGCCGCCTTGGCCGCGTCGACGGCCCGGACCATCCTGGCTCCGGCGGCACGGTCGAGACACCGCACGCAGGACGCGTCCGCGAGCCTCGCCCAGCGCTCAGGGGAGAGGCCGGACGGGTCGGAGCGGTCCGTCTCTCCGCCGATGGCGATGACCCGGCTCGACAGCCGGACTCCGAACCCGGACAGCAGGCTGCGGCACGGGGTCGCCAGGGCCACGCGCACGGCGGTCTCGCGGGCGCTCGCGCGCTCGAGCACGTCGGCCAGGTCCGAGAAGCCGTACTTGACCGCTCCGGCGAGGTCCGCGTGCCCCGGCCGCGGCACGGTCATGGCAGGCCTCCGCGCCCGGCGGTCCTTGTTGGGGATGAGGAGCGCCACGGGCGAGCCGAGGGTGCGTCCCCTGCGGACCCCGGAGAGGATCTGGACCCGGTCCCGTTCGATGCGCATGCGGGCCCCGCGGCCGTGGCCCGCCTGGCGGCGGGAGAGCTGGAGGTCGATGTCCCGGGCCGAGACCTCGATCCCGGCGGGAAGGCCTTCGATGATGCCGCACAGGGCCGGGCCGTGGGACTCCCCGGCTGTCAGAAGACGAAGCACTCTCATGAAACGCTCCTCAGTTCCTTCAAGACCAGCTCCACCGCGCGCTCCGGCAGCTCCTCCTCGAACCACACCCGCCAGGTCAGGCTCGCCTGCCGGACCAGCATCTCAAGGCCGCCCAGGGCCCGGGCTCCGGAGGCCTCTGCCTCGGCCAGAAACCGGGTGCGCGAGGGCCGGTACGTCAGGTCGTACGCCCAGGACCCGGGTTTGAGCCGCACCCCTTCGGGGAGGAGCCGCGTCTCGCCCGCCGAGGTCGCGTTGACCACGAGGTCCGCCCGTCCGAAGTCGCCGGGCTCCGGCGCCACGGCCACGCCGCCGAAGCGGTCCGCCAAGACCGCGGCATGGGCCGGAGTCCTGCACGCCACGAAGAGCTCCGCGATCTGGGAGCGCTTGAGGGCCTCGCACACGGCGGCGGCCGCCCCTCCTCCGCCCAGGACCAGCGCGGTCCTGCCCCGCAAGCCCACCCCGCGCCTCTTGAGGGGCGCCAGGAAGCCCTCGACGTCCGTATTGTACCCCATCGCGACCCCGTCCTGGAAATGGATCACGTTGACGGCCCTCACGGCCGCGGCCCAAGGGTCGAGCCGGTCCACGAGCCCGGCGGCAGCGACCTTGTGCGGGGCCGTGACGTTCCACCCGAGCCAAGGCAGCGAGCGCGCCCTCGCCAAGGCGGGCTTGAAGTCCCCGGCCGCGATCTCGAGCGCACGGTAGCGCAGGGGACGGCCGAGCTCGGAGGCGAAGAGCCGGAAGACCTCGGGGGAAAGGGAGTCCTTCACCGGCTTTCCGACCACGGCGGTCCAGGGGGTCCTCATGGCATGAGCCTCAGCGCAGATTGTATCATGATGGGGCTCACGGAGCCCGAATCCTTCCAGGCTCGGCCGCATCACATGGGGGAGGTCGGACCGACTCGGCACAGGAGAGGTGACATGCAGATCAAGATCAGCTTCCCGGGGAACAAGAGGGTGGCCGCGGACCTGGGAGGGTTCCAGGTGGTCACGGACCAGCCCAAGGAATCCGGAGGGGACGGGAGCGCGCCGTCGCCCTTCGAGCTCTTCCTGGCGTCCATCGGCACCTGCGCCGGGATCTTCGTGCTCGGGTTCTGCCAGAAGAGAGGGCTGCCCACCGAGGGCCTCGGCATCCTCCAAGAAGCGCATTGGGACGATGCCGAGCACCGGGTGTCGAAGGTCTCCCTCACCATCAGCCTGCCCAAGGGCTTCCCGGAGAAATACCGGGACAGCCTGGTCTCGGCCGCCAACCTGTGCACGGTCAAGAAGCACCTGGCCAAGCCGCCGGAGTTCGAGGTCGCGGTCGCGGCTTCATGAGGAGTCCCCATGGATATTGCGGTCTGGGTCGTCTTGGCGGTCGTGGCCGGGTTCGTGGGCTGGAGGCTCGTCAGCTTCAAGCTGGCCGCCGGGAGGATGCCTGAGATGCTGTCGCGCGGAGCGGTCGTGGTGGACGTGCGCACCCCTGAGGAGTTCGCCGTGGGAGCCAACCACAAGAGCGTGAACATCCCTTTGGATCAGCTCGAGGGGAGGCTCAAGGAGCTCGATCCGGAGAAGCCGGTCCTGGTGTGCTGCGCCTCCGGCACACGGAGCGCCATGGCGGCCCAGCTCCTCAAGCGCCACGGCTTCAAGGAGGTCGTCAACATCGGGCCCTGGCAGAACTCTCTGTCCGGCAAAGGGGACTGAAACCCGAGACATCGGGTCAGGCCTTGAGTCTTGGCATGATGGTTCCCGGCGGCAAGCAGGACCTCGGCGATGAGGCGTCCGCGATCCGCGGCTTGGCCCGGGCCGGGGCTCCCAGCCATGAGGTCCACCTCAGCCTGGGCCGCCTCTGTGAGAAGGCAGGCAGGCTCGAGCCTGCTCTGGCCCATTTCAGGAAGGCATGGCTTCAAGCACCCCAGGACCTGGCCGCTGCTTTCGAGCTGGCCCGAGCCCTGACCCGGTCAGGGAGGAAGGCTGAAGCCGGCCGGTCATGGCAGCGCTTCAGCCGCTTGGCTCTCAAGGCTCTAGCCGGGCCTCCTGACCCGTTGCTTCCCACCTTGCTCCTGGACGCGGACAGCCGCGCCGCGCTCTCGGCCCTTGCTCGGCCTGGCCGGACCCATGTGGTCGCGTCCTGCAGGCGGCTCCTGGTGCGCGAGCCCGGCGCTGCAGGGGTCCGGGCCCTGCTGGTCGAATGCCTCATCTCAGGCAGGAGGTTCAAGGAGGCCGGTGCCGCGCTGGCTGAGGCTCTGGACTCAGGCAGGGGCTGGGAGCCCGTTTCCTCCGCAGCGAGCCTGGTGAGGCTCATCGAGGCTGGGGCTTTCTCCGCTCGCCTGGAAAGAGCGGTGCTTAGGGCCTTGGCCGGCACTGCCGGCCAAGGCTTCCCCCAGGTCTATTCCGCTTTGGTGTGCAGCCGCAGGTTCCGCTCCGCTTTCCTCTACGGAGAGGCGGTCCTTGACGCCTTCGGTCCGGGCCCCATCAGGCTCGAGGCTGCTTGGCCGTGGTTCAGGATGGGCTTCACCAGGGGAGCGCGCGCAGGAATCTGCCAGGCCGAGTCCGAGGCTCTTTCCAAGGCTTGGGAGGAGGGCCGCTTGAGGCCGTGGTTCTCGCATTGCAGGACCCTCCTCATCAACAACACCGGCCGCTACGACCGGGAGCGTCTGGTCGAGGCCAGAGCCGAGTGCCGCCGCATCATGCGCATGGACCTCGGCCGCTACTGGTGGCTCCTGCCTCCGCTCGTGATGGTGAAGTTCATGTCGGGCCCCGAGGGCTTGCAGGAGGCTGTGGACCTGGGCCGCGCGGCGCTGGGACGCGCTCCGGACGAATGGGGGGTGCGCTGCAGGGTGGCCGAGGCCCTGCTGTGCCTCGGGGAGGAAGCCCGGGGCTTGGCCGAGTTCGAGGAGGCCGTGCGCCTGGCGCCTCCGGTGGAACGGGGCGGAGCCCTGACCTGGCAGGGCGAGGCCCTGCTATGGCTGGGCCGCTACTCCGAGGCCCGCTCCGTCCTCGATGCCGCCGTTGCCGCGGGCTCGACCGTGTTCGTGTTCGGGTGGCGAGGGGGAGCGGCCTTGAAGCTCGGAGACCTCAAGGCCGCGCTCTCGGACCTCGACCATGCCCTTGACCTCGACCGCTTCGACATGGAAGCCTACGTGTGGCGGGGGGAGGCCCTTCGCCTCCTCGGCCGCCATCAGGAGAGCCTCAGGGACCTCGACCATCACATCAAGGCGTTCGGCTCCCTATGGTCGCATCTCAACCGGGGTCTCGCGCGCTGCGCGCTCGCAGACGCGGCAGGCATGCTCGCGGACCTGAAGGCTGCGTGCAAACGCTGGCCTGAGGAGACCGCCTACATCCGTGAGCGCGCGGGCCTGCCCAGGGCCGGAGCCCTGAGCGTCGAGCAGTCACGCAGGTTCATGGAGCAGGGACTCAGGTTCGGGATGGGGGTGCGGCGCGAGGAACGGCACCTCAACGGGCTCTGGATGAGGCCTTTCGGGCTCGGAGCGCGACCCAAGCCCCGACCCAGGCGAGGAGCGCCGCGAGCGTGACCAGGAGCCCGAGGGTGAAGGTCGCGGGCCGATACTCCAGCAGGAGGCGGTGGCGGCCTGCGGCCAGGGGCACGGCCCTGAGCACGGCATCCGCAGGCATGACGCGGCACGAGGCCTGCGGCCCTTTTTCGAGCATCCTGCAGCGCCAGTCCTTGGCATAGGCGTCAGTGATGAGGAGGATGGCTGGAAAGGGGAGGTCAGCCTCGATCTCGAGTTCGTCGGTCCCGGAGCGCACCAGCGAAGCTGTCCCAGCCCGACCGGCTCGAGGCGGGGCCTTGGCCGGAGCGGGGTCAGGCTCCGACTCGAGGATGACGGTGCGAGACGGGTCGAAGCCGGGCTCTGCCATGGTCGTCAAGGCGCCGGCCGGACCCGAGGCGAGCTTCCAGTCGCGGATGAGGCTGAGCCTGGGCAGGGGAGCCGGGACCTCCTGGACCGGGGGCCCGCGCTTGGCTGAAAAGACGTAGCGGAGCCTGAGGAGACGGTAGCCGGGGCCCACGGTCCTGATCTGGGCATAAGGGAATTCGGCTCCCGGGTCCTTGCCTTGGGTCCAGGCGAGGAAGTCGGCGTAGCGCTTGAGCGGCAGAGGCCCGTAGCCCAGCACGTCCTCGAGCCCGACCCGCATCGCGATGTTCGGGGATTGCCGGCCTGTGTGGAGGACCCTATCGCCTCCGGAGAGGCCCGGCAGGAGCTCGCGCCACGCCGGGTCGTAGGAGACCCTGCTCGGCATGACCGCGGTGGCTGCTCGGCTGAACAGAAAGAGCTCGCAGACAGCGAGCAGGAGCAGGGCCTGACCAGCCAGCCTGGAGCGGCGAGACAGCCAGAGGAGTCCGCTGGAAAGAGCCAGGAGCCCCGCGGTCTCGAGGAGTCTCGAACGAGTAAAATCGAGGGACTGCTCCACGAAGACCGGGTGACGGATGAGAGCCAGGGGAGCGAGGAGGCATTCTCCCGAGGCTTCTATATGGCGGAGCAGCCAGGTCCAGGCCGCGCCAGCCGAGCCTCCTGTCCCCGAGGCCCAGAGCCAGAAGCCGGTCCCTGCGAAGAGGACGGCGGCCAGCAGGATCAGCAGGGCCGCGGTGCTTGAGCGGTCCTCGGCGGAGGCCTTGGCCCGCTGCTCCAGGACCTTGTCGAGCCCTGCTCCTGCCAGCCAGGAGAGGAACAGGCTGGTGAGAATGAGGAACTTGTGCGTGCCGCGCAGAGAGCCATATCCAGGCAGGAAATGGTAGAGGAAAGCGTGGAGGGGCTTGAGATGGGCTCCCAGGGCGAGGAGGACCGTGAGCGCCGCCATGCCGGTCATGACCTTTCGCTGGTTCGGACGGGCCTGGAGCGCCCCGCAGAGGGCCAGGACCATGCTCGAGGCGCCGATGAAGAGCGAGGAGCCCCATAGGTGGCACCTGCCGAAATAGGGGAACGCTTTCATGTCTCCGAAGACGAAGGGGCTCACCAGGGTGAGCAGGTTCTCAGGCGGCAGGGAGAAGGTCCCGCTGCGCTCCAGGCTGAGCCCTGCTCCGCGCGCGGACTCGGCCACCGCGTCGAGCGCGGGCAGGAGCTGGACCGCGGCCAAGGCCAGGCCCCCGGCAAAGACTGCCAGGCCGCCCAGGGCCAAGCCAGGCTTGCCCCGGGCGTCGGGGAGGCGCACCAGGAAGTAGAGCCCTGAGCCGAGGCCGGTGTAATAGGCGTACTGGGGGTTCCCTCCCAGGGCCTGCAGGGCGACTGCGGCCATGCCGAGCAGGCACCAGCCGGGCCTGCGGCTCTCGAGCCAGGCGTCGAGGCATAGGAAGACGGCCGGGATCCAGGTGATCACCCACAAGGGGGGCAGGAGGCCGGCGTAGATGTTCAGGTAGTAGGGCGCGCCGAGCATGTACATCGTGCCTGCGAGGCCCGCCCCCCAAGGCGACTGTCCGGACCGGCGGCACCAGAGGTAGGCCAGGAGCCCTGCCAGGAAGAGGTGGAGGGTCACGAGGGTGTTGACGGCCGCACCCACCGGGAGGATGAGATGGAGCCAGTTGGGCGGGTAGAGGAGCCCGGACTCGAAGGAGGCGAAGAAGGGCAGGCCTGAGAAAATGTGCGGGTTCCAGAACGCGAGGTTGCCCGCACGGAGCTCCCTGAATCCGAAGTCCCGCCAGGCCAGGAGCTGGAGGTGCATGTCCTCGTGAGGACTGCCCAGCACGAGGTCCCCGCCGGAGAGCAGGGCCGGGCCGCACAGGACGGCGGCCAGGACGGCGAGCAGCAGCGGGGCCAGCCAGCGGCCAGGTGCCGCAGCCGGACGGCTCATCCCTTCGAGCCGGGCCGCGTCAGACGCGGCCGGCCGACCCGAGGACCTTCTCGTTCTTCTCGACGTACATCTTGACCAGGGCGTCGCGGGCCGGGCCGATGTACTTCCTGGGGTCGAACTCGCCGGGCTTCTCTGTGAAGACCTTGCGGATGACCGCGGTCATGACGAGACGGCCGTCGGAGTCGATGTTGATCTTGCACACCGCGGACTTGGCGGCCTGGCGGAGCTGCTCCTCGGGGATGCCGGCCGTGCCCTCCATCTTGCCGCCGTACTTGTTGATCATGGCGATGTAGTCCTGCGGAACGCTCGAGGACCCGTGCAGCACGATGGGGAAGCCCGGGATGCGGCGCTCGACCTCCTCGAGGATGTCGAAGCGCAGCGGCGGCACCTTCTCGCCGGGCTTCACCTTGAACTTGTAGGCGCCGTGGCTCGTGCCGATGGAGATGGCCAGGGAGTCCACGCCCGTGCGCTTGACGAAGGCCTCCACGTCCTTGGGGTCGGTGTAGTGCGACTTCTCGGCCGAGACGTCGTCCTCGATGCCCGCCAGGACCCCGAGCTCGCCCTCCACGGACACTTCGCGGGGGTGGGCGTAGTCCACGACCTTCTTGGTGAGGGCCACGTTCTCCTCGAAGGGCTTGGAGGAGGCGTCGATCATGACCGAGGAGAAGCCGTAGTCGATGCAGGACTTGCAGAGCTCGAAAGTGTCGCCGTGGTCGAGGTGCAGGGCCACGGGCACGGGCTTGCCCAGCTCCTTCATCATCTCGACGGCGCCCCGGCCCATCCAGCGGAGCAGGGTCGCGTTGGCGTAGTCGCGGGCGCCCTTCGAGACCTGGAGGATGACCGGGGAGCGGCTCTGGACGCAGGCCGTGATGATGGCCTGGAGCTGCTCCATGTTGTTGAAGTTGTAGGCCGGGACGGCGTAGCCGCCCTTCATGGCCATGTCGAACATGGAGCGCGTGTTGACGAACCCGAGGTCTTTGTAGGAAACGGAGGAAGCGGCAATGGCGGTCTGTGTCATCTTGGTCCCCTTGGCCGGAGCGGGCAAGCCCGGGTCCGGACCACTGGATTCTACTATGTTTGGCGGCCGGTTTTAGATGCGCGTGGGCTCCGGAGAGGGCCGGCGCACTCCCTGGGAGTAGCCGAACGCCGGGTGGCCGACGATGATGCTGGTCCGCACTTTGTGGTCCTTGGGGACCCGCACGAGCTCCCTGAGGCCCCGGTCGTTGTTGATGGGCTCGGTCAGGAACCCGATGACGCAGGTGCCCAGGCCCAGGGTCTCGGCCGCGAGCAGGATGTTGGCCCCGCAGTAGACCGCGTCCTCGGCGCCGCAGGTGTTGTACTTGGAGGTGTGGATGAGGATGGCGCAGGGAGCGTGGTAGAGCACCATGTCATGGCCCTTGAGGGTCTCCTCAGCCATGGGCTTGAGCAGGGGCAGGAGCGGCTCGAACTCCTTGAGGGTCCTGCCCCAGACGAGGTTGAGCGCGGCGCGCCAGACCGGGGACTCGAGCTTGTCCGCCAGCCACCCGGTCTGCTTGCCGACCTTGAGGGAGAGCTCCTTGAGCACGGCCTTGTCCGTGACCACGGTGTAGCATACGTTGCGCTTGTTGCACCCGTTGGGCGCCTGGGCGGCCGCGGCCAGGAGCGAGGCGATCTCACCCTCGGAGAGGGGCTTCTCCGTGAACTCGCGCCTGGAGCGGCGGGACTCGAGCAGGGCCATGAGCTCCTCATAGGTGGGCCTCCTGCCGGGAGGGTCGAACCCGGTCCCGGCCAGGCCGGTATGGGTGATGGCTCCCACGGGGCAGACCGCCAGGCAGTGGCCGCAGAGGATGCAGGGACCCGGCGGGTCAGGGACCGCGGGCTTGCCGTCTTCTCCCTCGCTGAAATTGATGTTGCAGACCTCGACGCAGCGGCCGCAAGCCGTGCACTTCTCCCGGTCGATGGAGATCTTCATGCGTACAGTCTACATTACTGGAATCGAGCGCCCAGGCTGATCCTGTGGCTGTTCCCAAGCCCGCCAAAAGGCGTCATGGAGTAGTCCAGTCCCATGCCATAGGCCTTGACTCCGAACCCCGCTGCCAAGCCCATCAGCTCGCTCGTCTTATACGCTCCCGAGATCAACCCATGCGTGGATGCATACCCCATGCGCAAGGCCAGTTGCGGACCTACGGAAAGCTCAGACCCCAGGCTCACCTCGGAGCTCCCGGAATAGGGCCTGTTCCTGTAGTCCAAGCCCACGGTCAAACCAAAGGGCAGCTTGTAGCCTAGCCCGCCTGCAAGGGTCAAGGGAAGCTGACTGCTCTGGTCGAGCATCCTGATCCCAGGCCCAAGGTTCTGGAACGCGAGGCCTGCACTCATGGCTCCTGGCCCGAACTTGCCCAGCTCATAACGTGAGCCCAGGTCAAAGGCCGCGGTGTAGCCCGTGTCAGAGCCGATGTTGGTCCGAACGAACTTGGCATTGATGCCAAGCCCCAGCCGCGGCAGGACCTTCCTGGCAAAGGAAACACCCAAGGCCATGTCAGAGGCTGTGAAGCCCCCGCTGGTCCGTCCTTGAGCATCCCTAGCGTCCAGGTCGCCCTGGCCCAGGTAGCTGATCCCTGCGCCTAAGGTGCCGTACTTTGTCGGGTGACCGTAGCCGAAGAAACTATAGTGGCTCTCAGCCACGAGGTTGGCGTACATGGCGCTCACCTCGCGCTTCTCCATGGAAGCCAGGCCCCCAGGGTTCCAGCCCATGGCTGTGAGGTCCTCGCCTACTGCCGTGTAGGCTCCGCCAAGGCCGATGGCCCGGGCGCCCACGCCGATCTTCAAGAACTGGGCGGTCTCGCCTGCGAGCGCCTGGCTTGCCTGCAGGAGGAGGACGACGAGGAAGGCTTTCATGGAGTCGCTCACTTACTTGATCACCGCCAGTTTCTTGGTCGCCTTGATGTCCTTGTAGCCTGCCTTGGACGCGGTCACCGCGTAGATGTAGACCCCGGAGCCCATGCCGGAAACGTCCCAGGTGTAGTCAAAGGTCCATTCAGCGCCGCTCCCGTCGTCGACGAGCCTGGCGGCGGCGAACGCGGCTTGCCGGACGAGCTGGCCTGCCACATTGTAGATCTCGACCCTGGCAGAGTCAGCCTTGCCGACCTGCAGCCTGATGGTGGGGTTCTGCCTCTTGGCCGGGTTGGGGAAAGCGTACACTTCCCTCAGGCTGAAGCTCTCCTCTGCCTGCGCGACAGCCTGGCTGGGCGCCATGGGCTGGAACAAGGAGAAATGCTCGGTCTTGGCCCTGACGCGCTTGCGGCTGGTGTCGACCTCTGAGGCAAGAGCCTGCCACTGGCGGCCCGCGGGATCCCAATAGTGCACGCTGACCAAGCGCTCGCTCTGCCCGGGACCAAGGAGCCTCGGGTCATACGGCAGCTCGATGGTCGCGGGCTTGGAGAACCGCGTTCCTTCAGGGCCGAATTCCATGGCCTCGCCGGCAGAGGCAAGGCGGCCGGTCCCACTGCCCTGGACCCGGACCCTGTCGGATTCCATATCTTTGCGGCCGCGAGAGATGGTGATGAGAGTGTCCTCATCCAAAGCAGCCTGGGGCACTGAGACTGAGGCTCTGACAGGGGACTCGACCCTGCCTCCCTCCGCGGCAGGGAGCTTGAGCCCTGCCTCGTAGTGCCACTCAGGCCGAGCCTGTATCTGCGACGATCCTGCAAGGGCCCCGGGAGCCATGGACCCGACCGAGAACTCAAGGCCGTTGCTCGTCACGGTGACGCCCGAGGCGGTGCGCTCTGCGACCACGGTGTAGGTCCCGACCGCAAGGCTGTCAGGGATGATGCCCCTGATCTGGGCGTCGGTCCACAAGCTCAACGCGGCCAAGACCCCGCCCACTTTCACGTTGGTCAGACTGCCGTTGTAGGGCCCGAACCCGCGGCCGTCAAGGATGAAAGCAGTGCCGGGATTGCCCCAGGTCGGGGTCATGCTATCGATGACCGGCAGGAGCACCTCGAAGTCCTGGACAAGGCTCGAGCTCAGGCCTCCATCCGCGGTCGCCCGCTCCACCACCAAGGTCGCGGTCCCGGCAGCGACCGTGCCGGGCACCGTGCCGGTGATGGTCGTGTCGTTCCAGAGACTCAAGGGAGCATCCACCCCCGCGATCTTCACCCTGGTGTAGGCGCCGTTATAGGTTCCGAAGTTCGAGCCGGCAATGGTGAAGGGTGCTCCAATAGGCGCAGAAGACGGTGTCAGGCTTGCCACTGAAGGCACCGTGACCTGCCAAGTCGCGGGTTCAGAAACCTGCGTCATGCCGCCTGTCACGCGCTCAAGCACCACCGGCTGAGCCCCAGAAGCGGCATTGGGTATGGTGCCTGTGATGGTCGTGTCGTTCCACACGCTCAGAGGAGCCGCAGCCCCTCCAACCTTGACCATGGTGTAGGCGCCGTTGTAAGGGCCAAACCCCGTCCCTGTGATGCTGAAGCCCAGACCGATGGGCCCGGACGAGGGCGTCATGCTGGAGATGACCAGCGGCGTCAGCGTGAACGAGGCCGCGTTGCTCGAGCTGGCGCTTCCCCCCTGCACGCGCGACACGACCACGTCATAAGCGCCGGTCGAGATCGCAGGCACGGTGCCGCTGATCGTGGTGTTGTTCCACACCGAGACCGGGGCCGCGACCGTCCCGAACTTGACCGTGGTATCGGCGCCGTTGTAAGCGCCGAATTCAGTGCCCGTGATGGTGAAGGGGCTGCCGATGGCTCCGGTCGCGGGATCGAGCAGGCTGATGAAGAGCCCGGTCACCTGGAAGGTCGCAGGCAAGCTCTCGACCAAGCCGCTGTCCGTGGCAGTCCTTCGCACTACCACGGATTTGGAGCCTGGCAGGAGCCCGCCAGGCACGGTCCCAGTGATCAAGGTGTCGGTCCAAAGGCTCAAGGCCGCTGTAGCGCCGCCCAACAAGACCTGGGTGTAGGCGCCGTTGTAGGGGCCAAACCCTGACCCAGCCAGGTTGAACACGGTGCCGATGGGTCCCGAGGAAGGCGAGACCGAGGCCACCGCAGGGGCCACGACCTCGAAGGCCCCGGGCGGGGACGCCTGCACCATGCCGCTGATCTCGCGCTCGATGACCACGGGCTGAGTGCCGGTGCTGACGCCAGGGATGGTGCCCACGATGTCGGTATCGGTCCAGACGCTCAACGGGGCCGCGACTCCGCCGATGGTAAGCCTGGTGGTCGTCCCGTTGTAGGGTCCGAATCCGGTCCCTGAGATGGCAAAGGGCATGCCGATGGGCCCTGCCAGAGGGCTCATGCTGGAGATGACGAGCTCGGTCAGGGTGAAGGTCCCAGCGCTGCCGGCGGCCACGCCGGAGCCCTGCCGCCGCTCGACGACGACGTCCCAAGTCCCGGTCGCGATGCCAGGCACCGTGCCCGTGATGCTCGCGTCCGTCCAAACAGAGAGAGCAGCCACGGTCTGCCCGAACTTGACTACGGTGTCAGCGCCGTTGTAGGCGCCGAAGCTCGTCCCTGTGATGGTGAAGGGAATCCCGATGGCGCCGGTGGAGGGATTCATGCCGGCGACGCTCGGCACCGTGACCTCGAAGTAGACCGTGGCGCTTTCCACCAGCCCGCCGTCCGCGGTCGTCCTGCGCACGATGAGCGGCGCCACTCCGGTCACGGCCTCGCCAGGCACCGTGCCCGTGATGCTCGTGTCGGTCCACACGCTCAAGGGAGCGGTCGCGCCGCCGATGAGCACCTGGGTATAGGCGCCGTTGTAAGGTCCAAAGCCGGCGCCTGTCGCGGTGAAGGCCACGCCGATGGGGCCTGCGGTCGGCACGACCTGGGTCACGGAAGGCACGAGCACCGCGAAGGGGACGCCTGCGCTCGTCGACGTCCCGCTGTCCGCGGTCCTGCGCCTGACCGTCATGGAGTAGGTCCCGGGAGCGACGCCCGGGATCGTCCCGGTGATGGTGTCGTCCGTCCAGAGGCTCAAGGGAGCGGCCTGGTCACCCACCAGCACCTCGGTGTAGGCGCCGTTATAAGGCCCGAAGCTCGTGCCCGTCAGGGTGAAGGGCATGCCGATGGGTCCGGAGGAGACCGAGACACCCAGGATCTCCGGCGCGCTCACGCTGAAAGAGGCTGCATTCACGACCGCGACGGTGGACCCTGACTGACGTTCGATGGTCAAGACATGGGTCCCTGAGGAGACTCCAGGGACCGTGCCGATGATCGAAGTGTCGGTCCACAGACTCAAGGGAGCCGCGACTCCGCCGAACCTGACCGTGGTGTAGGTCCCGTTGTAGGGTCCAAACCCAGTGCCGGAGATGCCGAACGGCTGGCCGATGGGCCCGGCCAACGGCGTCACAGCAGAGGCCGAGGCCAGGATGACCTCGAAATCAGCGGGCAGGCTCTGCGCCACCCCGCCATCCGTAGTCGTCCGCACGACTCTCACAGGATGGGGTCCAGCAGCGAGACCAGGGATGGTCCCCGTGATGGAGGTATCGGTCCAGACGCTCAGCGAAGCCGCGACCTCGCCGAACTTGACCGTGGTGTAAGTCCCGTTGTACGTGCCGAAGCTCGTCCCCGTGACGCTGAAAGGCGCTCCGATGGGGCCGGTGGAAGCGCTCAAGGCCGCGATCTCAGGCAGGTTCACCACGAACGCGCCGGCCGACCACACCGTGGTCGAGGACGGCTGCTGGCGCTCCACGCTGACGCTGACGGCGCCGGAGGAGAGCCCGGGCACGGTCCCGATGATGGTCGTATCGTTCCAGAGGCTCAAAGGAGCAGGCAAGGCGCCGAACATGACCCTGGTGTCGGCGCCTGCATAGCTCCCGAATCCGGCCCCTGTGATGGAGAAGCCGATCCCGATCGGACCGCTGGAGGGCGCCACCACTGCCCCTGGCAAGACCGGCGCCTCGACCGTGACTTCCGCAACCCGGGAGGCTTCCAGGTTGCCCGCCTGGTCTTGGCTGGCAAAAGTCAGGGTGTGGGTGCCCGCAGACAAGGCGAAGCCGCCCGAGTAGACCTGGAGTCCCGCCCCATCGACCGCGTAGCGGGTCTCCAGCACGCCGACCCCGGCGTCTGCGGCTGAGAATCCGAAGAAGTCCGTGGTCGAAGCCGCCAGGCTCGTGGTCGAGACCGCGATGCCGTTGACCAGGAACGTCGTGACAGGAGCGAGCGAGTCGATGAAGAAGGCTGAGCTCGCCTGAGCAGTGTTGCCTGCCAGGTCAGAGACCGAGGCAGACACCGCATGCGTGCCTTGGCCGAGGTCAGCCGCAGGAACGTAGCTCGCCGAGGAAGCGGTCACCACTGCCTGGCCCGTGATGTCAGCCTCATCCAGATAGAGCCTCACGCTGGCCAGGTCGATGCCCGCGCCCGCGTCCGAATAGGCCGCAGTCAACTCAGGCCGAGCCACGGTCCGGGTGCCGCCCTGCACCGGAGTCAGGGCGAGGACAGGCGGGGTGGTGTCGGAGAAAGAGCTCAGCAGCACTTCGGTGCCTGCAAGAGGCTGGCCTGTGGTGAAGCGGTAGGGGTAGGCTTCGTGCAGAGCCAGCCAGACATCCGAGCCGGAAACCGTCATGTCCTGGGCTGGGCCGACATTGGGGCTCAGGGTCTCGGCAGACAAGACCCGGCCGTCCGTGCCGATGCGCCAGACTCCGAGCCGACTGTCATCGCCGCTCCGGCTGCCTCCGGCGGCGATGAGCCCGCCGGCCGTGGGCTTGATCGCCACGGGCCAATCCGCGCCCTCCCCGCCGCCCTGCCAGATGCGCTCGCTGTAGAGCGTGCCTTGGCCGTCGTACTTGAGCAAGGCGAGGTCCATGCCCCCGGCCTGGTCGTGCCGGGTCGCAGCGACGTAGAGGAACCCGTCGCGCACAGCCAGCTTGGCATTGGCGTCGTTGACGAACGAGTCGAGGTAATCCTGCTTGAGCACCGGGGCCCCGGCAAGCACGCCCGAGCCGTTGAAGCGCCAGAGCGCCAAGTCGAGCTTGCCCGTGGCAGGGCTCTTGCTGAAGCCGGACACCCATAGCTCGTCATCGCGCAAGGCGATGCCCATGCCCAGGTCAAAGCCTGCCCGGCTGTAGGTCGTAGCCAGGGTGAGCATGTCCCCTGCCAGGTCGTACCGCCAGAGGGCGAGCTGCACGCTCTCAAGGCTCGCGTCGCCGATCGCTCCGGTGATCCAGAGGTCGCCCGCGGAATCCACGGCATAGTCGTTCAAGTCGCCGACGCTGTTGAGCACCGTGGTGTCGAGGACCTGCGTGCCTGAGGGATCGACCTTGTAGACGGCAAGGTCCAAGCCGACCGTCTCCGGCCCGGACGCGATGCCCACCGCATAGGCGTTGCCCGAGTAGTCGAACTGGATGCTCCACATGCCGTCCTCGGCGGCATGAGGCAGGATCACGGACCCAGCCGGAGCGCCCTGGCTGTCGTGCTTGGCCAGGTGCACGCCCGAGACGTCCAAGTACGCCAGCCACACCCCTCCTGCGTCGTCAACGGACACGGCCAGGCCCCGGAGCAGGATCGCCTTGACCGCCACGCTGCGTTGGGGGCCTCCATTGCCCAGGCTGTCCATGGAGCGGAAGGCAAGGTTGTGTTCGCCTTCAGGCAGGTTGAACGGCGCCGCGTAACCCTGCTCAGGCCCGCTGTCCAACGAGTAGAAGGTCTCTCCCCCTCCTGCGCCCGCGTCCTGCGTCGTGAAGGTGAACACGTCCGTGGTCGAGGCCAGCAAGCTCTGTCCAAGGACCTCGCTGCCGTTCATCAGCAAGGTCGTGGCCGGGCCGGAGACGTCCACGTAGACCGTGCTCGTCTTGGCCAGCTCCGCGTTGCCGGCCAGGTCCGTGCTGTAGAAGCTGACGACCTTCTGACCCTCCTGCGTCAGAGTGAAGGACCCGCTGTAGAGGCTGAAAACGGTCGTGTCCACGGCGACATAAGTCTGTCCCGGCTCAGAAGAAGCAAGGCTCAAGAGCGTGTAGGACGAGATGAACACCGGCTCAGCGCCCGCGCTCGGTGCTCCGATTTGAAGGGTCGTGACCGGCGCCACGCCGTCGCCTGAGCCGGCCTGCATGGTGAAGCTCAAGCCTGTCAGTTGCGCTCCCGCCGCAAGCGCTCCTGCCTGCAACTGCCCGAAATCCTCGCTCGGGTCGCGGCTCTCGTTGCCGTTGACATCCACGAAAGCGGTCAACGCGACAGCAGCCGCGGTCGGGAAATTGACGACGTAGTTGTAGGGACCGCCCGGGCTCTGTCCTATCCCTCCTTGCCCTTGCGACCATCTCCCTGTCTCGGCATCGACCCGCGCCAGCCAGACCGTGCCGACCTGGGTGCTCTCGTTGGTCACGGTGCCGGCGATCCTCCCCTGGTCCCATAGCTGGGAGTCCAGCCATGTCGTCGAGGCGATTGCCACGGTCACTGTCCCCGGATAGAGGGCGTAGCGGTCGTCCGGGGCGATGACGTAGGAGCGCGGCTCAGTCAGGACATCCAAGCTGCCGTTGCCGTCGGAGTCCCTGAAGACCGAGAGATAGTACTCGCCAGGAGCCAAGCCGTCGATCCTGTAGTGCTCGCCGGCGACCACCGCGGTGGTCACCTGCGGCGGGGTCCGGAGGTTGAAGTTATTGAGGTTGCTGGTCGTGGTGGCGACCCGGACCACGAAATCACCGGTCCGCGAGCCGCCGTAGACGATGTCGCCCTCCATGGCTCCGGTCGTGGGAGGCGCCGCGATCACGGTGACGCTCGAGGTCTTCAACTGCTCCTCGTTAGCCACCTGGTCCGAGGAAGCGAAGGACACGGTGTGCGTCCCGGGCATGAGGGCGAACGCGCCGGCGAAGACCGGGTTCTCGCAGGTCCCTGCAGGATAGCCCGGATCCTCCGGCGCGGTGCAGGACTCAGGATCGATGTCCACCAGGAAGAGAGTCTGCTTGACGCCTGACGCAGCTCCATTGGAGGGCGCGTCAACAGCTTCGAGCGTCACGCTCGAGCCCTCAGGGATCATCAGCACGCCTTGCTCGATCGTGGAGCCGGCCGACGCGACCAGGCTCGTGGTCGGAGCAGAGCCATCGACTGCCACTGAGCTGACTTGGACCTGCTCTGAGTTGCCTGCCAGATCCGTGCTGAAGAAGCTCAGTTGACGGATGCCTTCGTCAGGCAGGGCAAAGGGGCCGGCATAGGCGACGAACGAGCTGCCGTCTACCGCATAGAACGTCTGACCGGCTTCTGAAGCGGTCAGACTCAGCAGGGTGTGCGTTGCCACGAACACCGGCTCGGTCCCATACTTGGGGTCTGCGACGCTCAGCGAAGTGACGGGCGGGAGCGTGTCAGCCACGGTCGAGCTGACCAGGATGTCCTGGCCCGCGAGGGGCTGTCCACCCGCGAACTTGTAAGGCTCGGAGAGGTTCGTGACAGCGAGCCAGATGCCGCCGTCACCTGCGACCGCGATGTCCTTGCCTGAGCCCAGGCTCTGGACCGACTCGACCGAGACCAGGCTGCCCTGGCTCGAGTATCGCCACACGACGAGCTGGGCTGAGGTGACGTCCTCGGTCCTGGTCACGCCTGAGATGAGGATATCCCCGGTCGCAGGCTCGACTGCCATGCCCTCAGGGTACTCATGCTTGCCTGCGTCGCTCCGCCAGGTGCGCTCCAGCATGAGCCTGCCTTCCAAGTCGAACTTGAGGAGCCCGAGGTCCATGTCTCCGGACAAGCTGCTGCGCTGGACCGCGGCAAAGAGGTTCCCTGAGGAGTACTCCAGCTTGCCTGAGAGCTCGCCGTCCATGCTCGCGTAGCCCGGCCTGAGATAAGGCCCTGCCAGGAACTCGCCTGCCAGGCTGAACTTCCACAGCGCAAAATCGATAGGCGGGTCATTAGGAGCAGGGTCGGGACTGGCCGAGACTCCGGCCACCCAGACGCTCCCGCTTGCCACCTTGACCCCAAGGCCCGCGTCCAAGCCTCCGCCCCTGAAATAGGTGGTGGTCAGGGCAAGGGGCCCGTCAGGCATCTCGTACTTCCACAAGGCCAGGGCGTAGGTCCTCTCGCCGGGCACCTCCTCGCTGATGGGGCCTGAGGTCTGGACCGCGCCCGTGATCCACAGGTCGCCCTGCGAGTCCATGGCCATGTCATTATTGGAGAACCCGCTGTCAAAGGTGAGGCTCGACAAGAGCACGTCGCCTGAAGGCGCGGCCCGGAAGACCACCAGGTCGAGCCCTGTCGTGGCAGCAGAGAGCGCCGAGCCCACGGCATAGACGTTTCCCTGCTCATCGAAGCTCAAGCCCCAGCCGGGGTCCTTGACTGCGGCGGGCAGGGCCACGGATGCCTCAAGCTGGGGCAGGAAGTCGAACCGACCCAGCCTCATGGCTTCGCCCTCGTAGAAGACCTGCCAGACCTTGCCGGCGTTCACCGCGACCGCAGACCCGCCCCGTCCGCTCCCGCAGCTCACGAACCCTGGGCCAGACTCAAGCACAGAGCCAGGGGCCAGGGTCTTGACCACCACCGGGATGTTGCAGTCCTGCTGGGTCAAGGCAGGGTTGCACACGATGAACTGGTAAGGAGTCTCAGGCAGGAGTCCTGCCACCACGGTCGAGGTCCCATAGGAGGCATGGGTCCACGGGAAGGAGTTGAATCCGCCATACGCGCATGACCACTCATTGGCTGCCGTGCCGTAGTGGACGGCGTATTGGGCGCCCGCAGGATTGCCGTTGGCATCCCAGACCAAGCCCACGCTCGCGCTCGAGCGGCTGACCGCCGCAGAAGCGCCGGGCGCATAGGACCCGACGATCATGGGCTCGTTGACCGTGACATCGACCGCATGCCGCGTCTCGACGTTCCCTGCCTGGTCTTGGCTTGCGAACTCCAGGTCGTGATTGCCGGCCAGGAGGCTGAATGCTCCGGCATAGGTCTGGGTGCTTCCGCCATCGAGCCAATACAGGGTCTCAGCCACTCCGCTGTCCGCGTCCGTTGCCGAGAACGAGAGCATGTCCGTCGACACAGCCACCACCGAAGCCCCTGCGGCTGGGTTGCCATTGACCAGCAACGTGGTGACAGGAGGAGCGGCGTCTCCTGACCAAGCAGGGATGACGATGTCCTGTCCTGCCGACTGCGCCCCTGCTCCTAAAGCGCTGGTCACGAATCGGCCGAAATCCTCGCCAACATCGCGGCTCTGGTTGGCGTTCACGTCCACATAAGCGGTCAACTGCACGGCAGTCGAGGTCGGGAAGTAGATGGAGTAGGAGTAAGGGCCGCCCGGGCTCTGGGCGATGCCTGCAACGCCCTGCGACCACCTGCCTGTCTCCGTGTCAGCCCGGATGAGCCAGACGCTTCCAACCTGGCCGCTCTGGTTGGTCACAGAGCCGCTCAAACCGCCCTGGTCCCGCAGTTGGGCGGCCAGCCCGGTCACCGAGCCTGCCGCGACCGTGACCGTGCCCAGGTAGGACTGGTAGCGCAGGCCCTCGGCGACGGCGAAGGCTCGCGGCTCGGTGAGGGCATCCAGGGCGCCGTCAGCGTTTCCGTCCCTGAAGACCGAGAGGTAGTACTCGCCCGGCGCCAAGCCGTCGATCCGGTATTGACTCCCCGAGACCACGGCCGTCGTGACTTCAGGAGGCGTCTTCAGGTTGAAGTCGTCGAGGTTGGCGACCGTGGTCGCGACGCGCACCACGAAATCCCCGGTCCGCGAGCCGCCATAGACGATGCCGCCTTCCAAAGACCCGGTCTGCGGCCCTTGCGAGGACACCCGCACCGCGACCGACTTCAATGCTTCCTCGTTGAGCACCTGGTCCATGGAGGCGAAGTAGACCGTATGCGTGCCCAAGTCCAGGTTGAACGGTCCGGCGAAATAGGGGTTCTCGCAGGTCCCGGCAGGCTGACCCGGGTCCTCAGGGACTTCGCAAGTCTCGGGATCCGCATCAACGACATACAGGGTCTGCTTGAGTCCTGAAGCCACGCTGTTGGAGACCGGGTCAAGGGCTTCCAGGGTCACGCTGGAGCCGGCCTGGATGACCAGCACCCCGGCGTCGTACTCATATCCGCCCAGAGCAGCAAGCTGAGTGACCGGCTGGGTCGCGTCCACCCTGAGCTCAAAGGCCTTGGTGGTTTCGAGGTTCCCTGCATGGTCCTGACTGCGCGCCTCGATCGCATGGAGGCCTTCGACAAGGGTGAAGGACGCGCTGTACAAGGTGAAGACGGCGGCAGGAGTGTCCGGGTCCACCCTGAACTCAGTGAAAGCCACGCCTGTGGTCGTGCCTTGTCCGACCGGGTCGAACGCGCTCAGGCTCACTCCTCCGCCTGCTGACGCGAACAGCCTGGCCGAGGTGTCCGTGAAGCTCGATCCACCGACGATGGACATGCTGGTCACAGGAGACGTGGTGTCAGGAGCCACCGCAGCCAGGACGTACAGAGAAGAAAGCCCTGTCGCGGAGGCAAAGACCAAGTCATCCGGAGCATTCAAGACCTGGCCAGGGAGGACCGCGAAAGCCGAACCTTCCAGCCGGTAGAGCCTGAGCCCGGCTTCCACGATCCCAAGGGACTCAAGAGCAGTCGGCGAATAGCGGAAGGTGATGCCGGCCGCAGGGTCGAACGTCGTTTCAACGGGACCCAGCTCATAGATCCCGCTTGCTCTCACCAAAGCCTGGCTGTCCAGGGTCGCCAAAGCTGCCTGACCAGGTGCTGAGCCCGTATCTACGGCTGCCATGGAAGCCTGCTGGGCTGAGACGACAGCCAACTCAGCCTTGCCCGCGACCTGGGCCGCGCTCTTGGCAACGTAGAGCGTCGTCACCTGCGCGATATTCGAGATAGCGGAGGAGTTGCCTGCCAGGTCAGCGGTCTTGAGCCCGAAGTACACCGTGGTCCCGCCAGGCAGGTCAGAGACCACGAACGTCTCCGCAGAACCCGCGGTCTGGGGCGCTGGGACGCCTGCGACCTGGGTCGCCTGGCCGAAGCTCGCATCGTCGAGGCCGGTCGTCGAGAGCCTGAGATCATAGGATGAGGCCCTGCCCGCTCCGGCGTCGTCTCCAGGAGCGGTCCAGGTCAACCGGGCGTCACCATCTGCGGTATTGGACGCTGTGAGGTCCTGCACGACAGCCGGGGGTGTCGTGTCCTGGCCAGGCCTCACATCCAAGGCTGCGCTCCGCATCGCCTCTTCGTTGCCCACGCGGTCAAGGGACACGAAGTAGACCGTATGGGTCCCTGCCGCCAAGCTGAAGGGTCCGGCGAAGACCGCGTTGGGGCAGGTGCCGGCCGGGTAAGCCGGGTCATTGCCCGGGTTCTCGCAGACCTCAGGGTCGGAGTCCACCAGGAAGTAGGTGATCCCGACGCCGGAGGCGACCCCATTGGCCGTGCTGTCCTGGCTGGTCAGGGTGGCGCTGGAATCAGTCACAAAGGTGATGACTCCATCCACCACGCTCGAGGTCCCGAGGACCGCGAAGGTCGTCTCCGGGGCAGTGGCGTCAACGAGCGCGGTAGTCGAGCGCAGGACTTCCAGGTTGTCCACGTTGTCTTGACTGCGGTAAGCCAGGACATGACTGCCCTCAGCCAAGGTGAAGCTCGAGGCATAGGCCGCGAAACTGCCGCCATCGAGCTGATACTCGGTCAAGGAGAGGCCTGAGGCGATGCCGCCTGAGAGCGGGTCTTGAGCCGAGAGGCCGAACCAGGTCTGAGGAGACGCGTAGAAACTGCCTGCGTCAGGACCTTCAGCCTGCCGGCCCTCTGACAAGACCAAGCTCGTCAATGGGGCGGAAGCATCCACCTGCAAGGCCAGAGTCTTGGTGGACTCGGCGATCCCGGACAGGTCCACGCTGTAGTACCTGAGGCTGACCGAGCCCTCAGCGCTGATCGTGACTGAGCCTGTGTAGACCTGGAAGGCCGCATCCCCCACCGCGTAGAGGCTCTGCGCCACGCCAAAGCCGATGCCGTCTCCCTCGACGCTCCTGTCATCGAGCCACTGCAAAGTGACGGGCGTCATGCCGGAGATGATGGTAGACCCTGCGACATGGTACTGCGGCGCTCCGACCGAGGCGCTCGTCCTGGGAGGCAGGGTGTCGTGGACCACCTCGAACGCGCCTGACACAGCCTCAGTGGAGTTGGCCAGGAAGTCCGTTGCCGAAACCTCGAGCCGCCACAACCCGTCGTCAAGGTCGAGCGGCTCGATGACCTGGCCCGATGAGACCGCGATCTGGGCCGGTCTCTCTCCTCGCGGGCTGCCCCGGTCCTCGACCTGGGACAGGACAGCCGAGTATACTGCCGCAGGGTCATGGTCGTCTGCGACCGTGAACATGACTTCAAGCGGACTTCCCCCGGCCACGAACCGCGCTCCCGCGGCAGGGGCTTGAACCGTGACGACCGGCGCCAAGTCATCCGCCGCGAGCAAGACAACATGCTCTGCCTCTGCATTTCCCACGAGGTCGATGCCGAAATAAGCGAGGCTATGAGTGCCGGCTTCGAGTTGGAAGCCTGCGTCGTAGGCCAAGGTGCTCCCGCTGTCCAGCCGATAGACGATCCTGCCCAGCCCTGACATGACGCCCTTTGAGACCAAGTCCTCGGCTGAAAGGGTCAGCGTGGTCCTTGAAGTGACATACTGGGTCCCCAGATAGTGGGTGGCCGGACCTTCCAAGGCAAGCCGGCTCAAGGGCGGGGTGGTGTCCACCAGGAGCTCGAAGTACTGCGTCGTCTCCTGGTTGAGCACCTGGTCCAAGCTGTAGAACGCCACAGAGTGACTGCCCTCTTCCACGTCGGTCAGAGTCGTGGAGTAGACCGAGAAAGGCTCGGAATCGCCTGAGAACCAAGTCTCCTTGACGCCTGAGGCCGCGCCGTTGACTGCCGGGTCCTCAACGTTGAACGCAAGCGCCAAGTCGCCTGAGAAGTAGCGCGCCGTGCCGGTCGAATACTGCGTCCCGGCCACGATGGCCGCGCTCGTATGCGGAGCGGCCAGGTCAACCGCCAGCCTGGTGCTGGCCAGGACCTCGAGGTTCTCGACCCGGTCCTGAGCCTGGAACTCCAGGACATGCAGGCCTTCTGCAAGGGTGAAGGTGGAAGCAAAGTCAGCGAATGCGCCTTCATTGTCCCTGAACCGGATCGACCCCACCCCAGCAGCCACGCCCCCCGAAATCAGGTCCTCGGCCGCAAAGCCCACTGGAGCCTCGGAACTGATGAACACCGTGCCGTCAGCAGCTCGGTAGAGCGCTGGTCCAGCCGCCGCCGCGGTCACAGGCGGCGTGTTGTCCACAGCCAGGGTCGAGACAGCCACGGCTTCGGTGTTGCCAGCCAGATCCAGGCTGTAGTAACGGACCGTGTGGGTGCCCTCACTGACCAGGCTAAAGGAAGAGGCAAAGACGCCGAAGCCCGCATCATCGAGAGCGTATCGGGTCTCAAGAACGCCGCCGCCCCTGGCATCGCCCGCTGTCATCAGGTCATCTACCGCGGAGAACCCGGCCAGGGTCCTCGAGCTCACATAGGAAGGCTCGCCCGCTACGCTTGGCATGCCAAGAACCAGGCTCGTGCGCGGGGGCTTGGTGTCCGTGTCATGGATCACCTCGAAGGAAGAGACCGCGGAGGAGGCGTTCAGCACGAAATCCGTTGCCGAGACCTGAAGCTGCCAGCTGCCGTCGTCCAAGTCAGCAGGCAGGATGCTCTGCCCGGTTGAGACAGCGATCAAGCCTGGCAGTTCACCACGCGGGGTTCCCAGGTCCTCTGTCTGGACCAATCTAGCCGAGAACGCAGGCTGGACATCGAAATTATCCGTCACGAAGAACAGCACTTGGATGGTGCTCAAGCCCACCACAAAGGAAGCGTTAGCCGAAGGAGAGGTCACCGCAATGACAGGCCCGGTCGCGTCCGTGGTGAAGGTGGCGAAATGCACCTCTTCGATGTTGCCTGCCAGGTCCGAGCTGTGCCAGCGGATAGAGTGCTCAGCCTCGACTGCCAGGGTGAAGGAGCCCGCATAGACCGCAAAAGCCGCAAAGTCTGCGCTGTACAAGGTCTCGGCCACGCCCGCTGCAACGCCATCCGCCACAGGGTCCATGGAGGAGAGGGCATAAGCTGTATCCGTGGATGCGAACACCCTGCCTTGCTGTTCAGCTTGAGTGCCGCTCACCATGGCCAGAGCCGTGACCGGAGCAGTGTCGTCCACGTAGTAGACGGCTGTCCGCTCAAGCTCGCGGTTGCCGACATTGTCCTCGCCAAAGAAGGCGACCGTGTGACTGCCCTGACCAAGGGAGAAGCCTTCCCCATAGACCGCCAAGGTCGAGCTGTCCACGCTGTACCAGACATGCTTGAGACCGGCAGCTACAGCCTGCTTCAGCGGGTCCTCGGCAGAGAGGGTCACCGTGGCTCTTGACGTGATATAGGCCGCGGCAGGCTCGATCAAGCTGATCGGCGGGGTGGTGTCCACCAGCACTGAGAAGTACTGCGTGGCTTCCTGGTTCAAGACATTGTCTTGGCTCCAGTAAGCGAGTTGATGCCCCCCCTCAGCCAGCCCAGTGACCGTGGAACCATAGACGGAATAGGTCGTGGTGTCCACCGCCAACTGGGTCTCCCGCACGCCTGAGGCCGCATCGTTGGAGACCGGGTCCAAGGAAACAAGCACGATCCCTGAGTCACCCGAGGCGTATCTCAGGCTTCCCGTGGAGTACTGCACCCCCCCGGCGAACTCCAGAGCGGTCTGTGGAGCGGTCGCGTCGATGAAGGCCGTGGCCGGGACCGTCAGCTCCTGGTTGCCCAGGTTGTCCTTGCTCTGGAATTCGACAAGGTGCCTCCCCTCGCCAAGACTGAAAGTGGAGACAAAAGCCTCGAACAACGTGGTGCTGTCAGGGTCAAGCCGATACTCGGTCAATGCCACGCCGGAGGCCGTGATCGTTGAAGGCGGGTCCAAGGCCGAGAGCCCGAACTCCGTCCCGGCAGGATAGTAGGACTCGCTGCTCACAGCCACGAAAGCCGAGACAGAAGCGACCAGGCTCGTCTGCGGAGCCCAAGGATCGACCGCGATTGCCTGCTCGTGCTCGGACTCAGCATTGCCGGCGAGGTCGACGCTATAGAACCGGATCGTATGCGTTCCAGGCTCCACCAGGCTGAAAGTCCCGGCAGAGACCGCGAACGGAGCCGTGTCCACTGCCGCCATGGTCCAAGCAGCGCCAAAGCCCAGGCCGTCTCCGGCCACATTCAAGTCATCAGCGGTAAGGAAGCTGAAAGTCGTCAGCTCCGTGACAAAGATCGGAGCCTCGCCGGATCGCGGCGCCCCGACCATAAGCTCGGTCCTGGGAGGAAGGATGTCGTCTGCGAGGACCTTGAGCGGCGTCGTGACCGTGCCAAGGTCCACGAAAGCCGTTTCCACGGAATCCAGATTCCTGGCCTTGACCCTGGCATAGTAGGTCGTCTCAGGCGAGAGCCCGATGAAAGTGAAACTGCTCGCTGACACCCAGCCGCTCTGCGCGATGATGGGGCTTCGCTCAGGCAGGGTCGAGAGCTCGACCCAGTATTCGGTCCCGACAGGATTGCCAGCCACGGCCCAAGTGGCGGTCAGAGCGCTCGTCGACATGTCGACAACCGGTTGGGAGACCGGTGAGGCGGCCAGGGTTGCGGCACTGGTGGCGATGGCAAGCTGAGAAGCAGCCAAAGTGTCAGGATTCCGGCTGTAGCCCGTAAGCGTGTAGGCGGTATTGGGCGCAAGACCTGAGAAGGTGAAGCTGCTGATGAACGAATCGACGAAAGGACTCGAAGCGCTGACAAGCCCGCCTGAATCGGAATCAACGTACACCTGATACTCGATGGGCAATCGATTGTTGCCTATGATCCATCGCACCGAGACGACGGCCGACCCGATGGCGACGAAACCAAGGCTCTCGGGAGGGTTGGGCAGGACATAGGCGGTGGCGACGTTGGACATCTCGGAGAAGGCGCCGCCCGAGTCCTGGGTCCAGAGACGCACATAATACGTGCTGTTGCCGATCGTGTCAGTCAGCACATAGCTCTCAAGCCTGCCGGGCTCCGTGGACGTCGAGAAGGACACCTGCGCGGACCATGAGGAGAACGCCACGGCAGGGTCATCCTCCCGCTGGATGAGGTACCTGCCCGCCATGATGTGCCCGATGTCGCCGTCCTCACCCGGTGCAGTCCATGACAGCGCGAGTCTGCCTCCCTCAAGCCCGGTCAGCGCCCCAAGGTCCGCCACCGCTCCTGGGGCCCGGTCCAGGCCGGCGGCGTTGAAGTTCACGACATAGAAGGTCGCATCAGAGGTCAAGTCCAGGATGTTCAGCCTGTAAAGCACCTTCCGGTCAGACTTCCTGAAGTGCTTGGACACCCAGGCGTTCGCCGGATCGAGCGCCTTCCCGTCAGCCCGCCTCACGGACTCCAACACAGCTCCCGCCGCGGGCACGAAGGGGACGGACGCATGCGCCCAGACATTCGCCCCCACCCCGCTCAGGCTCAAGACCAGGCTCGCGTTGGCCCCGCTCAAGGCCCCTGACAACCCGGCCGGGACATCGCTCACCGGGATCGGCGTGGGCTGGTCCGACTCAAGGAGGTATTGCGCAGGAGGGACCTGCCCTGAGTCCAACAGAGCCTGCATGGCCCCCCGATCCAAGGATGCGTTCACCAGGAAGTCCGGAGTGGAGTCCCTGCCCGCCAGGTCCACCTTGACGTCCTTAAGGAGAGTGTAGGTCGTCACGCTCTGGACCAGCGAGGTGAGCTGTCCGCCCAGCTCAGCCGCGTGGCTGAAGGTCGAGGTGAAGCTCACGAACCTGCCAGACAGCGTGGTCGCCATGATCCACGAGGCCTGGCCCACCCCCTGGGGCGCGATGTCCCCGAAAGGCACCAACAGCGTATCAGGGATCGTCTGTCCCGCCACCACCGTGCCCAACAACTTGAAATCAATGGCAAGGTCCTGCTTGTTCTCCACGATCTCCGGCTGGGCCGAGTCGATCTTGAAGTTCCGGGCCGTGCCAAAGCCCACATTGGTCACCCGCACCCCCAGGGGGAACGGCTCGATCGGCTCGATCAACTGCTCAGTCAACGGCTCGTCCGCGAAGACCTCGTAGGGCAGGACATATTCCAGCTTCAAGACCGGCTGCGGCTTGACCGTGATGAAGTCGTCGAACGTCGTCACCGACTGCGGGACCCCGTCGGCGATCCCTGAGATGACCGCCCGCACCGCATAGCGCTTGCCCAGCGCTCCGCTCCCGCCGGCTCCTGTCGACGGGATGATGAGCCACCGGATCTCCGCCGTCGAACTCGACTGGACCACCCCCGTGCCGTCCACCGCAGTCGTACCCGTCAGGGAGTTCAACTTCACGAAGAAAGCGCTGTCAGCAGGCTGGCCCTCCTCGTCCTTGATGGAAACCAGGACCCTCAACCCCGACAAAGGCTGGTCCGGCAGGTTGTTGTTGATCTTGAGCCTCGCGTCGAACGCCTCCCGCTCAAGAGTCGCCTCCTGGAGGATCTCAAGCTTCACCTCGGCGCAGAGCGTCTGCAACTGCGCCCAAGCAATCCCCCCAAAGCACGCCAAGCCAAGCGCCACCAACGCGCCAAGCCCAGCCCTTCTTCGGTTCACCTACTTGACCTCCAGCTCATACCCCTTCTTTACCCACCCCACCAAACCGCCCGGCAGCTCGAAGACCCGATACCCCGCCTCCAAAAGAATCGCTGACGCCTTCCTCGTCCTACCGGCCTGCCTGTCGTAGACCAAAATGTCCATCTCTTTGGGCACGCCCGACAGTTCAGCACCTAAAGACTCCAAGGAGATGTTGCGAGCGCCAGGCAGATGCCCGGCTGCGAACTCTTCGCTGGGCCGCACGTCCAAGGCCAGCATCCCGCCCTGGGCCAGCCGCTCCCGAGCCTGCTCGACCGGCAGCCGGCCAGGCTTTGGCTTCGGTTGCGCAGGGCTTTCAGGCCCAACCAATGGATAACCCTTCCTCGACCACTCGGCCATGCCGCCTTGCAGCACTGCCGCGTTCGAGTATCCCATGCCCCGCAGATTCTCGGCGGCCGTCTCCGCAGAGTTGCAGGACTCGGCTGGGCAGTACACCACAACCGGCTTGTTTCTGGGCAAACCGGCGGAGCCAAGTTCTCCACCAGGAACATTGACGGCACCCTGGATGTGAGCGATCGCAAATTCGGAAGCTGGCCGAACGTCCACCAGAACGACGCTCTCTTTGGCGAGTTGCATGCGGCGCAACTTGGGGCAAGAAACAGAAGATGTCGCGAAGCTGGCGGCAAAAGCATTCAATATTAACACGCCAGCAATCAGTCCCACCAATCCTGGCATCATGCGTTGTTTACCTCACATGCCCCTTGCGAAATGCAAAGAATTCCACACCCTGCCTGTTCCACACATCACCCTCCGATTCACCATGCAATGTGCGTCGCAGATACGCTCTCGGCCAATTTGCAGGAGATGGCGAAACCGAGCGGAACCGCCAAATTGCCTCAGCCATGAACCTTCTTGCCAGTCGCAACAAATGGAATCAGGTTCTTTAAATCCGAATCGTATTCTAAAATCGTCGATGTTGAACCGGCACTCAGGTTGTACATGATTGACTCTAAATGAATGTGCCCTCCCGGACCACGTTTTTCTATCAAGCTCAAACATTGACTTGCAAGGAATTCCAAGCCTGCCCTGTTGCCAGCAATTGTTATCTCTCTCTTATCTTCTGAATAGCTGATTCTCAACTTCCATCCATGCCTGGGACGCCGGAAGAAATCCTTGATTACTGCGCCGCATTTTTTACACTTGACGAGGACATAACGCCGCATCTTGTAACTTTCCCCACAATTCGCACAGTTCATAATTATTTCGGGTGCCACTCTCCCGTTTTAGGATCAACCCAGTATTGGCGACCATCTGGCGTGCCCACATCCCAATGATCTCCACCTCGTCCATGTCCACTGGTGGGATCGGGATGCCATGTCCAGATATTGCCAAATGGATCTCGCCACCGAGTCTTGCCATCTCCCAAATCAACTGGTTGCCATTCGGGAGTCCACCCCGGTGGCAATGGGGCATTATCACTCTTGAAAGTAGGGCAAGTGTTGGGTAGCGGTGGGTGGGGAAAGACAGGCGGGACTATCGGACCAGGCAAAATTGGTGACAAGCCAAACGGATCGCTTAACAGCAACGGATTATTGTATACAAATACGTATAAATTGCGTTCTCCATGATGATTTTCTTCGGAATCTTCCGTTATAAACGCCCCTACGATACTGTTGTAGAATCTACTTCTCAGGTAATATAGATTGATTTCGCCATCAAATTCTCGACCCGTGAAAGCATATGGACTAGCAAAGAAAGAACTAAGAGAACTTGTCGGAGGGCCCCTCACGTCAATGAACATAGCCTGCCCGTAGGCCTCGTACTCGATGCGCTCAACGACGCTGCCTTGGCCGTCCGTATGCGCCATAATGCTGCCAAGCCCGCCCGCATGCAGGAATAATTCCTGGCCGCCTACTTTGTGCAACGTCAGCGGCTCATCTATGCCTGGCCCATGTGTAAACACTGCGGTCGGGTTGTCGCTTCCGTCCAGCATGGCCAGGATGTCCTCGTTGTCGTAGACATAGCGAGTTGCCTGGCTTGAGACCGCGCCAGTGGACTTCTCAATGCGGCGCCCTTCGGCATCGTATTTGGTCGTGAAGATTGTGCCCTCAGGCAGATCCACCTGCTTGAGCTGGTTCTCGCTGTTATAAGCGTAGCCCGTAGTCTGGAGGGTGAGCTTGTCCGCCTTGCCAGTCTGGTTGCCGTTGTTGTCGTAGGTGAAGGTGAAACTGCTGTTCTCTAGAAGTCGGTTGGCCTGGTCGTATTGGTAGCCGGTCATTCTGGCATCTGCGAGCCTGTTGCCTGCGCTATCGTAGATGAAGGACTCGCCCTTGACTGGCAAGCTTGAGCCTGGAGGATGATGGGCTGCTATCAGCCGGTGCAAGTCGTCATACTCGTAGGTGTGCAGCCCCGTCACGTCCTCCATGCTGGTCCTGTTGCCGGCTTGCTCGTAGGTATAGTTGGCGAACGCTATGGCCGTGTTGTCACTCGTCCTTCGGTGCAGGATTTGGGTCAGCTGGGAAGAAGCGTCGTAGGCGTAGGTGGTCTCGATGCCGTTGGGATAGGTCAGCTTGCTCCTTCTTCCAAGGCCGTCGTAGCTGAAGGTGAACACCTTGCCTTGAGGGTTGGTGAGCTTGACCAGCCTGTTCAGTGAGTCGTACTCATAGTTGAAGGTTCCCCAGGGAGTGGTCATCCTGGTGCGGTTGCCGTTGGCGTCGTAGGTGTAGCCGATCTCGGCTTGAAAGCCGCCGGGAAGAGCCTGCCTGCTTAGTATCACGCGATTCAAGTTGTCGTAAGCCATCTCAACCACGCTGTCATTGTAGTTGACTGCCCTGGTGAGGTTGCCTGCGTCGTCGTATTGGTAGCTAACGACTCCTTCGGGGAGAGTCTTGGTGACGAGCCGGTCCAGGTCGTCGTAAGCGAAGTCGATCACCTGGCCCTTAGCGTCCACCACCCTGGTGAGGTTGCCCTTCCTGTCGTAGGTGAAACTCTTGGCTTGGCTCAAGGCGTTGGTGACGCTGGTGAGCCGCCCCAAAGCATCGTAGCCGAAGGTTGTGGGGTGGTTCTTTGCGTCCGTGACGGTCTTCAGAAGTCTGCCGGGTCTGCCCGGGTCGTAGCCGTAGGCCGTGATCCCGTTCAATGCGTCCTTGACCTGGGTAAGTTCACCCCCTGGGGCATACTGGAATTCGGTCTGCTTGCCCTTGGGGTCGGTATTCCTCGTCACCCTGGATAGCGAATCGCGCAGCATCTGCGTGGTCCGCCCCAGGGAGTCCGTCACCTGGGAGAGCCCGCCGTATTGGTCATAGACCATGGAAGTGGCCTGGCCCAAGGGGTCCTTGGTCTGTGTGACATGCCCTTGGCTGTCGTAGCTCATCCGGGTGATGTTGTTCTTGCTGTCCTGCACCTGAACGAGGTTGCCCTTGGCGTCGTAAGCCATGGCGGTCTTGTTGCCCTTGGGATCGATCACCTGGGTGGCCTGGTTAAAATTGGGCTCGTAGCTGATCTGCGTGGTCTGGTCGTAGGCGTCGGTCGTGGCGGTCACGTTGCCCTTGGCGTCGTACTGGAAACGGGTTGTCCTGCCCATCGGGTCGATTTGCTTCACCAAGTTCATGGCTGTGTCGTACTCGAAAGTGGTCTCACTGCCTGCGGGGTCTACGGTCTTGCTGGTCGCCTTGTAGCCGCTCTTCTCGACCCAGTGCTGGCTGGTCTGCCTGCCCAGGGCGTCGGTCACGACCATGCTGGAGGCGTAGTGGACGAAGGTCTCCTTGTTATTGTCGTCATCGTCCTTGCGCTCCAGGAGCTTGCCCGAGCCGTCGTAAGAGAAATACTTCTTGCCGAGATTGGGATAGGTGATCTGGGTCAGCCGGTGGTTGGAGTCGTAGGCGTATTGGGTCAGGTCCCCGTTTGAGTCCGTCTCGCTGATCCTGTTGCCTTCGGCGTCATAGGTGAAGTTGACCTGCCTGCCGGCGTGGTCGGTGGCGCGGGCCACCTTGCCCGCCGCGTTGTAGAGGTACTCCAAGGTCCTGCCGTGCACGTCGGTCGCCTTGGTGAGCCTGCCCTGGGAGTCCCGCTCGAAGACGGTCGTGCTGCCGTTGCGGTCGGTCTCCTGGACGAGCAGGTAGCGCTGCCTGACAACGGACCAGTCAAAGGTCTTGACCGTGCCGTCCTTGTCCCGGCGCTCCATCACGCCCGGGACCAACTGCATCGGGTCGCATGCCGCGCCCGTCATGCAGACGGTTCCGGCTCCTGCCTGGGGACTGAGCTCCGCCGCCCTCTGGATCGGCTGGGCGAAGAACGGGCCGTCGCCGTTCAACTCCTGGGTCAGGGGGGCGACGGGGACGAAGAGGTGCTTGTCGCCTTGCTCGTCGGTCTCTTGGAAGGAGCCGTCCTCCTGCACCTCGATGCCGGGATCGAAATTGCCGCTCCAGCCCCAACCGTAGGGCGAATCCTCGGGGTTCCCTCCCCGATACCCTGATTCGAACGAGAGGGCCGGCGATTTCGGCGGCAAATCAAGCCCTGCGCCATCTGCGGTGCTGTCTCCAATACAGCACATGGTCTGACAGCGGGGCCTGTTGGTCGGCTGTTGGTCCTGCTTGCAGGCATTGACCTGAGTCGCGCCGGCTGCCGGAGCAGCGGGAGCGTCGGCGCTCAAGGCGGTGAATATCCCCGGGCCGCCGCTGCCGCCCCCGCCGGTTGAGGGACTCCCGCCAACCTTCTGGCATGACCCGCCCTTGCCGGCGATGATCTTGTGCTGGGGCGCCGAGGTCTCGCTGTTGCCTCCGGAGGCGCAGGGGTATTCTCCCTTTCCTCCGGCTCCGCCGCCCTTGCACAGGCTGCTTGCGTGGACGAGCCTTACCCTGTAGGGCACGGACACGCTCTGGCCGGGCTTGAGCTCGGCGATGGTCTTGAACGGCAGATCGAGCTCCATGCCGTCGTCCCCGGAGAAGTTCAGCGTGAAGTTGAACACGGACACGCTTCCCTTGTTCGTAATGGTGTACTGCCCATAGGCTGACTGGCCGATGTCCATCTCGTAGGTGGTTGATGGGGGGTTCACCACCAGGACAGGAGCAGGCACGTCGGTCCGGTAGGTCATGTTGAGGGTGATGTTGTACTTGTCCTCGATGAACGTGGGCGTCACCGACCACTCGTAGGTGATGACCGAGGTGGGAAGCACAGCCTCGATCTTGTTCTCAAGGCCGGGCTCGACCACCACGGTCCCGGCAGCGGTCTGATAGCCCTTGGCCTCGGCCCTCCAGGCGTAGTTGCCTGAAGGAATCTGGCTCAGGCGGGCAAGGCCGTTGGAATCCGCCGTTGCCTTGAAAGAAAGCCCGGAGACTTCCAAGCTCGTAAGAGTCGCCTCAGCAGCTCCGATGCCCACTCCTTGGCCTTCGCCGCTCCTCGGCTTGTCAGCGTCAATGGCCGTCAGGAGCACGTCGCCCTTCCTGACCGAGGTCACGGCTATCCCTGCGGTGATGGGCAAGGCCGCTGCGTTGGCTGATAGGACCTGGAGCAAGGGATTGGGATTGTAGCTGGCATTCGCCATCCCGGCAGGAGGCTCAAAAGAAAGAGTGAAGCTCGCGGTCTTGCCTGGAGCGATGTCCCCCACCTGGGGAAGGCCTTGGAGATGGACCCAGCTCAAGGCAGGCGTGGTCAGTTCCACGTCCCGCCAGGTCTCAAAGCCCTTGTTCTCCAGGGTGACGACCTGGGTGCGGAGCTCGCCGGCAAGAACGCCCAGCAGGACCGTCTGAGGACTGGCTGTAGGGATGACCATGGCAGGCGAAACCGTGGCAGTGATGGGCAAGGTCCTCGTGAAGCCGTGGGACTCACTGACCGAAAGGGACAGACTCGAGCTCTCGGCACTGGGCGTGGCGGTGACCGTTACTCCCAAGACAGCCTTGCCGCCAGCGGCAAGGCTGGAGGGAAGGCCGTCCACCGCAAGGCTTACTCCCGAGCCAGCAAGAGACTGCGTGCTGACTTCAAGGCCCTCCAAGCCGAGCTTTCCCGTGTTCCTCAGCTCGACCTCGAACCTGTACGACCCATTCTGAGAAAGGCTGGCCTTGAAGTCCGTGTAATTGAACCCGAACCCCACGATGCTGAACGTGGACTGGCCTGCTCCCAGGGGAACGTCCGGATGGGCAGCAAAGACAACGTACTCTCCCGCCTCGTTGGGCAGAGGGGTGAACGTGCTCACGAACACCCCGCTCGAGTTCGTCACAGCCGTCATCCTGCGGTCATAGCCGTCTTGGACCACGTGACTGACCACCCGGACGTTCCCTATCGGCTGTCCGCCCGAGGAGGCCAGGCCGATGAGCCGGACGAGCTCTCCCTGGTCGTAATAGGCTCTCTCAGCGGAGACCACGGCAGTGTAAGGCAGGTCCTGCACGACAGCCTGAGTCCCACCACCTGAGAAGCTCCGCGTTCCTTTCAGGTTCCCCCAGCCAAGGCTCCAGGTCGGGGTGCTCACCAGCGCCTCAACGGTCAGGCCGGAGAGAGCGGTGTTGGGCACCAGCGCAGCCACAGGCTCCAAGAGAAGGCTTGCGCCTGCCGGGATGGTCACGAAATAGACCTGCTTGCCGTCGCGGACCGCGGCAGCGGTACCGACCGTTGACTTGATCCCTGCCGAACCAAGCACCGTGCCCTCGGAGGACTTGAGCTGGACCTTCACGTCGTCTACGGCCTCAAGCTCTGCCTGCGAGACTTGGCCTGTCACCACGTCCATGGCAGCGGTTCCGCGATTGTAGAGCTTGACCCTCACAGGGCTTTCCGCGCCTGCAAGGAGAGCATCAGGGAACACCTCCACCATGGGCTCCTGGGGAGAAACCACCTGGGCCTGGAACTGCCTTACGAGCAAGGCAGTCGTTCCTGGCGTGCTCGGAAGGGTCAGGCTGGCCTTGATCGTCACGCTGTCAGGCAGGCTGTCCGGCGTTGCGATCACGCCTTCCAAGCTGCCTGTCTGGCCTGCGCCGACCGTGGCGCCGGAAGCGTCAGCAGAGGCCTGAACGCCGCCTGAGGTGAGGACTTCGATCCCAGTGTGGCCGATGGAGATGGGTGAAGTGGAGGCATTCTGGAGTTGCAGGCGGATGGTGTCGAAGAAACCCCGGGTCAGGTTCGAAGGCGCAAGGCTGACCGAGAGCGCCGGGGCGCTTACCGCCGCTTTGGGGCCTTCCAGGCCTTCGTTGTCAACTGCCGAGATATCGTAGACATGCGCTGAAGGAGTGTAGCCCGCGTCCTCAAACGAGGTGCCTTGGTGTCTGCTTGCGCTGATCCTGGCTCCGTCCCGGTAGATCATGTAGCCGAGCACGTCAGGCTCGGGCTGGGTCCATGAGAGAGCTGCCGTGTCACCCAAGACCAAGCTGATATTGGTCGGAGCAGTCGGGGCGACGTCGAGCCTGAAAGAGACGGTCTGCGAGGCTGAGTTTCCTGCCAGGTCCGAGGCGCTCAGGGTCAGCGAGTACGCGCCGTCTCGCGTGATGGCTTGGCCGCTCTGATACGCTGCCGTGGTCTGAAGGGTCAGGTTGGTCAAGACAAAGGAAGAAGCGCCGGGACGCAGTTCAGTGATTGTGATGACCGCTGACACCGAACTGCGGTAAACAGCTCCTTCCGAGACGCCTGAGACAGCGAGATGGGGAGCTGTCTTGTCCAGGATGAAGCTGAGGGTCGCGCTGGAGGAATGGGCCTCAGTGTCAGAAGCGGTTACGGAAAGCTCGTGTTCCCCTTCGGATGCGACCAAGGCCCCGGAAACGAATGCTTGGCCGTCCAGGGTGCCTTGCACGCTTGCCGGGTCGAGGTTGGCATCGGTCACGGTAAAGGCGGGGTTTAGGTCCAAGGCGTACATGCCGTTGTCAGCGACACCCGTGAAAGTGATCCGCGGAGCGGCCTTGTCAAAGAGCACCGAGGACTCGTTGGAGGGCTGGCTCTGGTTCCCGGCAGGGTCTAAGGCAGTCACGACGTAGTGGTAGTTCCCGTCCTCAACGGGCAGGTCCGGGAAAGGCGAGACCGCGGGCCTGGGAACAAGGCCGGCGAGGCTCGTGATGGCTTGGGTGGAGCGATAGACCCTGTAGCCGGAGGCATCCGGCGAGGCGGAGGCCTCCCATGTGAGCATGACCTGGCTGTAGGCGTCGATGCTCAAAGAGAGGCTGGTCGGAGCGCTCGGAGACGTCGCGTCAGATACGGCTGTCCCGGAGGCCGGCGAGCTCTCGTTTCCGGCTGGGTCGAGCGAGGTGACCGCGTACTGGTGGCTGCCTTCGGAAGGCGCGTCAGAGTAGACGCCGGTCAGGTCAGGCCTGGGCGAGACTTGGGCGACTTGGGCGGCATCGCGGTAGACCTTGTAACTGGTTGGAGCTTCGCCTGAAGAGCCGCTCCAAGAGAGGGCCACGCTCCCCGCAGGCCCTGGGTTGGCGAACAAGGACAGGGGGGCTGCGGGAGAGACCGTGTCAATGACGAAGGAAGTGGTCCCCTGGAGGAGAGTGGAGAGATTCCCAAAGGAATCCTGACCCGAATAGGAGAGCGTCGCAGGACCATCTCCCGATGCCTGGGTGATGTCGACGGTCCCGGTCCAGGTCCGCGCATCCATCGCCCCGGACTCAGAGAGCGCCGGGCTGATGGGTGCGCCTCCATCAGGCGTGATGGAAAGCTGGGGCGCAGTCGCGCTGGGCTCATCCAATGAGAGGGTCAGAGCAATCTCTCCAGGCCCGATCGGAGAGGCCTTGGAAAGCGCCGACACAGCCACAGGCCCCCGCGTGTCCAGGGTGGTCGTGGCGCCCGAACTTAGAGTCCGGCCCAAGTTGCCTGCAAGGTCCTTGGCCTCAAGGATGAAGCTGGCTTGGCCTGGAGACATGGCAGACGTCACGGTCAGAGTGGCTTGCCAAAGCGCCGCTGTGATAGGCTCAAGGCTCAGAGGACTCGGCGAGCCGCCGAACGGAACAAAGGACAGGAGCGGCGAGACGCTGAGCGGCTCTGCAAAGGTGAGGCTGACTGGATAGGCTCCAGGGCCTATGGCTTGGGCTGTGGATAGGGTCAAAGCTGCTGTCGGAGGCTGACGGTCGGTCAAGGCATAGACAGCGTCGGAAAGAGCGCTCTCATTGCCAAGGCCGTCCAAGGCCGTGATGCCGTAGAAATAAAGGTCATCCAAGGCAGGGCTGTCTGTATATTCGAGGCCGGTCACATGGCCTGCGACCATGAAAGAGGCCCCAGGCGCGGGTTCACCCGGGATGAGGTCCAAGTCATCGGTGGAACGGTAGACCCTGTAATAGGAAGGGACCTTGCCTGTCCCTTGAGTCCAGGATAGCTTGACCGAGCCTGCCGAACTTGGCACAGCCTCGGGCAAGCTAGGAGGGTTGGGCGCTGTCTGGGCAAAGACGCCGGTCACTGGGCTTGAAGGGCCGCTGAAGCCTCGGCTCTCAAAAGCCAGGGCTGTCAGGGAGATGTCCCCCTCCGCGGGAAGAGTCGCGGACAAGGCTTGCCAGGAGCCTGCTGCTACAGGCGCAGCGACAAGGTCAAGACCATTGACCATGACCTGCACCGTAGTACCCCACTCCGCGGTGCCCGCGACATCGATTGCAGCCTGGGTCGTAGCAAAGCCTTGCTGGGGAGTCGTGATCACCGGAGGAGCGGGAGGAGCGTAGTTGAGCGTCACCAGGAGGCTCGCCACGGTCTCGTTTCCAAAGCTGTCCTTGGCAGCGGCTTCAAGCAGGCGTTCCCCGTCCTGGTGCAGGCGAGTGTCCCACTTGAACGAGAACTGAGGGGAATACAAGGTCGCAACCGTGGTCCCGTCAACCTTGAAGAGCACCTCGCTGAGATTGCTGTTGTCCGAGGCCGGGAGGGTCAGCTCCATCGGCCTTGAGACCACCTGACCTGCCGAGACGCCGACGATGCCGACCTGCGGAGGGACGGGGTCGAAGAAGAGCGTGTTGGACGGGGAGGACTGGTTTCCGACCGCGTCCTCTGCCCTGAGCCTGAAGTAGCGGAGCTGAGTGGTGGACGCCACGACCGTGTAGGCCATGGTCCCGCCAGGCGAGACGAGGCTCGGGATCGTGACCGAGGAGGTCGCGGCATCGAATATCCCGGTGGTCGAGTCGTAGAGGATGTAATGGCTCAGGCCTGAGACATCCTCCTCCGGAGCGGTCCAGGCAAGGTCCAGCTCCGTGAGGTCGCGCCTGAATCCTGTTTGCCGCAGGTCCGTGATGGGCAGGGGCGGGAAGACGTCGTATAGGGCTGAGACAGGACCAGTCGGATCGCTTTCCAAGGCAGCGCCATGGGTCGCGGTGATCCAGTAATAATAGGTGGAGGACCCCGTGGGCTGGTCGATGTAGTAGAGGGTCGTGACACCCGAGTGGAGGAGCGCTGGTCCTGCCGTATAGGTGGCCCGGAACACGTTGAAGGCGGCAGCAGGAGTCCCTGTCAGCGCTGCCTGCCAGGTCAGGCGGACGTTCCTGGCCTGAAGGTCTACGGTCGAGGCGAGGCTCTCCGGCGGCAAGGGAGCCTGCGCGAAGTATGACACATGAACAGGTGTCGAGGTGGAACTCTCCCCCCTGGGCTCGAAGGCGGCGACAGCCAGCTCGATGTCCCCCTCAGCCGGCAGGGTGACGATGGCGCTGAGCCAGGCGTTCAAGCCCAAGCTCGCCGTGGCGATCTCGACCGAATCGGCGAGGACGCGGATCCCGGTATAGGGCTCTCCTCCGACCTGCACGCTGATCGTGGCAACCCTGGTGGTGAAGCCTTCAGTAGGGGAGTAGACAACGGGGACTGTTGGAGTGGAGTAGGCCACGGTCACCGAGCGGCTCAGGCTTGCCTCATTGCCGAAGCTGTCTCGGGCAAGGACTTCAACAGTGTGGGGGCCGTCCTCAAGGTAGCTCCTGGTATCCCAGAAGTAGGTGTAGGATTGCCAGTAGTCGATAGTGCTGACTACCACCCCGTCTACCTTATAGAAGATGTTGCTCACGAAACCCTGGTTCTCCGTTGCTTGGACAGAGAGGAGCTTGGGCCTTGAAAGAACCTCGCCTTGGCTGAGATTGAAGGAGCTCAAGACAGGCGCGACTGCGTCCACCATCAGGCCGGCGGAACGGCCGGACTCGTTGCCTGCCGCGTCTTTGGCGATGACTGCGAAGTGCTGGGTCTGGGTCGAGCTCACCCAAACAGTGGCAGTGACCGTGCTGCCGGCCACCAGAGCCGATTCCACGGTCTGGGTCGAGACTTCGCCGGAGAAATCAGCCGCGGTCGAGGAGACGACAAGATAGCTGTTTGCCCCTGCGAAGTCGTCTTGGGGAACGGTCCAGGCAAGATCGACTTCGTTCTGCGCTCCGCGCAAACCGGCGATGCGCAGGTCAGTGACGGTCTGAGGCGGGACAAGGTCGAAGAGCACGCTCGCCCTTACGGACGAGGTGCTCGCGGCGCCATAGGCGCCCACGGCAAAGACCCTGTAATAGTAGGTGGCTGATTCCAGGGGATGGTCTATATAGGAAGCGTCCGCGACTCCTGAGACAAGCAAGCCATACCCTCCAGCGAACGTCGTACTCCTGCGGATGTTGAAAGAAACCGCGGTCGAGCCCGTCGGGGCCGGGTCCCAGGACAGAAGCACCGCTTCCTGGGCCCTGTCCAGGCTGGCTGAGACGTTGATGGGAGGCAAAGGCGCTGAAGGCGTGGTCCTGGTGGAGCCGAGGCTGGAATAGCCGGTGGCCAGCATGTCCTGGTTGCCGGCCCTGACTCTGGCCCAATAGGTAGTCTCTGACAGGAGGCCGCTGGTGGTCGCCTCGGTCTGGGTGAAATGCTGGGCAAGGGGCACGACCGTGATCAGGCTCGAAATGAATCCGTCAGTGGAAAGCTCGAGCTCATAGAAAGTATCGCCTGGATTTCCGTTTGCGTCCCAGGACCAGTTTATGGCGGTGGAAGTGACTGACACGACTTGGGGCTCGCCAGGAAGAGCAGCGTGCGTGTTGACTACATAGGAGATGCACTGCCAGGGACCCTCGCCATACTCATTGAGTGCGGACACGCAGATAGCATGGCTGGTGTTCGTGGAAAGACCGGTCGAGATATAGGAGTTCGTCGAGACCTCGCTCAGCCTCTCTCCTTGATTGCCGTAGACAGCGTAGCCGGTGGCATCAGGGACCATACTCCAGGTCCAGGCGACTGAGGAAGCGCCCAAGGCCTCGCCGTCAACCACGGCAGGCGCTTGAGGCAGCGGCATGCTCCCGGTCGGCCCGTCCCAGACGAACTCGACGGTCGAAGCCGGGTCCTGGCCGTTGCCGACGAAATCTCCAAACCGCGCGTAGAGGCGGTAGCTGTGCCCATGGACGAGATAACCTGCGAGGCCGCCGAACCGCCACTGGCCTGAGGTGCTGGTGATGTCCACGGCCCATGAGAAGGAGTTCGGCATGCCCGTAGGCTCGGTCTGGACCCCGGTATAGAGCGGGGTCGTGGTCGTCGAGATCCAAGCCCCGGGCCACGGGTTCCACCACTTGCCCGTGGTCAGATCCTCGGCAGCCATCTCCGAGTAGGAATCCGCTCCCACGGCGTCGGACACAGTCCCTTGCAGGCTGGAAAGGGCCGTGATGGTGGAGCCTGTCGCCGGAGAGGTGAAAGCCGAGCTCGGGCCTTGGCCGTCCAGCGCCAGTTCGACGTCCTTGCCGGCGACAGTCTGACCCTCGGCCAACGGCACCGGGGTGAAGCCCTGATGGAACCCGATCGGGGTCGAAGGATCCAGAGCGTCGGGGTTGTCGCCAAGGAAAGCTCCGACCACATAGGAATCAGGAGCAGGCAGCTCTATGGCGTAAGAGACGCTCGTGCCCGCCGCTGCCGTGACGGTCGCGGAGAACATCTCCCCGCGGAACATGTCGGTCGAGGCCACGACCGTGATCGTGGCACCCTCGGAGAATCCGCCCGGGTAGGAGACGGCGCCTGAGATCGAGCCGGTCGCGGCCCGAGCGGCCGGGGCCCAAGAGAGGATCGAGAAAAGAACCGCGCAGCCGGGGATGAGGAGGGACCGGCATCTCGGCGAAAGACGCTGCGCACGGACCCGGCGCTGCGAACTCGGCGTTCTCAGGCTGCTCTCGGTGTACGGCTACCCCCGCGTGCCGACTCAGCGAGCCGCACGCGGCAACTAGTCGCATGGTATCACCGATGTCAAATGAAAGTCAACAACAGATTGTTGGCGAGGATCAGGGGCAGGACAGGAAAGCAGGGGGCAGCTATTCCTCGACGAGGGTCAGCACATAGCCTTCAGGAGTGGTGTCGATGCGGACAGCGGGAAAATCCTTGAGATCCGCGCGCAGTCTTGCCACGGTCATCTGGACCGCCTGGATGCCGTGGTCCTCGCCCCATAGCTTGAGCAGGAGCTCTTCCGCCTGAGCCGGGCGGTCATGCTGGAGAAAAGCGACCAGGAGCTCGAAGCGCTTGGCCGCAAGGCGCGGGACTTGCTTGCCCGAGATCATGACCTGCCTGGTCGAGAGGTTGGCCGCCACAGGTCCCCTGCGGACGTCGAACCTGGACTCCCCATCGCCGTCAGCGCCGTCCGGCTTCGCTGCGAGCGCCTGCCGGACAGCGCGGAGAAGCGCCTCCAAGTCCAAGGGCTTGCGCAAGACAGCCGAGACCTTGAGGTTGCGGCTGACCGATCGGAGCACGGCGTCGGGGAAGTCCTTGCCCTTGCCCGTGACCAGGATGACCGGGATAGAGGAGGTGTCCGGGGCCTTGGCCAGGACGTCGGCAGCGGCGATGCCGTCGATGCCGGGCATGCAGATGTCGAGGATGACGAGGTCGGGCTTCCAAGGCCGAACGCGGAGGAGGCCTTCCACGCCTCCAGCCTCGACCGCGACCTCAAAACCATGCCGTGAGAGGAAGCGTTCACAGACTTCGAGCTGTTCCGGCTCGTCGTCCACGACCAGGACCCGGCGCGGCTTGGTCACATTCTATCTCCGGCCGGATTCAAGCACTTCGGGCCTATCGGATTCAAGGATGCCTATCACCTTGGCGTGTGCATGGCGGCCCAGCACCCCCACGCCGAACTATCACAGAATACTCACACATTGAGTATTTTATCTCAGTCTATAGTATAATATGCAGGTATTCTCCGATATGAACAAAGACCCTTATCAGCGCCCCTTGGTCGCGGAAATCAAGCAAGCCTTCGGTCAGGACCTGCCCTTCCTGCATGTCATCACCGGCCCGCGCCAATCAGGCAAGACCACGGCCGCCTCTCAAGCGGCTGCGACCTGGAAGGGAGAGACCGTCTTCGCGGCAGCCGACGCGCCCCTGCCGCCGGGCCCGGAATGGATACACTCCCAATGGGCCAATGCCCTCTCCCGCTGCAGCGCAGGCCGCGGAGTCCTCCTGGTCCTTGATGAGGTTCAAAAGGTCAGGGGCTGGAGCGAAGTGGTCAAACTGCTATGGGACAAGGAGCAGCGCGAGCACAAAGGGATCAAGGTCCTTCTGCTGGGCTCATCCACGCTTCTCATGCAGAAAGGGCTTTCGGACAGCCTGACTGGGCGATTCATCACCCATCGCTGCAATCACTGGGGTTTCGCGGAAATGCGCCGAGCCTTCGGCTGGGACTTGGATGAATGGGTGTTCTTCGGAGGCTATCCCGGCGCGGCCCGATTGAAGGGCGATGAAGCCTCATGGCGCGGCTACGTCACGGATTCCCTGATTGACACGGTCCTGTCCCGGGATATCCTCCAATTGGCGACAGTCGCCAAGCCCGCCCTGCTCCGGCACCTTTTCGGCTTGGCCGTTTCCCACCCCGCGGAGATCTTTTCCTACAACAAGATGCTTGGGCAACTCCAAGACGCAGGCAACACGACCACCCTGGCTCATTACCTGCGCCTGCTCGAAACAGCCTTCCTGATCAGCGGCTTGGATTCTTATCGGAGCGGACGCGGGCGCAAGAGGGCCGGAAGCCCAAAGCTGGTATTTTGGAACAATGCCCTCGTAACGGCCTATCTGGGCAGCGGATTCAAGCAGACCCGCCAAGACCTGCCGTGGTGGGGCCGCTTGGTGGAGAACGCAGCCGGGGCGCATCTTCTCAACGGACTGGATCGTCTGACTTATCAGATTCATTACTGGCGCGACCGGAACGACGAGGTGGATTTCGTGGTCAGATCGCCACGCAAGACCTGGGCCGTCGAGGTGAAATCAGGCCGCGACCGCCCGGGCCGGGGCCTGGCGGCGTTCCTGCGCGACAACCCGAAGGCCCACCCGTTCATCGTAGGGCACTCCGGCCTGCCGTTGGAGGACTTCTTCCTGACCGATCCGGCGACGATCTTCGACTGACACCGAACAGGACCCACCGATTCCCCGTCGGAGAACCGATCTGGCGACGAGAAACCCGTCCAGAGGTCCCTTGTGCCGTTTTGCCCCTGTTTCGACGGCAAGCGTCCATTTTGGCCCCCACATGGACACTTTTTGGACACTTCTCCGGCTTGGCACAGGTTATACTTTTTGGTATCATTACTTCCATAATGAGCCCCAATTCGGCATTGGTTAGAAGATTCCTCCCGGCTCCGGACAGGAGTTTCTTCCTCTTCGGTCCCCGGGGCACTGGGAAATCCACCTGGACCCAGGAGAACGCCAAGGATGCGCTGCGCATCGACCTCCTTGCCCCGGAGGTTTTCCGCAGCTTCGCCGCCAGACCCGAACGGCTCCGGGAGGTCGTTGAGGGCGATCCCCGGAGGAAGACGATCATCGTTGATGAACTACAGAAGGTGCCTGCCCTCCTGCCGCTCATCCATTCCCTCATCGAGGAGAAGAAGGGAACGACCTTCATCCTGACCGGTTCGAGCTCCCGGAAGCTCAAGCGGACCGGAGCTGACCTCCTTGCCGGGCGGGCGGTCGTGCGCGCCATGCATCCCTTCATGGCCGCAGAATTGGCCGCCAAATTCGATTTCGGACGCGCCCTCAAGTTCGGGCTCCTGCCGCTAGCCTGGCAAGCCAAGGATCCCGAGGACGTCCTCCGGGCCTACGCGGCGCTCTATGTCCGAGAGGAAGTCCAAGCCGAAGGGCTGGTCCGCAACGTCGGCAACTTCTCCCGCTTCCTCGAGGAGATCAGCTTCTCTCAAGCCGGGGTCCTCAACCTCAGCAACGTGGCGAGAGACTGCGAGGTCGAACGCAAAGTCGTGGAAGGCTATCTCGGCGTCCTGGAGGACCTCCTGCTCGCCTTCCGGCTCCCGGTCTTCAGCAAACGGGCGAAGCGCGCCGTCTCCGTCCATCCCAAGTTCTATCTCTTCGACGCGGGGGTTTTCCGGTCCCTGCGTCCCAGCGGTCCGCTGGACCGTCCCCAGGAGATCGACGGCCTCGCATTGGAGAGCCTGGTCGCCCAGCACCTCAGGGCCTGGAACGACTACGGCGGCGGGCGGCACCGGCTCGCCTTCTGGCGCACGCGGTCCGGTGTGGAGGTCGACTTCGTGCTTCACGGGCCCGACGGGTTCTGGGCGGTCGAGGTCAAGAACGCCGCCCGGGTCCGGGACGAGGACCTCCGCGGCCTGCGGGCCTTCGGAGAGGATTACCCCGAGGCGACACGGTTCCTGCTGTATCGCGGGAAGGAGTGTCTCAAGCGGCACGGCATCCTCTGCCTGCCTTGCGAGGAGTTCTTGAGGAAGCTCGTCCCCGGCAATTCGATCGGATTCTGAAGCTCTCCCGAGTTGGGACATGAGAAAACTATTCGCGTTCCTTGATAAGCTGCGATTCAAGAGCAACGGCAAGATCGACGATGAGAATGCCCTGGCGGATTTCTTTGCCAACATGGCCAGAAAAGCTGGCGATTGATGTCTCCCACAGGATATGCCGCCCCTGATTCCTCGTCGAGGATTTGCCGCCGAGGCTGGATTCTATGTATCATACCCAAGTTGAAACGGCGGCGAATCGCCGGGAGAAGCGTCCACTTCTGGACACTTTTTGGACACTCGGCGATTTTCGGCCGGATTGCAGAATACAGAATTACGTCGCAGCTATCAGCATATTTTAGCACCCGGTGGGGTGGCTGAGCGGTCAAAAGCAACGGTCTGTAAAACCGTCGGGCTACGCCCTACATAGGTTCGAATCCTATCCCCACCACGCTTTCAAAAAACCATGCCCATCAACATCGTCGTGTGCGTGAAAGACACCCCGGAGAGCCTGGGGGTCAGCATCGATCCCAAGACCAGGCACGTCAGCCACGAGGGGGTCAAGACGGCCATCAACCCCTTCGACGAGTACGCGGTCGAGGAGGCCCTGCGCATCAAAGAGAAGCTCGCGGGCACCACGACCACGGTCTTGAGCGTGGGGCCGGCGCAGGCCGAAGGCGCTCTGCGCGAGGCGCTCTCGCGCGGAGTCGAGTCAGCGGTGCTGGTGAGCGGCACGGAATTCGCGGGCTCGGACACCTATGCCACGAGCAGGGTCCTGGCCGCGGCCATCCGCAAGCTCGATGAGACCAGGCCCGTGCACCTGGTCCTCTTCGGCAAGAGCTCCAATGACGGGAGCTCCGGCATCGTGGGCGCCCAGGTCGCGGCCTGGCTGGGCTGGCCTTCGGCCATCGCGGTCAAGAAAGTGGACTCGGTCACGGACTCGAGCGTGGCGGTGGTGCGGCTCCTCGAGGACGGCATGGACACGGTGAAGCTCGGCCTGCCTGCCTGCGTCTCCACCATCAAAGAGATCAATGAGCCGCGGCTCCCCTCCCTCAAGGGCAAGCTCGCGGCCAAGAAGGCCCCGATCCAGAAGCTGGGCCTGGCGGACCTGGGCTTGAAGGCCGAGGAAGTGGGCTCCGCGGGAAGCCTGGCGCGCATCGCCTCCGAGACCACGCCTCCCGCCAGGCCGGCGGGCATGACGGTCGAGGGCAAGACCGCGGCTGAGAAGGCCGCCAAGCTCGTGGACATCCTCATCGAAAGGAAGCTCATCTGATGGCGCCTGCAACCGGCGTGTTCGTCGCAGCCCTTCCCCTGCGCGGGGCATTCACCTCCAGCCACGAGCTCCTCAACGCGGGCCGCGCCATGGCCGACGCGTTGAAGGAGCCGCTCACCGCCGTCCTTCTGGGCGGACATCTCTCGGACCAGGCCTCCGAGCTCATGGAGCGCGGAGCGGACCGCGTGGTCATCGTGGAGTGCGAGGCCCTGGCCAAGCCCAACGAGGAGCTCCAGGCCGCCGCCCTGGCCCAGGTCTTCGGCGGCGGCGCAGCCAAGGTCCTCTTCCCCTCCACCGTGAACGGCAGGTCCCTGGCGGCCCGGGTCTCGGTCCTCATGAAGACGGGCATCGCCACGGACGTCTTCGAGTTCGCGGTCGAAGCAGGAGCCCTCAAGGTCAAGCGCGCGGGCTACGGCGGCAACATCATCAGCGAGGTGACCTTCTCCTCGCAATCCTGCGTCATGACCCTCCAGGCCATGGTCTGGCCTCCTGCTCCCAGGACCGCGGGCAAGACGGGCGCCACGGACCGCGTCCCCTTCACACCCGGAGCGACCCGCACGGAGTTCGTGGCCTTTGAAGGCGGCGATTCCGGAGAAGTGGACCTTGCGAGCGCGGACATCGTGGTCTCAGGCGGCCGCGGCGTGGGCGGGCCGGACGGCTTCAAGGTCATCCGCGACCTGGCCAAGGCCCTGGGAGCGGCGGCAGGAGCCAGCCGCGCCGCCGTGGACTCGGGCTGGATCCCCTACCGCTATCAGGTGGGCCTCACGGGGCGGACCATCAGGCCCAAGATGTACGTGGCCTGCGGCATCTCAGGACAGATCCAGCACCTGGCAGGCATGTCCTCCGCCAAGACCATCGTGGCCGTCAACCCCGACCCTGAGTGCCCCATGATGAAGGCCGCGACCCTGGCGGTGGTGGGAGACCTGCACGAGCTCCTGCCCCTGATCGCGGCCGAGGTAAGAAAACGAAAAGGCGCTTGACTTCAGCCCCCTCGATGCGCCCCGTCTAAAAGTCTGGCACCTGGCGCCACGGAAGCGCCTACTTCTGCTGCAGCGCCTTCAACGCGTTCTCAGCCGCCCGCCGCACCTCGAAGGACGAGCCTTCCTGCCACTGGGACTTGAGCTTCTTGAGGACCGCGTCGTCGCGGATGCCGAGCTGGCCCAGGCTCGCCATGGCCTTGCCGGCCAAGCCCTCGTCCGGAGCATCGCAGAGCTCAAGCAGCTTAGGAAGGGCTGAAGCATCCCCGAGCCCTCCCAAGGTCTCGACGATGTCTCCAGCCAGCGCAGGCCCAGGGTCCATGGCAAGGAACCCGAGCAGGATGCCTGCCAGCTTCTGGGGCCGGCCTGCGGCCTTGCGCCGCCTTTCGATGTGCCCGGCGGCGCGCACGAGCCTCTCCTTGACGCCGCGGACCGGGTCGGAGCGGAGGATGCCGCACAGCGCATCCAGCCCTGCCTCGCTGGAGGTAAGGGCCAGGCCTGAGGCTCCACCCTGCCGCTGGAGCGGGTCCTTACTCTCCAGCAGGTCGAGCAGGAGTCTGCATGCCTCGGGAGTCCCCAGCTCGCCTAGGCCATGGGTCGCGGCGCGGACCAGACCGGGGTCTCGCGAGCCTTTTGCCAAGCGGCCCATCACGCCCACGCTGAAGCCTTCCTTGGCTTTGGCGAGCAGGGAGAGGGCCAGGCAGCGCACCGCCAGGTTCTCGCCCGCGTTCTCAGCCATGGCTGCCAACTGGGCCGGCGCCACCTTGGCCAGGCCTTTGCCGTGGAATTCGGTCAGGTGCCTGAGGGCTTGGGCCCTCAAGCCAGGGCTGGCCGGCGCCTTGAGGAAGGCCTCCAACTGCTCCGCGGAGAAGAACTTGGGGTCGCGGCTGATGATGGCGCTGAACCACTGGCCTGCCAGGTCCGTGTCCTGGATGCCCTCAAGCACCCGGCCGAGGGTCTCCAGGGGCAGGGTCGAAGCCCCGGCCAGGAGCTTCAAGGCGCACCGGAACCTCATCCCAGGAGACCGGGCGCAGGCGAAGGCCTCCACCAAGGCCGCATCGACGAGGAAGCCCGGGTCGCGGGCCACCACGAAGTCGTAGAGCCGTTCTTGCACCGCAGGGTCCTGGGCGCGCTTGACGAGGTCGAAGAGCAGGCCCGTGGGCATGCCGCGGGTCAGGGACACGCGGTCGAGGATGGCGCTCTGAAGGGAGTGCCCGCCGGCGGACTCGAACATCCGGCTGAGGTCCTCGGCCGGGAATGCCGTCATCTTAAGGATGAGCCTGCGCAGAGACTCGCTTGCGAGGTGCTCGTAGAGCCTGACCCGCACGGCGTTGTCCAGGGCCTGGAGCAGGTCCACGGCAGCCTGGAGCGCGGCCTTCTTGCCGAAACCCTCGCTCGCCTGGGCATCGAGCACCACGCCCAAGGGCTTGAGCTTGGCGAGGAGCTCAGCGTCCGAGGCGTCCGGAACCTGGGGCGCGACCGCGGGACGCTGGGCCTGGGCCGCGGCCGGGGCAGGCGGCAGCGCCTTGAGTCCAGGCAGGGGCGGGACCGGGGCCCTCTCAGCAGGCTTGGGCTTGGGCTTGGGGAAGAGCCAATACCAGGCCTCAAGGAGGATATCCTTGAAGGGCACGAGCGCCTGGCTTGCCGCAGCCGAGGCTGAGGCCAGCTTCTGCTCGGCCGTGGGAGCGTCAGCCGCCTCTTCGGGCGAAAAGCTCGTCACGATGAGGTAGGTCAGGACCGCGCCTGAGCCCAGGAACACGAAGACCCCGAGCAGGAGCGCCGAATCCATGCCTTATCTTACCAAGAACCGGCCCTCCTTTGGGAAGACCGCCCAATTAGCTATACTTTCTCAATCCCCCTATGCCACGCCCCCGGACGCGCCGTTGCCTGGGTTCCGAGCGCTCCGTGCACGTCCTGGTCTTCAGGCTGCTCGATCCTCTGCGCATCGAGTCCTTGCACGGCAGCAGGGTCACGGACGCGGTCTACCACGACCTGACGCGGCGCTTTGAAGCCATCGCCAAGTCGGTCCTGCGGCGGCACCACCTGCTCGACGCTCCCTGGTCGCCCGAACTCGGGCTCTGGATGGTCCCTTTCCGCATGGAGACCTCGGAGTTGGGCATGGACGAGGCTGACCAGACCCACGCCATCTCCCACGCCACCAGCGCCCTGGTGCGGGACATGCTCGACGCCGAGCTGGGGTCGGCCGCGGCCATGCACGTGGACTACCGCGTGGGCATCCTGCGCGACGAGTCCGGCACGCCGGAGCCCGCGCGGCTCTTCGAGAAGCTCTCGGGCTCCATCTCGCGGCTCGACGGGATCATGGGCCAGCCCGCGGTCTCCCGGGAGACCTTCAGGGACATCCTCACCGGGCCCAACATCGACTTCCACCTTCAGTCCGTCATCTCCCTCTCGGACATGAGGACCGTGGGCTTCGAGGCCCTGGCCCGCGGCCCGGTCGGCGGCCCGGTGGAGCGGCCGGACAAGCTCTTCGCCGCGGCCGCGCACTACGGCCTGCGCCGCGAGCTCGACCTGGCCTGCGTCTCGGCCGCGCTCGGCCGGGCCCACCGCCTGCCCGAGCCCTACTGGCTCTCGGTCAACCTCGGCCCGGACATCCTCGACGCCACGCTCCTACGCAAGCTCATCCCCGAGCCGCGCGCCTTCAGGCGCCGGGTCTTCGAGATCACCGAGCACCTCCCCATCGCCGAGCCCCGGGAGTTCGCGGCCAGGACCAACCCCCTGCGGCGCCAGGGCGCCCTGGTCGCGCTCGACGACGCGGGCTGCGGGTTCCTCAACATGTCCATGGTGACGGACCTCTCCCCGAACATCGTCAAGCTCTGCATCACCATCATCCGCCGCCTCGACGGCAGGTCCTCCATCGTCGGCGCGGTGCGCCACACGGTGGAGCGCATCCGCGCCGCGGGCGCCATCCCCCTGGCCGAAGGCGTGGAGACCGCAGAGCAGCTCCGCCTGGTCAAGGAATGCGGCTTCGAGCTGGCCCAGGGCTGGATCTTCGGCAAGCCCAAGCCCGTCCGGGACGTCCTCTCCGCGCTCTAAGAGCCTACTTCAGCGCCGACATCGCGGCCGCCAGGTCGTCGGGCCGGTGGCACTTCATCAGGGCGGCTTCCGGGGTCACGAGCTTGTTGCGCACCAGGCGCAGGATGGCCTTGTCCATGTTGATCATGCCCTGCTTGGACCCGGACTCGATGGCGGTGAAGAGCTGGGTGGTCTTCCCCTCCCTGATGGCGTTCTCGATGGTCGGGTTCATGATCATGATCTCCCGCGCGGCCACGCGGCCCTTGCCGTCCGCCCGCGGGAGCAGGAGCTGGGAGACCGAGGCCTTGAGCTGAGCGGCGAGCCTGAGCTGGACGCCCCGGTGCTGCTCGACCGGGAACATGTTCACGATCCGCTCGACCGTGTGCATGGTATCCGTGGTCGGCAGGCTCCCGAAGACCAGGGGCCCCGACTCGGCGATGTGGAGGGCCGCCTCGGCGGTCTCCATGTCGCGGATCTCGCCGATCAGCACGACGTCGGCGTTCTGCTTCATGACGGACTTGAGCGCGGACGCGTAGGACTTGGCGTGGAGCCCCATCTCCCGCTGGCAGAAGAGCGAGTTCTTGGGCGCGAACCGGTACTCGATGAGGTCCTCGATGGCCACGATGTGGGCGTCGCGCTTCTGGTTGATCTGCTCGACGATGCAGACCAGGGTGGTGGACTTGCCCGACCCGGCCGGGCCGGTCACGAGCACCAGGCCCCGGGTGAGGCCGGCGAGGTTGACCACGGCCTCGGGGAGGTCCAAGTCCTCGGGCCTGGGCACGGCCGACGGGATGGTGTGGAGCACGGCGTGCAAGCCGTTGAGCTGGGTGACCACGTTCATGCGGAAGCGCGCCACGTTCGGCAGGGTCAGGGTGCAGTCGAGCTCGAGGTTCTCCTGCAGGAGCCGGCGCTGCTCCTCGAAGAGGTTGGAGAGGATGAGCCTGGCGACCTCCTTGGCGTCGTTGACCCCGAAGCCCTGCAGGACGGCCAGAGCTCCCGCGTGGCGCACCATGGGAGGCTGTCCCGGCACGAGGAAGATGTCCGAGACCTTCTGGGTGGCTGCCGCCTTGAGGATGTCCGCTAGCTCTGACATGTGAGACCTCCCTTAAGAGCCAACATTACCGCTTTTGACCGGAGCAAATCAAATTACTGCTTGGCAGGCTCGGAGGTCTTGGAGAGGACGGTGAAGGGAGAGGACTTGATCACCGCGTAGGGCGCCAGGGTGTAGGAGCGGTCCCCGTGGTCGAGCACCACGTAGTTGAGGTTCATGTCGATGACCGTGCCCGAGACGGCGCCGATCTCGACGCGGTCGCCGATGGTGAAGGGGTGGTTCATCAGGATCCAGAAGCCCTGGATGAGGTTGCCGATCACGTCCGCCGAGGCCCAGCCGAGCGCGATGGAGGACGCGCCCAGGGTCGTCATCAGGGCGGACCAGGTCAGGCCGAAGAAGCGCAGGGCCATGCTCCCGCTGACCAGGTAGACCAGGACCTGGACCCCGAGCTTGATGACCACCGTGCCTTGCGGGCTCCAGCCGCGGCTCTCAGCCAGGCGCCTGATGAAGCCCACCACGCCCTTCTCCAGGGCGCGGCCGGCCACCAGGGTCAGGGCTCCCTGGAAATAGGGCACGAAGGACGAGACCGACGCGAGGAACGCCATGCCGGGCATGAAGGCCAGGCCCACGGCTAGCCCGATGCCCGCCAAGGTCCACGCCGAGGAGGCCAGGACGCTCAGCTTGGGCTGCTCCCTGGCCAGGCGGTAGAGGTCGCTCCAGAGGTGCCGGCCGGAGCCTTGGCGGGACGCGGAGGTCCTGCGGGAGGAGTACTCCCCGAAGACCGTGACCGGCTTCTCCGAAAGCTGGGTGTAAGTCAGCATGGTGGTCCCGCCGTCGGTCCGCGAGAGCTCCATGTACCTGAGGTTCATGTCTTTGACCGTGTACGCGACCGTGCCGATGCGGATCCGGTCGCCGATGACGTAGGGCCTGGTGACGAGGATCTTGAGCCCTTCGAGGAAATTGCCGATGAACTCCTTGGCAGCCATGGTCATGGCCACGCCGCCGATGCCGAAGGTGGCCAGGAGCGCCGCGGTGCTGACACCCGCGGAATGCAGGGCCAGAGCCCCGCCCGCGGCCCAGACCACGACGCCGGCGGCCAGCCGCACCGCAAGCTGGGTGCCCGGGGTCCAGCCGGCCTTGCGAGCCAGGACCGTCACTCCGGCGCGCACGAGCCTGTTGACCGCGAAGGTAGCGGCGAAGATGCCGCCTGCCGCCACGTAGGGCGCGGCCTTGACCCAGAACGCGGGGGTCCACACGGGCAGGGACCAGCGCGCGGCCCCGTACACGGCTGCCAGGCCGGCCGGCAGGGCCGCTGCCTTGAGGAAGGAGGTCTTCTTGGCGGGCTGGGGAGTCGCCGGAGCAGGAGGAGCGTCTTGCTTGGCGGCAGCCTGCGAGGCGCCTGAGGGCGCCAAGCCCGAGGGACTGAGCTCGGAAGAAGGCTCAGCCTCGGCCAGGACCTCGGGCCCGGCCGAAGGCGAAGCTGACCAGAACCGGTCCCAGCGCGTCCTGGAGCCTGAAGGCTCGGTCTCCTGCTGAGTCCCCAGCTTGGCTTCCTCGGAAAGCACGGCCTGGACGGCGTCCAAGCTCGCAGGCCTGGCATGCAGGGCCTCAGGCGCCGCTGCCTTTCCAGGGAGCCCGGCAGAGACCTCGAGAGCGATTGCAGGCGCCAGGGAGGCGAAGGCCTGGACCTGCGACTCGACCACAGGGAGGTCCAAGCTGCCCGGAGTCACCGAGGGCAAGGACGGTGAAGCGGAGAAGCCGGAGAGGCTGTTGAGGGATGAGGCGCTCCCGCGCTCCAGGCCCAGGGTCCCGAGATTGAAGCCTCCTTGGCCTGACACCGGGGTCTGGACCCTGCTGGACACCATATTGGCCGCAAGAGTCCAGCCAGGGGTCCCGAGGAGCAGGCTCAAGACCATCGCCAGACAGAGCATGGAGCGGCCGGCCTCAGCCATGGGGAGATGATATCACGCCTCCCTCCTCGGCCGTGCCGGTCCAAAGACCCAAGAAAGGCCTGGTTTTAGGCCTAAGAGGCTCTGGGACCCGCAGCCTTGCCGGACCTGCCTGCAGGCTCCGGATCGAGCCCCTCGCGCAGTCTCTCAGCGGCAGCCTCGGCGATCATGGCGACCCAGGTCCGCGGCGATTTCTCCGCGAGCTTTTTGAGAGCCGCAGGGCACCGGTCGTCCTTGAGCGCTTCAAGGGCCTTCACCGCTGCGAAGACCACGACGCGGTTGGAGTCCCAGAGCATCCTCTCGAGGAGCTCGAAGACCCCCTCCTCCCCGAATCCGAGCCTGCCGAGCCAGTCCGCGGCTTCCAGGCGCACGGGCGTGGGCTGGTCCGGCATAGAGAGCCTCTTGAGCCTGGCCAGGGCCTTGGTCCCCTGCAAGCTCGCCAAGGCCGTGACCCCGGACCTGCGGATGACCTCGCCCCAGGAATCCTCGGAAAGCGCCTTGAGCGCCAGGGGCAGGGCCTGCATGGCGCCTAGCTTGCCCAAGCAGCGCAAGCTGGCGGTGCGCACGCGCAAGGCAGGGTCCTTCCTGGCCAGGCCCATGAGCAGGCTGATCGCGGCCTCTCCCGGGAACTCGGCCAAGGCCTCGGCCACGCCCCTGCGCGAGCGGTGGTCGGCGATCTTGAGGAGGCGCTGGAGGGCCTTGAAAGACTCCGAGGTCCCGACCCGGCCCAGGGCCTTGGCCAGCTCGTAGCGGCCGGCCCAGAACTTCTCGCGATGGAAGGCCGCCTCGATGAGGCTGACGCTCTCAGGCGTCTTCCACCGGCTGATCTGCCCGGCGGCTTCCACGCGGCCCATGATGTTGCGGTCGATCCTGAGCTGGCGCCGCCAGAACGAGGCGGGCTTTGAGAACTCGAGCTCCTTGAGCACCCAGTGGTCAGGGTCGATCCACGCGGCCGTCGGCTCTTCCGGGAGCTTGAACCGGAAGGAGCGCTCTCTCTCGTCTACGGTCTTCTTGAAGGTCTTCAAGACCCCGTCCGTCTCGAAGCGGAACTCGAGCGCGACGCTGAAGAGCCCTGACTTGCCGCTGGGCTTCTGCCTCTGCGTGATCCAGACCACGGCCTCCTTCTTGGCCTGGTCCCATCTGTATGCCGCCCGGTACTCGGGGTGGCCGGCTCCGTAGACCCAGCGGTCCACCATGGGCCTGATGTTGCGGCCCGTGGCCTCCTCCACCGCCGCCACGAAGTCCGAGGTCTCCACGCACCGGTGCGAGAAGCGCTCCACGTAGTGCTTGACCGCGGCCCACCAGAGCTCGTCTCCGAGCCGGTAGCGGATGCCGTGCAGGACCCAGGCCGCCTTCTGGTAGAGGTGGCGGTCGAAGAGGCTCCAGGAGTGCTTGTAGACGTTGGTCACGATGGGGCGGCTGTACCTGGAGGAGTCCTCATCGAAGTAGGCCTGGGCTTCCAGGTGCATGTCGTAGTGGAACGCGTCCTCGCCCAGGGCATGGCCCTGGTAGAGCGGGTCGAAGTAGGAAGCGAAGCCCTCGTTGAGCCACCCGTGGGACCAGGAGCGGCAGGTCACGAGGTCGCCGAACCACTGGTGGGCCAGCTCGTGCGCCACCAGGCCGTCGAAGTCCGTGTCCAGGGCGGCCCGCCGGTCCAGCAGGGCCATGTCCGTCTGCGTGGCGGCGCTGGTGTTCTCCATGCCGCCCCCGAACTCGTGCATCGCGACCTGGGCGTACTTGGGCCAGGGGTAGCGCACCCCGATCCTCTCCGAGAAGAAGCGGACCATGTCCGGGGTCTTGCCGAACCCGCGGCGGGCGTCGGCCTCCCTGCCGCGCTCGCAGTAGTACGTCACCGGGATGCCGTCCCACTCGTCGCGGAGCTCGGAGAACCGGCCCACGGCCAGGGTGACGAGGTAGAGGGAATGGGGCTGAGCCATGCGCCAGTGCCAGGTCCGGAGCCTGCGTCCCGGGACCCGGGCGGAGCTGACGAGCTCGCCGTTGGAGACGGCGGTGAAGTCCTCCGGGACCGTGGCCAGGACCTCGGTGGTGGCCTTCTCCGAAGGCACGTCGCGGCAAGGAAACCAGAAGCGCGAGTCGTCTGTCTGGCCCTGGCTCCAGACCTGGAGCGGCCGCCCCGGCTCGTCCTTGTCCGGGCCGATGAAAGTCAGGCCCGCGGCCGGGTCCTTGAGGCTGTAGGAGACCGAGACCGTGACGCGCTCGCCCCTGGGCACGGGCCTGGGCAGGAAGGCCCTCAGCACGCCCCGCTCGTGCGAGAAGCGCAGGCGGCTGCCTCCTCCGCTCTCAAGCCGCACCGCGGCCACCTTCATGCCCACGGCGTCGAGCCGGACCTCGCGGTCGCCTCCGCCCAGGGATTCCAGGGTCGCGGCGCAGGAGCCGAAAGCGGTCTTGCCCCGCACGTCGATAGAGAGCGCGATCCGAACGTGCCGGGTGGCGAAGCCCGCGTCCGGGTGGTACTGCGGGGTGCCGCCCGGGGCGAAGGCGCCCGCTGAGCGGGCGCAGATGAACGAGCGTCCTGATCCGTCCATGGGAACCTCCGTGGGCTGTGGGGCTACGCGGTCTCGTCTCGGAACGGGTAGACCCGGGCGCCCGAGTCCTCGACGCCCTGCGCCTTGAGGAACTCGGCCACCACCTTCTCCTCGGCCTGCCTCCACTCGAACTCCGGGGCCTCGGGAGGCAGTTCCACGACCCCGCCCGCGATCATCTGGTGCCCCCCTCCCTTGCCCTTGCCGAGCAGGCGCCGCAGCAGCCTTCCCGCCTCCGCGTCCGGGTCGTTGGTGCGCAGGGACACGTGGAGCCGGTCCTTGAAGCGTCCGGTCACGATGGACCAGCGCATCTTCTCGTGGGTGAGGAGGGTGTCCGCGATCTGGGCGACCCGGTCCGGGGTCGTCAGGGGGCCGAGGTGCACGCCGATGATGTTCCTGGCGATGAAGGCGTGACGGATGCCGCGAGCGAGGATCGAGAAGAAGTCCGCGGGCCTCTTTGGGTAGGCGATGCGCCAGAGCTCCTTCATGTTCGCCTTGAGCCAGAAGGCCTGATAGACCTTCATGTCGCGCGAGGTGGCCTCCCGGCCGAGGTTCTGGGTCTCGGAGCCGATGCCGTAGACCATGGCGGTCGCGATCTTCCTCGGCACGGGCACGCCGGAGGAGAGCAGGGCCTCGCCCAGGAGGGTGGTGGTGGCCCCCACGGCCTCGTCGATGATGGCGCACTCGGCCTCGGTGTTGGAGTGGCGCGGGTGGTGGTCCACGATGAGGTCGGGCCGCCGCCGGCGCGACGGGAAGCGGTTGTTCTTGAAGGCAGGCTGGGTGTCCACCAGCGCGATCCTCGGCCAGTCCGCGAGCTCTCCGGCCTTGACCGGGAAGGCCGGGATGGCCAGCTGCTCGGCCATCATCTTGTTCTCCCTGCGGCCGATGATGCCGCCGTAGACGATGCGGGTCTTGGCCCGGCAGAAGTGGCGCACCAGGTGCGCCAGGGCCCACGCGCTGGCCAGGGAATCCGGGTCCGGGTGGTCGTGCGTCATGATGAGCAGGGATTTCAGGCCCCGTCCCCGCTTCTGCAGCTCCCGGATGAGCTTGCGCGCGTGGAACGAGCCCTTCACCGCGGCGCCGGTGGGAGGCATGGCGTCAGCCGAGTCCCACGAAGATCACCCACAGCAGGACCGCCACGGCCGCGGCGATGGCCTTCTCCGCCATGTTGCGGCTGAAGAAGTTCCTGAGGTGGTCCTGGGCGGTGCGCGGAGACCTGGACCGGAAGAAGCCCTCCAGCACGCCCTCGAGGGACTTGAGGTCCGCGGCCTTGCGGAGCTCGCCTCCGCGCGCGATGGAGATCGTGCCCTTCTCCTCGCTCACCACGATGCACAGGGCGTCGGACAGCTCCGAGAGCCCCAGGGCGGCGGTGTGGCGCGTCCCCAGGTGGGCGATCTTGCCGAACTCCTTGGACAGGGGAAGGTGCACGCCGAACTTGGTCACCCTCCCCTCCTCGATGAGGACGGCGCCGTCGTGGCCCAGGGAGTGGGAATCGAAGATGCTCTCGAGCAGGGCCTCGGAGAGCTCGCCGTTGAGCTCCCAGCCGCCCTCCGTGTGCCGGTCCAGGGGGTCCTTGCCCTTGAGCACGATGAGCGCGCCGATGCGGTCGCGCGCGAAGTCGCCCACGGACCGGACGATCATGGTCACGACCTTGGGATGGACCTCGTCCTGGCGGCGGCCGGAGAGGCTCCAGACCGCGAGCCGCTCGAACATGGCCCGGATCTCCTCCTGGAAGATGACGATGATGGCGATGATGAGGACCGCGAAGAAACCCTGGAGGATCCAGGTCGTCAGGTAGAGCCCGGCGGCCCGGGCGAAGACGTAGACCGCGGCCAGGACCAGCAGGCCCATGGCCACGAACGCGGTCTTGGCGCGCTTGAACCAGATGAGGGTGCCGTAGACGAAGACGCCCACCATCAGCATGTCCGCGACGTCGGTGGGGTCGACCTTCTTGATGGGCGGCAGGTTCATCCGTCCCTCATGAGCTTCTCGAGGTCCCAGATCATGCTCCGCCGGTCCATGGCCGGGATGTCGAGGTCGCCCGTGTCCATGCGGATGGCGTCGACCGGGCAGGCCTCGACGCAGTTGCCGCAGAAGACGCACAGCCCCAGGTCGATCTCGAAGGTCTTGGCCCGCTTCTCGATGACGACCGCCGGGCTGTCCTCGGCCGTGATGCGGATGCACCGCGCCGGGCAGATCGTCTCGCAGAGCAGGCACGCGGTGCAGCGCGGAGAGCCGTCGCTCCTCCTGAGGATGCGGTGCCGGGTCCGGGCGCGGCCGCCCAGGGCCGGCGGGTCCTCGGGGTACTGGATGGTCACGGCTCCGGGAGCGGCCTTGACGCCCGCGAGCGCCGCGGCGTGACGGCCGAGGTTCACGAAGAAGTGCCGGAAGGTGACGCCGAGGCCCTTGAGGACCTCGACGATGTAGACCTGGACCGCGAGGTCCCGCTCCGGCCGGGTCACGGGCCGCACGGTCACCGCCATGGGCTCACCCCCCAGGACTTGGCCAGGTACACGGCCCACGCGGTCAGCAGGAAATTGGCCAGGGCCAGGGGCAGGATGTTCTTCCACCCCAGGTCCAGCAACTGGTCGAACCGGAAGCGCGGCAGGGTCCAGCGGACCTGCATGAGCACGAAGAGGACCAGGGCCACCTTGGCCGTGAACGAGGCGACCATGACGCAGGCCATGGCCGGGCCGGCCAGCATGGGCCCGAGCGCGGAGAAAGCGTCCACGGGGAGGAAGGGCACGTGCCAGCCCCCGAGGAAGAGGGTCGCGGCAAGGCAGGCCACGACCACGGACTCGATGAGGTCGGTCATCATGAACATGCCGAACTTCATGCCGGAGTACTCCACGTGGTAGCCCACGATCTCGGACTCGCCCTCGGGCAGGTCGAAGGGAGTGCGCTTGGTGAGCGCCGTGCCGGCCACGAGGAAGAGGACGAAGCCCACGGGCTGGAGGACCGCGCCCCAGGCGGGCACGACGCCTGCGATCATGCGCGTCTGCCAGGCCACGGCCTCGGCGAGGTCCAAGGAGCCGTAGAGGAAGAGCGCGCCCGCCAGGGTCGCGGCCAGGCACACCTCGTAGGCGATCATCTGGCTCGCCCCGCGCAGGCCGCCGAGCAGGCCGTAATAGGAGTTGGAGGCGTACCCGGCCATGACCACGCCGTGGATGCCCATGGCCACCATGGCCAGCACCAGGACCAGGCCCACCGGGCTCTCCACGGGCTGGAGGCTCCACGAGCGGCCGAGGAACTCGACCGTGCCGCCGTAGGGGAAGGCGGCCAGGGCCAGCAGAGGGAAGCCCAGGGAGACGGCGGGCGCCATGGCGTGGAAGGCCGGACGCACGCCCGCGGGCACGAAGTCCTCCTTGGTGAAGAGCTTGATGGGGTCTGCGATGATGTGGAAGAGGCCGATGACCCGCAGGCCGAGGATGTCCGCCCTGTTGGCGCCGATGCGGTCCTGCATGACCGCGCTCTGCTTGCGCTCGACCCAGCCCAGGAACGCGGCCCAGTTCATGCCGAATCCCAGCGCCGCTCCGACCTTGGCCAGGGTCCAGAGGAGGGCGGTCACTCGGCCCTCCCGGCGCGCAGGCCCGCCAGCAGGCCCTCGAAGATGCGCCAATCCGGCTGGGCGTCTCCCACCGGAGGCAGGGCGGCCCGGTAGCCCTGCGAGCGGCCCTCGAAGTTGGTGAAGCCCCCGTCCTCCTCGGCCCAGGCCGTGGCGGGCAGGCGGTAGTGCGCGAGGTCTCCGGTCGAGCCCTTCCAGGGGCCCTGGAAGACCACGAGCTCGAGTCCTTCGAGCAAGCCCGGGGTCTTGGCTCCCCAGACCCCGAAGAGGTCGCGGTCCACGACGTAGAGGCCCTTGATCCTGCCGGCCTCGATGGAGTGGGCGAGCGACTCCCAGGGCAGGGACTTGATCTGGTCGCCGAATCCCAGGGCCGCGCCGCCCTTGAGGTTGGGGACCTTGTCACGCCTGCGCAGGAGAGCGTCCTCCTCCCCGGCCTGGTCCGGAGCCGGGTCGAAGGCGAAGTTCACGAGTTTCCAGGAATCCACGAAGAGCTTCTTGAAGGAGCGCCAATCCTCGTTGGACAAAGCGCCCGAGGCCACCACGGCCAGGGACTGCGGTCCGTGGTCCTCGAGCAGCCCCTTCACGCGGGAGGAGACCTCGGAGAAGGCCGCGTCCCAGGAGAGCTCGGCCCGGGAGGGCTTGAGCTTGAGGACCTTGCCCAGCCGGTCGCGGTCCAGGGCCTTGTAGGAGTAGCGGCCCTCGTCGCAGATCCAGTAGCCGTTGACCTCGGGGTTGAAGCGCGGCTTGATGCGCGCGGCACGGCGAGCGCCGTTGTGCCAGGGCCTCTGGGTCGAGGTGTGCAGGCTGATGGCGCACCCGCGGCTGCAGCCGGGGCAGACCGTGTCGCTGCGGTCGAGGTACCAGACCCGGACCTGGTAGCGGAAGTCCCGGTCCGTGAGCGCTCCGACCGGGCAGATGTCCACCACGTTGCCGGAATAGGGGTTGTCGAGGGTCTTGCCCGGGGCCAGGTCGATGCGCTCCTGGTGCCCCCGGCCGAACATGCCCAGCTCGTGGGTCTTGGACACCTCGGCCAGGAACCGCACGCAACGCGTGCACGCGATGCAGCGCTCCTGGTCGAGCATCACGCGGGGGCCGACGGGCTTGCGCTTCTCGAAGTGGCGCTTGTCCTCGACCATGGAGCTCTTGTAGCGGCCGATGGACATGTAATAGTCCTGCAGGCCGCACTCGCCGGACTGGTCGCAGACCGGGCAGTCGAGGGGATGGTTGACGAGGTGGAGCTCGAGCTCGCCGGACTGCGCCGCGGCCACGGCCGGGCTCTCGGTGCTGACCACCATGCCGTCGGCCACCCGGACGCGGCAGGAGGGCATGAGCTTGGGAGCGCCCTTGATCTCGACCAGGCACATCCTGCAGTTGCCGGGGTTGCCCAGGGCCGGGTGGTAGCAGTAGTGCGGGATGGCGACCCCGGCCTGCTTGGCCACGTCGATCAGGAGCGTCCCGTCAGCCGCCTCGACGGGACGGCCGTTGAGGGTGATCTTCGCCATCAGACCCGCGCCTCCATGCCGGGACGCTCGCCTTCCGGGCTGGACCGCGCCTTGAATTCCTCGGGGAACTTCTTGAGGTAGGCCTTGAGCACGATCCCCACGGTGTCTCCCAGGGCGCAGATGGTGGTGCCCGTGATGCGGCCGGCCGCGCGCTCGAGGAGCGCCGGGTCCTCGGGCCTTCCGCGGCCGGAGAGCATGCGCTCGAGGATCGTCTTGGTCCAGACGCTCCCCTCCCTGCATGGGGTGCACTGGCCGCAGGACTCGTGCGTCAGGAAGCTGATGATGTCCCGGCAGACCGCGACCATGTCCGTGGTCTCGTCGAGGACGATGACCCCGCCCGCGCCCAAGAACGAGCCCTGGGCCCGGACGCTGTCGAAGTCCAGGGGCAGGTCGAGGTGCTCGGGCCCCAGGGGAGGCGTCGAGGTCCCGCCCGGGATGACGGCCTTCAAGGCGCGGCCCTTGGTCACGCCGCCGGCCGCCTGCAGGAGCGCGCGCAAGGTCACGCCCATGGGGAACTCGTAGACCCCGGGCTTCTCCACGTGGCCGCTCACGCTGAAGAGCATGGTGCCGCCGGACTTGGGGGTCCCGATCTTGGCGAACCACTCCCCTCCCTTGGCCACGATGTGCGGGAGCATGGCCAGGGTCGCCACGTTGTGCACCACGGTGGGCAGGCCCATCAAGCCGAAGTTGGTCGGGAAGGGCGGGGGCTGCCTGGGCCAGGACTTCTTGCCTTCCATGGACTCCAGGAGCGCGGTGTCCAAGCCCGAGATGTAGGTGCCGCCGCCCCGCATCACCATGACCTTGCAGGAGAAGGAGGCGCCGAGTATCTTCTCGCCGATGAGGCCGGCCGCCTCCGCCTCCTTGACCGCGGCCATGAGCACGCGGTACTGCCTGCCGTACTCGCCGCGGATGAAGATGAAGCCTTCCTTGGCGCCGACCGCGTAGCACGCGATGAGCAGGCCCTCGAGGACCTGGTGCGGGGAGCGCTGCACGTGGACCCGGTCGCGGAAGCACCCGGGCTCGGACTCGTCGCAGTTGCCCACCACGTAGCGCGGCCCCGGGACCTTGTCCTGGGGCGGAAGGGTGCCCCACTTCATGCCGGCCGGGAAGCCCGCCCCTCCCAGGCCGCGGAGGTTGGACTTCTTGACCTCGGCGGCGATGTCGGCCGGAGACATCGCGAGGGCCTTTTTCAAGCCCTCGTACCCGCCGAGGCCGCGGTAGACCGCAAGCTCATGGAGCTTGGGCTCGTCGAAATGCCGGGTGATGATCTTCATGCCTTCCCCAACTCCGAGGCGAGATGGTCCACGGACTCCTTGGTCGCGGGGCCCACGAGCTCGTCGTCCACCGACAAGGCAGGGCCGCAGTCGCAGGCGCCGAGGCACTCCACGGTCTCAAAGCCCACGGACCCGTCCCCGGAGACCCCGCCGTCAGGAGCGCCCAGCCTCTCGGAGAGGTACCGCGCCATCTCCGAGGACCCCTTGAGCCTGCAGGAGAGGCCGCGGCAGAGGCAGACGCGGCGCCGGCCCGCGGGCTCGGTCGTGAACGACGGGTAGAACGTGACGACCCCGTGCACGTGGGTCACGGTGGTCTTGAAGAGCGCGGCCAGGAACTCCTCGTCTGCGGTCGTGACGCAGGAGTGCCACTCCTGCACCTGGCGCATGGCCATGAGCAGCCCCATCATGGGGTAGGGATAATGGGTGGTCCAACCCTGGAGGACCTTCTCCTGCTCGGGGGTGAAGGACTTGGTCACCTGTCGAGTTCTCCTGCGATCATGTTCACGGACCCGAAGGTCGCGATGATGTCCGCGACCGTGCCCCCGTTGATGAGCTTGGGCAGCGCGGCCATGATGTAAAGGCAGGGCGGCCGGCAGCGCACCCGGTAGGGCCGGTTGCCGCCGTCCGAGAAGACGTGGAAGCCCAGCTCGCCGTTGGCGCCCTCCACGGGGACGTAGGCGTCGCCGGCCGGGACCTTGAGTCCCCAGGTCCACATCACGCCCTCGAACTGGTTCATGAGGCCTTCGATGGAGCCGTAGACCTCCTCCTTGGCGGGCAGGACCACGCTCGGCCCTCCCCCGCGCGCGCCTGCGTGGCCGTGGTCGCACGAGCCCTCGAGGCTGGGGCAGGTCAGGACGTGCTTGCCCGCGATCTCCGAGATCCGGCCCGCCTTGCCGAGGTCCGACATGACCGCGCCCTTCACGAGCTCCGAGAGCTCCACGGAAGCCGGGCCGTCGGGCATCCGCTCGAAGCACTGCTCCACGATCCTCATGCTGGCCTCGAGCTCGGCCAGGCGCACGAGGTAGCGGTCGAAATTGTCGCCCCTGGAGCCCACCGGCACCTCGAAGTCGAGCTTGTCGTAGACGAGGTAGGGGTGGGCCCGCCGCACGTCGTAGGGGGTCCCGGTGGAGCGCAGAAAGGGGCCCGTGATGCCGTAGGCCGCGGCGTCCTCGCGCGAGATGATCCCGGTCCCCTCGACCCGGTCCATGAAGATGCGGTTCTTGGTGAGCAGCCTGTCCGCGTCCCGGACCGACTCGCGCACCAAGGCGAAGGCCGAGCGGCACTTGGCCTCGAACCCGGCGGGCAGGTCGGCCTTGACCCCCCCGACCCGGGCGTAGGAGACGGTCACCCGGGCGCCGCAGAGGTCGTCGACGAGCTGGTAGAGGACCTCCCTGGACTTGATGAGGTACAGGAAGACCGTGAAGGCCCCGAGCTCCATGGCGTTGGCCGCGACGCAGGTCAGGTGGTCCGTGACGCGGGAGAGCTCGGAGGCGATGACGCGCAGGTACTGGCCACGCTCCGGGACCGTCACGCCCAGGAGCTTCTCCACGGCCAGGCAGTAGCCCACGTTGTTGATGAGCGGGGACACGTAGTTGAGCCGGTCGGTCCACGGGACCACGTTGTTCCAGGGCTCGGCCTCGGCGTGCTTCTCGAAGGCGCGGTGGAGGTAGCCGATCTCCACCTCCGTGGACTTGACGCGCTCTCCCTCGAGCTCGAGGATGAGGCGGATGACCCCGTGCATGGCCGGGTGGGACGGCCCCATGTTGAGCAGGACCGCGGTCCGTCCGTCCTTGAGACGTTCCTCAGTCATACTCCACTCTCTGCTTTTCCTTGTTCAGGTTCACGGGGTTCTCGGGGTCTTCCTTGGGCCCGATGAGGGGCTGGCGCTTCTTGATGGGGTAGTCCTTGCGCAGGGGGTGGCCCACGAACTCCTCGTACATGAGGAGCCTCTTGATGTCCGGCCGGTCCGTGAACCGGATGCCGAACATGTCCCAGACCTCGCGCTCGAGCCAGTCCGCGATGGGCCAGAGCTGGCGCACGGACCTGAGGCCCGGCTCGGCGTCGGTCTCGCAGCGGACCTCGACCCTGGGCTTGGGCTCGAGGCCCGTCTCCAGGTCGAGGCAGGCCGCGCGGTAGACCACGCCGAACCTGGGCACGCGGCCCTGGGCCGAGTAGTCCGCGGCCGTCATGTCCACGAGCACGTTGTAGCCCTCGGCCTTCAAGGCCGCGAGGGTCTCGAACACGGCAGCCGGCTCGACCTTGCGGAGCTCCATCACCCTTCCTTCCCGCCCGTGAATCTGCCCCAGCCTTCCACGCCCAGGCTCCAGGGGCCCTTGGTCTCCCGCTGGATCTTCTCCTGGAGCTTCATGAAGCCCTGGAGCACCACCTCGGGCCGCGGAGGGCAGCCCGGGATGTAGAGGTCCACGGGCACGACGGTGTCGATGCCCTGGACCGTGGAGTAGTCGTCGTAGAAGCCGCCCGTGCAGGTGCACACGCCGAAGGCCACCACCCACTTGGGCTCGGCCATCTGGTCGTAGATGCGGCGCAGCACCGGGGCCATCTTGTGGCTGATGGTGCCCACCACCATGAGCAGGTCCGCTTGTCTCGGCGAGAACCGGGGCAGGCCCGCGCCGAAGCGGTCCATGTCGTAGTGCGAGGCCATGGTGGACATGTACTCCATGCCGCAGCAGGCCGTGACGAAGGGGTACTGGAAGATGGAGTACTTGCGCGCCCAGCCCAGGGCCGCGTCGAGCTTCGACGTGACTAATTGCATTCGAGCGTCCCCTTGCGCCAGAAGTAGAGGAGCATGAAGGCCAAGAGGCCTATGAACACGGTCACGGAGACCATGAGGCTCAGCTCCAGGACGGGCCGGGTGAGCGCCCAGGGCATGAGCAGGGCCAGGTCCACGTCGAAGGCCACGAAGAGCACGGCGTAGCGCCAGTAGAGCGCCGCCATGGCCCGCCCCGGCTCGGAGAGGGGCTTCAAGCCCGTCTCGTAGGGGAGCTCGGCGTCGCCCTGGTGCTTGGGCCTGGGGCCGAGGAACCAGCCCGCCAGCAGGAACGCGGCCACGGTCGCGCCGACCAGGAGCACGTTGAAGAGCAGGGCGAACCCGGTCATGAGAGGAGCCTCCCCAGAGCGGACGAGAAGATCCAGGGCAGGATGCCCAGGCTCGCGGCCAGGACGGCGCAGACCCACAGCAGGACCTCGACCGCCCCTTTCTCGGGCTCCGCGGGCCGCCACTTGGGCTCGTCGAAGAACATGTCGCGGATGAGGCCCAGGTAGTAGCCCAGGCCCACGAGGGTGGCCAGAGCCGCCACGGCCAGCGGGCCGTAGAGCCCCACCTTGACCGTCTCCCAGAAGATGAGGAGCTTGGCGAGGAAGCCTCCGGTGGGAGGGATGCCGGCCAGGGAGAGCAGGAGCACGCCGAAGAGGCCGGCGTGCACGGGCCGCAGGCTGCCGTACCCCGCGATCTCCGGCCGCCGCGAGAGCCCGCTCAGGCGCACGAAGAGGAAGGCGCCGTTGCTCATGAAGACGTAGACCAGGCCGTAGAAGAAGAGCGGGGCGGCCGAGGCCGGGTCGCAGCCTTGGGCCGCCCAGGCGCCCACGCCCAGCACGAGGATGCCGGCGTGGGAGACCGACGAGTAGGCCAGCAGGCGCTGGAGCCGGGTCTGCCTGAGCGCCAGGAGCGCGCCGTAGAGGGAGGTGCCCGCCCCAAGCCAGGGCAGGCACGCGCCGGCCGGGGCCGGGCCCAAGGCAGCCAGCCTCATGAGCAGGAGCAGAGCCGCGGTCTTGACCGAGGTGGAGAAGAACCCGGCCAGGGCCGGCGCGCTGGACTCATAGACGTCCGGCAGCCAGAAGTGGAAGGGCACGACCCCGATCTTGAACAGGGCGGCCGCTCCCATCAGGGCCAGGGCGGCCAAGCCCATGGCTCCCGGAGCAGGGCTCAAAGCCAGGGAGCCGGAGGCGACGTAGTGGAGCGCCATGCCGAGCAGGAAGAGGCAGCTCGCCAGGGCGCCTGCGAAGAAGTACTTCACCGCCGCCTCGTGCGGAGGCGCCCCGGGAGCGGGCAGCCGCGCCACCAGGAGGTAGGCGGGCAAAGACATCAGCTCCAGGCCGATGAAGAGCATGAGCAGGCTCGACGACGCGGCCAGGAGCCCCGCGCCCAGGCAGCTCGCCAGCAGGAGCGCGGCAGGGACCTCGTCGTCCTCGTCGAGGCTCAGGAGCACGGGCAAGCCGCCCGCGTAGAACAGGATCTGCCAGGCCAGGCCCAGGCCGTCGAGGCCCACGAGCGGGCCGGCCTCTCCCCTGGCCGTGAACATCAGCATCCAGAGCGCGACGACGAGGCTCACCGCTCCCAGGAGCCTGGCCACCGAGGCCGAGACCTCCCGCGCCATGCCCGCGGCCAGGCAGCAGAGCAGGCCCGAGGCCAGGGTCAGCTGGGGCCAGAGCATCGGCGCCGAGAAGAAGCCCAGGAGCTCCCTCACGGCGTGAATCCGTACGGGACGAGGGCTGCCACGGACGGGGCGAGCACGTCCAGGAACGGGGTCGGGCAGAGCCCGATGTAGAGCATGAGGCCGCAAAGCAGCCACACCAGGACCTTCTCCCTGGCGTCGAGGTCCGTCACCTTGGAGCTGGCCGAGCCGGCAGGGCTTGCGCCCCAGAACACGGTCTGATACGCGGGCAGGGAGTACGCGGCGGAGAGCACGATGCCCAGGGCCGCCACCACGGCCATGAAAGGCAGGGCGCGGGCCATGCCTGCCAGGGACATGAACTCGCCGATGAACCCGTTCATGCCGGGCAGGCCGATGGATGCCATGATCGCCCAGCCGAAGAAGAAGGTGAGCCACGGAGCGCGGCCCACGAGCTCCCCGTAGTCCGCCAGGCCGCGGCGGTGGGTCCTTTCATAAAGGAAGCCGATCATCATGAACAGGGCGCCCGTGGTGATCCCGTGGTTGAGCATCTGCAGGGACCCGCCTGCGACGCCCTCCGGCGTCCAGCTCAGGACCCCGAGCAAGCAGAAGCCCAGGTGGGCGACGCTCGAATAGGCGATGAGGCGCTTCAAGTCCTTCTGCTGCATGGCGCAGAGCGAGCCGTAGAGGATGTTGACGCACGCCAGCCCCCCCACCCACGGCAGGAGCTCCCAGGAGAGCCTCGGGAACACGGGGAGGAGCACCCTGATGAAGCCGTAGACGCCCATCTTCAGCATGACCCCTGCCAGCATGATGGACCCGGCGGCCGGGGCCTCGGTGTGCGCGTCAGGAAGCCACGTGTGCATGGGGAAGAGCGGGATCTTCACCCCGAAGCCGATGACGAAGGCCGCGAACATCAGCGTTCCTGCCAGGCCCTGGGGGTTGGTCCCGGCCAGCGCTCCCATGTCCCAGGTCCAGACCCCGGAGACCGCGTGCTCATGCGTCACCAGGGCGAGGAGCCCGACCAGCATGAAGAGGGAGCCGAAGAAGGTGAACAGGAAGAACTTCATGGCGGCGTGGCGCCTGCCCTCCGAGCCCCACAGCCCGATGATGAAGAACATGGGGATGAGGGTCGCCTCCCAGAACACGTAGAAGACGAAGAGGTCGCGCGCGAGGAAGACGCCCATGAGCGCGGCTTCCAGGAAGAGGAAGCTCGCCCAGAAGCCCGCGGAGAAGGACCCGCGCCAGGACGCGGCCAGGCTCACCACCGTCAGGAAGGAGGTCAGCCATACCAGGGAAAGTGCCAGCCCGTCGAGGGCCAGGTGGTAGCGGATGCCGAAGATCCACGCCGGACCGGACTCGACCACGCCCCAGACCCCGGCGTCGGCCGTGTAGGGCACGGAGAGCCAGAGGGAGTACGCGAAGACCGCGGCGGCGAAGACCGCAGACAAGAGCCGGCTCGTCTTCCGCGAGGAGAACAGGCAGGCCGCGCCGCCCACCGCAGGCACGAGCCAGAGAGCGGTCAGCATCGGGTCGCCGTCATAGGAGCACCGCGGCCAGGAGCACGGCCGTGCCGGTCAGGATCCACCACAGGTAGTCACCGAGCCTGCCGCTCTTGAGGGAGAGGGTCCCTCCCAGGGCCACGGAGGCGGGCACGCTCCCTTCGATGAGCCCGTCCCAGGTCCTGTGGTCCAGGAAACCTCCGATCCACTCGGCCAGGCCCCAGCAGGCCGAGGCGACCAGGGCCACGACCTTGCGCCAGCCGAAATCGCTCGCCACCAGGGCCTGGAGCCAAGGGAGCCGGCGCCGCCAAGTCCAGTCGAAGGAGGGCCGCGCCATGGTCGCAAACCACGCCAGACCGAGCCCCGCGACCGCGGCCGACGTGCCCAGGCCGAAGACCGGCCAGGAGAAGTGGGCCAGGGCCAGGGACTCCTCGGAGGAGAGGCGCCCGATCCCGAGGAGAGCGCCGATGCCGTGGGAGAGTCCCCCCGCGGTCAGGGCGGCCAGGGCCAGGAAGCCCACGGGCACGGCCATGCAGGCCGGAGCCTCGTGGCAGCGTCCCGGCTTCTGCTCGGGGCTCGGACCGAAGAAGGCCAGGAAGAGCATCCGAGAGATGTAGAAGCCTCCGAGAGCCGCTGCCGCGAGCGCCATGGCGAGCCACCCCGGCCCGGCCTCCAGCGCGGCCTCGATGATGCCGTCCTTGCTGAAGAACCCGGCCGTGGGCCAGAACCCGGCCAAGGAGAGCGCCCCGGCCGTGAAGCAGGCCATGGTGAGCGGCATGGACTTGCGCAGGCCGCCGGTCTCCGAGATGTCCGCCGCGGATTTCCCCAGGCCGTGGGCTATGTTGCCCGCGCAGAGGAAGAGCACCGCCTTGAAGAAGCCGTGCATGATCAGGTGCAGGACCGCGATCCCGACCCTGCCCAGGCCCAGGGCGAGCGCCATCAGGCCCAGGTGGCTGACCGTGGAGTAGGCGAGGATGCGCTTGAGGTCCGTCTGGCCGCAGGCCAAGAGGCCCGCGAAGACCGCGGTCCCCCCGCCCACGGCGGCGATGAGGTGCGGCAGTCCGGGGACGAAGGCGACCAGGGGCCAGGCGCGCGCCAGGAGGAAGATGCCCGCGGTCACCATGGTGGCCGCGTGCATGAGGGCTGAGACCGGGGTCGGGCCCTCCATGGCGTCCGGAAGCCAGAAATAGAGCGGGAACTGCGCGGACTTCGAAGCCGCGGCCACGAAGAGGAGCAGGCCCACCAGGGCCAGCAGGGGGCCGCCGCCGTAGGCCATCAGCTCGAAGACGCGGCCGAACGAGGTGTCCCCGTAGGTCTTGAGCAGGATGAAGATGGCGACCAGGAACGCGAAGTCGCCCACGCGGTTGGTGACGAAGGCCTGCAGGGACGCGGCCCGGGCCGCGGGCTTGTGGGTCCAGAACCCGATGAGCAGGAAGGAGCACAGGCCCACGCCCTCCCAGAAGAGGTAGAACTGCACGAAGTTGTTCGAGACGAGCATCCCGATCATGGACAGGTAGAAGAGGTGGAAGGAGAGGAAGAAGCGCGGGAACGCCGGGTCTTCCTTCATATAGCCCGCGGCGTAGACGTGGATGAGCGCGCCCACCACGGCCACCATGGCCAGGACCGCGGAGGAGAGGCCGTCGATCCTCACCCCGAAGGACACGCTCCAGTTGCCGGCCGCCATCCAGAGCCCCATGGTCTGGTCCAGGCTCCAGCCCGTGTAGACCTTGGCCGCGAGGTCGATGGCGGAGCCCGACACCACGGCGCAGGAGGCGAGGATGGGCAGGTGGGTCCAGCCGGGCTTGTAGGGCCGCAGGAAGAAGAAGGAGACGAGGAGCGCGGCCGTCGGGGCCAGGAAGAGGAGGTAGACCGAGACCGGGACCGCCATCACTCCCTCAACTCCGAGAGGCTCGAAGCCTCGCCTGAGAGCCCTGCGTGATGGAGCCGCAGGATGAGGCACAAGCCCACCACGGCCTCGGCGGCCGCGACCGCGATGATGAGGACCACGGCGGCCAGGCCCGCGGGGTCTCCGAAGACCCCTGCCTGGTACGTCAGGATGACGGTCACCCCGGCGATCATGAGCTCAAGCCCGAGCAGCATGGCCAGCAGGCGCCCCCGCAGGGCCACGGCAGCCAGCCCCAGGCCGAAGAGCGCAAGCCCCACCTGCACCGCCGGGGTCACCGAGCCCTCCGCTGAGGGCCCGAGACCAGGGCCAGGGCAGCCACGAAGAGGAGGAGGGCCGCGGCCTCGGTCGCCAGAGCGTAGGGCCCGAAGAGGACGTTCCCCAGGGTCTTGTCGAGCGCGCCCGTGGCTCCCACGGCTCCGGGAGCGCCTCCGCCGGCGCAGGCGAGCGCCAACTCCACTCCGAGCAGGAGCACGCTGCCGGCGACCAGGGGCCTGGGCACGGAGAAGACGCCCCACATCGCGGCGTCCCGGTCATCGGCCGGCGCGGACATCACCGCGACCACGATGAGGGCCATCACGCCTCCGGCGTAGATGACGACCTGGAGGAAGCCCACCAGGGGCGAGCCCGCGAGGTAGAGCAGGACCCCGACCTGGAGCAGAGCGCCGAGCAGGCAGGCCGCGCCGGCGTAGAGCCCGCGCTGGAAAAGCATGAGCGCGGAGAAGAACACCGCGCCCGCTCCAGCCAGGTAGAAACAAATCTCTCTCATGACAGCGGTCAGGATTGTAGGTTTTTCTGACGCTTCTTTTCCAGACGCTTCTCGAGTTCCTCCGCCTTGAGCTTGAGCTCCTCGGGCAGGATGTCCTCCACCGTCTCCTCGACAAAGGCCGGCTCGGAGACCTTGAGGCCCCAGAGCAGGAAGAAGCTCAGAAGGCCGGGGCCGATGTAGTAGGCGATGCGGAAGATCAAGGAGGCCACCACCGCGTTCTCCCAGGGGACGCCCAGGCCCTCGTAGACCGCGGCCATGCCCGCCTCCATGGCGCCCAGGCCCCCGGGCAGGAGCGGGATGAGGGTCGCGGCCTGGCCCACGGCGAAGCCCGTGCTGAGCGGCCCCAGGGCCACGTGCTGGCCCACGGCCTGGAAGCCGTAGTGGAGGGTCAGCATGCAGAAGCCCCAGTCCAGGCAGGTGTAGGCGATGGCCCTGGTCAGGCGGCCCTTCTCGGTCCTGATGAAGGAGAGGCCGTTCTCGAGCTGCTCCTCGAAGCGGTCGAAGTCCTCCTGCGGGATCTCCTTGGCGGAGAAGAGGTAGGCCCCGTGGTTGATGAGCCGGAAGGCCTTGGCCGTGAGCTTGCTGCGGATCTCCCGGTCGAAGAAGAGCTTGAGCATGAAGAGCGCGGTGAGGAGCAGCACCACCAGGCCGACCGCGCTCTCCATGACCTGGATGTGCGCGCCCTTCACCCGGAGCACGAGGTAGATCAGGCCCTGGAAGATGATCGCGGCCAGCACGAAGTAGAGGATGGCGGAGCTCACCACCGAGGCCGTGACCGTGGTCCCGTAGGGCACGCCCCTCTTGTGGAGGAGGTGCGCCTTGAGCGCGAACCCGCTGATGCCCGCGGAGGAGACGAGGTAGTTGGCCGTGTTCGAGACGAACCCGATGCCGAAGACCTCGGCGAAGGAGATCCGGTGGCCCAGCAGGCGCAGGACCTCCCAGAGGGCCAGTCCCACCATGAGGTAGCTCAGCATGGAGGCGGCCAGGGCCGCGGCCACGAAGCGCCACGAGATGCGCTCGGCCACGGGCATGAGCCCGCCCACGTGGCTGAGGATCATGGAGCCCAGGATGCTCAGCGAGATGACGATCCCCGCCGCGAGCACGAGGTTCTTATGCGGGATCCTGCGCCCCGCCAGCATCCTCCGGTACGACTCCCAGTTGATCGCCATTAGATGGGGTCCCGCATCTGACCCCATTATACTCAACCCTTGACGAAGGGTCCAAATCATGTTAAAAATTCCAGTCGGGCCGCGCGCCCCGGCACCCAGCCCATGAAGAAGATCGTAGTGGTCGACGACGACCCCGAGATGATCGAGTTCATGTCGTTCATCCTCGGGTCCAAGTACGCCGTCACGACCGCCTCGGACGGGGCCGCGGGCTTCGAGACCGTCGCGCGCGTGATGCCGGACCTCGTCATCCTCGACCTCCTCATGCCGCGCATGCACGGCTTCGAGGTCTGCGCCAAGCTCCGGGCCGACGCCCGCTTCAAGGGCCTCAAGATCCTCATCAGCTCGTCGAAGTCCTACACCCACGACGTGTCCACGGCCAAGGAGACGGGCGCGGACAACTACATCATCAAGCCCTTCCCGGCCGCGGACCTCCTCTGGCGCGTGGAGGAGCTCCTCGGCGAGGCCAAGACCCCGCTCTCCCTGCGCTTCTGGGGCACGCGGGGCTCCATCCCGGCTCCGGGCCCCGAGACCCAGAAGTACGGAGGCAACACCCCGTGCGTGGAGCTGCGCGTGGGCGAGACCCTCATCGTGGTGGACGCGGGCTCCGGCATCCGCGAGCTCGGCAACTCCCTCATGAAGGAGTTCGCGGGCAGGCCCGTCACCGGGAACATCTTCATCGGCCACACCCACTGGGACCACATCCAGGGCTTCCCCTTCTTCACCCCCCTCTACCTCCCGCAGAACCAGTTCACGGTCTACGGCACCCACGGCACCCAGCAGTCCTTCGAGGAGGTGCTCCGGATGCAGATGTCCCCGGCCTACTTCCCCGTGCGGCTCAAGGAGATGGCCTCGCGCATGACCATCGTGGAGATGAAGGAGCCCGTGGACCTCGGCAACGTCAAGGTGAGCTACCACTACCTCAACCACCCGGGCATCACCATCGGGTTCCGCTTCGACGCCAAGAACTGGTCCGTGTGCTACCTCTCCGACCACGAGCCCTACGGCAAGCTCAACGCCAAGGGCGAGTTCTCCGACCGCGAGGACGCGGCCGTGGCCCGCTTCGTCTCGAACTGCGACCTCCTCATCAGCGAGGCCCAGTACACGGACGAGGAGTACCTCATGCGCAAATCCTGGGGGCACAGCACCTTCACGGACGTGCTCGACCTCGCGGCCAAGGCCCAGGTCCGCAAGCTCGCCCTCTACCACCACGACCCGGGCCACACGGACGCCATGATGGACGCCTTCGTGGTCAGGGCGCGGGAGCACATCGCGGCCCGCCAGCTCACCATGGAGTGCTTCGCCGCCCAGGAGGGCATGGTCCTGACCGAGAAGGACATCTGCGCTGGAGCGGCCGCCGCGGCCCCGGCGGAGCCTGCCGCCGCCGGAGGCTCTTCCTCCCAGGGCCAGGCCCCGGCCGCCTGACCACGTTGTCCCGCGTCTTCAAAGCCCTGGCCGAACCCGCAAACCTCCTCCCCCTCTTCAGTCTGGCGCTCCTGGCCGCGGCCTACCTTCCCGCCTTGTCCGCTCCTTTCGTGTGGGATGACCTGGGCTGGATCCTCTTCAACCAAGCCCTCGAAGCTCCCCTGGGCCTCTCCGCCTACCTCAGTGACGACTACTTCCGCCTCTCCGGAGAGACGAGCTGGAGGCCCCTGGCCACGGCGGTCTACAACGGCCTGACCCTGCTGGCAGGCAAGGAACCTTGGGCTTTCAGGCTCTCGAGCCTGCTCCTCCACCTCCTGACCGCAGGGCTCCTCTACCGCCTCCTCCTCGGGTCCGGGTTCCAGAAGGCGGCGGCAGGCCTGGCCTGCGGTCTCTTCCTCATCCACCCAGCCCATGCCGAGACCCTCATGTGCGCCGCCTTCAACGAGGAGCTCCTGGTCGCGGTCTCGGTCCTGGCCATGCTCCTCTTCCACCGCCAAGGCCGCCGGCTTTGGGCCGCAGGGTGCCTGGCCTTGGGCCTGCTCGCCAAGGAGACCGCGCTGGCCGGCCTAGCCCTGGTCCTCCTCGATTCCTGGTCGAGAGAAGGCAAGGCCGGGCTCAAGCGCTGCCTCGCTCCTGCGGCCGTCTACGCAGGAGCCGCTCTGCTCGTGCTCTGGTTTGCGCTCTTCAAGCTCTCAGCCCCGCTGTCGAGCGCCAAGGCCGCGGTCCCAGGGCTCGACCGCCTGGTCTTCGGCTTGGAGAGCCTGGTGACCTTTGTCCGCGTCCAGGTCCTGCCCGTGGGCCTTCGCATCGAGTACTTCGCCCTGCCTGCCTCCAGCCTCGACACCGCATGGCTTGCCCTCTTCGCAGCGCTCCTCTTGGTCGCCGCAGCCAGGCTCATGAAGCAGCTCTGGCAGGCGCCTGAGCTCAAGCCCCTTGCCCTGTTCCTGGCCTGGCCGTTCATCTTCTGGCTCTCATTCTCAGGCGCAGTCCCGGCCGGGGTCCTGAGCACGCGCATGATGGCTGAACGCTGGCTCTACCTGCCTCTCATGGGCTCCTGCGCCTTGGCAGGCTGGAGCCTCCAGCGCAGGCCCAAGCTTGCGGCAGCCGTCCTGGCAGTGCTGGCGACGCTCATGCTCGGCCGCGTGCGGGACTGGACGGATGAGCGCAGGCTCTGGAGCAGTCTGGTGCGGCAGTACCCCTGGTGCGCCAAAGCCCAGCAAGGCCTTGGAGATGCGCAGGTCCGCTGCAAGGACCACAGCGCCGGCCTTGCTTCTTATGAGGAAGCCCTGCGCTTGCGCGAGGGGCGCCTGGACCCGGTGCTGAGCTACTACGTCCCCATCTCAGGCGGGCACCTGGACTGGCAGAGCCCGTCCCTGCGCCGGTCGCTCGGGGCCGGCCTCATCCGCCAGGGAGAACTGCACAAGGCACGGACGCACCTGGTCAAAGCAGTGGAACTCGACCCCTCGGACCCCTACGCTTATCGGTTGTTGAGCTACGCGTCCTGCCTGCGAAGCGAGTTCAAGGAAGGCTTGGAGTGGGCGGAGAAGGGGCTGGCCCAGAGCCCGGAAGATGACATCCTCCTGCGCCTGGCTGAAGCCTCGAAGAAGAAGAGCCTGGATTTCAGGCTCAAGCTGGACTAACAGGCCTGCTGGCTGTCCGGCCCTTGCCGCACACGTGTCTCAGCAAGAACCCCAGGCCCACGAAGACCCCGGCCCACATGAAGTCGGTCCTTCCCGCCTGGGTCCCGATGACCAGACTGCCGGCGACCCCGAGGCCTGGGATGAGCCAGCGCCGCCAGGCCCCTGCTTCAGGAGCCAGCTTGGGCGCAGCCAGGCAGGTGCCGACGTACTGGGCGCAGATGGCCACGATGGCGAAGTCCATGAGCTTGCCGAAGTCGAGGATCATGACCAGGCCTGCGGTGAGCCCTGCGGTGAGAGCCACGCTCCGGTGCGGAGCATCGAAGCGCGGGTGCCTGACAGCGAGCCACCCTGGGAGGTGGCCGTCCTCCGCCAAGGCCACGAGATAGCGCGGCCCGCCCAGGGCGCAGCCGGCATTGAACCCGATGTTGGACACAGCAGCCCCGACCACCATGAGGCCTGCGCCCAAGGGGCCGAGGAAGCCTGCGGCCGCCTCAGCCAAGGGCCGCTGGGAGCCTGCCAGGAGAGGGAAGGTGCCCACGGCCACTGCCTGGACCAGGGTGTAGAGCACTGCCGCTGTGAGAAGGCTTGAGACCAGGGCCTTGGGGATGCGGCGCTGGGGCTCTGAAGTCTCTCCTGCAGGAACGGGCACCACCTCAAAACCTGAGAAGGCAAAGAACGCCAGGAAGCACGCCTTGCCCAGACCTTCCCAGCCCAGGGGCCCTGGCTGGGCGAAGGCAGCAGGGTCTACGTAGAACGCTCCGACCACCACGAAGGCGGTCAAAGGGATGAGCTTGGCCACGGTGAGGATATCCGAGGTCCAGGCCCCGAGCCGCACTCCCCGATAGTTGAGCCAACCCATGACGAAGATGACGCTCACAGCTATGGCCTTGGTCGCGAGCGGCGCGGTCCAGCCCGGGCCGAAGTGCCCGAGATAAGCTGCCAGGCCCGTTGCCACTGCCGCCCAGCTGAAAAGCTCGGTGACCCAGCACATCCAGCCCACCGCGAAACCTGGAAGTTCTCCAAAGGCCTCGCGCACGTAGAGGTAGGGTCCGCCGGCACGGTCGAACTTCGACGCGGCGGCGGCATAGCACAGAGCCACAGGCAGGAGCATGGCTGCCGTCAGGATGAACGCGAGAGGAGACACCGGACCCAGCAGACCCATGAGCAGGCCGGGGAAGAGGAAGATGCTCGTGCCTACGATGGCATTGACGCCGATGCAGTACGCGTCGAAGAACCCAAGGGGCCGCGCCATGGGCTAGCCCTTGACCACTCCCAAGGGCCGCATCCTGGCCACTTTGCGCGAGATGCCCGCGCCCTGGCAGACCTCGACGACGGCGCACACGTCCTTGTACGCTGAGGGCGCTTCTTCAGCAAGGCCTTTCATGGAATCCGTGCGCACCTCGATGCCCTGGCGGCGCAGGTCGCGCCGCAGATCCTCTCCGCGTGTCGTCTTGAGGGCCTGCGTCCTGCTCATGGTCCTGCCGGCTCCGTGGCAGGTGCTGCCGAAGGTCTCTTCCATGGCCGTCTCGGTGCCGGCCAGGACATAGGAGAAGGTCCCCATGGAGCCAGGCACGAGCACAGGCTGGCCCACCCCGCGATAGCGGACCGGTACCTCGGGCCTGCCTGCCGGGAAAGCCCGGGTGGCCCCCTTGCGATGCACCAGCAGTTTCGCGAGCGCGCCTTCGAGCTTGTGGCTCTCGACCTTGGCCAGGTTGTGCGACACGTCGTAGACCACCGCCATGCCAAGCTCTGCCGGACCCGTCTGCAGGTGCCTCATGAAAGCCTCGCGCACCCAGTGCGTGATGACCTGCCGGTTGGCCTTGGCATAGTTGCCGGCCGCGTTCATGGCCCTGAAGTAGCGCTGGCCCTCGTCGGACGAGAACGGCGCGCACGCAAGCTGCCGGTCCGGCAGTTCGATGCGGTATTTCCTGGCGGCGTCCTGCATCACCCGCAGATAGTCGTCGCAGACCTGATAGCCCAGGCCCCGAGACCCCGTGTGGATGAGCACCACCAGTTGTCCCTTGAAGAGCCCGAAGACCCTGGCCGCTTCCTCGTCGTAGACCTCATCCACCTCCTGGAGCTCGAGGAAGTGGTTGCCGCTGCCCAAGGTCCCTAGCTGAGCCGCTCCCCTTTCAAGAGCGCGCTCGCTCACCTCGCCCGCATCAGCGGACTCCAGCGTGCCGTTGTCCTCGCACGCCTCCAGGTCCTCCCGGCTGCCCATGCCGTGTTCCACCGGCCAGGCAGCGCCCTTCTCCAGAACGCGCCGGAGCTCCCCGGGCTTGACCCTCAAGCGTCCCTCTGACCCCACGCCCGAGGGCACCGCGGCGAAGAGCGCGTCCATGAGCCCGCTGACGCGAGGCTTGAGCTTTGCAGCCTCAAGCTCAGTCCTGAGCAGCCTCACCCCGCAGGAGATGTCATACCCCACCCCGCCGGGGGAGATGACCCCGTCCTCCACCCGCATGGCAGCCACCCCGCCGATCGGGAAGCCGTAGCCCCAGTGCGCATCCGGCATGGCCATGGAGGAGGAGGCGATGCCAGGGAGGCTCGCCACATTGCCCACCTGGTCAGCGACCTTCTCGGACTCCAGCTTGGCCAGCATGCTCTCCGAGGCATAGACCAGGCCCGAGACCCGCATGGACCCTGACCTCGGCAGTTCCCACCGAAAATCGTCGAGCTTCTTGAATCTCATAGGTCGAAGAGCACCGTTGCCTCGAGTTTCTTTCCCTTACGCTCCACTGCCAGGCCTCCGTAGGTCGCGGCCTTCACCTCCCGGTCCAGACGGCCCTTCCGCTCGACCCAGGAGACATCAGCCGCCAAATGCCGGCCATCGCACGACACCACAGCCACGCAAGCCGGGGACAGCCCCTTGGACTGGATGCGGTAGATGAGCTCGTTGAGCCACGCCACCAGCAGGCCCTCGGCATCCGGGGCGGAGAGCTCCAAGCGCTCCTTCTTCCCCCCTGCCGCGGACTCAAGGCCGAAGAGCTCGACCAAGCCGTCGGCCGCTGCGGCGAAGAGCCCGGCCAAGTCAGCCGCGCTCACGCGCAGGCGCACGTCCGCCGTGTGCGGCAGGAGCTCGTGCGGGGTCACGCCCCGATTATACCACTACGGCCTGCCGTAGACCGCGTGCCACCAGGCCGGAGTGTCCAGCGGGCACGAGGTCCAACCCACGCCCCTGAACTGGAAGGGCCTCCACGCCGTGCCGTCGCACCCTCCGCCCAGCCACATCCGCTCCTGCGCCAGGGCCGCCCGGCCCGACCGCACCGTCTTGCGCAAGGACTCGGTCTCAGCCTTGAACCTGAGCTTCTCCTCCCGGATCTGGGACCGGTAGTCCTGCCGGATGAAGGAGATCAGCACCTTCTTCTCCCTCCTCCCGATCCCCGGTCGGCTGCGCACTGCCCGGAGCTCTTCTTTCTTCATGGCCTTGAGTCCCTGGATCCGCGCGCGTTCAGCGGCCTTGGCTTGCTTGAGCTGCTTCTCTGCCGCGGCCACCTCCTGCCGGGTCAAGGCCACGGCCTCGAGGTACGACTTCGCGTCCGCCGTGTCCTTGCTCCGCTGCGGCCGGTCCGCGTTTGCCAGGACCGGGAACGCCAAGAGCGCCATCACCGCGAACATGCTTCTCATCATATCCGACACCTCCAGCCCCGCCGGCGCGGACAGGCGGGCGGCCCCCGGTCCTCTGCCCAGGACCGCCGAGCATCGCGCCCGCCCTGTCCGCCCCGTCTTTGAGCCTCGCCAGAGGCCCGAGCTCGCGCCGCGCCTCCGGGGAGGGCTCACAATCGCGCTCGAAGACCTTGAGCGCCTGCTCCGCCTCAGCAGACGCGCCGTGCTTCGCAAAGACCGCGGCTACGACCAGAAGGCCCGGGCATGCCTCGAGCCGGGCTTGCCTGCGGAGGGCCAGGACAGCCGTTTCATCCACCAGCTTGCGGTGCTCGACTTGCACGGCATAGTCCTGCACCCGCGACCACGCCGCGAAGTCATCCTGCGGCTGCTGCGCCGCGACCGGCCAGCCCCACGCCGGCCCCGCGAGAATCCACCACGCAGGCGAGAGCCTCATCCGTCCTCCCCTCCCCCTCGACCTTTAGACGCCGTTTTCGCCCAGAAGGTGCCTGCCAGAAGCCCCTCCTCCAACGCCCCTTCCTTTCAGACCCATTCTGACCAGGCATCACCGCTGTTTCCATTGATCCTCCTAACAGATTATACCTGTCCAGTTTTCAGATGGGGCACAACACTCCTGAAGAGTACATGGTCCGTGGACTATGTAAGGGACAGTTCTCCAGAAACGTATTCCCCGGAGGACTTCATTGCTATTTACTGCAAGTGTCGAGCCCTTTTCCAATCCGCGCTCGGGCTGGATGTGTATGCAATCTTTACTCAAGGCAGCAACGAGTTCTATTCAGACTCCCTTCTTCACTTCTCTAAGTCCAGGAATCATGTTGGCTTGAACAGTTTTGGAACACCATTCGCGCAACTAATGGAGATTAGTGATGCGGTGAAGAAGGCCATCCGCAACAAAGTCCACGATCCAGCCGATCTCTATTTTGACGACTCCTTCTTCAACTCCCTACGATTCAAATCGCATGAGCACAAAGACACCGTTCCCCGAGCAACCTACGAATCTCCAATCTTAGGACGCGCTGGGACCTATCGGTACACCCTGCGCGAAAAATTGCTCATTGCGTTGGAGAGCATCGCGCCAAAGGCGGCGGCTAACAAGCGCTACAGCCGTCCGCGCTCTAGGCCGCCGCATGAGGCCCGCGGCGGCTGAGCGCGACGTTGACAAAGATTGGCCTTGACGCCGCCGCCGACGGGGGTTATACTATTTGTGTCACAATACGGACACAAGGAGACCCATGCTGAGATTCATTAATATCCACGAGCTTCATGCCAAGACGCCCCAGGCCATTGAACAGGTCGCCCATGGGGCCAAGATCGTGGTTACCAAGCGCGGCAAGCCCAAAGCCCTGCTCATCCCTCTTTCCGAGGACGAGATTGAGGATATCGTCCTTAGCAGTCCAGCCCTGGCAAAGGGCTTCAAGGTCGCCGACCGTGAAGCCAACAAGAAGGGCTGGCGCAGCCTTTCCGATGTTCGAAAAGAACTCGGATTAAGGGATGCCTAGCCGCGAGGTCTTTTTCTCGCCTCGGTCCCGAAGGGACCTGAAGGCACTCTCTCCCCGAGACCAGGAATCCATCCTGTCTGACATCGAAGCCCTTTCTACCCAAAGCAACCTGCCAGCGCCTCCCAAGGTCAAGAAACTCAAGGGCATCCCCAATCTGCACCGCCTCCGCACCGGCGACTTTCGCACGATATTCCGGCTGGAATCGACCGGGATATTCGTTCTAAGAGTCATCCCCAGGAAAGAACTCGAGAGAACTCTGTCTCATCTCTGGGCATGAATTCGATGCGCACAATCAGGTGAACGTTCGGAGAGATAGGCAACAGAACTGTCGGGGACATAGGTTACACTTTTTTGGGGGAAGGTCGATGGGACCACGGTCGAGCATGCCGGACGCGAGTGGACGTTCAAGGCAAGCTGACGACATGCCTTGGCTATGGCAAACAACGGAGCAGGTTCGCTATAATCTCCTGCCGACCTAGCACAGGACGGCCGTGATGGAAGGGTGCGTGAGTGGTTGAAACGGCACGCCTGGAAAGCGTGTAGGGGTCACACCCTCGCGGGTTCAAATCCCGCCCCTTCCGAGCTTCCCCATGACCATTTGGCAAGGCCTCGGCCTTGCAGCATCCAGCCTCCTCATCCTGCTCGCGGCTCCTTCCCAATACTTCGGCCGCCAGCACGACGACATCATCTACCTCGTGGCATCCCAGTCGCTCTCGCAGGGAAGCTACCGGCTGCTGACCACGCCGGGACTTCCCCTCCTGACCATGACGAGCCCGGGGTTTCCAGCGCTGCTCCTGCCCCTCGCCCTGATCTTCGGGGAATGGGTGCCTGCCTACCAGGCGTTCTGCTGTCTGGTCCTGGCGACCGGCCCCTGGATCATCTGGAAGTGGCTGAGATCCGAGCTCGGCCCTGACCAGGCCTGCCTGGCTGCAGTCGTGTTCGGCACGAGCCCGCTGGTGCTCTCCCAATCAGGGACCGTGATGCCTGAGGCGGTGTACACGGTCCTGGCTATCCTGCTCGTCGGCAGCCTGGCAAAGGCGAGGTTCCGAGGCGCAGGAGCCCTTCTGGTGGCCTTGACCCAGTTGAGGCCGGCAGGGCTCTCCCTTCTGCCCGCGGTACTGGCTCGCCCGCTCAAGGAACGGCGTTGGACGGACGCCGGCATGGCCTCGGGTCCCGCGCTCCTGGGGCTGGGAGCTTGGTGGCTGTGGGCGCATTCCGCAGGCGGGGTGCAGGAGGCCCGTGAGCTCTCGCTCTCCTACGCAGGCGGGAACGTGTCCCATGGATTCATGGTCTCTCTCGACAATGCGCGGTACTATCTCTCGTCCTGGGGCTCCTGCCACCTCCCGGCCGGCCTCGCCGAAGGCCCGGCCGGCCTGGCTGTGGGGTGCTGCCTGATGGCGCTGGTCCTGGCGGGCCTGGCCCGCAAGCTCAAGGCCGATCCCACGGACCCGAACTCGCTCCTCCTGCTCGCTGCGTTCGCCATGCACCTGGTCTGGACGTGGCACTACGAGAGATACCTGGTGACCCTGCTGCCCTGGCTCCTCTGGGCCTTGGCCGGGGCCCTTAAGACGCGCGCGACAGCGGTGCTCGCAGTGCTCTTGGCCACGCAAACCGTCTTCCACAGCCACCGCTTCCTTCGAACCTCCCCCTGGTCTGCGCCTGAGCTCTCACGCACCTATGCCTGGATCGCCTCTTCGGGGCAGGCGCCTGAAGGGCTCATCGCAAGCCCGCTCTATGTCCGCGACGGCTGGTACACGGCCAGGCCGAGCATCCCCCTGCCTGATGACGCGGCTTCCGCGGATTTCGCGGCTGAGCTGCGCAAGAGGAGGGCAGGCCTGGTGCTCTGGCAGGAATCGCTCGACATCGGTACGAGCCTCAGCCGTTCCTCGCAGTTGAGCGCCAAGCTCGCCGCAGCAGGCCGTCACCTGGAGGACCGGCGCTTCTTCACCCTGGTCTACGAGAACGCGGCCGAAGGCTCCAAGATCTATGCGCTCAAGTAAGAAGACCCTGACCCTGAGGGACTGCCTTCCCTGGCTGGCGGGGACGGCTGCCGGGCTCTGCTACCTGGCCACGCGCTCCTACTTCTTCAACTTCGACGGCGTGGCCTGCGCCATCGCTGTGGAGCTCTCGGACTGGAAGCACCTGGTGCACGGCAACCACCTGGGCTACGGCGTGCTGGGCTGGCTCTTCTTCAAGCTCTGGCAGATCGTTGGCTACAGCGGCACAGCCCTCTATTGCCTCCAGGTCCTCGATTCCCTGCTCGGCGGAGCCAGCGTGGGAGTGTTCTGCTCGCTCTTGCTCCTGGTCGGCGCGAGTCCTGTGGCCGCTTTCCTGGCCTCTGCCGGCCTGGCAGTCTCCTATGCCTGGTGGTTCTGGAGCCTCGAGGCTCAGGTCTACATGCTGGGCTGCCTCTTCCTCGCCCTGTCTGCTCGCTCGGCGTTCTCCCCGAAGCCGGACCCGGTCAGGACCGGGCTCTGGCAAGCCCTGGCCATCCTCGGGCATGTGGGACATCTCATGTTCGCGCCGGCCTGCCTCTACCTCCTGGCGCGCTCAAGCCCGCACGGCTCGGCCCGCAAAGCGTGGAAGTCCTATGCCTTGGCGCTCGGCCTGCCGGTGCTGGCTGCCTACATCCTGGCCGGCCTGCTCTGCGCACGGCCGACGTCTTTGGAGGATGCGCGGGTCTGGCTACTGGGAAGCGCTGCCTTGAACCTCGACAAGTCCTTCAGCTGGTTCGGAGGCTGGTCCTGGGTCAACTTGGGAGACTGGCTCAGGATGTCCTTGCGCGTGTTCACGGACTTCGTGGAGCTCCCGCCTGACCTGCGCTCAGCCGGCTGGCTCCTGGCCTCGGCGCCTGTGGCAGCGGGAGCAGCAGGGGTCTGGCTCGGGAGGGACAGGCTCTCGGCCGGAGCCCTGCTCTGGCTGGGAGGCTATGCCCTGCTCTACACCTCCTGGCAGCCGCACACCATCGTCTACCGCGTCAGCGACCTCATGGCAGTGTGGCTGCTCGTGGCCTTGCTGGCGTCCTCCTCGCCTTGGAGGACGGCCCTGCTGGCTGTGTGGGTCGGGGGAGCCGGGTTCTTCAACTGGACGCTCCTCATCGAACCCTGGACCAGGCCAGAGAGCAACCCGGCGTACAAGGCCTCGGTGTGGCTCAACACCGTGGTGCCTGAGAACGGGTGGGTCGCGGCCTTCAACCTCGACCAGGTCTACATCCCCTACTTCGGACAGCGCAAGCCCCTCAATGTCCGCTACTACGAGGGGCGCCTGCCTGTCCTGGCCGAGCGGATCGAGAGCCTCTCCAAGGCAGGCGAGCCGGTGTTTGCGACCTCTAGGACCCTGGAGGAAGCCTGGGGAGAGTTCCTCAGGTCCTATGAACTGGTCGAGACCGCCAGGAGCCCTGAAGGGGTCGCGCTCTACAGGCTTGCTAGCGGGGAACCCGGGTCTCGGGCAGCAAGGGCTGGAGCTCGGGTCCGCCGCTGAACTTCTCAGGCGGCAGGACCTTGGAGTAGAACACGAGGTTCGAGCCCTCAAGCCTCATCCCGTAGATCACGCCGTTGACTCCCACGAACCACTTGATGCCTTTGGCTGCCTCTGCAGCCGTGCCGTAGGTGATCCAGAAGTTGCCGTAGCGGTCCTCGCGCATCAGGGAGACGGAGGCAGGGATGGCTGAGCCCTGCCGCTCCTCCTCGAAGAGCACGGCGTATTCCACCAGAGGGACCTGGACATGGGCGGCCGCGGTGTAGACCTGCCTGAGCATGGCCTGGACCGAGGCCGTGGCTTGGGGAGTCTGCGGCTCCTGGACCGGGAAGGCGGTCACCGTGTCTTTCTCAGCCGTGAACTTGTAGGTCTCCACAGGGAACCGCTCAGTCACTCCCTTCGCAAGGGAGGTGAGCGAGTGCGCTGACCGGACGCGGTCCTGCTTGAACTTGACCCAGACCTCGGCAAGGGGGTCGAAGCCCACGCTCACGCCGATGGCGCCCCTGCCCACAGGCTGCCAGGTGAAGGCCCGCTCAGCATCCGCCACGATCTCCTTGAGCGGCAGGGTGAGGATGACCTGCGGCTGAGCCGGGGCTTCGGCCACGGCAACGGCCCTGACCTCGGGCAAAGGCGCCGGCGTGGCATCCACGCCCAAGACCTGAGCCCAGACCAGGAGGGAAGAGAGAGCGGTCAGCGGTTCCATGGCCAGATGATACCTCTTTCCAGGCTTTCCGGAGCATCCCATGGGGCGCGCATCGGGTTTGGTATGATGTGCCGGATGGCGGACGGCAAGAAGCAGGGCTGGCTGTGGATCAGTTGCAGCGTGTTCCTGCTCCTCGCCGTGGCCCGCAACACGGGAGTGCTGGGCTTCGTCCTCTCAGCGCCTTCAGGCATGAGCCTGGTCGGACTCAAGGACGCGGTCCTTGCCCTGTTCTCCGTTGCCTGCTGCCTGGCCCTGCTCCACGAGGCCGGCCGGGCTCCCTTGGTCTGGCTCAAGCTCAAGACCGGGCCAGGTCTCCCCCTGGCCCTAGGCATGGGCTTGGCTGGGACCGGGTTCCTGGGCTTGGGCTTGTTCTTCGGGCTCTCCCCCCTCGCGTTCTGGACTGTGGCCTGCTGTCTGCTCTGCTCGGCAGTCCTGGGCAGAGTGCTCGTGCCTGGGTCCTGGCCCAGGCTCTCAGACCTCTCTCCGACCTTGCCTGTTCAGGCCTGGAAAGCCGCAGCCTTCGGGGTGCTCGGGTTCTGCGCATGGCACGCGCTCGTCCGAGGCCTTGCCCCTCCCACTGAATGGGATGTCCTGGCCTATCACCTTGCCCTGCCCAAGCTCTACCTCCGCGAGGCGAAGGTCCTGGAGCTCCCGTGGATGCTCCACAGCCACTGGCCCCACCTCATGGAACTGCTCTACAGCGTACCTCTGACCCTGGGCAAGGACGCTTGGCCAGGTCTCTTCCACGCCGGCGTCACCACTGCCTGGATCCTATGCGTGTTCCGCTGGGCCTCAGCCAGGCTCGGGGCAAGGCCTGCGTTCCTGGGAACAGCGCTCCTGGCTTGCCAGCCAGTGGTCCTGGCCGTGGCACCCACAGCGCACAGCGACGGAGGCCAGGCTTTCTTCTACTTCCTGTCAGCTGCCACCCTATGGCGCTGGGCAGAGGAAGAGGGCAGGCCTGGCGCCACTGCCTGGCTGGTCCTGGCCGGTCTCATGGCAGGGCTTGCTGCCTCCTGCAAGCTCACCGGCCTGGTGCTGGCCATGTGCCTGGCTGGCTGGGTCAGCCTGGCTGGCCCGGGAAAGCGTCCCCTCGAACGGATCAAGTCTTCGGCCCTATTCCTGGCAGGTGCCCTGGTCTTCTGCCTTCCGTGGCATGCCAAGACTGCGTGGGCCACAGGCGACCCTTTCTGGCCTTTCCTCCAAGCCTGGCTTGGAGGCCGGAGCGTTGCCATGACGAAGACCCTTGAAGCCACCGTCTTCTGGTCTTTTCCCAGGGACTTGGGACTCATCCTCAACAACGGCCCGCAGTTCCTGCTGGTACCCTTGCTCGGCCTGGGCTCGGTCGCCCTGCTCACAGGTTCCAAACCGCCCAAGGAGCTCCGCTTCCTGCTCCTGGCCAGCCTGCCCTATCTGCTGGTGGTGAGCAGGCAGGCTGAATGCTGGCGCTTTTCCATGGCCTGCTACCCGGCCCTCGCCTTGTCAGCCGGCTGGTTCGCAGACCGGCTCCTTACGGCAGGGAATTGGCGGAAGTGGGTTGCGGTGTGCCTCGTGTGCCTGGGCATGTGGCCGAGCCTGAGCCTGACCCAGAACAACGAGCTCTTCCCCCTGCTCGGCTTAAGGTCCAGAGTCTCGCCCGAGCTCCAGCCCACGCAGGCTTATCTGACCCTTTCTTTGGACCACTACGCCTTTTTCAGGAAGGCTTCGCAGGTCCTGCCTCCGGGGTCCAAGACCCTGCTGTTCCGCGAGATCCGAGGCTACTACCTTGACGCGGACTACCTCTGGGGAGACCCGGTGAACCAGGACCTCATCGACTACCACGGCCTCGACCCTGCAGGACTCAGGGCCCGGCTCTCTGAGCTCAGGGTCACGCATGTCCTCGTCAACGAGGGGCTTGGCATCTACGGGGAGAGGGAAGGCTATTACGACAGGCGCGTCATGGCTGTCATGGGAACGGCCCTGGGATCTTGGGGCAAGCCCATCCTGAAGGAAGGCGGGCTGAGCCTCTGGTGCCTGGCATTGTATTAATTGTATTTTTGCGCACTGCAAAAATACAATTAATACAATGCCAGGCACCGTCTCAGATAGGCCCGAACGGGAACCCGAAAGGCAGGAGCTTGAAGAAGTTGAACACCGCAGCAGCGCTGAGGAAAGGCCCAAAGGGCATGGGCTCGTACCTCTTCAAGGTCCCCCGGGCCATCCGCGCCACTCCGTAGACGGACCCGGCCAGGGCCCCGATCATCATGCAGTCGAAAGCGCCCAGAGCGCCTGTCCAGGCGCCCACTGCCGCCAGGAGCTTGACGTCCCCGCCGCCCAAGGCCTCCCTCTTGAAGAGCCTCTCTCCGAACTCCGCCGTGGCCCAGCAGATGGCAAAACCCGTGCCAGCGCCCAAGAGCGAGAACAGCATCCTGCCGTACCAGGCGCCGTGCCCCAGGGCTGAGGCGAAGAAGGGGTTGATGGGCGCCGACAGGAGACCGACCGCCAGCAGGCCCAGGGAGAGTTCGTCAGGGATGAGGAAGGTGTCCCAGTCGATGAACGCCACAGCCACCAAGGCCGCGGAGGCCAGGATGGTCAGGATCGACCAACTCCCGCCTCCCCCGCGCTCCCAGAGCAGCCAGGTCAGGACAGCCACCAGGCTCTCCACCAGGGGATAGCGGGCCGAGATGCGCGTCCCGCAGCCCCGGCACCTGCCCCTCAGCACGAGCCAGCTGACGACCGGCACATTGTCGTAGAAGGCGATGGGGCGGCGGCACTTGGGGCACCTGGACCCGGGATGCCAGAGGGACTGCTCCTTGGGCATGCGGTGGATGACCACATTGATGAAGCTGCCCAGGCAGAACCCGAAGAGCACGACTAACAAAGTCACCATTGGGAAAGGGAAGGGAGGCCCCCCTCTCGGGGAGCCTCCCTTTACTCAGCTAAGCGAACGCTTCTTGCCCGTTCAGTAGGCAGTCCAGAAGCTCCCCTTAGTGTCCGTGTGCGTGCAGTTGACCAGCACCGAGCCGAAGTTGCCGTCGGTCACCACGTTGTTGAAGTGCCAGCCGCCAGCATCCTGCGCACCGGTCTCGCCGTCATCCACTGCGGAGGTGTCCGAGTGGTAGTTCGGCGCCTTTGCGACCGGCAGGTTCGCCAGGTACTTGCCCGCCACGGTCAAGGACTGCAGGGACGTAGGATACGTTCCTTCCATGTCGCCGTAGTAGATACTCAGCGCGGAGCGGATCGCACCCAGGTTACCCTTTGAGGCACCTTCGTTCGACTTCCTGATGAGCTCGGCGAACTTCGGGATGGCGATAGCCGCCAATATACCTATGATGGCAACCACGATCATCAACTCGATGAGCGTGAAACCCGAAGCACCGAACTTCTTGCTGTTTACTCTCATTTTCATACCCCCTGTTTTGCTGTTATGATGTATTTCAGGGAAGATATGTCGAATCAGCAATACTGGCATGAGCTTGAGAGCTACACCATAGTTATACACCAAAACCCCCTTCCTGTCAATGTGATTAGAATCACAAGCGTGCCTGGCATTGTATTAATTGTATTTTTGCATTCCCAAAAAATACATTAAATACATGCCCTGGCACGCCATTAGTTACAATGCATCGATGCTCCGACGCGTGCCCGCGTTCCTCGCCCCGGCCCTGGCAGCCCTGGCAGCGCTCTGGCCCTGCCTGGGGAACGGGTTCGTCAGCTGGGACGATGACCGCTTCATCCTGCGGAACCCCCACTTCCAAGGCTGGACCATGGAGAACCTCAGGTGGATACTCACCCCCTCCTGGCCCCAGGGAGGCCACTATGACCCCCTCACCTGGCTCTCCTTCTCCCTGGATTGGAGCATCTGGGGGCTGGACCCCTTCGGCTTTCACCTGACGAGCCTCCTCATCCATGCCGCCGGAGCCGCTGTCTTCTACGCCGTGGCCAGGCGGCTCTTGGCTGCGGCAGGAGCTTCCCGTGCCGAGCTTTCCGCGCTCTTTGCCGCGGTCTTCTTCGCGGTCCATCCCCTGCGGGTCGAGTCCGTGGCCTGGGCCACGGAGCGCAGCGACGTGCTCTCCGGCCTCTTCTACCTCCTGACCGTCCTCTTCTACCTGGACCGCAAGATGCGGCTGAGCCTGGCGTGCTTCGCCGCCTCCCTGCTCTCCAAATCCATCGGCATGACCCTGCCGCTGGTCCTGGTCCTGCTCGACCTCTGCCCACTCGGAAGGCTCCCTGCTTCCCCGGCGCGCTGGCTGGACAAAGGCTATCGTGCGGTCTGGAAGGAGAAGCTCCCCTTCCTCTTGCTGGCCCTGGCTGCCGCCGGGGTGGCTGCCTATCTGCAGCTCGGCTCAGGCGCCATGCGGGGGTTGGACTCGCTATCGCTCCTGGAGCGCGCCGGGATCGCGGCCTACGCCATGGCCTTCTACGTCGGAAAGACCGTGTTCCCGGCGAGCTTGCTCCCCCTCTACCCCATGCCCCCGGACCTGGGAGTCCTGTCTTGGCGCATGGTCCTGAGCGCAACGACGCTGGCTCTGGTCACGACCCTCGCTGTGATGCGGGCAAGGTCCCGCCCCGCCTTCCTGGCTGCGTGGGCCTTCTACATCATCACGGTCCTGCCGGTCTCAGGACTCGCCCACACAGGCCCGCAGCTCGCAGCCGACCGCTACACCTACCTCTCGTGCCTGGGGTGGGCGCTGCTGGGAGGCTGGGCCGTGGCTCTCCTGCCCGGGCCCAAGGCCTGGCTGGCCGGCAGCGCGTGGCTCCTCACCCTGGGGAGCCTGGCCTGGTCCCAATGCGGGGTCTGGAAGGACACGGAGACGCTCTGGCGGACCACCGCGGAGAAAGACCCAGGCCATTTCGTGGCGCGGAACTTCCTCGCCAACATCAGGGCGGGGCAGGGAAGGGACCGCGAGGCCCTCGAGCTCTACTTCCAGGCCCTCAGCCTCCACCCGGGCTACGGGTCGGCCCACAACAACCTGGGGAACCTCCTGGTGCGCTCCGGCCGGCCGGAGGATTCTCTGCCCCACTACGAAGCAGCCCTCAAGGCCAGCCCCGGACATCGGGCGGTCCACTACAACTGGGGCCTGGCGCTCATGCTCCTGGGCCGGGGGAGCGAGGCCGCGGGGCACTTCAGGGAGGAGCTCCTCCTGGAGCCCGGCCATGAACCGTCGAAAAAGGCCCTGGAAGCGGCCCTGCGCCTGAAAAAACGGCCTGAAAAGAAGAGCCCGCAGGAAGCGAAGCCTCCCGCGGGAAAGAATGCGCAAGGGGGGATTTGAACCCCCAAGCCCTTTCGGGCACACGGTCCTGAGCCGTGCGCGTCTGCCAGTTCCGCCACCTGCGCGTGAATACGAGCCCTGCCTGCCGCGAGGAATACGCGGCTCGGCAATGATACAATATTCGTCCGCCGCACTTCTATGCGAAAAGACCTGCCGGACAAGATCGTCGTCTCGACCAACCGCAAGGCTTGGCACGATTTCGAGATCCTCAGGGAGTTCGAGGCAGGACTCCAGCTCGGAGGCGGGGAGGTCAAGTCCCTGCGCGAGGCCAGCGCTTCCCTGGACGGGTGCTTCGCCAAGGGCCGAGGCGACGAGCTCTTCCTCGTCAACCTCTACATCGCGCCCTACCGGTTCACCACGACCGACGTCCCGGACCCCCGCCGGGACCGCAAGCTCCTCATGCACCGGGCCGAGCTGACCAAGCTCCTCCAGGAGCTCCAGACCAAGAAGCTGACGGTCGTCCCCCTTGAGCTCTACTTCCTGCGGGGCTGGGCCAAGGTGCGCCTGGGCGTGGGACGGGGCAAGAAGCTCGAGGACCGGCGGGACGACATCCGCAGGAAGGAAGCCCAGCGCGAGATCGAGCGGTCGTTCCGGCGCAAATCCTAGCCCGGGCTAGAAACGGATCCCCAGCGCGCTCTCCGCCCCATGCTCGCCGTGCGCGATCACGTACCCGCCGCTCACGTAGAGGTACGGGAGGAGCTTGTTTCCCGTGACCGCGGCGAAGGGCTTGATCTTGATGCCGGCCGTGCCGCGGTACTCGAAGGTGTGCGCGACCTGCCCGGCGATGGCGGGTTCGAGGGTCGAGGACCGGGCCACGAGGCGCGTCCAGTCGAAGCCCGGGCCGGCGTAGAAGACGACGTACTGGTTGCCGGTGGAGGCCACGATGTTGGCGCCGGCGTGCACCCCGGAGAAGTGCTGGTGCACGAAGGCATGTCCGAGGCCGGAGAGCAGGATCTGGAACGCCCAGGGCTTGTCGTCGCCCTTGAACACGCCCCACCGCAGGCCTCCGCCGGACACGGTCAGGCCCTCGAAGCTGGCCCCGCGGATGAACACGTCGAAGCGCATGGGCAGGCCGACCTCGGCCTGCACCCAGGGCATGCCGAAGCCCTTGATGCCGTTGTCGCGCATGATCTTGTCCCGCTTGTCCGGCGAGATGAGCATCCCGCCGCGGAACCCCACGTCGAAGCCGGAGAAGCCCAAAGGCCGGCCGCTGTGGAACGAGGAGGACCCCAGGACGGCGCCGATGTCGCGGGCGAAGGGCTTGAGGGCCCCTGAGTCCGCGAACTGCTGGAAGCCTCCGAACTGGTCCGCGTGGGCCGGGCCGCAGAGCGCGGCGGCCAAGAAGAATGAAAAGAGCACGTTCAGCGGCATCGCGTCCCTCCTCCAGCGAGAATCCCGTACGCCAGCCTGAGCCCTTCAAGGGTGAGGTCCGGCATGATACAAAAATCCGGGCCGAGCCCGCTCCGGAAAAGGCGGGCCCAGCCTCCGGTCGCGATGACCGGGATCCTCCCCCCTCCCATCTCCGAGCGCGTCTTCTCCACCACGGCGCGGATCATGCCCAGCCAGCCGAAGTAGAGGCCCGAGCGGATGCACTCCGCGGTGTCCCTGCCGATGGCCCGGGACACGCGCCGGGGCTCCACGTAGGGGAGCTTGGCCGTGTGGTCCCTGAGGGCGTCGACCGCCATGCCCGGGCCCGGCATGATGGCCCCGCCGCCGTACGCCCCCGCCTCGGTGACGCAGTCCACGGTGACGGCCGTGCCGATGTCCACCACCAGGGAGGGCGCGCCCACGAGCTCCCGGGCCGCCAGGGCGTTGACGATCCTGTCGGCCCCGACCTCGGCCGGGGCCTTGACCGCAAGGGGCAGGCCCAGGCGCGAGCGCGGGGTGACGGCGAAGACGGGACAGCGGAAGCGGTCTTGCGCCGCGGCCGAGAGCTTGCGGTCCAACGCCGGAACGACGCTCGCGAATACGACGGCGGCCACGGGACCGCGCGGACTCCCCAGCCCCACGCAGGAGGCCAGCCTTGCTCCCAGCCCGCCCCGCCCCAGGGCCGCGGCCGTGGCAAGCCTCCCGACCCGGGCGAGGCGGCGTCCCTGGAAGAGGCCGACCGTCACCGAGGTGTTGCCCGCGTCGACCGCCAGGAGGCAGGGGAGGGGGCTCACGTCGTCCGGCTCAGAGCGGGATGTTCCCGTGCTTCTTCTTCACCGGCTCGACGGACTTGCCCCGCAGGAACTGGAAGGCCCGGATGATCTTGGGCCGGGTCTCCTTGGCGTCGATGACCTCGTCGATGTAGCCGCGCCGCGCGGCCTCGTACGGGGAGGCGAACTTCGCGACGTACTCGGCGATCAGCTTGTCCCGCAGGGCCTGGGAGTCGGGGGCGGCGGCCAGGGCGTCCTTGTGCAGGACCTCGACGGCGGCCTGCGGCCCCATGACCGCGATCTCCGCGCAGGGCCAGGCCAGGTTGACGTCCCCCTTGACGTGCTTGGAGGACATGACGTCGTAGGCCCCGCCGTAGGCCTTGCGCAGGACGACCGCGACCTTGGGCACCGTGGACTGGCAGTAGGCGTAGAGGAGCTTGGCCCCGCGCCGGATGAGCCCGCCGTGCTCCTGCTCCACGCCGGGCCAGTAGCCGGGGACGTCCACGAGGGTCAGGAGCGGGATGTTGAACGCGTCGCAGAAGCGCACGAAGCGGGCGCCCTTCTCGCTGGCGTCGACGTCGAGCGCGCCGGAGAAGTAGAGCGGGTTGTTGGCCACGACGCCGACGGATTCCCCGTTCAAGCGGATGAAGCCGGTCACCAGGTTGAGCGCGAAGTCCCGGTGGGTCTCCAGGAACTGGTGGTTGTCGGCGATCTCAAGGATCACGTCGTGGATGTTGTAGGGCTTCTTGGGGTCCATCTCCGCCATGGTCCCGAGCTGGGGGCTCAGGCGGAAGGGGTCGTCGGAGGGCATGACCGGCTTGGGCTTCTCCTCGCAGCTCTGCGGCAGGTATTCGAGGAGCTCCCGGATCTGGCGGAAGCAGTCGTGCTCCGAGCCGGCGAGGAAGTGGCAGGCGCCGGACTTGGAGGCGTGGACCTTGGCGCCCCCGAGGGACTCGAGGTCCGTGCTCTCCCCGGTGGAGGCCCGGATGACGTCGGGGCCCGTGACGAACATGCGGCTCAAGCCCTCGACCATGAAGACGAAATCCGTCAGGGCGGGCGAGTAGACGGCCCCGCCGGCGCAGGGGCCCAGGATGGCGGTGATCTGCGGGACGAAGCCCGAGAGCTGGACGTTGCGGTAGAAGATGTCCGCGTAGCCCCCGAGGGACTCCACCCCCTCCTGGATGCGCGCGCCGCCCGAGTCGCACAGGGCGACGACGGGGACCTTGGCCTTGGCCGCGAGCTCGAGGACCGAGCAGATCTTGCGGGCGTGGGCCAGGCCGAGGGTCCCCCCGATGACGGTGAAGTCCTGGGCGTAGACGCAGACCCCGCGGCCATGGATGCGGCCGAAGCCGGCCACGACGCCGTCTCCCGGGCGCCGCTCCTTGGCCATGCCGAAATCGTCGCACTTCGACTCGATGAGCAGTCCCATCTCCTCGAAACTGTCCTCGTCGAGAAGGAAGGCGATGCGCTCGCGCGCGAGCATCTTGCCGCGCTGCCTCTGCTGGGCGACCTTCTCGGGCCCGCCGCCCTCCATGGCCCTCTTGCGGCGCTCGACGAGGTCCTGGGTCTTGGCGGGGACGAGCCCCTTGGTCTTCCTGGTCTCTTCCATGGTCTCCTACCAGACGGATTCCGGCTGCTTCATGAGCTCGGCGAAGGCCTCGACGACCCTGGGGTCGTAGGCCTTGCCCGACCCGCTCTGCGCCTCGGCCAGCGCCCGGGGGTAGAGGTCCGGAGGCCGCAGGCCGACCATGCGGATCTCCTCCATGTCCTCGACGAGGTGCAGGATGCGCGCGCCCAGGGGGATGGCCTCCCCCGCGAGCTTGCTCGGGAACCCCGTGCCGTCGAAGTTCTCGTGGTGGGACTGGATCATGGGCAGGGCCCCTTCGATCATGCGGATGCCTTCGAGCATCTTGACCGACATGGTGGGGTGGAGCTCCTCGGCGGCCTTGATGATCCCGAAGTCCGAGAGCACCGAGGGGTTGTTGAAGGCCACGTAGCCCACGTCGTGCAGGATGCCGGCGTAGTAGAGCATCCGGTACTCGTAGTCGTCGATGCCCAGCAGGCGGCCCATGGCGCAGGCGAGCTTGGCCGAGCGCATGGGATGTCCGGTCATGGCGGGCTTGGAGGTCTCGATGACCGCGCCCATGATCTCGAGCATGTGGGAGAAGAAGTTCTTCTGGTCCGCCATGATCTTGGTATTGGTGATGGCGACCGAGGCGAGCGACGCCAGGCTCTGGAGGAGCTTCAAGTCCTCGGCGGCGTAGGACCCCGAGCGCTTGTTGAGGACCTCCACCACGCCCACCACCTCCCCGCGGTACTCCATGTGCACCGCGAGGATCGACCGCGTCACGAAGCCCGAGGCCTTGTCGAACTTGCCCGCGAAGCGCGGGTCCTTCTGGCAGTCGTTGACGATCTCGGGCTTCCTGTTCTGGGCCACCGAGCCGCCGATGCCCGTGCCGATGGGCAGGAGCATGGACTTCAAGGCCTTGGACTTCTCGCCCGAGGCCACCTTGAAGTACAGGCTCTTCTTGTCGTCGGTGACGAGCATGGTCGAGCTCGCCTCGCTGTCGAGGAGCTTCTCGGCCGCCGCTCCGATCTTCATGAGCAGGGAGTCGAGGTCCAGCGTCGAGTTGAGCGTGTTGGCGATCTCGAAGAGCTGGAGCGCCGTGTCGACGTTCGTGCCGGTCGGAGCCGCCGTCTTGGCCTGTCCCGTGGTCTCTGCCATGGCTTACTCCTTCTCTTCCTGGCCGCCCAGGACTTCACGGACCGTGGTAAGGCCGAGTTTGACCTTCTCCAGTCCGTCCTGGACCAGCAGGCGCATGCCGAGCTTGCGCGCCGCGGCCCTCAAGGGGTCGGCGGCCACGGTCTGGAGCATGAAGCCCCGGAGCTCCTCGGTGAGGACCATGAGCTCGTGCATGCCCACGCGGCCCTTGTAGCCCGTGTTGTTGCAGACCGGGCACCCCTTGGGCTGGTGGAGCTTCGTGCCCGCGGGAAGCTCGACCTGGTTCTCCTCGAAGATCCTCTTCTCCTCGTCCTTGGGCTCGCGGGGCTCCTTGCACTCGGTGCAGAGGCGGCGCGAGAGGCGCTGAGCCAGCACGGCCTTGACGGTCGCCACGACCATGAACTCCGGGACGTGCATGTCGACCATGCGCGAGATGGAGGAAGGAGCGTCGTTGGTGTGGATGGTCGAGAACACCAAGTGGCCCGTCATGGCGGCCTCCATGGCGATGTGGCAGGTCTCCTGGTCGCGGATCTCGCCGACCATGATGACGTCCGGGTCCAACCGCAGGAAGGAACGCAGGGCCGTGGCGAAGTCGAACTTCTTGTCC
>JACRDQ010000036.1 GCA_016218545.1 Elusimicrobiota bacterium
AAGAGGCCCAGGCTTAGAGCCTATCCCTATTACTACGATGGCCCTGGCGAGGCCGATTCCGGCCCGTCTGCGTCGTTGGAGCGGCGAGGACATACCGCAGCGGGGAAGCCCTCGCCGCTCCGCCTATCATCCGGGCCAGACTCGGCCTCGCCAGGGCCATCGTAGTAATAGGGATAGGCTCTTACTTGGCGCGATGCTTGGAGGCGGGGAAGACCGCGTAGGGCTCGATGAAGTCGAGGATCGCGGTCACGGTCATGGTCCCGCCCACGATCCACATCGCGGTCATGATGGGCAGGGTCTCCATGAGCAGGCCGAAGACGAGCACCCCGGCCACGGAGAGGATCAGGGAATAGAAGAAGATGGCGGAGTAGACCTTGCCCGCGTCATCCGGGTAGCGCTCCCGGATGACGTTCTGCTCCACGCTCCACCAGGCCACTGAGGCCGGGCCCTTGAGGAACGAGGCCAGGAGCATGGCCCCCACGGACCACCAGAGGCCTCCCAGGAAGAAGATGCCCCAATAGGCCAAGGCCCCGAACCCATGCAGGAAGGAGGTCCACTTGCCGTCGCGTTCGAGCGGAGGACCGGCATGGGTCTGGGCCTTCCTGCCGACCCGGCCCTGGCGCGCCATCATCCAGAGCGTGGCCAGGCCCAAGCCCAGGGATTGGGCGGCGAGGAAGAGCCCGAAGGCCCCGGCCTTGGTCGCCAGGGCCGCCACCATGGGGCCGAGCACCGGGATGCCGCTGAAGAAGGCGGCCCCGGCCGAGACATCGAGCGCCTCGGAGATGACGCGGGGCAAGGCCGTGTAGAGGACCGAGTCCACGGCGAAGAGGTAGACCGCGGGGAAGAGCAGGCACACCCGCCGCAGGAACCGGTCCTTCCAGAGGATGCGGAACCCCTGCGCGAATCCCGCGAAGGCGTCCTTGACGGTCTTGCGGCTCACCAACTTCACCTGGTAGCCGTCGAACTCCGCGGGCAGGCCCTTGAGCTCGGCCGGGTCCCCGGACACCTCGATGACCAAGACGGCGCCGCTCTCCCCGGCCGCTGAGTAGGCCCTGCGGACCGTAGGATACCGGTCCCGGGCGTTGTGGAGGAAGTCGCGCAGGCGGGCCCGCGCCTTGGCCACGCCCTCGCGGGGCAGGTCGAGCCACCGCTTGAAGAGCATGGCCCCGGCCAGGGCCAGGACGCCGTAGACTCCGTAGGAGAGGGCGCTTCCTGCCAAGGGGCCCAGCAAGCCGTCCATGACGCCGATGAAAGTGCCTGCCAAGAGGGGCGCCACCACGCCGACCACATGGTGCACGAGCCCGGCCACGGCATTGGCCCGGTTGAAGTACTTCTCGTCCCCTGCCAGGATGCGCAGCTGGGCCACTTGCTCGGCGGAGTAGCTCATGCTCTCGAGGAACCCGGCCGCGAAGAGCACGCCCAGCAGCGCGCCGAAGGGGAGCAGGCCCTGGAAGAAGAGGACCGGGACGAGGAACAAAGCAGCGGTGCGCGCCAGGTGCACCCAGACCAGGGTCTGCTGCACGGGCATGTTGTCGATCATGGGCCCGGTGGTGGCATTGGCCGCTGCCTGCGACGCCCAACCCGCTGCCCTGGCATAGCCCATGTTCGCGGCCTGGCCTGCTTGCGGGGCAGCCAGGTTCGGCATGGCCGTGTTGTGGAAGGAGAGCCCCATCAGGACCAGGGACTGGGTCAGGAGGAACTTCCAGAACTGCCTGTTGCGCTCACGGTCAGGCAGGACCCTGAGCCAGCCCTTGACCCAGGAGACGGCACGGCTGATCGGGCCCCTCTTGGCCTTGGCGAGCTCGGCCTTGGCAGGTCGAGGCGCAGGGGTCTCGGAGACCGCGGCCGGCCCCTCCTGAGTCCGCGAGCCGGAAGGAAGAGAGAGCCCGGGATGCCGGGCGTGGCCGGCAGCGGCAGGGGAGGCCGAGAGGCCCGAGTCCGTAGACGGCGCGGGCCGCATGCCCGTGAGCAGGGACTCGATGGCGACTCCGACCGAGCCCGCTGATTCCGGCCCTGCTTCCTCCAGGTCCGCGGCAGCGGCCAACTGCGGGGCGAGCTCCTCGGAGAGCCGTTCGACCTGGGCCCGGCCGGACTCTTCCCTGGCCTTGGCAAGGGGAAGCGCTGCTTGAGCAAGGACCGGAGCAACCGCGGCAGCAGGCAGGCCGGTCCTCTGCTCAGCGGCAGGGACCAGGAACGCCGGAGCATCCGCGTCCAGCCGGACCGCCTCGATGCCGGGAAGGGCCTGGAGCTGGAAGGTGGAGAGGCGAGCCTGGGGACCTGCGTTCAAGAACGGCTTGGCCAGGGCGCCAGGAATGACCGTGATCCCGGAGAGAGGAGCTCCTGCCTGCACCCTGGCCTGGACCACCTGGGCCAGGCAAGCCTGGGGCTCGAGACCGGACGACAGGAGGAGCAGGGCGGCTGAGACCGCCGTGGACAGGGCCTTCCTGACCGCGTCAGGGATCGCTGACACCTTTTATCTGGTCGTTTTCTTCTTGGCCGCCGGCTTCCCCTCTTCCTTGGGCTTGGCTGGCTGGCTCGCCTTGCGCATCCGGTTCATCACGCCCCGCAGGAACTTCTCGTACTTCAAGCGGGTCCACTCGGTGAGCTGCGCCTCCTTCATCTCCGAGGGGTACACGAAGAGGACTCCGACCTTGGCCACCTTGCGCAGCGCGCCGCTCACGCCGTAGGGCGTGGCCAGGGTGGACCATGCCAGGCGCGGCACGAGGTCGTAGAGCTGGACCTGGACGTCCTTGTCAAAGGTCTGGTTGGTCTTGGTCTGGCCGGTCTTGAAGTCCACGATCATGACCTCCAGGCCCTCCGGGGTCTCGCGCGCCGCCACGAAGTCGTACACCATGCGCAGGATGTCGCGCGCCTGGAGCTCGCCCTTCTTGTAGCGCTCGAACACGCGCAGGTTGGGGAGCTCGGTGCCGATGACGATGGGGAACTTCTTGACGATGTCCGCCACGATGGCGTGCATGGTGCGCATGCGGAGCTCCATGGTGGCCTGGTGGTCGGCCATGGACTCGCCCGACCCGCGCAGGAGGTTCTTGGAGCGCTCCGCGTCCTCGTGCTTCCAGATCAGCTGCGCCCTGGCCACCAGGGCCTCGGGTCCAGGGAAGACCCCGGTGTTGCGGTAGGCCCACACGGCCCAGTTGAAGGCCGAGTGCATGACGTGGCCCATGAACATGTAGACGTTGCCGCCGTCCCCGCCTGAGGAGAGGTAGCCCTTCTTGAAAGCGCCGATCTTGGAGGCGGAGGCCGCGAAATCGCCCGGCTTGTTCTCCCGGTAGGAGCCCAGCATGGCGGCCAGGGAGGTCTCAAGGAGGTCTTCGGCCGAGGAGGCGGGCATGAGGGTCGAGGGCTTCACCGCTCCGGGCAGGGCCGCCAGGAGGCCGGCGTCCGCGCTCACCATCATGATGTCGGACTCGTTGACGTAGAGGTTCTCATCCTCGCGCAGGGCCTCGAGGAGCGCCGGGAACGCGCTCGCCAGGGAGTTGGGCCTAAGCACCAGGGAGGTCCTGCCCCGGACCGTGGTCAGGGCGGCGTCATAGCCCGAGCTCGGGACCGAGAAGGCCTTGAACTGGCGAGCGAACTCGGCCTGGAAGGCCGCGCTATCGGCTCCCTTGGGCAGGGAGACCACGACCTCCTTTGCGAAGGACTGCACCACGGTCCCGCCCAAGGCGGCCGCGGCGTGCTTCATCACGTCGAGGTCGCGCCCCTCGAAGCGGGTGAAGGGCAGGGCCCTGGGGAACCGGCCCTCGTACTTGGCGAACTCGTTGCCGTTGAGCCCCAGGGAGAACATCTTGTAGCGGGTCACCCCGTCGCGCTGGCGGTTGGTGAGCGCTCCGGTGAGGACCTCCTCGATGGAGCCCGGGCCCTGCACCGGCTTCTCGCTGAGGAGCACGAAGTAGACCCCGGCCTTCATGAGCTTGCCGATGTCCTCGATGACGTCGTAGGAGAGCGGCCCCTGGATGCCCCGGAGGTCGAGGAACACGACCTTGGGCAGGAACCTCGAAGAGTCGGCCAAGCCGGCGGGGATGGCCACGGTCCTGCGAGCCCGCGGCTCGGCCGTGGGGCTGTCGGAATTCTCGGGCAGGGCCTGGGCGTCGCCGTAGGACATGAAGCGCACCAGGCTCACCTGGGTCTCCGGGGTGATGATCGCGCCTGCGCGGCCGGAGTACATGGCGGCCCTGGTCTCCCGAGCGCGGAGGTCCGCGATGACCTGGCGCCGGAGCTGGGCGATGGTCTTCCTCTTAAGGGTGGAGGCGGGAAGGATGCCCTCGAGGTCCTTCTTGACCAGGTCCTTGACCTTCTTGACGCCGGACTTCTCCACGCGGGAGACGAAGAGCGTGGAGTTGCCCAGCAGGATGCGCACCGGCGTGCCTTTGGCGAACTTCTTCCAGTACCTGAGGCTCGGGGCTCCGCGCACCGTGCGCATGACCGCGTAGACCTGGGACTTGACCAGGGGCTTCTTGACGCCCTTTCCCGTGACCCACAGGTCCATGGTCTCGACCGCGGGCTCTGCGGTCTCGCGGGTGACGGTCTCCTCTTCCACCGCCTCAGGCCCCTCGACGAGGTCCGAGAGCTTCTCCTTGCCGTCAAATGCCCGGCCAGCCTCGGCTGAGCCGGACTTGGCGGCAGGCGCAGCCAGCCAAGCGGCCAGCTCGTGGAGCTGTCCGATGGCGGCGGCCGCTCCGGCCTCAGTCGGAAGAGCGGCGGGCGAAGCGGCCTCGACCGGCAGGGAGGGGACCTCAGCCATGGACGGGGCAGCGAACCCGTCCCCAGGCATGGCCTGGCTGCCGGGGACCTCCGCGGACGGGACCGCGCCCAAGGAGCCTGAAGGCAGGACCGAGCCTGGCAAAGAGCCCAGGCTGGAGCCTTGGCTCAAGCGGAGCGAGCCATAGGGCACGGAAGGAACGGAGCCTGCGGCCTGGAGCCTGGGCACGCTCACGCGGACCTGCGCTGCCAGGCTGCCTGGGAGAGCCAGGAGGGCCAGGATGGCCGCACTGCGGATCATGCCTTCCTCCCGGACGCCTTCTTGACCGGCTTCTTGGCGGCCTTGGGGTCGGCCGCGGCCTCGTGCTCCTCATAGTACTTCTGGTACTCGGCGTCAGCTTCCATGCGCTCGATGGCGCTGGTGATGGTCTGCGCCACCGGGCCCTGGATGATGTCGAACTCCGAGGCCTTGGCCCCTGGCACGATCCTGAGGAGCTCCTCGGGCTTGAAGGTCGCGGTGCGGTGGCTCGTCATGTACTCGAGCTGGACTCGGACCTCGGCCAGGACCGGGCCGTCGGCCGCGCCGTGGTGCCACTTGCCGTCCGAACCGATGCGGCCGTAGCCCTTGAGCAGCGTGATGGCCAACGTCTGGGCCAGGAGCGCCTCCCCGTCGTCAGGGGACTCCTTGCCGGTCCGGTAGGAGTAGGCCGTGAGCACGCGGCCGTAGGCCGTGTCGCCCTTCATGACCCTGGGGATGCGGGTGAAGATCTTGTAGAGCTTGCCCGTGGACGAGGACTCGAACTCGAGGGTCACGAGGCTGTTGCGGAAGCTCGAGAGCCCGACCAGGTTCTCCTGGACGCCGCGCGAGCCCTTGGCGTAGTCTCCGAACTCGCGCATGTAGAAGTTGGTCACGTAGGCGTTGGCCTTCTCGAGGTAGCCGCGCTGGCGCGCCTTCCACGCCTGGGTCTTCATGGCGCTCGCGATGCCCTTGTTGACGTTGACCCCGTTCTTGAAGGGCAGGTACCACATGCTCCGGAGCTTGGCCTGCAGCACGCTCAGGCGCACGGCCGCGTGCTGGCCCTGCCACATCTGGTCGTAGATGTGGGCCATCATCTGGTAGATGATGGTGCCGGTGTACATGGCGAGCTTCTGGTCAGCCGGGCTGTGTCCCCCCCTCAAGCCCCCCGAGCCGGAGCGCGAGGGCCCGTCCGAGAGGGAGAGCCGGTGCACTGGCTCCCAGTACTCCACGAACTGCCTGAGCTTGGCGAGCTTCACGGACGCGGCAGGGAGGTTCTTCTCTCCCAGGACCGCGCCGAGCACGGTCTCGACCGCGGCGCCCGTGCCCACGGCCTGGATCTCGGCGTCCTTCGGGAAGGAGGCGGCGAGCTTGGGAGACTTCCGGGTGTCGGCCAGCACGAGGAACTTGGAGGAGGACTCCGCGATGCGGTCCTCGGGAAAGCGCGCCTTCAAGGCCTCCATGACCCGAGGCACGCCAAAGCGCATGGGCATGGCGTGAGCGATGGCGGCGCGCGGATCGTCGGGATGGGCCGCCAGGACGAAGGGCAGGCGGCCGGCCTTGAGCAGGGAGTTGTAGGCCCGAATGAGCTCCTTGAGCTTGGCCGGAGCGTCCTCGTCGGTCACCGTGGAAGGCAGTTCCAGCACGCGGGAGAAGACCTCGGAGCCGATGCCTGCGTCGCTCTTGGACAGCGAGCCCTTGGCCAGGCCGAGCTTCGCCTCGGCCTTGGCCAGGGCAGCGTCGAAAGCGGCCAGGTGCTCCGCCCTGAAGCCGGGAGCGTCGCTGATGAGCGGCCTGGGGCTCTTGGCGCGGCTGTGCACGGACACGCGCGCTCCGTTGTTCGAGACCACGATCACGGGATTGGTCTGGCGGAACTTGAGCTGGTCGAGGAGGACCTCCTCGGCCGAGCCCGCGCCCTTGGCAGGCCGCCAGGTCATGAACACGACCCGGACGCCCTCGTCGAGCATCTTCTCGATGGACTGAGCCGCGGCCTTGGGAGCCGGGCCGCGGAACACGTCCTGAATGAAGACCACGCGGGGGTAGAGGTGCCCGAGGTGCACGGCTCCGGCGTTCTCGGCCAGGCCCGAGACCGAGGCCCCGGCGCCTGCGCCCTGCGCCTCCACGAGCGCGGAGGCGTCCACGTCGTCGTCGGCAGGAGCGGCCAGGTTGCGGTCGAAGAACTCCCTGGAAGCTCCCTCGACCTTCTCCTCGGACTTGGCCTGGCCGGGGAAATCCGGAGACACGGCCTCCGCGATGCCCTTGGCGGAGTCGAGGCTGGACTTGGGAGCTGCGACGACAGGGACAACAGCGACGCCCGCGGGAGAGGCGTAGCGGAGCTCGGCTGCATTGGCCACGCCGATGTGGAAGGAATCGGGCGCGGACTCCGAGAGGACCGAGGGCAAGGACGGCACTCCTGCGGAGAGGGAGGGCACAAGGGCGATGCCGTTGGAGCCGGGAGCGCTGAGAGGGTTGATGAGGCCGGGCTGGACCGCGATCACGCCTGGGACCGGAGCGGTCGGGACAACGGCGCCGCGGGCCATGGTCTGCGACCAGGATGTTTGGACGCACCACAGGAACGCCGCGCAGCAGACCAGGAACTTGCTCTTCATCAGATGCTTCCTCCGCTCGATCGAATGCCCCATCGCCAGAGAGGATTATACTGCCGCTGATTGAAGGAACTGGCGGGTCGATCGGCCCAAAACGCGCCTGTTATTGGGCCTAGGATATCCTGGGCCTGGACCCAGCGGCTCCTGCCGTCAAAGAGGAACCTCCCTCTGGGTCTCCGACGGAGCATGCCTGGGGCCAGGCAGGAGAGGGTTTCCTAGGCCCTTATCATTTAGTGTTGTTTATTATCTTTAAGTTGTTAATGGATCTTTCTGGTCCCATGTCGCGGGACGCCCCGTCGACAACGGAACGCCGTGGTCGGGATGAGCCGGATCAGCGGCCGAAGGACTTATTCGAAGACGAGCCGCCAGAGCTGGCGGTAGGTCGCGTAGACCTTGGCCACGTAGCCCTTGGTCTCTTTGTAGGGAGGGACGCCGTCGTATTTCTCGACCGCTCCAGGGCCCGCGTTGTAGGCTGCCAGAGCCATCTTCACGTTGCCGTTGAACCGCTTGAGCATCTCGGCGAAGTACTTGATGCCGGCCTTCACGTTCTTGATCGGGTCGAAGAATTCGCCGGTGCGCAGCCCCAGGCCCTTGCCGGTGGCGGGCATGATCTGCATGAGGCCCTTGGCTCCCACCTGGCTCTTGGCATTGGGATTGTAGCCGGACTCCTGGAGGATGAGGGCCAGGACCAGGGTCGGGTCCATGGAGTAGCGCTTGACCTCCTCCCACACGACCTGGATGGTCTGGCCGACCACTCCGGGCTTGGCTCCACGGGCCAGCAGGTACTCCTTGATGGCCGCGAAGGCGCCTGAGGCGAAGCCATCCGTCCTGGGCGCCGGAGGAGCGCCGGCCTGCTCGGGCCGCACCGAGGAGGACTTGCCGGTGTAGACCGTCCGGTCCGACGAGAGCTGGGCGTACGTCGGGGCGGGCCGGACCAGGCCTTCGGAGACCCGCATGTTGTCGTAGAGCTGCCTGAGGGAACCCGCGTCGCGCACCTCGTTGATGCGGTTCTTCCAGAAGGATACGCGCTCGACTCCGGCGGCTCCGCTCTTGGTCTCGAGCTGGCGCACGGTCAAGAGGGCCCTCATGCGCTCAGCCTCGATCTCGATGAAGGCCTTGGAGTCCTTGTAGCCCTCCATGGCCTGCAGCTCGCTGAGGAAGAGGTTCTTCCACAGCACGAACTGCCGCTCCATGTCCTTGAGGTCGGCCTCGGGCTTGCGGGCGCCGGTCTCGATGCGCTCGAGGTCAGGGAGGAAGGCCTGGCGGATCTCGTTGTCCTTCTCCTCGGGGATGAGGACCTTCCACTTGCCGATGGACTTGAGCAGGGACTCGCGCCTGGCCTCGACGCCAAGGCCCGCGGGAGTCGAAAGGTCGGCTGACGCCCTCTGGGATGCCGCCAAGAGGAGCCAGCCGCAGATCAGGATGCCCAAGCCCTTCATACTACTAGTGTAAGGACTTCCAGCCCGGGTTTTCAGAGTCCTAGGTCCTGGGTGGACCTGGGTCCAAGGACCTATTTTCCCTTGCTGCGGTAGAGGCCGGCGCGCTCCTTGGCCTCAGCCAACTGTTCCGGGGTCAGCTGGGAGGACAACTCCTGGAGCTGCTTGGAAGCGTGCTTGCTGTCCTGCTCAGCAGCCAGGGAGTACCAGGCATGGGCCTCGACCAGGTCCTTGGCCACGCCCTCGCCGTCCACATAGGCCCTGGCGAGCGTGGACTGCGACATCCAGCTCCCCCCCTCGGCAGCCTTCCTGGTCCATTCCAGGGACTTGGCCGGGTCGGTCTCGACCCCATGGCCCTGGCTGTACATGATGGACAGCATCTCCTGGGCCGAGATGTGGCCCTGGTCAGCGGCCTTCTGGAACCAGGTGAAGCTGGTCTTGGCGTCCTTGGTCACGCCTTCGCCGGCATAGTAGAGCCTGGCAAGATTGAACTGAGCGCCTGAATGACCCTTCTCCGCTGCCGCGCTGAGGAGTTGGACAGCGGCCGGAGCGCTCTTGGGGACCCCGGCGCCGTCAAGGTGCATCATGGCCAGGTCATTCATGGCATCGAGGTCGCCATAGATGGCCGCGGCGCGCAGCCAGCCCAAGGCCTCGAACCCCGAGACCGCGACCCCGCGTCCTTCGTTGCGCATGGCCGCCAGGTTGTACATGGCTCCGCTGTGCCCGTGCGAGGCTGCCTTGCGGTACCACCGCACAGCCTCGCGGTCGTTGCGGCGCACTCCCCTGCCGTCCCGCAGGAGGTCGGCATAGGTGGCCTGGGCCCAAGCCAGCCCGCTCTTGCCTGCCTTGGCGAACCAACGGGCTCCTTCACCCTCGTCCTTGGCCACCCCGGAGCCTGAGAGGTGCATGTCCCCCAGCCGGGCTTGCGCCGAGCTGTTGCCTGCTTGAGCCGCCTTCCGGTAGAGCTTGGCCGCCAAGGCCGGGTCCAGGGCCGCGTCCTTGCCGTGCTGGTGCTTGAAAGCCTGGGCGACGTCAGGGTCCGCGTCCCCTGGATCAGAGGGCTCCTTGCACCCATCGCCTTCGCACAGGAGCGGCGGTTCCTTGCTGGTCAGCCAGCCCTTGCCGCTGAACTTGGCCTGGTCGAGCACGGCCTGGGCGCGGGCCAGACCCTCTTGCCTGCCGCACGCGATGGAGAACAGGAACACGTGGTTGCCGCGGATGGCTGCCAGGAGCACGCTGATCATGGAGCCTCCTGGGAGCTCCTTGTCCATGAAGGCGTACTGCTGGCCTTCGAAGGCCAGGCCGCCCAGGGTGCGGGTGTGGCTGGGGCCGCGGGTCTCGATGGGAGCGCCGCTGGCCTTCATCATCTGGAACGTGTTCTCGATGTAGGCCTGGCCGGTGCGGATGTTGAAGGCCTCAGGGATGCGCTCCGCCGCAGCCATGACGATGGCGCTGTCATCGAGGTCCTTGCTGGTCTGGTCCAAGGTCAGGGTGAGCATGGCGGAGGCCTTGGAGAGGCCTTCTTCCAAGACCGCGGCCATGGGTCCTACGCCTAACACGGAGACCGCTTCCTTGAGCGCCTTGCGGGTCCAGCCCCTGCCTTGGATCGAAGCCTCCTCAGGCAGGTTCCAGATGAGGCCGAAGTAGTCGTGGCGGTAGACCCAGCCGTCGATGCGGCCCGGGTCCTCGGGCCCTGGCTTGGCAGCCGGGCAAAGGGTGGCCGCGAAGAGCAGGCAGGCGCAAAGGCCTAGGCGTTTCATGAGCCCATGATAGCAATTGGCCGCGCTCAGGAGCCGCGGCTCTTGAGCAGGCCCTGCTGGAGGATGTGGTCGAAGGGGTCGAGGCCGCGTTCAGGGCCGCCCCAGTTGGCTGAGCCTCCCCCGAACTCGAAGACCACGGTGGACTGGTTCTTGAGGGACTCGAAGAGCTCTTCACGGGTCTCGGCCTTGTCCACGGACTTGAGCCAGCCGGCGTCCACGAGGTAGGCCTTGGGCTCCGGGTCGGATTCCGTGGTCCCGATCATGACATTGGCGGTGCGCAGGTCCCAGGGCCTGAGCCTGGCGTCAGCCAGGCGGCCGAGCATGTCTTGGACTAGAACATAGTCTCTCTGTGAGAACCTGCGGGAGTCGATGAGGTCCTCCACGGTCTCGCCGAAGACCCGCTCCTTGACCACCGCGGGCCGCTCAGGCACGGCCGGGTCCTTGCCGAAGAGCCCCCAGACCCAGCGCCTCAAGGCCGAGGGCTCGCCCGGGATGGATACGAGCCCCAGCAGCTTGGGGCCGGCCCCTGCCTCTGCCATGGCTTTGCCGACCTGGTAATCCTGCATCGCGACCTTGAGGTCCGAGCCGCCGAAAGCGAACGCCGCCGCTGCGGAGAGCGCCACCATCTTGATGACCGCTCCCTTGAGCCTGGGGTGCTCGTACACGGCTCCAAAAGCGCCTCGTCCCAATTCCACGAGCTCCTGGCCCGCGAGGTAGAGCCTCTCCCAGCGCCTTTGCAAGCCCTGGGTGGCCAGGCCCTCTGACTCATCGGCTTTCTCGACCTTCGGAGCCTCGGCTTGCGCAGGCTTGGGACTGGGACGGCTGAGATTGCCCTGCCCTGCAGTATCCGCGGAGGCAGGAGCAGGGACGGAGAGCTCAACGCTCCCTTGCCTTGCCTGGTCGAAGACCGCGGCCCCTGCGGCATACGAGGCCTCTTCAGGAGCGTCTTGAGAGCCTGGGCTCGCAAGTCCCTGGACACTGGAAAGGTCCTCTGCAACCCCTGCGGAAGGAACAGCCAGAGGCCCGGGCGTCAGAGCCTCTGAAGGCGGGACAGCGAAGAAAGCCTGCGCAAGCTGAGGCTGGACCAGGGACGGAGCGTGGGCCCAGGAAAGACCCAGGTCCTGGCCCATGCTTGTGGGAGCTGCCAGGCCCTGCCCCAAGCCAGGGACCAGGACCGCGCTGACAGGCATGAGCACGGGCTTGACTTGCCTGGCCGCGACCGAAGCCCCCCACCCAGGCCACGGCGTCAGGGCGAAGAGAAGCGCGACAAGCCCTCTGAGGGCTGGTCCTCTCATCGCCTGGAGTATGGCCCGGAGCCTCATGCACCGCAAGAAGCCAAAGTCCCAGACGAGGGTACCTTGGGACCCATCCCCGTAGGACCGGGAGAGGAGGGAGACCGTGGTTTAGAAGGCCGCGGAACCGGCTTCCACGGTCTGCTGGAGCTTGAAGATGATGCCTGCCATCTGGTCCGACTTCTCGTTCTTGAAGGTCGGGGGCAGGGCCCGCACGGTCTGGTCAGCCTCGAACACGACCTCGTTGTAGGCCTTGGGGACCTTGCGGATGACATAGGGACGCGACACGACCTGGGGCTGGAAGGAGACGGACTTGGGCGCTTGCTCCTTATAAAGGACGTAGAGCCGCTTGGGGTTCATGGGGTCCTGCTGGAACTGGATGTCCACGTTGTAGCCCTGGGTGGGCTTCTCACCGAGGAACACGGCGATGACGGTCTCCTTGCTGAAATCCACGGCCGGGAGCTCGAGGGCCTTGGGCGTCCCCTGGTAGGTCTTGGCCCAGATCTGGGCCAGGCTCTGGCTGTCATGGGCGGAGACCATCTGCGGCTGGGACACGCTGCAATTCTGGCCGGAGATGACTTCCCATGCCGAGGCGTTCGCCGTCGCTGCCAGGACCGCCGCGACCGTCAGGAGGACTTTCTTCATCATCTTGTTCACCTCTGAAGACATGGTATCCAATCGCGGTCTTCAGCCGTATGGGTCTGATGGTGAAAAAAGGGCCTGGAAATGGGCCTAGCAGGGCCTAGGTCCTCCTGCCCAGCGGGCCGGACTCACATCCCGACGAGGATGAGGTCAGGGTCGTGGAGGTGGCGCATCACGTCGTTGAGGAAGTGCTGGGCGTGCGCGCCGTCCACGTTGCGGTGGTCGAAGGTCAAGGACAGGGGCAGGACCTTCCCGACCCTGATGCCGCCTTCGACGACCACGGGCTTCTCCACCAGCCTGCCCACCCCTAGGATGCCGGTCTCCGGGTGGTTGACGATGGGCGTGCCGAAGAGCCCGCCGATGGAGCCGTAGTTCGTGATGGTGAAGGTGCCGCCCTTCAAGTCCGCCACCTCGATGGTCCTGCGCCTGGCCTTCTGCGCGAGGTCCGCGGCCTCGCGGCCGAGCTCGAGGATGGACTTGGCATCCGCGGCTTTCACGTTGGGCACGATGAGCCCGTCCTGGGTGTCCACCGCGACTCCGATGTTGTAGTAGCCCTTGAACACGAGCTGGCCCTTCTCCTCGTCCAAAGACAGGTTCATCTCAGGCACGCGCTTCAACGCGCCCACCACGGCCTTGATGAGGAAGGGGAGCAGGGTCAGGTGCACGCCCTGCTTGGCAGCCTCGGCCTTCATCCTCCCGAGGATGCGCCAGAGGTCGTCGATCACGACCTCGTCCATGGCGGTGACCTGGGCGGTATGGCTGAGGGAGTCGCTCATGGCCTGGGCGATGCGGCGCCGCACCCCGCGCAAGGGCACGCGCTCGACCGGGCCCCACTGGTCGGTCCCGACCGCCCCTTCGCAGACCCGCGCCCCCTTCTCGGGAGCTCCCAAGCCGGCTGCCTTGCGTATATCCTCCTCGTTCACCAGGCCCTTGGGACCCGTGCCGTGGAGGAGCTCGATGTCCACTCCGAGTTTCCTGGCCAGCTCGCGATCCTTGGGCAGTGCGCTCACCCTGGGCTTGGCCACGGACCGAGGAACGTCCACGGCCGCGGCCTGGGCCTTGGCCGGCTCGTCCTCGGGAGCCTCCTCGAGCGTGCCCACCACGCCCACGGAACCCTTCGGGCTCGCAGGAGCCGGGGCCGGCGCGGCTCCCTGGCCGGCTTTGAGCTCGGCCTCGTCGCCGATGACCGCGATCACTTCCACGACCTTGATGATGTCGCCGGGTCCGCCTTTCAAGCTCAGCACGAAGCCCGCGGCAGGGGACGGGATCTCGACGACGGCCTTGTCGGTCTCGACCTCGGCCAGGATCTGGTGGTCAGCCACGCGGTCTCCGACCTTGACCTTCCACCCCACGATCTCGCCTTCGGTGAGCCCCTCTCCGATGTCCGGGAACTTGAACTGGAAAGCCATCCTCCCCCTCCTACGCCGCCACGCGCTCGACGCCCAGGGCCTTCTTGGCCGCGGCCGTGATGCGGCCCGCATCGGGCAGATAGTGCTCCTCCAACAGGCCCAAGGGCATGAACGTGTCGAACCCGGTGACGCGCTCGATGGGAGCCAGCAGGCTCGTCAACGCCTCCTCGGCCACGCGCGCCGCGATCTCAGCGCCCAGCCCCAGGGTGCGCGGCGCCTCGTGGACGATGACCAGGCGTCCGGTCTTGCGCACGGACTCGATCACGGCCTGGCTGTCCATGGGGGAGAGCGTGCGCAGATCGATGACCTCCGCCGAGTGGCCCAGGGTCTCGAGCTCCTTGCGGGCGTTGACCGCCTCGCGGACCATGGCGCCCCAGGCCACGATGGTGAGGTCCGTGCCCTCGGCCACGGTCTTGGCCTTGCCGATGGGCACGGTGTAGTCCTCCTCGGGCACCTCCATCTTCACGGCGCGGTAGATGCGCTTGGGCTCGCAGAAGACCACGGGCTCGCCCAGGCGCAGGGCGCTCAGCATGAGGCCCTTGGCGTCGAAAGGGTTGGACGGCTGGACCACGGTCAAGCCCGGGCTGTGGACCAGGACCGTCTCAGGCGAATCGGAGTGCATCTCAGGAGCGTGGATGCCCCCGCCCCAGGGCACGCGCACCACCACGCCCAGGCTGAACCTCCCCTGGCTGCGCGTGCGGTAGCGCGCGAGCTGGTTCAAGAGCTGGTCCATGGCCACGTAGAGGAACCCTTCGAATTGGATCTCAGCCACGGGGACCATGCCGCCCGCTGCCAGGCCCAGGGAGACGCCCACGATGGCCGACTCGGCCAGGGGCGTGTCCACCACCCTGGCAGGCCCGTACTTGGCCTGCAAGCCGTCCGTCACCCGGAATACCCCGCCCTCCCGGCCCACGTCCTCCCCGAGGACCATGACCCGGTCGTTGCGCGCCATCTCCTGGTCCAGGGCCAGGTTGATGGCTGACACCATGTTGAGCTTAGGCATGTCCCCCTCCGCGCTGCAGGTGATCGGCCAGCTCCGCTTTCTGCCGCTCCACGTAGGCGGGCGCGGACTTCCTGGTGTGGCTGAAGATGTCCATGGGCGAAGGAGGGGCCATGGCCTCGGCGGCAGTGATGGCCCGCTCAGCCTCCAGCCTTCCTGCCTCAAGCGCCGCGGCCTCGTCAGCGTCGGTCCACAAGCCCTTGGACTCAAGATACCGCCTCAATCTCAACAGCGGGTCAAAGGGCTTCTGGGACTCGACTTCCTCCGCGGTCCGGTACTTCGTAGGGTCGTCCGAGCTCGTGTGCGGCCCATACCTGTAGGTGAGCATCTCGATGAGGAAGGGTCCTCCCCCGCCGCGACAGGCTTCCAGGGCCTCGACCATCGCCCCTGCCACCGCGAAGAGGTCGTTGCCGTCGATGAGCAAGCCCGCGAACCCGTAGCCGGCCGCCCGCTGGGCGATGGACTCCGCGGCGGTCTGCTGCTTCCTGGGCAGGCTGATGGCGAACTGGTTGTTCTCGCACACGAAGACCGTGGGCGTCTTGAAGACCCCGGCGAAGTTCATGGCCTCGTGCACGTCGCCCTGGGAGCTGGCCCCGTCTCCGAAATAGGCCACGGCAGCCGCCTTCTCCCCCTTGAGCTTCAAGGACCAGGACAGCCCCACCGCGTGCAGGGGCTGCGCGCCCACCACGATCTCCACGGGCAGGATGCGCGTGGAGTCGGGCAGGCTCATGCCCCGCTCATCACCCATCCAATAGCGGTACAGGAGGGACAGGGGCACCCCGCGCATGAAGAGCGCTCCTGTCTCACGGTAGGAGGGGACCAGCCAATCCTGGGGCCCCAGGAACGCGGAGGAAGCCTGGCAAGCCTCCTGTCCGTAGAAGGGAGCGTAGGTCCCCAGCCTGCCTTCGCGCTGGAGGGTCAAGGCGGTCTGGTCCGCCACCCGCATGACGACCATGCGCTCGTAGAGCTTCCGCACGCGGTCATCGGGCAAGTCAGGCCGCAACTCCTCGTTCAACCTGCCTTCATGGTCGAGGATCTGCAGCTTTTCCGCACGGCTCGGGTCGAATCGGCCGAAGTATCTGGAGTTCATCCCTGGGTCCCCCAACAGTTAGACGCGGGCCCCGGCCAAGGGATTCAGGGGTCCGTCGTCAGAACCCGGCTTTTTTCAGCTTTTCCCAGGTGAGAGACCCGATCGCGGGCCGTGGAGCGGCCTTGCCGGTCTCAAGCCACCGGGCCACGTGCTTTCCGATGAGATCCGTCTCCAGATTGACGGACGCGCCCTCCCTGAGGGTCCTGAGGCCCGTATGCTCCCAGGTGAAGGGGATGACGCGGACCTCGAACGAAGTCTCGGCCAGGCCGGCCACGGTCAGGCTCACCCCGTCCACGGCGATGGAGCCCTTGAGCGCGATCCCCCTCATGAGCTCCGCCGGGGCGCTGATGCCCAGGACGCGGTCCCCATCCTTCCTGCCCAAGCCCCGGACCCGGCCCAGGCCGTCCACGTGCCCGGTCACCAGATGGCCGCCCAAGCGGTCAGCCAGCCGCAACGCGCGCTCGAGGTTCACCAGGCTGCCGGGCTTCTTGGATGGAAGGGTCGTGAGCCTGGCCGATTCGCCCAGCACGTCGAACGTCAGGAGGCCTCCGCGGACCTCCTTGACGGTCAGGCAGGCGCCGTTGACGCAAACACTCTCTCCAAGCTCGACCTTGGGGTCCCAAGCCTGGGAAGCCTCGACAGCCAGGACCATGCCTGCCTTGGACCGCCGCGCTTCCACGACCCGGCCGACATCGGCGACCAATCCCGTGAACATGCCCCACTCTACCATTTCCCAAACCCTGGGCAGAAGGCAGGCGCAAGCCGACTTGGCAAGACGATCACCGAGCGCTCCTTGAACCAAAATGCCTGAATTGCTAGGCTGATGGCGTGAAACGGCTGCTCCTCGGCGTCTTGGCCTGGGCCCTGCTTTGGAGCAGCGCAGTGCTCTTCCTGCACCGCCATGCCGACGGCCTGAGCCACCAGGACTGCGTCCAGTGCGCGGCGGCTTCCAACAGCCAGTCCCAGGCGCCGAATGACTCTCCAGGGATCGCCTGCCACCTGATCCTCTCTCCAGCGCCGAAGGCGCCTGCGGTCGCGTCTCTCTCCGGGGAGCTGGTCCGGCCCCGTTCCCGCAGCCCTCCTCTGGCCTGACTCCTTCCGGTCCCATGACTCCACCCGGCATATCCGGGCAAATAGGATTTGATTTCCACCGTAAAGAATCAGGAGAAGACCATGCTATCGCTTTCAACCGCCCTGCTGATGGTGACTCTGCCGTGCCTGGCCCATGCCCAGGATACCGTCCCCCCTGACGCCGACGAGCTCAAGGCCCTGGAGGAGCGCGTGACCAGGCTGGAGACAGCCCCTGCCAAGACCTTCCTGTCCCAGTTCAACCCCGCCATGGGCCTGGCCCTCGACTTCGCCCTGCTCGACCGTGACGATAAGGCGGATTTCCAGTTCCGAGCCGCTGAGATCAACCTCGAAGCCTCGGTGGACCCGTTCGTGAAGGGGTGGGCCATCGTCAACGGCAGCGAGGGGGGAGTCGAGGTGGAGGAGGCTGCCCTTGAGACCACCTCCCTGCCTTGGAACCTGACAGTCCGAGGCGGCCGTCTCTTCGCCTCCTTCGGCCGCTTCCCGCACTACCATGGCCATGAGCTGCCGGTGATCGAGACGCCCAATTCCATCGACACCTTCGTCAACGGCGAATCCCGGGGCGAGGGCCTGGAGGTCTCGTATCTCTTCCCCACGGACTTCTACCTGAGCGCGACCGCCGGCGTCTTCGACCAGATCGGAGCCGAGAACGACCGGCTCGACATCGCGGTCGCCAGGCCCTTCGAGGACTTCACCTACCTCGGTCGCTTGAACGCCGGCGCGGATCTGGGAGACGACCACAGCTTGGAGCTCGGGATCAGCGAAGCCTGGACCCCAAAGCGCACCATGGTCGAGGACGCGACCGTGACCGGCAGCCCCTTTGCCACGGCCACGCGCAAGGGGACCTGGCGAGCCCTGACGGGCCTGGACCTCACCTACCGCTACCACCCGTCTTCCGGCGGGCTCTACAAAGGGGTGGTCTGGGGCACCGAGGTGTTCGTCAACAACGAGCAGCGCTTCGACCCGGCCACGCGCCTGCCCACAGACCGCGTACGGGCCTTCTCAGGCTACTCCTACGCTTGGATCAAGCTGGGGCGGCGCTGGCGGCCCGGGCTCATGGGGGATCTCACCGAGGACCTCGATTCGGCCCGCAAGCTCACCAAGACCTACACCGCGTTCCTCTCTTGCGACGTGACCGAGTATCAGCGCCTGCGCCTGAGCTTCTCTCGCCGGGAGGACAACGTACCAGGCACCCTGGTCTCGAACACCATCGGCCTGCAGTGGACCGGCGTGCTCGGCTACCATGTGCACGGCTTCCGGGACCGGTGAGACCATTCCCACATCTAACCTTAAGGAGACATCGACATGAAGAAGCTGGCCAGTCCATTTGTCGCCGCAGTCCTGCTCCTCTCATCCCTTCCTGCGTGGGCGGCCAAGCCCCTGCTCATAGTCGCCACGGTTCCTGAGCTGGCCGACATCGCGGCCCGCATCGGGGGAGAGCGCGTCAGGGTCGAGAGCCTGGCCAAGGGCAAGGAGGATATCCACCAAGTCGTCATGAGGCCGAGCTTCGTGGCCAAGCTCAACAAGGCCGACGCGGCCGTCTATCTCGGGCTCTCCATCGAGGACTCCTTCCTGACCGGATTGCTCGCGGCCTCCGCCAACCCGGCCCTGCGCTCCGATCCCATCATGCAGTGCTCCGGTCCCGGGTGCATCGACTGCTCCCAAGGGATGAGCGTGCTCGAGAGGCCCGAGACCTTGAACCGGGCAGAGGGAGACATCCACCCGCAAGGCAACCCGCACTACAACCTCGACCCGGAGAGCGGCGCCAGGATAGCCCGGAACATCGCCTCCGGTCTCTCCCGCATCGACCCTGCGAACGCCGCCCTCTACGAGAAAGGCCTCAAGGAGTACCTCTCGGAGCTTGAGCCCAAAGTCCGCGAGTTGAAGGCCCGGGCCGCGCCCTTGAAGGGCGTCAAGGCGGTCTCCTATCACAAGGATGTCGCCTACCTAGGCCGGTTCACCGGCCTCGACTTCATCGCCACGGTCGAGCTCAAGCCCGGGGTCGCTCCCACCCCCACCCACCTGGCCTCCCTCGTCGCAGTCATGAAGGAGCAGGGGGTCCGGCTCATCGTGCGGGAGCAGCAGTACGAGGCCAAGACCGTGGACTGGCTGGCCGAACGCACCGGAGCCAAGGTCGCGGTCATCGGCACCATGTCCGGCTCCCTGCCCGGGACCCGGACCTATCTGGGCCTGTGCGAGGCAAATCTCAAGGCCCTCCTGGCGGCCGCGGGCAAGGAATGACGCTCCCATGACCGAGCATCCCCTTCTCGACCTGGCCGGCGCCTCGATCGGTTACGACCGGGAGCCCGTGTTGCGCCAAGCCGACCTCGCGATCCGCAGGGGCGAATTTTGGGGCATCCTGGGCTACAACGGCTCGGGCAAGACCACCCTGGTCAAGACCCTGCTGGGCCTGCTCCCCTGCCTCAAAGGCCGCCGCAAGGGAAGACCCCTCCGATGCGGCTACGTGCCTCAGAAGGAGAAGCTCGACCCCATCTATCCGCTGACCGTATCGGCGGTCGTGGCCATGGGCGCCTGGCGGGGACTCGACCCGTTCGGCCTCAGGAGCACGGATCGCCTTCCCAGCCTCGTCTCCCGCGCCCTAGAAGAGGCAGGCGCGCTGGAATTGGCGGACGCGCCCTTCAGCAGCCTCTCGGGCGGACAGCGCCAGCGAGTGCTCGTGGCGCGCGGCCTGGTCGGCGAGCCCGAGCTCCTGGTCCTCGATGAGCCCCTGGCAGGCATCGACATCGCGACCCAAGAGTCCCTGCTGGCTCTGTTCCGCACCTTCAAGGAGCGGGGCCTGACCGCGCTCATGGTGAGCCACCGGGTCTCGGCCGAGAAGGGCCTCTTCACCCACGTCGCATGGCTGGAAGCGGGCATGATCGAGTCCGGGCCTGCCGAGCGGATGTTCTCCGAAGGCCGGGTGAGCCAGGTCTTCAAGGCGGAGCTATGAGCCCCTCGCTCCTCCTCGAGGTGCTCCGGCCTGATTTCCTGCTTAGAAACGCCCTCTACGGCTGCATGACCGTGGGCTTGGTCTGCCCGCTCGTGGGCGTCTACTTCCTCCTGCGGCGCATGGTCTTCTGGGGAGTGGCCCTGCCCCAGGTCTCAGCGGCCGGGCTCTCCCTGGCCTTCCTCCTCCAGGGCCTGGGCGTCGGCTGGCTGGCGGGGACCGAGCCCGGCGAGAGGCACCTGGCCATCATGGGCTCGGCCGCCTTGACGGCCGCCGCCATCCTGGCGCTCGTCTTGCTGGAGCGGCGCAAGGCGGGTTTCGGGGAAGGCAGGCTGGGCGCGCTCTACGCCGCCAGCGCCGGCCTCTGCCTCCTCTTCGTGTCCTGGAACCCTCATGGCGAGACCGCCATGCTCGGCCTGCTCAAAGGCGAGATCGTGGCCATCTCGGGCCATGACCTCGGCATCCTCTGCGGAGCCTTTGCCGTGGTGGCGGCGTGCTTCCTGGCCTTCCAGCGGGAGTTCCTGCTCGTGTCCTTCGACCGCGACACCGCCGAGATCCTGGGCCGCAAGGTCCTGCTCTGGGAGGGGCTCCTCTACGCGCTCATCGGGGTGACGGTCTCGCTCGGGGTCATGACCGCGGGCCCTCTGGTCATCTTCGGATTCCTGGTCCTCCCGGCCATGGCCGCCCTGCCGTGGGCCAGAGGCATAATGTCCCTTTCGCTCCTGGCGAGCCTCACGGGAGGAGCGAGCGCCTTCATCGGGTTCCTGCTCTCCTACGCCTTCGACCTGCCTTTGGGCCCGGTGGCCGTGTGCCTGGCCGCGGCCTCGCTCGGGCTTTCGAGCCTCCTGCGCCTTGCGCTCCATCGCCGTTGAGCGGGCTCCTCCGCGCCATTGACACGGGTCCAGGGATAGGCTACATTCACCTGCCATGGCCCGCGGTTACCGCACCCTGGACTCCGATGCGGTCATCGCCACGTGCGAACGCTTGAGATTCCGCGTGGAGGAGCGCTTCCCGGGCTCGAGCCTCTACAAGGTGGCCGACGAGCTCCTGACCGTGGCCCGGGCCTCGGCAGCCACCTCGGCAGCCATCCACAAGCCGGATTGGCGCCTGCGCCTGGCCACCTGGACCGCGGTCGCGGCCCTCCTGGGAGCCGTCCCCGCGGTGCTGGTCTTCCTCCACAGGGACGAGGCTCTCACGCACCTGGGCTCCTTCATCCAGATCTCCGAGGCGGGCCTCAACCTCCTCATGCTCATCGGCGCGGCGGTCTTCTTCCTCGTCACGGTCGAGCACCGCGTCAAGCGCAGGAAGGCCTTGAGAGCCCTGCACGAGCTGCGGTCTTTGGCGCACATCATCGACATGCACCAGCTCACCAAGGACCCGGAGCGCCTCTTCGTCCAGGGCGAGAACACCAAGTCCTCGCCCGAGCGCAAGATGTCTCCTTTCGAGCTCAGCCGCTACCTCGACTACTGCAGCGAGATGCTCTCCCTCATCGGCAAGATCGCCGCGCTCTACGCCCAGTATTTCGAGGACGAGGTCGCGCTCACGGCCGTCGACGAGCTCGAGGACCTCACCACCGCCCTCTCCAGGAACATCTGGCAGAAGATCGTGATCCTGGGCTCAGCCCCGTCGTCCCGCTAGGGGCTTGGCGCGGAGCATCACGTCCGCTCCCGCCATCGCGATGGACTCGAAAGCGAGCCGGGGGCACGAATCCAGAGGCCAGGACCCGCCGCCCACCACGGGCAAAGACAGCGCTCCGAGGAACTTCGGAGCCACGAAGAAGAGATACTCGTCGGCGAGCCCCGCCTCGATGACGCTGGCGGCGAGCTGCCCTCCGCCCTCGCAGAGCACCCGGAGCGCGCCTTCATCTCCGAGCCTCTTCATGAGAGGCCTGAGCGCCACCTTGCCCGCCTTGCCGGGCAGGACCCAGACCCTGGCTCCGAGGGCCTCATAGCGCCTGACCCTGGAAGCAGGGCAGGCCGAGGTGGTGGCGAGGACCGTGTCCTTGGCCCGCTCGTCCGTGAGCACCCGGGCGGAGAGGGGCGTGCTGCCCCTGCTGTCTACGATGACGCGCCAAGGACGCATCCCCGCTGTCTCAGGAAGGAGCCTCGGATCGTCCTTGACCACGGTAGCCGAGCCCACCATCACGGCATCCACGCGCCGGCGCAGGTCCATGACCACGGCCCTGGTCCCGGGCCCGCTGACCCAGCGGGACTTGCCGTCAGCCTGGGCGATCCTGCCGTCGAGGCTCATGGCCATCTTCAAGGTGAGGTGGGGCAGACCCGTAGCCATGCGCTTGGCGAACGGCTTGATGAGCTCTCCTGCCTCCCGTTCAGCCGCGCCCTCGGTCACGATGATGCCTGCTCTGCGCAGGACCCTGACCCCTGCTCCCTGGTGCTTGGGATTCGGGTCCCGCACGCCGAACACGACGCGCCCCACCCCGGCCTCGATGAGCGCCTGGGTGCACGGCCCTGTCCTGCCCCAGGTCGAGCACGGCTCGAGGGTGACGTAGACCGTGGCTCCCTTGGCCCTGGCTTCCGCCTGTCTTAGGGCAGAGACCTCGGCGTGCGGCCCGCCTGCTTTGCGGTGCCAGCCCCGGCCCACGACCCTGCCCTTGGACACGATGACCGCTCCCACAGGAGGATTAGGCCTGGTCCCGCCCTCTCCCCTGCGAGCAAGGCTGATGGCGGCCTTCAGCCAAGCCTCGTCCTCGGGCCCGATTCCGCCGGCTCTTGTCACTGCCTAGCGCGCCATCTCCTTGTAGAGGTTGGCCATCTCGACGCCTGCCTGCACCGCTGCCCAGCCCTTGTTGCCGCCCTTGGTGCCGCAGCGCTCGATGGCCTGCTCCAGGTTGTCCGCGCAGACCACGCCGTTGATGACCGGCACTCCGAGGTCCGAGGAGACCTTGGCCAGGGAGCGTGAGACCTGGCTGTTGATGAGCTCGGCGTGCGGGGTCGCACCCTGGATCACGACTCCAAGCGCGACCAGGGCGTCGAACTTGCCTGACTTGGCCAGGACCTCCATGGTCATGGGGAGCTCATTGGCTCCAGGCACCCAGGCCACGGTCACGTTCTCCTCGGTCCCGCCGTGCCGCACGAAACAATCCACGGCCCCGCCCACCAGGGACTTTCCGAGGAAGTCGTTGAACCGGCTCACCACCACGCCGATCTTGAGTCCCTTGGCGATCAGATTTCCCGACAGTTCGCGAACAGCCATTTCCAGCCTCCTTGAATGGTGCCTGGCATTGTATTGATTGTATTTTCGCTCGCGAAAATACAATCAATACAATGCCAGGCACGCTTCACAACAAGTGTCCGAGCTTCTCTTTCTTGGTCCGAAGGTACTTCGCGCTGTGCTCGTCCGGAGGGAAGACCACCGGCACCCTCTCGACGACCTCGAGGCCGTAGCCCTCCAGGGCCACGATCTTGCGCGGATTGTTGGTCATGAGGCGCAAGCGCCGCGCTCCCAGGTCGCAGAGGATCTGGGCTCCCACCCCATAGTCCCGCAGGTCAGGAGGGAACCCGAGCTTCACGTTCGCCTCCACCGTGTCGAGGCCCTGGCTCTGCTGGAGCTCGTAGGCGTGGATCTTGTTGGCCAGGCCGATGCCGCGTCCCTCCTCCCGCAGGTAGAGCAGGACCCCGCTGCCGGTCTTGGAGATCGTCTCCATGGCGGCCTGGAGCTGGAGCCCGCAGTCGCACCGCCTGGACCCGAACACGTCGCCGGTCAGGCACTCGCTGTGCACCCTGACGAGCACGGGCTCGTCAGCCTTGACCTCGCCGCGCACCAGGGCCACGTGGTGCTCGCCGTCCGTGAGCGAGCGGTAGAGGTGGAGCACGAAGGGGCCGTGCTCGGTCTGGAGGTCCACCTTCCGGACGAACTCCACGAGCTTCTCCGACTTGCGGCGGTAGGCGATGAGGTCGGCCACCGAGGTCATCTTGAGGCCGTGCTTCTTCCTCAGCTCCTTGAGCTCGGGCATGCGCGCCATGGTGCCGTCCTCGGCCAGGATCTCGCAAATCACGCCGCAGGGCCTCAGGCCCGCGAGCTTGGCCAGGTCCACGGAGGCCTCGGTATGCCCCGCGCGGGTGAGCACCCCGCCCGGCCGGGCCTCGAGCGGGAACACGTGCCCCGGGGTCACCAGGTCCCCGGGGACGCTGGTCTGGTCGGTCAGGACCCGGATCACGGCCGCGCGGTCATGCGCGCTGATGCCCGTGGTGACCCCGCGGGCGGCGTCCACGGACTCCATGAAGGCGGTCGAGAAGCGCGTGCCCCTGCCCTTGGTCGCCATCCTGGAGAGGCCCAGGGCCGAGAGCCGCTCGGCCGTCATGGACACGCACAGCAGTCCCCGGCCGTGCTTGGTCATGAAGTTGACCGCTTCTTCGGTGACCTTGTCGCCGGCCATCACGAGGTCGCCCTCGTTCTCCCTTCCCTCGTCGTCCGTGACGATGACCATCCTGCCCTCGCGGATCGAGGCGATGACGTCTTCCACCGGGTCGAACATGAAGCTCCTTTAAAACAAAACGGCCCGGGAGATAGGCTCCCGGGCCCACGGAGCAGAGCGCACCGCGGTCCTAGGTCTTCTCCCATCCAGACTTTACTGTCGGCCGCTGAATTCCACAGCATCGGCCCGTCCTTCGGACGGGTTCGCGGGCTATACCGCCGGTCAGGAATCCCCTGCTCGCGCAGGGTCACCATGCCCTGAAGACCACTGACGACGAGGATATTATGGCGAAAAACCCGCCCTGCCCGCAAGCCCGGGACAGGGTGAAGGCATCTCCACAGACATCGCCTAGGAGATGTCTGCGGATGGCTTTCAGCCGGAGCCGGCGGGAACCCCGAAGATTTGAGCCGTGGATAATATTTGCGCAACACGCCGGGACTAGGCTTAGAGTAGGGACGGAGCATCCGATGAGACAACGACGGGACCCAGCCTGGCTCTTGGTCGCTGCTGTGCTGGCGGTCCCGGCAGTGCTCTTCTACCGTCACCTTCGCGAGGAAGACCGCCTGCGTTCCATCCAGGAGACCCGGGCAGTCCGCGTCCCGGCCAAGGGCATCTTCCAAGCCAAAGACAAGAAGCCCCTGGCCTCGAGCGCTGAGTGCCCCTGCAAGGAGGCGATGCCCTGCTCAGCGTCCACCGCGCCAGCGCAGGCTCCGCCGCCCGCACCTCAGCCCCTGCCGGCCTTGGAGCCTCTGCCCAGCCCGGCAGCCCTGGAGCAGATCGCCAAGGCCCCCTCGAAGAAGGCTCTGGCGCGGGCCTCCATCCGTAAGCGCACCCAGTCCTTGGCCCGGTTCATCAAGCTCCAGGGCATCATCTCCTTGCCTGGCCGCAGGCTCGCCCTGGTCAACGGCGACCGGGTGACCGAGGGTTCCACCATCACGGTCGGGCCAGCGCGCCTGCCTGTGACCGTGATCCGGATCTTAGAGGACAGCGTCTCTTTCTACCACCAGGGACGTTCCTTCATGAAGCGCCTCAACCAGTAGGAAGGACCTAGTCCGGCTTGGGAGCCAGGCCGCGCTCCCAGAGCACGCGCATGGTCTCAGCCACGCTCCAGGCCTGCGAGCGCGTGCCCCCCCGGTTCTGCGAGCGCACGAGCTTGGCGATGACGTCGCCCAGGCCCAGCGGGTCGGCCAGGGAGAAGCGCTGGAGCGCTTCCTGGGCCTGGCCGCCGTCGAAGACCTCGGGCAGGGACCCTTCAGGGTGGCTCACCAGGAACTCGACCAAGGGGGTCATGAGCCCGCGGAGCTCCTCACGGATGCGGGTCTCGTCCCAACCCTGCTCCTTCCTGACGCGCGCCAAGGCGTCGGCGTACGCGCCCATGAGCCAAGGCCACACCGTGCCCTGGTGATAGGCCTGGTCCTTCTCCAACGGAGGCTTCCAGGTCTCGTACAAGGCATGGTAGTTGCTGTCCCGATAGGAGAGGGTGCGCATGCCGTAAGGTGTCAGCAGGTCCTTGGTCGCCGCCAGGACCACGGCTCGCCGGCGCTCAGGGGTGAGCAGGTCCTCGCCGTGGCTCACCGCGAAGAGCATGTTCGGCCTGATGGCCAAAGAGTGCGGGTCGCCTTCGATGACGTCGGCCAGGGCTCCTCCGGTCTCTCCCCAAGCCTTCTTGTTGTCCTCGTTCACGAACCAGAACTTGTCGTTGAAGGACTTCTTGGCGAGTTCCGCCCGGTCGTCGAGCTCACGGACCGCGGCCTTGTCTCCGACGCGGGTCTCGACCCTGGCCAAGAAGCGCAGGCCAGCGTACCAGAGAGCGTTGATCTCCACGGCCTTGCCGTGGCGCGGGGTGACCGGCTGGTCGCGACCCTCGGGGTCGGCGTCCATCCAGGTGGCCTGGCCAGGGCTGACGATGAGGCCGTCCGCGTCCATGTAGACGCGGTTGAAGCGGCCGTAGCGGGAATAGCCCGTGCCCTCGGCGTAGTGCTTGACGACCCGGCGCAGGACGGGGAGCATCTCCTTGGCGAAGACCCAGTCTCCGGTCGTGTCCACGTACTTCTTCACGGCCTGGATGAACCAGAGCGAGCCGTCCACGGTGTTGTAGTCCACGCCGTCGGGCTTCTGCGGGGACCAGCGCGACGCGTCCCAGATCTTGTTCGGGATGAGGCCCTGGTGCTCGTACTTGGCGAAGTTGCGCATGTTCTCCTTCGCCTCGTCGTACCTCCCCGCGGCCACCAGGAGCCCCGGGTGCGAGATGAAGGTGTCGCGGCCCCACTCCTCGAGGAACCAGTCCATGCTGGCGGCCCAGATCTGCACCGTGCCGCTGAAATGCTTGACGAAGGTGTCGGCAGCGGCCTTGAACGCCTTCCAGACCGCTGAGACGCCCTCCCAGACGTTCCCGGCCTGGGCAGCCATGTACCCGCCCAGCTGCGGCCGCGCGTCGCCGCGGAAGCGGGCCGTGAAATCCGGGTCCGAGGAGAGCGGGATCCGGTAGTTCCAGTACGAGCGGCCGTTCGCGCTCCGCTTGACCGGGACCGGGTCGTTCCATTCGTCGCCCAGGGTGTAGCCCACGAACCTGGCCGCCCTGCCCGAGGTCGGCTGGCGGCTCAGGCCGAGGAACTTCTCCATGAACTTGTCGCTGCGCGGGTCGTCGTGGGAGCTGAGCTTCTTCCAATCCCCGTACACCGTGACGAAGCCAAAGCGCAGCGCGTTCTCAGCCTTGCCTTCGAAAGCCTCGGCCAGAGGGAAGGCCTTGCGGGACTTGAAGACCCCGGCAAGGGCGCTCACGTAGTCGTCGCCGGGCTCGTCTCCGCTGGCAAGCTGGCCGTTGCCGAAATGGTAGGCGAAGTGCAGGGCGTCCACCCGGCCGCCGTCGAACCCCTCGTCCAGCCAGTAGCTGAAGGGCTCGAGGATCGGCCGGTAGCCCTCGGCCTTGAGGTTCGTCCAGTTCCACAGGGCCAAGTCGGTCCAGTCCTCATGGACCCACTGGTTCTTGACCCCGGGGTTGCGGGTCATGAGATCCGTGAAGTACCGGCCGTGCTTCCAGGCGTCCACCGAGTTCTTGCCCCGGAACATCGGGATGTCGAAGATCACCTTGCCGCCGGCGGCGTGGACCGTGTCCATGGCCCGGCGGAACTGGCTGAAAGCGTTCCACTGGCTGTAAAGCCGCGTCTGGACCAGGGTGCTGAACGCCGGGTCCTTGCGGCCGGCCTCCTCGTCCTTCTTCGTCCACTGCAAGGAGGGCTTGTTGATAAGCTGGGCCAGGGCCATGTACTCGGCATAGTCCTGCAGCTCGCCGGCGTGCTGCTTCACGAAAGCCCGGAACTCGGCTCCCCTGGCAGTGCCGGCCGCGAGGTGCTCAGCCGCGAACTTGAGGTATGCCTGCTGGGCCACATCGCCTTCCCTGGCCCTCAAGGACTTGTAGTTGACCGCCTGTTGGTCAGCCAGGTCCGTCACCACCAGCCTGGCCATGAGGTCCGGCCTCTCCTTGACCTCTCGGACCTCGGCCCAATCGATGTAGTCCTCGTTCAGGGCGAAGAGGCTGACCGGAGCGTACGGGCTCTCATCCAGGACCGCGAAGTGCGGGAGGAGGTGCACCACGTCAGCGCCCTGTCCAGCCAGGGTGTCGCGATAATAGGTCCCGAGATCAGTGTACTTGCCGATGCCAGGGTCGTTGTTCTCGCGCCGCAGGGAGTAGATCGGGACCGTGACCGCGGCATGGTTGGCGCCGGCGTCCTTCCACCAGGAATCAGCGCCGCGGCGCTCAAGCGAAGCAGCCTGGCTGGCTGACGCGTCCGCCGGGGAGGCGACGTCGGCTGAAAGGACCGGGAGCTCCCGGCCCTGCTGGCCGAGGGCCTTGGCCATGACCTGCTCGCCGACCACGGAGGCCTGGTCCGAGGGCAGGTCTTTCCGGGAGAGGGAGGCGATGTCAGGCTGGATGTCCGCTGAGATGGCCGTGAGCCGCTCGGCGGAGGAGGCCGGCCCTTTCTCAGCCTGAGGCTGGACCGCCGCTGAGATCGGGACCGCCGGGGCGGCAGCGACAGCAGGAAGCGCGATGCCTTCAGCCGCGATCTCGATCGCAGGAGCGGAGAGCGGTGCTCCAGGCGCGGCGAGCGAGATGTTCGAGAGAGCCGAGCCTGTGGGCGCCCAGAGCCCGTTGGAGCTATGCCCGCCTGCAGGCTGGATGGGTGCCACGACCGTGACCCGCGAGCCGGTCTTCGGAGCAGCGGTCACGGTCTGGCCGAGAGCGGAGAGAGAAGCCCCTTGCTGGACGAGCAGGAGGCTGGAGAGGAAGAGGGCGACCAACCCCTTCCTGGGTCCTTTCTGGTGAGCGTTCCAGGGCATCACAAGCCTATCTCTCTAATAGGATTGTAGACGGAATCCAGGCCGGATTCCCGGGCCAAACAGGCAGATAAACGCCACCAACAGACCTAGCTGGTTTTGGGACCTAGGACGGAGCTTAGGGCTCGCCGAACACTCCCTTGCGCGCCTGAGCCATGAGCTGTTCCGCGCGCTCAGCGACCGCGTCAGGGTCGGCCAGGCCCGCGTCCACGGCTGAGCGGGCGGCGTCCTCAGCCGGGAAGAGACCTGCTCCGACCTCGTGGGGCAGGGACCCGGGCATGGGCACTGCGGCCTTCTTCATGAGCTCGGCAAGATACAGGAACCAGCCGTTGGGCAGGGCCTTGCCTGCCTTGGCAAGGGTCGCGGCCATGGCAGAGGCAAGACTGGAGAGCTTGCGTCCGGAATTGACCGCAGCGCCCGCCGTGCCCTCGTCGTCGGCAACGATGCGGTCGGCCCAGGCGATGGCGGGGTTCTCCGGGGTGCCGCGCCCAGAGTAGAGCTCGGGCGCGTTGTTGGCGCCCACGGCAGCCACGACCACTGCGAGCCTGCTGCGAGCCTGGGAGGGCAGGGTGCCCGGGCCAGGGCCTTCGTTGCCCGCCCCGGTCACCACGCCGTAGTTGCGCAGGACCAGGCGGTCGATGAGGGAGTTGAGCGGCCGGTCAGCGGCCCCGAGCCCGCCCACGCCCACGGAGACCACGATCGGGTTGGCCAGGGGGTCGCCGGCTCGGGCCAGGGACTCTTCCAGGGTCGCCATGACCTGGGCCTCGGACACGCCGCGGGACGGGCCGTCTACGGCATTGATGGCGTCGCCAGAGGCTGAGAGGCCGGGGAGCTTGGTGAGCTCGAAGTCAGGGACGTCCTCCTCCAGGGAGACGACTTCGCTTCCCTTGGGGGTGAAGACCGTGATGGAGGGCCTGCCGCCTTCCGAGTACTCGGCCGAGGAGCGGGTCCCGGCCAGGCCGCGCTTCCTCAACTCATAGCCGAGGGCGAAGAGCTTGTGCTCGGGCACCTTGAGCCACAGGGCATTCGACACGGATAGGACGCTCTCGAGCTTGGCCCCGAAGCGGGCCAGGAGCTCGTCAGGCAGGGTCTTGGAATCCACGAGGTCCGGGCCCTTGCCGGAGACCGAGCGGACGATGATGTCCAAGGGCCCGAGAGCCGGGTCCACGCCTTTGACGCCCAGGCCCTGGGGATGCGGCACGGGGGTCGGGGCGTCGAGAGGGATGCCGAGGTGCCTGGAGAAGAGGCGCACCATCTCTCCCAGGCCTCCGGGCTTGTGGATCTGGGACCGGTGCTGATAGATGAACTTGGTGACCGCCTCCCTCAGGGCGCCTGCCTTCAAGCGCTCGCGGATCTCCTTGTTCTGCATGGTGGTCGAGAAGAACTTGGAGATGGTCCTGGCCAGGGCCATGTTCTCGGGCCCGCTGGCCTCCATGAGGTCCATGATGACCTGGTCGCTGATGGCGTCGGGGTTGCCGATGAGGACGTTGACGAGAGCCGCCACGGCGAGGTGGCGGATGTTGCCGCGCTCGGAGAGGTCCTTGGCCCTGGCTGAGACGAGCTCGGCCTGGGGAGCGGTCAGCCGGCGGCCGATGTGCCCGAAGAGCCAGACCACGGTGAAGCGCATGCGCTTGTCCGCGCTCTGGATCTCACGCTCGAGCCGAGCCACGCCGGAGCCGTCCCCGCGGCGGGCCAGGGCATAGGCTGCCCAGATGGCCCGCTCGGGCGCGGCCTGCTGAGAGGCGTTGCGCAGGAGCTCGTCCATGGCGTGGCTCGACACCTCGCCCAGGGCCATGAACGCGAGCTGGCTGACCCGGTCGTCCGGGTCCGTGAGAGCGACGTCAGCCAGGGCCACCGAGGCCGAGGCGTCCTTGAGGTTGTAGAGGGCCAGGGCGGCCTGCCGCCGCACGAGCCACACCGGGTGCTTGAGCGCTTCGATGAGCTTGGGCAGGGCCTCGATCTTGGCCGCGTTGAAGCGCTGGCGGGCGTCGGGAGCGGCGGTGTCGTCGGGCGGCGCGGGAGCCGCGGGCTTCATGGTCCCGCTCTCATTGTCCTCGTCGAAGCGCACCTCGGGCTCGGCCCTGCCGATCTCGACCGTGGCGTAGACCTTGTCCTCGAGCTCGCTGACCGCCTTGAGGTCGGCGACCCACTTCCATGGGTCGTCCTCGGCTGAGGCGTCCGAGAGGCTGGCCCTCGGGCCCACCACGCGGCGCCAGCCGCGCTTGAGCCAGGACTCCACGGTCCTGCCCGCTGAGGAAAGCACGAGCTTGTAGGCCGCGAAAGCGTCCACCAATCCCGAGCCCTGGAACCAGGCAGGCACCTTCATGTCCCTGGAGGTGCGCATGAGGATGGCCTTCACCGCGAACGGCAGGTTCTCTTTGATGAAGGGGGTGTAGGCCCCGGAGGCTTTGAGCGCGGCCTTGAGGAGGAGCGCGATGCCCGCCACCATGGGCGAGGCCATGGAGGTCCCTGACATGCGGGTGTGCCTGCCGTCCTTGGAGTCGGACGGCCCGGGAGGCATGGTCTTGGCCTTGGCCGAGGTCACGCCGTGCTTATACACGTCGGGGTCGCTGCCCTCGGTGGTGACGTCCCCGCCGATGGCCGTGATGTCGGGCTTCAAGCGGACGCGCTTGATGGAGAAGCGGGTGTCCACGTCCGGCCCGACCGAGCTGTAGAAGGCGATCTCAGGGGAGCCGTCGGAAAGGCTCTTGGCCGCGGCCGCCACCGCGATGACATGGACCCCGGTGGAGGGCTGGCTCCCGGTGCGGTCGAAGGGCCCCGCGTTGCCGAAGGAGCCCACCACGATCACGGGCTCGCCCTTGGAATTGGTCTTCAGGGTCAGGTCGGAGAGGAAGCGCGAGAGGTCGTCGGCGGAGCCCCCGCGCGAGCCGAGGCTCACGTTGACGACGTCCACGCCCTGCTCGAGCGCCACCAGGGCCGAGCCCTTGATGTCGCCGTCCGCGGCCCCGGGGGAATCCTTGGAGAAGACCTTGGCCACGATGGCCTTGGCGGCCCTGGCCATGCCCGAGATGCGGCCCAGGTAGGACCGGCCGTCCCCCATGGCGATGGAGGCGGTCACGGTCTCGTGTCCGATCCAGTCCTCAGGGCCCTCGTTGACGCGGTCCACCACGGTCAGCCTGCCGCCGAAATCCTCGTGGGTGGTGTCCCCGCCGGTGCCGATGAGGAGGATGGTCCCGCCCTTGCCGATTTGGCCCGCGCGCCAGACCGGCGGGACCTCCTGGAGCTCGGGAGAGTCCATGAGGTGGGGTTCGAACCCGGCGTGGGAGGGCGACACGCCCAAAGAGGAGAGCGCGCCCATCCTGCGGATGGCCGTGGTCCGGTCCCTGGGGACCATGACGTAAATCTCCTGGCGGCCCACGTCGGCGCCGTAGATGTCCCGGATCTCGGCCCCGAGGGAATCGAGCTTCTTGAGCTGCTCGCCGAAACCCGCGGCTTCGAGCATCTCGCGGGCGATGCGGGTCTTCTCGGGCGAGGCGTCCACCCGCTCCATGGAGACCGGGATGGTCCCGGTCCGGGACGCGCCATGGCTCCCGGCATCCTCGGTGGAGACCGCCTTGGGCTTGATCCAGAGCCCCACGCGCGCCGAGACCTTGCGCGCCACCAGGATGTGGCCGCCGCTCTCGAGGTCCACGCGGGTGACCTTGAAGTGCCCGCCCTCCGAGGGCTCCCAGAAGCGCAGGAGCTTCTCCCAGACCTCGACCCCGCGGTCCTCGGCTCCGAAGGAAAGGAACGTCAGGCCCTTGTCCGCCAGGGAGCCGAACAGGGCGGAGAGGTACTCCGTGACCGGCATGCCGGCGAGCTGGTCACGGGCGATGTCCTTCCAGAAGATCCGGACCTGGCGCTCGAAGCGCTCCGTGGCGACCCGGTCTCCGGCCTCGATGACTGCGGCCCCGGCCAGGAGCTTGGCATAGCGCCGGGCTTCCTTGGACCCGGGCGCGAACGCGCCCGGCCTGCTCTGCAGGCGGGTGCCCAGGATGTAGAGGTCGTCGAGGGAGCGCAGGACCTTCACGAGCTTGCGCTCGTCGCGGCTGTCGATCTCCGGCAGGATGCCGGTGGGTCGGTCCACGGCCACGACCTTGAAGCGCTTGCGGTTCTCAGGGGACTTGAAGACCGCGACCGGATCCTCGGTCTTGACGGTCTCAAGGCGCGCCATGCCGCCTGAGAGCTGGCGGTAGACCTTGGGATCGGAGAGCTCCTCGGAGCCGGGGTTGACCACGAGCACGTCGTAGGGCTCCTCGCGCCGCAGGGAGAGCTGCGCTCGGTTGAGGGTCCGCTCGAGGACCGGGATGCGGAAGGAGCTGACCGAGCCGCCCTGGCGGCGCTCAGCCATGCGCGCCTTGAACTCGAGCTTGAGCCGCTCCCAGAGCCCTGAGAGGCCGCGGCTGGGCGGGCCGCGCTCGCGGCGGCTCTTGAGGTGCTCAAGCTCGTGCGCCAGGACCGTGGTGAAGAGCGTGGGCGTGGCTGCCAGCTCGGGCCTGATGAAGATGCGGCCGTTGAGGTGGGCGCCGTAGTTGAAATCGAACCTGCTGACCGGCCTGTAGGCCTTGATAAGGATGCCGAGCCCCGGGTCGATCCTCCCTGCCAGGACCTCTTCCTTGACAAAGGCCTGGAACTCCTCGTCCGACACCTTGGCCCCCCGCTTCATGGCGAAGCGGAAGGACGCGGCAGCCGCGATGGCTGCGGTCAGGAAGACCGCGCCAGCCACCCCGGCGGAGAGGACCGCTGCCTGGGCCGCGATGCCGAGGCCGTTGACGACGGCCGAGGTGCCGTTCGAGAGGATGGAGGGCGAGACCAAGGTCACGGCCTTGGCGGCCGCCGAGAGCACGACGTGCGCTCCCAGGCTGATCGCGCCGGCAGCGGCGGCCAGGGAGGGGCCGAAGAAGGCCGAGCGGGACTCGGGTTTGGACGCTCCTGCCGCGGGCACGGTCTCCTGGGAGGCTCCGGGCCGCGGCCCGGGCTGGAGGAGCCCGCTCCGGGCCAAGGTCCCTGGGACCGAGGCCGGGACAGCGTCTTGGGCGTCCTCCGGAGCCGCGATGCCGAGCCTGATGTCGAAATCCTTGGTTCCCGCGGAGGAACGCTCCTCCAGCGGGGCCTCCTGAGCCACGCCGTTCAAGGGAGACGGAGCTTTGAGGTCCGAGACCAGCTTGCCGAAGCGCTCGGCCGGGGTGCTGGCGGCCGCCTCTTCCCGGGACCCGGGAACGGCCACGCCAGGAGCCAGCGCCTGGGAAAGGACCGGGACTCCGATTGCGGACACCGGCAGCTCAGCCGGGCCTACGGGAGAGACGTCCCCTGAAAGGGTCGTGAGCGCTCCCCCCACCGGGACCACGACGGAACCGGAAAGCTTCATGCCTCCTGAGAGGCTGGAGACGCCGGAGGCTCCACCCGGGACGACCACGCTGCCCGGCAGGACCGGAGTGCCCGGCGTCGGGGAGGCCTGGACCTTGGAGGACACGGCTTGCTGGGCGAAAGCCTGGTAGGGCTCAAGACCTGCGGAAAGCAGGACCAAGGCAGCGCTTAGCCCGGTGGAGAGTATCTTCTTGAGCATGGATCAGCCGTTTCCTTGTAAGGGATTATAACGGCCGGGCCGTGGACTGTGATGGGCCGGAGGGCCTTGGGTCCGGCAGGAATTCGGCCTAGGTCCAGGGGAACCTATGGCCTATTCTATTATTGGATGTAATAGAAGTCGGAATCCGATTCAGCGGGCTGGACAGGCTTGGACTTGGATTTCCCCTTCTTCCCAGGCTTGACCGGGTCCGGCTTGCGGGGAGGCAGGGGGTCATAGGCCTCGGGCTCGGAGACCTCGTCGCGCCGCACGGCAGCGGGCTTGGATCTGGTCTTCTTGGCGGTCTTCCTGCTCCAGCCGATGCGGAAGGGCATGACCACGCCCATGTGCATGATCCACGCCTCGCCGGAGTGGTCACCGAGGACCTTGATCTCGCCGTTGGCGAAGAGGTTGACCCACTTGGAGTCCCACTGGGTGCCCAGGATGAAGCGCGCCGAGTCCGGCTCCGGCTTGCGGCTGGACGAGCCTTCGATGGGGGCGATGAGCGGGGTGTCCGAGGCCACGGAGAGCCTGGCGTGGACCGAGCCCGTGGCGTAGTTGTACCCGGAACCGATGAACGGGGTGAAGTTCCCGATGCGCTGGCTGATGATGGCGTTGAGGCCGTAGCTGTTGACGTTCCAATCCAGGTCGCCCTTCACCTGGCTCTCGGCCGTGAATCCCATGAGGTCGTTGACGTTGAAGTCGGTGCGGAAGGTGAAGCCTCCCAAGACATGGTTGTAGTTGGCCCCCAGGGTCAGCTGAGGGTCCTCCCCTCCGAAGAAATGCCTGCGCAAGCCGAAGCCGATGGAATTCGACTGGCCCTTGCCCACGGTGCCGGGGTTGATCTCGTAGTTGGACGGGGTGGTCATGTCAGCCGCGCGCACCGACACGTCGAAGCGGTGCGGGAGCCCTGCCCTCAAGTGGATCGCCAGGTTCGGGATGAGGACTTTGGAAGGGAAGATGTTCGCGGCGTTCATGTCCCGGAGCGCCTGGGCCTGGATGACCGGGAACTTGGACTTGTCGAGCGGCACGGAGCCCGCGCCAAGGCTGATGTCGGGGAGGAGGCGGCCGCCGTGGACCTCCATGGGCGGGTCGAAGGTGGACCCCGCGTTGAAGCCCAGGCCCTGGGCGAGCTCCTGACTCATCCAGTCCATCATGGCGTCGAAGTCGTCCGACAAGGCCGGATTCGCCGCCCAAGCCGGGGCGACCGAGGATGATAGGAGCGCCGCCGCCAGAACGGCGGATAGGAGGCCCTTCACAAGCTATAAGGTATCAAGCCGTTGTTGCGTATTGGTGTCATGCCATGTCCCGGTGCCAGAGTAATGCAACAAGGCTGGTGTCAGACACCAGCAGTGTTGCACAACCCTGAAATGCAACAGGACTGATGTCTGACACCAGTAGTTGCGTTGAGGCAGGGGAGGCTAGAACTTGATGAGGACGCGGGAGCGGCCCCGGTCCGTGAACCAGAGGTAGGCCTGACGGCTGGCCGCCAAGGTGAGGGAGGTCTGGACCCTGCTGCCGCCGATGGGAAGGGGCTGATGGGCGGGGATCTTGGGTCCGGCCGCAAGCGCGGACGGCTTGCCGTGCTTGCGGCCCGTCTTCATCGTGGGGGTCGTGCGCTGTGCCATTCGGAGAATCTTACAACCTCCGCCGCTCGAGCGCCTGGGTCCTTGGTCCCACCGGATGCGAGGAAAAGGACCTACTGGCCGAACGCCAGGCGCAGGGCCAGGAATTCGGGGAGCCCCGCGTCCCGGATCTTCTGCTGGGCGAGCGCGATGTTGTACTCCAGGCGGACGATCCTGAAGGTCAAGGCGTCGGAATCGTAGAGGCCGCAGCAGGCCCGCCAGTCCTGGTCCCTCGGCTGGCCCACCGAGCCGGGATTGAACACGATGGGCACCACGCCGAAGGGCTTGCGCTCCCCGGTCACCACCTTGCGGTCGTCGATCGTGTCGAGCTCCACGTCCCCCTCCCGGGCGCCGTGCTCGGTGCGGATACGCATGTAGAGGGGCATGTGGCTATGGCCCACGAAGAGGGGCCAGACCGGCACCTTGGGCATGTTCTCCTTGAAGGTGGCGGCGGTGAGCATGTACTCCTCGGCCGGCCTGCGGGGCGAGCCGTGGGCGATGGTAAAAAGCCGTCCGTCGAGCCTGGCGCCGAGTCGGCTCAGAAAGGTGCGCGACTCCTCGGAGATCATCTTGCGGCTCCAGAGCACGGCCTGGCGCGCGTAGGGGTTGAACCAGTTGGGGTCGATGACGCCCAGGGCGGCCTGGTCGTGGTTGCCGCACACCGGCATGATGCTCTTGCGCAGGCCCCGGATGAGCTGGACGCAGGCCTCCGGGTCCGGGCCGTAGCCCACCAGGTCCCCGCAGAAGATGTAGCCCTCGACCCCGGCCTTATCGAAGAAGCCGAGGACCTCGGTCAGGGCCTCGAGGTTGCCGTGGACGTCGCCGAAGACGCCGTAGAGCATCCTAGTGCGCCGCGCCTTGAGCCTATGGCGCGTCTACTCTTCGGGCTGCCTGTTCTTCTGGTGCGTCTCGACGAGGCCTTTGGCCACGTGGGCGGGCAGCTCTTCGTAGTGGGAGAACGTCATCCTGAACTTGCCCGAGCCCTTGCTCATGGAGCGCAGGTCCGCGGAGTACATGGACATCTCTCCCAGGGGCACCTGCGCCTTGACCATCTGGCGTTTCTTGATGCGGTCGATGCCGGCCACGCGGCCGCGGCGGCTGTTGAGGTCGCCCATGACCGCGCCCACGTAGTCGTCCGGAACCACGACCTCGAGGTCCATGATGGGCTCGAGGATGATGGGCCGCGCCTCGACGAAGACCTTCTTGAAGGCCATGCTGCCCGCGATCTTGAAGGCCATCTCGGAGGAGTCCACGTCGTGGTAGGAGCCGTCGTAGACCGTGACCCTGAGGTCCACGACCGGGTAGCCGGCCAACACGCCCTCGCCCATGGTGGCGACCACGCCCTTCTCGATGGCCGGGATGAAGTTCTTCGGGATGGCGCCCCCGAAGACCTCGTCGACGAACTCGAAGCCCTTGCCGCGCTCGAGCGGCTGAAGCCTGAGCCAGCAGTCGCCGTACTGGCCGCGGCCGCCGGTCTGGCGCTTGAACTTGCCCTGGCCCTCGGCCTTGCCCTTCACCGTTTCCTTATAAGGGATGCGCGGGGGCTTGAGCTCGACCGCCACGCCGTAGCGCGACTTCATGCGCGCCGAGAGGATGTCGAGCTGGAGGTTGCCCTGGCCGGAGATGATCATCTCCTTGATCTCCCCGTTGTACTGGTACTTGATGGTCGGGTCCTCCATGACGAGGGTCGAGAGGGCGTTGGAGACCTTCTCTTCCTCGCCCTTGGACTTGGCGTAAACGGCCATGTCCACCACGGTCTCCGGGAAGGTCATGTGCTTGGGAGCGCCTTCCATGTCCTTGCCCAACCGGGGGTCGATGAGAACGTCGTTGGTCTTGGTGGCCTTGAGCTTGACCAGCACGCCGATGTCGCCGGGGACCAGGGTCGGGAGGTCGGAGCGCTTCCTGCCCTGCACCTGGCAGAGCGCTCCCACCCGCTCCTTCTGCTGGCGGGTCGAGTTGTAGATGTCCGCGCCGGCCGTGAGCTTGCCGGAGCAGACCTTGACGAAGTTCATCTGCCCCATGCCGGGCTCGCTCAAGGTCTTGAAGACGATGGCGGAGAACATGCCGTTGTCCTTGCCGTCCGCGGCAGGGCGCGGGAAGTACTCGCAGACGAAGTCGAGCAGGGGATGCACGGCCGCCATGGCCGTGGCCGCGCCGCAGAAGAGCGGCACGATCTTGCCCGCGTGGAAGGCCTTCTTGGCCGCGGCCAGGAGGTCGGCTTCCGGGATGGCCCCCCCCTCGAGGTACTTCTCGAGCAGGGCGTCGTCGAAGGAGGCCACGGCGTCGAGCAGCTTCTCGCGGTACTTGGCGGCCTTGGCGTCGGGGGCGCCGAGAGGCGCTTCCGAGCACTTCTGGCCGGCCACCGTGAGCGTCTTGAGGTTCAGGAGGTCGTAGGAGACCTCCGGAGCGTCGCCGGGGATGACGATGGGGCAGAGCTTGACGTCAAGGCGTCCCTCGATGCCGGCCACCATCTCGTCGAATTGCACGTTGCTGCGGTCGACCTTGTTGGCGAAGATCGCGGTGGGCTTGCCGACGGAGGTCAGCATCTCCCATATCTCGTCGACGCCGGCGTCGATCTCGCCGTCCGCGGCGATGGCCAGCACCGCGGCGTCGCTGACCGCGATCGCGGAGCAGACCTCGCCGATGAAGTCGGCGTAGCCGGGGGTGTCGATCATGTTGAGCTTGCGGGTCTTGTAGGCCATGGAGGCCACGGCCATGCTGATGGACATGCGACGCTCGATCTCGTCGTCGTTGTAGTCGCAGACCGTGTTTCCTTCCTCGATCTTCCCAAGCCGGTTGGTGGTCCCGGAAGCGAAGAGGAGGGCCTCGGCCAGGGAGGTCTTGCCGGCCCCGCCGCGGCCCACAAGGCAGAAATTCCGGATGTTCTCGGTGTTGATCGTGTCAGCCATCTCGTTTCACCTCTAGCGCCCTCCAGCGCGGAGGGCCGTAAAGACGACCTTACTCTGCCTGCATAGGGTACCTCAATTCGAGGTGAAACATCAATATAGGAAAGTCCCTTTCAGGGGGCTTTCCTGGCGGGTCCGGAACGACGCTGACTAGGCCTGCGTCGGAGGCTCGGTCTTGTCCTCGGCTGGAGCCGGGGCATCCATGGCAGGCTGGGTCTGCGCCAGCGCGACGGGCTCGGACTGGGGCGTCGGGCCGGCTGCGGCCGCGACCTGGGCCGCGGGCGCGCGATCGAGCACGGAGGCCTTCTCGCCGCTGGCCTGGCCCTCGCGCCTCTTGCGGGTGAAGTCGATGGACATGACCTGGCTGACGCCGGCCTCCTCCATGGTGACGCCGTAGATGGCCTCGGCCGCCTCCATGGTCCTCTTGTTGTGGCTGATGATGCAGAACTGCGTCTTGTTCTGGAACTCCCTGATGATGGACACGAAGCGCTCGATGTTGGCGTCGTCGAGAGCAGCGTCGGTTTCGTCGAGGAGGCAGAACGGGGAGGGCCTCACCGAGAAGAAGGAGAATAACAGCGCGATCGCGGTCAGGGACTTCTCTCCTCCGGAGAGCAGCGACAGATGCTGGAGCTTCTTGCCCGGCGGCTGGGCCACGATGTCGATGCCGGTCTCGAGCAGGTTGTCGGGGTCCTGCAGGATGAGGTCGGCCTCGCCGCCCTCGAAGAGCACGCCGTAGAGGCGGCGGAAGTGGTCCCGCACCTCCATGAAGGTCTGCCTGAGGTTCTCCCGGGTGGTGCTGTTGATCTTCTGAATGGCGGCCCGGAGGTCTTCCTTGGCCTTCTCCATGTCCTGGATCTGGGCCTCGAGCGTGGCCTGCTTGCCGGAGAGGGCGTCGTAGTCCTCGGGCGCGGCCAGGTTGATGTTGCCCATGCCGGCGATGCGCTTGCGCAGGGTCTCGATGCGGTCCGGATCGATGGCATCCGCGGGCTTGTAGGTCTCGCGGGCCTGCGGCTCGGCGAGCTGCCACTCCTCCCATAGCCTCGTCTTGTGCATGTCCTGCTTGGTGCGGGCCGAGCCAGCCTCGAGCTCGATGGCCTGCAGGGCGCGCTCCTGCTCGCGCATCTCGGAACCCAGCCGGTGGGTGAGGACTTCCTTGTCCCGGGCCTGGGACTCGAGCTCATGCAGGCGCTCGAGCGAGGTCTTGGCCTCGGCCTCGGCGGCGGCGAGCTCCCCTTGGAGCCGGGCGCCGTCCTCGACGGCCGCGGCCTTGGAGCGCTCCGCCTCAGCCCTCCGGGCGTCGAGCTCCACGAGCTCGGCCTCCCGGGAGGAGAGGGTGGAATGGAGGCGCTCCTTCTCGGCCACGCTGGAATCCAGGGTCTGGCGGCGCAAGGACACGCCGGTCCCGGCGTTGGCCACCATGCCGTCGGCCGTGGCCTGGAAGGCGCTCGCCTGAGCCATCTCCGAGCGGCACCCGGCGACCGCCTCGACCAGGGCGCGCTCCTTCTCTCCGGCGGCCTCCTCGGCCCGGGCAGCGGCGGCCTTGGCCTCGCGGGCCGCGACGGCGTCCTCCTTCCTGAGGGCGAGGATCTGCAGCTTCTCGACGGCCTCGAGCGTGGACAGCTCGACGTTGCCGGCCTGCACGGACACGGAGAGCTCCATCTGCGCCAGCGCCGCGGCCAGGTCCTTCTCGATGCCAAGCGCGGCCTCGAGCGCGGCTCCGGCGGAGCGCTGGCGCTCCTCGGCGGCGGCCAGCTCGGTCTCGAGCCCGGTCTTGAGGGCCGTGAGCTCCATTCCCTCGGCCTTCAGGGAGACGTCCTTGGTCTTGAGCGCGTCGAGATCCATGAGGACCGAGGCGCGGCCCGGGGTCTGAGCCGCTCCGCCGCACACCCAGTGGTCGCCGTAGACCGCCCGGCCCAGGAGGTAGCACTCCTCGAGCAGGTAGCGGATGGCGTTCTCGAACCGGGGCTCGCAGGTCACGGCCTCGAGCAGGGGGCGGGTGTTCGCGGGATAAGAGCGGGCCTGGGGAGCGGACGGCAGCGAGCTCAGCACGAGGAAGCGGGCGCGTCCCCTGCCGGTCTCGGCCAGGTAGTCCACCCCGGCCTGGGCAGCGGCGGAATCCTCGCAGATAACGGCGTGCAGGCGCTCGCCCAGGGCGTCCTCCACGGCGGGGCGGAAGCCCTCCTTGGCCTCGAGCACGGACTGGATCGTGCCGTGGATGCCGTCGATGCCGGCGGAGGTCACGGCCTGGGCTCCGGCCCAGTAGGGGTCTTTCTCTCCCTCGGACTCCAGGGCCGAGATCTTCAGCCGGGTCTCGAGGGTCTCGCGGCCGACCGCGGAGAGGCCTTCGCAGGCCTCGGCGAGGCGCGTGCGGACCGAGGCGAGCTCGGCGGCGCGGGCCTCGGCCTCGCGCCGGCTGGACTCGACCGCGGCGCGGTGCTCCCCCAGCTTGGCGGCCTGGGCGTGGGCCTCGGCGCGGGAAGCGGCGGCTCCGGAGTCGTCGCGGCCGAGGGTCTTGAGGCTCGAGTAGAGCCCGCCGATGAGATGGGTCACGGAGGACTCGAGCTCGCCGAGCCTCCGGCTGGCGTCGAGCGTCGCCTGCATGAGGCGGGTCTTCTCGCTCTTCATGCCCTCGAGCTCGGCCTCAGCCTCGGTCAGGCGCAGGCTGGCGGTATCGAAGCGCGCATTGGTCCCCGCGACCTCGCGGTCGACGCGGTCGCGCTCGGCCTCGGCCGCGGCCAGGGCCGCGCGGGCGGCCTCGATCTCGGGGTCCACGCTGGCCAGGCGCTCGCGGGCGGCGGCGGCCTCGGAAGCGCAGGTCTCGCGCCGCCTGGCCGAGTCCGCGGCCGTGGCGTCGGCGGCCTTGACGCGCTCCTCGAGGCGGGCGATCTCGCCGCTGATCTCAGAGGAGCGGCGGTTCCTCTCGATGACGACGTTGGCCTGGGCGGCCTTCTCAAGGTCCACCGCGGCCTTGTGCGCGTTCTCGGCGCTAAGCTCGGCCTTGAGCAGGCCCAGCCTCTCGTGATGGGGGTGGGCCTGCTCCGCGAGCTCCTTCAAGCGGGCCTCGAGCTGGTCCATGTGCAGGATGATGCTGCCGACCTCGAGGGCGGTGAGCTCCTCCTTGTACTTCTTGAAGAGCTTGGCCTTGCGGGCCTCGGCGTCGAGGTGACGGACCTGCTCGGCGATGAGGGCCACGGAATCCTTGAGGCGCCCGAGGTCCACGTCCACGCGCTCGAGCTTCCGGTTGGCCTCTTCGCGCTTGGCCTTGAACTTGGAGACGCCGGCGGCCTCCTCAAAGAGGCTCCGCCTCTCCTCGGGGGTGGCGCGGAGCACGAACTCGACGCCGCCCTGGTCGATGATGGCGTAGCCGTCGGAGCCGATGCCGGTGTCGAGGAAGAGCTCGCGGATGTCCTTGAGCCTGCAGGGGGTCTTGTTGAGGAGATACTCGCCCTCGCCCGAGCGGTAGATCCGGCGCGTCACGGTCACCTCGGAGTAGGCGATGGGCAGGAGGTTCTTGGCGTTGTCGAAGACCAGGGAGACCTCGGTCATGGCCAGGGGCTGGCGCCTCTTGGAGCCCGCGAAGATCACGTCCGTCATGGCCCCGGCGCGCAGGGATTTCCAGGACATCTCGCCCAGGCACCAGCGGATGGCGTCCATGACATTGGATTTGCCGCAGCCGTTGGGTCCCACGATACCCGTGATGCCGGGCTCGAACTCCAGGCGCGTCTTATCCGCGAAAGATTTGTAGCCGATGATTTCGATTGATTTTAGATACATTTCTCTGGAAGGGACACCCTCATGGACTCGAGTCCATGTTTTGTCATGTATTTGCCGTCTTTTGCCAGGGAATGACTATACCAAATTCCACCTGAAATGACAATTCCCGGGGCATACGGGACGCCGGAGCCCGGCCCCGGAGGGCCGAAAGGTCAGCGGAGGATGACCAGGGGGATGAAGGTCTTGTAGTGGTCCGGGGTGTAGTAGGCGAGGCTGCCGCCGCCGATGATGATGCGCTCGACCCCGCGCGTGCCATTGGCCGGGGCGATGCGGAACACGCGGTCTCCCACCGTGATCTCGGAGGGACTGCCCTTGGGCGGCATCACCGTGTACTCTTTGTAGTAGCCCTTGGGCTTGGCCGGCAGGCGGCCTTCCTTGTTCGAGAAGACCGTGCCGTCCTTGGGATATTGCAGGGGCCGGCCGTAGTACACGTCCTCGACGAGCTTGAGGATGGTCCGCACGCGGTTGGGGTCGCTGAACTTGGGCTCGAGGTCCGTGCCGGGCTCGATCTCCAGCACCACGGGCCTGGCGGACACGACCCGGCCGGAGTCCCCCGCTCCCTGGGAAGGCCCGGCAACGCAGGGCCACGAGAAGCCCAGCAGGCCGGCGAGCGCGGCGGCGATCAAGGCTCGGCGTTCCATGCGCTCTCCTCCGCTCAACCGCCCGCGGGCTTGGCCGGCTTCCTGGCGGGTTTGGAGCCGGACTTCTTCTTGGGCTCCTCGAGGACCGGGGCCTTGAGCACGAGCTTCTGCGCCATGCGCTCGAACTCGGGCAGGGCCTTCTTGAACGGCTCGCCGATGCCCTGCAGCTTGAGCACGTAGAACCAGTCGGCCGCGACCGGCACGACGTAGAAGACCTCCTGCATAGGGCCGGGCATCTTCTGGCCGTAGGGACCCTTGCGCTCGAGGGTCTCGGTGAAGGCCAAGCGCTCGGCAGGAAAGCCCCCCACCTTGGCCTGGGCGCGGGTGTCGAGCTTCTTGATCTCGCCTACGGCCTTCATCAACTGCTCGGCGAACTCAGCGGCCTTGGCCGTCTCCTTGCCGTAGGGGTGGAGTTCCAAGCCCACCTTGGCCCTGGATTCGCGGGCCGGAGGCTCAAGCCACACGGTCTGCATGCCGAAGTAGCGTTTCCAGTCCGAAGGGTACTCCAGGACGAAATCGCCCTTGGGATGCTGGTACTTCGCATAGTCCACCGCGGCCGCGGCCGGCAGGGCCAGCAGCAGGACGGCCAGCAACGGGGTCTTCACGGGGTCATGTACTCCTTGTCCACGGCCAGGTCCAAGTCGTAGAGCGGGGCCTCCTTCTGGCCCTTGGCTTTGCTCCTCTTGTCGAGCCACTGGACCTCGGACTGCATGCGGCGCAGGCGCATCTCCATGGTCGTGGCCTCCCGGTCGAACCGGAGGAACTGATAGCGCGCGCTCGTGAGGTCCGTGGTCACCTTCTCGAACTCCTTGTCGAGCCCGCGGGAATTGCCGGCCTCACGGAGCTTGCTGAGCTCAGCCTGCCTCTTCTCGAGCTCCTCGGCAGCCTTCTTGGCCTTGGCACGCTGGGTGCGGAAGCCCTCGAGATCCACGGGCGCGCCCATGACCGGATCGACCACCTTGCGCAGCGGGACGCGGCCCTGGAAGACGCCCTCGTACCAGTGCCCGTACCCGTGGCCCTGGGACACGGCCGCGGCGAACGCCTGCGGGCCCTCCGCCAGGGACTGGGCGTACTCCTTGGCGTCCCTGGCGATGGCGCGGGCCTCGTCGTTGTCGCTGTTGAGGATGTCCTGGTACATGGCGGGCTTGGATTTCTCAAGGGCCCGGAAGAACAGGACCGCGGTCTTGAAGCCCCTGAGCTCCGAGTCCAAGGTGTAGTAGCGTCCCGTGTACATGTCGTAGATGTGCTGGAACTCGTGCGAGAGGGTCTTACCCGCCACCAGGGCCTTGTGCTTGTAGGCCGCGTCCTTGGGGTCGCTTTCGACGAGGTTCTGGCCCAGGCCGACCCTCTCGGGCCTGTCGTAATCGCCGGGTACGGCCAAGCCGAGGGCGCCCTCCTGGTTCATGACGTTGACGGACTTGCCGTCCCTGATGAAGCGCACCGCGGTGGGCAGGATGTGGGAGAGTTCGGCCTTCTCGGCCGGGGGCGCGCCCTGGATGACCTCGTACATGGACAAGAGGCCCGGCACCACCCCGATATTGACCTTGTTCTCCGAGAGGAACTGCGAGAAGCTCTCCCGGCTCTGGAGCACCATGGAGGTCTCAGGGGAGGAGAGCGAGTCGAGGAACGGCGAGGACGGGCTGACCACGGTGGTCTCCTGCTTGGCCAGCTCCTTGTAGGGGTCCACGAACCCCATGCGGCCCTTGCTGCCGTCGAAAATCCCTGTCCAATCCAGGTCCACGCCGCCCAGCCTGCCCTTGAGCCTGGCCAGCTCCGCCTGCGCGGCCTTGACCTGCTCGGGATTGCCGAAGCTCTTGGCAGCCATCATGACGCTGATGGACTTCATCACGTCCGTGCCCAGGACGTTCTGCAGCATCTCCGCCTGAAGGTTGTTGGTCGGGGACCCGGCCACCAGCTCCTCGAGGGTCTTCTGGATGTACTCCTCGCCGGCCTTCACCCTCTTGATCCGCTCCTCCTTGCCCAGGGTCTTCCAGGTCGCCTCCGTGTCAAAGCGGAACACGTTGGCGGGAAGGCCCTTCTTGGAGACCAGCTGTCCCAGGTAGACCTGGTACTTGAAAAAAGCCTCGTGCCCAGGGTCGTTCCAGGGGATGTCTGCGGACTGGGAGACCACGGCATCAGGGGCCGGGAGCTTTTTGAGAACTCCCTTCTGCTGGGCTGAGACGGAGAACGGAAGCAGAGAGACGACGACAAAGAGAACCAAGGAGGCGCGGGTCATAGGGGTACCCTCCGTACACCCCAAGTGTAGGCCCCAAACCCTTTTTTGTCAATAGATGCGGGTGCCCAAGAAATGCAACACCGCTGGTGTCAGACACCAGCGGTGTTGCATTTCTTGGGCTGGTGCCGTTTTGGGGTCATTTTGTATAGTGCGGGCATGATGAAAGCGCTCCTGGTCCTCCTCGCACTCGCAGGCTCGGCTCATGCCGCGCCCCAGCCCCAGACCTCCACGGCTCCGGCCCATGGGACCATGGTCCCTCCCCTCATGCTCCTGTCAGGATCTGCGCTCCCCAAGTTCGAAGACTCCCTCACCACGAAGAAGGCCAGGGCGAACCTGGTCAAGGCCGGGCAGAAGGCGGCCGCCTACCTTTCCAAACAGCCGGCCAAGCTCTTCCGCATCGCCGACCGGGACTACGGGCCGGCCATCCTCGAAGCCACGGCCAAGGAGTTCATCGCGCTCTGGCAGCAGGACCTTCCCCCTGATGTCTTCGACCAGAAGGTGCGCGAAGGCTTCGACGTCTTCCAATCCATCGGCTTGGACGGACAGGGCAGGGTCGTGTTCTCTTCCTATTATCAGCCGGAGCTCCCGGCCAGCATGGCCAAGAGCCCCAACTACCCTTACCCTATCTATAAGAAACCATCGGACATGGTGGAGGTGAGCCTGGCCGGATTCGACAAGAAATATCCGTCAGACACGCTCATCGGCCGGGTCACCAAGGACAAGAAGCTCGTGCCGTACTTCAACCGCGACCAGATCGATTCGCACGAGGCCCTGGCAGGGAAGGGACTGGAAGCCGCCTGGCTCAAGACCAAGTTCGACATCCTCGATCTCCACATCCAGGGCTCGGGGATCCTGCGCTTCCCCAGCGGCAAGGCCCTGCTCGCGCAATTCGCGGCCACCAATGCCTGGACCTACAACTCCGTGGGGCTTTCCCTGATCAAGGCCGGCGTGTTCGCCAAGGACGAGCTCACGCACGAGAAGCTCAGGCAGTATTTCGTCGCCCACCCGGAGGCGGAAGAATGGGCCATGGCGCAGAACCCGCGCTACACCTTCTTCAAGCTCATGCCCCTGCCGGCCGACGGCGAGCCCATGGGCACGGCCGAGGTCTCGCTCAACCCCGGCCGCGCCATCGCCATCGACACCTCGATCATCCCGCTGGGAGCCCTGGCCTATTTCAGCACCATGTCTCCCCAGGCCGACGAGCAGGGCAAGCTTCTGGGCAAGTTCCCCACCAACCGCTTCGCCTTCTGCCTCGACACCGGAGGGGCCATCAAGGGACCGGGCCGCGTGGACATCTACGCCGGGCACGGCAAGATGGCGGCTGAGATGGCCAAGAACCAGTGGGCGGACGGCCAGCTCTACGTCCTGATCAAGAAGCTCCCGCCGCGAGAACGCTAAAGACTAAAGACGGTGCCTGGCACCGCTACGCGACCTAGGGACGCAGGAGCAGCAGGACCGCGCCGAGCGCCACGCGGTAACCGGCGAAGGCGAGCAGGCTCCCGTTCTTGAGATACCTCAGGAACCCGGCGATCACGGCGAGGCCGGTCAGGCACGAGGCTGCCACCGCGATCCAGAAGGCCGGGGTCAGGCCGATCTCGCCCAAGTGCTTGAACTCGAGCACCCCGGCGCCGAACACCACGGGCACCGCGAGCACGAAGGAGAACCGCGCGGCGTCCTCGCGCTTCAAGCCCAGCAGGAGCCCTGCCGTGATGGTGATGCCCGAGCGTGACACCCCTGGGAAGAGCGCCAGGGCCTGGGCCGCGCCGATCCACAGGCAGGTCTTGAGGTCCAGGCTATCCCAGCCGCGGCTCCTCAAGCCGATGCGGTCCGCCCAGCCCATGAGCAGGCCGAAGCTGACGAGGGTGACGGCCACGGGGAGGACCCCGCGCAAGGTCTGCTCCACGAAATCCTTGACCAGCAGGCCCAGGACCGCGGCAGGGACGCTGGCCAGCGCGAGCCAAAGGAGCATGCGCCTAGATCCCCGGTCCGTCAGGATGGCCCACCAGTCCTTCCAGAAATAGATGACCAAGGCCGTCATGGTGCCCCAGTGCAGGGCCACGTCGGCCGCCAGGCCCTGGTCCGGCCAGCCAAGGAGCTTCGGCACGAGGATGAGGTGCGCGGAGCTCGACACGGGCAGGAACTCGGTGAGGCCCTGCACCACGCCCAGCACCGCGGCTTGAAGATGTCCCATGCGGGGCAGATGATACAAATTGGGGGCGGCACTCAAGAATGCTAATGTAGCGCGGATGCTCGGACCATCCCTGCGCTCCTACCTCCTGGCAGCGGGACGCGGAACGCGCGCCGGCGGACCCAAGGCCTGGCTCCCTTGCGAAGGCGCGACCCTGCTCGAGCGCCAGCTCTCGTTCCTGTCCGGACTCTTTCCTCCCGAGGATACGGCTGTCTCCATCCAGCCGGACTGGCTCCCCAGGTGCCGTTCCATGGCTCCGGTCGCGGCCTGGGTCGCGGTGGACCCGTCCGCCCCGTCACTCGCCTCCCTTCAAGCCCTGTTCCAGGCCTTGCCGCCCTTGACCTGGGCGTTCATCCACCATGTGGACATGCCGGTGTGGGACGCCGGGCTCTTCAGTCTCCTGGCCCAGGGCCTTCCCGCAGAAGGCTTCGACGCCGTGGTCCCGGTCAACGGAGGCAAGCGCGGGCACCCGGTGGCCCTCTCTTGCGAGGCCGGCAGAGCCGTGCTCAGGCTCGACCCGGCCAAGGACAGGCTCGACCACTGGCTCCGCGGAGCCAGGGTCAAGACGGTCGAGGTCCCTCAGGCCTGCGCCCTTGAGAACTGGAACCAGGGGGTGCCGGGCCGATGAGAGAACCCCTGTCGGCGGAAAGCGGGGGGACCGCGGCGTGGCGTTGGCTTGCCGGAGCGGCGCTCCTGGCTTGCGCGGGCCTGGTCTGCTACGGCGGGCCGACCCTCCTGGACCTCGGCTTCTACCACGACGACTGGTTCTCGCTCACGCACATCCATTTCGCCCCGGACACATTCCCGCATCGCGTGACCGCGCTCGCCCAAGGAGACGTGTCCCAGCTCTTCCGGCCTTTCGACCTCATCCTCTGGCCGCTCCTCTATTCCCTCTTCGGCCTCGACCCTCTGCCCTGGCAGGTCCTGCTGCTCTGCGTCAACGTGGGCATCGGCCTGGCCTGCGCCGCCCTGCTCATGCGTTTCAAGGTCCCCCTCGGCCTGGCGCTCGTGGGAGGACTTCTCCTCCTCTCCTACCCGAGCAAGGACGCGAACCTCTTCTGGCCCCTCAACATCATCAACCCCCTCTCCTTCCTCTTCTATCTCCTCGGCCACCTGGCCTTCCTGCGTTTCACCGATTCAGGCTCCCGGCGCTCCCTGCTCGCGTGCGGCGCGACCCTGCTGTTGTCCGTGACCACGTACGACCAGACCGCGTTCCTCCCCCTGTGCTGGCTCATCACGCCGCGGCTCTTCGAGGACGGCATCGCTCCGAGAGTCCGGAACGCGACCCTAGCGGCCATGGCCCTGGTGGCAGCCTTCCTCTGCTACAAGCTCCTCTTCGTCCCGCACTTCTTCGGCGTCCCGTTCAGGAAGGCGCTGCTCCTCTCCCCGTGGCATTTCATCAAGACCTACCTGGCAGGGCTCAACGCCCAGTTCGGGCCGCGACTCATCCTCACGGTCCTCTTCTCGGCGGTCAAGGCTGCCGCTTCTTCTCCCCTGGTCTGCCTCGCGGGCCTGGCCATCCCCTGGCTCTGCCTGGCCGCAGGAGGCAAGGACGAGGCTAAGCCCAGGACCGCTCCGGCTGAGAGCCTCGTGCTCCTGGGGGCGGCGGTCTTCTTCCTGGGCTACCTGCCCATCGCGCTCTCGGACTACACGCCCACCCCGCTCAACCATCAGAACCGGATCAACCTGGCGCCCAGCCTCGGCATCATCCTGACAGGGCTGGGATGCGCGGCCGGCCGGGTCCCGGCAGGCCGCGGCCCGGCCGTCCTGGCGCTGCTCGCCTCCGTGTTCCTGACCGCCCATGTCTGGTCCGCCGGGGTCTGGGCCGAGTCCTACCGCCTGCAGTGCGAGGTCATGGAGCTGGTCCAGCGCCGCCTTCCCGAATGGCCCGCGGACAAGACCCTCCTGGTCAGGCTGCCCGAACGCTACGTCGAGGACAAGGCGCCCGTCTTCGACGCCTATTGGGACGTGACCGGAGCTATCCGCCTGGCCACCGGGGACGTCCGGAGGCGCGCGGTCACGGTCAGCCCGCGCATGCGCTTCGAGGCGGACCGCGCCGTCGAACCGGGCATGCCGGACATCCCCTACAAGGACGCCCTGATCCTGGACACCGCCAGGGGGACGCTCGAGCCCGCGAACCCCGGGGCGCTCACCGGCTTGCCCCACCCAAGGTAGCTAGGGTACAATCCGACCGGACATGCGACTCTCCGCCGGCTCGCGCCTCAGACTCGTGTGCGTCGGGCTGATCTCCCTGAGCGCCTCCCTTTTCCTCTCCTGGGAAGCGGACCTCGCCGAGGATCCCGGGACGCCCCTCCCCTGGTCTGCGACGGCGCGGATCAGGACCCTGACCTACGGTCAGACGGGCGAGGATTCGGAGCTCCCCAGGCCTCCCGGAGCGGCCTTCAAGAGGGTCCCCCTCTCCAAGGACATCTTCGAGATCCAGCTCAAGTTCAAGAACTTCAACAACGACCCGCTCAAGCTCGACTTCCACCTGGTCCAGGCCGACGTGGACGGGTCCCTCAACGAGTTCGGCTACTCGAAGAAGGACCTCGAAGGGGTCTTCGCGAAGTACGGGGCCAAGGGACAGGAAGTCTACGACGAGCAGGTGAAGCTCTACTTCGTGTCCCGGGGCTTCAAGCAGGTGGACAAGGGCACGGTCGCGGTCGATGTCCCCCAGCTCATCTGGCGCAACATGAAGCGGGTCAACAGCCTCGCCCTGGGGATCCAGCGGCTGGGCGAGCAGATGAACTACGATTCCGAGGAGGTCATCGGCGCGGCCACGGCCATGGTCCAGACCGCGCTGGCCTACCGCATCCCGCCAGAATCCGAGCGAGGCCGCCGCATCGGCGGCGTCCACACCCCACCGCAGGTCCTCTACGACGGCTGGGGAGACTGCGATTCCAAGTCCGCGCTCCTGGCCTCGATCCTGTCGAATTGGAAGGGGATCAGGGGCGTGGGCGTAGCCCTGCCCAGGCACTTCCTCCTCGGTATCGCGCGCCTGCCCAGGCAGGGCGACGTTTTCCTCGAACACAAGGGCGTCCAATACGTGCTGATCGAGCCGGCGGGCCCGGCCTGGCTGCCGATCGGCCAGGTCTCGGATTACACCACTGACCTGCTCAACAAGCTCAACGGAGTCCCGATCCAGCCGTTTTGATATAGTAGGAGGAACCATGTACATCACCAGAGTGCTCGTGAGCGTCTTCGAGTTCGTGATGACCGTCATCATGTCGGTCCTCATCCTCTACGTCAACTACAGGTCCATGCGCGGGATGCACCACGACTACAGCGAAGCCGAGGAGCTCAAGAAGCAGAACGTGGCCGTGGCCATCCTGCTCGCCGCCCTCCTCTTCGCCACCGCGCTCATGGTGCAGAAAGGCATCGGGCCCGTCATCAGCCTCGTCCGGTTCTACTTTCTGACCCCGCAGGACGCGGAGCTCAGCGTCTGGAAGATGGTGGCCTTCGCCCTGTCCCAGCTCGTCCTGGTCTTCGTGATCTCGATGTTCACCACCTCCTTCGCCCTGAGGTTCTACGCCAAGCTCACCACGGACATCGATGAAGGCGCTGAGCTCAAGAAGGGCAATGTGGCCGTGGGCATCGTGCTCGCGGCCGTGGTCATCGTGGTCGCCATGTACGTCAGCGAAGGCATCGGCTCGCTCACCAAGGCCCTGGTGCCCCAGCCCTCCATCGGCCGCGTGCAGATCATGCACTAACCTATGTTGGCGCCGAATTTCAGTCTCGAAATGCAACAGCCGGTGTCTGACACCGGCTGTTGCATTTCGTCGGATTCTCCGGATGACTGACGCAGCAGGGTGGAACTACGAGGCACTCACGGGGTCATAACTTCATGAAGACCATCGCCTTGTTCTCCGCCGCGGTCCTCTCCGTCTCTCCGGCCCTCGCCGCCCAGGCCGAAGCAGCCAAGAAGGAAGCTCCGAGCATCGAGGTCGTCTTCGTCCTGGACACCACGGGCAGCATGGGCGGGCTGCTGGAGGGCGCCAAGCGCAAGATCTGGTCCATCGTCAATGACATGGCCGAGGGCAAGCCCACCCCGAAGATCAAGATGGGCGTGGTCGCCTATCGCGACCGCAGCGACCAGTACCTCACCCAGGTGGAACCCCTGACGGCCAACCTCGACGCGGTCTATGAAAAGCTCCTGGCGCTCAGGGCCCAAGGCGGCGGGGACGGCCCCGAGGACGTGCTCACCGCGCTCGACCACGCGGTCTCCAAGGCGGGCTGGAGCTCGACGCCCCGGACCCTGCGCATCGTCTTCCTGGTAGGTGACGCTCCCCCGCACGAGGACTACACGGACGTCCCCCCTTACGCCAAGACGGTCCAGGCCGCGGTCCTCAAGGGCATCAAGGTCAACGCCATCCGCTGCGGGACCGACGCGGCCACGGGCCAGGCCTGGCAGTCCATCGCGCGCCTGGGAGAAGGGAAGTTCTTCACCATCGACCAAGGCGGAGGCGTCCGGGCCGCGGACACCCCCTTCGACCGCGACATCGCAGCGCTCCAGGCCAAGATCGACGGCACGACCCTCGCCTTCGGCTCCATGGCCGCGGAAGCCAGGGGAGACGCGGTCCGTGGCGTGGGCTTCATGTCCGCGGCCCCCGCCTCGGCCATGGCGGCCCGCGCCGAGTACAAAGCCAAGACCGGCTTCTCCAGGGAGAAGGACCTCCTGGCAGCGGTGGAGGGAGGCACGGTCGCGCTGGCGAAGGTCCGAGACAGCGAGCTTCCGGACTCCATGAAAGGCAAGTCCCTGGCGGAGAAGCAGGCCCACCTCGCCAGGGTCGCGGAGGAGCGGGCAGCGCTGGGCAGGAAGATCGCCGAGCTCTCCAAGAAGCGTGCGCGCTTCCTCGCCGAGCAGGCTGCCAACGCGCCCGCCTCAAAAGACAGCTTCGACGCGAAGGTGACCGAGACCCTGCGCGAGCAGGCCCGCTCAGTCGGCATCAATTACTGACGCACTGGCGCCAGTATGTGGCCCAGAAACGCAACACCGCTGGTGTCAGACACCAGCGGTGTTGCGTTTCTGGGCCGGCTGGGTCAGAACTGGAAGCCGGTGCTCGCGAAGTAGCCCTGGTTGCCGTGCAGGAGCATGGCCCCGCCGTTGAGCGTGAAGAACATGAGCTTGAGCTCGGCCCCGGCGATGAACCGCGAGCCCGTGGCGGTCTCGCTCAGGCCCTGGACGGTCGCGTTCGTGACCCAGGAGCCCCCGGACTGCACGAGCGCGGACTCCACCGTGAGGTTCGTGGCGTCGAAGCCCGCGCCGATGTAGGGGGCGACGAACGGCAGGTCCCAGGTCGCCATGGCGTTCAAGCCCAGATGGGAGGCCTTGAAGGCCGCGAAGTCGATCTTGTCGCCGAACGCCGAGACCCCGATGTTCGGGATGGCCTTGGTCGTGATGCCGGATTTGAAGGCACACCAGCGCACTCCTCCGCCGATGATGGATAGGTTCTGCACCCTGAACCCGTGGGCCACGACGTCTAGGTTGAACGGGAGTCCGATGGCCGCCTCGGCCACGGGGATGCCGAAGGTCGTGATCCCGGCTTCACGCAGCACGATATTGTCCTTGTCCGGCTTGTTCTGGATGGCGGCCACGATCTTGACCGAGGGATGGAAGGTGCCCAGGGGACGTGCCGGGGCGAAGCCCGTGGCCCCGACCAAACCCCCCACGTCCAGGGCGAAAGGCTTCACGAGGTCCTGCCTGATGCGTTGCTCGAACTCGCTGTAGACGCCGGCCGACACCGGAGCGGCGGTTGCGACGAGAAAGGACGCCAACACGAGGATCATGGTCTTCATACCCTGATTCTGGCAAATGGGGGTCGGCTTTATCAATATGGAACCCCGATCCGACTAGGCCCTTTTCCTCGCCATTCCTGGGACGAAGGTCCCATGCGGCTTCCCGGCGGGCGTTGATACAATGTAAGCCGTGAGACAGGCCAGCCCGCTCCCGCTGATTCCTCCGGAGGAGACCCCATGAAGACCCTCGTCGCAGCCCTGGCAGCCGTGCTCTGCGCAGCGCCTTTCGCCGCGGCCAATGAGAATCTGACCGCCGGACTTCCCTCCAAGCTGGACATCCCCAAGTTCCAACTCAAGCAGGCCGGGCCGCCGCCGCAGGTGAGCGCCGTGGAGAGCACCATCGTGGCCATGAACGACGGCGCAGGCGTCGGGGCCGAGGTCGTCGAGTTCCTCAAGGCAACGGGCGTGCGCATCGAGTTCCGCAAGCAGGCCGCGCCCTCCAGCCTCGAAGCCAAGCCCGGGGCCAAGGCGGTCATCGCCCTCAGCCAGGGTCTTCCCCTCTACCCCCGCATCCTCGCCCCCTACATCACGCGCGAGGCTTCCAAGCTCATGCTCGACGGCATGGTGGAGAGCGCGGAGAAGGAGTACATGAAGCTCAGCATGACCGTCAGGGTCTGGCTCGAGCTCGGAGGCTCCTCCCGCTCCCTGCCCGAGATCGAGACCATCAACCACTTCAAGGACGCGGCCCTCGCGGACTCCTTCAAGATCTGGCTCGACGGCCCGGGCTCGGAACTCGCCCTCGACCGCATCGGCAAGAAGACCGGCCAGGAGCTCATCCCGGTCATGCAGGACCGGGTGGCCGCCGAGATCGCGGTCCGCCGGGCTGGCGACCCGACCCGCTCCATGCTCGAGAAGCTCCTCGCCGGGCTCGAGGAAGACAACAAGCGCTTCCTGACCTTCCACATGGCCGAGCGCGAGTGGCGGATGTCCAACGACTTCAGGCTCAGATAAGCCAGGAACCATCAAGGAGGCTTGAACGATGAGAGGCATTCGAGCGATCGCAGCCGGGCTCGTGGTGCTGTCCTGCGTGGCCGCGGCTCAGGCGTCCGACGCCAGGCCCGCGAGCTTCGAGTCCCTGGTGACCCAAGCCTGGGACACCGTGTCCACGGGCATCAGCGGATTCAAGACCTGGGTGACCGGAGGCCAGCAGGAGGAGCTGTACCCTCCCCGCACCACCCTGATGAAGGTCGGCAAGTGCTGGACCAGGGCCGAGAACGCCAAAGCCGACGAACTGGGCATGCCCAAGGAGTTCTGCGTGGACATCGTGGGGGTCGAGGTCCACTTCCCCTACTACCACCCCTTCACCCTGGGCTCCGTCATGCTCCTCGAGGGCAGCCCCGTGTCCGGCAGGCTCCACATCTCCGGCGGCGCCCGGGAGGCGTCGGGCTGGAACATCGTGGGCTCCCTGACCTCCGGGAAGAAGGCCGCGGAGGTGTGCGGCGAGCTCAACCACTCGGGCGCTGCGATCTACGTCGGGACCGACGTGGAGGGAAGGATCAAGGAGGAGGCCCCTGTCTCGGTGCGCGGGTTCATGTTCGACGGCGCCTCCCTCTGCAGGACTCCTGCCAAGTCCGTGGAGGTGGCCTACACCCTCAAGCCGTAGGACGCTCCCAAAAAGAGAGAGAGCCGGCTAGAAGCCGGCTCTCTCTCTTTTTGGGAGGACGGCCGCCCCTACAAAAAGAAACCGCCCGCGCCGCTTGGGGCGGCGCGGGCGGGTACAGGCTTTCTGTTATGTCAGATTTTCCTGACGTTCGTCGCGCGAGGTCCCTTATCGGACTGCTGGGTCTCGAACTCGACGGCCTGATTCTCGGCCAAAGTCTTGAACCCGTCACCCAAGATCGCCGAGTGATGGACGAAAAGATCTTTGGAACCGTCATCCGGCGTGATGAAGCCGAATCCCTTCTGGTCGTTGAACCACTTCACTTTGCCCGTAGCCATTATTCTTGTATTAACCTCTAACCTTACGGCATGCCCACGTACTTCTTGTGGCGGAGGGCTTGCTCCACCCTCCACCTATATTATAGCAGATTTCCGGCCTCAGTAGACGCGCGCCCAGGGCTCACCCCGGCTGGCCCGCGGCAGGGTCCTCGGGCTTGTACGAGGCCTCGATCTTGCACGAGAGCCGGCAGCCGCAGACCTCCGCGGCGCCCGCGTAGATGGGGTTCTGGCAGACGCCGGAGGATTCGCTGGCCGTCTGGCGGGAGTCGAGGACGGACTCCAGCTTGGCCTCCAGGTTGAACGTGCCTCCTCCGCAGCGGCCAGGGCAGGCCACAGCGAAGTTGCAGCGGTCCGGCGGGTTGAAGACGCGGCTCTCCTCGGAGAAAAGCTGACTCTGGGGGCCCCTGATCTCGAGGCGGATGGAAAGGCGCTGGACATCCGGGAAACGTCGGGCCAGCGTGTCCCCGGAGCGCGTGCGGCGATCCTCCTCCTCATTTCTCTGGACCTTGAGCTCGTTCTTGCTCGGTCCCGGATTCCTGCGCTTCTTGAAATATGCCATGGTGCATTATAGCAAGTGTGGCCGCCGCCGCCATATGCTGGTGCCAAGCATTCGGGAGATCCGAACACTCCTGAACGCAACAGCTGGTGTCTGACACCAGCTGTTGCGTTCGCCAGCAGGTGCGTTGCGGGACTTTCGAATGCCTGACAGAGCATATCAGTAGCGTATTTTGGTAACATTGGGCTAGGCCCATGGCCAGGAACCCTCGCCCAGTCCCGGGACTTGCGCTCCCAGCCCTCTTGACCGTCCTCCTGTCCCCCTGGTGCCTTGCCTCGTGCGGCGGCGTCCAACCCGCAGACGAGGAATACGTAGCGGCCCCGCCCGAAGGCGAGGAAGAGGGAGAGGAGAGCGCCTCCCAGGACACCATCGAGGAGCACTTCCAGAAGGCTGACAAGCTGCTCGCGGATGAGAACGGACCCGAGGCCCTTCTCGAGCTCCAGGAGGTCGCCCGCAGGCTCGACCCCAACGACCCGCGCATGCTCCGCTACCACGAGCGCATCGGCAGCGTGCACTTCGCCGAGAACGACTTCACCGCGGCCAAGGAATCCTACACCCGCGCCATCAAACTCTCCAAGGACCTCCGGGTCGAGGATGCGGCGGTGGCCGACGTGTACACCGGCATGGGCTTGTGCCTGCTCCGCGAGCGCAATAACGCCTACGCCGCGAAGTTCTTCCGCAAGGCGCTGAGCCTCGACCCCCCCAAGGCGACCCGCAAGGCGATCGAAGCCCAGCTCCAGAGGATCGAGAGCCCGGCGGGCCCCTGACCTTGGTCCTGCTCATCCGCGACGGGCTGGTGGTCGACCCCAGCCGGAAGATCGAAGCCCGCCTCGACGTCCTCCTCGAAGACGGCAAGGTCGCGGCCGTGGGACGCGGCCTCTCCGCGAAGTCCGCCTTCAAGGGCATGCCCTCCCTCGATGCCAAGGGCTGCTGGGTCGTGCCCGGCCTCATCGACCTCCACGTGCACCTGCGCGAGCCCGGCGGAGAAGTCGCCGAGACCATCGCCTCGGGCGCGCAGGCCGCGGCCCGAGGCGGGTTCACCACGGTCCTGGCCATGCCGAACACCAAGCCGCCCGTAGACGATCCGGCCCTCCTGGCCGACCTGCGGGCCCGGGCCGCCCACGCCCCGGTGCGCGTGCTCTTCGCCGGAGCGGTCACCGAAGGCCAGGGAGGCCGGGTCCTGACGCGGCTCGAAGCCCTGGCCAAGGCCGGGGCCGCGGCGTTCTCCGACGACGGAAGGCCGGTCCGCGACCCGGACCTCATGTCCCGCGCCCTGGCACGGGCGCGGGACCTCGGCCTGCCCATCCTCTCCCACTGCGAGGACCCGGACCTCCTCGGCGACGGGGTCATGAACGAGGGCCCCGAAGCGGACCGCCGGGGCCTCAAGGGCATCCCCCGCGCCTGCGAGACCGTCATGGTCTGCCGGGACGTCGCCCTGGCCGAGGCCACGGGAGGGAGGCTCCACATCTGCCACGCCAGCGCCGCCGGGACCGTGACCAGCCTCCGCCTGGCCAAGGCCCGGGGAACGCCGGTCACGGGCGAGGCTGCCCCGCACCACTGGACCCTCTGCGATCAGGACATCCCGGGCCGCGACCCGGACTACAAGATGAACCCGCCCCTACGCTCGGCCTCGGACCGCGACGCGGTCCGCGATGGCCTGGCGGACGGCACCATCGACGCCATCGCCTCGGACCATGCCCCGCATCCGAGAGCAGCCAAGGCCCTGGGCTTCGAGGCGGCGCCCTTCGGCATCATCGGCCTGGAGACCTCGGTCGGCTTGGCCATGACGGTCTTGCTGGGCAAAGGGCTGACGCCCTCGGCCCTGGTGGACCGCATGAGCGCGGCTCCGGCCCGCATCCTGGGACTCAAGTCCAGGGGAAGCCTCGCGGTCGGCATGGACGCGGATGTCGCGGTCATCGACCCAAGGCTCTCCTGGACCGTCAAGCCGCCGTTCGCCTCCAAGTCCTCCAACACGCCCTTCATGGGCATGCGGCTCAAGGGCAGGGTCCGCGCCACCATCGTGGCCGGGAGGCTCGTCCATGCTCTATGAGCCGCTCCTGAGGCCCGCCCTGTTCAAGAGCGACCCGGAGACCGCGCACGAGGCCGGCGTGCGCCTGCTGAAGGTCCTGCAGGCCATGCCCCTGGGCCGGAGCCTGGTGTCCTGGACCGCGGGACCCGCGGTCCCGGGCCTTGAGACCGAGGTCCTGGGCCTTCGATTCGACAACCCGGTGGGCCTGGCAGCCGGGTTCGACAAGGACTGCTGCCTGGCCGGCATCCTCCCCTGCCTGGGGTTCGGGTTCCTCGAGCTCGGGTCCGTCACCCTGCGTCCCCAGCCCGGCAACGCCAAGCCGCGGCTCTTCCGGATCGCGGAATCGGGGGCCATCATCAACCGCATGGGCTTCAACGGCTGCGGAGCCTCCGCGGCCGCGGCGTCCCTCAAGGAGCTCGGCAAGGCTGCCGTGCCCCTGGGCATCAACCTCGGCCTCAACAAGGACTGCGCTCCGGACCGGGCTCCGCAGGAGTACGCCGAGACCTTCTCCATGCTCGAGCCCTTCGCGGACTACGCGGCCCTCAATGTCAGCTCCCCGAACACGCCGGGCCTGAGGGCCCTGCAGGACAAGCTCAGGCTCGAGCGGATCCTCTCGGCCCTGAAGGAGGCCAACCGGGCGGCCAAGCCCCTGCTGGTCAAGGTCGACCCCGACCAATCCGAGGAGAACCTCAAGGACCTCCTTCCCCTCATCGCGAGCCTGGCCTCAGGCATCATCGTGTCGAACACGACCCTCTCCAGGGACGGCGTGCCGGCCGCCTTCGCCGACGTGAAGGGCGGCCTGAGCGGCAAGCCCCTGGCGCAGCGCTCCACGCGCCTGATCGCCAAGGTCTACGGGCTCACCGGAGGCAGGCTTCCCATCATCGGGGTGGGAGGCATCTTCACAGGAGCCGACGCATATGCGAAAATGAAGGCGGGCGCGAGCCTGGTGCAGGTCTACACGGGCCTCGTCTACCGCGGCCCGGCGGCGGTCCGCCGCATCCAGGCCGAGCTCGCGGAGTGCATGAGGAAGGACGGTTTCAAGACCGTAAGAGAAGTGGTCGGGAAAGGAGCCTAGTGACACAGGTCATCGTCGCCTTGGACGTGGACACGATCCTCAAGGAGGAGGAGCTTCTCAAGCGCCTCAAGGGGACCATCACCCATTACAAGGTCGGGCTGAGGCTCTTCACCGCGCACGGCAAGCGGGCCGTGGACCTCGTGCACCACTATGGAGGCAAGGTCTTCCTGGACCTCAAGTTCCTCGACATCCCCCAGACCGTGGCCCACGCGGTCCACGAGTCCCAGCGCCTGGGCGTGGAGGCCGTGTCCCTGCACCTGTGGGGAGGCGCGGACATGATCGCCGCCGCGGCCGAGGTCGCGCCCAGGCCCAAGCTCTGGGGCGTGACCGTGCTCACCAGCCTCCAGAACAAGGACATCAAGGTCTTCAACCGCGGCGCCCAGGTGCCGTCCATGGTCAAGAACCTGGCCAAGCTGGGCTGGGTGCACGGCATCGACGGCATCATCTGCTCGGGCCAGGAAGTCGCGCCCCTGCGCAAGAGCCTTCCGCACCTCGACCTGCGCTTCATCGTCCCCGGCATCCGGCCCGCCGGGGTCGTCCGGAACGACCAGCGCCGGATCATGACCCCGGGCGACGCCGCCAGACTCGGCATCGACCGCATCGTCATCGGCCGGCCCATCACCATGGCGCCCGACCCCCTGAAGGCGGCGCACGATATCCTGCGCGAGATGGTGGACGCTTCACCCAGCGCCCTGGAGGCAACATGACCACCCGCAGCTCAGCATCCCGCTCCGCAAAGACCGCCAAGGCCGCCAAGCCGGCCAAGGCCAAGGAAGCCCCTGCCTCGCCCCGCACGCCCGACGTCCGGCGCCACCTCATCTCGGCGGGCGCGCTCCTCGAAGGGCACTTCCTGCTCTCCTCAGGGCTCCACAGCGACAAGTACCTCCAGGCGGCCCTGCTCCTGGCCGACCCCCAGCTGGCCGAGGACATGGGCAAGGCCCTGGCCAGCGTCCAGGACGAGGTCCCCGATGCCGTGGTCTCCCCGGCCGTGGGCGGCATCGTCATCGGCCAGGAGGTCGCCCGGGCCCTCAAGGCGAAGAAGGCCTTCTTCGCCGAGCGGGTGGACGGGAGCCTCACCCTGCGCCGCGGCTTCCGGCTCCTGCCGGGAGAGAAGGTGGTCGTGGTCGAGGACGTCATCACCACCGGCCGCTCCGCCAAGGAGATCGTCACCCTGGCCCGCTCGTGGGGAGCCAAGCCCCTGGCGGTCCTCTCGGTCGCGGTGCGCAGCCTCAAGGACCCCGAGTTCGGCGTCCCCTTGAAGACCCTCCTGCGCCTGCCGCTCGTGGCCTATCAGCCGGGAGACTGCGCCCTGTGCCGCAAGGGCATCCCCCTGGTCAAGCCCGGGAGCAGGGAGTTCAGGAAGATGGCGGACGAGGCGAGGAAGAGGTAGGGCCTCATGACCTCCAGCCCAGCGCGACGCCGCCGCGGCCTCAGGAGCGAGACGACCTATCGCCAGGCCGGCGTGGACACGGTCAAGGCCGACAAGCTCGTGGACTACATCGCGTCCCGGACCAAGGGCATCGGCGGCTTCGCCGGGCTCTTCCCCCTCAAGCTCGACGGCCGAGGGGAGCACTCCCTGGTCGCGTGCACGGACGGGGTGGGCACCAAGCTCAAGATCGCCTTCCTCCTCGACCGCCACGAGACCGTGGGCATCGACCTGGTCGCGATGTGCGTCAACGACCTCATCACCTGCGGGGCCAAGCCCCTGCTCTTCCTCGACTACTACGCCACGGGCAAGCTCGACCTCAGGCGCTCCCAGCGCCTCATGGACGGCATCCTCGAGGGCTGCCGGCAGGGCCGCTCGGCCCTGCTCGGGGGAGAGACCGCGGAGATGCCCGGCTTCTACCCCAAGGGCGAGTACGACCTCGCGGGCTTCTCCGTGGGCGTCGTGGAGCGCTCGCAGGTCGTGGACGGCTCGAAGATCTTCACGGGAGACCTGCTCCTGGGCCTGCCGTCCTCGGGCCTGCACTCCAACGGCTATTCCCTGGTGCGCAAGGTCTTCTCCGACGCGGCGCTGCGCCGCCGCGGACGGGAGCTCCTGACCCCCACCCGGATCTACGTGCCCGAGATCGCCAGGCTCCAGGAAGGACTGCGCCGCGAGGGGCAGATCATCCTGGGCATGGCGCACATCACCGGAGGCGGGATCGTGGAGAACCTCCCCAGGATCCTGCCGGCCAAGGCCAGGGCCGTGATCCAGTCCCACGCCTGGAAGGTCCCCCAGCTCATGCGCGACATCCAGAAGGAGGGCCGGGTCCCGGAGCCCGAGATGTGGCGCACCTTCAACATGGGCATCGGCATGATCGTGGTGATCCGGCCCAACGCCCTGGACACCGCGCGCTCCCTGGTGCCGGAGCTCAAGCTCATCGGCGAGATCACGGCGGGCAAGAGAGAGGTGAGGATCGAGTGAAAAATATCGCGGTCTTCGCCTCCGGAGAGGGCATGAACCTCCAGGCCCTCATCGACGCGGCGCAGGCGCGCCGCATCCACGGCAAGATCGTGCTCGTGGTCTCGAGCGCGGCCGAGGCCGGGGCCGTGAGCCGGGCCAAGCGCGCGGGCATCGAGACCCTCGTGGCCGGGCCCAAGGACTTCGCGACCCCTGAGGAGTACAGCGCGCGCCTGGCCTCCGAGTGCAAGAGCCGCGGGGTGGACCTCATCTGCCTGGCCGGCTTCATCCACCAGCTCAAGGAGCCCCTGCTCAAGGATTTCCGCTGGCGCATCCTCAACATCCACCCCGCCCTCCTGCCCGCGTTCGGCGGCAAGGGCATGTACGGCCGCCGAGTGCACGAGGCCGTGCTGCGCTCCGGCGCCAAGGTCAGCGGCTGCACCGTGCACTTCGTCGACGAGCTCTACGACCACGGCTGGACCGTGTGCCAGGCCGCGGTGCAGGTCCTCTCCTCCGACACTCCCGAGACCCTCTCGGCCCGCATCCGGACCCAGGAGCACTGGATCTACCCCAAGGCCGTGGCCCTCTACTGCGACAACCGCGTGCAGACGGACGACTCGGGCGCGAAGATCCTGCCGTCCGCAAGCGAACGCACCCCGCGCGTGCGACGGGCCCTGCTCTCGGCCGCGGACAAGAGGGGCCTCGTCGAGTTCGCCAAGGCCCTCGAGGACATGGGCGTCGAGATCGTCTCCACCTCGGGCACGGCCAAGCTCCTGCAGGAGTCGGGCGTGCTGACCCGGCCCATCGACACCCTGACGGGCTTCCCCGAGATCCTCTCCGGCCGCGTGAAGACCCTCCACCCCAGCGTGCACGGCGGCATCCTCTTCCGGCGCCAGGACCCCGAGCAGGCGCGGGAGGCCGAGCTCATGGGCATCGAGCCCATCGACCTCGTGGCCGTCAACCTCTACCCCTTCGCCCAGACCGTGGCCCGGCTCCCCTCTCCCTGGGCGCTGGAGGCCGTCGAGCAGATCGACATCGGAGGCGTGGCCCTCATCAGGGCCGCGGCCAAGAACTTCGAGCACGTGGCCGTGCTGGTCTCCCCCACCGACTACTCCGCGGTGATCGGCGAGATGGAGACCGGGCAGGGCCAGCTGAGCCCGGAGACGCGGCGGAGGCTCGCCCTGGCCGCCTTCCGCCACACCTCGGAATACGACGCCATGATCTCCAAGGCCTGGCAGCGGACCCTAGAGCCCGTGGCCGCCTCGCCCTCGGGAGCGTCCCTGCCCCAGGCCGAGCCTCAAGCCCCGGCCCCGGCTCCCCAGGCCTTCCCGGACACCCTCACCATCACGCTCAACAAGGCCCAGGACCTCCGCTACGGGGAGAACCCCCACCAGAAAGCCGCGCTCTACAGCCGCGACCCGGCGCCCAAGTGGCGCCAGCTCCACGGCAAGGAGCTCTCCTACAACAACCTCCTCGACGCCAGCGCCGCCTGGGAAGCCGTCTCCGAGTTCGAGGAGCCGGCGGCGGTCGTGGTCAAGCACCTCTCTCCCTGCGGCGCCGCCGTGGCCAAGGTCCCGGCCGACGCCCTGGCCAAGGCCTGGGCATGCGACCCTCTCTCGGCCTTCGGCGGGATCCTGGCCTTGAACCGGCCTCTGCCGGCCGAGGCCGCGGCCAGCCTCGCCGGCCGCTTCCTCGAAGTGGTCATCGCCCCGGGATTCGACGAGGAAGCCCTGGCCATCCTGCGCAAGAAGCCGAACCTCAGGCTCATCCTCAGGCAGGACCCTCCTTCCCACGCGCCGGTCCTGCGCTCCATCGGCGCCGAGGTCCTGGCAGCGGAGCCGGACCACATGACCTTCGCAAGCGCGCTCAAGGCCGTGACCAAGCGCCGCCCGTCCAAGGAGGAGGAAGAGGCCCTGCGCTTCGCCTGGATGGCGTGCAAGCACGTCAAGTCCAACGCCATCGTCCTGGCCTCCTTGGACGCCACCGTGGGCATCGGCGGGGGCCTGACCTCGCGCGTGGACAGCGTCAAGGTCGCGGGCATGAAGTTCCAGGCCTACCTCAAGGACAACCCGAAGCCCAAGGTCCTCGTCCTGGCCTCGGACGGCTTCTTCCCGTTCCGCGACGGGGTGGACGAGGCGGCCAAGCTCGGCGCGACCGCCGTCATCCAGCCCGGCGGCTCGGTCAAGGACGCCGAGGTCATCGCCGCGGCCGACGAGAAGGGCCTGGCCATGGTCCTGACCGGCATGAGGCACTTCAGGCACTGACCATGGGCTGGAAAGGCGTGGCCGGGACCCTGGGCATCGTGCTCATGAGCTTCCAGAACAACGCCAAGGCCATCCCTGCCTGGGTGCTCGTCTTCGTCTCCCTCTTCATGACCGCCGCGGTCTACATCTGCGTGCGGGCCTGGCTCAAGTCCCGGCAGGAGAATCTCGAGGCAGGCCCTGGCCGCAGGCCTGGCCATGGACGAGACCAGCCCTGAGCGCGCCTCAGCCTAGTTCGACCGATACGACGACACGCGGTCCGTGCGCCGGGCCAGCTCGCTCGTATACCTGAGCCCGAGCGTGTCCCGATGCTGGACGATCCACTCGCTCAGCTTGGTCTTGCCCAGCGCTGGAGCATCCACATACAGCCGGCCCTCCATCAGGCCCTGGATCTCCTCTTGGGTCACCACCACGTCGTCGACCAGCATGCCCACGAGCGCGCACGCCCAGTAGCCGAGGACAGGCGGGACTCCGATGACCAGGCGCTTCAACCCCAAGGCGTTCCTGACCGTTTCTACGAGTCCGCGATAGGTGAACGTCTCGGGACCGATGGCATTGACGATCTCCGAACCGCTGCCGAGGACCTTCTCCACCGCCGCGGAAGCCAGGTCATCGACATGGATCGGCTGCAGCCTGTAGTCTCCCGAACCGAATACCCCGAAGACCGGGAATCGCCGGAGCGCCCATGCCATGTTGTTGACGAGGACGTCCTCTTTTCCGAAGAGCACCGTCGGACGCAGGACGCAGTAGGACAAGCCCAGGGAGGCAAGCTCGGCTTCGAGCTCCGCCTTGCCCCGGAAGTACGGCAGAGCGGAGTCGATATCCGGGTTCGTGATGCTGACATGCACGATGCGGCGGACACCCGCTTCCTTGGCCGCCTTGAACAGGACCTTCGTGTTCTCGACCGCGGCTCGGTGAGTGAAGAGCCTGTGGTCGAACCGCACCCAGTACGTGTTGATCAGGCCGTCGACCCCTGCCAGGGAAGCCCTGAGACGGTCGGGCTGGTCGAAATCGAATGGGAAGGCCTGGACCCTGCCCCCGAAGGGATTCTCCCTCCGCAGGGAATTGGTCGGCGTGATCACGCCGTGTCCCGCGTCAAGCAGGCGCTTGGCGATGTATCGGCCCGAGTATCCGAATGCTCCGGTGACCGCGATCTTCATCCTTTGGTATGCCGCGCTTCCGCGGAAGAACCGCCTACCGACGTATCTCGACCTCCGTCAATCCGGGACGAGGTTGTCTCCTTGCGGCCCCGCGAGCGCGCGTTGTTTGGCGCGTTCCGCTCCAGCGCATGTCAGATCTCCTTCTTCCTGGCAATATGCAAGACAGTCAGATAGGGCCGGGTCACTTCCCCGCCATATTGACTGTCTATCAAGTCGCCGATTGCGGCGAAGAGTCGCGTCCTCTGTTCATCGGCGAGGGCGCGATGGTCCGAATATGTATTAAGCAATCTCAGATAGTCATCTCGACAGAAGAGTCTCGCCCAGGCATAGACTCGAATGGAGGCGGGCCCAAATAGACCGGTTTCGGCTATATGGGCTTGTGTCAAAGGAATGGCTTCCTCGGGAGTCGGCCCTTCGATCGTATCCCGCCATTCTGGAACGAATTTCCGATACACCGTTTGCACTTCGTGGAAGAACCCCGTGTATGGAAGCGGATGCAGATTCGACAACAACGCCACGCTCCCCACCTTCCCGAGCACCCTTGCCGCTTTCGGATAGCCGATCTCGGGGGGAACCCAATGAAAGGCCGATGCTGACATGACGAGGTCAAACGTTTTCCCCGCGGGCCTCCAATCTTCAAACGACTTGCACAAGACTTGCACATTCGGGTATTTACGGCAATTTCGGGCCGCACGGGCGGCGAGTTCTTGCCCGACATCAAGGCATGTCATGGAGAAACCCCGTCGAGCAAAGGCAATCGTGGCTTGTCCTGTACCACAACCGATCTCCAGTATTCGGCCGGTCTCCGGCAGGGCAGCCATGGATATGACGTCCTCCACCGATTCTGCCGGATAGCCAGGACGGACTTGGTCATAATCCGCGGCGATCTTGTCGAAAGTGGTGCGGCGAGAATATTCTGGTGCCATTCGTCCTGGATGTCAGGTTGACAAGAAATATGCGGATGAATTCTGGCAGCCTAGCACTGCTGGACGCAAGGGAAAACACATTCTCATAGGGAACGTTGTCGGGCCGGAATCGAACTAGAGTATACCAGGCCCTAGGGGCCGTGCCAATAGAGCTCCGGCTTTGCCGGCCGCAAGCTTGCTACAATCTCACACCTCCTATGAAAATCGGAATGCTGGGCCTGCAGGCCGCAGGAAAGAAGACGCTCTTTGCGCTCCTCACCGGGACGACGCCCTCCTCCTCCGCCCCTGCCTCGGGACTGCCCGGGGTGTTCAAGGTCCGCGATTCCAGGGTCGACGAGCTGAGCAAGCTCTACTCCCCTGAGAAGACCATCTACGCGCAGACGGACCTGCTCCTCCTGCCGGACGTGGAGAAGACCGAGGGCAAGGCTCCCTGGCTCAACGACGTGCGCCTGCTCGACGGGCTGGCCTTGGTCATCCGCTCCTTCCCCGACGAGACGGTCTTCCACCCCATGGGCTCGGTGGACCCCTTGCGGGACGCCCAGCTCTTCATCTCGGAGCTGCTCTTCGCGGACCTCCTCCTCCTGGAGAAGCGCAAGGAGAAGCTCTCGGACGAGCTCAAGCGCAGCAGGAGCGCGGAGAAGGAGAAGGAGCTCGAGCTCATCGGTCGGCTGGCGAAGGTCGTGGAGACCGGCGGCGGCGTGGCCGGCGCGGGCCTGGTCGACTCGGAGCGGCGCCTCATCTCCCACTACCAGTTCCTCACGGACAAGCCCCTGGTCGCGGTCGTCAACGCGGCTCACGGCTCGGACGTCTCCGCCGTGGAGAAGGGCCTGGCCGCCTTCTACGGCGGCCGCATCAAGGCCGTGGCCTGCGACCTCAAGCTGGAAGGCGAGATCGCGGCCATGACGGACCCGGCCGAGAGGAAGGAGTTCCTCGAGGGCATGGGCATCAAGGAGCCGGCCGTGGCGCGGCTGACCCGGGTGCTCTACGACGCCATGGGCCTGATGTCTTTCTTCACCACGGGCAAGGACGAGGTGCGGGCCTGGACCGTGCGCAAGGGCTCCACCGCGCCCCAGGCCGCGCGCGCCATCCACACGGACCTCGAGAAGGGCTTCATCCGCGCCGAGGTCATGAAATACGGCGACCTCATCGCGCTCGGCAGCGAGGACGCGGTGTCCAAGGCGGGCAAGGCGGGCTTGAAGGGCAAGGACTACGTGGTGGAGGAAGGCGACATCCTCCACATCCGGGCCGCCAACTAGTCAGCCGGACTGCTCGAAGCGAGCGCCCCCATGATCTCCTGGGTTGCCGCGTGTCCATGGCTGGGCCAGACGAAGACGCGCTCGACCCTGGGGTCCGCGGTCCCGCCCACGGCCAGGGAGAGGCCCCCGGGCGCGGCCTTGGTCATGTTGAGGTCCTCCACGCGGGAGCCGAAGAAGTGGTCGCCGACCATCAAGATCCTGTCTCCGGGGACCGGGGCGGAGGACACGCGCTCCGAGAGCCTCACGGCCAGGCCCCATAGGGCTTTGGGCAGCCTCCGGACGATCTTCCTCAAGCGCGTCCAGTGGTCGAGGCTCCCCATCAGCAGGCCGATGCCCAGGGACTTGTCGTACTTGCTGACCACGACGAAGGACGGCCTGCTGGGGTTGCGGGCCACGCGGCCCGAGACAGCGGCGGGCTTGATGCCGCGCTTGGAGAGCTCCATCTCGAGCAGGGCCGCGGCGGCGCCGACCTCCTCAGGGCTCGTGCCCACGGGCAGGAATAGGGAGAAGGAGTAGTCCGTGAGCTCGCCCACCCGCTCGACCAGGGCTTCGCCGTAGCGGGCCTTGACGATCCGTCCCGCCTCGGCGATGCCCCGACGCTCAGCCTCGGTCCAGGTGGGCTCGACGCTCACGAGCCGGGCCGAGCCCTTGCGGTCGAACACGAGCACGCGGGCTCCGCGGCTGGCCCCCAGCACCAGCCCGGCCTTCTGCTCGGGTGAGAGCGTGCTCAAGGACTCGAGCACGGTCTTGCCGACGATGTCGTCGGGCCGGTCGGAGCGCGCGGTCAAGATCATGGTCCGGACTCCGGCGTCGGACACGGCCTTGAGCGCCGCCGCGGTCCTGGCCGAGGCTTGGCGCTGGTTGCGCTCGAGGGTGTCGTCGTAGTCGAAGACCGCGGCCGCGGGCTTGTCCTTGGAGAGGGATTTGAGTATCTCAGCCGCGTGCCTGGCTGAGACCGGAGGAAGGCTCGTGACCTCGCCCAACCCAGCCAGGGCCTGGAGAGCCTTGCGGCTGACCTCGTAGTCCACGGCGCCTGCCTCGGGATCGGCCCTGCCGAAGGCCCGGAGCACGGCCTTGGCCTCGTCGGTCTTGAGCCCCGCGATGGCTTGGACGGCGCTCGCGCGCTCGGCAAAGGGGAGGGACCGGTCATGACTTGAAGCTTCGAGCTCCGCCAGGGACTTGCCTGAAGCCCCTTGGGTGCGGCTTGGGGCCAGGGTCGCGAGCGTTCCGGAGAAGCTCGGGCCCTCAGTGACGGAGACCGCGTCATGTTCGTCGGAGGAAGCGGAGGCTCCCTCGTAGACCTTGTCGATGACAGACTTGGCGCCAGCCTCATCCCGGGCTTGGGCGAGCTCAGCGACCCCGGTCTTCAAGCTCCCAAGAGCGGATGGCGCCTCGGCAACAGGCTCTGGGGCAGCTTGGGGCTCGACCTTGATATCAGGGGCCGCCGCACCCAGAGAAAGCCCTGAGATGCCCGGAGACAGGGCCGGTCCGGAGACCTGGAACTGCGTTGAGAAGACCGGGACCACGGGAACGCCGGTCCTCAAAGAGGAGCTGTTCGCCGGAAGCCCTGCCTGGGAACGGAGCACGGCAGCCGAAGCATGGCCCAAGACCGAGAAAAGGATGATGCCGGCGAACGAACTCCTGGCAGCAGAGGCCAGCCAACGCTTCATGCTAATAAGGATAACGTTCAAGTGGACGCGGCGTCAGGGCCGAATGGGCCATGGGACCGAGCCAATGGGCCTAGTGCTCCGACGGTAGTGTCTGAATTTGCTACTTGAGCGGTCTTGTAATTTCTCCCCGGGCGTGCTAGACTATGGGCATGACAAAGAAGTCCCCAAAGGACATAAACCAGATAGCCCATTTTATAGCAGACCGCGCAGCCAACCCGCCGCCGAAGCTCACTCCGGAAGAAGATGAAGCCCGCCTACGATCCGAAGCCGCCAAGATGCTTGGGCGTCTTGGCGGGCTCAGGGGTGGTCCGGCGAGGGCCGAGAAACTAAGCGCTAGGCGTAGAAAGGATATTGCTAAAGCCGCCATTAAGGAACGCTGGAAGAAGTATCGTGCCGCGTTGGGCATTAGGACTAACAAGGATCAAATCAAATAGTCCTTGACTTTACCAAAATAATAGTCCATAATAGTCCTGTGGCCCTATGGGCCAGAGGTGATTATGGAAACTCACAGCGAATCGAAGCAGGTAACGCCCGCATATGTGTCCTATTCGACTTTTTCCAATGCGCTGGCCACCCTGCGAGATCTGAGTCCTCTCCCCACGCATATTGACGCAAGCGTCTTCCCTACCATGTCGGGGAGTAGCCGGTCCCACTTGATGCCTGCCCTGAGTTTCCTGGGCTTGGTACATCCAGACGGAAGACCCACGGAAGACCTAAAAGGCTTGGTGGCGGGCTCAGAGGAAATCCAGAAGAAGACGCTAAGAACAATTCTTGAAAAGAAATATCCAGGAGCAGTCAGGGCGCTGGCTGGAGGCACGCCCATTACTTTAAAAAGAGACTTCGGCTATGACCCTGCCGATGGAGTCAAGAATAGGTGTATCCGGTTTTTTACGGCGGCTGCCAAAGAATGTGGTCTGTCGATTTCATCTCTTATCCTAAATAAATCTGGTGTACGCAGGCCAAAGAAAGCCGGATCAAACAGGAAGGCCACTGCTGAAAGACACCCCCATCGGAACCCGTCCAATCCGGCAACAGGAGAAGTGGTGCATGGTGGAGAAAGCAATATCCCGGGCCTCAAACAGGTCCCCATTCCGGTCGGCACCTCTTCCGGGTTGGTTCTTTGGTCAATAGGAGTCCCGGCATCTGGATATGAGTCTTCGGACGTTGAGACATTCCTGGCAGTCGTCAGGACTGCTTTGCTGAACAAGTGAATTGGGAGGTTATCGATGCAGATAATATCATCAAGGCTAGTTAGGTAGCCGCCCAAAAGGAAAGCGCCTAGCTAGAACCAAATCCCTGATCAGGAAATTCTAGCTAGGCGGCCCTAAACGAAAGCACCGTCGAAGTAAGACGCCCGCTGTAGCTTGCTGCGGCGGGTGTCTTTTTTTGATTATAGCAGATGAATCGCGACTGTGCAAGACCTGAGCGCTCAAGTATGATATTGGGTCTTGACAATACATGAGCGGTCAAGTAGAATATGATTATGAACAAGCTGACGACTGAAAAGCAGGTGGCCGTTATCGCGTCACTCGTCGAGGGAAATTCGATCCGCGCAACGGCCCGCATGACCGGCGTGGACAAGAACACTGTTATGAGTCTCCTGGTCCGGGCCGGGAAGGCTTGCAAGGAGTACCAGGACAAGACGTTCGTTGACCTCGGCTGCAAGGTCATCCAATGCGACGAGATTTGGTCCTTCTGCTACGCCAAGGCTAAGAACATCCCGAGTGGGTTTCATGGAGTCGTCGGGATCGGTGATGTGTGGACCTGGGTAGCCATCGACGCAGAAACCAAACTCGTTCCCCATTGGCACATCGGCTTGCGCAACGCGGCTGACGCCACGGCCTTTATAAAGGGTCTTGCGCCCCGCCTGGCCAATCGCGTTCAGCTTACCACTGACGGCCACAAGGCTTACGTTCGAGCCGTTGAGAAGGCATTTCGGGGCAACATTGATTTCAGCCAGCTTGTGAAGATTTACGGCGAGGGGCCCGGGCCACAGGGCAAATACAGCCCCGGGGAATGCATTGGCACTCGGGAGGAGATAATTGTCAGCGGTCTGTGTAGAATCACCCCTTGTGGTCTCTGAAAAAGCACCCCCCTACAGGGGGTAGGGCAATGGAGAATGTAGCGGTAGAATTGCTTCCTACGGTCGCATCGGGGGAGCAAATGATAACGCAGGACCAATCGGGCGCGATACAGACGCTGAGGGCGCAAGGCCACGGCAAGAAGACGATCGCGAGGATGTTGGGCCTTCACGTGCAGACGGTGAGGCGCCACCTGGCCAAGGGAGCATGGAAGCCGTATCAGCGGCAGGCTAGGCCAAGCGTACTCGAGACCTATCGGACGCATCTGCTGGCCCGGATGCCGCAGGTGCTCTACAACGCCAAGATCCTGCTGCAGGAGCTTCGGGAGCTAGGCTTCACGGGCAGCTACGAGGTGGTCAAGCGCTTCGTGAGGCCCCACCGGGAGGAGCGCGACCGCCTGGAGGAAGCCACCGTGCGGTTCGAAACCGCGCCTGGCAAGCAGGCGCAGGTGGATTGGGGGACGGCGGCGGTGATGCTTGGCGGCGTGGCCCGGCGTGTGCAGTTCTTCGTGATGGTGCTGGGCTACAGCCGGCGGATCTTCTCCATGGCGACGGAGGACCAGCAGGTTAAGACGCTGCTGGCCTGCCACGAGGCGGCCTTCGAGCACTTCGGAGGGCGCACGCAGGAAGTGCTCTACGACAACCCCAAGACCATCTGCCTGCGGCGAGAAGAGGGCCGGGCCGTCTACAACCCGGTCTTCGAGGACTTCGCGCGATACTGGGGCTATTCGACCAAGCTCTGTCAGCCCTACCGGGCCCAAACCAAGGGCAAGGTCGAGTCAGGGGTCAAGTACGTCAAGCGGAACTTCCTGCCTGGAAAGGCCTTCGAGTCGATGGAGCACCTCAACCGGGAGCTCGTGCGCTGGTGCGTGGAGGTGGCCGACCTACGGGTGCACGGGACGACGCATCGGATCCCGGCGGAGGACTTCGCCGAGGAGCACCTGGTCGAGGTCCGCGGCCACCAGCCCTACGTCCTGGTGGACGCGATCCGGCGCACGGTGGCCAAGGACTGCCTGGTCAACTACCGGACCAACCGCTATTCGGTGCCCGCGCGACACGTGGGCAAGACGGTGGACCTGGTGGCGGGTCCCCAGGAGCTGAGGGTGTTCCTTGGGGGCGAGTTGATCGCGACCCACGCGTTGCGGGAAGGGCGCTTCCAGGTGGCGACCGAGAAGGCGCATTACGCGGACCTCTTCAAGCGCCGGGCCAAGGCGCCGGAGCCCCCGGCGACCATCGTTCCATGGCCTGACGTGGAAATCAGGTCCCTGGCGATCTATGAGCAGGTGGCCCTGGCCACGGGAGGTGCGCGATGAACCCGCAGATCGAGCGGCTGGAAGGCCACCTGGGCCGGCTGAAGATGTACCACACGCGCGAGACGCTGGCCTCGGTGCTGGAGCGGGCGTCGAAGAAGGAGCTGTCCTTCGCCGACTTCCTGGACGAGCTGTTGGGCGAGGAGGTCACGGCCAAGAACGACAAGAACGTGCGCATGCGCATGAACCTGGCGCGGCTGCCCTACGTCAAGACCCTGGAGACGTTCGACTTTTCGTTCCAGCCATCCGTGGACGCCCGGCAGGTGCGGGAGCTGGCTTCGGGGCGCTACCTGGACGCGGCCGAGAACGTGGTGCTGTTGGGACCGCCTGGGGTGGGCAAGACGCATCTGGCGGTGGCCCTGGGCATCAAGGCCATCCAGCAGGGCAAGCGAGTCCTGTTCGCCTCCGCGACCAGTCTGGTCGCGCTGTTGGCCAAGGCCCACCAGGAGAATCGCCTGGAGGAGAAGCTCAAGACCTTCGCCCAGCCGCACCTGCTGATCGTCGATGAACTGGGCTACATCCCCGTGGACCGCCATGGTGCCAACCTGTTCTTCCAGCTCGTCTGCAGACGCTACGAGAAGGGCTCGATGATCGTGACCTCGAACCAGCGGTTCGGTGACTGGGGCGAGATCTTCGGGGATCCAATCATTGCGACGGCGATCCTGGACCGGATCCTGCACCATTCGATCACGGTGAACATCCGGGGCGAGAGCTACAGGCTCAAAGAGAAGAAGCGGGCAGGGCTCCTGAGCAAGGCCATTTCTTCAGGGGTAGGGAACGAAGACCGGCTTCAAACGGCTACGGCCAAGACGGCAAATTCAGAGGGGTGAATATTCGGAGGCCATGAGGGGTGAAATTTCAAAGACCATTGACAATAATAGAGGGCAAGCCAAAGCGCGACAATATTTCTACGAGCTTTGTTGAGCGGCAGAACCTCACTATGCGGATGGGGATGAGGCGCTTTACGCGGCTAACCAATGCCTTCTCAAAAAAGATCGACAACCTTGAACACGCCGTAGCGCTCCACTTCATGCACTACAACTTCTGCCGAATTCATCAGTCTCTAAGGTCTACCCCGGCCATGCGGTCGGGGCTGACGAACAAGGTGTGGAGCATCACGGACATTGTAGGCCTGTTGGATTAGGGCTGCTGGTTGTCCTTTTTCTTTGGTTCAAACTCCAACAAGCTTTGGAGCATTTGACTAAGACCCTTATGAGTCTGGGCATTGTTGGCCCGTTGGCGATCTGTGAGATAATTCTGGTTTGAAACCACTGGCTTCCCAGTAGCACGTTCTATATTGACTCTCGCGTGGCCAGCAATTCTTCCCCCTTGGCTTGCGGCCCCCATGTGTTCCTGTAGGTTTTGAGGGTTTGTGCTTTTGGTTATTTCCCTAGTGGCCTGCTCCCCAAGAGTAGTAAGGGTTAATTCTATGGGCGTCATATTGTCTCTTAGGCTTTGTCCGGAAAGACCCTTCATTTTTTTGTGTACCGCGGTTCTTATTCCGAATGTTCCAACCGATATTGCGTCGGTAAGATACGCTATATATTCCTTCATCCCGCGTTTGTCCCACTCGGAGGTTAACAATTCCCTGCTGGCCTTGTTCCTGATCCGGGCATCGATCCACTCGTCGTCATAACCCTTGGCTCTGTAAAGGGCGATGGCCCGCTTAATCGCGAGTTCCGGGTTCTGGATTTCTTGTAGACGTTCAAATCCGACCTTCGCAAGCCACTTTTTAAAGGGTTCTGCCCGAGGACTTGGTACTGATTGCAATATGCGAAAAATTCCTTCAATTGTTACGCAATTTACATTTTGAATCCCGCCTGTTGTTTTAAAAGGAAGGGGGGTGACAAGTTGCCCCCACCCTTCCCCGAAACTCTCATCCCTGGCCCGCATCTTCTTCAAATATCCAGCCGGGTCCGGGGTTTGGGCTACTGCGGCAATTACGTCATTTACAACAAACCACCATTCTCCATTATGTAGAACCTTGCGAACTTCCATCTTCTTGAATATGTCTACCTTATTTTCTCCCTCAAGTGGCAACTGAGGCGCAGGCGTATTTTCCATAAATGTTCTCCGTGCGCGGCGAAATCTTAGGAACTTAGATTATAGCAGTTGCACCTGCGATGGTGTTTATTTCCAAATTCAGACACTACCGCTCCGACCGCTTCATCAGCGGGGTTTTGGCCGGTCGATTTTGGAGCGAGCCAAGGAGCGAGAAGGGAGCGGGGCGAGCCCCCGCGATCGACGAGCGACGCGGGCGCAGCCCAAAAGCGGCCGGGGAGATCGACCTGGCCCCAAAACCCCGCTGATGAAGCGGTCGGAGCACTAGGGGATGAGGATGAAGCGCAGGGCGAACCAGCCGAGCCCGCTGGTCGCGACTGCCGTGGCAGCCACCCAGGCTGCGCGGCGCAGCCACACGGAACGCACGGTGTCGGAGGACAAGGGCCTGCCCTTGAGCCTGCGCTTGAGGCTCCTCAGCCTGGCCATGGCCTTGCGCAGCCTCTTGCTCTCGATGACGCGCGACTGGGAGAGGTCCAGGTTGAAGCGGCCGTCAGCCACGTACGCGGTGTAGGCGCCTCCGAGGTCCACGACCCTCTCCTCGATGAGCACGCCCGCCTTGTAGAACCGGGCCCTGCCGCGGGAGCCGGCCCTGGGATCCTCGAGCGCCACGATGCCTTTGAAGCGGTCCCCGGCGGACCAGACAGGCGGCCCGGCCGCAGCCGGGTCAGGCACGGCAAGACCGTCGATCTCCAGGCCGAAGAAAGCCATGCCATAGCTGCGCCTGAGACGCTCGACCGCGTCCTGCGCGGTCCCGCGGCCCTTGGGATCCCAGGCCGCGCTCAAGACGTTCTTGCCGTCGACGACCGCGGCCTTGATCGAGGACGGCCTCAGCCTCTCGGCAGCCAGAGCGCCGTAAGCGACCTGCAAGGCCGGCTCCCCGAGCTCCTCGCTGAGCAGGCCCGCGAGAGGGTCCGCCAGGACCGCGGGAGGCAAGGGGGTCCCGGCGAAGCGCACGGCCACGCCTTCATCCGAGGACCGCACGCTCACGAGCTGGGCTCCTGACGCGGCAGCGGCGCGCACCCAGCACCTCAGGAATTCCCGCGGCTCGGCGAGCTGGCGCTCGCGCAGCTTGCCTGCGGCAGCCGCGCGGTCGATGCGGAACGAGCCGCTCGAGACCAGCTCGTCCCTGGGCTCCTGCCCGTCTGACCCCACCCTGTCCCGGACCCCCGGCTAGCGGGTCCGCCCTCTGGCGGAAGCCGCTGCCTGGCGCTTGGCCGTCCTGCGCCTGGCGGCCGGGGCGCGGTGCCTGCTCCCGGCCTTGGCAGCGGGCTCGCGCAAGGCGGCCCGCAGTCTCTTGGCCACGCTCGCGTCGATGGCCGCGGACTTGGCCGTGACCTGGCGCATGAGGCCGTTGGCCTTGTCCAGGGCATCCGCCAGCCAGGCCTTGTCCTTGATGGAGGCCAGGTTGATGAGCACGTTGTAGTACGCGCCCCAGGCTCCCGCGCGAGCCATGAGCGAGGCCACGCCTGCGTCCGAGAGGGAGTTGGGATTGCCCTTGTCCGCCGCGAGCCTGGCGCAGTCGAGGGCGGGCACGCAGCGCTCGAGCACGCCGAGAGGCTCCAGGGTCGCGGCCTTGGTCGCGGCCTGGACGGCGCGGCTGCGGGCCGCGGCAGCCTCGGGATCGGCCTTGGGCATGCCGAAGGCGTCCATGACCTTGTTGAATGCGGCGGTGTCGTCGTCTACGGCCTTGAGCTGGGCCCGCAGCAGGGCGTGCGCCTTGACCGCCATGGCCTCCATCTCGTCTTTGAACGCCTCGAAGCCCTTCTTCTCGAAGGTCAGGCCCGAGACCATGGCCGAGAGCCCGGCGGAGAGGGCGCCCGAGAGCGCGGCCACCGAGCCTCCCCCGGGAGCAGGGGAGCGGGACGCGAGCTCAGCCAGGAGATCCGCCACGGTCTTGGAGGCCAGGGGCGCCGGACCCCGGAAGCGCTCCTCGATGACCTTCTGCGCCGGGTCGAAGGCGGAGACGTCTCTCAAGCCCAGGGACTGGATGGCGGTCTCCATGACCTCGGCGTCCGAGACCCCGCGGCTGGAGCCCTGCTTGAGCAGGAAATGCCTGCCCGCGTCCAGGAGCACGCCGGCCGGGACCAGGCCCACGACCTCGGAGCCCGTGACCCTCAGCCCGAGCTTCAAGGCCAGGTCGCAGCACGCGTCGTAGACCGCGTGGAGCGGAGCGGCGGAGAGGTCGAGGATGTTGATGGTCACCTGGGCCCGCTTGTACTCCGGGATGTACCAGCCCGTGGCCTGCACCCCCCGGAAGAGCCCGGGCTCGCGCAGGTCCTTGCCGTCCTCGCCCCGGACCTTGTTGCCCGAGGCGTCCCGCTTCAAGCGGCCGGACTCGCGGATGGCGAAGGCGATCTCCTTGGCTTGGCCGGCGCTGGCGGTGTTGAGGTTGACGTTGTAGGCGACGAGGAAGTTCCGTGCGCCCACGGCCGTGGCCCCGGCCCTGGCATGGAACTTGGCCGGGCCGAAGTCCGGCTTCCACTCCGGGGCCTTGAGCTTCTCCGCCAGGCCCTCGTACTCGCCCGCGCGCACGTCCGGCAGGCGCCGCCGCTCGGGCCGGGACGCGGCCTCGGCGTAGAGGTAGACGGGCAGGTCGAGCTCCTTGCCCAGGCGCTCGCCCAGCCTGCGAGCGAGCTCCACGCACTCCTCCATGACGACCCCGGCGATGGGCACGAAGGGGACCACGTCGCAGGCCCCTTGCCGGGCGTGGGCGCCCTTGTGCCGCCTCATGTCGATGAGCTCGACGCCTTTCTTGACGGCCTGAAAAGCGGCCTCGAGCACGTCCTCGGGCGCGCCTGCGAAGGTGTAGACCGTGCGGTTGGTGGCGGCCCCGGGGTCCACGTCGAGCAGGGCCACGCCGGGCACGGAGCGGGCCGCGGCGGCGATCGCGTCGATGACCGCGCGGTCGCGGCCCTCGCTGAAATTGGGTACGCATTCCACGAGCTTCATGTCGGTCCTCCTGGGCGAGCGACGCCCAATCATAGCATTCCGCAAACATGATAGAATGGCCCCATGACGCGCGTCATCGTCGTGGGGTGCGGACACTGGGGGCCCTTGCACGTGCGCGCGTTCGAGACCCTGCCCGGGGCCGAGGTCGCGGCCGCCGTGGACTCCGACCCCGCGAGGCTTTCGCGACTCAAGGCCCTGCACCCCGGGTTGAGGACCGGGACCGACTTCGCCCGGATGCTCAAGGCCGTCAAGGCCGACGCCGCGGTCATCGCCACCCCCTCGGCCACGCACTACCGCCTGGTCCGGGTCGCCCTGGAACACGGCCTCCACGTCCTCTGCGAGAAGCCCCTCTGCCTGACCTCCTCCGAGGCGCTCGAGCTGGGAGCGCTCGCGCGCAGGAAGAAGCGCGTGCTCATGACCGGGCACGTCTTCCTCTTCAACGCCGGCATCGTCAAGCTCAAGGAGCTCATCGACTCCGGCGAGCTGGGCGGCATCCACTACCTCTCCTTCACCAGGACGAACCTCGGCCCCATCAGGAGCGACGTCAACGTGGCCTACGACCTGGCGGCCCACGACGTGTCCATCGCCAACTGGCTGCTGGACGCCGAGCCGCGCCGGGTCAGCGCCACGGGCGGCGTGTTCCTGCAGGACCGCATCCACGACGTGCTCTTCGCCACCCTGACCTATCCCGAGGACCGGCTCGTCCACATCCAGGCCTCGTGGCTCAACCCCAAGAAGGTCCGCCAGCTCACCGTGGTCGGCGCCAAGAAGATGGTCTCCTGGGACGACCTCGAGCTCAACTCCCCCCTGGCCGTCTACGACCGCGGAGCCCAGGTCACCCCGGAGTACTCGAGCTACGGCGAGTTCCTGCGGGTCTCCATGTGGGACGCGGACGTCCGCCTGCCCAAGGTCCGCACCCAGGAGCCCCTGAAGGTCCAGAACGAGGCCTTCCTCGAGGCCGTGCGCACCGGCAAGGCGTCGCGCTCGGGCCCGGGCTTCTCTGCCGAGGTCGTAGCCGTCCTCGAGGCCATCAACGAATCCCTCGCCAAGGACGGCGAGCCCGTGGAGCTCTCATGAAGCCCTTCATCCATCCCAAAGCCCTGGTCGAGACGCGCGAGATCGGGCCGGGCACCCGGGTCTGGGCCTTCGCCCAGGTCATGAAAGGCGCCCGCGTGGGCGCGGACTGCAACATCTGCGGCCACTCCTTCATCGAGTCGGGCGCCGTGGTCGGCGACGGCTGCGTGCTCAAGAACGGGGTCCTGGTCTGGGAGGGCGTGACCCTAGAGGACGGGGTCTTCGTGGGCCCGGCCGCGGTCTTCACCAACGACCGCTGGCCCCGCTCGCGCTCCGTGCCTGCGACCAAGGCGCGCCGCCTGGAGGACAAGACCTGGCTCGTCAACACCCGCGTCCGGACCGGGGCCTCCATCGGAGCCCGGGCCGTCATCGTGGCCGGTGTCGAGCTCGGCGCCTACTGCCTGGTCGGAGCGGGCGCGGTCGTGACCAAGGACGTCCTCCCCTACGCGATCGTGGCCGGGGTCCCGGCCAGGCCCGCGGGCTGGGTCTGCGCCTGCGGTCTGCCCTTGAAGCTCTCAAGGGGCAAGGCCGCGTGCGGCACCTGCGGCTCGCGCTACGCGGCCAAGGGCAAGGGCATCGTGAGGCGCGATGGAGGATAAGGGCGTCCCCTTCGTGGACCTCGGCCTCAAGCACCGGGAGCTCGGGCATTACCTCGTCGCGGCCATCGGGACCGTGCTGAACAAGGGCGACTTCGTCCTGGGCTCCGATGTCGAGAAGTTCGAGGCCGAGTTCGCCTCCTACCTGGGCGTCAAGCACTGCGTGGGCGTGGCCACGGGCTCGGACGCCCTGCACCTGAGCCTGCGCGCGCTCGGCGTGGGCGAGGGCCACGAGGTCATCGTCCCCGCCATGACCTTCGCGGCCTCGGCCTTCGGGGTCTGCTACGCCGGGGCCAAGCCCGTCTTCGTGGACGTCTCGGAGAGGAACTGCGGCCTCGACCCGGTCCGCATCGAAGCCGCCATCACCCCGAGGACCCGGGCCATCCTCCCGGTGCACCTCTACGGTTTCCCGGCGGCCATGGACGAGATCCTCGAGATCGCGGCGCGGCGGAACCTCTTCGTGGTCGAGGACGCCTGCCAGGCCCACGGCGCGCTCTACAAGGGCAGGCGGGCCGGCTCATCGGGAGACGCCGCGGCGTTCAGCTTCTTCCCGTCCAAGAACCTCGGGGCCATGGGCGACGGAGGCATGGTCGCCACCTCGAGCGACGAGGTCGCGGCCCGGCTGAGGCTGCTCCGCAACTACGGCCAGCCCGCCAAGTACGTGCACGAGAGCGTGGGCTACAACAGCAGGCTCGACACCCTGCAGGCCGCGGTCCTGGGGGTCAAACTCGCCAAGCTCGACGCTTGGAACGCCCAGCGCCGCGAAGCCGCGGCCCTCTACCGCGCCCTCCTCGCCTCCGTGCCGGTCGGCCTGCACTCCCCCCTGGAAGGCACCGAGCCCGTGTACCACGTGTTCAGCGTCCTGACCGAACGGCGCGACGAGCTCCAGGCGAGCCTCAAGGCCGCGGGCATCGGGACCGGCCTCCACTACAACCAGGCCCTGCACCTTCAGAAGTGCTTCCTCGACCTCGGCGGCCAGCCGGGCGACTTCCCGGTCGCCGAGAAGGTGGCGCGCCAGACCCTGTCCTTGCCCATGTTCCCGGGCATCACCAAGGAGCAGGTCGAGACCGTGGCCGAGCGGGTCCGGGCTTTCTTCCGCTGATTCAGGGCTTGGCGCGCTTGAAGCCCAGGTACAGGGTGCGGGTCGAGACCGGGACCACCAGGGTCTCCCGGACCTCCGCCTTGCAGAGGATGCGGCGCTCGTCATTGGAGCGGCAGGAGTAGGCCTTCACGGTCCTTCCCCCCAACCCTGCCTCGTACGTGGTGGAGAACTCGGAGGGCTTCTGCAGATCGAGCACGACAGCCGGAGGGTCGCCGTTGAGCCTGGCGAACAAGGCCACCCGGATCCCCCTCTCCTGGACCCGGAACACGGCTGCGCCGTTGGAATAGGGGTCTTCGCTGCGGATGAGCTCCTGCGAGAACTTGAGGCCGGTTTTCAGGCCCTTCTTCCAGGCCAGGCCCGAGGAGGAGTAGACCACGGCGGCCTCCGAGGCTGCCAGCTCCAGGTTCCAGACCCCGCCCCACGCCACCATCTCAGCCGGGTCAGGCATGGCGCCCATGCCCATGAAGGCATTGGCGACTTCCTGGTACTGGCCCTTGGTCTCCGACTGGGAGGCGGCAAGGGGAGCGTCCGCAGGCACTCCTGAGGCGCCGATCAAGGCGGTCCCGGCCTTGAGCGCGTCGGAAAGCTCGGCAAAGGAGGACTCAAGACCGTCGCCGGCGAGACCGGGCTTGGCGTTGGCCAGGCAAAGAGCCAGACCAGCCAAGGCCAGGGAGAAACGTCTTGGGGAGCGCTTCATCATCCATAGGATAGCGCTCCCGGACCGGAGGGAGAAGGGACCTTGGCCCCAGGCCCCTCTGGGCCTTCAGGCCTAGGTCAGAGCTTGCCGGTCTTGAGCTTGAGCCAGAGCCCGAAGAGCTCTCCAGCGGTCCTCAAGACCGTGGGCAGGTGCGTGCTGGCGGCCTTCCCCGCCGAGCGGGGGAGGTAGGACACCTCGACCTCGGCAAAGCGCGCTCCCCGGGCCTTGGTCTTGAGCAGGACCTCGGAATCCACGCCGATGCGCCGGCTCTCGATGCATAGGCCCCGCACGAGCTCGGTCCTGTAGAGCTTGACCCAGTTGACGTCCCTGAAGCGAAGGCCCAGGAGCTGCCGCGTCACGAAAGACAGGGCCCTGGTCTGGACCCTGCGCTGGAGCGGGTCCTCGCGGTGGACGCGCACGCCGAGCACGATGTCCGCCGAGCCCCTTCCTTCCACGAGCACCGGGATGTCCGATGCCGGGAACTGGCCGTCACCAGGGACCAGCACGATGAAGGGCTGGGCCGCGGACTCGAAGGCGGTCTGCTGGCTGCCCCCGAAACCGCGGTTCTCAGGGTGGTGGATGACGCGCACCCCAGGCAGGCCCGCCAAGCGGTCCGCGAGCGCCGGGGTGCCGTCCGTGCTCGCGTCGTCTACGATCAGGACCTCCCAGGCCTCGGCCACGCCGGGCGCGGCCTCCACGCAGGCCCGCACCACGGCCTCGAGGCTCGCCTCCTCGTTGTAGGCCGGGATCGCGACCGTCAGGCCCGGGAGCAGCTTGGCGCGGTCCATGCCGCATGATACCAATCTTGGCCGGGAGGTGAAGAGCGATTAGTTATAATGCCAGCCATGAAGTCCTGGCTCAAGAGGCCTGAGCTCGTGGTCTCAGGCCTGCTCCTCGCAGGCCTGGGCCTGAGGTCGGCCTGGCTGATGAGCCAGTCCATGTGGTCCGACGAGGCCCTGACCCTGGTGGTCAGCCAGGCTGGAGACCTCTGGGGCCTCATGAGAGGCTTGGAATCCTCCCCTCCCCTGCACTTCCTTCTGATGCGGCCGTGGCTGAAGGCCTTCGCTGACCCGCTCCTGGGCATGAGGCTCTTCTCCTTGGCCTGCGGCTCGGCTTGCCTGTGGGCATTCTTCAAGCTGGCCAAGGAAGTGGTCCCTGAGGCTGCGGTGTCGAGCCTCTTCATCGCGGTCTTCTCGTCCTACTGGGTCCACGCCAGCCAGGATGGCCGCTTCTACAGCCTCTTCCTCCTCCTCTCCATCCTCCAGACCAGCGTGCTCTGGCGCTTGCGCGAGAAAGACGACCTCAAGCTCTGGCTCCTCTACGTCGCGCTGGCGAGCCTGGGCCTGTACACGCACTACTTCATGCTCTTCCTGGTGCTGGCCGGAGGGGCCTACACCGCCGCCAGCAGGCTCCTCTGCCGGCGTCCCATCCACCTGACCCTGGCGAGCTTTGCGGGGATCGCGGTCCTGTACCTGCCCTGGCTTGGCTTCCTGTCCGCCCAGGCGCGCTTGCGCGAGGGAGCGACCCTGGTGGTCGAGCGTCTCGACCTGCCCCAGTTGGCCTTCATCCTGGGCACCATGCTTTGCGACCTCAACTTCCTCGGCCTGGTCCTCATCCCGTGGATCAAGGGCCTGGGCTGCCTCGTGCTGGGAGCGCTCGTGCTCGCCGGCGCGGTCATGGCCAAGGATCCCGGCCCAGCCAAAGGCATCCTGTCGCGCTGGACCGAAGGCAGGGTCTTCTGCCTGGCTCATATCGTCTTGGGCCTTGCGCTCTTCCCCTTGGTCCACGCCCTGGCGGGCATCCCCCTGGTCCAGCCCCGCTACTTCGTGTGGCTCTCGCCCTTCGTCTACATGCTCCTGGCCGTGCTGGTGACCGGCACGGACCTGAGCCGGGCCGTGGCCCGTCTCGCCTTGACCCTGGTCCTCATCACGGGACTGGGAGGCTACCTCGCCTCGAACCGGGCCTTCGACCCGCGCCTGGGAGCGCTCAGCCTGCAAGCCAAGCTTTCCGGCCCCGGCCTTCCGGTCATCCACCTCCACCCGTACTACTACCTCCCCCTGCGCTACTACTACATGCCCGAGGCCGAGCACCGGCTCATCCCGAGCCATCGCAAGGACCTGCTCGACCTCGAGAATCTCCCAGGCTATCCCGGCATCCAAAGGCTCGAAGACCTGGGCCGGACAGGGAGATGTCTGGTGGTGGACCCTGAGAGAAGGCTCTCGCCCAGCCGGGTCCGGCCTTCCACAGGACGGGAATTGGCAGGACTGCTCGACAAGAGCGGGTCCAAGGAGCCCTAAGATGAGCAAGCCCACGGTAGCGGTCATCGGAGCATCCAAGGACCGGCACAAATACGGGAACAAGTCCGTGCGCGCCCATGCGGCAGCGGGCTATGACGTGTATCCGGTCCATCCCACGGAGAGCGAGGTCGAGGGCTTCAAGGTCTACAGGTCCGTGAAGGACATCCCGGTCAAGCTGGACCGGGTCTCCTTGTACCTGCCCCCTGCCCTGGGCCTCAAGATCCTCGAGGACATCGCCGCCAAGGGGCCCAAGGAGCTCTTCGTCAACCCCGGAGCTGAGAGCGACGAGTTCCTGGCCAAAGCACGAGCCCTGGGGCTCAAGCCCATCCTGGCCTGCAGCATCGTAGACCTAGGCCCTTAGGCCTACGACGACCTGGGCCTTCAGACGCAGGGACAGAGCCTCTCCTGCGTCTATAATATTGATATGACGATCCTGGCGCTGGCAGCCCTCCTGGCCTGGCCTGTCTGCGCCGCCGGCGTCAACGACTCCTCGGACGCCGCTGAGCTGGCCAAGAAGACCTCGGACCTCAAGGCCGCGGTGGACAACATCTTCGTCCCCGACGAGAGCGTCCACCGCCTCTCGGACCGGCTCTTCGACAACGTCCCCAATGCCGCCATCGTGGTCGAGACGGGCTTCCGCGGTTGGGACATCGAGCCTGAGCCGGAGAAGGAGGAGAAGAGCCCTGCCAGCATCGAGCGGATGATGAATTCCGCAGACAAGCGCTTCACTTTTTACAATCCCAGTGTCCCGGAAGCGGATCTTCGCGACGCCTATTCCGCCGCCCACATCCTCAACAACCAGGGCAAGATGGGGTTCGACCCCTCCATGCCGCAGAACCAGATGGGCGCCTACAAGTACACCCCGGGCTCGCGCCAGTGGGGCACGGTCAAGGTCAATGAGTGGATCTCCTCCATCGCCGCCGCTCTGGGCGACGTCTTCGCTTTCTCCACCCTCATCCACGAGTCCGGCCACGCGGACAGCGACCAGAAGGGCGAGCTCTCCCCCGACGCGGTCATCCTCGGCGAGATCGTAGCCTTCCACGTGGAGTACTCCTGGTTGAGCCTCATCGACCCGCGCGGCGAGCGGCTGGCCTACCTCTACGCCAAGGCCCTGGACGAGGCGAGCCGGCATCCCAGCGCCTTGAACGACATGGCCCTCAAGTACGCGGGCCATCTCTACGAGATATGGGGCACGCACGGCGACTTCGACAAGCTCGAGGCCCTGGTCAAGAAGCGCGGTTACACGGAGCGCCCCGCGTCCTCCCCGAACCAGGCCGCGCCGGTCCGCAACTGAGCGCTCGTTATTCTACAATGCTCCCCATGCCCATCCCCGCGCTGCGCCTTGCCGCCGTCATCCTCTGCGTCCACGCTCTCGCCTGCGCCGCGGCTCCGGCCGGCCCGGACGCTGAAGAACCTCTGAGGATCATCGACGCCCACACCCATACGGATTTCACCGGCGAGTCGGAACGGACCAGCCGCGTCCCCATGACCGAAGAGCAGTACTTCAAGGAATGGCAAGCCGCCGGAGTCACGGGCGCGGTCGCCCATTCCCGGGAAGACGGCAAGGGCTACGCCGACTTGCGCTCCCGCAACGTGGTGACGTGCGCCGGCGTCGGTCCCAAGGTGGATGTCGCAAGGCTCGAAGCGGGACTCAAGTCAGGGAGATACGGCTGCATCAAGGTCTACCTGGGCTATGTCCACCAGTGGGCCTACGACAAGGATTACGAGCCGGCGTACCGTCTGGCTGAGAAATACAAGGTCCCCGTCGTCTTCCACACGGACGACACCTATGCGACCAAGGCCAAGCTGAAGTACGCGGACCCCTTGACCATCGATGAGGTCGCCGTGGACCACCCCAACGTCGATTTCGTCATCGCGCATTGCGGCAACCCATGGATCGAGTCCGCCGCGGAGGTGGCCTACAAGAACCCGAACGTCTACCTCGACGGCTCGGCGCTCCTGGTCGGGGACCTGAGCCGGTCGCCGCAAGAAAAGGTCGACACCTATGTCGTCAAGCCCATCGCCTGGATCTTCGGCTACCTGGAGGACCCCTCCAAGCTCATGTTCGGGACGGATTGGCCCCTCACGCCTATCCAGCCGTACGTGGACGCCTTCAAGCGCGCCATCCCCCGGGAGCATTGGAAGGCCGTGTTCCACGACAATGCGGCCCGGGTCTTCAAGCTGAGATAGGCGCCTCTGCGCGATGAGGCGCGCGTAATGTGGTAGACTGAGGATATGAGGATCAAACGCTATGTCGTGGGCGCGGCCCTGATCGCCTTGGCCGTGGGCTATTATCTCTACCGGAAGAAGTCCGACAAGCCGGCCTCAGGCAACGGCAAAGGCTCACGCAGGAAGGCGGCCTCAGCCCTCAAGAAGGCGGTCTCAGCCAGGGCCCACGCCCGCTGAGCTCCTGAAGGAGGGTCCCCATGTCTTCCTGGCACACGGTCACCCTCAGCGGCAGTTCCCAGGTCATCCCCCCGGTCTGCCCGAACTGCCTGGCCCCGGCGGATGTGCAGGTGGAGACCGAGCACCGCTTCCTCAACACCACCTACACCCAGACCTTCCTCTATTGCAAGGACTGCGCCAAGGCTGCCGCGGATCTCCCAAGCATCTTCTTCTGGGGCATCCTGGGCCTGGTCGTGGGCTTCGTCCCAGCCCTGCTCTTCGTCTTCGTCGTCTTCCCGAAGCTCCCCGAGTCTCTCAAGGACAGCTCGCTCTCAGGCGCCTTCCCCCTCCTCGCCCTGGCGGTCTGCGCTGTCGGGTTCCCGCTCCTGCGGCGCCTTTCCTTCAAGAAGTCCCACCCCAAGACCGGGAAACAGGCGGTGCAGGGACCAGCGGCCTATTACACGGGCCCGGGAGACGCCCTCGGCCTGGGCGACAGCAGCAGCTACAAGGCCGCGCGTCCGGAGTGGATCAGCGAGCTCGTGCGCCGCAACCAGGACCAGGCGGACCCTGCGACGCGCCATCTGTGGACAGGCGCGCCCCCGGCCAAGCCCTGAACAGCCTCCTGATCCTTCCGGGTCAGGCCTCTCCGCAGAGAAGCTCGAGGAGGTCTGCGACTTGGCGCTGATCCTCCAGGCGGTGGAGGGCCGCGGTCCTGCTGACAGGTCCGACCCTGACCGTCACGGCGCGTCCGGCCAGGCTCGCGAAACCCTCCTCATCCGTGCGGTCGTCTCCCACGAACAGGATGCGGCGTCCCGCACCCTTGGCGCGCGCGATCCTGAGGATGGCGCGGCCCTTGTCCCAGTCCACCCTGCTCCGGACCTCCCAGACCTTCTTGCCCTCGGCCAGGACCAGGTCCCGCCCGTAGGGAGCCAGGGCCGAGCACAAGGCCCGATACCCGGCCCGCCGCGCCGGAGCCGCGGCGAGACGATGATGCAGGCTCAGGGAGAGGCCCTTGTCCTCCAAGAGCAGGCCCGGCCAGCGCGCCACGCAGGCTTTCAGGTCCCGTGCCAGGGCATGGAGGAGCGGCTTGGACCGGCCAGCCTCCGGATGGGTCCAGTCCAGGCCCTGGCCGCGGATCTCCAGGCCGTGGTTGCCTGAATAGACGAGCCCAGGGATCCTGATCCTCTTCCTCAGGTCCGCGAGGCTGCGGCCGCTCACCACGGCCACGCTCCTGCGCGTGCCCGTTGCGATGCAGCGGAGCAGGCTCCGAGTCCTTCTGGAGAGCCTGGCGCTCCCGGGATGAGCCACCAGGGGCGAGAGCGTGCCGTCGAAATCGAGCGCGATGAGGCTCGGCCTCCCGGCCGCGGCCTTGCCCAGGAAGCCCGTCAGATCCAGGCAGGCCCTCAGGCCCCTCATCAGCCCCCCCCGGCGCGGCCCAAGGCCTCGGGTCGCGCGAGGTGGATGAACTCGGCTCCCGGATGCTCGGCCAGCAGGAAGAGCAGGAGGTAGTCCCTGAGGTGCCGGGTCAGGAGGAAGTTCTGGCGCACGTGCTCGCGGCCGTTCTCGCCGAGCTTCTTGGCGTAGGCAGGCTCGTTGAGGAGCTGCCTGAGCCAATAGGCCGTGCCGTCGACGGAATGCACGAGGATGCCCGAGTACTTGTGCGCGATCTGGAGCGGGATGCCGCCCACGGCCGAGGCGATGACCGGCTTGCCCTTCCAGAGTCCCTCGGACACGGTCAGGCCGAAGCCCTCGCGCAGGGACTTCTGCAGGATGACGCTCGAGGCGCGCTGGATGGCGTTGATCTCAAGGTGGCTCGTGGGAGGCAGGCAGAGGACCATGATGTCGGGGTTGCCGGCCGCCTTTTCGCGCACCTCGGCCAGGACCGCGGCGCCCTCCGGGTCGTCGTCCGCGGGCCCGCCCACGAGGATGAGCCGGGCCTGGGCATAGGCCCGGGCCTTCTCGAAGGCCGCGATGACGCCCAGGGGGTCCTTCAAGCGGTCGAAGCGCGAGACCTGGGTCACCAGGGGCTTGTCCGTGGGGATGTCCAGGCGCGCCAGGATGGCCGCGACCTCCTCGGGCTCGAGCTCCCGGTTCTTGTCGCTCAGAGGGTCGATGGACGGGGCGATCATGGCCTGCGGGACGGAGAGCTTCTGGGCGAAGGGAGGCGCGGACACCACGCACGCGTCGTAGCGCTCCACATAGGGCTTGAGGAAGCCCCACACCTGGGGGTTGGGCCTGGAGATGTCGATGTGGCAGCGCCAGAGCCAGCGGTTCTTCATGGTCTGCCGCTTCTTGACCAAGGCCGCGGGCTGGGGGTCGTGGATGAAGACCGTGTCCGCGTCGAGGCTCATCTGGGCCAGGTTCTGGTCCACGGTGTCCTCGTAGACCGCGTAGTCCCTGGGCAGGACCTCCACGGGGTCGCCATGGAGGGCGTTGTGGAACTTCTTGCACACGGCGTAGAAGTCCTCGCCTCCCTTGATGACCTCCCAGCGCGTGTCCACCTCGAGCTCCTGAAGGAGCGGGACCATGCGGCTGAGGATCTCGGCCACCCCGCCTCCCACGGCCGTGGAGTTGACGTGCAGGACCGACTTGCCCCGCATCTGGGCCGCGAGCAGGCGCAGCTCCGCGATGGTATCTCCCCCGACGATGGACCGGTATTCCTCAAGCCGCGCCATAGGAGGCCTCCTTGAGCCGGCTCTCCACGAAGCCGAGGATCTTGGCCCGCAAGCCCTCCATGGTGTGGGTGTAGGGGTCGAGGTCCGCCACTTGCTTGGCCAGGGCCTTCTCGTGGAGCTCGGCCTCGAACCAATGGGAGAAGTCGTTGACTCCCAGGGGAGGCCTGAGACGAGCCTCGAAGACGTGGAGGTAGAGGCTCGAGATGCTCACGCTCTTCAAGCCCTCGGCGAACCCGGCCAGGTCATAGGCCTCGTAAGGGGTGGGCAGGGAGAACTTGACCGCCGCCATGAAGTGGAACTCCTTGCCCTCGGCCACGTCATGGCAGGCCGCTCCGGTCCCGAGGTGGGCTTCGATCGCGGAGACCAGGGCCTTCCTCAGCTCGGCGATGGAGTTGCAGCGCACCGTGTCCACCGCCGCCAAGCGCTCGCCAAGGCGCTCGTCGGCGAGGATCTGGGTCGCCCAGTAGGCGAAGTCATTGGGAGGCTCGGGCACGAGGTGCTGGTGCTGGGCCAGGAAGCGGTGCGTGTGCTGGTAGATGACTGCTTCCGGCGCGGACCTCAGGTGCTCCAGGAGCTCAGGCACGCTCCGGGCCTTGGCGCCGGTCAGGACCGTGAGGCCCAGGCGCGAGCAGAAGCGGAAGGGCTCCTTGGCGCGGCGGGGGCCCGCGTCCGTCTTCCCCGCGCTCGGGGCGCTCATGCGATCCTCCCGGCGGGCTTGGACTCCAGGCGGATGGAGCTCAGCTCGGTGAGCAGGTTGGCTGCCCAGCGGTAGATGTTGTTCTCCTTGATGGTCTCCCGCATCCTCTTCATCCTGCCCGCCCGCTCGTCAGGCTCCATCTCCAAGGCCAGGCGCAGGGCGTCAGCCATCTGCTCGATGTCGTAAGGGTTGATGATGAGCGCGTCCCGTAGCTCGCGGGACGCTCCGGCGAAGCGGCTTAAGATCAGCACCCCGGACTCGTCCTCCCGGGCAGCCACGAACTCCTTGGCCACCAGGTTCATGCCGTCATGCAGGGAAGTGACCATGCACACGTCCGCTTCCTTGTAGAAGGGCATGATCTCCCGGTGGCTGTGGTGCTTCTCAAGATAGACCACGGGCCTCCAGTCCTTGGACTTGAACTTCCAGTTGATGCGCTCGACCTCGGATTGGACCTCCGCCAGGAAGTCGTGATAGCGCTTGATGTGCGTCCGGCTGGGGGCGCCCAACTGCACGAAGGTGAAGCGCCCCCGGTAGGCCGGGTATTTCTCCAGGAAGCGCTCGACCCCCCGGAGGCGCTCGAGCACGCCCTTGGTGTAGTCCATGCGCTCGACGCCCACCCCGATGAACTCGGCCTTGACCCCCAGGTCCTTGAGCAGGCCCGCCCGGTCGGTCTTGGGCGCGGCCGCCGGGTCGGCGTCCTGGAAAGCGTGCGGGAAGGCCACGCTGATGGGGAAGGGCTTGACGAGCGTGTCATGCCCTGCCTTGGTCACCGCGAAGCGCTCCCAGTTGATGCGGGACTCCAGGACGCGGTCTACGGTGTCGAGGAAGTTGTTGCAGTGGAACTGGGTGTGGAACCCGATGAGGTCCGCTCCCAGCATGCCGTAGAGGAGTTCCTTCTGCCACGGGCAGATGCCGAAGGCCTCCGGATTGGGCCAGGGCACGTGCCAGAAGATCGCGATCCTGGCGTCCGGCCGCTCATCCTTGATGAGCCTGGGAAGGAGCGCGAAGTGGTAATCCTGGATGAGGACGCACGGCTCCTCCACGCCCTCGAGTTCGTCGAGCACGACCTTGCCGAAACGCAGGTTGGCCTTCTGGTAGTGCGTCCAGTCCTCCTTCCTGAAGATGGGCCTGGTGTGGGCGATGTGGCACAGGGGCCAGAGCCCCTCGTTGGAGAAGCCGTAATAGTAGCCGTCCTCCTCCTCCTTGGAGAGGAACACCCTCCGGAGGGTGTAGAGCGGGTCGTCCGGGGGCACGCGGATGCGGTCCTTCTCATCGACCACGTCCCAGTCCCCGTCCCCTGCTCCGTGCGCGATCCAGGTCCCTCCGGAGGCGCGCAAGACAGGGTCCAAGGCCGTGACCAAGCCTCCGGCAGGCACGATGACCTCGCTGCCCCTGCCCTTGCGCACGTGCATGTAGGGCTCCCTGTTGGAGACCACGAAAAGCGGCTTGCCCTGGAGCCTGGCCTTGACGTGCTCCTTGAGCCGGTCAGGAGTCCAGAGCGATTCCGCCGCCTGCCGGAGCTTGGCCTCCTCCTCGGCCGCGGTCTTGGCCGCGACCAGGTTCTTGGCCAGGGTCGTGACCTCCCTGGCGATGGGAGCGAAGAGGTCCTCCTTGGGCAGGATAAAGGGCCCGTCCGTCTCGCCGAGCCTGAGCTTCTTCATCCACTCAGCGGTCTGCGTCATCGGGGCCAGGATGGTCCACCGCACGATGAGGAGGGTGACCAGGGTGATGAGGACCGTCTGGGCCAGCACGCGCATGAAGGCGTGCCTCCACATGCGCGCAAGGTGCAGATGGATATAGCTCGCGTCGTGGAACAGGACCAGACTGCCCACCGTGGCTTTGTCCTGCCGAAGAGGCAGGGAGAAGATGTGGAGGTTCGCGCCGTTGAGCACGTCGAACTGGCCGACGTCCACGCCCAGGGCCAGGGACTCGGTCACCACTTCCGGAGCAGTGGGGAGCGCCGAGGAGAGGCTCGCAGTGATGGCCAGGAGCGTGCCTTTGGCGTCGTAGACCGCGACCGCGGCCAGGCGCTCCCGGTTGCCGAACTTCTCCACCAAGCGCTGGAGGCCCTTGGACGGCCCCTTGGCCAGGAGCGGGGTCACCGTCTCCTCCAGGCTCTGGGCAAGCAGGCGGGAGCGGCGCTGGAGGTCCTCCTGCTGTCTCTGCCTCTCCTGCTGGACCTGATAATACGCGGAAAAAGTGGCGACGGACGCGACCACCAGGACCAAGGATACGATCAGCTTGAACGTGACCCGCATGACACCGGCCTCCGGACCTTGGATTTCCCTCATCCCATCCTAGCATACAGCCCGCCTACCTGGAGGTGTCCCCTGCCAGCACCGCGGAGAAGACCTCTGCTACATCCTGACTCCGAAAAAGCATACCGACATCAAAGGATCTCCCTGCGATCAGGCCTTTGGCTCGGACTTCCCAAGAAGGTGGTAGAAGCAGAACGAGGCCACCACGATGACGATCGTCCAGGCCGTCAGCATGAACATCCAGCCGCCCATGGTCATAGGTCTTCCTCCAGGGACTCGTCCCTGATCGGAGGGGCTGAAAAATAGAAGCCGCCCCGAGCTGCCAGGGCGGCTAGATGACGAAGGCCGCCCTGGTTTCCCCAGATGGCGGCCCGACCATCCCGTTCCTCCGGAGACCGGTGCGGCCTCCGGACCCTTGTGCGTACTACGCCTTCATTATACCCGAAAATCTTGGTCCGAGGGAATCCTGGAGGCGAGGTCAGCCCTTCACGGACCGCAGCTCGGACACGCCGAAGCGCCTGGCATAACGGCTGGCCAGGCCTCCGCACACCGGGTCGAAGCGGCACTTGCGGCAGGCTTCGGACTTGACCCTCAGGAAGCCTGTCGGAACAGGGGAGGAGTCCGGAGCCCAGCCCGCAGGAGCGTACCAGGCCGCTGTATCCACCCTGGCAGAAGGCACGATGGCGGCTGACGCCTTGTAGAGCGAGCCCACGCAGACCGGCATGGCGCAGTCTCCCATGAAAGCGGTCATGGGCACCTTTCCTTCCTTCAAAGTCTTGCGCAAGTAGACCGCTGTCTTTGCATGCGGCACGCAGAGCTCATCCCAAGCAGGGTTCTCGTTCATGGCTGAGATGCACAGGTTGAGGGTCTTGGTCTTGGCTTTCGAGCCTGCCAGGCCGGCCAGCAACGCTGCCAAGCCAGGCAGGTCCTTGTAGTTGCGCTTGGTGAGCACCACGTTGCAGGTGACCTCGAAGAAGGGCCTCTTGAGGACCTCCTTGATGCCGCGGCTCGCCTTGGGGAAAAGTCCCTTGGTCCCGGTGAGCAGGTCATAGGTCTTTTCCTGGTGCGAGTGGAAAGAGAGGAAGAGCTTCCTGATGCCTGAGCCCCAGATCGCGTCGAGGAAACCAGGCTCGGCGAACCTCACGGCATTGGAAAGCAGGGTGCAGGACCCGGCCCCCTCCTTGGCGAGCAGGCGGACCGCCGGCTCAAGAGCAGGAGACAAGGTGGGCTCTCCGCCCGTGATGAGGAAGGAGGTCGCCGGCAGCAGGGCCTTGTTGGCGCGGCAGTAGGCAGCGAGCTCGCTCATGATCTTGGCCTCAGGCAGGACCGGGACATCCCGCAAGACCGGGCAGAACAGGCAGGCCTGGTTGCAGCGCATGGTGAGGCTCAGCAGGCAGAGCTTGCCCACGACCCGCTCCGCCTGGCGCAGGGTCAGGTCCTGGATGAGAGGCTGGACGCCTTCTCCGGGCTTGGCCGCGGACTCGGGCGAGACATCTTCCAGACAGCGGCTCAGCTCGGCTTCGACCTTCTCAAGGCCGGCGAGATAGGCTGCCAGGTGCTCGGCGTCGGCAGGGGCGAGCCCGTGCTTGGAAGCCACGCAGACCACGAGGTGGGGGGTCTTCTTGTAGAAGGGGCCGTCTCCGTACCTGCTCTTCGGGCAGATCATGAGCTCCAGAGCCCTGCCGGCCATGGCGACCTTGGCCGTGCGGGTGCCTGGATCGAAGACCGTCTTGCAGGAGGATCTCCTGAGGGAGGCGTCGAGCTTCTTAAACAGCGGGACCCAGGGTTGGGGATTCATGACAGGCATGTTATTATTGCAGTTCCCTAAGAGCGTAGCTCGTGCTCCGTCCGCCGGCTCTGTCCTTCTGCAGGACGCCGTGCTCGACCAAATCGAGGATGTCGCGGTGCGCCGTGTCCTGGGAGCACTTGGCGAGCTTGGCCCACGATCCACCCTTCAAATCGGACCGCCACTTGTTCCTCAGCAGTCAAACCATCTAGGTCCAGAAGCCCCGGAACATCTGGAAACGCCATGCAGCTTGGTCTTAGAAATCATTGAACATAAGCCCCGGGCCGTTCTTCCGGAGCCATTCCCGTCGCGTCTCGTAGTCTGGCAGGACGGACTTCAATATCCGCCAGAATTTCAGGGAATGGTTGTGCGTCTTAAGGTGGCAAAGTTCGTGGACCACGACATACTCAAAAACCGCCGGCGGCATCATAGACAACCGCCAGTTGAGGCGGATATTGCCAATCTTTGAGCAACTGGCCCAACGCTTGGCCTGCTCCGTCACGATCAGTCTTCCAGGAGTTACAGCCAGACCCTTGGCATGCTTTCGGACAACGGCACGGGCTTTCTTCTCGGTGAGGACGCCGTACCAGTCCCGAATGGTTCCTCTTATGGCATTTTTCAAGCCTTCCCCAACCTGTCCATTGACGACGACCTTGAGCCTCTGGCCCTCCGTCTTGCAGAATGGGAACTCCAGGCCAGGCTGTCTTTCCAGCCGAAGCCTGAAATTACGACCGAAGACGGAGAAGGTTTCCCCGGTCCTGAACTCCTTGGCAGGGTTCTTCTTGAGCAGGTCCTGGAAGTAGCTCTGCTTATCCAGAATCCAATCCGCCCGCCTCAAGACGAATTGACGCACCATCGTCTTCGTTACATGCCGCGGAGCCCGGACATCTACCCGGCCGTCCCGGTGGACCTTCAAGGCGATAGTCTTGCGCCGGCCTGTTGAATGCAGACGGTATTCCAACCTGCATCCCCTATGGCCGATTTGGGGCATAACCTATCGCTTCACCAACTGCTGGGCAAGCTCCATCATCTCTCGGACCAACGCGGGCAGTTCATCCTCGCCACAGCCCTTGGCCCGCAGCAAGCGCTTGATCTCTCGGCGCATCTCTTTCTGGACATCCTCGCGCTCAGTCCATTCCGCGACGGCGCGTTCCTCTACGATCCCGATGACCTCTTTGGCCAGTGAAGCCCGCTCATCTGGGGTCTTGACCGGAATAGCCTGGGCATGCCTGCTGATGAGCCCGTAGAACGCAAACTCTTTCCCCCCATCCAAGCCGAGCTTCCGGGCAGTCTCATCCTTGTGCGTCTCCGCGTCCTTGATCTTCATCAGCGACAGCAGGAGCTGGGCGTCATCCAGACGCTCCCGTTTCTGCCCCGAAATCAGGTCTTCCAGTTGCTTCTGCAAAGACTCGTAGAAGACGGGATTCTCCACAACGCGGCTGTGCAGCGTGTCCCGAATGGCATATTCCAGGTGGACGGCCTTGGCCTTGTCGCTGCCCTTGGCGTCCAGCTGTTCCGAGAAATCAGGGGCTGTGATCGTCAAAGGCTCCAGGAGGTGCTCGATCCTCTCCGAGGTGATGTGAGCATGGATGAGGGTCTCAACCTTGCCGCTCAAATCCTCAAGCCGCAGTCGCTCGTCCCGGTAAAGGTTCTTGGCCCCCTCGCGGATGGCCCCCAGAAACTTGAAGTCCTTGAGGTAAGGCTCGATGCGCAGGTCCGGCATGAGAAAATCCATGCTCTTGGCGAAAGCGCGGTAGGCTTTGTCGAACTCCCCCCGGACAGTTTCCTCTTTGAGGGCGTCGAGGCAGGCCTGAACCACGACCCTGGGCTCCCCATCCAGGACTATGCACTTGAAGAACCCCACGGCCGTTTTTCGGAGCTCTGACAATGCATTCAGCTCTCTTTCAACGTCATCCGTCCTGAAGAGGCCGGCCAGGTCTTCGGCGCTGAACTCCTCCAAAGCCGCCGCAAGCTCCTTCCCAAGGCCGACGTAGTCCACAATCAGACCATAGTTCTTTCTTGGACAGGTTCTATTGGTCCGGGCCACGGCTTGGAGTAGGGCATGCTCCTTGAGCCGCTTGTCCAGATACATGACCTGAAGGATCGGGGCGTCGAAGCCGGTCAAGAGCTTGTCGCAGACGATCAGGAAGCTCAAGGAATCCTTTGGGTCCTTGAACCGGTTCTTGATCTTAATCTCATCCTCATCCGACAGGGTGTACTTATCCTTCCATTCGTCGGGGTCCTTTCTCTCGTCGATGGTCATGACGACCCGGGACAAAGACGGGTCCATGAGCTTGTCCAGGGCGCACTTATAGAGCACCGCGGCCTCGCGGGTCTCGGCGACAACCATGGCCTTGAATCCGCTCGGCCTGATGCTCTCCTGGTAGTGCTCCACGATGTCCAACGCGATCCTTTCGATACGCTTGGGCGCGGAGCACAAGACAGCCGGCGCGGCATAATCCCTCTTGATCTGAGCCAACTCCTTCTTGCTCTTGCCGGGAAACAGGTTCGCCAGCAGAGAGTCCAGCGATGCCCCGACCAAATGCAATTCGGCCAAACGGCTCATATACTTGATCGGCTTCGTGGCCTTATCCTGCTCGGCCTGGATGATGCTGTACTTATCCAGGTATCTCTCGCCTTCGGGGCTGAAGAGCCTGTAGGTGTTGCGCTCCCGCTTGTCCAAAGGCGTGCCGGTGAAGGCGAAGAAGGCCGCGCTTGGCAGGGCTTTCCTTAGATTGAAGGCCAGGTTGCCATACTGGGTCCGGTGGGCCTCGTCCGTCAGCACAATGACATTCTTGGCTGTGGTCAGCGGCTTGTCCAAGGGTGTCCTGAACTTCTGCACCGTGGTCATGATGGTGCGTCCGACGCCTTCCGAGAGCATCTGGTAGAGATCACGGGAACTCTCGGCCCGGATAGGGTTGGGGAAGCCGCAGTCCAGGAAGGTATCCGCGATCTGCTTGTCCAAGTCCGTTCGGTCGGTCACAACAAGGAAGTAGGGATTCTTGAGGCGTTCTTCTTCCCGGTGCAGCTTGAGCACGGCAAACAGCATGGTCAGCGACTTGCCTGACCCCTGCCAGTGCCAGACGATCCCCTTCTTCTCAGGCTCATCGAGCACCCTGCGGCAAATCTTATGGGCCGCGGTGAACTGCTGGTAGCGGCAGACCTTCTTCTTCAGCTTGCCTTCGTCGTCAACGTCAAAGACGGTGAAGTTGCGGATGATGTCCAGAAGGTTCCGCTTGTTAAGGAGCGCGGCAAGCAGGACATCTTGGGCCGCCGGTATCCGCGGCAGGTCGCCCTTATCAATAAGCTTGAGCGCCAGCATCTCCTTGACGGAAGGATGGTCGCTGAGGATTGGAAGCTTCTCGCCTGGCTTCTCCTTCCATTCATGGAAATCCTCGGAACCCCTATCAATCACACCGTACTTGGCCCCGAAGAGGTTGACGCCGATGAGGAGCTGGTTGGTGCGAAAAAGATTGGGAATTTCCCGCTGGTAGCGGACAAGCTGGCCGAGGGCATCGCCTACCCCGGTCTCCCTGGCGATGGGACTCTTGCATTCGATGACGACAACCGGGATGCCGTTGATGAAGACGACGAGGTCGGGGCGGTCCGTCAGCTTGGGGCCCTTTACCCAAAGCTGGTTGACCACTAGAAAGTCGTTTTTCTCCGGCTCTTTGAAATCGATAAACCTGATGGTCAGACTGCGGCGGCCTTCGCCTGTCTCCTGCTCGATGGAGATGTTGGATACAAGTTCTTTATGAAAGGTCCTGTTTTCGTCCAGGAGACCGGTGCCCTGGATGTTGGTGACATGGCGGACGGCCTTATCGATGGTGCCTTCCGTAGCCTCAGGGTTGAGTTCAGACAGCTTCTTACGCAGGCGGTTCACAAGGACAACATCGCGACGGGAGGAACGCTCGCAGTCCTCGGCTTCCTGAGGATCGAGCTTCTCGCCCGGGATGAAGGTGTAGCCCATCGCCTGAAGTTGGGCAATTGCGGGTCTTTCCGAAAGGGTGTCTTCGCTTAGCTTGGGCCTAGTCATGCGAATGGGCACTTCTTGAGTTCTGGTTTCTTAGCCAATACATCCTGGCAGTCTTCAATGAGCCTAGCAGCCTCGACTGCAAGCTGACCGAACCTCATTTTAACGTCCTCAACACTGGCCAAGTCTTTCGCAAGCTCGTCGATGACATTAACAACTCGGTCCGATTCCTGCGCTGTGGCGCATTTGACAAGGATGTCTTGCGTTCTTGCGGTTCTCACCTCGGTTCTATCGCTGCCTCGAAAACAGAGTCCTTCCACATTGACACCGAGTCGCCGGTGCAGGACGAGGACTGCGATGCGTGAATAATTCGCCCAGGTCGGGGGCTCCCGCCCCGACGCCAGGAGAGGCGGCAGGGCTGCTGCTTCCTGAAGCTTCCCTGCAAGAGCTTCGGCCTGCACCTTAGCCGCGCCTACGATGGAGCCATAGTTTTCAATGAATGCCTGCCACCGCCGCAGCAACTCCGAATGGTGATTCTGAAGCGCATCCTTATACAACCTCCTGAATCTATCTGACTCCTGCCATGGCTCTTCCGGGAGGAAGACGGCCCTCCCTGGCTTGCTCGGCGTCTCAACCCATACACGTATTTCCGTACGAACAAAAGTGTCTTCGGCAATATGATCCGGCCTGCGGTTTATAGTCTCATTCCGGACCCCCAGGGGAGGTCTCCGCAATTGACAGACGGGAAGATAGAACTCCTTGAGATAGTCGCAGATCGGGGAAAGCACCTCGCGCAGGATTTCCTGCGCATGTTCTTCCCGCCGACTCCTTCTCCTGCTGTAACGCTCCTTGACAATGTCCTTGCCGATATCAACAAAGAACCCGCCCACACATCCGAGCATCGCGGTTGCCACAGGGAACCATGGAGCCTTCGTAGTCGTACCCAAATCTGCCATTTCTTTTTTCCTGCCCGCCTTCAGGGATTACCCCTTAGGAGGATGGGGATCATGCCCATGACTGTCAGATTGGGATATCTTCCCATCCTTGTTGTGAACAAGGAATTCCGTGCCTTGGTTCTGGCTGATGGCGCGTCCATGGCTGACTGCTTCGGTCTTGTTGTCGAAATGGGCTGATGCCCTATCGGCTCCACCCTTCTTTACATCCCACCCCCCATCCAGATTCGGCACAACATGATGCGTCATTCTCGGCATAACAACCTCCTTATGATACTCGCATTCTTCCCGACAGAAGAACGCGCATCAATGCGTCCTTTGCTGAGGCATACTTCTGATGCCCAATCTCTTCGCGGCGAATTAAATCCTGAACAGCTTGGATTCGGGCGCAAATCTCTGCCTGCTGTTTCATGGGGGGTTTGGGCACAGGCATCCGGCTCAGAATCTCGCCATTGATTTTTAGCATTGAGCCGCTGGTTCCCCGCGCCTCAGACTCGAAAAATCTCCGCCCATAGGAGCTGACCAAGTAGAGCACCAGGAAATAGGGATTCATCTCGGTCGGCGAGACGCGTACCCGCATCATCAGATCAGGGTATATGCAGTTCTTGGGGTTACCCTCATAGATGGCAGCAAGCCCTACGAGCTCTCTCGTATTGGAGCGGCTCACCAGGAGATCCCCGGGCCTTAGCATGGCCCCTGCACACTTGGCATCATCTTGTGGAGCTACTTTCACCCTGTCTGGCCGAAAACCTCCATACGACAGAGCCCCCAATTCAAGTGTCCACATCCCCGTGGAATCAGACGGACAAGTTGGCGAATACCCGTTCTTAATGGGCTCCTCCAATAGTTCTCCTAGAGGAACGAAGGGCCAGCCCGTAAGTCCTGACCCGTTGGCGCTCCCAGCCCGTTTGGTCAACAGGCGCTGGGCCAATGCCCTCTTGATTCCCCGAACCTTATCAATCACACTTTGCGTTTTCTGCAAAACGTCGTCCACTGAGGCCAGAATCTCGGCGATCTTCTTCTGCTCACGCAACGGCGGAATTGGGATAATGAAATCCTCCAAGTCGCCTCTTAAGATGCCATTGATTGAAGTGCCCTGATGGGCAGCTTTCAGCTGAGGAGCATAAAGATTGAGTGCCCAGAACATATACTCTGGATGTACCACCTCAGCATCGGGAAGAATACCTGTAATATCCTGGCTAATGGCAACATCACAAGGAGCAATAGCCAGTTTCCCGACTCCAGTCCTCGTTACGACCAGAACGGCCCCCTTGGGGACCACATTCGTGGCGCTGTGCTCAACGGCCTCTCGGGTAATTCGTTTCCGGACGGTCACAATTTTCTGATTCACAAAATCAGCCCCAGTAATCCAGGGAATATCTCCGGTCCAGTACTTCTCGATCGATGTGCCTGGGGTGCCACCATTCAGCATCTTCTCGGCCAAAGACCTAATGTTCCGGGCATCCCAGTCAACGGGGATGTCGCCTACAGGAGTCTTCTTGAACTTCTGCCCCATCTTCAGCGTCGTCACTTGGTTCGCCATGGCCCTAGACCGATTCCACCCCGATGATCTCCCCCAAGAACCTCAACGCCATCTTCTGGTGCACATCCGGAGGCAGGCCCGGACGCGGCATCCTTGACGTGTCATATCCCGCCCGGGCGAATTCATGGCCTACAATCTCAAGGCTGTCTTGCAGTTTGGAGCTCGTCATGTAATCCGAATGCGGCCTCAATGCGAGTTCATCCACCGTCTTCCACGCCGTCGAAAGGGCGGAATAGATCGCCAGCCAATTGATCCACTTGGGCGGCTTGCTGCTCTCGTAGTTGGCCGAGGCTAGGAAGTCCCACCACTTTGGCTGAGACAGCCAGTATTCGACCTTCTTGCCTTTGCTTCTGGTCAGCACGAGCCCAGAGCGCGACAGGTCCAGCAGGGCTTGATGGACGCTGAGCCAGAACATGCCGACATCATCCGCGATCTCCCGCGGCCTGCCTCCCTCGTGGGTGAGAAGATAGAGGATGGCCTCGGACTTGGCTCCGGCGCCAAACAGAGAGCGCAGAAGGAACCGCAGGTTGGCCCGCGCGTTGACGGAGACCGCCTTGCCTTCCTTCTGTATTCTGATTTTGGGGCGGTTGATGTAGAACGCGGCGAAACTCGGGTCCAGATTGGCGGGCAGGGCCAGGGGATGGGAATCGCCGGATTTCTCCTTGAACAGCGGTTCCAGCGGATCAGCATCCGGCTGCCTCTTGAACAGACTGCCGCAGAAACGGGCAAGATTCTGCCACTTCCGCTTGTCCCCCCGTGACAGGATGTATTGCAGGGTGCCTCCGACCACGCGGGCAGAACTGTCATCCTGCTTTCGAAGGATCGTCCTCAAGCGGGGAGCATCCAGCCAATGGCCGTTGACCTCGAGCCAGGCCAGAATCTCATCAAAGAGCCTCGGCTCGTAGCGTCCCATCTGGAGGGAGAAGATGAGGAGCGGCTCGGGGTCGATGACCCACTCCTCCTCGGCGCCCGACTCGCCCAGGACTCCCAGGGAGGACCACTGCCTCCAAAGGAAGGTCAGCAGCCGGTCGAGCAGGGATTCCCTAAATTCTTTGAGCGACATCCTCTTGTCCCATCTCCTTCAAGATTCGCTTCAACTCCCCTCGGTAGCCCTCCGAGACATCATGGGTCATGCTCCAGCGCGCAGCCTGCTCAAGTTCTCCCGCGGTCGGTTTCAGTCCCTTCAAATCCTGGTAGTGCTTGCCCCCCTGGTCCACGGCTGCATATAGCTTGAAGTGTATCTGGTCCAAACGGCTGAAGAAGCGAACGGTGAGAGCGCTCCCATATTCGCTCACCTGCGCCCTTTCCAGGACGCCCGCGGGCAGACCGAGGTCGAGGGCCGAAGTGGGACCGGGGTTGAGCCAGCCGCTTTTCAGCTGGAAGTCTCGCTCCACCTTCTTGGCCGCCTCGACCAGGACGGCAGGAAGCGATTTGGCGGTGGTCATTTCCAGGCCGCGGGCCACGTCATGAGTGACCAATGCCACCACATCCACATCGGTGGTCGTCCTGGACACCAGCCGCAACGCTTGGAGCGCGGAGCCCCCGCAGACCAGGAGGTCCACATGCTCCTTGGTCCTGACGGACAACTGCTCACCGAGGGCACTGAGGACCCGGTCGATCTCTTCCTTGTTCTTGAACTCCATGCCTACACCTTGTAGCCCAACTCCTTGAGATAGCCTTCGACCTTGGCCTCGGCTTGGGCGCGTCCTTTCTTGAGCTTGGCGAGCTCGTCGATGGTCTGCTGGACATCGATGGGCTCCTCATCCTCCGTGATGTCTATGTACCGCGGGATGTTGAGGTTGTAATCGTTGCGGCGGATTTCGTCTAGAGCGACGGCGCGGCAGTACTTCTCAGTCGTGGCATAGGAGCGATACGCCTTGACGATCTTCTCGAGGTCCTCTGGCCGCAGTCGATTCTGATTCTTGAGCTGGAGGAAGTCCCTTGCGCCATAGAGGAAGAAGACCTTGCCCTTGCGCTGAACCGGCTTCTTCTTGTTCAGGATGAGCAGGCTGGCAGGGATGCTGGCCCCGTAGAAGAGGTTCGACGGCAGGCCGATCACGGCCTCGACCATGTCCTCCTCCAAGATGCCCCGCCTGATCCTACCCTCGGCCCCACCCCGGAAGAGCACACCGTGGGGCAGGATAATGCCGGCGCGGCCTGAGGGCTTGAGGGTGGCGATCATGTGCTGGACGAAGGCAAAATCGCCGTAGCTTTTGGGCGGGATGCCGTACTTGAACCGGCCGAAGGAGTCGCTCTCAGCCGACTCGACACCCCAATTCTTGAGGGAGAATGGCGGGTTCGCGATCACGACGTCGTATTCAATGAGCTTGCCTTTCTGGGACAGCTTCGGCTCCCGGATGGTGTCGCCCTTCTCGATCCTGGCCCCGGCAATGCCGTGAAGGAGCATGTTCATCTTGCAGATGGCCCAGGTTCCGATGTTGCGCTCCTGGCCGTGCAGGACGATATTCCTGGTGTTCTGGCGCAAAGACTTCAGGTGATAGACGGTCTGCACCAGCATGCCTCCGGAGCCGCAGGCAGGGTCGCAGACATACATTCCCGCTTGCGGGTCGAGGATTTCCACGAGGAGGGTTACGACCTCTTTGGGCGTGTAAAATTCGCCCCCTTTCTTGCCGGCGTCGTCAGCAAACTGGGCGATAAGATACTCGTAGGCCCGGCCAAGCATGTCGGGCTCGGCAAGGTCCCCGTTGCGAAGCTGGATCTTGGAGAAGTGGACGATGAGCCTGGTCAGGGTGCTGTCAGGGAGCCTATCCTTATCATTGAAGTCGGTGGCGGAGAGGACGCCTTCCAAGACCCGGTTGTGCTCTTCAAGGAGATCGTTCGCCTTGTTGATGGCGTCGCCCAGGTTATGGGTCAGGCCGGTAAGGTGACTCCAATGGGCCCTGGGAGACACGAAGAACTCATGCTCGTCCGGGTCCTCCAGGGCGATCTTCTTGCTCTTGCCCTCCTTGAGGAGTTTCTCGGCCTCTTCATCGAAGACATCGGAGAGTCGCTTCAGAAAGAGCAGGCCGAAGATGTAGTTCTTGTAGTCCGAAGCGTCGATGCTGCCCCTAAGGATATTCGCCGATTCCCAGAGGTGGCTCTTGAGTGTTTCAAGATTCAGTTTGTCCATAGTTTAGGGGCCTTGGTTTTCGCTCCTGTAGGTAAGCATATCAGATCTTTATACTGTTGTCAATACAATCAGCATATGCGTTTAACTATCAATTATAAGAGTGTTTAACTATAATCTTAATCGTATTAGTATTACATATACAGATTTGCACCATGCCTATGACCACGAGATGCCCCCACCGCGAATCGCTACACGTCCCAATGGAATGGCGAGGGAGGCCTTTGAGAAATTCAAGGTCGAGCTCGGCATGCCCAAACTGACCTTCCACATGCCGAGGCAATATCTCGCCACGGAGCTCATCGCCAAGGGCGCTGACACGCGCACGGTCCAAGAGTACCTGGGCCACAGCTCGCTCAAGATGCTTGAACGCTACGCCCAGCTGAACAAGGGCATCTGGCGCTCGACCATCCAGCTCCTGGGCCGGGATTCTCGGGATTGTATTTATTTGCCTTGGCGCAAATAATCACATAATCCGCGACATCGAGTTCATCCGGGAACTCGGCAAGATGCAGATCCTCAGCGACATGCTGCCTTCGAGAGTCGGGGCGCTGCTCTCCGTCAACAACATGCGGGAAGACCTCGAGGTCAGCCACCGGGCCGCGTCCCATTGGCTGGACATCCTCGAATCCTTCTACTACCACTTCCGCGTCCGCCCGTTCTCCAGGACGTCGTTCCGGGCATTGAAGAAGGAGCCGAAGCTCTATCTGTGGGATTGGTCGGAGGTGGCCGGCGAGGCAGCCCGCTTCGAGAACATGGTCGGCTCGCACCTCCTAAAACTCGTCCACTGGCTGACCGATCGCGAGGGCTTCAAGGCCGGGCTCTATTTCCTGCGCGACACCTCCAAGCGTGAAGCGGATTTCCTGGTGACGGCAGACGAGAAGCCCTGGTTCGCGGTGGAGGTCAAGCTCAACGATGACAGTCTCGCGCCCGACCTGAGATATTTCCGCGACAAGCTCAACATCCCGTTCGCCTACCAGGCGCTCAAGAAGACCGGGGTGGACCGGGTCTCGGACGGAGTGCGCATCATCTCCGCGGACAAGCTTCTGGCGGCTTTGGTCTAGGGCCGAAGCCGCAAGACCGCCCTGCGACAACACGACGCTCCATCCCATGCCCGTCGAGACGGGCAGGCTCGCGCCGTGGGAGAGCAAAGCCGGCATGTCCCGAGCTTTCCGATGGCCCGTCGATTTCCGCTTCTGCTATAATGAATTTGTTCGTTCCTTGGAAGGGTGCGTGAGCGGTTGAAACGAGCAGTCTCGAAAACTGCCAGGGATGCAAGTCCCTCGAGGGTTCGAATCCCTCCCCTTCCGCCGGTTTTCGCATTCCGTCCATCGAGGTAGCGACCATGTCCTGGCTCAAGTCCCTGCTCAAGCCCTTCGTCAAGACCGAGGAGGCCCCTGCTCCCGAGATAGAGAAGCCCGTTGAGAAGCCCGGCAAGGAGAAGAAACCGGCACCCCCCAAGCCTCCCAAGGCGGTCGAGCCCAAGGCGGAGACCAAGAAGGAGGAAGCCCAGCCTGCGGTGGACAAGGGCATGATGTCCTTCTTCTACCGCAAGTGGAAGGACCCGGCTTTCCTCAAGCAGGTCAAGATCCTCTCCCAGCACATGATGAAGGACGGGGTGGACGTCAAGAGCCAGGACCAGGTGAAGGCCTGGCTCGAGAAGAACAAGGAGGCCATCGAGGCCGGCAAGATGAACGAGCCGCCGGCGGAGGGCGCCAAGGTCGAGACCTACGAGAAGAAGGGCCCGGACGTGGGCCGCAACGAGCCGTGCCCCTGCGGCTCGGGCAAGAAGTACAAGAAGTGCTGCGGCGCGGCGGCCTGAGCCCCATGCCTGAGCTCAAGCTTTCCAAGCTCCCGGGGTGGAAGGACTTCCCGGGCCCGGTCGTGCTCGTCATCATGGACGGCATGGGCCTGGGCAAGCGGGACGCCTCGGACGGCCTCTTCGTCTCCCACACCCCGGTCCTGGACGGGCTCTTCAAGGAGCCGCTCTTCGCCAAGCTCCGGGCCCACGGCACCGCGGTGGGCCTGCCGTCGGACGAGGACATGGGCAACTCCGAGGTCGGCCACAACGCGCTCGGCGCGGGCAGGGTCTTCGTGCAGGGCGCCAAGCTCGTCAACAACGCCATCGCCTCGGGCGCCATCTTCCGGGGCAAGGCCTGGGAGAGCATCAAGGCCAGGGCCTCCCAGGGCACGGTCCACTTCATCGGCCTGGTCTCGGACGGCAACGTCCACAGCCACATCGACCACCTGAACGCCCTGCTCGAGCGCTGCGCCTCCGAGGGCTTCAAGAAGGTCCGGGTGCACGGCCTCCTCGACGGCCGCGACGTGGGCGAGAGGAGCGGCCTCGACTACTTCGGCCCCCTGGAGGAGAAGCTCAAAGGCCTCTCGACCTCGGGCCGGGACTACCGCGTCGCCTCGGGCGGCGGCCGCATGGTCACCACCATGGACCGCTACAACGCCGACTGGGCCGTGGTGGCCAAGGGCTGGAAGGCGCACGTCCTCGGGCAGGGACGGGCCTTCCCCTCGGCCGTGGAAGCCATCCGCGCGTACTACGCCGAGGACCCGAAGATGACGGACCAGTACATGGACTCCTTCGTGGTCTGCCGGGACGGCAGGCCCGTGGGTCCGGTCCAGGACGGCGACGCCGTGGTCTTCTTCAACTTCCGCGGGGACCGCGCCGTCGAGATCTCCCGCGCCTTCGAGGAGGAGCCCTTCTCCGGGTTCGAGCGCGGCAGGAAGCCCGACGTCTTCTTCGCCGGCATGATGGAGTACGACGGGGACGCCAAGATCCCCAAGAACTACCTCGTCGAGCCCCCGGCCATCGACCGGACCCTGGGACAGTACCTCTGCGGCGCGGGGGTGACCTCCTTGGCCGTCTCCGAGACCCAGAAGTTCGGGCACGTCACCTATTTCTGGAACGGGAACAACTCCGGCTACATCGACGAGCGCCTCGAGAAGTACGTGGAGATCCCCTCGGACCGCCTCGCCTTCGACCTCAGGCCCTGGATGAAGGCGGCCGAGATCACGGACGCGGTCCTGGAGGCCGTGGCCGCGGGCAAGCACCGCTTCATCCGCATCAACTACCCCAACGGCGACATGGTGGGCCACACCGGCATGGAGGCCAGCGTGCGGATCGCGGTCGCGACCGTGGACCTGGCCTTGGGCCGGCTCCTGGCCGCGGTGGAGAAGGCCAGGGGCGTGCTCGTGGTGACCGCGGACCACGGCAACGCGGACTGCATGTTCACCGAGAAGAACGGCAAACGCACCGCGCACGTGGCCCACACCTTGAACCCCGTGCCCTTCATCGTCAAGGACTGCTCGGGCGCCAACCCCTGGAAGCTGGCCGAGCCCCCGGAGCCCGGCTTGAGCAGCGTGGCGGCCACGCTCCTCAACCTCATGGGGTTCTCAGCTCCGGAGGGCTATGACCCGTCCCTGGTGAGGCTCCCATGAGGCACCGCGACCTTCCCGATGGACGCATCGTGCTCAAGTTCCTGCCCGGCGAGGAGCTCGTCTCGACCCTCACGGCCTTCCTCAACGACCGCCGCATCTACGGCGGGAGTCTCACCGGCATCGGAGCGGGCAAGGACGTGGAGCTCGGCCACTTCAGCGAGGGCCGGTACCACAAGGTCCGGTTCGCGGGCCCGGTCGAGTTCGTGTCCCTGACCGGCAACGTCTCCCGCGTCGAGGACGGCGCCGCCTTCCCCCACCTGCACGCGGTCATCAGCCTCACGGACATGTCCACCGCCGGAGGGCACGTGTTCCAGGCCTCGATCGAGCCCACGTGCGAGGTCTACCTGTGGCCCTCCTCGGAGCCGGTGGAGCGCAGGATGGACGCGGCCAAGGGCCTCAAGCTCCTGGACCTCTGATGACCATCTCCGCGCACCTCTCCCCGGACCCTGAGCGCCGCCTGAGGGCCATCCTCGAGAGCATGACCCGCTCGGTCGAGCGAGCCGACCTGAAGGTCGGGGCGCTCACCTTGTTCGCCGCAGGGGAGGCGGCCTTCGTCTTCGCGGCGGCTCCGAGGGGAGCGGTCTCCTTCGCGGCCTTGGCGCTCCTGGGCGCCAGCCTGCCCGTGGGGGCGCTGGCCTTCTCCCCGCTCGCCTGGGTCCCCCGGTGGCTCACCCTCCTCGACGCAGCCAAGGACAGGCCGGCACCCCCGGAAGGACTCCTGGCGGCGGAGAGCCTCGCGGCTTGCACCCGCCGGGAGTTGACCATCACCCTGGACCACTACCTCGGCGGCGGGATCACGGCCACGCCGTACTACGAGGACATCGTGGGCCTCATCATCCTGAACGCGAGGGAAGCCTGGCGCAAGGCCAGGCTCTTCAAGGTTTCCTGCGCCCTCGTCGGCGTCGGACAGCTCGCCGTGCTCCTGTCGCTGCTTTGGCATTAGACGGGACGCCGGGTGCCAGGTTCCACTGAAGCGTCCTCTCTGCGGCCGAACCTGGCACCCCCGTGTGTTTCCAAGTCGCTCCGCGCCTTGGAAACACACGGCCGGTCCGGAGCGGACCCAGGCAGAGAACGAGGGCCCTACGCCGGACCGGCCGCCCACCGATAAGACGCGCCCGGGACCCCGGAGCAGGAACGATGATGTCAGATGACTAACAGGTTCCCGGGCGCTTTACGAACTAACGTCCCGTGACCGCCGACCTCTCCGTCTTCCGCCTCGCCTGCATCGTGTATTCCGCAAGCCCCTGCGCCAAGGATCGGGCGAGACGATCCTGATACCCCGGGTCCTTGAGCAATTCCGCCTCCGCGGGATTGCTGAGGTACCCCAGCTCCACCAGGACGGCCGGGAGCCTTGGGTTCTTGAGCACGTAGTACGTGGAACGACGGACGGGCTCGACCTCCAGCCCCTCTTGGCGCAGGCTGCGCACGAGCGCATTGGCCAGTCTAATGCTGGCCAAGACCGCCTGACGCGGAGGAGCGGCTAGAGGAGTGAGCTTCCGTACTTTGCGTGCCTTGCGTGCCCAACGGTCGCTGCTCTTTCCGTAGACGTAGATCGTGATGCCGCGCGGCTTCTTGGACCGGACGTGGTTGATGTGGAGGGAGAGGAACTCGCCTCCGTCCACGGCCACGGACCTGGCCACGCGCTCATCCAAGGGGATGTATTCATCCGAGTCGCGAAGAAGGGCACCCTGCCCCGTCCCGGTCTCGGCGAGCACGGCAGCCAGCCGCTTGGCCACGGCAAGGGCCAGGTCCTTCTCATAGACCCCGGCGGCCACCGCTCCCAGGTCCTCTCCTCCGTGCCCTGCGTCGATGACCGTAGGCGCCCCCATGGGAGCGGAGGGGACCTGCGAGGCGGCCTGGGCCGGCATGAGGAAGCCCAGGGCGAAAAGGGCCAGACTCTTGTGCAGGAACTCCTCCGGAAAAACGGAGCGGTCCTCGGCGGGACTATGGTTCTAACAGGACTTCAGAACTTTGTCAAGGCCCAGGCTTGGCCCTGGGACCCTTATCTCGTCGGGGACGCTCCGCAGGCGCGGGAGTCCTGACGAAGCGGAGGACCTCGATGGGCTGCTTGAACGCAGGTCCGTGGGAGACCACGCCCACGCGCTCGAGCGGAACGTCCGAGAACCCGGCCAGGCGGCCGTCCCGGACGAACATCCTGCGGAAATCCTCGTCAGCCACCAGGTAGTCCGGCTCCCACCGGGCGACCAGGCGCCGCACGTCGCGGTCCCCGGTGAGCCACCTGCTGTAGGCCAAGGCGTTCCAATCCCTGTAGGGCCGGTCCCACAGGGCGAGCCAGAGCCGCTGAGGCCCGAGGGTCTTGGCTCCTGCCGGGACCAGGGCGCGGAGCTCGGCCTGCACCGGGCCGAACCTGGGGCCGCCGCGCCAACGCCGCACGAGCTCGGTCCCCTGGCACAGGGCCAGCACAACCAGGCTGGCCGCCAAGGCAAGGCCGGGCAAGGGCTGCTGGGCCGAGCTCGGCCGCAGAGCCTTGAGCCCCAGGCCTGCCAGAGGAAGGCAGAGGAGGAGCCAGACCAAGGGAGAGCTGAACACGGAGAGGCCCAGAGCTGCGGTCCGGCTGAGGACGCCGGGCACGTACACGCGCAAGCACAGCATGGGCAGGAGCGCCAGCAGGACGCCCAGCCACGCGAGCCACCTCTTCTTCGCGTCCGAGGAAGGATGCCCGAGCACGATCATGGCAGGCCCGAGCAGGAACGGGCCGGCCAGGGCCAGGACCGCGGCAGCGGCAGCCCCCAGGCTGGCATCCACAGGAGCGAAGCGCTCCCCCTCCCCCAGCCAGGAACGCCTCAGGAAATCCAGGAGCATGAGGCAGAGGAAAGGCTCGAAGACCGAGAGGTACTGCGGGTTCTTGTTCGCGAAGAACCCGGCGTGGAACACGGCCATGGCCCCGATCCACGCCAGGAGCAGCCTGAAGCCCTGGTCCTTCACGACCCGCCAGCCCGTGAGCCACACCCCGAGCGCCAAGGACCACTCCAGGGTCAGGGACCACGATGCCAGCCAGGTCATGGGCTCATGCCCCATGGAAGGAGGAGCGATCCAGCGCGTGAGCTCGCCGGCCAGCATGCCGAGCACGCTCCAGTCCCAGGTCCGGTACGGGGGCATGTACCCGAAGAAGCCCTGGAACAGGACCCAGCCGGGCAGGAACCGGTCCGGACGCACGGTCCACAGCAGAGCGGTCCCTGCCAGGACCCCGCCCAGGATGAGATGGAGGAGTCTGCGAGGCGCGGTCAAGGCGCACGCTGCCGCGGCAGCCAAGGCCATGCCGGCGCCGTTGGTGTGCACGCCCACGCTCGCTACGGCCAGCAGGCCTGCCAGCGCCGTCCAAGCCGCCCCAGGCATGCGCAGGCCCCACTTGGCCCCTCGGCCCGGACCAGGGCCGGCGAGCACCAGGCAGGAGAAGGCCGCCATGCCGAGGAGCCCCAGCATGGCCTCAGGCCTCAGGTCATGACTGCTGGCAGTGAAGATCGGGCTCGTGCCGAGCAGGCACAGGACTCCCAGGGCCATCCACCAGGACCTGGCGCTCCGCCAGGCCAACCAGCAGCCTAGGAGCACGGTCAGTCCCGAGCAGGCCAAGGACAGGAGCCTGCCTGTCTCCAGGCTCACGCCTCCGAGCCGGAAAGCCAAGGCCAGGCTCGCGTTGTAGAAGGGCCTGAGCACGTTCGGGAAAGCGTGGGCCAGGGCCGGGAAATCCCGCGGAAAGACGTCATCGAAGAGTGAGTAGACGTTCTCACCGGTGGTGAGCAGGGTATGGGAATGGTTCGCCTCCATGGCCTCGTCCGCATTGGGCGGCGGATAGGTGGTGAGGCTCCAGGAGTGGAAGAGGACGAGGATGAGCGCGGCCGCGGCCAGGAGCGCGAGCCCGGCGCTTCTGCGTCGGAAGGGAAGTCCCGTCACCTCCTCTATGTAGCATTTTTCTCCCCTTCGGGCCCTGCTTGACACCCCTTCCATGAACCTTGCAGTATCTCCATGAAAGCCCTGCCGCTCCCGGAGACCCCATGTCCAGAAACCGCGCGACGCTCGTGCTGAGCAGCTTCCTGCTGGCCGCCTCTTTGGCCTCGGACATCCATGCCGCAGGAGGCCTTCCAGCCGCTGACGCGCTCTTCGACAAAGGCAGCTATGCCGAGGCCCTCAAAGGCTATGAAGCGCTTCTGACCGACTCCTCCAAGGAGACCCGGCTCAAGGCCTTCTACCGCTCCGTGGAGTCCCAAGCCCTGCTTTTGCGCTACGCCGAGGCGGCGCAGCGCGCGTCTTCCGCGGACTTGCCCGGCGGCAAGCTCTGGAAAGCGCGCATGCTCATCCTCCGGGCCGAGGTCGCAAGGGAGTACCTCAAGCAGTACGGGTTCGCGGCTCCGCGGGACCCCGAGGAAGGCTCCTCGGACCCGGCCAAGGCTACGCCCGAGGAATGGCACGCCAAGGTCCGGCAAGCCTACCAGGGGCTCTGGGACCTCAGGCGCAGCCTCGCCAAAGCCCCGCTCTCCGAGGAAGGCTACTTCGTATCCCTCAAGGACGCCGAGCTTGAAGCCGCGCCCACTCTGTGGGATTTCGTGGTCCTCCGCATGTCCGGCTACCTCCTCAACGAAGCCCCTTCCGTCAAAGCGCTCCCGCAGGCCCGAAGTTTCCTGAGCCAGGACTATGAGGCCGAGTTCTCCCTCGACGCCTCCCCTGCGGAGGCTGCGGCAAGCCTCTTTGAAGAAACCTCCCGCATGCGAGGCAAGGACCGGAAGCCCGCCGCCGGCCTCTGGAAGATCCGCAGGCTCCTCATCCCCTTCGATTTCCCGGGCAAGGTCAGCCGCAGCGAAGAGCCCGGAGCCTCCCCCGCCGCGGCAGCGGACCTGCTCCTGGCCTGGAGGCGCGGCCTCCCCGGGCCTGCCTCGGCCCAAGCCTCGCTGGAAGCGGCCGAGCTCCTGAAGCGCTCAGGCCAGCCCCACCGTGCCGTGGAGCTGTGCCGGGAGTTGGAGGAGACCGGGACGGGCCTCAGGGCCAAGGCCGCGGCCAAGCTCAGGGCGGAGCTCGAGCTCCCTTCGCTGAGGCTCACCGCGACGCCCGGTCCTCCCCCGGCTCAAGGCAGCCTCTCCGTCGAGTCCAGGAACCTGGACCGCGTATTCCTGAGGCTCTACCGGACCACGCCCGCGGGACTGAGGTCCATGGGGACGCGCTGGGACCAGGCTTGGTCTGCGCTGCGCAGCCCGAGCGAGGAGACCGTCGCAAGCTTCCTCTCCCGTTCCCCGGACCACGCGTGGAGCGTGCCCGTGGCCTCCACCTCGCCCTTCATCCTCACGACCACGACCGCTGACCCGCCGAGCCTGGGTTCCGGCCTCTATCTCGCCTTGGCAGGCTCGGACGCCGCGTTCAAGCCGAAGTCAACCATGCTCTCGGCGGCGATCCTCAATGTCACGGAGCTCCTCCTGGTCGTGACCGAGGGTCCCCAAGGCCCTGAGCGGAGCTTCATCCCGGATCCGGCCAAGGCCTCCGCCGCGGTCACGACAGCGGGTTTCCACCTCTACGCCTTCGACGGCCGCACAGGCGAGCCCAGGCCCAGCCGCGTCTCAGGCTTCAGGCAGACCGGATGGAGCGGCTGGAAAGCGGAGGACCTGCGCCTCGACGACTCAGGCAGGGGACATGCCCTGGTCAGCCTCGGGCTCTCCGACCACCAGTCCGACCACTATTCCTTCGACCCGCTGGCCGAGCATCGCGGCTCATACGCGTTCCTCTCCGACCCGGCGAGCCTCCACCATGCCAGCCCCGCTCCGTTCCTCGTCGAGCTCGAGACCGACCGGCCGATCTACAGGCCGGGACAGGAGGTCAGGGTCAAGGCCACGGTGCTCACGCGCCTTCCCCGCGGTTGGAAGGTCTATGGCGGCGGGTCCAAGCTCTCCCTCAAGGCCTCGGATGCCAATGGCCAGACGTTCATCGAGAAGACCCTGGCCCTGAACTCCATGGGCTCAGCCTCGGCCTCCTTCACCATCCCGGCCTCCAGGCTTCTCGGCAGCTACCACCTGACCGCTTCCATCACCGAACACGGGCGGCTCAGGCAGGGGTGGCGGAACTTCTCGGTCGAGGAGTACAAGCGCCCCGAGTTCGAGGTGCTCGTGCACGAGGCATCGGGCCCTTGGAAGTACGGCCAGGAGGCGGCCGTGACCGGAGAGGCGAAGTACTACTTCGGAGCTCCGGTCCAGGATGCCCCGGCCGGCTACAAGGTCTATCGCGAGCCCTTCCTGCCGTGGTGGTGCTGGTGGCGGCGCCGGCCCGGCTCGCGCGAACGGACCCTCGCGGCCTCAGGCACGGCCAGGACCGGCCCTGACGGCAGGTACTCCTTCAAGTTCACGCCTCTTCCCGCGGAGGACTCCGGTCCGGACCCCATGCCGTCGCGCTTCACGGTCGAGGTGGACAGCCGAGACCAGGGAGGCAGGACCATCTCCACCCAGCGCTCGTTCAAGGCCGGAGCCAAGTCCTTGCTCATCTCCATGACCCCTTCCGCGGGCTTCTTCTCCTCCAGGGCAAGAAGCTCGGTCGAAGTGGCGCTCCTCACCCTCGACGAGACCAGGGTCAGCGGCGAGGTCTCCTTCGCCTTGCACCGGCTCGAAGCAGGCCCGAAGCAGGCTGAGGAGACCCATGCCTGGTCCGGGAGGCTTCAGGATGAGCCTTCGCTCGAGGAAGCGTTCAAGGACGCGGCGGACGGCCCGGAACTGCGGCGCGGCAGGCTCGGCGTTTCAGCCGGAAAGTCCGCTGTCATAGGGCTTGGGACCCTGGGAGAAGGAGTCTACCGCCTCAAGGTCCGGGCCCAGGACCCCTGGGGCGGCCAGGTCGAGCAATCCATCATGCTCGCGTCTGCCGGCGCGTCCAAGAGGCCCCTGGTCAACCTGCCTGCCGTGGCCATCCCTGAGCGCCGGTCCTACCTGCCTGGCGAGAAGGCCCGAGTCCTGCTGGGTGCCACCGAGCTCAAGGGGACCATCTATGTGGAAGTCTGGGGAGGGCCTTTCCTCCTTGAGTCCCGCGTCCTAGCCAAAGGCGGGGTCCGCGTCATCGAGGTGCCGGTCACAACCGACCACCAGGGCGGCTTCTCAGTGCGCTGGTTCTCAGGCCAGGACTTCAAGGTCCGCGGCGGCCAGGCCGGCATCGAGGTGCCGCGCAAGGACAGGGACCTGACCGTCAAGCTCGACTCCAGCCAGACCTTGAAGCCGGGGCAGAAGGTCTCCTGGCGCATCCGTGTCTCGGACAGGGCGGGAAAGCCCGTCTCAGGAGAGGCCCTGGCCCGGGTCTTTGACCGCTCCCTCGAGTACTATGCCGCCGCTGAGAAGTCCTGGCTGCTCAGGCTCTATCCTGCCAGGCCCTCCCCCTCCCAGGGGAGCCACTCCCTCTTCGAGCCCACGGTCAACTCCATCGCGGCGACCGACGGCTGGATCAAGAAGCTCCTGGACCTCTTCAACGAGTCGGTGCAAGCACCCAAGCTCCCGGAGCTCAGGCTCAACTCAAGCCGGGTCCACGGCAGGCGCATGTTCGGCCAAGCCAAGGGCATGGCCATGGCAGCTGACGAGGCCGGCAGCCCCAAGCCCGAAGCCGCGCGAGGAGGAGGCCCTGCTCAAGCGCAGGCCGTGCCGGTGCGCTCCGACTTCTCGGAGACCGCGCTCTTCGAGCCGCACCTGAAGATCGCGGCCGGCTCAGGCCTCATGTCCTTCAAGGCTCCCGAACGCCTGACGAGCTGGAAGGTCCTGGCAGCGGTGCTCACCAAGGACGCCAAGGTCGGGGTGGTCGAGACCGAGGCCGCGACCATGAAGGACCTCATGGTCCGCTTGGAGGTCCCCAGATTCCTCAGGGAAGGCGATTCCGCGGAGATCAAGGCCCTCGTCCATAACGAGACCGACCGCGGATCGGACGGGAGCATCCGTCTCACCGTGAAAGAGAACGGCCTCCAAGCCCATGAGAAGCTCGGGCTCGACTCCGACTCTCTCATCCTCTCCGCCGGCTTCAAGCCCCGCGGCGTCACGCCCGTGTCGTGGCATGTCACAGCGCCCAAGGCCCTGGCCTCCTTCAAGATCGAAGCGGCCGCGCTCAGCGGCCAGTCGGCGGATGCCGAGGAAAAAGAACTGCCCATCCTGCCCTCCCGCCAGAGGCTCGTGGAGACCGCGTTCGCAAGCCTCGACGGCACGGCCAAAGCCGGGCTCGAGCTCCAGGCCTTCAAGGAGGCTGACCCGACCCGCGAGGTCGAGTCCCTGACCCTCCAGCTCGACCCCCAACTGGCGCTCACGGTCCTCAACAGCCTGCCCTTCCTCGTGAGCTACCCCTTCGAGTGCGTAGAGCAGACCTTGAACCGCTTCGTGCCCCTCGGCATCGTGGACTCCTTCTACAAGAAGCACCCGGGCCTGGCTGAAGCGGTCACGAAACTGCCCAAGAGAGACACCCTCGCCCCTGCCTGGGACCGCACGGACCCCAGGCGTTTGACCGAGCTCATGGAGAGCCCGTGGCAGGAGGTCTCCCTGGGCCGCAGAACCGCGTTCCCCCTGGTGGACCTCTTCGACAGCAAGACCGTGGCCAAGGACCTGGCTGAATCAGGAGAGAAGCTCCTCAAGGCGCAGAACCCTGACGGCTCTTTCCCGTGGTTCCCCGGAGGCAGGCCAGACCCCTATGTCACGCTCCTCGTGCTCTCAGGCTGGGCAGAGGCCCAGCGCTACGGAGTGGCCATCCCCAAGCACGCAGCCTCCCGAGCCTTGTCCTACATCCAAAGCGAGATCCCGAGGAAGCTCAAGTCCAGCCTCAAGCCTGACGAGGCCCTGGTCTCCGCCGTGCTCTATGCGGCCTATGTCATGACTTCCTTCGACCAGGACTCCACCGGGGGGGACGACCTTTGGAAGCTGGCCCGGGCCTGGGCTGATCACGCCGACCTGCACCGCGATGCCATGACCCCCATGGGCAAGGCCTATGCCGCGCACGTCTACTGGCGGCTGGGCGAGCACGCCAAAGGAGAGCGGTACCTCGACCAAGCCATGGATGGCAGCCGCTCGGACCCGGTCGCAGGCGTGTATTGGACGCCTGAGAAGCTCTCCTGGCTCTGGTACAACGACTCGGTCGAGAAGCACGCGTTCCTGCTCAGGACGCTCATGCTCGTGCGGCCCAAGGACCCCAGGGTGCCTGGCATGGTCCAGTGGCTCCTCTTCAACCGCAAGGGCAATGAATGGAAGTCCACCAAAGCCTCGGCCGCCGCCATCTACTCCCTCCTCGACGTGCTCAAGAACAGGGGCGCGCTCGACCAGGGGGATTCCTACTCCGTGCTCTGGGGCCCGGACACCCGGACCGCGGCCGTCGGGCCCATGGATTGGCTCGCCGACCCTCTGCGGTGGACCAAGCAAGGCAAGGCGGTGGAAGCAGGGCACGAGAAGGCCTCCATCACCAAGACAGGGCCGGGCCTGGGGTTCGCGTCCTTGACCGGCATCTACACCACGGATTCCCAGGTCAAGGCATCCGGGCCGGGCCTGCTCCAGGTCAGCCGGAGGTTCTTCCTCCGGGTCCAGGAAGGCAGGGGATTCAAACTCAAGCCCCTCAAGTCAGGAGACACGGTGGCCGTGGGCGACGAGCTCGAGGTCAAGCTCTCGGTCACGAGCCGCAGCCAGTTCGAGTACCTGCACCTCAAGGACCCCAAGCCGGCGGGATTGGAAGCCTCGGACCTCCTGAGCGGCTGGAAGTGGGAGGGGCTCCCGCGCTACATGGAGCCTCGGGACTCGCTGACCAACTTCTTCCTGACCTGGATCCCGCATGGAGAGTACGAGTTCGGCTACAGGCTCAGGCCCGCGGCCAAGGGCCGCTTCAAGGCGGGGGCTGCGGTGCTGCAGTCCATGTACGCGCCGGAGATGTCGGCGCGCTCGGAGAGCTTCGAGCTCAACGTGGACTAGGCGAGGCTGTCGATCTCTTTGAGCTTGGCTTGGCGGTCCACGGCCTGCGCGCCTTCCTTGATGACGCGCATCTCGGCTTCGATGGCCTGAAGGAGCCAGCCGCGAGCCGCGAGCAGGACGGGCCTGAGGAGAACGGACACGTCGTAGACCTCCTCATGGGCGAGCAGGGTCCCGCCCGTGACCGGCCTGACATGGTAGACCGCGGTCATCTTGGTGAGCCGGCCCAGGACGAAGGAGCACTCATAGCCGCCGTCCTTGGCGAACCGGACCTTCGGGGAATCCTTCCAGGCGCGGCCCAGGAACATGCCGCTGGCCGAGAGTTCCGCGGTGTCCGCGTCCTGCCTGATGACCAAGGCCTCGGAGACCTTCTTGTCATAGTCGGGGAGGTGCTTAAGGTCCCGCAGGTAGGCGCTCACCCGTTCCTTGGGAGCGCTGACGAGCAACTGTGAGGAGATCCGCATCATAGGTGGGATATTCTATTAAATCCCGGTCCTTTCCCCAAGCCCTGGACACGGCTCTTGACGAAACAAGCCCTTGGCGGTATGCTCTACTCATGTTCAAGACCAACGAAGGCAGCACGGGCAGGCTCCTCCAGCTCTGTTCCGGCTATTTCTTCTTTTACGTGATCTTCGGCGTGGCCACCAAGTGCTTCACGGGAAAGGCAGCCATCGTGACGCCGGTCATGAACGACATGGAGTTCCTGGTCTGGAGCACCCTGGGAGGCTCGCTGATCTGCCTCATCGTCGTCCTCTTCGCGGGCTGGTGGAGGACCAAGACCGACCGCTTCACCCAGTGGGGCCCGTTCCAGGTGCCGGTCGAGTTCTGCTACATCATCCCTTCGGGCATCTGCACCGCGATCGTCATCCCCACCACGACCCTCATGTACATGCTGCTCAAGTCCGTCATGGTGGCCATGATCATCATGCGGGCGAGCGTCATCGTCATCAGCAGGCTGGTGGACGAAGCCCAGATCCGGCAAGGGATCCTCAAGAAGACCGTGTACCGGGAGGAGAACATCGCGGTGGGCTTCGCCATCGCCGCCGCCTGCACCCAGGTCTTCCTCGCGAAGAGCTCGGACTTCGACTTCCTCACCAACGCGGCGGCCATGGCCGTCCTCTCAGCCTACATCCTGGCTTACTCGTTCCGCATCTACATCATGAACTACTACAAGAACACCAGGCCCAAGGGCGTGCGCCAGGACAACAAGTGGTTCTTCTCCATCGAGCAGATCGCGGCCAGCGTCACCATGGCCCTGATCGCGCTCCTCATCTTCTTCAGCGGCTCGGCCCTCAAGCCCGTGGTCCTGTTCCACGACGCCGTGGCCCTGCCCCACACCCAGTGGTTCCCGGCGACCACGGCCGGCGCGGTCTACGGCATGGTGGCCTTCTTCTCGGTCTTCATCTTCATGTTCAAGGGCCGCACCGCCACGTTCGCGGGCCTGGTCAACCGCCTGACCTCCCTGGTCGCGGGCACCACCGCCACCCTGGTCTCCTTCTACATCTTCGGCGGCAGGTTCCCGAGCACCGCTGACTGGTGCTCCCTGGCCCTCATCCTCATCGCCGTGGGCTTCATGACCGTGGCGGAAAGGCGGCGCACCGCGGAGCTCGTGGCCGCAAAAGAACTCGAGACCCCGCCGGAACCCGAAGGTCCCGGCGAGGCCTCGCTCGCGCCCGTCAAGCAATCCTAGGGCTTGCTCTTCTCTAGCTTCATGCCGCAGTGGGGGCACTTGCCGTCCTTGGTCTTCTCCCCCGTGTAGCAGCCCTTCATCGGACACTCGTAGGTCTTGGCCTTGCCGGCGTCCTTGCCTTTGACCTGCTCACCCTTGTCGCGGCTCGGGCAGGCCTGGAGATGCTGGGACACGTTGGCCGCAGCTTCCTGTATCTGCTTGACCGCGGCAGGTTCCTTGGCCGTGATCGTGATGGTGACCCCGTTGTCGATGTTGATCACCTTGACCTCAGCGCCCGGGACCTTGTAGGGGCAGACCGCACGCGCCTTGGCCTGGTCCTTATCCTTGTCATGGCCGCAATGGCCGCAATCAGCCAAGGCGGAGTTGACCGCCACGATGGCCAGAGCCGCGGTGATGGCAAAGCCGGCAAAGATCCATTCCTTCCTGTTTTCGCTCATCCTAGCCTCCTTCCACTCACACGTTAGATGCCTGCGGCCTCAAAGAGATTCAGGCTCAGCCTGGTCCCACCCGGGCCTGGGTCCAGATTCTCGGGATTCCCTTCCCTGATGGCCCATGTAAGACACCCCTTGGCTGGGCTAGAATCTCTCCATGACCATTCTGGCCCTGGCCATCAGCCTTGTCGTGCCCGTGTCTCTCATCTCAGCCCAGACCATCAAGACCGTCCCGGCCGGGGTCTCCGCCGGCGCGGTCCCCAGGCCGGGCCTCCCCGCCCTTTCCTCCGTCTCTCCGCTCCAGCTCGGACCAGCGGTCCCCTCGCTCTCCGCCCCAGCGCCGTCCCTGGCCCTGTCCTGGTCTCCTGCGCCTGAGGTCCCTCAGGACGCATCGGCCAAGGTCGCCGGGATCAGCCAGGCCGTGGAAGCCGACCTGGCCGGCCTCAAGGACGCTCAGAACATCCCAGGCGAGTCCGCCTCAGCCTCGGGCGAAGCCGTGCTCCGCGCCCTGACCGGCGAGAAGGCGGCCGGAACCTCGAACAAGACGGTCTCCGTCCCTGAGGCGGAGGGGCAAGCCTCAGGAGTCAGCGCGGCCCTGGTCCCTGCGGTCCCTCTTCCGGCCGGGCAAGCGTCTCTTTCCGTGGAAGCGGCTATGGGCGCCTCCCGGGCGGAATCCCCCCGGACCTGGAAGGACGACCTCCGGTCCTTGGCCGTGACCGCGGCCGCGGCTGCCGGGATCATCGGCTATCTCGTGGGCCTGGCCTGGCTCTTGGCCTGGATGTTCTCTCCCATCGTCAACGTGCCCATCGACCCTTCCGGGGTCGATCCCATCAGCGACTTCTTCCGCTAGAATCCTTTAGGCTCCCTCGGCATCTCAATGTCAGAAAGCTCCCAGGGGGATCCTTATGACCTATGTGTTCGCCGCGCTCCTGCTCACGCAGACGTGCTGGGCCGCCGGCCCGGCGCCCGGGAAGGCGGACCCAGCCAAGGACCTGCTGAGCTTCACCATCGACCCGGACCACTCGAGCGTAGGCTTCCGCATCCGGCACCTCGTGGGCAGGGTCCCAGGCAAGTTCACCCGGTTCAGCGGGAGCTTCAGCGGCAAGCGTTCGGACCCCGGCACCTGGAAGACCGAGGCCAAGATCGACGCCGGGAGCATCGACACGGGCGTGGTCAAGAGGGACGAGCACCTGCGCTCCGCGGACTTCCTCGACACGGCCAAGTGTCCAGAGATCTCCTTCGTGAGCAAGAAAGCCTTCGGCGCGGCCAAGACCACGGCCAAGCTCAAGGGAGAGCTCACCCTGCACTGCGTGACCAAGCCCGTGGTCCTCGACCTCGAGTCAGACGGCACGGCCAAGGACCCAAGGGGGGACCTGCGGGCGGGCGTGACGGCCCGGGCCAAGATCAACCGGAAGGACTACGGGATCGTGTTCAACCAGGTGCTAGACACCGGCGGCACCCTGCTGGGCGACGAGGTGGAGATCACGATCGACGTCGAGGGCGTGGCCCGCTGAGCCCGGGCCCGGGCGCGCTCCCCGGCCCAGGTCGCGGCCGTGGACCCTGAGCCACTTGCGGTGCTTCTTGTAGTCGGGGCACCAGACCGCGACCTGCGCCCAGTATCTCTTGGAGTGGTTCATCTCCACGAGGTGGCAGAGCTCGTGGACGATGACGTAGTCGAGGACCTCCGGGGGAGCCCAGAGCAGCCGCCAGTTGAAGTTGAGGTTCCCCTTCTTGGAGCAACTGGCCCACCGCGTGGACTGGTCCTTGATGCGGAGCTTGTGGTAGCGCAGGTCCATCTTCCCGCACCAGAAGGCGAGCCTCCGGGCCAGGGTCTCCCGGAGCTCGGTCTCGGCCCTGCGGCGCCGCTCCCCACACGCCAGCCTCCCGGGCCTCGGCCGGGCAGGGGGCGCCGCGCGCGGAGGGACCGGCCGCGCCGGGGCGAACATGCCCGGAAACTCCGACCGGAGGTCCTCCAGGAAGGAGCGGACCTCGTCGAGCAGCGCGCCGATCACGCCCGTCGTCCGGCGGGCGCTTAGACCCGCTGGTTCTCTTCGACGAACTTCTTGATGTCCTCAATGTGCTCGAGGACGAGCTTGGCCTTGCTCACGCCGAACTGGAAGGGATACTTGTCATCCGGGTTGCGCTTGAGGATGATCATCTTGTTGCCCTTGAACTCGCCGAACTCCACGATCGCCATTAGAGGTCTCCTTTGGGTCAGCCGTTGCACCGGCCGCATATCTTACTTATTCGGCTAGACCTTGACCACCTGCGTGCCCGCGATGAGGTCGTGGAGGGCCTTGCGGTCCTCGCGCAGGGCGAGCAGGGAGCCGAGCCAGAAGGTGAGGCCCGTCACGAAGTAGCCCAGGCACCGCATGAGAGCCTGAGGCATGGTCAGGCCGGAGCCGTCGTCCATCACGACCTTGATCTTCATGACCTTCTTGCCCAGGGTCTGGCCCCGGACGCCGAAGGGCGTATCCTGGGTCCAGCAATAGGCGCAGTAGGCCCACGGCAGGACGATGCCGATGATGAGCCCCAGCAGCGGGATCATCCCGATGAGGAACGACGCCACGGACAGCAGCACCCCGTCGATGATGAGCGCCGCCGCCCGGGTCCCGAAATCAGCCTTGGTCATGTCCCGTCCTCCTTCCGGGATAGGGATCCCGGATGCCGTATTCTAGCACAACCCGAAGGCCCGACCGGACACCAGGGGTCCTTTGCCGGGCAGACCATGGGCCCAAAGCCTCTTATCGTCCTCTCCGATCCATGATATCCTGGATGACGGCGTCTATCAAAGACAGGAGGACCCATTGATCAAGAACTTCGCTTTCCTCTGCGCGGCTGCGATCCTCGTGCCCGCAGCCTCTTGGGCGCAGGAGGTCTCGGACCCGGAGTGCGTCGAATCTCCTTACGGCTGCCCCGGCGGCAGCGGCGGCGGCAGCAATGGGGACGACTGGCCGGTGCCGATCCCCGGCCCCAACGCCGCGTTCCAGTGGTCGCGGCCCTTCGTCGGCGCCACCTGCGTCACCAGCAACCAGTGGACCGAGAAATGCTTCCATGAGACCGGCGGGCAGGCCGTCGCGAGGCTGGGCAAGAAGGTCACCAGCGGATTCGTCCACGGCCTGGCGGAAGAAGCGCTGCGCATGAAGTTCCCCTACGAGATGTCGCGGTCCAAGATCTACATCAAGCTCGCCCAGCTCGAGATCGAGATGATCAAGGCTCTCGAGAAGCAGTTCCAGGAAGACCTCAAGCGCATGGAGCCGATGACCTCCGATTCCTATGAGACGCAGATGCGCAAGCTGCAGATGATCGCCGCGGACACGAAGGTCATCAACGAGTGGGCCGCAGCCGCCAAGCAGGCCGCCGGCTACGGAAGCTGGACCGACCTGCACCGCCGGCGCACCTTCGAGTTCAACGGCGGCCTCGCCTACCGCCAACTGGGGGAGACCCTGGTCGGCAAGGAATGGTTCCGCTGAAGCTCGGCTGACCTTCCCCCTGGAAAGCAGAACGACAGCCCGCCTTGGGCTGTCGTCGTGAACCTGCCTCGGGAATCCGGAGCGGGCGCCCCTTCGTCTTCGACTCCGGGACAGCCCGCGGTCTGAGGAAAACTGGAGCGGGCGAGGAGAATCGAACTCCCATCTCTACCTTGGCAAGGTAGCGTTCTACCACTGAACCACGCCCGCATGTCACAAGCCCCCCAGGGGGAGGCGCGCAGCCGTGGGGGCCAGCGCTTGACGGCGTACATTATACTATACCCGGGCCCGGATTCTAAACCCCAGGCTGGGTCTGCTGTCCGTGGTCCGTCTGATGTCCCGGCTGGTGGTCCGGCTTGTGCTGCGGGGGCATCAGGCGGGAGGCGTCCTCGGGCACGGCGCGGCGGTTCTCCTCGTCCATCACCGAGGTGATCTCGTCGAACCGGGTGTCGAAGGCGCGGCAGACGTCCGGGTCGAAGAACTTGCCGGAGTGCTCGAGGATGTAGGTCCTGGCGTCGGTGACCTTCCAGGCGCCCTTGTAGACGCGCTCGGACACGAGGGCGTCGAAGACGTCGGCGACCGCGACGATGCGGGCCTCCAGGGGGATGAGGTCGCCCTTCAAGCTGTGCGGGTAGCCGTTGCCGTCGAAGGACTCGTGGTGGGCGATGGCGATGCGCGCGGCCAGCCGCAGGAGGCGGCTCTCGGCGCGGGCGAGCATCTGGCTGCCGTAGGTGGTGTGGCGCTTCATCTCCTCGTACTCGTGGGGCTCCAGCTTGCCGGGCTTGCGCAGGATGGAGTCGGGGATGGCGACCTTGCCCACGTCGTGCAGGGGCGCGGCGTAGCGGATGTCCTCGGACTCCTGGTAGGAGAGGCCCACGCCCGCGGCCAGGATGCCGGAGAAGCGGCTCATGCGGCGCAGGTGCTTGCCGGTGTCCTCCTGATCGCGGAACTCGGCCACGAGAGCCATGCGGTAGATGGTCTCGAGGTAGGAGCGGCGCAGCTCCTCGTAGAGGGTGGCGTTCTCGATGAAGGAGGCGGCGATGGTGGCGAGAATGCGCAGGAAGCCCTCGTCCTCCTCGTTGAAGGAGCCCTTGTTCTTGTTGAGGACCTCGAAGACGCCGAGGCTCTTGCCGTCGCGGCCCTTGAGCGGGACGGCGAGCACGTTCTTGGTCTGGTAGCCGGTGATGCGGTCGAGATCCTGGTTGAAGCGGGGGTCGCGGTAGGCGTCGCGGATATTGATGGCGTTCCCGGTCTTGGCCACGAACCCGGCGATGCCGCGGCCCAGCGGGATGCGCAGGACCTTCTCCCCGATGCCTAGGGCCACCTTGGTCCAGAGCTCGCCCTTGTAGTCGTCGATGAGAAAGACCGAGCAGCGGTCCGCGTCGAGGATGCGGCGGACCTCCTCGGCGATGAGGGTGAGCAGCGAGTCCAGGCGGGTCTCGACCGCGATGATCCTGCCGAAACGGGCCAGCAGCATCTGGCGCTTCTCGAGTTCCTGTCTTCTGCCCATGGTCTAGGGGGTGCGCGGCTGGCGGTCGAGGGCCTCGGCGACGAGCTCGCTCACGTGCCGGACCTCCGCCTCAGGATAGTATTTCTTCAGGCCGTGGGCAAGCTGGATGAGGCAGGAGGTCGCGCTCGCCGCGACGCGCCCGGCCTGGACCGAGGCCGCGTCGCCGATCTTGCGCCGCAGGAGCGCGTCCGAGAGGTCCGGGTGGCTGAAGCCGAAGGCCCCGGCCCCTCCGCAGCAGGAGTCGGACTCCGGCATCTCCACGAAACGGGACCCGGCCACGGCGGCCAGGACCTTCCGCGGCGCCTCCACGATGCCCTGGCCGTGGCGGCACCTGCAGGACTCGTGCCACGTCACGCGGGGGCCGTCCCCGGAGGAAGGGATGGCGGCCGCGTGGTCGGCCAGGAGCTCCACGGCGTCGCGCACGCGGCCGGCCAGGGCCCGGGCAGGCTCGGCCCACTGCGGGTCCGAGAGCAGGAGCTGCGGGTAGGACTTCAGGTGCGCGGCGCAGGAGGAGCAATCCACCACCACCGGAAGGTCCATGCCGCCGGGGACCTTGGAGGCCTGGTACTTCCAGACCGCGATGACCTCGCGGGCCATCTCCCGGCTGGTCTCCAGGTCGCCGTAGTTGAAGCAGACCAGGCCGCAGCAGGGGCTCTCCAGCCAGGCTCCGGGCCCGGCCAGGCGGTCGAGCGCCCGGGTCGTGGCCAGCCCGACCCGGGGGTGGATGTAGTTGGGACCGCAGGCCGCGAGGTAGAACCACGCGGGCTTCTCCGGGACCGGACGCCGGGCCAGGGTCTCGCAGAGGAACTCCGACGGGGTCTCCAGGAGCTCGGCGTCGGCCACGGCGAGCCAGCGCAGGCCCAGGAGGTCCAGCAGCCCCGAGGCGGCGGCCAGCCTCGAGAGGCCCAGCCGCTTGGCGATGAACGAGGCCTTGAGCAGCCGCGCCAGGAGCCGCGGCCTGCGGACGATGAAGGAGAGCAGCCTCTCGACCCAGCGCGGCGAGGCGCCCATGAGCCTGCGGCCTTCCAGGACGATGTCCGGGGTGGGGACGCGCGCGTAGCAGGCGCTGGTGCACGCCCCGCAGAGCAGGCAGGTCGTCAGCGCCTCCTTGAGGCTCTCCGAGCCCTGGGTCTTGCCTTCGATGAGCATGCGCACGAGCTGGTTGCGTCCCCTTCCGGAGCGGGACTCGCGGCCCGTGGCCGCGTAGGTCGGGCAGGCGGTCTCGCAGTAGCCGCAGCGGCTGCACTGGCTGGCCGCGTCGTAGGTGGAACGCTCCCCGAGGTCCGTGATCAGGCGTCCCAGAGAGCTGCTCATGACTCGCTTTAAGTTACCATTTTTCCGTTTGATATGCCGCCCCGCGGGGAGCTAGACTATGCCTGTGCACGGCGTCCTGCTCGCGGCGCTCCTCTCTACCATCCCCTCGCCGGGGCGCGCCGCAGACGACGTGACCGACGAACGTCCCCCCTCGGACTTCATCCTCCTGGAGGTCGACAAGAGCTCGGCGCGCCTGGACCAGGAAGCCGTCCTCTCGCTCCAGTATCCCGCCGAGTGCGCTTTCAGCGGCATCGACTCGAGGCAGTACGACGCGCGCGAGACCGACACCCAGTTCATCGAGTATCACCCCCACCAGCACCAACGGCAGGTCCAGAGAAAGACCCTGGCCCCCGTCTCCTCCAAGTTCTCGAGCGAGATGAGCTCGCGCCAGGGCGTCCTCAACCAGGCCGTGATACCCTCCCTCGACTTTCATCGGCACCAGCTCAGGAGGACGCGGTATGCCCTCAAGCTCGTGCAAGCAGGCGCCATCGCGGTCGGCCCCTTCCAAGTCACTTGCGGGGGAAAGGCCTACCAGACCGCTCAGCGGCAGATCAAGGTGGCCTCCGGAGACGAGATCCTCTACAAGGCCGTGAGCCTCCAGACCCCCGAGCTCCCGGCCCCCACGGCTGCGAGCGGCCCGCTCGCAGCCCCTGAGCCCCGCCCTGACATCGGCCTCCCCCCGGCCGCGCTCCCGCCGCCGCCACCCGACTCCAGGGAGCGGAAGAAGGGCCTGCCCATCGGCCTCCTCGCGGGCCTGGCAGGAGGCGTCGTTGCCGCCGGCTGCCTCATCCTGGCCGCGTTCAGGAAAGCCCCTGCCGGAGCCCCCCTGCCGCGGCCCGCGCCCCGGGCCCAGGCTCCGCTGGCGATCAGCCCTCCTCCTGCCGCCCCGCAGACCGACCCGCTGCCCCAGGCTCCGGCCCCGGCACCCGTCTTCTCCCCTTCCCCGCGGCCAGGGGGCAAGCCCATGATCGGCGGCAAGTACGAGATCCTCTCCGAGCTCGGCCGGGGAGGCATGGGCAAGGTCCTGCTGGCCCAGGACGCAAGGCTCTCGCGCAGAGTCGCGGTCAAGCAGATGCGGCCGGAGATCCGCTCCTCGGCGCGGGACTGCGGCCGCTTCCTGGCCGAGGCCAGGATCATCGCGAAGCTCCGTCACCCTTACATCGTGGGCATCCACGACATCGTCGAGGATGCCGACCAGGTCTACCTCATCCTCGACTACATCGAGGGCAAGACCCTGGCCGCCATCCTCGAGGACAAGGGCAAGCTGTCCCTGCCCGAGTGCAAGCAGCTCTTCCACTACATCTGCGATGCCGTGGACTTCGCGCACCGCAGCAAGATCCTGCACCGGGACCTCAAGCCGGCCAACATCATGGTGAACAAGGAAGGCTTCGCCATGGTGACGGACTTCGGCATCGCCCGGGAAGCCAAGGACACCATCTGCCGCGTCACCCAGACCGAGGCCGCGGGGTCGCCGGCCTACATGGCGCCGGAACAGCACCTGGGAGAGGTCTGCAAAGCCTCTGACGTCTACGCTCTGGCGGTCATGATCTACGAGGCCCTGACCGGGAGCCTGCCCTTCCCCGGCCCTGATTTTCTGGCCCAGAAGGAACGCGGGAGCTTCGCCCCTCCGTCGAGCACGGTCGAGGCCCTGAACTTCCGCTGCGACCGGCTCCTGGCCGACGCCCTCGCTCCGGACCCTGGACAGCGTCCCCAGAGCGCCGCAGCCCTCTTCCAGGGCCTCAAAGAGCTCTGATTACCGTTTATTCAGCGAGGCATTACCGAATTTTTGTTGAATATTGCGCCCCGGGCGTTATACTTATAGGGGAAGTCGTCCACCCATGACCCGATCCTGTCTTCGTCTCGCGGCATCCGTCTTGGCCACGGCCCTGTTCTCGGCCGAGGCCTCGGCCGCCATCACGATCAAGACCGAACTGGATCGGGACCGGGTCCCGCTCAACGAGACCGCGGTCCTGGCGGTGACGGTCCCCTCGGAATGCTCGGTCGAGAGCCCGGTCTCCGACAAGTTCGAGATCGCCTCATCCGATTCGCAGATCCTCTCCCAGACCGAGCCCAACCGCAAGCTCCAACCCCTGCAGAGCAAGTACTCTCGAGGCACCTCGGTCGCGACCCTCGGCTCGGGCGGCGCGAGCGCAGGCATGGCCTGGCACCGCCGCTTCACCTACGAGCTCCACCCCCTGGCTTCCGGAGAGATCAGCATCCCGGCCTTGAACGTGACCTGCCCGGCGGGCACGGGCAAATCCGCGGCCAAGAAGCTCACGGCGATCGCCCCTCCCGCAGGCGCTCCGGCCGCGCCGGACGAAGGGGATTCCTTCCTCTATAAGCCCATCGCCATCAACAACCCGTCCTTCGGCAACACCGCGGCCTCTCCTGCGCCGCGAGGGCCCGGCCCCATCGCCAACGCGGAGACCCCTCCCTCGCCGGGCATGCCTCCTCCGCCGTCTCCCGCTCCGGACGTCCCTCCCGCTCCTGCCACGGCTCAAGCGCCTCCCACAGGGCCCGCTCCCGAAGCCGTGGCCGCCCAGCACGCGAGCACGTTCGCCCGCTACGTCCAGGGGTTCGCCAAGAGCATCTCCGGCAAGGACGAGCACCTCTCCTCAGCCGGCAAGGACCTGGCCTCGGCAGGCAGGACCCTCGCCTCCGTCCTGCTGAAGGTCTTCCTGGCGCTGGTCTCCCTCCTGGGCCTGGCAGCGGTGTGCTGGGGAGCCTATCACGGGGCCAAGGCCCTCAGGAAGACCCGTCACTACGAGCGCCTGCGGCTCTCGGTCCTCGCCCTGGTCTCTCCCCGCGAGAAGGAGGAGAACGTCATCAGCGGCAAGTACCGCGTCCTCACCGAGCTCGGGGAGGGCGGCATGGGAACGGTCCTGCTCGCCGAGGACATCAAGCTGGGACGGAAGGTCGCCCTCAAGCGCCTGCACTCCGAGGCCCGCTTCGACCTCAAGCAGCGTGAGAAGCTCATCGACGAGGCGAAGATCATCTCCCAGCTCAACCACCCCTACATCGTGGGCATCCACGAGGTCCTCGAGGCGGGCAACGACATCTACCTCGTCTTCGACTACGTGGACGGCCGCCCCCTCTCGCACATCCTCAACGAGCGCAAGCGCCTTTCCATCAAGGAGTGCGTCCAGATCTTCACCAACGTCTGCCAGGCCATCGACCACGCCCACAAGAAGAACGTGCTCCACCTCGACATCAAGCCGTCGAACATCATGGTGGACTCCAACGGCTTCGCCAAGGTCATGGACTTCGGCCTGGCGCGGCGCGAGGCGAAGGAGGACTCCTTCACGGGCGTGGGCGGCAGCGGGACCTTCTGGTACATGGCCCCCGAGCAGCACTCCGGCGTCACCACTCCCGCGGCCGACGTCTACGCCATCGGGGTCACCCTCTATGAGGCCCTCACCGGAGACATCCCCTTCAAGGGGCCGGACTACCTCAGGCAGAAGGACCACCTGCTCTACGTGCAGCCCACGAAGCTCGTGCCCGAGCTCCCGACGGCCGCCGATGCCCTCATCGCGGACGTCTTCAAGCCGCAGATGACCCAGCGGTTCCCGGGAGGGACGCTGGAGTTCCTTGAGAGGCTCAAGGCGCTCGAGGCCGCGCCCACCCAGCCCCAGACGCCGGCCCAGGCCCGGACCCAACCCGCTCCGGCCGCGCCCGGCAGCGGCATCCCTGCGGCGCCGGGCAGCGGCATTCCGGCGGCGCCGCCGCCGGGCCAGCATCCGAGGCAATAAACGTCAGCGGCCGCGCACTCGGTCGACGAAGCCGGCCTTGCAGGCCGCGCACAGGTGGTAGTCGAGGAGGACGAAGACCTCCTCCTCCAGCTCCATCGGGTCGCGTCCCTCGCAGGAGCGGCTGATGCGCTCCAGCTCCGCCGCGTGGTCGCGCTCCAGGTCCTCCTGAGTGAAGGACAGCTCGTTGGGCTCGCAGGTGATCCGCGTCTTGACCCGGTAGTAGAGCTTCTGGCCCTTGAGGAGCCTGCCGCAGGCGTTGCAGGAAGGTCCGCCGGATGACACGCCGCGCCGGTGACGCGCCCTGCCGCTCATGCGCCGCCGTGGAGCCAGGGGTTGAGGAGGTTGGACGGATCGAAGGCGGCCTTGACGCGGCGCTGCCAGGGGCCGGGGGAAAAGGCCGCGGCTTGCGGCCGGAGGGGACGGACCGCCGGGACAGGCTCGGGATAGGCCCTGAAGGTGGCGTCGAGGATCACGGCGAGCGACCCCCAGGAGCCCAGGAGGAGCTTGGGGATGTCGTAGCCGGCCACGTTCTTGACGACCTTGCCTCCGAAATCGAGCACGGTCCCGTCGACCAGCGCGATCCTCATGCCCAGGAGCTCGTCCCTGGCCCCGGGCCACGCCCCGGAAGCCAGGAGGCCTCCGAGCGTGCCTGCCGCGTCCGGCAGCCTCAGCCCCCATCTACGGGTGCCGAGCTCCAGGCGCAGGGAGGCCAGCGAGATCCCGGCCTCCACGGTCGCGACGCAGTTGCTCCGATCGAGGTCGAGGATGGACCTCATGCCCGCGGTCACCACAGGGGTCAGGCCCTCCTTTCCGGGGACCGCGGCAGGCAGCCTCGAGCCGCTGCCGCTGACGAGCATGCCGCGCCGCTCGGAGGCGCATTGCCGGACCCTCTCGACCACATGCCGGGCGGCATCGCTCAGGGGCGGGGGCAGAGGCCGCACCCGGGCCCCGGCCGGGAAGGGTCTCTCGGGCAAAACTTTGCCGGGATTGGCGAGCCCGGCAGGGTCGAAAGCCTCCTTGATCCTGGAGAAGAGCTCCAAAGCCCCGGGGTCGAACATCCAAGCCAGGGCCGAGCGCTTCTCGAGCCCGATCCCGTGCTCTCCGGAGACCGTGCCTCCGAGCTCGACGCAGGCCCGCAGCATCTCCATGCCCGCGACCCGGACCCGGCCGACCTCCTCCGCGTCCCTCTCGTCGTACGAGATATTGGGATGGAGGTTGCCGTCGCCCGCGTGGAACACCAGGGAGGTCCGCACCCGGTGGCGGTCCGCGATCTCACGCACCCTGCGGACCGCTTCGGGAAGCCGGTCGCGGGGGACCACGCCGTCCTCCACGAGGACGTTGGGGGCCAGCCGCGTGGTCGCGGGATAGGCCCCGCGGCGGCCTTCCCAGAGCCGCTCGCGGTCGGCCGCCTCGGTGGCCCGCCGGCACTCCCTGGCCCCGAACCTGGCGCAGACCTCGGCCACCTTTGCTGCCTCGCGGGCGACGTCCTGACGCGGGCCGTCGAGCTCGACCAGCAGGACCGCCTCGGTCTTGGGGTAGCCGCTGAGCCGATACTGGTCCACGGACTCCACGGTGGACCGGTCCAGGGACTCGAGCGAGCGCGGGATGACGCCCGAGGAGATCACCGCGCCGACGCACTCCATGGCGGCCGACAGCGAGTCGAAACCGGCCAGGAAGGTCTCGACCGCTTCCGGCGCGGGGAGGATCCTCAGCCACGCCTTCGTGACCACGCCCAGGGTCCCCTCGGACCCGGTCAGCAGGCAGACCACCTCAGGGCCCGGGTCGTCGAGCGAGAAGCGTTCGAGCGAGCCGTCCGGCATCACGACCTCCAGGCCCAGCACGTGGTTGACCGTGACCCCGTACTTCAGGCAGCGGGGCCCGCCCGCGTTCTCGCCGATGTTGCCGCCGATGGTGCAGACCCGGTGGCTCGCGGGGTCCGGGGCGTAGAAGAAGCCCAAGGGCTCGAGGCGCCGCTGGAGCGCCAGGTTGACGACGCCCGGCTCCACCAGGGCGAAGCCGCGGCCGGTGTCGATCTCGAGGATCCGGTCGAGGCGCGCCGTGGAGAGCAGGATGCCCCCCGCCGGGGCGGCGGCCCCGCCGCAGAGGTTGGTCCCGGCGCCGCGCGCCGTGAACGGGACTCCCTCGCGGCCGCACCAGCGGACGGTCTCGACCACGTCGGAGGCGCAGGCCGCCAGGACCACCGCTCTCGGCGGGGCCAGCCTCACGGCCGCGTCGTAGCCGCAGGCCGCCAGCTCCGCGGGGTCGTCCAGCAGGGCTCCCGGGGAGAGCCTCCCGGCCAGGACCGCCAGGCCCCCGGAGACGCCGGAGGGGGTCACTGCCGGACGGGCAGATGGAAGAAGAACCGCGAGCCCTTGCCCAGTTCGGACTCGATGCCCATCTCGCCGCCGTGGCGCTGGACGATCTCGCGGGCGATCTTGAGTCCCAGGCCGAAGCCGCCCTTGCGCATCTTCTGCGCCTCGGCCGTCTGGAAGAACCTCTCCCAGACGCGGGGGACGTCCTCTTTGGCGATGCCGATGCCCGTGTCGATGACGCTCACGGTCAACCAGTCCTTGACCATGTCCACGCGGATGGTCACGGACCCGCCCTCCTTGGTGTACTGGATGGCGTTGGTGCACAGATTCTGGATCACCTGCCCGAGCCTCTGCGGATCCCCCTGCACCGGCAGGGAGGTCTGGGGCAGTTGGACGGTGAAGGAGATCTTGCGCTGGGCCGCGACCACGTCGATCCGGGACTTGACCTCCCCCACCACGGTCGCGAGGTCCAGCGGGACCGCGTCTACGCGGAGCTTCCCGGACTCGATGGCGGCCAGGTCCACGAGGTCCGAGATGAGGGCGTTGAGGGCCTTGGCCGCGGAGTGGATGTGGGAGGAGTACTTCATGGCGTCCGGGTTGCCCTTGAACTTGGCGCCGATGACCTCGCAGTAGCCCAGGATGGCGGTCAGCGGGTTCTTGACGTCGTGGGCCACCATGTGGAAGAAGCGGGTCTGGAAGCTGTTGATCTGCCCGAGCTGGCGGTTGGACTCGGTCAGCTCGGAGTTGAGGCGCCTGATCTCCGCGTCCTTGCGGCGCTTCTCCAGCGCCTTCTCCACCGCTCCGAGCAGGTGCACGGGCTTGACCGGCTTGATGAGGGTGTCGTCGACCCCGAGCTCGACGACCTCGCTCAAGCGCTCGACGACGCTTTCCACGGGGTACTTGTCCACCATGAAGATGATGCGCACGTCGGAATCGGCGCGCCTGAGGTTCATGGCCAGGTCCTTGCCCGTGGCCTTGGCGTAGGCGATGGCCGTGCCGATGACGGCCAGGTGGACGGAGCCCTTCTTGGCGACGCGGGCCTCCATGTCCGCGGCGTCCTTGGCGATGATCACCTGGTAGCCGGCGTTGAGCAGGGCCTGGGCGAGGGTCTCGCCGGCCTCCTTGTCCGCGTCGAGCAGGATGACCGTCTCCTTCTCCACGGGCGCGGCCGCGGCCGCCGCCTTGCCCGCGGCCGCCTTGAGGATGCCGGGGATGAGGTGGGCCTGGTCGCGCATCACGAACGCGGGATTGCCCTCCTGGACGGCCTTCACCGAGGTGCGGTAGGCGTCGCCTCCGGTCACGAGATAGCAGCGCGCCGCGGGCGCGACCTTGCGGATCTGCAGGTCGAAGGCCTCGGACTGGGCCGCGGTGCCCGGGAACATGGCGACCACGACCCTCTGGACCGAGTCGTTGGAGACCGGCGCGGGCTCTTCGTCGCCCTTGAGCTTCTCCCAGATGCTGCGCTTGCGGGGCGTCGGCGGAGGCTTGGAGGCCGACAAGGCGAGCTGCTCGGCCAGGAAGTCCGCCACCCCGAGGTGGGACTCCATGAGCACCGGCTGGATGCCGGAGCTGGGGAGGAGGAGCTGGAAGGCCTTGGCCGAGAAGAGGACGGGGTCGACGAGGAAGACCACGGGCTTGCCCGCGGCCCGGACCGCGTCGATGAGGCCTCCGGGCAGGGGCCAGGTCAGGCGGCGCAGCGGGCCCTCGTCCTTCGGCGAGAGGGTCTCGAGGGTCTCGAGCATGAAGAGTCCGAAGCCGCCGCGCTCGCGGTGCACGCGCTGGAGGCTCTCGCGGTCCGCCACGGGGACGCGGCACGCGTCGACCAGGATGGCGGCGATCTCCTCGGTCCCGAGCGTGACCGCGGCCTCGCGGGTCGTCTCGATCATAGCGAGGGCGAAGCCCTCCCCGGCCACCGCGATGGAGAGCTTGTTGAAGAAGGGGTGGTCGTTGGAGACCAGGAAGATCCGGCCCGAGGCAGGCTCGGTCATGGTTTCCTTCCTACGACCTCGGCATCAACCATTCCCTCGCTAAGCTCGGTCATACCGGCTCCGGCATCATCTTGGCGGTGAAGTGGGTCAGCCTCTGCGAGCCCTCGATGAGGCGCATGGGAGGCAGCCGGTCCCTTCGCTTGGCGATGTCGGCGAAGACCTCGATGACGAAGTCGATGTGGCTCTGGGTGTAGACGCGCCGCGGGATCGCCAGCCGCACCAGCTCCATGGGCGCGGGCACGAACTTCCCGTTCTCGGTCTTGCCGAACATGAGCGAGCCGATCTCGACGGCGCGGATGCCGGCGGTCCGGTAGAGCTCGCAGACCAGGCTCTGGCCGGGATAGCCCTCGGGCTTGATATGGGGCAGGAACTTCCTGGCGTTGACGTAGACCGCGTGCCCTCCCGGGGGCTCTACGATCGGCACGCCCGCCTTGCGCAGGCCCTCGGCCAGGTACTCGATGGAACGGATGCGGTAGGTGAGGTACTCTTCGTCGAGGACCTCGGTCAGCCCCCGCGCGATGGCCTCGAGGTCGCGTCCGGCCAGGCCGCCATAGGTCGGGAAGCCCTCCCCGAGGATGAGGATCTCCCGGGCGGCCTTGGCCCAGTCCGGGTCGTTGAGGGCCAGGAAGCCCCCGATGTTGGCGAAGGCGTCCTTCTTGGAGCTCATCATGGCGCCCGAGCCGTAGGAGAAGATCTCCTGGGCGATGTCGGAGACCTTGCGCGAGGCGAAGCCGGGCTCCCGGCGCTTGATGAAGAAGGCGTTCTCCGCGAACCGGGCGCAGTCGATGATGACCGGGATGCCGTAGTGCCGGGCGATCCGCGAGGTCTCCCTCAGGTTGGCCATGGAGGCGGGCTGGCCTCCGAGGGAGTTGTTCGTCAGGGTCATCACGATCATCGGGATGTTCTGCTTGCCGATGCGGCGGATGGCGTCCTCAAGCGCCTTGAGGTCGATGTCCCCCTTGAAATCGGCCGGCGTGTCGAAGTCGAGCGCCCCCGGGGCCGGCAGGTCGAGGGCCACGCACCCCGACGCCTCGGCGTTGGCCCGGGTGGTGTCGAAGTGGGAGTTGGAGAGGATGGTCTTGCCCGGGCCGCCCACGACGCTGAAGAGGATCCGCTCCGCCGCCCTGCCCTGGTGCACCGGCATGATGTGCCTGTACCCGGTCAGACGGCGCACCGCGGCCTCGAAGGTGAAGAAGCTGCGGGCGCCGGCATAGGACTCGTCGCCCCTCATCACGCAGGCCCACTGCTCGGCCGACATGGCGGAGGTCCCGGAGTCGGTCAGCAGGTCGACGAGCACCTTGTCGGCGGGGATGGCGAAGATGTTGTAGCAGGCCTCCCGCAGGACGGCCTCCCGCTCAGGGAGCGTGGTGAAGCCCAGGGGCTCCACGGTCTTGATCTTGAACGGCTCGATGATGGTCTTCCAGGACATGTGGCTTGCGATGACGGACGATGGTGCTAGCTGCCTGCGTATTTTATATTATTTCCAAAATACCAGCGAGGTGAATATGCTCACACGACTCTTCGTCGCCCTTCTTCTGGCCGTATCCGTGACGCCGGCCTACGCCGCCGACGCCGCGGACCCTGAGATCGTCAAGGTCAACGGCGCCTCGATCCGCCAGTCCGAGTTCCAGGACAAGCTCCTGCAGGACTACGGCCAGGTGGTCATGGAGAACATGATCAACCGGCTGCTGCTCATCCAGGAGGCCAAAGCCAGGAAGATCACGGCGACCGGCGCCGAGATCGAGAAGCGCCTGACCGCCGTGAAGGGCCAGTTCCCCAACGACGAGGCGCTCTCCGAGCACCTCAAGAGGACCGGGGAGTCCCTCGAGTCCCTGCGGATGGACATCGCCAACCAGATCGCCATCGAGAAGCTCGTCACCCAGGCCGCGGACATCAAGGTCACCGACAAGGAAGTCCGGGAGGCCTTCGAGAAGAACAAGAACGGCCTCGCCGTCCCCCCGACCCGCCACCTGCGCGTCATGTGGCTCAAGACCAAAGCCGAGGCCGAGGAGGTCGCCGGCAAGGTCAAGGCCGGCGGCGACTGGGACGCGCTCGCCAACGAGCGGAACGTCGCCCCGAGCAAGAAGTTCGTGCCCACCGGCGACTACGGGTTCCGCGCGCAGGCCGAGCTCCCGCCCGAGATCGGCAAGCCCGCCTTCTCCATGAAGGTCGGCGAGACCAAGGCCGTGGAGAGCAAGGCCGGCCACCACGTCATCCAGGTCGTCGAGGCGCGGGCTGGCCAGGCCCCGGACTTCGAGAAGCTCAAGGGCAACCTCAAGGAGGCGGTCCTAGGCAAGAAGCTCCAGGCCGTCCTGCCGGACGTGGTCAAGGGTCTCCGCGAGAAGGCGGATATCCAGCTCCTCGGCCCGCAGAAGGGCAAGAAGCTCTAGCCTAACGGCCGGCTGCGCCGGCCGCTGCGAAGAGGAACCTCGAGAGCCGGTTGAGGTAGGCCACGGCCTGCGCCGGGGCATCCAGCGCCACTACGGACCGCTCCGCCCTGCGGCTGACCGCGCGCGCCAGGTGCAGGAACGCGGCCGGAGGCGGCCCCCCAGGAAGGACGAAGCCTTTCCGCGGGCCGGGCCGCGACTGGACCTCGAGCCGGTCCAAGGCGGCGGACAGGGCCGACAGCCTGGGAAGGTTCTCCGGGTCGTCGAGCGAGGCGACCACGCTCCCCAGGACGAAGAGGTCCTCCTGGATCTTGCGCAGGCCGCTCCTGAGGAGCTCCCAGCGCCGCGCAGCAGGCAGGAACGCGACCGCCACCCCGAGGCACGACTGCAGCTCATCGAGGTCCCCGAGGGCCTGGACCGCCGGGTGGTCCTTGCGCACGCGGGGTCCCCGGAGCAGGGAGGTGGTGCCGGGGTCTCCGGCATAGCGTCGCGTCCGCGGACCGGCCATGGCCAGATTGTGGCAAAACCAGGACTATGGGACAAGGGCGGACGGACGGCCCGAGACCCGGTCGAGCTCCTCCCGGGTCGAGCTTCCCGAGGGCCACGCCGCCAGGGCGCGGCCGTAGGCTTCCAAAGCCGCTTCCCGCTGTCCCATCCGGGCCATGAGCCTTGCCCGGAAGAGCTCCAGGCGGTGGGTCTTCATCCGGGCGAGGACCCCGGCCACGTCGAGGGACAAGGTCCCGTCCTCGGAGACTTTCGGGGAGAAGCGGTCGAGGTCGTAGACGGGGTCTCCGGGCAGGGAGGAGGGACCCGAGGCGGCCGGGCCCTTGCCCACGGCGAAGACGCGGAACGCCGGGTTCTGGTAGACGAGGCCGAACCCTTTGAGCTTCTCCGGCCGGAAATGGAGCTTCACGGCGGCCGTGTCCAGGGTCAGGCGCGGCCCCCCGGCGCCGTAGCGCGCTCCATCCGCAGACTCGTCGAGCAGGTAGTCCGCTGCGTAGACGACGAGCCCGGCCCCGTGCTCCGCGCAGAAGCGCCCGAGTCCCTCTTCGCCGCCGTAGAGGGCGGCGAGGAAGCCGCGGATCTTATCCCTGCTCGCGCCGGACTCGGCCTTGGGGTTGAGGAGGACCGGAGCGCCGGCGTAGGCCAGGATCTGGCCGGAGATGCCGAAATGGGCCAGCACGGGACGGCCCGCGCCTCGCTCCTTGAGCCACCTCAGCAGGCCCCGCTCGTCCGCCAGGGAGACCGTGGGCCTCTCCTCGCCCGGCATGAGGGGAGCCACGAGGAGCATGAAGGGGTTGAGCCTCGAGTAGGGGGCCGAGGTCCTCAAACCCTCAGCCGCGGCGACCAGGGCCAGGCCCGCCAGGACCGCGGCCCTGAGCCGTGAACCCTGGGGGAAGCGCAGCCTGGCCGAGGCCAGGCAGAGGAAGAAGGCGGCAAAAGGCGCGATCCTCGTCATGGCCGCGGTCCCGGCAGCGCTGAGGACCAGGAGCGCGTCTGCGAGGACCGGGCCTGCCGAGGCCGGCTCCGTAGCCGCGGAGCCGCGCCGCAGGCCGAGGACCAGCCTCGGCAGAAGCACGAGGACCAGGGGGACGAAGTTGAAGACGAGGAACCCCGCGCTCGGGGAGTCGAAGGGACCCATCCAGAGCAGGCGGCTCTCCGGATGCAGCATGCCCGGGTCCGCGGGCTTGGAGAGCAGGAACCGCGCCTTGTCCCAGAGGAGACGGTAGGCGTGCCCGTAGGAAGCGCCTTCCACCGAGGCCTGGCCCGCGACCGCGAAGAGCGCGGCTCCCGCGAGCAGGGCCGCTCCGGCGGCCTTGGGCCCGCGCCAGACCCACGCGGCCAGGACCCAGCCCGCGATGAGGGTGGGCGAGACCGCGAACCTCGTCTCCCTCAGGACCGGGAACGCCAGGCCCGCGACGAGCGCGCAGCCGGACAGGACCGCGAGGCTCTTGAGCATGGCTCCCCGCCTGGCCGCGTCGCCCCGGACCCTCCAGGCGGCCCACCCCGCGGCGGCGAAGAACGCGGCCAGGTAGAAGCGCGTCACGTGCCAGGACCCCAGGGCCAGGGCCATGAGGAGCCCGGCGGCCAGGGCCCAACGCCCGCGGCCAAGAGCCGCGGGCTCGAGCGACGCGCAGAAGCACGCGAAGCTCCAGAAGATGAGGGGCAGGCCCAGGCATTGGAAGGTGTAGGAGCCGATGAAGTCCCCGGTCGCGGCCCACGAAGCGCCGTAGACCCAGGCGCACGCCATGGCCAGCCCGGCGTCGGAGGTGAGCTTGAGGGCCGCCAGATAGAGGGCCGCGATCGAGAGGCTCGAGACCACCGCCACCCAAAGGATGACGAACATCCTGAAATCGAGGGGCGTGCGGAGCGGCCAGGCCCTCCAGGTCCAGCCCGTGAGGCGCTCCATGAGCATGGTGAGCTCCCGGGAGGTCCGGATCCCCTCGGGATACTGGGCGAGGCGGTCGACCTCGGGGACCTCTTCCCCCCGGGCCGTCATGAGGGCGTAGCGGTACTGGAGGGCGCTCTCGACCTTGAAGTAGCCCAGGTCGTCGCCCGGCGCGAACCGGGGCAGGCCCACGGAGTGCTTGACCTTGAAGTGGACGCTCAGCATGACCAGAGCGGCCAGGCACATGACCTGAGCCCAGGCGTTCCTCACGCTTTCATGCCTCGTTGCCCGGCAGAGCCCATTTTTTGTAGAATCTTCCCCGTTGTCGTCCGGTCCGAACGGCGTGTTCGTCTAGCGGCCTAGGACATCGCCCTCTCAAGGCGAAGATCACGGGTTCAAATCCCGTACACGCCACCAGCTTTCCCGGCCCGAATGGGTCGATTTCACGACGGAGAACAGGCCGCTCGGCGGAGCGGAGGATTCTCCGTCGTTTTCTTTCCCCTTGCGACTGTGCCAGTTTTGTGCCATACTATTTCAGGCCCAGCCCCATGAGAAAGCCCCTCTCCAAGCCGCGTCCGCCGACTCGTGCCGAGTTCGCCATGGCGCTCTCGGCCTGGGAAGGCCAGTTCCTGGAGTTCAAGGAGGCCCTTTCCGACTCCCTCGCCCGGGAGCTGACCGCCTTCGCCAATGCCGAGGGCGGCCGCATCTACCTCGGCGTAGCCGACGACAAGAGCGTCAAAGGCTGCCAGATCACGAACAAGCTCCTTTCCCGCATCCAGGACATGGCCCGCCATTGCGACCCAGCCATCGAGATCGGGCTTGCCCCATTCGACTACCAGGGCCGGACCATCCTGATGGTAGAAGTTTTAGAAGGCGCGCGAAAGCCTTACGGCTGCTCCGAGGGCTATTTCCTGCGCACGGGCCCGAACAGCCAGAAGATGAGCCAGGATGAGCTTCTCCGCTTCGTGCGCAACCAGGGGCCGTCCTTCTTCGATGAAACGCCGTGCCGGGACTTCAAATACCCCTCGAATTTCAGCGTCCAAGCCTTCAAGAACTTCTTGAGGGCATCTAAGATCACGGCCGGCTCCATCTCACGGGAAGACCTCCTCGTCAATCTCGGGATCGCCAAACGCGGCAGACGGAACCTCGTCTTCACCAACGCCGGGGTCCTCTTCTTCGCCAAGCGGCCACAACTCTTCCACCTCCAGTCACGGGTCACCTGCATCCTTTTCCAGGGAACGGCCAGGACCACGATCCTCGACCGCAAGGATTTCAGCGGCGTCCTCGCGGACAATGTGGAAGCCGCCATGACCTTCCTGCACCAGCACCTTCCCCTGCGCTATGAGATCACCAGCCTCAAACGCAAGGAGATCCTGGCCGTCCCCGAGGCTGCTCTGCGCGAAGCCCTGCTCAATGCCGTCATCCACCGCGATTACTTCAGCAGCGGCGTGGTCATGGTCGAGATCCACCGGGACAAGGTCGAGATCGTCAACCCCGGGGGTCTTGTCCCAGGCCTGAGCCTCGAGACCCTCGGAGGCCGGAGCCTGCCCCGCAATCCCCTCATCGCGGAGCTCTTCCTGCGCTCAGACGAGGTCGAGAAGGCCGGGACCGGCATCGGCCGCATCCGGGAAGCAGTCTCCGCTGCCGGGCTTGAGCCCCCAAGCTTCAAAACAGATTCCTTCTTCTCCGTTTCCTTCCCCTTGCCAGAGACGCCCGGGAATGTGCCGGCACGACTGGGTCCCGCGGAAGGGACCCAGTCGGGACCCAGTCGGGACCAAGTCACCGAACAAGTCGCCGGACAAGTCGCCGGACAAGTCACCGAACAAGTCAGAGCGATTCTCTCAGCGGCTCGAAAACCTTGCTCCAGCAAAGAACTCCAAGAGGTCATCGGCCTAAGAAGCCGCCCCCATTTCCAGACCTCCTATCTGGAGCCGATTTTGAAAGCCGGCTGGCTGGAGATGACAATCCCAGGCAAGCCCAACAGCCGCCTCCAGCGCTACCGAACCACCGCGGCAGGCAAAGCGAAGCTAGGCCGCCGATAGGCCAGCGCCAATGGCCCGCATCTACCAGCGCACCGGCAAGAAAGGCACCCTCTGGTACCTGGACTTCCAGGTGGATGGCCGCCGCGTTCGCAAGCGGGTCGGCAAGTCCAAGCGCCTGGCTGAACTCGCCCTGGCCGACATCGAGGTCAAGCTGGAGCGCAAAGAGGCGGGCTTCACGGCCAAGGACCGGGACCTCAAGGACTTCATCCGGGAGTACCTGGCCTACGCCAAGGGCAACAAGGCCCCGAAATCCTTCGGCCGCGACGAGCTGACCCTCCGTCATTTCACGGACTTCATCAAGGCCGACAAGCTCGGAGCCGTGACCGCGCCCAAGCTCGAAGCCTACAAGACCCACCGCAGAGAGCAGGGCGCCAAGCCCGCAACGCTCAACCGCGAGCTCAACACCATCAAGGCCATGTTCAACAAGGCCGTGGCCTGGGGCGCCCTTCCCGCCAGCCCGGCCCGGTCAGTCCAGAAGTTCCGCGAGCCCCGAAAGCCGGTCCGCTACCTCTCAAGGGAGGAAATCAGGGTGGTCCTGGCCGCGGCAAACGACAGGCTGGCCCGGGTCATCGAGACCTTCCTCCACACGGGCCTTCGGCGCGATGAGTTGGTCCACCTGACTTGGCAGGACGTGGATTTCAAGAACAAGGTGGTCTCTGTCCAAGCCAAGGACGACTGGCATCCCAAGGACTACGAGGCCCGGCACATCCCCATGACCGACCGCCTGCTCCAAGTCCTACAGGCCGTGCCCAAGCGCAGCGACTCCTTCGTGTTCACCAACAGCGAGAGCCAACCCTTGAACGGAGACGTCCTGACCCACGACTTCATCAAGCTGGTCAAGGGCTCAGGCATCAAGCACGCCTCCATCCACACCCTGCGCCATACCTTCGCCAGCCACTTGGTCATGAGCGGCGCGGACCTATACACTGTTCAGAAGCTTCTCGGCCACTCCAGCATCAAGACCACGGAGATCTACGCCCATTTGGCCCCGGACTACCTCCGCTCAGCCATTGAGAAGCTGCATTACTGAGCTGCGATCAAGGCGCGCAGCACTTCTTGTACTTCTTCCCTGACCCGCAAGGGCAGGGCTCGTTGCGGCCCACCTTGGGAAGGTCCAGCTTCGCCAGCTCGCCCGCTAACCACTCAAAGGCGCCCGGGACCTTTTCCCAGGCAGGCATGACCTCCGACACCGCGTAGGTTGCCTCGGTCTCGCCGCCCAATTGCAGGCGGTCGGCGAACCGGCGAGGGAGCCTTTTGCGCTTCAGAAGGTAGTCCGGGAAATACTCGTTGTACTCCAGCGCCTCGCGAAGCGTGCCGGCGGATTCGGCTGGCGGTGCCTTGAAAGCGAAGGCTGCCAGGGCTTTCATGAGCAGGAACTCCAGGCTGCAATCGTCCTTGTACCGGGAGACGATCTCCCGGATCTCCTCGAAGCGCCCCAACTCGCCCAGGCGGGCGAGCAGGACATGGCGCATGCCTTGGTTGTCGTTGGGGTTGAGCTTGAGCATCTCCCGCCAATGCGAAAAGGCCGCCTCGCGGTCGCCCAGAAGCCAAAGGCACCGCGCCAGTTCCGCCCTGGCTCTCATGTAGGGACGGCTCTCGACTATCCCCCAGAAATGGCCGGCATGCTCCTTGAAGAACTCCTTGCCCAGGCCTCGCTCCCCGGCTTCCACCGCCTTCAGGTACAAATCCCGCGCTTCCACCAGACTGCCGGCAGTCTCCTCCGCGAGCAAGTTATAGGCATCCGCGCAATCGGGCGATATCTGGAGCGCCCGGCGCGCCAGCTTGATCCGGCGCAGGACACTGGGCTCCTCAAAGGCCTGGTACATCAGGTTCTGAGCCGCCTCCCCGGCGCTGCGCGGGGCAGGGGTCTTGTCCAGTTCGCCTTTCTCCTGCGATTCATGCAGAAAACGGCTCATCTCCTCCGGCGACTCGAACTTCTGATCCTCAAGATGGCGGGACAAGTTGAAGGAGATCTTCTCCATGGCCCGGTGGTCCAGCCTCTTCTCAGGCGCTTCCTTCCGGTGGCGCCGGCCCAGGAAGTCCTCCATGCTGTCCTTGACGTCCAGGATCGCCTCCAAGCGCTCCTTGGCCGAAACCTTGAGGCCGAGCCCTTCACCGAGCGGAGAGAGGAGCTTGGCCAGCTCCTCTCCCCGGACCTGTATCTCTCGCGGCAGGCGGCCGGACTTCTCAATGGCTTCCAGCACGGCCTCGGCCAGGGCTTGGTGCTTCGGCTTGTCCGGACCGGAAAGGTCCGTATGGATGATGAAGAAAGACTCCTGATGCACCACCATGGAAGCGCAGGGCAATTCAGGCCTATCCGGTCCCATGATCGCAGACGGCAGATGAAAGGCATCCGCCTCCCAGACCCCGTCGGCCTTCAATCGGTTCGACTTCAGCTTGGAGAGCCTCCCTGAGTCGAGCGAGACGGGGTTTGCGGGAGTCGGCCGATAGGTCGGGACCGGCTCCCAGCAAGTCTCATGGCCCGCGGTGTCGGCCTTCAGCGCATAGCAGAAGACTTGCCCTGGCCGGCTTGCGAGGTCCAGGTTCTCTTTGTCCACCTTGATCGCCGCATCACGACCGCAACGGAGCGCCAGTGCGAGGAACCTCGCCTCCGTCTCCGTCAGGTGCCACGGCGCATAACCCGGCAAATGGCTTCTGAAGAGGGGCCATGCCTTGCTTCCCCGGAATTTGAGCCCGAGCTGACGGACCGGCTCGCGGTCGGCTTTCTCCAGATCGCCGCGGTCCGCGAACTCCGCCATGAGGCAGTTCTGGAGCGAGAAGATGTCCCCTGCTTCCATGTCGATCTCTCGGTTCTGCATCTGACGATGGATTTCAAAACCCTCGGCACCCCGATACACGGCCAAGGCGAACATCTCGCCGAGTGCTCCAAGGACGCAGCAGTAGCCGGTCTGCCCTGTCGCGCTGTCGTGCACGCCAAAGACATCGCCATCCGCCATGATCTCCCATGGCTCCAAGGCCGCAAACTCCGTGGCGGCGGCGTAGAGCTCCTTCCAGACCGGCAAAGAAACTTCAGGGACTTTGGCCACTTCAACCTCCAGCCATCCTCAATTGACCTCGAATTCAAGCCGCCGGCCCGCGCGGCCGGGGGCCTCCCGCTTCCATATCCGGGGCCCGCTCCTGAGCCCCGGGAAACCAGCATCAGAGGGGTCCTCTCCCCGATTAGCAGGTCCGGGATGCTCTTTCTGATCTGTGCCTCCGAGAGCCCCATGCCGCGGTTCAACGCGGCAAGCTCATGGCGCCCCGCCACCTTCATGCCCAGGATTCTTTCAAGCACAAGACCTACGGCGTTGAGCCGGACATGGTGCCACGCAGCCTCGGATGACCAGCTTCTGCGCAGGCTCCCGGCGGACCTGCGGGCTTCGACCAGAGCCCCTCGGCCCAGGCGAGTCAGGGAGTAAAGTCTGCGCGGACCTTCGACAGATTGGCCCTTGGAATGGCCTTGGACAAGGCCCGCCTTTTCCAGTCGGCGCAGTCTCTTATAGGCGTAGTGGTCAAAGGAAATTCTGTCGTACTCGTTGAAAAAGAGCCGGAGCTTTTCCTCGTTCGCGCACTCTCTAAAGACCAGACCGTCAAGCTGTCCCAGCCCCAGAATCCCCCATCGCCCCAAGGCTGACAGCACCATCCATTCCCTATCCTTCAGCCTGATCTTTGGGGCTTTCAACAGAGCCTTTTCTGTTCCCTTCTCCAAAACATCCTTGGTCATCATGCAAACCAATCTCGCTGCCTCTTCCAGCCCGCCGCCTTCCCGACCCCGCCACCATTGAATCCGTGGTTGTGGGGGCGGGGTCGGGAAGCAAACCGGGCAACGCCCGGTTTGAGGCGGGCGCCATTTTGGCAGCGACAACCAGTGTTTTCGAAGAACACCACTCCGTCCAAATCTGTCCGGCAGACCCTCAGACATGCCTGCGGGGTTGTCGGAGGGGGTGCCTGAGGGTTTGCCGGACACATTCCGCTGGCCTAGGAATGCACTTGCCCTTTCCGATCGAGGCGTGCCCGCCGGGCCAAAACCTTCCTGACGAGCCTCTTGTTGAGGGCCTGCTTGACCGCCAAATCCTTGAGATCCTGGGCTGATTCTCGCTTCAAGAATTCCTGCCAGCGGCCGGAGTTGACCCAGGTTTTCATCTCATCCAGCCGGCCCAAAATCAGCTTCTTCTGGAGCTTGCGGAGGGTGTCTCCGGGCTCCAACGCCGCGGTCACGGTCTGGCTTGAGGACATGAGGTCCTGGAGCATAACATCCGCGGCCTTGGCCATGATGAGGTCCTTGAGTTGGTAGCCGTTCTTGAGCATCTTGGCCACATCCAAGAGCTCGTCCAGCTCCAACTTGCGCTCCATAATAAGGTCGTGGTGCTCCTTGGGAAAGTGCTCCAAGAGGTCCCGGATGGCGCCCAGAGGAAGGCTGTAGGCCTGTCTCAGGGTCAGGATGATTCCCAAGCGGTCGAACTGGTCCGGGAACACGAAGCAGGCCTTCTTATCCTTGATGATTGGCGGCTCCATGAGCCTGATCCGGGGTGAGCAGTAGCTGCGAAGAACCCGCGCGCTGAGCTTGAATCCCCCCACAGCCTCGGTCATCGCGATGAACTCGTTGGCCTCAACCAGGACCTTGCCAGGGGATTCCCCCTTGTCCTTCTTCCGGCTGAAATGGTCGATGACCTGCTGCGGGCTCATCACCGGCAAGTCCTGGAGTTGTCGGGTTCCCGTATCCATGGTGGTTGTATTGTACTTATGAAAAGCATCGCCCCGAAATGTTTATGAACCGAAGCCACTTCCCCAGCGCCGCCTTGAGCCACGGAGTCAGACGGGCGCGCTGGAAGGCGTCTCCCGTCTTCTTGATGCACTCGGCCTGGGTCGGGTAGGGATGGATGGTCCCGGCGATCGTCTTGAGGCCGAGTCCTCCGGTCATGGCCAGGGACAGTTCGCCGATCATGTCTCCAGCGCGCCTGGCGACGATGGTGGCCCCGAGTATCCGGTCCGATCCTCGTCCGACATGGACTTTGACGAAGCCGTCGTTCTCGCCGTCCAGAATGGCGCGATCCACGTCTTTGAACTCCTGCATGAAGGTCTGGGTCGGGATGCCCTTCTGCGCCGCGTCCTTCTCGTACATGCCGACATGGGCGATCTCCGGGTCCGTATAGGTGCACCAGGGGATCGTCAGGGCGCTCGCCCGCTTGCGGCCCATGAAGAGGGCGTTCTGGATGACGATGCGGGCGGCTGCGTCCGCCGTGTGGGTGAACTTGGCGGCCAGGCAGATGTCCCCGGCGGCGTAGATCCGCGGATGGCTGGTCCGGAGGAAATCGTCCACCTTGACCCCTGACCGGCTATCGTATTCGACGCCGACCGCCTCGAGATTAAGCCCCTCCACATTGGGCGCTCGTCCCACCCCGACCAATATCTCATCCACCTCGATGCCATCCTGGTGGCAGTCGCAGTCCGTCAGCAGGACCTTGCAGCTGCCGCGCTTCTCGACCTTGAGGATGTTGTGGTTGCAGGAGAATTCGATCCCCTCGCGGGCAAAAGCCCTTTCAATGACCGCGGCAGCGTCCCGGTCCTCGCGGATGAGGATTTGGCCAAGGGCCTCCAGAAGATGCACCTTGGACCCGAAACGCGAGAAGGCCTGGGCCAGTTCGCAGCCGATGGGACCGGCTCCGATGACGGCGAGCCTCCTGGGGAGCGCCGTCAGGGAGAAGACCGTCTCGTTCGTCAAGTAGCCGGCCTCCTTGAGCCCGGGGATGGGCAAGTCCATGGCGCGGGCCCCGGTGGCGATGACCGCCTTGGAGAACCGCAGGGCCTTCCCGTCGACCTCCACGCTGTCCGGACCCGAGAACCTCGCCGATCCGAAGAAGACGTCCACCCCGAGGTCCTTGAAGCGGCGCGCGGAATCGTTGCCGCTGACCTGGCTGCGCAGCCCTCGCATCCGTTCCATGACGGCGGGGAAATCCACCTCCACCCCCGCGGGGACCCGCACCCCGAAGGCTCCCGCGTCCCGGACATCGGAGGCCGCGCGGGAGGCCCGGATGAGGGCCTTGGAAGGCACGCAGCCGACGTTCAAGCAGTCTCCTCCCAGAAGGTGCTTCTCAATGAGCGCGACCTTGGCCCCGAGGCCGGCTGCGCCCGCCGCGGTCACCAAGCCTGCCGTCCCTGCCCCGATCACCACCAGGTTATAGCGTCCTCTCGGTTCGGGGTTCTTCCAATCAGGGGGATGCGCGTTGGCAAGGAGGGCCTGGTTGTGCCGGTCCCAAGGCTCGATGATGAGGTTCATTGTTCGTCCCTCCGCGGTTGAGGCGTCGTTCCGGTCTTCCGCTCCAAGGCTGTCCGGGCAAGCCGCGTGACATAGAGGGTGACCGCGATGGTGGCGGCAAGCCCGATGCCGTAGAGCAGCCACTCAGCCGGCGTCTTGGCATGCTTCTCCGCGCCCAATCCAGCCAGACTCCCGGCCAGGGAGCCTAGATAGACGTACAGCACCGTTCCCGGCAGCATACCGGCCCAGGACGCCGCGACGTACTCCGAGAGCCGCACCTCGGTCACGCCGAAGGCATAGTTGAGCAGGTTGAACGGGAAGGCGGGCGAGAGCCGGGTGAGGATGACGATCTTCCAGCCCCCTTGGCCCACGGCGGACCGGAGCGCGGCGAAGCGGGGGCTTCCTTGCAGCTTCCGTTCGACCCAATCACGCGCCAGGTGCCGTCCGATGAGGAATGCCGCGGTCGCTCCGGTGACGGAGGCGATGGAGACATAGATCGCGCCCCGGATGACACCGAACAAGGCTCCTGCACCCAGGGTCAGAAGAGAGGCCGGCACGAAGAGCACGCAGGCAAGGACGTACACGGCCATGAAGATCGCCGGAGCCCACGGTCCCATGCCTTGGACCTGGTCCAGGAGCGCGGCCGCCCACCCCGCCTTCAATCCCATGACAACCTCTCCAGGCCCCGAAGCGCCTCTCTCGTGCGCGTCCAAGGCGCGTCATCCCCGGCGACGCACAGCTTCCGAAAAGCCCGCAAATCCGTCCATGAGTCCACGTCGGAGCGGATGGCGAGTTCCTTGAGGGACAAACCCTCTTCTCGAAGGAGTTCCAGGGTCCGGCCGTACACCGCGGCGGTGGACCAAGGCACGTTCCGGAAAACCGCCGGATTGGGGCCCCGCAGGCCGATGAGGCAATAGCCTCCGTCATGGGTCGGTCCGAGCACCGCGTCGTCGCGCTCCAGGGCCGCGAAGGCTTCCTCCAGACAATCCGCGGGCAGGTGCGGGCAGTCCGTCCCGATGACGAGGACGCGGCCGGCTCCCTTCCTGAAAGCATGGTCGAAGGCATGCGCCAGCCGGGAACCAAGGTCAGGCCCCTCCTGCGCGAAGACCGGGATATCATCCGAAGCGAGCCAGCCCGCGTCAGCGTCCCGGGTTCCAGGGTCATAGGCGATGGCGACCGCCGCGCCGCGGACCAGGCGAGTCTGGGCCAACGTGTCCAGAGCCAGGGCCCGGTAGACGGCGGCCGCCTGCTCAGCCGTGAGCGGAGGACACAGCCTCGTCTTGACAAGGCCAGGCAGCGGGGCCTTGGCGAAAACGACGATCAGGTTCACCGATACAACCTCGCCAGGGCCCGAGGCCTCATCCCCAGGTGGAAAAGGCCGGTGATGAGGACGTTGCGCAGGCTGCGGCGGACCCGGCCGCCGCGCTCATAGCGCCTCACCGATGTCCTCACCCGGCCGGGCAGGATGCGGATCGGCCCGATCCGGCGCAGCTTCCTCAGGAGGTAGTACTCCTCCATGATCGGGACGTCAGGGAATCCTCCCGACGCCAAATACGCTTCCCGCGCCACCGCGATGCCTTGGTCTCCGAACGGCACGCCGGTCAGGCGGCTGCGCCAAGCCGCGATCCTTTCGATGACGCGGTAGAAGGCCGCGGGATGGTCGAAGCCCAGTTGGAATGCGGTCGACCCGGGCCGAGGCCGGGACCGCCAGGCTGCCAGCAGCATATCCAGCCAGCCCTCCGGGAGGCGAGTGTCGGCGTGCAGGAAGAGGAGGATGTCCCCGGTCGCGGCCAGCGCTCCGCAATGCATCTGATAGGCTCGGCCGGGCCGCTCCAAGGCCAGAGCCAGGTCCGCCGAGGCCCGAGCCGCGGCGAGCGTGCCGTCCTTCGAGCCGCCGTCCGCCACGACGAGCTCCACGAGGCGGGGGCGCGCGCCGGCCCGCACATGGGCCAGCGCAGCCGCGAGAGCCTCTTCTTCATCGAGCGTCGGCATGATGACCGAGAGCTTCATCGGGGCGGAGTCAACAGCAACTCCCTCCTTTGGCGGGCGCATCCGCGCTCTCCGGCCTTGCCCCTGGAGCGCACGGAAAAGGGCCGAAATGGCTGCTCGTGTCTCCCAGGACCTTGAAATGCCGGCTGAATCGGGTCTTGCCGAGCATGGCCGCGGTGTTGCCGCAGACGAGCATGGGCTTGTCCTTGACGAAGACATGATGGTCGTCGAGCCGGAAGCTGTGCGGACAGCCCGGGATCGTTCCCCGGTAAAAAGCGACCTGGCCGTAGTCCTCGCAGATATCTTCGAGGTCCAGCTTGAACGCGCGGATGGTCATGGAGTAGAAGCCGATGCCCGCTGTTTTGTCCCGCAGGCCGGGCTCCGCGACCTCGATCTTCGTCTTGGACATCATGCGCCAATCCAGGCAGCCCGCGGCGCGCAGCAGCCTGCGGAAGTCCTCGACGTACATGGCTCCGGCGAGGCATTCGCCGTGGAGCACCGGGTCGCCCCTGAGGGAGTCCGGCACCCTGCGGTCGGAGAACACGTCGGAGAAGTAGAGCTCTCCCCCCGGCCTGAGGACCCTGAAGATCTCGGAGAACACGGTGGGCTTGTCGGGAGAAAGGTTGATCACGCAGTTGGAGATGACCACGTCCTGGGACGAGTCTTCGATGCCGGCTCCCTTCAGGTCCTCGATATAGCCTTTCCTGAAGTCCGTGTTGAAGCGGCTGAACCCGAACCTCCGCATCTGAGAGTCCTGATGCCTGCGCGCGACCGCGAGCTGCTCATCCGTCATGTCGATGCCGGTGGCGAATCCGTCTTCGCCGGCCAGGCAGGCGGCGACATAAACGTCCCGGCCGGTCCCGCAGCCAAGGTCGAGCACGCGGCAGCCGTCCAGAAGCGGTGGGAATGGCGACCCACAGCCGTAGAACTTGTCCAGGATCTCCGGTTCGATGCGAGAGATGACCGCTCGCAGGGACTCCGGCATGGAGTCGCCGGTGCAGCACGCGCTGGTCTTGAGGTCCTTCTTTCCGCGAAGGACTCTTCCATAATATTCCTTCACGGTCTCCTTCGCGTCCGGGCTTGTCGCCGGGGCATGGCGCGGGTCGACGTTGGTCAACGCTCCCTGGCAGCTCGAGCCGCTTCCTGCCGTGCATGCCAGGCAGTGTTCCCCGGTGAGGATATCCCGGCCTTCGAGCCGGGAGAGGCGCAGGCCGCCGATAAGGAGGTCCTTCCCTGTCTCATCCTTGAGCGCGTAGCCCAAGGCGAGGTTGAAGTCGCAATCATAGAGGCGGCCGTCATAGCCCACGCTCAGGAAGGTGCGGCACATCAGGGAATCGAGGGTCCGCGGGTTGAAGTTCGCCTCGAGCAGACGCGCGTATTCCCCGCGATCGCCGCAAGACTCCAGGTAGCTCTTGAACTTCTTGATCGGGACGTTCGCGATCGTCAGGAGGCGATTGAATTCTATCCCGTGCTCTTTCCTCAAGACCTCCCTGTAATCCTTCTCCAACCCTGTTCCCGGGGCCGGGAGGCTCCCGTCCGAGGGGTTGTAGACGAGGTCCAGCCGCAAGCCGGCCTGCCCGGCGAAGCCCGCCTTGTTCAAGAGCCGCAGCGCCCGGACGCTCTTCTCGAACACGCCCGCCCCCCGTTGGCCGTCCACGTTCTCCCGGGTGTAGCAGGGCAGGGAGCAGATCAGCCGGACCTCGTGGCGCTTGAAGAACTCCGGGAGATGCTCCTTGCCTTTCTCCAGAAGCACCGTCAGATTCGAGCGGACGATGAGTTCCTCGACAAGCGGCCGGCCGGAAGCGACGAGCTGCTCGAAATGCGGGTTCAGTTCGGGTGCCCCGCCGGTGACGTCCAAAGTCTGGAGCTTGTTCCGGGAGAGGAATTCCAGGATTTCGTCCACCACCTTGCGCGACATCAGGTTCTTCCCGTCCGGGGAGGCCTCGATGTGGCAGTGCCGGCAGCTCTGATTGCAGAGGTTGCCCATGTTCACCTGGAGCGTGGTCAATCGCCCGCGCCGGAGAACGGCCTTGTCGATGTCGTGCTCCTGCAGGACGCCGGTGAACGTATTCATCGCGATCTCCTTGCCAGAGAAGTGTAGCATGCTTGAGTCCCCGGAGCGTGCCTGGTCGCCAGGAGGACCCCGCCGTTGGCGAAGGCCAAGAGCGCGGCGCCGAACAAACCGGCATAGGCCATGCGAAGCTCCGCCTGTCTTATAATTCGCTCCAGGAGATGCTACGGTTACATCCTCCGGGAGCGTCATGTTGTCGGGGCCGATGCCCCAGGCTTGGTTTCGCGAGTCGAAGTCGACAGACAGGCCGCGACAAGCAGGCAGGCCAGCGCCATGCCCTGCTGAAAAGAAATCCCCAACAGCCGCTCCGGGCGGCCGTCTCCGCGGAATAAATCCATGCTCACGCGCAACAGCCCATACAGAACGAGGTAAAGCCGGAAGGCCGTCCCTTCAGGGCAGAGACCGGCTTCCACCTTGCGCAGGGACCACCGGCAGGCCCAAGCCACTGCCACAAGGCCCGCGGCCTCGTAGAGTTGGACCGGGTGCAAAGGCAGGCCTCGGAAGCCCGCCGGGACCAGACAGGCGGGATCAGTTAAGCTCACCGCCCAGGGGAGCGTCGTCACGCTGCCGTGACAGCACCCTGCCGCCAAACAACCGAGGCGACCGATGGCATGGCCCATCGGAACGGCCACCGCGAAGTAGTCGGCTCCCCTGACAAAGCTCAGCCGGCAGCGCCGCGCGAACGCCCAGCCCGCCAAGGCCGCGCCCAGCAACCCTCCGAAATAAACGAAGCCGTAACGGAAGTCGGTGATCAAGTGAAGGCGGCCTGAGGCGTAATACTCCCAGGCAAGGGCGACGAACAACGCCTTAGCGCCGGCGACGGCGCCAAGAAGCAGACACCAGATCCCGGCCCAAAAAGCGTTCTCGTTCAACCCCATGCGCGCGCGATGTCTTTTGAGCCATAGAATACCGGAAAGAAAGGCAACGGCGTTCATCAGTCCGTAGGCCTGGATCGTCCAACCGAAGAGGATAAAATGGGGAAACATATGTTATCTTAAGCGCGATGAGGCATTATGTCCTGGCCCTGTTGACGCTCCCGGCCATTGCAGCGGCCGCCGAAGCGCCTCAGCCTGCCTTCTCCGTCTCGTGGGGTCGGGCGTTGGAGCGCTTCGTCGATGAGCAGGGCCGCATCGATTTCGCCGCCATCCGCAACGACCCCGCTGATCTTGCCGAGCAGGTGGCCTTCGTGGCCCAAACCAGCCCTGAAAAGGACCAGCCGGCATTCCCCTCGCGCCAAAGCCGTCTGGCCTACTACATCAACGCCTACAACGCTCTTGCCATGAATGCGGCGGCCCATTCGGGTCTTCTTCCGAAGTCGAAGGTCCGTTTCTTCTATCTTGGGCAGTCGATCGTCGGCGGGCGCAAGATGTCCCTCTACGCTCTGGAAAACAAGCTCATCCGGCCGATGGGCGAGCCGCGCGCCCACTTCGCCCTGAACTGCATGGTCCGCGGATGTCCCCGTCTTCCTCGCCGGCCTTTCACCCCCGCTGCCTTGGAGGACCAGCTCGACGCCGCGGCCCGGGAGTTCTTCAACAGCCCGCGTCATACGGAGGTGGACGTCTCGGCCCATCGCGTGCGCTTCTCCGCGATCCTCAAGTGGTACCAAAAGGACTTCCTGGCCCAGGCCTCTTCTCTGATCGCCTACGCCAACCGCTATCGCGATCATAAGATTCCCGAGGACTTCACCCTGGATTTCCTCCCCTACGACTGGACACTCAACGACTCCAGGCCCTGAGTTCGAGCGTGGTATTCCTGTCGCGCGCCGAGAGCGTTGACCGCGCACATCGACATAAGCATCCCATGGACCGGAACCTGGAATGCGCACATGGACAGCCGCTCCTGGCCTGGCGGGGTCTCGATCTCCTCTCGGCTCATAAAGTGGTGGCTCACGATGTTGAAGTAGCGGACTTCAGTCCGCCCTGTGAGCCAATCCAGGAGCAGGCGTTCCGCGCGCCCGCCTCCCGCGCGCTCTAGAAGCCGCCAAGCGTAGGGCAGGGCCGAGCCCAGGATGAAGCCCGGGTGGCTGGACAAAATCTGCAGTACGCGCGCCGCGGCTCGCGCCGCGCCGTCGAGCCGGAACGAGGCTCCACCCAGCCTATCGAGCAGCGCCGACACAAAGCGCATCTCGTCCTCGCGGTCTCGCCGATACAAAGGGTGGAACCGGGGCTCGTTCCCGGATCGACGCACGATCAGGCCTTGGACGAAGCGGCTGCAGGCGGGATGGCCGAACCAGCCTTCCCCGCGTAGAAGCTCGTGCCTCTTCGGGGCGGAACCCAGGACGCCCTCGGCGATCCGGGTCCACAGGTCGTCCGGGGAGACCCCGCCTCCGAGCCCTGGCTCGGTCCGTCCGACTTGAGCCGCGGGCTGAAAGCTGACCATCTTGAAGGCGTCGGCGTTTTTCAAGAACCACCGCATGATTGACGGGACGCCTTCTAGATTGTCGCGCGTCACGGTCACCGTGGAGGCCGCTTCGAGGCGCAAACCCGTGTTCCGGCGCGCCCGACGGATCATTCCGCCGAACTCCGACCGCAGGGCCATGAGGTCTTCCTCGCAAGCCGCCCGGCTGGAGTGCCCGCGCCGGCCTTTCATGGTCGTGTCGATATGGATGCTGATCTCGGTGAGCCCTCCTTCCATCAGGCGCTCCAAGAGCCCTGGGCGCCGCCGGAAGGTCTCGCCATGGGTCATGACCATCGGAACCAGGCCGACCCCGCGCGCGTAAGCCACGAGTTCCAAGAGTTCCGCCTCGGGGCGAAGCGTGACCTCGCCGTCGGTCAATTGCACATTGCCCGCGGGTCCGAGCCAATCTCGGATGCGGAGCAACTGCTCTTTGATCTCGGAGACGTCGCGGGCCGGGACCTGGTTCGATTCCTTCCCCAAGTAACAGCCCCGGCAAGACAAATCGCAGCGCGGCATGAGCCCGATGGTGGCGGCGCACCCCGCGTAGTGTCGACCGAGGAACTGGTTGTGGGTTTTAAACGCCGGCAGGAGCCGGTTCCAGGCCTCTGTCAGCAGCCGTCTCGTTTGCCCCGCGACGGGGTCTACACCAGGGAACACGGCCTATGGCCCCAGGAACTCGCCGCCCTTCTTCTCGCATTCGGCTTTCGTGAGGGTCTGCAGGTCCTGGCCTTGGATCCTGCACTGTCCCTTTGGATCGGCCGAGGGCTTCGCCGGGCCCGATGAGAGGAGTCCGAAGCAGCCGCAGACCGCGCCGGTGAATGCCGCGATCGCCACAACCATCAATATCGTCTTCCGTTCCATTCCCTTATTCCTCCAGTAGTACCCGAATTATTCCATGTCTCGCAGCCTGTAGAGGATCCCGAAGAGATAGGTCTTGAATTGAATCCCTGAATGCCGCATTCTATCAGTTTGGCCTCTGCGGGGCGCTGGACCGCCTGGCGACGCAATAGCTATTCTGTATCCGCGTCCGACGCGAGGAGGAGGATGACGCCATGAGAAGAGTCCTGTTTCCGGTCCTTGTTGCGGCAGGCGCCCTGGCCCTCGGGTGCGGTAGATCGCCGGCCTCCGCTTCCCCATCCAAATTCCTCGTCGGCGAGTTCGAGGGCCATCCTAGCCTGAAGAAGCGGGTGGACCAGGGCTACCAGGTGATCGTCCTGTGAGCGCGCCCCGGCCTTGGATTCGAGTCATCGCGCCGGAGGCCGCCGAGGGGACGTTGCGGGCGGTCTACGATGAGACTCTGAAGAAGCGCGGGCGGCTGGCGGCGGTCCACATGATCCACAGCCTCAACCCCGAGAGCCTGAGGGCGCACATGGACCTCTACATGACGCTCATGTTCGGCGCTTCGCCAGTTCCAAGGAGGACGCGCGAAATGGTCGCCGTGGCCGTCTCGAGGAGCAACGGGTGCGCGTACTGCGTGGCGCACCATGCCGACGTCCTGGCGCGGTACGAAAAGAGGTCCGAGTACATCCAGGCGATCCGCGAGGGGCGCTGGGAGGCCCTTGTCCCGGCCGACGCCGTGGTCTGCCGCCATGCCGAGAAGCTGACGCGGCAGCCGGGCTCCATGGGCGACGGGGATATCGCCGCGCTCAAGAGCTCCGGCCTGACCGACGAGGAAATCCTGGACATCACGCAGATCGCGGCCTATTTCAACTTCGTCAACCGCATCGTGCTGGGGCTCGGAGTCGACTTGGAGGACGCCGACAGCCGGCGGGGGTTCAAGTATTGACTGAAGAGACGCCGCCGCCCGATGCATCCTCTCTCCGCCGGCTCTACCGCAGGGCCAGCCTTTACTACGACTTCCTGGACTGGCCGATGGAGCGCTTCCGCTACGGCCGAATCCGTCGCGAGCTATGGGCCGGCCTGGGCGGCCGGATTCTCGACCTCGGAGCGGGAACAGGAAGGAACGCCGCCTACTACCCGGAACGAGCGGACGTGGTCACGGCGGACCTCAGCCCCGAGATGCTGGAGCGCGCCCGCCGCCGTCTTAAGGCGTCGGGCCGCAAGCCGCAGATCGTGGTCACGGACGCGCTGCGGCTGGATTTCCGGGATGGAGAGTTCGACGCGTGCGTCAGCACGTTCCTATTCTGCGTGCTTCCCGACACCATGCAGGAACCGGCGCTCCGGGAGATCCTGAGGGTGCTCAAGCCCGGGGGCAGCGTCCGCCTGCTGGAATACGTCTACTCCCGCCAGCCTTGCAGACGCTGGTGGATGCGGGCCGTCTCCCCGTTGGTGGAGGCGCTCTACGGCGCGCGCTTCGACAGGGACACCCGGACGCATCTCCTGAAAGCGGGCTTCAGCCTGGCCGAGGAGAGGTTCGCGCACGCGGACATCATCCTCAAGCTCGTGGGCCGAAAACCGGGCGGCTAGCCGCCTTTCGGAGGCTTGCGGTCCAGGATGGATCGGAAGACCTCCAAATCGTTGGTGGGCAGCTCGCAGGCGTAGTTGACGCAGACGTAGGCCGTCGCCCGGCCCTTGATGCGGCTGACGCCTTTGAGGAAGGGCAGCCGCTTCAGGAAGTAGTCTTTGCTCTTGCCGTCCTCGACCACCATGAGAATCTTGCTTGGGATGAAACGCTGGTGCACTTCGCGCAGCATTTTCAGGGTGTCCGGCCCAGCCGGCGCGCCGGCGATGATGATCTGCCTGGGCTTGGAAAGGGCGTAGTCCAGGGCCACGAGCATCTGCGGCAGGGAGCGCGGCTGTTGAGCCATCTGCGCGCCGAAGCGGGTCAGGGTCTTTTCGGCCGCCTCGCGGAAGTCCTTGCGGCCGGTGAACTGGGAGAGCCTCAAGAAGTTCAGGGCGGCCACGGAGCTCGCGGCCGGGATCACGTTGTCGGAATCATCCATGGTTCGCACCAGGAGGTTCTTGTCGTGCCCGGGCGCGGTCTGATAGAAGCCGCCTTTGCCGGGATCGTAGAAGAGCTTGAGCTGGGCCTCGGAGAGCCGGACGGCCCACTCGATCCAGGCCGGGTCGAAGGACGCCTCGTAGAGGTCGATGAGCCCCTGGGTCAGCAGGGCATAGTCGCTGCCCAGGCCGGGCACCTTCCGCTCGCCCTCCCGCCAGCGGCGATGGAGGCGGTTCGTCTTCCCGTCATAGAGCTGCTTGCGGATGAAGCGGGCCGACCTGCCGGCCGCTTCCAGGTACTTGGGATCGTCAAGCACCTGGGCCGCCTTGGCGAACGCCGAGATCATGAGACCGTTCCAGTCGGAGAGTATCTTGTCGTCCCGGTGGGGGCGCGGGCGCGGGGCGCGGGCTTCGAGGAGCTTTCGTCTGGCATCCGCCAGGGATCGCGTGACCTCCGCCTCCGGCTTGCCGGACTTGCGCGCTGTCTCGGGAAGCGTATGGGCAAGGTAGAGGATGTTCTTGCCCTTGAACTCGCCCTGAGGGTCCGACTCGGCGTTGCCGCCCGCCTCCACGCCGTAGCGGTAGCTGAACAGCTCCCCCGTCTCCCGGCCCAGGACCAGAAGTATCTCGGCTTTTGTCCAGAGGTAGAAGGCGCCCTCGGAGCGGTGCTCGTGGCCTATGTCCTCGACCTTTCCCTTGAGCTCCGGCGGAAGGCTGTCCGCGTCCTCGGCCGAGTAGAAGCCGCCCTCGGGATGGGTCATGTCGCGCAGCACGTAGTCGAGGGTCTCCCGAGCGACCCGGGCGAGCTCGGGGTCCTTGGCGGCCTGATAGGCTTCGAGGTAGTTCACCGCGAGCTGGGCGTTGTCGTAGAGCATCTTCTCGAAGTGCGGGATATGCCACTTGTCGTCCGTCGAATAGCGGTGGAAGCCGCCGCCCATGTGGTCGTAGATGCCGCCCTTGGCCATCTCCCTGAGGGTCTGCGCCGTCATCTCAAGAGCCTTCTTTTCGCTCGTCCGGGCGGAGTAGCGGAGCAGGAAGTTCTGGTTGACCGGCATCGGGAACTTGGGAGCGCCGCCGAAGCCGCCCTTGGAGGCGACGAAGCTGTCCTTGTAGCCCGTGAAACCATTGTCCAGCGCCTCGGGGTTCAAAGGACCGCTGCGTCCTTCGACGCGGGTGTATTGCTCCAGGACCTTCGTTACCCGCTCGGCGTCCGAGCGCACATCCGCCTGCCGGGTTTTCCAGATCTCGGCGATCCGCTCCAGGATATGCTTGAAGCCCGGCCTGCCGAAGCCCGCGTCCGGCGGGAAGTAGGTCCCGCCGAAGAAGGGCTTGAGTTCCGGAGTCAGCCACATGGACAGGGGCCAGCCGCCGCCCCAGCCGGCGCCGTTGGCCGCGGTCATGTACACCTCGTCCACGTCCGGCCTCTCCTCGCGGTCCACCTTGATGGAGACGAAGTGCCTGTTCATGACCGCCGCGATCTCGGTTTTGGAGAAGGACTCCTTCTCCATGACGTGGCACCAGTGGCAGGTGGAGTAGCCGATGGAGAGAAAGATCGGCTTGTTCTCCCTGCGCGCCTTGGCGAAGGCCTCCTCGCCCCAGGGATACCAATGGACCGGGTTGTAGGCATGCTGCTGGAGATATGGGCTCTTCTCGCCGAGAAGGCGGTTGGGCCTGCCCCGGCCGGCGGGGACCGCCGGCGCCGCCGCGGTTGAGAGCAGGACGGAAACGGCGAGGAGTCCCCGCGCGACCGGATTCCTCATGAATCCGCTCCCTGGCTCAAGAGCGTGGAGACGTCCTTGTCGAGCTGCTCCGGGAACTTGAAGCCGATGTATTTCTTGACGATGAAGCCGCGGCGGTCGATCAGGTAGGCGGTGGGCAGGCCGCGCACCGGGAAGCCGCCCACCGGCTCCAGGCCGGCGATGAGGATCGGGTAGGGCACCTGGTTCTCATCCACGAAGGGCGCGACCACCTCCTTGCCCTCATCGTCGATCGAGATCCCGACGATCGTGAAGCCGAGGTCCTTGCGCTTGGAGTAGAGGGCCTTGAGGTCGGGCAGCTCCTCCAGGCAGGGAGCGCACCAAGTAGCCCAAAAATCCACGAGAACCACCCGGCCCTTGAAATCCGACAGGCGCACGGTCTTGCCCGAAAGGTCAGGCAGCGCGAAATCCGCCGCGGCCCTGGGCGCTTCCGAGAAGTCCTGGGTGTGCGGCCCAAGAAGAACCCCTATCCAGTAGCCGCCGGCCAGCACGAACGCGACGCCCGCCAAGGTCCGCCGGCGAGCCGCGAGGAAGCCCCAGGCTTTGTTCATCGAATGTCTCATAAAGCGAACCTGAACAGCCACTTCGGAAAGTAACCGATGAGCGCCGTCAACCGGCTGGAGAAGATCAGGGTCCCGATCAGGACCAGGAGGGCCCCGGCGAAGACCTCGCCCCAGCGGACGTAGCGCTTGCACCTCGCGAAGAACCTCATGAAGCCCGCGGTCGCGAAACCGGTCAGGATGAAGGGGATGCCGAGGCCCATGGAGTAGGTGAACAGCAGGCCCATGCCCTGGCCGACCGTCTCTTGCTTGGCAGCCAGGGCCAGGATGCCGGTGAGGATGGGACCGATGCAGGGCGTCCAGCCGAAGGCGAAAGCCATGCCCATGAGGATCGCGCCGGCCGGCCCGGGCGCGAAGCGGCCGAACGCGAGGCGCTTCTCGTAGAGCAGCCACCTGATCTGGAACAGCCCCATCATGTGGAGGCCGAAGACCACGATGAGCGCGCCGGCGACCTTCGAGAGGACCGGCATGTACGCTTCGAGCAGGCGGCCGATGCCGGATGCCGAGGCCCCGAGCGCGGTGAAGACGAGCGAGAACCCGAGAACGAAGAAGATCGAGCCGAGCCCCGCCCGGCGCGCCACGCGGGCGCGCTCCGCGGCGCCGGTCAGCTCCTCCAGCGACAGGCCGGACATGAAGGAGACATACCCCGGCACCAAGGGCAGCACGCAGGGAGACAGAAACGACGCCAGCCCCGCGATGAAAGCCATCGACATTCCCAGTTCGCTCATGGCTCTCCGACGCGCCTGGGGCTCCCCGGACGGCCCGGGGAGCCCCGCGCGGCACGGGCCCTAGTCGCTCGCCGGCACCATCTCGTTCTTGTCGTTGTAGGTGTAGCGCGGCTTGCCGTTGACCTTGTGGATCACGGTCTTGTCGATCTTCCAGCCGTCCGGGCCCTTGGTCGCGTAGAAGTCCAGGTCCAGCTTGGCCTTCTCTCCCTTTCCGACCGTCTCGAAGTCGGCGCAGGCAAAGAAGCTCCGCCCTCCCAGGCCGACGATCCGCTTCTTATGGACCCCGACGAGTTTGAGCGCCCACTCCTTGCCGAGCTTGTCGTCCTTGACCTTGAAGGCCCCTCCCGCCGACTCCCGGCTGACGTGGCTTTCGACCGTCTCGTTGAACTCCTTGCGCATCTGGCTGTTCCACGCCTTGGAACCGACCGGGTGCTCGTGCCCCGCCGGATGCTCGGACTTCACGGACGGCTTGGCCGCTTCCCGCTCGGCCGGGGCGGCCGTCGGATGCTCCTTCGGATGCTCTCCCGCCCATGACGGGACGGCCGCCGCCAACGCGAGACTCAGCGGCACTGCCAGCATGGTCTTCTTCATAACCTCTCTCCTCCTCTTATGTCTCTGTAACGACGCTTGAATTCGATGCCGTAAAAGGGCTTCCCGTCCTCCTCGGCGTAGGGGCGGACCATGAAGTTGAGCGGGGGTCCGTTGCGCCGCGGGAGCCTGATTTCCCGGCCCGTGGAGACCAGGACCCTGTTCGCGTCCAGCCGGCCGAAGTAGTAGTCGGCCGTTGCCGGATGTTTCCAAGCCTCGGAGATGTCGACCGGGAGCCAGCCTCTGCCTGCCACGTGGAACTCGGCCCAGCAGTGATAGGGCTTGAGCACCGCGCCTTGGGCCTCCTCAGGCAGCGGGAAACCCATCTGGAACCTGGCTGGGATGCCTTGCGACAGGGCCAAGGCGATGAACAGCGAGTGGAAATCCGTGCAATTGCCCTTGCCGACCTTGCAAGCGTACACTACGTCTCCCCTGCCCCAGCCACGACCGCTCGTGTCGTAGCTCATGCGGCTGAGGACATGGCGATAGAGAGCCCGCGCCTTCTCCAGGGGGTCCTTGAGACCGCGGACAGCCTCCCGGCCCCTGCGGCGGACCTCCGAGTCGATCACGATCATGCCGCGGGGCTCGCGAAAGAGCGGGGACACGGACTCCTCGCGCGTGTCTTCCCGACCCTGCTCTTTCCGGGTGATCCGATACCTGAGCCGGATGTCGACGGCGCCGGGACTCGGGGAGTCCGCTTCGAAATAGAGAAGCGCGTTCCCGAAGTCAGGGTCCGCCATCGCCTGCGGAGGCCAAGGGGAAGCCACTTCCAACAGTTCGGCGGTCTGGAAAGAGTCGTTGGCCGGCCTCGGAATCCAGAGCGCCGCAGATCTCCTTCCCGGCGGGACATCGAGGCGCACGGTCTCGATCAACTCCAGGCTTCGGACCGAAGGAGGCTTGCTCGAGTCCCGGCTTGAGCCCGGCCAGGCCTTCAATCCCAACGCCAAGGAGGCCAGAGCCGTCGCCGCCAGCCCGGCGAACAGCATGGGACGAGGCCCCTTCATGCGATCCTCCTTGGCCGCGGAATTCAAGTACAATATGCCTGCCTTGCGAGCGCGATGCGGCCGTCTTCATCTGATAGTTCGCGCGATCCGGAAGGAAGGTTACAAGCCTCCCGGCCCTCCCCTCTGTAACCTCCTGGGCCCGGCCAGCGCACTATCAAAGGGAGGCCGGACTTGACGCCGGAACAGAGCCGCAGGCTCTCCGGACTGATGGCCGGGGCCCAGGCCGCGGACAGCCAGGCCTACGCCGACGCCCTTATTGAGATGGCTGAAAGGCTGAGAGGATTCTTCCGCGGCCGCGTGCTCCCTTGGGAGTCCGTGGAGGATTTAGTGCAGGAAACCCTTCTCTCCATCCACAAGGCGAGGCACACCTATGATCCAGCGCGGCCTTTCGCCCCATGGTTCTACGCCATCGCGAGGTACCGCCTGGCGGACGCAAGAAGAGCGAACCTGCGGCAGTCGCGGCAGACGGAATGGCAGGCGCCTCCGGCCGCCGGAGCGTCAGACCCCGAGAAGATGAGCCCGGACATGGAGGAAGCCCTTGCCAGGCTCCCGGAGAGGCGGCGAGAGATCGTCAGGATGCTCAAGGTCGAGGGCTTCTCGGTCAAGGAAACCGCCGCGAAACTCGGGATGAGCGAGTCCGCGGTCAAGGTCGCGGCGCACCGCGGCTACCGCGCGCTCAAGGAGTATCTGGAGGCCCGCCATGAGAACGGATGAGCTGATCAGGAGGCTGGCAGCCGAGCCCGGGCCCTTCCGGAGGCTTCCCTCCGCGGATCAGCGCTTTCTGACCTGGCTGGGCTTTGCCGTCGTCTGCATGGCGCCCGCGGTCTTCTGGATGGGCTTAAGGCCCGACCTGGCCCACGCCGCGGCCCAGCCGGCATTTCTCCTGCGCTCGGCCCTCATCATCCTCCTGGCGTGCCTGTCCTCCAGCGCGGTCCTGATCGCGAGCATCCCGGGGGCCGAACGGTCCGCGAAAGCGCGTTGGGGGATCGCCCTGGCCCTGATGGGCTGGCTCGGCGTGCTCGCGATCGCCGCGGTCCTGGCCTGGCTCCAGGGACGGCCGGACGCCCTCAGGGTCGGCCCGGGCCTGGGCTGCTCCAGGGACGTGCTGCTCCTGGGCCTCTTGCCGGGGATCGCGCTCTTCGTGATGGTGGGGCGGGCCGCTCCGGTCAGGCCCGGCCTGTGCGGCGCCCTGGCGCTCCTGGCCGCGGCTGCTCTGGGAGCCTTGGGAACGGACCTGGTGTGCGCCGCGGACCTTCCGCTCCATCTCATCCTCTGGCACTTCTCGCCCGTTCTTATCGCGGGGTTTCTCGGCCTTCTCCTTGGGGATAGACTCCTGAGGTGGTGACCGGCCCGTCATCGCGGAAAGGGGTCAAGAACATCCCTGCCAAAGTCTGCCAACGCTCCGCCCGGTAAGTCTCCAAACCCATGACCAACGGTCCGTCCCCGCGGAACCGGAAGCTTCCGAAGAGGCGGTCCCAAAAGGAGAATACGCTGGAGTAGTTGGAGTCCGTCTCGACGCGCAAGTCCGAGTGATGGATGCGGTGCATGCCCGGGGTGACGATGAGGACGCGCAGGAAGCGGTCCAATCCAGAGGGAAGAACGATGTTGGAGTGATGAAAGAGGGTCACGGCCAAGAGGACCGCTTCATAACCCGGAACGACGACAGCCTCTCGGCCCAGGAGCAGATAGATCGGCAGACGCGCGGCCGTCGACATCGCGATCTCTCCGGGATGGAAGCGGAGCGCCGTGGTGGCGTCGACATCCGTATCCGAATGGTGGGCGCGATGGAAACGCCATAGGAGCCTGTACCGGTGGTTGGCGCGGTGCCAGAGATACATCCAGCAGTCGAAAAGGACGAAGGCGGCGATGGCCGGCCACCGGTCTCCTGGAATGAAGTCCGTCAAGCCCAAGCCGAGCTCGCCTGCGGCCGCGATGACGGCGGCGGTCGCTCCGGCGGAGGGAGCAGCGAGGACAGCCGCGTTGATCAGGGACAATCCCAGGTTGCGCAGGCCATGCCGCAACCTGCCCCGCCGCCCCGGGAAGAAGGGGATCCTCCCCTCCAGGGGCAGGAGTGCGGCCAGGCAAGCTCCCGCAACGACCGCCTTTTGAAGAATCACCCAACCAGTCTCCGGTCTCTCGTCAGTACTCTCAAGGCGAAGATCACGGGTTCAAATCCCGTACACGCCATTCTAGCTTTTCCACTCGAGCTGCCGGGCCTTCCCCTCCCAGTCGATGAAGTAGAGCGCCCTGCTCGTGTCCAGGAAGAACCCCTTCTCCGCCGCCACCGGACCGGCCAGCACGCGGCCCTTGGGCAGGTCCCAGGAACGAGACAGCTTTCCGGTCGCGAGCTCGAGCTTGAACAAAGTGCTTCCCTCCGCGGCCAGGAGCCAGAGCATGCCGTCTTCGACGCGCAGGACCTGCGGCGGAGCCTCGCGGGCCGATTCCTTGGCAGGCAGACTCCTCAAGGCCGCGTCCAGCGGCACGGGCGGGAGGAAGGCCCCGTCGCGGGTCAGCACGTGCAGGGAGGACGCGTCCCGCATGCCCCACCAGGCGCCGTCCGCGGCCCGCTCGAGCGCGAAGCGCCTGTTGTCAGGCGCCTCCCAGACCTTCCGCACGAGCCGCCGGCCCTCGTAGACGCTGGCGTAGGACCGCGTCCTCTCGTGGGTCGGCACGAGGAAGAGGGTCTTGCCCGCGACCGTGACCGCGTGGCAGAGGAAGGCCCCCTTCTCCTTGCCCTTCCTGAGCCTGCCGTCGTGCCCTGCCCAGACCGCAAGGCCGTCCCGGACCAGGGCGTCGGCCGCGCCGTCGTTCCAATCCGAATTGGAGGCCCCGACCTTGGTCCAGCGGGCCGGCATGCCCTTCTCCGGCAGAGGCGCGAAGTGGTAGTCGTCGCCCTGCCGGCCGAGAAGCCCGAGCTCGCGCCCCCTGCGCGCGAGGGCGCGCGGAGCAGGGGAGGCGGAGAGCACCGAGTGCAGGCTGAGCCTTCCTTGCGTGCCGCCGTGATAGAGCTCGAAGGCCTCGCCGCTGCCGGCCTTGCGGCGGTGCGACGAGAGCAGGACCCAGAGGCTGCCGTCGTCGCCCCGCGCGGTCGAGAAATCCACCCACCAGTACGGACCGATCAGGAAGTTCCTCAACGGGACCGGCTCCTCGGCCAGGAGCGCCGCGCGCGCTCCTTCCGGGGTGAGCCAATAGAGCGCGCCTTCCTGGGCCTTGGCCAAGGCCCCCTGCCGCTCCGCCGCGGCCACGGCAGGAAGATAGGTCCCGGGCGCGGCGGCCTCGGGCTCCCAGATGCGGGGCTGGCCGTCCTTGAGGAACGGCCTGGCCAGGACCTCCAAGGCGCTGCGCTTGGCGAACGAGGCGCTCAAGACCGTCCCGGAAGCCAGGCAGAGGAACGCGAGCAGGAACCTCATCCTTCCTCCGTTGGCGCGCCGCTCACCGCGCTCGACGAACACGCCCGCGGCCCAGGCCGCGGCAAGGATGGCGAGCCCGCAGATGCCCAGGGCCCGCCAGCCGAAGCCCAGCTCCGGCCCAGGCAGGAGCCTGCTCAGGGTGAAGCCCAAGGCGAGGAAGACCGCCGTGCTCCCGCCTAGGACCGCGCCCGCCAGCCCCCCGGCAAGGCCGTGGCCGGAGACATAGGCCGCGGCAAAGCCCGTCAGCGCCAGATAAAAAACACCCAGGAGCATCAGGAGGGCGCCGAGTCGCGTCCAGGGTGTGGCCTGCCAGACGAGAGCCGTCAGCTCGGGACGCAGCGGCCCGAAGGCCACCACCAAGGCCGAGACCGCCGCCAGGTAGATCCCCGCGGCGCAGAAGGCCGCGGCCGCCCGCCGTCTGGGCGACAAGGGCAGGGACGCCTCGGCCGAGGCCGCGGGCTCCCGCCGCAGGCCCGCCCCGGCCGTGGCGCCGAAGAAGACGGCCATGCCCGGGATCCCGACCGTGGTCCAGAACATCATGAGGGCTTCCATGGCCTCGGAGAGAGCGACCCTCCCCACCTTGGCGCCGGCCACGGCCAGGGGCACGGACACGGCGAAGGCCGCGGCCATGCCCCAGAAGGACAGCCTCTGCTTGGAGAGCTCGAGACGGATCGCGTCGGTGATCATCGCTTCCCCCCTGCCCGGCTGAGCAGGCATTTGAGCGTCTCCTCGAAGGCCTGGGGCGCGGTCTCAATCCCCTCGACCGCTCCTGAGCCCGCGAGCCAGCGGACGGCACCTTCGTCGAGCGCGACCCACTCCGCCAGGGGGCCCTCGCCCCGCACGGCCAGGGCGCCCTCGGAGGACGGCGCCTTGGCTCCGGGCTTGAGCCTGCCGGTCACGCGCCTGGCCCGGCGCAGGGCCTCGGCGTCGTAGGTCGTCAGGCGGCCGTGGGCCAGGACCCAGACCTCGTCGAGCAGGCCCGCCATCTCCTCCATGCGGTGGTTGGCGATGAGGAAGGTGCGGCCGCGGCCGTGGAGCTCCGTGATGAGACTGGTCAGGATGTCGTCGCGCACCAGGGCGTCGAGGCCCGAGGTGGGCTCATCCAAAAGGAAGAGCTCGGGGTCGTGGCTGGCCGCGCAGACCCAGGCGAGCTTGCCCAGGCCGCCCTTGCTCGCGTCCCGGACCTTGAGGCAGGGGTCGAGCTCGAGGCAGTCGCACAGGGAGGCGGCCTTCTCCGCGCTCCAGGTCGGGAAGAACCTCCGCCGCAGCTCCAGCACCCGGCCCACGGTCATGAAGTCGTGGAACGCGGGCTTCTCAGGCACGTAGCCGACCTTGGAGCGGATGACCCCGCTCCCGTCCGGAGCCAGGCCCAGGACCTCGGCTCTTCCGCTGTCCGAGGCCAGGAGGTCGAGGAGGATCTTAAGAAGAGTGGTCTTGCCCTCCCCGTTCCTGCCCAGGAGGCCGACCACCCGGCCGGTCTTGATCCGGGCGGTGACGCCGGCAAGGACCTCCTTGCTCCCGAAGGAACGCCCCAGGCCTTCGATGACGACGGCGTTCTCGGTCATGGCTCCTCCTTGCGGACCTTATCCAGGCTGGACAGGATGTCGGGCCAGGGCACGCCCCCGCGCCTGGCCATGCGGGCTGCCTCAGCCACTCCCTGCCTGAGGTCCTCCAAGCCCCCCCTGGCGGCCTTGACCGCGGCAGGGGAGATGACGTTGCCTTCGCCCCTCCTGGCCTCGAAGATCCCCTCCATGGTGAGCTCGCGGTAGGCGCGGGCCACGGTGTTGGGGTTGACCTTGAGCCGCGAGGCCAGGGCCCGGATGCTCGGGGCGTCGTCTCCGGGCTTGAGGAGACCCTTGGCCACGAGGCCGCGCAGGCCGGCCTTGATCTGGTCGTAGATGGGGACCGTGGAGGCGAGGTCGAGCTGGATCATAGTGTACTACCTTGCTAGTACAGTATACACCAGGACCCGCTCCCTGTCAAGGCCCACACCCGACGAAACGCAACAGCTGGTGTCTGACACCAGCTGTTGCGTTTCGGGACCGAGCCCTCTAAAGGAGGCCTTCGCGCCTGAAGCTCAGGTGGCCGTGGACCGTGACGATGACGTGGTCGAGCAGGGGCACGCCCAGGATGCGTCCGGCCCCGGCCAGGCGGCGCGTGGTCTCCACGTCCTCGGGCGAGGCCCGGGTCTCGCCCGAGGGATGGTTGTGGGCCACGATGACCGCCGCGGCCCTGCGCTCCACGGCGGGGCCGAAGACCTCCCTGGGGTGCACGAGGCTCGCGGTGAGCGTCCCCACCGAGACCGTCTCCTGGTGCACGAGCCGGTTGCGGCCGTCGAGATAAAGGGCGACGAAGTGCTCCTTGCGCTCGGCCCTGATGGCGTGGAGGTGCTCCCACACGCGGCCCGGGTCCTCGAGGAGCGCGGCCTCATCCTTGGCCTCGGACCAGCGCCGGCCCAGCTCGGCTGCGGCCAGGAGGACCGCGGTCCTGCCGGGCCCGATGCCCTTGAAAAGGCGGAAGTCCGAGGCCGTGGCCGCGGCCAGGCGGCCGGGAGGCAGGTCATCGAGGATGCGGCGCGCCAGGTCGAGGCTGCTCTGCCCGGCGCAGCCCGTGCCGAGGACGAGGGAAAGGAGTTCGGCGTCGGAGAGGGCGCCCGGCCCGAGCCGCAGGATGCGCTCTCTGGGCCGCTCCACGGGATGGAGGTCGCAGATCCTCACACCCTATGTACGAGCGAGGCGCGAAAAAGTTCCCTCGTCCTCCGGAGAGGCTCAGGGTCTGGCCGCGGAGGAGCGCTCGAGCGCCAGCTCCTTGACCTTGCGCAGGTCGAGCTTGCCCGTGCCGAGCAGAGGGAAGTCCGGGACTTGGTGGAAGTCCTCTTTGGCCGGCAGCCAGAGCTTGGGCAGGCCGGAGGCGTTCAAGGCCTTCCAGAGGCCGTCCACGTCGGGATAGTCTTTGCACAGGACCACGAGCCGCTCTCCCCGGCGCGGGTCGGGCACGGCCGCCACCACGAAGGTCTGCTCGACCCTCGCGGCCGCCGCGTGCAGGGCCTCTTCCACCCGGATGTGGGGCACCATCTCTCCCGCGATCTTGCTGAAGCGGCTCAAGCGGTCCGTGATGGTGATGAAGCCGTCGTCGTCCACGGCCCCGATGTCTCCGGTGACGTAGAAGCCGTTCCTCAGCACCTCGGCCGTCCTCTCCGGGTCGTCGAGGTAGCCCTTCATGACATTGGGCCCCTTGACCAGGAGCAGGCCCGGCTCGCCCGCCGCCAGGGGAGCTCCGGTCTCGGGCGAGACCACCTCCACCAGCACGCCGGGCAGGGGACGGCCGATGGAGCCTGGCTTGGCCCCTTTCTGGCGCAGGCCCAGGACCTCGGCGTCCGGGACGTTCACGGACGCGACCGGGGAGAGCTCGGTGCAGCCGTAGCCCTCCAGGGGCACGAGGCCGAACTTCTCGAAGAAGGCCTGCCCCAGCTCGGCGCGGAGCTTCTCCGCGCCGACCACGACGTAGCGCAGGCTTTTGAAGCGCTCGGGCTCGACCTTGCGCAAGTAGGTCTGCAGGAAGGTCGGAGTCCCCAGGAGGAAGGTCGCCCGGAACCTCTCGACGAGCTCGCCGACCTTCCTCGCGTCGAGCGGGTTGGTGTGGTAGACCGCGCCGAAGCCCGCGGTGAGCGGCAGCCAGAGCGTGACGGTGAACCCGAAGGAGTGGAAGAACGGCAGGACCCCCATCATCCGGTCCTCGGCCGTGAAGCGGTAGACCTGCGAGACGGCCTCCATGTTCGCGAGGATCCCGGCGTGGCTGAGCACGACCCCCTTCGGGGTCCCGGTCGAGCCGCTCGTGAACACCACGGTCGCGGTCGCGTCGATGGAGCGGGGGCACTTCGGCAGGAACCAGCGCTCCGCCAGGGACCTGGGCAGGAGCAGCATGGTCAGGCCGACGAGAGGGCCCCAGGCCTTCGGGATGCGCGGGGCGAGGTCCTCAAGATGCACGCGCTCGGCGCCGCCCAGCGCCAGGCCCTCCCAGCCCAGCCGGCTCAGGAAGACCCTGGACGTCACGACGCTCTTGATCCCGGCCTTCTCCACGCAGGCCCGGACCACGTCCGCAGAAGCGGTGTAGTTCAAGTTGACCGGCACGCGGCCCATCATGGAGAGTCCGATGTTGGCCAGGACCCCGGCGGCGGTCGGAGGCAGGAGCAGCCCCACCCGCTCGGCCGCGGGGAGCTCCCGGTCCAGGGTCCGGCCGAGGAGCCAGGAGCCGGCCAGGGCCCTGAGGAAGCTCAGCTTGGCGCCCGAAGAATCCGCGACCGCGAGCCTCGACGGGTGGCGCCGGGCCTCCCGGAGGAACTCCAGGGGCAGGGGACGGCGCTCCGCCAGGCGCAGGCGGAAGGCCTCGGCTCCGGCCTCGAGCACGGCCTGGCGGACCTGGTGGGCGCTCGAGCCGGCAGGGAGAGTCTTGCCGAAACTCACCGTGACCGGGTACGGCAGGCGGCGCGGCCACTTGAGCAGGACCTTGCCGCTCTCGAAGCTGAAGATGCTCCCCCAGATGCGGTCGAGGTGCACGGGCACGAAGGGCACGGAGAGCCCCTTGGTGATGCGCTCGAGGCCCTTCTTGAAGCCCTGCATCTGGCCGTGCCGGGTGATCTCCCCCTCGCCGAAGATGCACAGGAGCTCCCCGCGCTCGAGCGCGGCCCGGGCCGTCTCGAGGGAGCGCAGGAGGGCCTTGGGTCCGTCCTGGTTGGAGATCGGGATGCACCCCATGGCGCGGAAGAGTCGTCCGGCCACGGGCAGGTCGTAGTAGCTGCGGAACAGGACGAAGCGCACGAGCCTCGGCGAGGCCGCGGCGATGAAGACCGCGTCCAGGAAGGAGACGTGGTTGGAGACCATGAGGGCCCCGCCTTGGAGCGGGACGTTCCCCCGGCCTTCCGCCTCAACGCGGTAGACGAGCCTCGTGAGCGGGCGGACCAGCAGGCGCAGAAGGAGGGCCGGGAGCGGGCCCGAGGGCCCGGGCGCGGCGCTACTCGTCCCGGTCACGACGCCGGTCCATGAGCCAGGAGCTGCCGCGGCCCATGGCCCGGGTCTTGAGGAAGCGCTTGATCTCGGCCACGGTCTCGGAGACCTTGGCGTAGCGGTCGAGCGTCCTTTTCTCGTTGGTGGCGATGGCGATGGACAGGGACATGATGGGGAAGCGCTCCTCGCGTCCCTGGCGGTCCTTGGCCGCGACGTAGCCCCTGAGTCGGTCTTCGGGGCTGTAGAAGAGGGGCACCTTCTGGTCGAAGTGCTCGGCCACGCGCTGGGCCAGGGTCTCGGCCTTGGCGGGGGTGGTGATGACCACGAAGTCGTCGCCGCCCACGTGGCCCACGAAGTCGCGGGGACCGCCGAGCGAGGACACGGCCTTGCTCACGATCTGGGCCGTGTAGCGGATGACGCGGTCCCCCTCGGCGTAGCCGTAAGCGTCGTTGAAGGCCTTGAAATGGTCGATGTCGATATAGAGGAAGGCGAAGGTCTCGCTGTTGTGGATGCGGCCGTTGGTCTCGCGCTCGATCATGGCCCCGCCCGGGAGCATGGTGAGCGGGCTGGCCGAGAGCGCCTCCTGGTTGCGCCTGAGCACCGCTTCGATGCGAGCCCTGAGCTCGTGCACGTCGAAGGGCTTGATGACGTAGTCGTCGGCCCCGCTCTCGAAGCCCTGGAGCTTGCTCGCGAGCTCGGCGTTGACCGTGAGCATGATGATGGGAATCATCCGGGTGCGCGGGTTGAGGCGGATCTCCTTGGCGACCTCCGGCCCGGACATCTCGGGCATGTTGACGTCCAGAAGGACCAGGTCCGGCAGGTAGCGCTGGGCCATGCGCAAGGCCTCGGCCCCGTTCGGCGCGTCGAGGAGGCGGTAGTCCTCCCGCAAGGACTTCCTGACGATGACCCGGATGCCCTCGTCGTCGTCGGCCACCAGGATGGTCCGGTCCCGCATGACCGCCGGCTTGCGCGCCTTGGGCTTACCCTCCTCGCTCATCCCCATATCATACTAATGATGGGGTCAGACTTTGACTTATTTGACTTATTCTTCCTGAAAATAAGTCAAATAAGTCAAAGTCTGACCCCAGTGTAAGTATAATAAGGGGATGAATGCGGTGCATCTGCTGCTCATCGCGCTGCTGGTCTATGCCCTGGCCTACCGCTACTACTCGGCCTTCCTCATGGCCAAGGTCCTGGTCTACGACGACACGCGCGTCACGCCGGGTCATCGCCTGCGCAACGACTACGACTACAAGCCCACGAACAAGCTCGTGCTCTTCGGCCACCACTTCGCCGCCATCGCGGGCGCGGGCCCCCTGGTCGGCCCGGTCCTGGCCGCCCAGTTCGGTTATCTGCCGGGGTTCCTGTGGATCCTCATCGGAAGCGTCCTGGGCGGCGCGGTCCACGACGCCGTCATCCTCTTCGCCTCCGTCCGCCACGACGGCCTTTCCCTGACCGAGATCGCGCGCCGGGAGCTCGGCCCCGGAGCGGGAGCAGCCACCGGGGTGGCCGTGCTCTTCATCATCATCACGGCCCTGGCCGGGCTCTCCCTGGTGGTGGTCAACGCGCTGGCCGAGAGCCCCTGGGGCGTCTTCTCCATCGCAGCCACCATGCCTGCCGCGCTCCTGACCGGCTGGTACATGAACCGCTTGAGGCCCGGCAAGGTCGCGGAAGCCTCGGCCATCGGCGTCACCCTGGTCCTCATCGGCGTGGTGATGGGCGAGCCCATCGCGCGAAGCGCGTGGGCCGGGTATTTCACCCTGGACCGCCACAGCCTCATCCTCATCCTGGCCGGCTACGGCTTGGTCGCCTCGGTCCTGCCGGTGTGGCTGCTCCTCTGCCCCCGCGACTACCTCAGCTCCTACATGAAGGTCGGCACCGTGCTTCTGCTGGCCCTGGGCATCCTGTGGGTGCGCCCGGACCTCCAGGCCCCGGCCCTGACCCAGTTCATCCACGGAGGAGGCCCGATCGTGCCGGGCAAGGTCTGGCCCTTCGTGTGCATCACCATCGCCTGCGGCGCGATCTCGGGCTTCCACAGCCTCATCGGCTCCGGCACGACCCCGAAGATGCTCGACCGCGAGTCCGACGTCCGGTTCATCGGCTTTGGCGCCATGCTCACCGAGGGCTTCGTCTCCCTGATGGCCCTCATCGCCGCGACCGCCCTGGCCCCGGGCGACTACTTCGCCATCAACGTGCCCCAAAAGGTCTTCGCCGGGCTGGGCCTGGCGGTCGACCGTCTGCCCGAACTCAGCGCCGCGGTCGGCGAGGACCTGGCAGGCAGGACCGGAGGAGCGGTCTCCCTGGCCGTGGGCATGGCCCAGATCTTCTCCGCCATGCCGGGGATGAAGCACCTCTTGTCCTATTGGTACCACTTCGCCATCATGTTCGAGGCCCTCTTCATCCTGACCACCATCGACACGGGCACGCGGGTGGCGCGCTACGTCCTCCAGGAGATCCTGGGCACGGCGTGGGCTCCCTTCAAGAGGACGGACTGGCTGCCTGGCTCGGTCCTGACGACCCTGGTCATCAGCGGGTCCTGGGGAGGGATGGTCTGGATGGGGAACATCTCCACCATCTGGCCCATGTTCGGCGTGGCCAACCAGCTCTTGGCCACCCTGGCCCTGGCCGTGGGCACGACCTACATCCTGCGCAGGTCCAAGCCGCGCTACGCCTTGTGCACCCTCCTGCCGTGCGTCTTCATGCTGGCCACTACGCTCGCGGCCGGGGCGCTCAACATCAGGGACAACTACCTGCCCCGGGGGGATTTCCAGGGCTGGCTCAACGCCGGGCTCTCCGTGGTGATGATGCTCCTGGTGACCTACGTGGCCGCCATCTCGGCTCGGTCCTGGCTCAGCGTGCTGAGGTCAGAGGTCGAGCCCGGCGCCGGCGGCCAGCTCACCTGAGGCGCCGGACGCGGGACAGAGCTCCCTGGAGGGCTTCCAGCCCTTTGTATTGACCGCGGCCACGGCTTCGTCCACGCAGCGCTGAAGTCCCCACTCGAGCCGGACTCCCTCGAGACTCAGTGGGTTGCCCCTGACGCTCCGCTCGAACTCCGCGCAGAAACCTGCCAGCTCCGCCTCCAGCCCGGCCTGCGCTGCCGCGAAGTCCGGCCTCCTCTCCTCCTCTCCGTCCGGGGACGCGGGCTCGCCGGCCATGCGCGAGACGAGCTTGACCCTGTAGATCGTCAGGATCACGGACTCGGCCGCGGTGAGGTGCCTGCAGTAGTAGGCCTTGGGGAACCCCTCGAAGCAGGAGAACGGGTCGGCGAAGGGCTTGCCTCCCATGGACAGGTTGATGTCGTTGCCGGCGTTCCAGAAGCTGCAAGCCGCGCGCCAGGCGCGCATCTCAGCCTCGATGCTCTGCATGGGAGTCCCGCCCGCAGCCTCGGCCGCCCGGATGTGCGGGGCCTGGCTGTCGTACTGATGCTGGGCCTGATGCCACATGAGCCCTGCTCCCACCACGTAGATCTTGCGCCGCAGCCCAGGGGAGAAGAAGACGCCCTTGCGGTTGAAGCTGCGGTCGAGAGCGGGCTCGAACCGGCGGAACTCCTCCCACCCCTCGCCTGAGACCAGGTCTTCACGGCTGACCTTCCTGAGATGGGCAAGCTCCCTTGACGCAGCAGGAGACGCCGCCAAGACCGCGTCGGACACTTCCAAGAGGGTCTCGTACGGGACCGGAGGAGCTGCCTCGTGCCTCGACGCCTTGAATCCTTCCACTGGAGCGTAGAGCTGGCGGAACACTCCGTAGAACGACTCCTCGAAGCCCAGCGGGTGCGTGCTGGCGAGAACCAGGCTGGGGGCAACAAAAGTGCCAACAGTGAAGACGAGAGCGGTCACCTGCGATGACAAGCTTCTCATCTCGGATTCCCTGGGACCAGACCACGATCCCGTTGGCACCATAGTATAACGGCCATCGTCGAGAAACGCAAGGGCCTCCGTCGAGACCCCGTCGGAGAGCTTGATTTTAATCTGTAATTACAACGGCAATTTCCAATCGCCATGGTGCGTTTAAAGCCTGCTTTCTCTGGGCCCTAAGGCCTATTCCGGCCTGGGCCCATGGCTCCTGGAAGCGATAGGTGCTATCCTTTATGCTCTACCAACCGATGAAGGCATGGTCGGCTCTTGCACTCTTGTGCCTGCTGGCTGGGAACAGCCTCGCTGCGACTGCGTTGTCGGGCGAGCCTTGGCTTGCTGCCGAGCAGGCCCAAGTCCTCATAGGCCGGGCCAAGTCCCTTTCCCATCCGCCCGGCTCCCAGCCCTCCGCTTCCGTGTCCTGCACCCGTCCGGCTCAGGGCGAGGACAGCCCCCTAGCCTGCGGAAAGCCAGATTTCTCCTGCGGCGTGTTCGGCTCAGCCTGCGATGGCAAGCGCCCCGCGCCCGGGCCCGTGCTCGCGGCCGGGGACCCTCCTCCCATCAACCCCGGGTTCAAGACCATGGGGCCGGCAGGCAGCGGAGGCAGGGTCGACGGCCCAGGCAAGCAAGGCAACGGGACCTTCAAGGTCCTCGTCAACGACCCCTATGTGATGTCCATGCGGGTCCAGACCGGCTACATCGACGGCATCATGACCCTCTCCCGCGACCCCAAGACCGGCAAGGACACGATGCGCTACCAGGGCCGGCGCTGGAACGATGAGAAGCGGGATTGGAACCCGTTCGAGGACAAGCTCACCGAGATCACCATCACCTACGACCCCAAGGAGGACCGCGGCAGGATCCGGTGGGTCGACGACGGCGAGGAGAAGTCCGAGGGCTACTGGGGCGGCGGCGGCGACGACGACAAGCTCATGACCATCGAGTTCGGCGGCGGCTGGGACCACGACTTCCACCGCGACTGACGCGGATTCCCGCCGCTCCATGCCTATGACCGCCGACGGCCCCTGGACCATGCCGGAGCGCACAGACCGCCCGACGACATTGCCTCCAGGCTGCGAGCCTGCCTGCCCCGGCTGCAGGCACCGCACTCTTGCGGCCTCCGAGAGCCTGGCGCAGAAGGCGGCCCACCTCGAGAGGACGCTCTCTGCTTGGGCGGACAGGCTGGCACCCGTGCTCCCAGCCCCGGCCAGGCTCGGGTACCGCGAGCGGGTGAGCCTCAACGCCTCCTGGCAGGCCTCCCTCTGTTGGCGCTTCGGCCTGGTGCGCCACCGCGACCGCAAGGACGAGTTCATCGCGGTCCCGGACTGCCCGGTGCACGCCCCGGCCGTCAACCGTGCGCTCGCCGAGCTGGGCAGGGTCCTGCCCCCGCCGCCGGGGTTCCCGCTCGCGTTCGTGGCGGTCTCCGGCCGCCAGCTCACCCTGATCGTGAAGGCCCGGACCTCGGAAACGCCCTGGGCCAAGGCCCTTGCCCCGAAGCTCAAGGACCTGGGCTTCGAGGGCCTCTGGTTGCACTGCCACCCTGCTGCCGGCCGCCGCCTTTTTGGCCGCTCAGGCTGGACCCTGGTTTGGGGCGAGCCGCGCTCGCGGGACCGCCACGGCAGCCTCTACGGGCCGACCGCCTTCAGCCAGGCCCAGCCCGAGCTCCACGCCGATGCCCTCTCTGCCATGCACCGCCACCTTGGACCCGGGCCAGGGACCCTCTTCGTGGACCTCTACTGCGGAACGGGCAAGAGCCTCGCGGCCGCGGCCGCATCCGGAGCCGCGGCCGTAGGCGTCGAGCTCTCAGGCGAGGCGGTCGCGTGCGCGCAGGAGAACGCGCCCGGCGCCCTGCTCCTGCGCGGGGCCTGCAGCCTGAGGAGGCCCCAGCTGGACTCCTTCATCGCTGAGCGCCCGGGCCTCCGGCTCCTCTTGGCCATGAACCCGCCGCGAAGCGGTTTGGAGCCCCAGGTCCGCTCCTGGGTCGCGAGGCTGGCGCCGGAGAGGGCGGCCTACCTGTCCTGCAGCGCAGGGACCCTGGCCCGAGACCTGGGGGAGCTGGAAGCGGCAGGGCTCCGGGTCGAGAGGATCCTCAGCTACGACTTCTTCCCCCTCACCCACCACGTCGAGGCCCTGGCCCTGCTCTCCAGGGCCGCCTAAAAAGGGAACCGCCCGCACCACGAGGGTGCGGGCGGCCTTTGGAACAACGCTGGAAGGTTAAATCTTCCTGACGTTGCCGGCGCGAGGCCCCTTGTCGGACTGCTGGGTCTCGAACTCGACGGCCTGATTCTCGGCCAAGGTCTTGAAGCCGTCACCGATGATAGACGAGTGATGGACGAAAAGATCCTTGGAGCCGTCATCCGGCGTGATGAAGCCGAAGCCCTTCTGGTCGTTGAACCACTTCACTTTTCCCGTAGGCATTTGATTAGTATTCCTCTGAGTTGCGTCGTCTGCAGACATGCGTCTGTGATGGGGAGATGCGTTCTACCCCCATATATTGTACCACGAGGAAGCCGCTCCTGAACGGGGAAAATGAGGGAAAAAACGAAGAGCCCCGAGAATCCGGGGCTCTCACGATGACGTCCGAACGCACGCACCAGCGACCGTCTCGACCGTCTTGCGACCGCGTCGACGAACGACCGAGCGAACGGACGACCGACTCGACATGCGACCCGACCGACACCGACTGCTTCGACGAATCGCGACCGACTTGGTCAGTGTAATCGGATAACCGGGATCGCGCAAGGCCCAGACAGGACCTACGCGGCCGTGCCCCAGCAGAGGGCGCGCGCCCCTGGCCCCGGCCTCAGGGACCCCCCCGCTCGTCGCTTTCCCCGAGTGGTCTTCATGTTCGCCATATCGCTCCGTCGGGGAATAGTTGACGCGAGTCGATGCGGCGGGCGCGCCAAAGCCGCAGTCCGTATCGGGATCGCAGAAACGACTCTTTGGCGCTGGACGCAAGGCCGATCCCGACCGCGAGGCCTAGCGCTGCGGCGCTTGACGGAACTTGGCATCCGATGGGAACAGGGCGCCGCAGCGGACAAGAAGGAAAAGCGCGGCCGCGGGCCGCTCGAGCGCCGCATCCAAGAAGAGCTGGAGGTGCGAACGGGATTCGAACCCGTGAATAACGGTTTTGCAGACCGTCCCCTTGGACCACTTGGGTATCGCACCGTAGAGCGGTGGGGCGGACGTATTCTACCAATTTTTCCCGGCCAAGCGACCCCTCCCCGGATTTGTATTCCTCCGTCTCAGATGTGTAGAATGTAGGAAGACCCGTCCAGGAGGACCCATGCCCAAGAACAGCCAGCCCAAGCGGAAGAAGGACCAGCGCAGCCAGGAGACCGGCGGGGGCAAGGGCATCACGGGCAAGTACGTCTACGACCCCAAGCTCGGCAGGGTCGTGAAGGTCTCGGACCGCATCCCCAAGGTCGCGTCCGCGGGCAAGAAGACGTTCGCCTGCGGGGCGGACTCCTCCTCCGAGAGCCTGCCGTGCGGAGAGGGCGGGTGCGGGGGCGGCTCCTGCGGCCTTGGCGGGATGGGTCTCTGAGGCAGGCCCCCCTGCCCGCGTGAAACCCCGCTTCCTCCTCGAATACGCAGGCGTCAGGCTCCTCGACTTCGTCCTTTCCCGCCTGAGCTGGGAAGCCTGCCAGGCTCTCGGCGCCTTCATCGGCAGGACCGCGGCCGCCTTCGGACGCGGGCGCTGGGCCATGACCGTGGCCAATGTCGCGGCCGCCTTCCCTGAGCTGTCCCGGGCCGAGCACGAGGCCATAGCGCTCCAGGCCTGGGAGAACGCGGGCCGCATCGCGGCCGAGTTCTGCCGCACCCGGCACCTCTCGAAGGACGAGCTCCTCACCCGGGTCTCCTTCGAGCATCTCGACCTCGTGGACCGCACCGTGGCCGAGGGCAAGGGCGTGCTCTACAACATCGGGCACCTGGGCAACTGGGAGACCGGCGGCATCGCGTTCACGGCCAAGGGCTACCAGCTCGGCGTGGTCGGAAGGGTGATGAGGAACCCGCTCCTCGACCGCTGGATGACCGGGACGCGCTCGCGCTTCGGCGAGCAGGTCTTCGCGCACCGCAACCCCTTCTTCCAGGTCGTGCGCTGGCTCAAGGCCGGCAAGGGCACGGCCATCCTCATCGACCACAACCTCTATCAGGGCGGCGTCTTCGTGCCGTTCTTCGGCAGGCCGGCCGCGACCTCGACCTTGAGCGGCCTGCTCGCGGTCAAGCTGGGCTGCCCCGTGCTCTCGACCCGGGTCCGGCGCGAGGGCTCGGGACTGGTGGTGAGCTTCCACGGCCCCCTGCGGGCCGATCCCGGCGCGGAGCCCGAGGCCGAGGCCCGGCGCCTGACCGTGGAGATGACCCGCCAGATCGAGGGCTTCATCCGCGAGCGGCCCGGCGAATGGCTCTGGGGCCACAACCGCTGGAAGAGGACGCATGAGGCGGCCCAGGAAGCCTCCCCACCGGCGGCATGAAAAGGAAGTTCAGGATCGCGCTGTCCGGGAGGCTCCACCGCTTCGACGCCAGGACCGCGGCCGCAGAGGCCGTGGAGTACCCGGGGTGCTACGAGCTCGTGGTCCTGGGAGCCGACCGCGAGCCCCGAGTGGCCTTCGTCGGGGTCGCGGCCGAGTCCATCCGCGTCTCTTTGGAAGCGCACCTCTCCGGAGCCCTGCGGCCCTCCCTTGCCGAGCTCGCGGCCGCGTCAGGGGACGGCTCGGTCTTCTTCGAGTTCGTGTCCTCCTCGGACATCGACTCCAAGGACGAGCACGCGGACATCGCCGGAGCCCTCATCGCCAGGCACCAGCCGCGCTTCAACGAAGGAGTCCCCCCCTCCACCGGGAAGTACGCCGAGGTGGACGTGGAGGAAGTCTAGGTGAGGCGGAAATCCTCCTTCATGATCGAGAGCACGAAATGAGTGTTGGTCCTCTCCACGAAGGGAAGGGCGAGGATGGATTTGGTGAACTTGGAGAGTTCGTCGCGGGACTTGAACTTGGCGAGCACCACCGCGTCGGTCTGGCCCGTGACGTCGTAGACCGCCAGCACCTCGGGGCGTCCCGCGATGTGCTTCTCCATCTCCACGAGCTTGCCCTTGGACACCGTGATCTCCATGACCACGGCCAATGCGTAGCCGAGCTTCTCGTGGTCGAGCACGGCGGAGTAGCCGCGGATGACGCCGGCCTCCTCGAGCTCGCGGACCTTGGCGATGACCGTGCCGGTGGAGACCCCGAGCTTCTTGGCCAGCTCCCGGTAGGAGGCCCTGGCGTCGCGCACCAGCTCTTGGAGCAACAGGCGTTCTGTTTCTGTGTTCATTAATAGACCCTTGACAATCTTTATGTCATCTTGTACACTAGTTGTGCAGTATTATAACTTCACATTGACCATTTGTCAATACCAGGAGGCGGCATGGCGAACAACCTGATCGGCAGGCCCAACGCACCGGAGACGAAGTCCTATCATTCCAACGGCCATCAGAACGGCTCCTCTTCGTCCCAGCCCGCGGACAAGGTCTCCGACTACTACGCCTGCAACGTCTTCAACCTCAAGACCATGCGGCCCCTGCTCCCCAAGGAGACCTTCCGCCACGTGGAGGAGGCCATCCTCGAGAGCAAGCCCCTGAGCCCCGAGGCCGCCAACTCCGTGGCCTCGGCCATGAAGACCTGGGCCATGTCCAAGGGGGCCACGCACTACACGCATTGGTTCCAGCCCATGACGGGCCTGACCGCGGAGAAGCACGACAGCTTCATCGAGCCGACCGACGACGGCGGGGTCCTTGAGACCTTCACCGGCAAGCAGCTGGCCCAGGCCGAGCCCGACGCCTCAAGCTTCCCCAGCGGCGGCCTGCGCACCACCTTCGAGGCGCGCGGCTACACGGCCTGGGACCCCACGTCTCCGGCCTTCATCATGGACACCCCCGGCGGAGCCACCCTGTGCATCCCCACGGTCTTCGTCTCCTACGACGGGCTCTCCCTCGACAAGAAGACGCCGCTGCTACGCTCCATCGAGGCCTTGAACCGCGCGGCCCTCGATATCCTGGCCTACTTCAAGCTCCCGGTCCGGCGCGTCTCCTCCCAGATGGGCGCCGAGCAGGAATACTTCCTCATCGACAAGGAGTACTTCGACCGCAGGCCGGACCTGCTCATGGCCGGCCGCAGCCTCCTCGGAGCCGCCCCCCCCAAAGGCCAGCAGCTCGAGGACCACTACTTCGGGAGCATCAAGGAGCGCGTGTTCTGCTTCATGACGGACGCCGAGCGCGAGCTCTACAAGCTCGGCGTGCCGGTCAAGACCCGCCACAACGAGGTCGCGCCCAACCAGTTCGAGGTGGCCCCGGTCCACGAGGAGGCCAACGTGGCCGTGGACCACAACCAGCTCGTCATGGACGTGTTCGCCAGGGTCGCCCTGCGGCACGGCCTCACCGCGCTCTTCCATGAGAAGCCCTTCGCGGGCACCAACGGCAGCGGCAAGCACCTCAACTGGTCGCTCGCCACGGACACGGGCGTCAACCTCCTGGCCCCGGGCGAGACCCCGGACGAGAACCTGCGCTTCCTGGTCTTCCTCGTGGCCGCGGTCAAGGCCGTCCACGACCACAGCCGGCTCCTGCGGGCCTCGGTCGCCTCCTCGGGCAACGACCATCGCCTCGGCGCCAACGAGGCGCCTCCCGCCATCATGTCGGTCTTCCTCGGCGACTACCTCGCCAAGGTCCTCGCCGACATCGAGCGCGGGGCGCCCACCAAGGAGACGGACAAGGAGTGGCTCAACCTCGGCATCGACAAGATCCCGCCGGTGCTCAAGGACAACACGGACCGCAACCGCACCTCGCCCTTCGCCTTCACCGGCAACAAGTTCGAGTTCCGCGCGGTGGGCTCGTCGTTCAACTGCGCCTTCCCCCTGACGATCATCAACGCCATCGTGGCCGGGACCCTCCGGCAGATGAAGCGCGACATCGACGAGCGGCTCAAGGCCAGGAAGCCCTTCAAGGTCGCGGTGCTCGAGGTCATGCGGAGGTACGTCAAGGAGAGCAAGCGCGTCTGCTACGAGGGCAACAACTACTCGGGCGAGTGGGAGCGCGAGGCGGCCAAGCGGGGCCTGCCCAACGTCAAGACCACCCCCGAGGCGCTCGAGGGGCTCGTGCTCAAGGAGTCCGTCGCCCTCCTGGAGGGCCTCAAGATCCTCAGCCGCGACGAGGCGCACTGCCGCTACCACATCGAGCTCGAGCGCTACGCCAAGGACCTCGACATCGAGGCCAAGCTCCTCATCGAGATGATGGAGACCCGGGTCCTGCCCGCCGCCTTCGGCTACCAGGAGGAGCTGGCCAGCTCCATCTCCGCGCTGAAGGAGGTCCTGCCCAAGCACCCCTCCCTGCGCAGCCAGGAGAGCCTCCTCGACGAGGTAGCCGGGGGCATCGGCTCGGCCCGCGAGGCCGTGGCCCGCCTGAGGACGTCCATGGCCGCGGCCGAGCGGGAGTCCGAGCCCCTCAAGAGGGCCCTGGCCTACTGCCACGAGGTCAAGGCGCGGTTCTCCATGCTCCGGCGCACGGCCGACAGCCTCGAGGCCCTGGTCCCGGACAACCGCTGGCCTCTGCCGAAATACCACGAGATGCTTTTCCTCATCTGACATGGCCGGCCACGAGGAGGCGCGCGGGATGCACGAAGGATGCCACGGAAAGGAAGGGAGCGGCCGCAAGACGGCCGCGGTCTCGCTGCCCGGGATCAGGAACATCCTGGCCGTGGGCAGCGGCAAGGGCGGGGTCGGCAAGTCCACCGCGGCCGCCAACATCGCGGTGAGCCTCGCCCTCGACGGAGCCAAGGTCGGGCTCCTGGACGCGGACATCTACGGCCCCAACCTGCCGCAGATGATGGGAATCGGGAAGTACTCCCCCAAGGCCGGCCCGGACAACAAGCTCGAGCCGCCCGTGGGCTTCGGGGTCAAGGTCATCTCCATGGGCTTCTTCGTGGACAGCGACTCCCCGGTCATCTGGCGCGGCCCCATGGTGCACGGCGCCATCGTCCAGCTCCTGAGCGAGGTCTCCTGGGGCGAGCTCGACTACCTGGTGGTGGACCTGCCCCCGGGCACGGGCGACGCCCAGCTCTCCCTGTGCCAGTCCGTCCCGGTCTCGGGCGCGGTGCTGGTCAGCACCCCGCAGAGCGTGGCGCTCTCCGACGTGCGCAAGGCCCTGTCCATGTTCAAGAGCCTGCAGGTCCCGGTCCTGGGGCTCGTCGAGAACATGGCCGAGTTCGCCTGCCCGCATTGCGGAAAGACCAGCCGCGTCTTCTCCCACGGCGGGGCCAAGGAGCTGGCCGAGAAGCACGGCATCCCGCTCCTGGGCTCGGTGCCCCTCGACCCGCTGGTATGCGAGACCGGAGAGTCCGGCGCGCCGGTCGCGGCCTCGCAGCCGGGCTCGGCCGCGGCCAAGGCCTTCCGGGAGATCGCGGCCAAGGTCGTCGAGCGCCTCAGCACCGCGGCCTCCAGGCGCGGCACGCAAGATTTCTAGCGGCATGCGGCCCGGCGCGGGCTTCAAAGCCGGGCTCGGCGTCCTGGCCGCCTGCCTGCTCTTCGGCTGGGCCGCGGCCGTCGCGATCCCCCTCCGGAGCACGGAGCAGTGGTACGCGGCCTTCACCTGGGGCGCGCTCTGGCGGACAGCCGGGTTCGCGTTCCTCCTCTGGTCGGACCGGGGCCCCGACCGCGCGGCCCCTTTCGACTTTGGCGGCATGCCGCACGGCCGCGCGGCAGCTCACGGGGCGCTCATGCTCGGGCTCTGGAGCCTGCTCCTGCACGGCGCGGGAGGCGGGCCATGGACCCCGGCCGAACGCTCCCTGGGTCTGCTCGCGTGCCTGACGGTCGGGCTCTTCGAGGAGCAGCTCTTCCGCGGCGTCCTCCTCCACGGGCTCCGCGGACGATGGGGCGACGTCCGGGCGGCGCTGGGGACCTCGCTCATGTTCATGCTCTACCACACCCGGCCCCAGTCCTTCGCCGCCTGGCCCCACATCCTCCTGACCGGAGCCGTGTTCGCGGGCCTGCGCCTGAGAGGCATGAGCCTCGGCCACCTGGCCCTCATCCACGCCGCGGCGGACGCGCTCTTCTTCTTCCACGGCAGGCAGGGCCCCTCGGTCCAGGGCCCCGCCTACTGGCTCTTCCTGACCGGGCTCTTCCTCTACGCGGTCTGGGCCCTCCCCCCTTCCGACGCTCCGCGGCACGGACGCTGAGCCCGCCCCTCAGGAGGCCAGCATGTTCACGGCCCGGCTGATCATGGCCTGGATCTGGTCGAAGAGCTGCGGCATGTATTTTTTCAGGGCCACGCCCGAGACGAGCACCACGCCCACGACCACGGTCAGCATGAGCAGGTACTCCACCGTGTTCTGCCCCTGCCGGGAAACGAGCATCGCTCTCAGTCGGTTCATGCGGCCTCCTTGACGACAAGTCAGACACAGGAGGGCCCGGATCGGTTCTCGACTGCGGACCCTCAGGAGCGGGATATGATATCTTCTCATCATGGACCGATGGCATGGAGAGCACTATGTGCCTCCCGTCTCGATCATCGACGAGGCCGAACTCAAGGCCATCCTCGATGAGCTGGCCCGGGTCGTCGCCCAGAAGTCCGAACCCCCGTCTCTCCCGGCCGCCCCGCCGCCGCAGCCGGTCGAGGCCGCCGCTGCCGCCGAGCAGCCCCCCGCGACGCCTGGGCCCGAAAAGGAGACGCCGTCCCAGGTCCTCCCTGACCGTTTTGAATTGCCTCTCCCCGAACCGAGCAAGGCGCCCGCTCCCGCTCCTCGACCGACGCAGGCCCCGCCGGCCGCTGAGACCCCGTCCCCCCGGCCCGCTCTTCCGGAGGGAGGGGCGCCGAAGGACGCGCACCAGGAACAGCTGAGGCCCATCGCCGTGGTCGCCACCCCGGCCGCCGCGGCCGACATCGCAGACCTCATGCGCTCCCTGCAGGAGATCGGACGCAAGATCGCCCAGCCGATCTATCTGCGCGCCACGTGCGTCCAGACCGTGGATGCCGAGACCATCCCGGCCACGGTCGGGATCAAGGTCCAGGAGGCCGACGTCGTGGCCGTGATCGCCATGCTCAAGGGCTTGCCCGACGACAAGCGCGCCGCGCTCCTGTCGGTCCTGGGAGGCAAGATGTTCCACCTCCACCTCGTGGAGCCGGAGGACATCCGCAACCGCGCCGCCCTCATCGACATCATGAGCGACCTGCTCGTCATCGATCCACAGGCGCACTCGGGGACCTTCCGCTGGGAAGGCGCGCAATTCGACGACGCCAACGGCCGCAGGCGCTAGGAGCCTGCGAAACCCGAGCCTGCGCTTAGCGGCCGAGGCTCCCGGCCGCCTTGCCGATCATGCCCTGGATCTGCTCGAAGACCTGGGGCATGAACCTCTTGAACGCCACGCCGCCGGCCAGCACCACGACGACGATCACGGCCATGGCGAAGGCGAACCCGAGCCGCCGCGGCGCCCCCCGCTCTCCTCCCCTGCGGCGCGCCCGCAGGGCGCGGAAGACCATCCCCTCGGGAGCAGGCTCGAGTCCGTGCTTCTTGAACGCCGCGGAAGCGCCCTTGAGCCGTTGAAGGAGGGCTGCGCACTCCGGGCAGGAGGCCAGGTGCCCCGCCACCCCGGCAAGGGCCGCGGCATCAAGCTCGCGGTCCAGATAGGCTGAGAGGTCCTCGGGGGTCACTTCATGGGGCATGGGGTTCTTCCTCGGCCGACAAGGCCTCGGCCAGGAGCATGCGCGCCCTGGCCAGCCGCGACTTGACCGTGCCCAGGGGGATGCCCAGGGACGCGGCGATCTCCGGATAGGAGCGGCCGTCGAGCTCCCTGAGGACCAGCACGGCCCGCTCCTCCGGGGTCAGGCCGGACATGGCCTTGGCGATGGCCCTGCGGGTCTCCGCGGCCTGGGCCTCCTGCTCCGGGGAGGGGTCCGGGCCCGGGATGTCCCGGGGCTCGCTCAAGACCTCCTCCGAGTCCTCCGGGGCGAAGAAGCGGAGCACCTTCCACTTCTTGAAGGAGCGCAGGGAGTTCTTCCAGCAGTTGAGCGTGATGCGGTAGACCCAGGAGCCGGGGTCCGCTTCCCCGCGGAAGCCCCGCCACCCTCTCAGCGCCCGGACCAGGGCGTCCTGCGCGAGGTCCGCGGCCTCGTCGCGGTCGCCGGTCAGGCGCAAGGCGAGGTTGTAGACCATGCGCCCGTAGCGCTGGACCATCTCTTCTTCGGTCATGCAGGACACGACGGGCCGGGGAACGGTCCTCCGGGCCCCGGGAGATTATATCTCTGAATATAGTAGTATTGCGCTATGGCATGGTGGATGTGGCTCATCGTCGGCCTCGGTCTGCTCGCGGGCGAGCTCGTCACGCCCGGCGGGTTCTTCGTCATCTTCTTCGCGGTCTCGGCGCTGATCGTGATGGTCCTCTCGCTCCTGGGCGTCGGCGGTCCGGTGTGGGTCCAGGGACTGACTTTCGTGGCCCTGGCCGTGGTCCTGCTGCTCCTCTTCCGCAGGCGGCTCCTGGCGCGCTTCCGCCCGAGCGACGACCTGGGCAAGAGTCTCGCCGACGTGGTGGGCGGGGTGGCGATGCCGGTGGACGACATCCCGGCGGGCTCCGTCGGCAAAGCCGAGTACCGCGGCTCCTCGTGGAGCGTGCGCAACGTCGGGGACAAACCGGTGGCCAAGGGCCAGCGGTGCAGGGTCCAGAAGGTCGAGGGGCTGATGCTCTTCGTGACAGCCGAATAATTAGGAGAGTCCGACATGCAATTCCTGGTCCTATTCTTCGTCGTCTTCGTCGTCTTCGTCCTCTTCAAGACGGCCATCGTGGTGCCCCAGCAGTACGCCTTCGTGGTGGAGCGCCTCGGCAAGTACTCCGGCGTGCTCGAGGCCGGCTTCCACGTCCTGGTCCCGTTCTTCGACGTGGTGCGCAACCGCGTCTGCCTCAAGGAAGCGGCCTACGACATCCCGGAGCAGATCTGCATCACCCGGGACAACGTCCAGGTCGGCGTGGACGGCGTGCTCTACCTCAAGGTCCTGAACCCCGAGCGCGCGACCTACGGCGTGACCGACTTCCTCTTCGCCATTTCCCAGCTCGCCCAGACCACCCTGCGCAGCGAGATCGGCAAGATCGACCTGGACAAGACCTTCGAGGCGCGCGGCCACATCAACACCCAGGTCGTCAACGAGCTCGACAAGGCCACGGACCCCTGGGGCATCAAGGTCCTGCGCTACGAGATCAAGAACATCACCCCTCCCCGCGAGATCATCCAGGCCATGGAGAAGCAGATGAAGGCCGAGCGGGAGAAGCGGGCGGTCATCCTGACCTCGGAAGGCGAGCGCGACGCCAACATCAACACGGCCGAGGGCGCCAAGCAGCAGGTCATCAAGGCCTCGGAGGCGTCCAAGCAGAAGCAGATCAACGAGGCCGACGGCCAGGCCGCGGCCATCCTCGCCATCGCCACGGCCACCGCGGAAGGCATCCGCAAGGTCGCAGAGACGATCCAGAAGCCGGGCGGCTACGAGGCGGTCCAGCTCCGGGTGGCGGAGAAGTACATCGGAGAGTTCGGGCAGCTCGCCAAGACCACGAACACCATGATCCTGCCCGCCAACACGGCGGACGTGGCCACGATCATCGCGACCGCGATGTCGGTGGTCAAGAAGACCGGCCAGAACTGATCAGTCCTTCTTGCCGGGAGCCGGAGCCGGGGCGGCCCCAGGGGCCGCCCCGCTCTTTTTCTCGAGCTTCTGGACGATCTTGTCGAAGTAAGGCGGCGGGTAGGCGCCCCGGAGGGGCACGCCGTTGAGGAGGAAGCCGGGCGTGCCGGAGAACCCGAAGGCCTCGGCCTCGGCGATGTCGGCCTCGACCTTCTCCTTGAGCTCCTTGCTCGCCGCGTCCTTCTTGGCGCGCTTGACGTCCACGCCCAGGGCCTTGGCCGTCTCCTCGTAGAAGGCGGCGCCGAGCTTGTTCTGGTTCATGAAGAGCTTGTCGTGGAAGAGCCAGCCCTTCTCCTGGGACTGCAGGGAGACCGCCTCGAAGAAGAGCGCGGCCGGCATGGCCTCGGGATGCATCTCCATGAGGGGCTTGTTCTTGAAGACGAAGCGGAGGTCGTCGCCGTACTTCTTGCGCAGCTCCTCGACGACCATATAGCCCCGGGAGCAGTAGGGGCACTGGAAGTCCGAGTACTCCACCAGGGTGTACTTGGCGTTCTTGTCGCCGCGGATGCGGGTCTTCTCGTCGATCTTGGGCTTGTAGGGGTCGGCGATGCGCTCGTCGAACTCCTTCTCGGCCTGGAGCTCGGCGTCCTTGCGCTTGGCCTCCTGGTCCTCGGAAACGGCCTGGTTGAGGATCTCGATGAGCTCCTTGCGCTGGGCGCGCACGATGTCCATGACGAGCTCCGGGTGGGCCAGGAGCGCCTTCTGGAGCTCCTCCTTGGAGACGGCGGCCTGGGCAGTGCCGACAGCGGCCGCGGAGAGCAGGCAGGCGACGAGCAAGGAGGTCGTTTTCATGGTGGGATTATACAATTTGCCGGTGTCAGGAACACGGCTCGACGCCGATGCCGGCGCGCACCCCGGCGAGGTCGTAGACCCCGCCGCGGCCGATGCGCACGCCCCGGAAAGGCTCGCGCTCGAACCACAGGGGCGTGTCGAGGTCCACGAAGTCGAAGCCCCCCAGGCCGGCGGCGAAGTGCGCGGCGCAGGTCATGGCCAGGGAGGACTCGACCATGCCTCCGATCATCAGGCGGATGCCCGCGGCGCGACAGATCTGCGCGACCTCCCAGGCCTCGAGCAGGCCGTACTTCATGAGCTTGATGTTGACCACGTCCGCGGCGCGGGTCCGGGCGAGCTTCCAGGCGTCCTCCCTGCCCTGCACGGACTCATCGGCCGCCACCGGCACCCCGCCGCGCCGGGAGACCTCCGCGAGGCCCTTCCAGTCCGCGGCCCGGGCCGGCTGCTCGAAGAGGATCGGGACCACGCCCCGGGCCTTGAGCCGGGAGAGGAACCTCAGGGACTCGGCGGGTCCGTAGCCGCAGTTGGCGTCGAGCATGATCTTGACCCCGCGGACCGCCCGCGCCACGGCCAGGGTCCGCTCGAGGTCCCCGGCGAAATCCTTGCCGATCTTGACCTTGATGGTCCGCACCCCGAGGCCCGCGATGCGCCGGGCCGAGGCGAAGGCCTGCGCCGGGGTCTCGATGGAGACCGTCACGTCCGAGCGCACGGAGGAGGAGGCGCCCCCGAAGAGCATGCGCAGGGGGAGCTTCCGTTTCCTCGTCCAGGCGTCGAGGACCGCCATGGAGAGGGCTGCCCTGGCCGCGCCCCCGCAGAGCCCCTCGAGCGCATCGAGCAGGGGCCTGAAGCCTCCGGCGTCCCGGCCCACGAGCATCCGGCCCGCGGCCCGGACGGCCTTGAGCACCGAAGCCTGGGTCTCGCGCTTGTAGGGGATCGGGGCTCCTTCCCCCCAGCCGACCGTCCCGTCTCCTAGCCGCACCCGGACCAGGACGTTGCGGACCTCGGTCTGCGCGCCGGTCGCGATCTCGAACGGCGCGTTCATGGGAGCGTCGAGCGCGAACGCCGAGACCCCGGCCACCGCGTCGCGGCAAGAGGGCGTCACAGGCCGCCGGCCAGGCACCGGTCCGAGACCTCGAGCTCGAAGACCCGCGCCCCGGCCTTCGCGGGCATGATGATGACCTCGTGGAGGTCGTCCGTGGGGTTGCGCACGAGGTCGTACATCCGCGGCTCATCGACCTCGACGTAGCTCTCGTCCTCGTCGAAATGGATGTCCTTGCCCGCAGCCTCGGGCTTGATCCAGCGCTCGTCCTGGAGCACGTAGAACCGCTGGGCGGACCGGCCGGGGGCCAGGAGCGCGGCGGCCGCGGCCCCGCGGTAGACGAAAGCGGCCTGGAAGGACCGGCCCCTGTTGTCCTTGACCATGCGCAGGGCCTCGGGCTCCACGGTCCAGGAGCCCTGGAAGGCAGCCTCCCGCTCGCGGTTATTGATGAAGACCGCGCCCCGGCGCTGCATGAGGTCGTCGATCGCCATGGGTTTCCCCCGGGTCGAACCCATGTAGATCGTCTCCGAGGCCTCCCCGCAGTCGACCAGGGGCGTGTCCTCGAGGAGCGCCAAGGTCCGGTCCGGCTTGTATCCCGCGCGGCCTGCGGCCTCGCGGATCTCGGTCTCGAACTCGGCGTAGCTCCCCTCACCGAGCCGGTCGAAGACGATCCGTCCCTTGTGGTCCACCAGATAGAGGGAAGGCCATCCCTCGACCCGGTAGCCCTTCCAGAGGGAGCGGTCGGCGTCGATCACCATCGGGAACTGGATGCCCAGGCGCTTGACGGCCCTGCGCAGGATGAGGGGATCCTTCTGGAACTCGAACTCGGGGGTCTGGACCCCGACGATCATGAGGCCTTCGAGTGCGTAGCGGTCCCACCACTCCTTGAGCGCCGGCAGCGTCCTCAGGGACTGGAGGCTGGCCAGGTTGACGAAAGCCACGAGCACGGCCTTGCGGCCCTTGAGGAGCTGCATGGTCAGGGGCCGGGCATTGACCCAGGCGCGGCCCGGAGCGAACTCGGGAGCCGGCGGCGTCAGCGGCCTGACCGCTCCCGCGGGAACGGCGGCGCAGAGGAGGACGGCGGCGAGGAAGACGGCGAGGCCCTTCATGCGGGAGGCCGGGTCACTTCCTCGGGCCCCGGAGCACGACCTCGGCCAGGAGACCGAGCTTCTCGGCCCGGGGAGCGGCCCCGGTCTTGTGATAGACCGCGATGAGGTTGCGCATCATCCGGACGATGGTCTCCCTCGCGGACACGGGGGTCAGGAATTCCGGCCGGAAATCGTACCCGGTGCGGGTCAGCATGCGCCGCACGTCCTGGGAGTTCATGAGCTTGCCGCGGTGGAAGGGGTCGATGAAGAAGGTCGACCCCCGCGTCTCGGTGAAGCCGACGAGGAAGTGGCCCGGGGTGCCGACCCCGTGGACCGGCAGGCCCAGACGCACGCCGAGGAGGAGGTAGAGCACGGACAGCGTCACCGGGATGCCCCGGCGGGACTCGATGACCCTGTGCAGGAAGCTGTTGTCCGGGTCGTAGTAGTCCTCCTCGTTGCCCGCGAACCCCAGGTCCTGGAAGAGCCGGATGTTGAGCTGCTGCATGGTCGAGTAGGCGTCCGGCTCCGGGGGCAGGACCTTGCGCACGTCGGCCGCCACCCGGTCGAGCCACTCGCGGTAGACCAGCGGGTTGATCTGGGGATAGGCGAAACGGCAGAGGAGGAAGGCCCCCTCCTCGAGGTCGGGCTCCGCGGAGGCCGCGAACTTCTCGAAGGAGTCCTTGAGCTTCTGGAAGCGCAGGTCGAGCTTGATCGACTCGATGACCCCGGCCACGCCCGCGGCGCAGCTCGTCCGGTACTCGTCGAGGAAGGGGAGCATGGGCTCGCCCACCTTGAGGATCTCGGAGCGGATGAGGTTGACGCTCGTCTCGTCGTCGTCGTCGAGCAGGGTCACGAGGCTGCGCATCTCGCTCTCGCTGAGGGTCTTCATGACCCCTCTAGTTTAGCCCTTCGAGCCTGGGATTTCAAGACGAGGTAGGGCCCGACTACGCTATAATCTCTTGAGCATCAGGAATGGCAGTCTCCAAGAATTATCCCAGCCCCCACGCTGCTCGCCTCCGCGCGGGGGAGGCAAGTGACATATGAACGGCATCCGACCGAAGGAGATCCTGGACCTCCTCCACGTCCTCGAGCAGGACGCCGGAGGGGACGCCGGGCCGGACCAGGGCCAGGGACTGGTCCTGGCCACCGCCGTCTCCCTCAACGGCTCCGTCTACACCCGCGCCGGGGCCATGGGCCTCTTCGTCCCGGAATCCGCGGTCCCCGGGACCATCTCCGCCAAGAGCCTGCAGGGCGGGCTCTACGAGAGCATCGAGGAAGCCGCGGCCGAGAACAAGCCCTTGTTGGCGCGCCTGAGGATCGAGGAGGACGACCCCATCCTGGGTCTGGGCTTCCTCTGCGCCGGCACCCTCGAGGTCTTCTTCGAGCCCGTGGACGACTCCCTGCGCAGCCACCTGCGCCGGGTCCGGGACGCCGTGCTCGACGCCGAGGGCATCGTCTGCAGCCTCGAGATCGAGGGGCCCGAGGCCGGACGCCGCGCCATCTACAGGATCGACGACCCGGCCGCCAAGGCAGGCTCGGGCGCCAAGGGCCGCGCCGCGCAGGAGGCTTCCGCGGCCAGGGACTGCTACAAGGAAGCGACCCCCGAGCTCATCGAGGACGCCTCGGGCGGGACCCTGCGCAGGGTCTTCCTCTGCCCGGTCCGGCCCGTGGGCAAGACCGTGATCTTCGGGTCGGGCCCGGAGGCGGCCTTCCTCGCGGCCCGTCTGCTGGAGGTGGGCTTCACCGTGTTCGTGGCCGACCCCAGGCCCGGCCGCCTGCGCAACATCAACTGGGACCGCAGCCGGGCCGTGCTCATCGAGGGAGGCTGGGAGGTGGCCGCCGACGCGGTCCGCCCCGACGAGGAGACCGCGGTCGTGGTCATGACCCACAGCATGGCCGAGGACCGGGCCGCCCTGAAGGGCGCCTTCGCCAGCCCCGTGGGCTATATCGGGCTGACGGGCTCGCAGAAGAGGACCCGCGACATCTTCGCGGGCCTGGAGATCGCCGGGGCCCGGCCGCGTCCCGGCACGATGTACGCCCCGGCCGGGCTGGACATCGGCGCCGAGACCCCCGAGGAGACGGCCCTGGGCATCGCCGCCGAGATCATGGCCTGGCGCTCGGGCCGCAAGGGCGGCAGGCTCAGCCACAAGCCCCGCGCCGCGAGCGAGCACGCGGGGCACCGGGTCCCCGGGCTCGTCCTGGCCGCGGGCGGGGGCCGGCGCTTCGGAGGGGAGCACAAGCTCTCCGCGGACGTCCTCGGCAAGCCGGTGCTCCGGCACGTGGTCGAGAACGCCCTGGCCTCGAAACTCGACCCGGTCATCGTGGTGCTCGGCGCCGAGGCGGGCGCGGCCCTCAAGCTCATCGCGGGCATCGAGGACCCTCGCCTGCGCGTGGTCTTCAACCCGGGGTGGCAGTCCGGCAAGGCCTCGTCCTTCAAGGTCGGCCTGCGCGAGACACCGGCCGGGGCCCCGGGCGTCGTCGCCCTGCTGGGAGACATGCCCATGGTCAAGCCCTGGCTCATCGACCGCGTGCTCTCCGAGTTCGAGCTCTCCGGCAAGCTCGTGTTCCCGGTCTTCCCCGGCCCCGAAGGGCCTCAGCGCGGCTACCCCACGGCCTTCCCGCGGGAGCTCGTCGACGAGATCCAGTCGCTCACCGCGGACGAGACCACGGCCGAGGCCGTGCGCCTGCACTGGGCGGAAGCCCTGCAGATCCCCCTCGACGACGCCTCCACCCAGCTCGACATCGACAAGCCCGAAGACCTGGAGTTGCTGACCCATTGATGGTAGAATCTCGACGATGCTGACCGAACATGAGAAGTCCATGCTGATGGTGGGGCTGGTCAACCGCTACATGACCCCCTTCGCGGCCCTCCTCGTCCTGAGCGCCGCCTTCCTGAGCGCCGCCCCGCACCGGGCCTCCTCCGCGGCCGTGGCCCTGCTCGTCGTGATTTCCACGCTCAACTACGCCAGCCGAGGCTTCGTGGCGCGCTACCCGGAGAGGGCCGCGGCCATCCGCCACAGCCGCGTGGTCGTCAACTACGTCTTCGACCTCACCCTTCTGTGGATCTTCCTCCCCTACTGGCCTTCCATCTGGATGCTCTTCCTGCTCACGGTCATCGCCGTGGGCGCCTACGAGGACAAGAAAGCCCTCGTCCAGCACGCTGCCCTGCTGACCGTGATGCTCTGCCTCGTCACCTGGGGACTGGGCATGCGCTCTCTGCCCGAGCTGGGCGAGACCGCCGTTCGGGTCGCCGCCCTCTGGTTCGCCGGCCTCTTCACCAACCGGCTCGTCGCCTCTCTTCAGGCCCCATGACCAACGACGGCAAGTCCGGCGTCATCGAGGCCAGACCCGTCGTCGACAAGGAGATCGAGTGGCTCCAGCAGGGCATGCGCAACGTGGGCTTCTTCTCCAAGCTCGGCCGCAGCCAGCTCACCGAGGTCCTGCCCTACATGCTCCTGATCCAATACGCGGAGGGCTCGGTCATCTGCTCGGAAGGCGAGGCCGGCGACGCCATGTACCTCATCTACCGCGGCAAGGTGGTCATCACCAAGAAGGATTGGAAGGACCCGGTCGCGGTCCTGGAGGACGGGGACTTCGTGGGCGAGATGGCGCTCCTTTTCGGCGAGCCCCGCTCAGCCACGGTCACGACCGCGTGCCTCACCGAGGTCTTCTGCCTGGCGGCCGAGGACTTCAAGCGCATCGTGGATCGCAGCCCGGACATGACGCGCACCTTGAGACGCCTGGCTGAGGCCCGCCGCTCTCAGCTCGCCAAGTCCTAGAGCGACGGCAACTCGACGACGAAGCGGCTCCCGCGGGGAGCGGCGTCCTCCACCCGGATCCTCCCCTTGAGGGCCTCGCACGCCATGCGGCAGAAGGCCAGGCCGATGCCCGAGCCCGGCACGCCCGCGGAGGCGCGGTGGTACTTCTTGAAGATGGCCTCCTTCTCGGAGGCCGGGATGCCGGTCCCGGCGTCGGTCACCTCCAGCCGCAGTCCGGTCCCGGAAGCGGCGACCCGGACCGAGACCGCGGCCCCCGCGGGGGAGAACTTCAGGGCGTTGGAGAGCAGGTTGGCCAGGATACGGAAGAGGAGCGTCTGGTCGCTCACCAGACGGACGGCGGCTGCGGGTGGGACGAAGTCGAGGGCCACGCGCTTGATCTCGAACTGCGGGCCGAACATCTTCTGCAGCCGCTGGACGAGGCCCGGGTAGTCCAGGGCGCGGGCCTCGACCTTGACCGTGCCCGCTCCCAGGTCGAGGAGGCCCGCGATCATCACCAGGGCGTACTCGAGGGAGTTCTCCGCGCTCTTGAGATAGCGCGCGTAGGCGGGGTCCGTGACGAACCCGCGCGTGGTGATCATGTCCAGGGTGAGCTTGACCGTGCCCAAGGGAGCGCTCAAGTCGTGGACCACCATGTCCATGATGTCCTGGCGCACGCGGTCGTGCAGGCGGCTCTTGAGGAGCTCCTCCGAGAGCGCGGCCTGCCTGGCCTGGATGGCCAGGTGGGCCTGGACCCGGGCCACGAGCTCCTGGATGAGGAAAGGCTTGGTCACGTAGTCCTGCGCCCCGGCCGAGAAGCCCTTGAGCCTGCTGGTGACGTCCCCGCGGGAGGTGAGGAAGATGACCGGGATGGCGGAGCAGCCCGCCTCGCGGCGCAGGGCCTCGCAGACCGAGTAGCCCTCGCCGTCCGGCAGGTTGACGTCGAGGAGCGCGATGTCGGGCTTGGCGGCCTTGACCGCCTCGAGCGTGCCCGCGCACGTTTCCCGGTGCACGAGCTGCCAGCCCTGCATCTCGACCGCGTCCTGGACCAGGGCAGCGATCGTAGGGTCGTCCTCGAGCATGAAGATGACGACCTTGCGCTGGCCGACGGCCTGGGGACCTGATTTGGGCTGGGGAGCGACCGGCTCCATGGCCATATCATAGCACTCCTACGCTTCAGCAGTAACGCAACAGCTGGTGTCTGACACCGGCTGTTGCATTGCTGGGCCTAAGCGGGATGGGTCCAAAGTCGGGCAGGATTTGGGCCTTTCTGCTCTCATGGCCGGGTTCCCACCTGAGATATGATGTCTCCATGAGAATCCCCTCTCTCGGCCGCCGCTCCATCCTCCTTCTCCTGGCTTCCCTCCTCCCCGTGTCAGCCATGGGCCAGACCATGAGCGCTCCCGTCGCCCGCCAGGCCGTGCCTGGCGCGGCCATCGGCAGCGTAGGCGCCATCCCGACCGATTTTCTGGGGTCGTTCTCCACCCTCCTCGACCAGACCGCCCTGCGCCTGGGCTCCGCGCTCCCGGGCGTCAGCGTCCCTTCCATCGAGCCCCAGGGAGCGGCGCCTGAGTCCCTGCCCCAGACCGCCATCCCCGACCTCGGGCCCGCTGCGGCCGAATTCCTCGCCCATGCGTCCCTGAGCGGGACCGTGGGATCGGCTCCCACGGTGGAGAACCAGGCGGCCGCGGCCCTCGCCCAGGCCCTCGCTGACCCGGCCGCGCGCCAGAGCGTGGCCGCAGCGCTCCGAGCCAAGGGCGGGCTCCAGGGCGCGGAGATCGCCTCCAGGCTCGAGTCCCTGGGCCAGGCGGCCCGCGTCAATCCCTATCTCCAGCAGCTCGGCTCCGATCTCTCAGCCTCCGGCGTCGCGGCCCTCTTCGACGGCTCGGCCCAGGCCGGCAGCCGGCTCTCCACGCCCGAGGACTTCGCCGAGTACGCGGCCCGCAGGTTCATGGGCGGGCGCCTCCTGCCCGGCGGCAAGGCGGCCGTGGTCTACTCCCGCAGCAGGAGCGGGCTCTCCCCCGAGGCGGTCCCCGACGACCGGGAGATGCACGACGAGATGGCCCTCTCGCCCCTCAGCAACGAGGAACGCGAGAAGGTCGTCATCGAGCTCTTCCGCCAGGCCGGAGCCAAGGCGGACGACATCCAGCTCCAGGACGCGGGCTACGGCAGCCACAACGTCTACGTGGTCAAGAAGGGCCGCACGGACCGCGTGGTGGTCCTGGGGGCGCACCACGACAAGGCCGACGTGGGACACGGCACCATCGACAACTGGACCGGCGCCACCATGGTCCCCAACCTCTACCAGGCCCTGCGGGACGTGGACACCGAGGCCACCCTGGTCTTCGCGGTCTTCGCGCGCGAGGAGGACGGACTCATCGGCTCGAGCAAGTACGTACGCTCCCTCGACTCGCAGCAGAGGGCCAAGGTCGACACCATGATCAACATGGACACCCTGGCCGTGGACGGCACCTACCTCTGGAAGAACAACTCGGACAAGTCCATCCTCAAGCGCATGGTCGAGGTGGCCAAGAAGGCGGCCCTGGCCGTTTCCGAGGTCTCCTTCTGGGGCGGGGACGCGGACTCCAGCTCTTTCCGGAAGGTCGGCATCCCGGCCGTGACCGTGTTCGGCGTCTCGCCCGACATCATCTTCGACATCGTGCACTCGGAGAACGACAACATGTCCGCCTTCTCCCTGCCGCACTACAAGAACGCCTACCAGCTCGTGCTCGAGACCTTGAAGGACCTCGACAAGACCCCGCTCGGCAAGGTGGGCAGGATCGCAGTCGAGCTGGCCCGGTCCGTGCTGGCGTTCGTGACGGGAAGGTAGGCCCGGGAACGGCTCAGGCCTTGCTCTTGTTCGTCTTGCGGCGGGCCATGACCGGCATATAGGGCACGGGGTCGACCCTCACGCCCGTCAGTTCCTCGTAGTAGCCGAAGACCTTGACCACGTAGCCCTTAGTCTCACCGTAGTTGGGGATGCGCTCCCCCACCACTCCCTCGCCCGCGTTGTAGGCCGCCACGGCCAGGACCTGGTTGCCCTTGTAGAGCTCGAGCAGGTACTTGAGGTGCCGCGTGGCTCCGTCGATGGCCTGGGCCGGGCTGCGCGGATCCACCCTGAGCATCTTCGCGGTCCCGGGCATGATCTGCATGAGGCCGATGGCTCCCGCGTGGGAGACCAGCATCGGGTCTCCCCAGGGGTTCTCCGAGCGCATGATGGCCTCGATGAGCCAGGGGTCCACCCCGTGCTTCTTGGCCTTCAGGTGGATCGTCTTGCGGTACTTGGCGATCTGGTCCCTGGGCCGCACCAGGCCCGTGGGCGGCAGGATCTGCTCGACCTTCTCGCGGATCTTCTCTGCGGCCTCCTCGCGGACCCTGCGCAAGTTCGGAGAGGAAGGCGCCTTCACGGGCTTCACCGCGGGCTTGGGATCCTTGTCGCGCAGGGCGCGCTCATAGGCGGCCAGGAAATACTTCACTTCAGGGTCGTTCGGGATGCCGCCGCTCCTGATGACCGCGCGCGCGCCCAGCTGATAGGCCGCCAGAGCCCGATGGATGTCCCCGCGGAACTGCTCCAGGAGCTCCGCCAGGAGCCTGGCTCCCACCCTGATGTTGGCCCGGGCGTCGGTGAGGTCTGCGTCCTTCATCCCCACGGCCGAGGCCGCGTTCCTGGTGATGAGCATGACCCCGTACGCGCCTCCGCTCCTGCGGTTCTCCCTGGCCTCGAACCCGCCCTTGGCATCCACCACGGCGCGCAGGACCGCCGGGGCAAGCCCCGCTTCCTTGGCTTCCTCTGCGATGATCGCCTCGTAGCGGTGCAGGGCGGGAGACGGAGGCTCCGCGGTCTTCTCCTTGACCACGGGAGTGAAGACGATGTCCGGCGTCTCGGCGGTCAGGCCCGGCCTCTTGAAACTGTACGCCTCGACCGGCGTGAGGCTCAGGTTGGCGGCAGCCAGGCTGCCGTCGTAGAAGCCCCCGAACGCCCCGAGCTTGAGGGTCTCGGCCGGCCTGGCCGTGAAGCTCCTGCCGTCAGGGAGCTTCACCCTCGAAACCTCGGCCGCGACCTTGCCGGCCCCGGCTCCGGCCGCCTCGTGCGACTCGGTGAAGGATATCCTCTCCGACCACAGGCCCTTCAAGGTGACGATGATCTTGGCGAGGTCCTCCTTGGGAAGGGACGAGGACCAATGCTCCGCCGAATAGTCCAGGGACTTGGCGCCCTTCTTCCCAGAGACCTGCGCCTTCTTGTGCTCAGGCCCCAGGATCGTCCTGATGAGTATCTCCGAGGCATTGAGCCTGGACTGCGATTGGGCCGTGCTTTCCTCAGGAAGGTCGATGCGGACCCCCACGCCTGCCTCGGCAGGCGAAAGGAGGAACAGAACGACGAACGCTAGAGGGGTCATGCGTTGCCGCCTTCCCCCCAAGTATATACGCCGAACCCATTTTCCGCCAGACCTATTTTCAAAGGTCCTGCGGGCCTTCCTGAATCAGTCCTCGCTGGCTTTTCCATGCTATGATTCCATCTGACGACCGGCTGGGAGGGACCCGCCATGAATCGAGACCGGATCATCCACGCGACGACCGTCGTCGCCGTCGTATCCATGATGCTTCTCCTGTATTGGGTGTTCGCAGTCGGGTGCGTGCTCGTGTTCGGGCTCAAGGTGTTCCGGGAGAACATCACCCAGGCCTTCGCCTTCAGCGTGCTCGGCATCCTGGCGCTCCTGGCCGGCTCCCTGATCGTGAACATGGTCTTCAACCTCTCCAAGATCGCGGACACCCTCGCCCAAGGCCCTGCGGGCGCTGGGGAGCGTTCCCCCGCGAAGTTCCCGACCGCCGGGCACATCGGCCTGCTCCTGCTGGCCTTCCCTCTCATCGCGGCCGGGCTTTTCATCGGCGACCGCGCGACCACCAGGAACAGGGAGCGCTACCTCACGGAGTCGGCCCAAGCGGTCCTGCGCCAGCATCCCAAGGAAGTGGCCGGGCTCCTGGACTATGCGTTCACCAAGGACTACATCGCCAAGACAGGCCAGACCCTGGCCATCCTTTCGCGGACCAATGAATCCGCTCCCCAGGTGCGCGTCATCGTCGAGGACAGGTCGGCGGAACCGCCCCTGATCCTGTCCTTCGGCTCCTATTCCACCTGGGAGACCTCGAAGGACCGCAAGAGGCTGGATTTCCTCTACCCCTGCTCGACCGAGGAACAGGATTACCTCAAACGCGTCTTCTCCGGCCAGGAGCGCAAGCAGTGGTTCAGCGCCAGCGACGGAAGCTACGAGTTCTACCTGCCCGTCTCGGAGGGCGGGAGGACCATCGTGATCTATTTCAGCGACAGGAGGGAGTACGGCAAGCTCGGCTCCTGACAGGCGCCGGTCCTGGGGCGGCGCGCTCCTCAGCCTGGCCCTGCTCGCCTCCCTGGCCCCGGAGGGCCATGCAGGCGTCGTGCTGGAGGACGCAGCCGCCGGCCTGGGCGCCATCAAGGCCGTCCATTACGCCGACAAGTTCCACGCGGTGGAGATCGACAACCGCGCCGTGTATTTCCCACCGGTCGGGCCGCGGGACCTGGCCGTGCTCTGCCGGTCCCTGGCAGCGGATGACCGCGTGGGAGTCTCCTTGGGCGACGCCGAGCTCGTGTGGGGAGTGCCGAAGGGCTCGGACGTGGCCCTCGTGCTCAAGCTGGCGGACCTCTTCCTGGCTGACATCGTGTTCGGCCGGCGGGAGACGACCGCAGGCTATCGGTACGCGAAGCGCTACAAGCCCATCCAGCAGGCAGGAGAGCCCAAGGTGGCGGCCTTCTTCAAGATCCACAAGTTCAAGTTCCGCGTCGAAAAGCAGGAGGTCCAGCTCGTCCGCTCAGCCCTCGACGTGAGCCTGGTGCCCCTGGCCGCGGCGAAGGCGGCCGATGGCGCGAACCTCCCCGACATGGGGGCGATCAAGGCCGGGGTCAGGTTCCAGGCCTTGGAGAAGAACGCCAAGCATCTCGCCAAGAACATGTCCTATTATCGGCGGGAGAAGGTCCTGGACCAAGCCTGCCTCTACGGCGAAGTCGCGGCCTTCCTCCGCGGGATCAGGGACCATGGGGCCGACCTCCTGGGCCTGGCCATGGAGATCGAAGCCTCCCCCCGCTATTCGGTCGGACCGGACAACAGCGCTCAGAGCCTCCGGACGCACTGGCTCGCGTATCTCAAGAGCATCGAGACCAAGCGCGAATTCCGGAACTGGTCCGCGCCGCCGTATACCCTGCAGTCCAAGCAGCGCTAGAGCGGCCTCAAGCCTCCCGGCCTTCGAATCTCCTTGATTCATCCCTTCATCGGAGTTAAACTGCCCCTATGACTGCCCAGGCCATCCCCGAACCGACCCCGAAGAAAGAGACTCCGTTCTCCCAGCAAGTGGCGCTCAAGCTCCTCGGCGTCTCCGCCATCATCCTGGTCCTTCTCATCCCGTTGGGCATGATCGAATCGACACTGCAAGAACGCCTCAAGCGGCGCGATGAAGCGGTCACGGAGATCACCTCCTCCTGGGGAAAGGAGCAGGGCCTGGTCGGGCCGGTCCTGGTCATCCCGTACCGCTACACCTACAAGTCCTTCAAGGACACGGTCATCAAGGGCGAGATCAAGAAGACCGAGGTGATCGAGACCGCCACCGGCAAGGCTTGGTTCCTCCCGGACGAGCTCAAGGTCGAAGGAGACATCCAGCCTGAGAAGCTCCACCGCGGCATCTACGACGCAGTGGTCTATCAAGGCCGGCTGAAGCTTTCCGGCCGCTTCTCCGTCCCTGATTTCCAGGCGCTCAAGATCGAGGAGAGCAAGGTGCTCTGGGAAGACGCGGTCATCGTTGCAGCCGTGACGGACCTGCGCGGCACCGGAGAAGCCCTGCAGTTCCGCTTCGGAGACAAGTCCTTCCGGATGGCGCCCGGCCCCGAGCTCGACGGTCTTCCCACGGGCGTCCATGCGCGGATCGGGAGCCTGGCCAAGTCCCTGAAAGGGCAGGCGTTCTCCCTGGACATGAGCATCAAAGGGAGCAGGAGCATCAACTTCGCGCCCGTGGGAGTGCAGAACGACATCAAGCTTGCCTCGCCCTGGCCGGACCCGAGCTTCCGGGGACAGTTCCTGCCCGCTGAGCGCTCCGTCACGGCCCAAGGCTTCCATGCCCTCTGGAAGGTCTCCTATTATGGCCGGTCCTACCCGCAGGCATCGAGCGCAGGTTTCCCCGCGGAAGAGGTCTACGGCTCGCTCTTCGGCGTCTCCTTCTACAATGCCATGGACTCATACCGCATGGTCGAGCGCGCCATCAAGTACGGCATCCTCTTCCTGACCCTGGTGTTCGCGGTCTTCTTCCTCTTCGAGACCCTGGCCAAGCTCCGCATCCACCCGGTCCAGTACGTGCTGGTAGGCGCCGCCATGTGCCTCTTCTATCTAGCCCTGCTGTCCCTGTCCGAGTTCATGTCCTTCGGAGGGTCGTATCTCATCGCCTGCGCGGCAGCCATCACGGCCGTCACGCTCTACAGCCGCGCGGTCCTTCATACCGGCGCCAGGTCCATGACCATCGCCGCCGAGCTCTGCGCCATCTACGGCTTCCTCTACGTCGCCCTCCGATTGCAGGACTACTCCCTGCTCCTGGGCACGGCCGGCCTCTTCGTGGTCCTCTCCGCGATCATGTACGTGACCCGCGATCTCGATTGGTATGCGCTCGACGCCCGCTGAGGCATGATCCACCGAGACTGGTTCAAGCGCCAGCTGGAGGTCATCGTCCAAGCCTTGGGCACGGTCCTGGGCCTCAAGGCCGAGGGCGAGGTCCAGACCGCCGCGGCAGCCGTCGAAGCCGCCGTCCAGAAGGCGTTCGGCATGAGCAGCAATCTGGCCCTGGGCCTCAGGATCGAGGATTTCCTGACCCTGGCCTGCAGGGGCGAGGAGCCGACAGCGGAATTCCTCTCCGGCATGGCCAAGCTCTTCGCGGAATGGGCGGGACTCCTGGATGCCCAAGGCCGGCCTGCTGAGGCCGCCTTGTCCAAGAGCCGCAGCCAAACCCTGGCCGACCTGGCTCAGGCCAAGGCCGGGACAGAGTCTTAGGAGCGACGGGAGGAAAGGATGGAGCTATCGATACTGATCGCGAGGATCCTGGCCGTGGTCTATCTCTCCGCAGCGCTGGGAGCCCTGCTGGGCAAGGACTTCTTCCGCAGGATCTCTGAGGACCTCTTCAAGAACGCGGCCCTCACCTACTTCATGGGCCTCATGACGACGGTCTTCGGCCTCATCATGGTCCACCATCACAACCGGTGGGAGCATGATTGGACGGTCCTCATCACGCTCATCAGTTGGGCCGTGCTCATCAAGGGCGTCCTCTTCCTGGTGATCCCCGGATTCGTCGGACGGCTCTCAGGCCGGATGCTGACGGAGAGGACCATGAAGGTCTTCCCCTTCGCGGCGATCCTGCTCGGACTCTTGTTCGGGTACTTGGGGTTCTGCGGCCGGTCCTAGGAGCCTGAGCCAGGCTCCTAGGACCTGAGCCAGGCTTCCACCTGCTTTGCGGTCCTGCAGTTGAGCACGTCATCCTTGGTGAGCCAGGCGCGCCGGGCCACGGTCACGGCCATCTCCATGTAGCAGAACTCGCCGGGGGCGTGCGCGTCGGTGTTCAAGGCCACGGCCGCGCCGAGCTCCTTGGCGCGCCTGGCCTGGACGTCCGTGATGTCCTGGCGGTCGGGCTGGCCATTGATCTCAAGAGCCGTGCCGCACCTGGCCGCCTCCCGCATCACGGCCTCGGTGTCGAGCTTGTAGCCCCCGCGGCCGCTCAGGAGCCTGCCCGAGGGATGCGCGATGATGTGCACCTTGGGGTGGCGCACGGCCTTGAGGACGCGCTCAGTCATGCTGGGCTCATCCATCTTGAAGGCGGAGTGGACCGCGCCGATGACGACGTCGAGCTCCGAGAGGACCTCGTCCGGATAGTCCATGCTCCCGTCCTTGAGGATGTCCACCTCCATGCTCCGCATGAGACGGATGCCCGTGACCTTCTTGGCGGCCGCGGCGAGCTCCTTGAGCGTGGCTTTGAGCCGGGCTTCGTCCAACCCATGGGCCACGGTCACGGACCGGGAGTGGTCCCCGAGCCCGACCCACTCCCAGCCGAGGTCCTTGGCCGCCTGGGCCATCTCCAGGAGGCTGGCCTCCCCGTCGGAGTGCTTCGAATGGTTGTGGAAATCTCCCCTGATGTCCGAGAGCTCCACGAGCTTGGGGAGCTTCCCCTTGGCCGCGGCCTCAAGCTCCCCCCTGTTCTCCCGGAGCTCGGGCGGGATCCAGGAGAGCCCGAGCCTGGCGTAGACCTCTTCCTCCGTCCTGCCCGCCAGGGGCTTCCTGCGCTCCTTGTCCGACGCCCGGAAGACCCCGTACTCGTTGACCGAGTACCCGAGCCTCAAGGCGTGCTCGCGCAAGGCCACCCCGTGGTCCTTGGAGCCGGTGAAATAGACCAGGGCAGCCCCCCAGGACTCGGGCGGCACCACGCGGAAGTCGGCCTGGATGCCGGCCTCGAGGATGACGCTGGCCTTGGTTGAGCCGCTCGACAAGACCTTGGAGACCTGGGGGAGCTTGATGAAGGCCTCTACTGCCGAAGTCCCGGCTTTCGCGGAGCAGAGGAAATCCAGGTCGCCCACGGTCTCCTTGCCGCGGCGAAGGGAGCCTGCCGGGCACACGTCCTTGAGCCCGGTCTTCCTCGTGAACGCGGCGCAGACCTCCAGAGCAGCCTGCCGGGCGGCCCAATGGAGCACGCGCTCGCTCGCCGTGGCGGCGAACGCGACGCCTTCGAGGATGTTGGCTTCGGTCTTCTCCCCGAATCCCGGAAGCCCTCTCAGCCTGCCCTCCTGGGCCGCGGCCTTGAGCTTGTCGAGAGAGTCGATCTTGAGCGTGTCGAAGAGGGTCTTGGCGCGCTTGGGACCCAGGCCCTGGACCTTGAGCATGGCCAGCAGGCCCGGAGGGAACTTCTTCCTCATCTCCTCGAGCTCCTGGAAGGTCCCTGAGACCTCCATCTCAGCCACGTGGGCCGCGATGCCCTTGCCGATGCCCGGGATCTCGGTCAGCTTCTCCACAGGCACCCCGGACAAGGGAGCCGGGTGGCCGGTCACGACCTGGCCGGCCCGCTGGTAGGCGCGCACGCGGAAGGGATTGGCCCCGTCGAGCTCGAGGAGCACGGACATCTCTCCGAGGAGCTCGCCCATCCTGCTGTTCGTCATGGGAGATATGATACCACCTTCGGGGCATGGAACTTTTCTACGACTCGATCGTATATATATTAGAGGCGATACATGGTCAGAATGATTCCAGCCGAGAAGATCGAGAAGGGCATCTTCATCATCCGCGGGGTCAAGGTCATGCTGGACCGTGACTTGGCAGGGCTTTACGGAGTCACGACCATGGCCTTGAATCAGGCAGTCAAGCGCAATCTCCGCCGGTTCCCCAGAGACTTCATGTTCCGTCTCACCGAGGGAGAACGGGATGAGGTTATCACGATCTGTGATAACCTCAAGCCCATGCGCTTCTCCTCCTCCCTGCCATACGCGTTCACTGAGAACGGAGTCGCCATGCTCTCCAGCGTCCTGCGGAGCCCGCGGAGCATCCGGGTCAACATCCAGATCATGCGGACTTTCACCCGATTGAGGCGCCTCTACTCGCTCCGGGGAGAGCTGGCCAGGGGACTCGGGGAACTGGAGAACCGGATACGGACGCATGACGCGGCCATTGAGAACATCTTTCAAGCCATCCGTCAACTGATGGCACCCGAAGAGGAACCCCGCAAGCAGATCGGCTTTCGACCCGACTAGGAGAGGAGGCGGGAACGTGCCTCGCGCATCAGGCCGGCGAGCACTCCCAGGCGACGACGGCCTCTTTTTTGCCCTTCACCATGATCTCGCGGCGCTCGGGCGCGCCCGGCAGGCCTTGGACCTGCTTGAAGACCGTCTCGCTCATCAGGAGCTTGCCGGGCGTGGCCGCTGATTCCAGGCGCTGGGTGAGGTTCACGGCGTCGCCGATGAAGGTGTACTCGCGCCGGGAGCCTGAGCCCACGTTGGCGCGGATGGCGCGGCCCGCGTTGACCCCGATGCGCACGGTGAAGGGATTGCCCTTGGCCTTGAGATCCTCGAGCAGGCGCAGGATGCGCAGGCCGGCGTCTACCGCCTCCTGGGCTCCCCGGAAAGCCGCGAAGATGCAGTCTCCGATGTACTTGTCCACGTCCCCGCCGCAGGCGTAGATCACGTCGGCGGCCGGGCCGAAGATCTCGTTGAGGCGGGCCACGACCTGGCTGGGAGCGTGCTCCTCGCTGAAGGAGGTGAAGCCCTTCACGTCCATGAAGAGGAAAGCGCCGTTGAACTCGGCGTCCGGGAGCTCGTATTCCCCCAAGGCCGCGTGCCTGCCCACCTCCTTCCACACCTCGTGCGGGGTGTAGCGGTGGATGACCTCGTTCTGCTTGCGCAGCTTCTCGGCGTCCCGGTAGGACTTGCGGCTGAGGTTCGAGAGGAAGCTCTCCGTGGAATCGAGGATCTCCTCGCTCCTAGCCAGGAGTCCCTGCAGGCGCCGGGCCTCCTGGCTGGGGTCCGCGAGTTCGCGGGACGCGGGCTTCGGGAAGGAGACGGTCGCGGGCCTCGAGGAGCACCAAGCCATGAGCCCCACGGTGGTCACGTGGTAGCACGAGCCAGCCATGGGAAGGTCCGGGGACACCACGTCCTGGTAGCGGCTCAGGGGAGGCGCGATCTCTCCTCCCGAATAGAAGCCGAACATCGGGACCTCCCGCCCCAGCACGTCCTGGATGGCTTCCAGCTCCCGGTCGATGACGCTGTGCAGGATGGAAGCGCGCGCGCAGCAGCTCACCATGAACACGAGGTCGGGCTTGCGGCCCGCCAAGGCCTCCCGGCAGTGCAGGGCGGCCTCCCGGGCTCCTTCGAGCAGGGACTTGCGGCTGGCCTGGATGAGCCGGACCGTGCGGCCCTGAAGGTCCTCGGAGGGGTAGTAGGTGATGCAGCCTTCCTTGGAATCGCAGGCCACCGGGAGCTTCACCACCGAGTAGGAGCTGCCCTCCGCCTCCAGGGCGAAGGCGTAGCGCTGGACCAGGAGCTCGAAGAAGGCGTCGTCCCGGCCCTCGCCGAGGAACTGCCTGTAGTAGTCGAAGACCGGCACGCCCTCGACCTCGTAGACCTTGGCCCCCACGGCCTTGGTGAGCTTCACCGCGGGCCCCACGGGCTGCCACCCGTGCGCGAAGCCGAAACAGGGCTCGACGCTCCGGGGCAGCTCGAGCAGGGCGAGGCTCGCGTGCTTGCGCATGAGCTCAGGTCCCGCGTACTGGTAGTTGGTCCAGAAATCGGGATGGCTCATGCCGAGGTCGTAGTCCCCGCAGCACAAGCCCCCGAAGAAGGGCATGCGCCCGAGCTTCATCCCCAGGGCCCGGAGCATCTCGTTCTCATAACCCGAGGCGATGGAGGCGAAGACCAGGCCCAGGGGCTTGCCGCCGCTGCCCGAAGGCCGGGCCAGCCCCTTGGCCAGGGCCAGGCCGGTCTCATAGGGCTCGGGCCCGGACTCGGCGTTCGCAAACGAAGCCTTGGCGCCCTCCCAGGAGACGAGCAGGACCGCCACGGAGCCGCGCGTCACCCCGGCGTTCGTGACCTCCCGGTAGCTCGACCCGCCGATGAGGACCTTCGCGTCCAGCTCGGCGCAGAGCGCCGCGTGGATCTGCTCCTGGTCGAGATGGATGGAGCCGAAGGCCACGGCCAAGTCAGGCTTGGGGACGGTCTTGCCTGCCTCACGGGCAGCCTGACGCGCGGCCCCTCCCGCGTCCGGACCCAGGCCCAGCCCGATGGCGATCCTCATCCGGGCTTATTATATGAAAAGCTCCGGCTCAGAACCGGATATACGGCAGGCCTCCGGCGGACCAGTCCTCCAGCCCGCCCTCATAGACCGACACCTCGGTGTAGCCCATGGACGCGAGCTTGTCCGCCGCGGACTTGGAGGCCGGGCACTTGTGGCCCGAGCAGTAGACCACGATCTCATCGTCCGCCCCCACGTTGAGACTGCAGACCTTGGACTCGAGGTCCTCCAGGGGGACCCACCTCGAGCCGGGGATGTTCCTCGACGGAATGAAGGAGTCCTTGTTGAGCACGTTCCACAAGTGGAACTTCTCGCCGCGGTCCAGCTTCTCCTTGAGCTCCTTGCGGTTGATGACCTTGAACTTCCGCGCCATGGTCGCCTTCATAGGTCCCTCCGGATGCTTATCTTTTAGACGCCGGGGAGCGGGCAAAGGATTTCAACGAAGAAGCGCCGGGGGCTGAACGCTCCCCCGGCGCCTCCTCTGCGGCCCGGCTAGACGGACGCGTGCTTCTTGGAGGGCTTGGCCTCGGCCTTCTTCTCGCCGGCCTCCGGAGCCAGGAACGGATACCTGTAGTCCTTGGGAGGGTCGAAGGTCTCCTTGATGGTGCGGGCGGAGACCCAGCGCAATAGGTTCAGGTGCGAACCCGCCTTGTCGTTGGTCCCCGAGGCCCGGGCGCCGCCGAAGGGCTGCTGGCCGATGACCGCGCCGGTCGGCTTGTCGTTGATGTAGAAGTTCCCGGCCGCGTGGACGAGGGCGGCTTCCGCTTCCACGATGGCCTTGCGGTCCTGGGCGAAGATCGCCCCGGTCAGGGCGTAGGTCGAGGTCTGGTCGCACAGGCGCAGGGTCTCGGAGTACTTCTTGGCCGGGTACACGTAGACGCTCAGCACGGGCCCGAAGATCTCCTTCTCCATGCTCTCGCTCTTGGGGTTGGTGGTCTCGATGACGGTCGGGTCGATGAAGTAGCCCTTGGAGTCGTCGCAGCGGCCGCCCCGGAGGATCCTGCAGGAGGTATCGGACCTGGCCCGGTCGATGAAGCCCTTGATGTTGTCGTAGGCGCCCTTGTCGATGACCGCGCAGAAGTAGTTCGAGAAGTCCTCGGGCGGGCCCATCTTGATGGTGTCGATCATCTCCTCGACCCGCTTCTTGAGCCTGGGCCAGAGGGTGTCCGGGACGTAGGCGCGGGAGGCCGCGGAGCACTTCTGCCCCTGGTACTCGAAGGCGCCGCGCACGAGGGCCACGGCCGCGGCGTCGAGGTCCGCGGTCTCGTGCAGGAACACGAAGTCCTTGCCCCCGGTCTCGCCCACGAGGCGCGGGTAGGTCCGGTAGCTCGCCATGTTGGCGCCCACGGTCTTCCAGATGTCGTTGAAGGTGTCCGTGCCGCCGGTGAAGTGCAGGCCCGCGAAGTCCGGCGAGTTGAAGATGGCCGGGCCCATCTGCGAGCCGCGCGCGGCCACCATGTTGATGACCCCGTCGGGCAGGCCGGCTTCCTTGAGGAGCTTCATGATATACCACGCGGTGTAGACCGTAGACGACGCGGGCTTCCAGACCACGGTGTTGCCCATGATGGCGGGCGCGGTAGGCAGGTTGCCCGCGATGGAGGTGAAGTTGAAGGGCGTCAGGGCGAAGATGAAGCCCTCCATGGGCCGGTACTCGAGCCGGTTCCACATCCCGCGGGCGCTGACGGGCTGCTGTGCGTAGATCTGCTCGGCGAAGTGGACGTTGAACCGCCACATGTCGATGAGCTCGGCCGCGGAGTCGATCTCGGCCTGGTGGCAGGTCTTGGACTGGCACACCATGGTGGCCGCGTTCAGGGTCCAGCGCCAGTCGTTGGCGAGGAGGTCGGCGGCCTTCAGGAAGATGGCGGCGCGGTCGTGGAAGGACATGCGCGCCCATTCCTTGCGGGCGTCGAGGGCGGCTTTGACCGCGGCGTTGATCTCCGTCGTGCCGGCCATGTGGTACTGGCCCAGCAGGTGGGAAGTCTCGTGCGGGCAGCGGCAGTCCGTCAGCTTGCCCGTGCGCACTTCCTTGCCGCCGATGATCAGAGGGATGTCGGCTTTCTGGCCGCGGAGTTCGCTGACGCGCGCCTTCAGGGCGGCCCGCTCGGGGCTTCCCGGGGCGTAGTTGAGGACCGGCTCGTTGATCGGCTTGGGGACCTGGAAATAGGCGTTCATAACACCTTATATTTTGCAACATTCCTGCCTCGTCCGTGAAGCCCCCCACGGGACCCTTTGACACGGGCCTGCCAACATTGTGAACATTGGGGAGCATGAAAGCCATCATGGTCCGTCGCTTCGGAGGTCCCGAGGTCCTCACCCTGGAGGAGGTCCCGGTCCCGCGGCCGTCCGCGGGCGAGGTGCTCGTCCGCGTCAGCGCCGCCGGGGTCAACCCGTACGACACCTACCTGCGCTCGGGCGCCTACCCGCTCAAGCCGAGCCTGCCCTACACCCCGGGCTCGGACGGGGCCGGGGTCGTGGAGGCCGTGGGCGAGGGAGTGGGCAAGGTCCGCGCCGGAGACAGGGTCTACACGGCCAAGACGCTCACGGGCGCCTACGCCCAGTACGCCCTGGCCCGCGAGAGCCAGGTGTGGCCCCTGCCCGCAAGCCTGAGCTTCAGCCAGGGCGCCGGGGTCTGGGTCCCTTACGGCACGGCCTGCCACGCCCTGCGCCACTGGTCCCGGACGCGGGCCGGCGAAACCGTGCTCGTGCACGGCGCCAGCGGCGGCGTGGGCACGGCCGCCGTGCAGTTCGCCAGGTCCATGGGACTGCGGGTCCTGGCCACGGCGGGCACTCCGGAGGGACGGGACCTCGCCGCGGCCCAGGGCGCGGACACGGTCTTCGACCACCGGGAGTCCGGCTACGAGCGGAAGATACTGGAGGCCACCGGCGGAAAGGGCGTGGACGTCGTCCTCGAGATGCTGGCCAACGTCAACCTGGCTCGCGACGCCAAGCTCCTGGCCGCCGACGGCCGGGTCATCGTGATCGGCAGCCGCGGCGAGACCTCCCTCGACCCGCGCGACCTCATGGCGCGCAGAGGCACGGTCAGCGGCTTCACCCTCTGGGCCGTGACCCCGGCCGAGGAAGCCGAGATCCACGCAACCCTCCAGTCCGGCCTGGCCGACGGGACCCTGCGCCCCGTGGTGGGACGGGAACTCCCCCTGGCCGAAGCGCCCCGCGCCCACCGGATGGTCCTCGAGCCCGGCAGCCGCGGCAAGCTGGTCCTGCTCACCTAGCAGGCACAGCCGGGGGGACCCGCGTGTGGTATCATGTCCCCATGATGAGATCCGGCAACCCGACGCTCTCCGCGGACGTTTTCACCTCCCAAGGCATCGCCTCCAGGGAAGAGGCCATGACCATCGACGGCACGGTACAGAAGACCGCCGCGACCCTCGCGGCCACCCTGGCGACCGCGGCCTGGACGTGGAGCCGGGCCTTCGCGGGCGAGCCGGTGCAGGGCCTGATGCTCCTGGGCCTGCTGGGCGGGCTGGTCGCGGCCCTGGTCACCATCTTCAAGAAGACGGCCGCCCCGTACACGACCCTCGCCTACGGAGCGCTCGAGGGTCTGGTCCTGGGCGCGATCTCGGCGACCTACGAGGCCCGCTACCCCGGCATCGTGCTCAACGCCGTGGGCCTCACCTTCGGGACCCTCTTCGCGCTGCTTGCGGCCTATAGGTCCGGCCTCATCCCGGCCACCCAGAACCTGCGGCTGGGCATCGCGGCCGCGACCGGCGGCATCTGCCTCCTCTATCTCGCCGAGCTCGTCCTGAGCTTCTTCGGCGTGCGCCTTCCTTACATCCACGAGTCCGGGCCCATCGGCATCGCCTTCAGCCTCGTGGTGGTGGGGATCGCGGCGTTCAACCTGGTCCTCGACTTCGACTTCATCGAGGCAGGGGCGGCGCGGGGCGCGCCCAAGTACATGGAGTGGTACGGCGCCTTCGGCCTGATCGTGACCCTGGTCTGGCTCTATCTGGAGATCCTGCGGCTCCTCGCCAAGGCCAGGAGCCGCAGGAACTAGCAGTTTTCGTATAATAACCCCATGAGCCTGCTCAAGCGCCTGTTCTTCTTCGTCGCCGTCAACCTCCTCGTCATCTTCGCGGTCAACCTCGTCATCCACGTCCTGGGCGTCGAGCCCTACCTGACCGCGCGGGGCCTGAACTACACGAACCTCCTCTATTTCTGCGCCATCTTCGGCTTCGTGGGCTCCTTCATCTCCCTGCAGATGTCCCGCTTCATGGCCAAGCACGCCCTGGGCGTGCAGCTCATCGACCCCCGGCATCCGGGAGGCCCGGAGGCGGCCAGGCTCGTGGAGATGGTCTCCCGCATCTGCCAGCGCGCGGGCATGACGACCCTGCCCGAGATCGGCGTCTACCCGAGCCGCGAGGTCAACGCCTTCGCCACGGGCCCGAGCGCTTCGCGCTCCCTGGTGGCCGTATCCACGGGCCTCCTCGACCGGATGGACTCCAGGGCGGTCGAGGGCGTGCTCGCCCACGAGGTCTCGCACATCGTCAACGGCGATATGGTCACCATGACTCTCCTCCAGGGCGTGGTCAACACCTTCGTGATGTTCGCCTCCAGGGTCGCGGTCTTCGCCATCGACAACTTCCTGCGCTCCCGCGACGACGAGGGCCGGGGCCTGGGCTACTTCGCCCAGTACCTGCTCATCATGGTCTTCGAGACGATCCTCATGCTCCTGGCCATGATCGTGATCTACTTTTTCTCGCGGCGCCGCGAGTTCGCCGCGGACAAGGGCTCGGCCGAGCTCACGGGGCGCGAGACCATGATCCACGCCCTCGAATCCCTGCGGGACCATAAGAACCAGGTGGACAACACCCACCCGAGCCTGTCCACCCTCAAGATCCACGGCGGCTCCCGGGGCCTGGTGGCCCTGCTCTACTCGAGCCACCCGCCCCTCGAGGCCCGCATCGCGGCCCTGCGCCGGACGGAACCCCTCCAGCGCCTGACCCCGTGAGGGCCGCTTGACCGACGTCCAGATCGCGTTCCTCCTGACCCTGCTGGCGGGTCTCTCGACCGGCATCGGCAGCGCCATCGCCCTGGTCTTCAAGCGGACCAACACGCGCCTCCTGGCCGGGTCCCTGGGCTTCTCGGCCGGGGTCATGATCTACATCTCCTTGACGGTCCTGCTGCCCGGCGCCGTGGAGCGCGCCACCCCCAGCCTGGGGGCGGCCGCGGGCTGGTACGCGGCCCTGGCCTTCTTCGCCGGCATCGGCCTGACCGGGCTCATCGACGCCCTGGTCCCCGAGTTCGAGAACCCGCACGAGGCCCGGCCGCTCGAGGCCATGCAGGAGTCCGCCCCCCGGCCCGCGAACGGCAAGCTCCTGCGTATGGGCCTGTTCTCCGCAGCGGCCATCACCCTGCACAACGTCCCCGAGGGGCTGGCCACGTTCCTCACCGCCCTCAATCATCCGGTCGCGGGCGTCTCCATCGCCGTGGCCATCGCCATCCACAACATCCCGGAGGGCATCAGCGTGTCGGTGCCCATCTACCATTCCACGGGGAGCAGGAAGAAGGCGTTCTTCTACTCCTTCCTCACGGGACTGGCCGAGCCGGCAGGAGCCCTCATCGGCTACCTGCTCCTGGCCCCCTTCCTCAACGACACCCTCATGGGGCTGGTCACGGCCCCGGTCGCTGGGATCATGGTGTACATCTCCTTCGACGAGCTCCTCCCGGCCGCCCACGAGTACGGTGAGCATCACATCGTGATCTACTCCCTGGTGGCCGGCATGGCCGTCATGGCGGGCAGCCTGTTGGCCTTGTCCTGAACCTTTTTCGTATGATCCGCATCGAATAGCTAGGGCGCTCCGGCGCCCTCGATCGAGCCGCACCCAGGAGGCCCTTCATGGCCCAGGAACGCGCCAAGGCCGTCACCCTCAAAGGAAATCCCTTCACCCTCGTCGGTCCCGAGCTCAAGGTCGGAGACGCCGCCCCCGACTTCACCGCGGCCGACGGAGACCTCAAGCCCGTCTCGCGCTCAGGCCTCAAGGGCGTGACCGTGCTGCTCTCGGTCCCCTCCCTCGACACCCCGGTATGCGACGCCGAGGCGCGCCGCTTCAACAAGGAGGCCGCGGGCCTTCCCGGCGTGTCCGTGGTGCTGGTGAGCGTGGACCTGCCCTTCGCCCAGAAGCGGTACTGCGGCGCGGCGGGCATCGACAAGGTGCGCGTCCTCTCGGACTACAAGGACCGCTCCTTCGGCGCGGCCTACGGGGTCTTCATCAAGGAGCTGGCCCTCCTGGCCCGCGCGGTCTTCGTGGTCGGTGAGAACGGCAAGCTCACCTACGTCCAGTACGTCAAGGAGGTCGCGGAGCAGCCGGACTTCGACAAGCTCCTGGGCCACCTCCGCCAAGCCGCGAAGGTCTGAGCCCTCCGCTCGTCCGAGTAATGCAACAGGGCTGGTGTCTGACACCAGCCCTGTTGCATTACTTGACGACGGAGAGGGCTTCGAGGAAGGACCGGGCGTCCTGGATGCGGGCCTTGGGGTCCGGGGCGAGGGCGGCGGCCATGAACCGGTCCATGTCGGCGGTCAGGCCCCGCACCGCCTGCGTCGGAGGCACGTAGAGCCGCCGCTCCTTCTGGACCAGGAAGTCCGGGCCCCTGAACGGGACCTCCCCGGTCAGCATCTCGTAGAGGCACACGCCCAGGGCGAAGATGTCGGAGCGCGGGTCCGCCTTGCCGAGATGCTGTTCTGGCGCCATGTAGGCCGGGGTGCCGGAGCAGTCCTTGTTGCTCTCCTTGGAGACCGAGTCCTTGGCGATCCTGGCCAGGCCGAAGTCCATGACCTTGACGAAGCCGCTGTGCTCGATCATGATGTTGGCGGGCTTGAGGTCTCGATGCGTGATCTTCTTGGCGTGCGCGAACTCCACGGCCTGGCAGACGTAGGCGAACACCTTGCGGCACTCCCCGAGGGTCAGGCGGGCCTTCTTCTTGATGAAGAGGGACAACGGCATGCCGTCGACGTACTCAAGCACCAGGTAGACGTTCCCGCCCTCCTGGACGATGTCGTGGATGGCCACGATGAAGGGGTGGCTCAGCTGCGAGATGGTCAGGGCCTCGGCCAGCATGCAGTCGCGGCCGCCGGCCGCGTTCTGCACTTCGGGCCTGAGCTTCTTGACCGCAACGGCGCGGTCCAGGGCGCGATCGTAGGCCTTGAAGACCAGCCCCATCCCGCCCTGCCCGATCTGGGAGACGAGCTCGTACTTCTGCCCTACCACGGTCTTGGAGGCGGCCGGGGCCTCGGGAGGCCGGGCGCCCGAGAGCTTGTCCGCAGCCCCGGGGTTGCCGACGTTGCGGAACGCGGCCGCGTAGGCCTTGAGTAACTCAGGGGAGCGGCCCAGGGCCTTCTTGGCGATGAACTCGCCCGACTTGTCCGCGGCGTGGTAGAGCGCGGCCACGCGGTCCGCGTCCGCGGGCCTGGCCGCGGCCTCCTTAAGGATCTCCTCGTCCACGAGCCCGAGGGCCTCGGAGAAGAGATGCTGCATGGAGAGCTCGACCGCCACGCCCAGGCGCGCGCTCCAGGACCAGGCGCCCGAGGAAGGGCCCCTGCCCGCCCTCTCCGAGAGCGCCTTCTTGAGCGTCCACGAGAGCGACATGTCGAGGGACTCGGGCGCCTCCTTGAGCTCGAGGAGCGCCAAGGCCGTCTCGAACTCGCCGGCCGCGAGGAAAGCCCGGGAATAGGCGCCGTAGAACTCGGGCGGCCGGCCCTGGTTCTGGGCCACGAAATCGGGCCCCTTGCCCGCGGCGGTGTAGTACCGGGCGATCTTGGCGCATTCCTCCGGGTCGCGCGCCACGAGAAGGAGGTTCTCGTGATGGATGGGAGCGAACCCCTTGCCCGCGGCGACCACAGCCCGGCCTCCGCCCCCGACCCCGGCCATGGGGCTGCGGCCCCTGGAACGGAACCAGCGGACCAGCATCCACAGGCCCGCGAGCCCGGCTGCCAGGCCGGAGAGCCGGGCCAGGAGACTGCGCAGCGCCGGGGTCATGGGACCTGCCCCCTCCCCGCCGGAAGGGGCCTCCGCGGCCGGGACCTCGGCCGCAGGGACCGGGATGAGCCCCGCGGCCCTCTCCTCGGCCTGCACCACCTGCTCCGGGGTCAAGGATTGGGCGAGCTTGACCTTCTTCTCGATCGAGGGCTGGAAGCCCTGTCCCGAAGCGAGGAAGTACCACGCGTACGCCTCGATCGGGTCAGCCGGGACGCCGTCGCCCCGCTCATGCATGACCCCGAGGTTGTGCTGGGCCTCGACCTCGCCCTGTTCCGCGGCCTTGGTCAGCCAGCGGTGGGCCTGGCCATAGTCCTTGGCCACGCCCTGGCCCAGGGTGTACATGATGCCGAGGTTGAATTGGGCGCCCGGCTCGCCTTGCTCCGCGGCCTTGGTCAGCCACTTGACCGCCTCGGCCACGTCCAGCGGCACGCCCAGCCCGAAGGTGCAGAGGTTCGCCAGGTTGTTCTGGGCGGCGGCGTAGCCCTGGTCCGCGGACTTGCGGTACCACGCGGCCGCGGCCGCGAAGTCCTTGCCCACGCCCTTGCCATCCTCGTAGAGGACCCCGAGGTTGTACTGGGCCACGGGGTCCCCCGCTTCCGCCGCCCCGCGGAAGAGCTCGCCCGCCCTGGCGAGATCGCCCGCGGCGTAGGCGGCCTGGGCGTCCTCCACCTGGCCCGCGTCGACGCGGACCGCCAGGCCGAGCAGGACGAGGAGGAGCAGCCTCATCGGTACTGGGTGGAAGTGCCGAGGTAGTACGCTTTGGCGGGACGGAACGGACCCTGGTTGCCGAGCAGGTCCACCGGCGCGATGCGGCACCAGTACTGCCCGAAGGGGAGCCTGAAGCTGTCCGCGCCCATGGGGGTATCGACCTCGAAGAAGCGGTCCGTGATGATGGACTTGAAATCAGCCTCCCGGGAGCACTGGACGCGGTGGCCCATGACCGCCTGCATGGAAGCCCCGGCCGAGGCGTCCTTGGCGAGGTCCGCGGCTTCGCGCACCTCCGCTGCCGCGGGCGGCCGCGCCGCGACCTTGCCGGGCAGGGAGGGCTTGCCGAGCCTGAGCTTGAGGGCGTTGAGCTGGGACTCGAAGCCCGAGACCCAGGACTTGAGCCCGCCCAGGTCCGGGATGTCGAACGGGACCGCGGGCGCCTGGCCGGGCTTGACCTGGGTCGCCTTGCCCGCGGAGACCTGCACGGTGCGGCCCGCGGACTTCACCGCGGCTTCGCCGCGGTAGACCTGGACCAGGGTGCTCTTGTCGCTGCGCATCGCCGCGGTGTAGACCGTGTCCGAGGTCGCGGGCGAGACCATGGCCGAGCCCATCATGACCCTCTTGTTGCCGGCCACCACTCCCCCGCGCTTGAGCTCGACGTGGTAGTCCCGGGCCGTGGGCATGATGATGGCCATGGAATCCGAGTCGATCTGCATGAGCTCCTCATCCGCGAACCTCACCACGGCCTTGCCGCCCGGCGCGGTCTTGACCGCGTCGTTGCGGAAGAGCTCCATGTTGTCCGCGGTGGAGACCCACTGGGCGCCGTCCTTGCGCCTGAAGAAGGAGTTATTGAGCCGGTACACGAGCCGGGCCGCCTGGAACTCCTCGCGCACGAGCCTCACCGGCACGCGCAGGACCATGGCCGGCAGGGGGGCCGCCGGGTTTGCGGCGGCCAGGCCGTTGGCCCTGGCCACCTCGGCCCAGGCCGCCGGGTCCTTCAGGTAGGTCTTGGCGATGGAGCCCGGGGTGTCCCCGGGCCGGACGGTCACGTTCTGGAAGGCCTGGGCAGCCTCGCCTTGAGCCCGAACCCCGGGCGCAGTGCTCCATAGGAAGACGAGGAGGAGCATGCCGGCGCGGAGCACCTCGATATCATAGCATTAGAGCCCATCGGGAGCGCCTCCGTCCAATTAACATCGCCGCAATAACCCCGCCACAATTCTGTGCCTGGAGCCCATTATAATCATGGGGTTCAGAGATGGAAAGCCAAGACTGCCTCCAAGAAAGCCTCGCTCCGCAGGTCTCGGGAGAGCTGCCCCCGGCGGCCTGGGCCAGCGAGCCCAGCCTCATCGAGCGCGTGGCCCGCATCGAAGCCGCGGTCGTCGATTCCTGCCGCAAGATCGAGGACCAGCACCTGGCTGCCGCTGCCATGAGGACGGAGCTCGAAGCCGTGGACTCCTCCCTGGCCGAGGCCGGAGACAAGCTTTCGACCATCATGTCCTCGCCGCTCCCGGCCAACCCCGTCCTCCGGGAACCCGCGGCCAAGCCGGCCCCTGCGCCGCAGCCCGAGCCGGTCCGGCCCGCGGACATCGCGCCTCCGCGGCCCGAGCTCATGGACGCCGTTCCTCCGCGTCCCGAGCCCGCCGAGGTCCGACCCCGGAACGCCGGCCCTTCCGAGGCCGCGGAGGGGCCGGTCTCCCCGGCCCTGCTCCTATACCTTGCGATCCTGACCGCCGGAGCGGTCCTGCCCTGGGTCGGCGGGATGTGGGCCTCGGCGCGCGCGGCTCGGGAACGGGCCGCGGAGCTAGGAGCGGCGTTCCCGCGCCCGAGCGTCGACGCCCGCCAACCGGAGGCCGCGGCTGCGCCGGTCCCGTCGGCCGGACGGCCCGCTCTGTCCGCGCTCCAGGCGCCCAACCCCCTGCCGGACGACGGACGCGAGCGCGCCCTGCGGCTCGTCTACGCCTTCCATCCTCCCGGCAGGCGCGAGACCGTGTTCGACATGGCGCTCCGAAGCGCGGGTCCGAACGCGGTGGACGAGGTCGAGAGGCTGGACCAGGATTCGTACATCGTCACCTTGAGAGGGCTCCGGCTCGGTCCCGGGGACGCGCCGGCGCGGTTCGAGGCGAACCTCGCGGAAGGGACGGTGAGCGTGGCGCGGGACCCGTCGTCGGAGTCCGCCTCGACCGGTCTCGGCGCGGCTCCGTCCGGCCGCTGATCAGCGGGCGACGAAGATCTTGTCCACGACCTTGGTGACGCCCTGGACCCCGCGCGCCAGGGACACGGCCCGCTCCTTCTCGGCCTCGGTGTCGACCACGCCTTTCAAGGTGACCACGCCCTTGCGCACCTTGATGCCCAGGTTCCGGGACTTCACGCTCGAGCCCACCAGCTCGGCCTTGACCTTGGCGTGGATCCACTGGTCCGAGAAGGTCTGCCCGGCCGTGCGGTCGTCCTGGGTGGCGACGTAGCCGGCCTCGGCCCCGGCCGTGCCCGCCACGACCCACCAGCAGCCTGACAGGCTCCCGGCCAGGGCGGCCACGCCGAAGAAGCCCAGCCAGGTCCGAAAGGAAAGCGCCATCATATCCCGGTCCTCCTCTAAGAGATCGCGTCCAGCAAGGGCCCGACCTCGCTCGGCCGGCTCGCTTCCACCTTGGGCCGCAGGTCGATGCAGCCGAAAAGCTTGGGCCAGGTCTGGGTCTTGAGCTTGTGCGGCAGGATGAAATCCTGGTCGTCGGGGTCCACGAAGGAGATGATCTTGCGCGGGAGATAATGGCTGTTGACCGCGGCCAGCATCTCCTCGGTGGCGGTGTCGCCGACCCTGCCCACGAGCTCGAGGTCCATGCGGCCGCGGGCCATCATGTCCTGGATGCGGGCCAGGGCCGCGGCCGAACAGCCCTCCGAATCAGCGGCCGGGATGACGCTCCGGAGCGCCGCCGAAGCCCAGCGGCCGTAGTGGACGTTGCCCTTGAGGTGGTGCAGCCGCCACGCCCCCTCGAGGGCCACGGCGTTGAGCAGGCCCGGCAGGACGGGCGTCCCCAAGGCCGGGATGTCGTCGTCTCCCGCGGCCCGGTCCAGGAACCCTCCCTTCTCCCCCTCCCAGAACTGCTGAAAGAGGATCTTCAGGACGGCGTCGGCGAGCTCGCGGTGGGGCTTGCTGCCGCCGCTGAGGAAGGACTCGGTCAGGGCCAGCACTGCCCAGGCGTTGTCTCCCAGCAGTCCGTGGAGGGAGGGCTTGCCGTCCCAACGGTGCGCCATCCCGTTGTCCATGTCGAACATGTTGGTGAGGAAGACGAAGGCGCGGTCCGCGGCCTCGCGCCACTCCCCGACCTGGCCCCGAGCAGCGGCCCGGAGCATGCAGATGGCGGCCGCGGCGTTGGCGTCGGCGTAGAAGACGCGCGCCGCTGCGTCGGGCACGAGGCGGAACGCCCCCACGCGGTCGTCGTAGAAGCATCTCAGCACGGACCCGGCCACGCGCAGGCCCTGCTCGCGCAGGGAGGCGTCGCCGGTCAGGGCCGAGGCGTCCAGAAAGACCCGGGCCAGGCGGGCGTTGAGATCCACGCGCGGGACCTCGTCCTCCCTGGAGAAGAGTCCCTCCTTCGCGTCCCAGGCCTCGGAGCGGCCGAGCTTGGCGAGCTGGAACTTGAGGGTCTCGCGGAGCTCCGCGCTCTTCCACTCCTTGGCGGCGTAGAGCAGGAACTCCAGGCTCTCGGCGCACGGGAAGAAGTCGGAGCGCTCGAACCTGAGCCTCCCCAGCACCGCGGCCGGGCGCTCCGGGTCCAGGTCCGAGAGCGGGGCCGGCCGCTCCGCCCGGGGCTTGGCCTGGGCCTTTCCGCCGGCGCCGCAGGCGTCCGCGGTCTTGGCGAGGGTCTCCGCGAGGTCCTCGGGGGAGAAGAATGAGACGGTCGACACCGGCGTCCCGGAATGGTCCAGGACCACGGGCGCCGCGTCGGCGCTGCCGAAGCGGTGGACGAGGTCGGGCCGATCCTCCGCGGCCACGCGCACCGGGATGAAGCGGCTGGCGATGAGGGAGGAGACGATGGGGCGCTCGTAGACCGCGTCGACCGAGGCGGAGAGACGCGAGACCGAGGACGCCAGGTGCAGGAAGACGGGCTTGCGCTCGGCCGCCGCCCGCTCGAAGGCCTTCCGATCCCAATCGTGCCAGACCATGAGCGGAGATTCTACCGGTTTTCCGCTTTCAGCGGAAGCTCGGGATGGTTGCTGTAGACGCCGTAGACGCCCAGGCCCTCGAGCCTGAGCGCGTCCGCGGGCCTGTCGACGGTATAGACTAGGACCCTGAGGCCCTGGGCCCGCGCGAGGGACACCCTCTTCGGGGTGGCCTGCCGCAGGCTGATGTTGAGGCTCTCCGCGCGAAGCTCCGCGGTCTCCCTGAGGGCCCGGCGCATGGTGGTCAGGCCGAGGAGATACCCCAGGCGCAGGCGGGGCTCGAGGAGCCTCGCGTTGCGCAGGGCCTCGTGATCGAAGCTGGACACCACGACCCACTTGAGGGCGTTGGACCGGCGCAGGAGCTCCACCACGCGGGCCTCGATGCAGGGATAGAGTCCCGAGCCCTTCTTGAGCTCCACGTGGAGCTCGGCCTTGCCCGCCACGAGGGCCAGCACGTCGGCCAGGCGAGGGATGCGCTCTCCCCGGAAGGCGGGGCCGAACCAGGAGCCCACGTCGGCCGCGGAGAGCTCCTTGAAGGTCATGTCCCCCACCCGGGAACGGCCCAGGCGGGTCCACCTGCGGCCGGGGTGGCCCTTGGGCAGGTTTCGTCCCGTACGCTTGAGGTCCCAGTCGTGCATGACCGCGAGCTCCCCGTCCCGCGTCTGGTGGACGTCGAGCTCGATGGCGGAAGCGCCCATCTCCAGGGCGAGGCGGAAGGCCGCCATGGTGTTCTCGGGCGCGTGCCCGCTGGCGCCGCGGTGCGCGATCAGCCGCATCGGGAGACCCTCTCGAGGAACCGCTCCACCACGGCGTCGGGCACGGAGACCCCCAGGGGGGCGTTCCGCAGGGTGCCCGGGCCGTGGCAGTCCGAGCCGCCGGTCAGGAGCAGTCCGTGGCCGGCCGCCAGCTCCGCGAAGCGCTTGACCACGGCCGGGGCATAGGTGGGGTAGTGCGCCTCGAGCCCCTCGAGGCCGCCCTTCACCCAGCCTCCGACCACGCCGAGGTCTTCGACCGTGTCGGGGTGGGCGAGCACCGCGAAGCCCCCGGCGTCGCGGATCATGGCGATGGCCTCCTCGGGAGCGGGCCCCATGGACGGGACGAAGGCCGGCCGGCCCTCGGCCAGCCAGCGGCCGAAGGCCTCGCCGCGGTTGCTCGCGATCCCCTTGCGGCAGAGGGCGTCCGCGATGTGGGGCCGGCCGAGCACGCCCCCGGAGCAGGCCACGACCTCCTCCATCGTGATCGGGAACTTGAGCCCCTGGAGCTTCTCGACCATGCGGCGGACGCGCTCGCGCCGCCGGGAGTGGAGCTCGGAGACGCGCTCGGCGAAGGCCGGCCGGGCATGGTCGAGGCCGTAGCCAAGGATGTGGACCTCGCCGACGCTGCTGCTGATCTCGATGCCGCAGAGGACCCGCGGCCCGGCCGCGCCCTCCGCGGCCCGGCGGGCCTCGGGAAAGCCCGCCACGCCGTCATGGTCCGTGAGGGCCATGAGGTCGAGGCCCGCCTCGCGGCCGCGGGCCACGAGCTCGGCTGGGGCGAGGGTGCCGTCCGAGAAGCGCGAGTGCAGGTGCAGGTCGACGCGCTTCATGCCCCCACGCGGGACGTCAGGCAGCCCGGACCTCTTTGACGGCGGGGACCGCCTCCTTGATCTTGCGCTCGATGACGTTCTTGAGGGTCATCTGCGCGCCCGGGCAGCAGCCGCACGCGCCGCGCAGGGCCACGGTCACGACGCCGGATTCCTCGTCCACGGACATGAGCTCCACGTCGCCGCCGTCCGCCTGGATGTGGGGCCTTATGCCGTCGAGAACCTTCTGGATCTTGTCTTTCATGTCGGGCTCCTCTCACCAATCCTCGGATTTCGCCTTCTTCTTGTCCTTCTTGCCGCCCTTGTCCTTCTTCTCGCGCTCATCGCGGGGATCGGCGCCCGGAGGAGGCAGGGAGATGTTGAGGAGCGAGCGCTCCTCGACCCAGGAGTCCACCGAGGCCTGGGCGAGCCGCTCGCGCTCGGCCTCCTGGGCGAGGCCGAACTCCCGCAGGCGGGACTCCTTCTGCTGGATGAAGTCCTTGATCTTCGTGGCCTGGCTCTCCTCGAAGGACTTCATCTTGTTGGACTGCATGGTCTCGAAGTCGAGCAGGCTCTGGCCGTGGTCCTTGGGGTCGAGGGACTTGAGGGAATCCACGAAGGCGACCCGCTCGTTCGTGAGCCTCTGCTCGAACTTGCCGCGGTCGTTGCGCACCGCGGTCCAGAACTCGTTCCAGCTCTCGGACTCGCCCTTGCCGAAGGCGATCTGTGCCCGCCACACCTTGGCGATCTCAGCCACCCGGATCTGGAAGGGGTCTCCGGCGGCGGCCTTCGCCTTGCGCGCGCCCTTCTTCCTGGCCGGAGCCGGCTCAACCGCGGCCTCGTCAGAGGCCTCTTCGACCGCGGGCTCGACCTGCGCCCAGACCGGCGCGGGCCCGGCGAGCAACCAACATCCGAGAGCGAGCTCGATGAGCATGATCTTTCTCCTCTATATGGACCGGGTTGGACCCCGGAAAAGCCAACTGAGTTTAACAGAACCGACGCGTATTGGCAAGCATCCCGGATCACCCGCGGCAGGGCAATGCGCACCCCGATTTTGTATAGTCTCAGGGCCTTGCGATGACGATCCCCCTCCTGCTCGCCCTCCTTGCCCTGCCCTGGCCGGTCCTCGCCCAGCACGGCACCGGCGAGCCTCCCGCGGCGGTCCACCCCCAGACCCTCAAGGCCGGGGCTGCGCGCCGCCACCACGGCCAGGAGGCACGGCCCGGGCGCGCCAAGAAGGCGGCCGAGGTCGACGACGAGCGCCAGCCTGACGCGGTGGTGGTCTTCCAGCCCGACCCCGTGCGCGGCATCCACGTGACCGGCTGGGCCGCCGGGTCGCCCAAGTTCCGCAGCCGCATCATCAAGGACATGAAGGAGGCGGGCGTCAACGCCGTGGCCATCGCCCTCAAGGAGTACGACGGCAAGGTCTTCGTCCGGGACGCGCCCATGACCCGGGAGATCGGGTCCTACGTCAACGCCATCCCGAACCTGGAGGCCTGCGTCTCGGATTTCCGCAAGGCGGGGTTCAGGACCATCGCCAGGATCGTGCTCTTCAAGGACGATATCCTCGCGCGCAAGAGGCCCGAGTGGGCGGTCAAGACCCCCGACGGCGACATCTGGCGCAACAACAAGGGCGTGGCCTGGGTCGACCCCTACAGGCGCGAGGTCTGGGAGTACAACCTCGCCATCGCGTCCAGGGCCGCGGCAGCCGGGTTCGACGAGATCCAGTTCGACTACGTGCGCTTCCCTTCGGACGGCAAAGTGAGCATGTGCCGCTACTCCCGCGCCGACCACAGCCCCCAGACCGCTGAAGCCGTGATCCGCGGATTCCTGGTCAGGGCCAGAGAGGTCCTCAACCCCTTCAAGGTGAGCATGTCCATCTGCCTCTTCGGCATGACCACCAGCGCCGGGACCGACATGGGCATCGGCCAGCGCATCGGCGAGCTCGCCAAGGAGGTGGACGCGGTCTCGCCCATGATGTACCCCTCCCACTACAACAAAGGCGAGCTCGGGGTGAAGCACCCCAACCGCGAACCCTTCAAGATCATCCGCAGGGGCATCCGGGACGCGGTCAAGCGCCTGGGGCCCGAGGCCGTCAAGCTCAGGCCCTATTTCCAGGACTTCTCGCTGGGCGTGCGCTACGACGCGGCCAAGGTCCGCGACCAGATCCTGGCCGCCCAGCGCTTCGGCATCACGAGTTGGATCCTCTGGAACCCGCAGAACCGCTACACCTGGGCGGCCCTGCGCCATCACAACCGCCCCGTCTGGGAGCACGCCGTCGCCACGGCGGCCGCGACCGCGCCAGCCGCCAAGCCCGCAGCAGAAGAAGACGCCAAGGAGAACCCATGACCAAGCACCTGACCGCTTCCGCCGTGAAGAGCCGGAACCCCGGCCTCGCCATGGCCCTCTGGCTGGCCTGCATCCTGCCCGCCTCCGGCCTCTCCGCCGCCCCGGCCCAGCCGAAGGCCGAGGGGCTCCTCAACGCCCCCCTGCCCAAAGACCCCATGGCTGTCACGATCCACCGCCTCTCGAACGGCATGACGGTCTATCTGAGCCCCAACAGCCAGGAGCCGCGCGTGGGCGCCGCCATCGCGGTGCGCGCGGGCTCGCAGAACGACGCGCCCGATTCCACGGGCATGGCCCACTACCTCGAGCACATGCTTTTCAAGGGCACGGGCAAGCTCGGCACCCTCGACTACGTCAAGGAGAAGCCCCTCCAGGAGGAGATCCTCGGCCTCTACGAGAAGCGCTTCAAGACCTCCGACGCCAAGGAACGCGAGCTCATCTACAAGGAGATCGACAGGAAGTCCGTGGCCGCGGCGGGCCTCGCGGTCCCCAACGAGCTCGAGAAGGTTTACGGCCAGTTGGGCGTCACCCACCTCAACGCGGGCACCAGCTACGACCGCACGACCTACACCTGCGAGTTCCCCAAGAACAGGGCCGACCTCTGGGCCCGCGTCGAGACCGACCGGTTCGACCACCCCGTGTTCCGGCTCTTCCAGTCCGAGATCGAGGCGGTCTATGAGGAAAAGAACCGCTACATGGACGACGCCGAGGACATCCTATGGGAAGCCATGATGTCCCGCCTCTACAAGGGCCACCCCTACAGCGTGCCCATCATCGGGACCATCGACCACCTCAAGAACCCCTCCCTGGCCAAGATGTACGCCTTCTTCGAGCGCTACTACGTGCCCAACAACATGGCCATCGCGCTCTCCGGCGACTTCGACCGCGAAGAGATGCTCGCGGTCCTGGAGAAGAACTTCGGCTCCCTCAAGCCCGTCCCCCTGGCGCGCCGGGAAGCGCCCAAGCCCGAGCCCCTCAAGGGCCCCGAGCGCCTGGAGGTCAAGTACGAGGCCGAGGAGAAGGTGGTGGTCTCCTGGCCCACGGCGACCAAGGCGAGCCCGGACTACGAGGCCCTCCTCATCATGGACATGCTCATGGACAACTCCGTGACCGGCCTCCTCAACCTCGGGCTCGAGCAGACCCAGAAGGTCAAGGACGCCGGGTCCTACTCCCTCTTCCTCCTCGACGGCGGCGCCTGGCAGACCTTCGCCGTGCCCAAGCAGGGCCAGACCCTCGAGGCTGCCGAGGCCCTGCTCATGGAGACCGTGGCCAAGCTCAAGGCCGGGGACTTCACGGCCGAGGACATCCGCGCCGTGGTCACGGACTTCGAGGTCAGCTACAAGAAGAGCCTCGAGGTCAACATGCGGCGGGCCGACCTCATGGCGGACTCCTTCCAGGACTACGAGACCTGGGAGCGGACCGCGAGCCGCATCGAGCGGCTCAAGGCCGTGACCAAGGAGGACGTCCTGCGGGTCGCCAAACAGCACCTCGGCGAGGGCCGCGTGGTGGTCTACCGCCGCAACGCCAAACCCGAGCTCCCCTCCATCGCCAAGCCCGGCTTCACCAAGGTGGACATCGACCCTTCGCGCCAGTCCGCCTTCTTCAAGGAGCTCATGGCCATGCCGGCCAAGGACATCGAGCCCGCGTGGCTCGCGGAAGGCCGGGACTACTCCATCACCCCCATGCCGCAGGGCAATCTCTACGCGACGCGCAACCCCTTCAACGACCTCTTCTCAATCGGCCTCGTCTTCGACTTCGGCAGCGACGCGGTGCGCGAGGCCTGCGCGGCCCTGGACCTCCTCAAGTTCTCCGGCGCGGGCGGGCTCTCGGCCGAGGACTTCAAGAAGAAGCTCTACGGCCTCGGCGCGGCCCTGGACTACGGCTGCGGCCGCGACACCCTGAGCGTCAGCCTCAGCGGCCCCGACGAGAACCTCTGGCCCGCCCTCGAACTGATGGTCCGGCGCTTCGAGCAGCCCAACACGAGCCCGGACATGCTCGCGAAGATGGTCGCGGTCCAGCTCGGCGCCCATCAGGACAACAAGAAGGACCCCAAGTACATCCACTACGCCCTGGGCGAGTTCGCATCGCGGGCCGGCGAGAGCGCGGTCCTCAACGAGCTGACCGACGCCGAGCTCAAGAAGCTCGACACGGCCAAGCTCCAGGCAGTCACGAAGGGCCTGCTCGGCTACCGGCACCGCAGCCTCTACGTCGGCAACCGCCTGCCCGGCGAGGTCGCCAAGCTCCTCGGCTCGGAGTCCCCCAAGTTCAGGCCCGCCCCGGCCCGCAAGCCCGTGGCCTACGTCAAGCCCTCCAAGCCCCGGATCGTGTTCGGACACCGGGACATGCTGCAGTCCTGGGTCGGCGTCTACGCGGCCGACGAGGTCTTCGACCCGGAGAGCGTCGTGGACTACCGGTTCTACACCGGCTACATGGGCGGGAGCATGAGCGGGGTCATCTTCCAGGAGATCCGCGAGTCGCGGGCCCTGGCCTACTCCGCCTACGCCTACTACGACGAGGGGACGGTGAAGGGCGACGAGAACATGCTGGTCGGCCAGGTCGAGACCCAGGCCGACAAGACCAGCGAGGCCTCCACGGTCATGCTCGACCTCCTGCATCGCCTGCCCCCCTCGGCCGAGCGCTTCGAGGAGGTCCGCAAGTCCCAGGAGCAGCTCTTCCGCACCCGCAGGATCGGCTTCCGTCAGATCCCCGGCACCCTCGTGTCCTGGGAGAAGCTGGGCTACGCGGCCGACCCGCGGCCCGCCCGGTTCGAGAAGACCCTGCGCTACACCCTGGCGGACCTCGAGCGCTTCAGCGCCAGGTTCAAGGACCGGCCCATGACCCTGTTCATCCTCGGCAACAAGCCGCGCCTGGACCTGGGCGGCCTCAAGAAGCTCGGGACCTTCGAGGAGAAGACCCTCGAGCAGATCTTCCCGTACTGAGCGCTGCGGTGCCTACCATCGTTTGGGGTCAGACCCTGACATTGCAGACCCTGACATTGGGCTGGACCTGACATTGGAACAGGCTCGGCTGCCCGACGGCAATGTCAGGTCCAGCCCAATGTCAGGGTCTGACCCTATTGTTGGGATTCTGCTCTTGGTGCTCCTGCTTGCCGGAGCGGCATGGGGTGCCGAGCTTCCAGCGGCCGAGCCGCGGGAGCGGCTCATCGAGCAGCACCTCCCCTACGGCCTGCCCAGCACGGGAGAGCTGCTGTTCCGGCGGGGCTACGTGGCCGGGCATAACAACTGGCTCAAGATCCCCAACTGGGTGGCCTACCACCTCCCGGCCGCGAAGATCAAGGGCGACACGGAGCGCGCCAAGGCCTTCGTCGCCGACCCCGAGCTCAAGCCCTTCCAGCGCGCGGAGCCCGAGGACTACAAGGGCAGCGGCTACGACCGCGGCCACATGGCGCCCGCAGCCGACATGAAGACCGACCCGGAGGAGATGGAGGAAAGCTTCCTGCTCTCCAACGTGACGCCCCAGGTGGGCAAGGGCTTCAACCGCGGAGTCTGGAAGAAGCTCGAGGACCGGGTCAGGCGCTGGTCCCAGGAGCGCGACGCCGTCTGGGTCGTGACGGGCCCGGTCTTCGTCCCCGAGGGGGACATGATGAAGTTCCAGCTCATCGGCAAGCGCCGCGTGGCGGTCCCGACCCACTTCTTCAAGATCGTCTACTCCCGCGGCGCCGAGGCGCGACCGGCCGTCATCGCCTTCATCCTCCCCAACGCCCCCTCCTCCGCCAAGGAGCTCGCGGACCACATCACCACGGTGGACCTCATCGAGGAGAGGACCGGCCTCGACTTCTTCTCCGCCCTCGAGGACGGGGCCGAGGAGTCGCTCGAGAGCCGCAAGGCCGAAAGCCTCGAATCCTGGTGAACGGACCCGCGGCTCCACGCCGCGGGTAGGTAGTTCTCCCTAGCACCCATAGGAATCATCCGTATTGCGGCTCGGCCCCGCCTCTTGGGATAGTATGATGCTTCCCTTTCCCGGCCATGACCGAAGACCACGACACGATGCCCGACGTCCCCCTCCGGCCGCGTCTCACGCGCCCGCGCGGGGCGGGGCGCGGCCGCGGCGCGGGGCTGCGCGGGCACCGCAGGGCGCACGCCAAGGCGGAGCTCCTCCTCCGCGCCAAGAGCGACGTCTCCAGGATCGACCCCGAGACATGGCGCTTCCTCTACGCGCGCGCGCTCGAGGACTTGGCGGTGATGACGGACATCTGCCGACGCCAAGAGGAGCTCCACGAGGCCATGCCGGTCTCGGAGGGCGCCAAGATACTCATCTGCGTCAAGGACATCGCGAGCATCGTCGCCCTCATCACGCAGACGCCCCGGGACCGCCTCGTCTTCGTGGACCACGCGCCCATGGAGACCCTGGTGCGGGAGCTCTTCATCCACCAGGTCGCCGACGACCTCCGGGTCATGGACCTCATGATCACCCTCTCCTCCCTGCGGGCGCCCGGCCGGTCGATCCCGCTCGAGCTCGTGGAGAAGATCCACCGCCGCAGCCGGACGGTGCGCTCCTTCCTGGAGCGGGTCAGCGCGGTCTCCCATCCCATGGCGCCGGGCACGGTCGCCGCGCCCTCGGGCGAGGAGTTCCGCAGGCTCTACGCCTCCTTCAGCGACGGTCTGGTCTTCATGGACACGCTGGGCGACATCATCGAGGCCAACCCCGCGTTCCAGGAGATGCTCGGCTACGGCGAGGGCGAGATCCGCAGGCTGACGGTGCGCGGGATCACCCCAGAGAAGTGGCACGGCCTCGAGGACATCATCATCCACGAGCGCCTCGCCAGGCAGGGGCACTCCGAGGAGTACGACAAGGAGCTCATCCGCAAGGACGGCGTGGTCCTGCCGGTCAGCGTGAAGACCTGGCTCAGCAAGGACGAGCGCGGCGTGGTCTCGGGCATGTGGTCCATCGTCCGCAACATCTCGGAGCGCAAGCGCGCGGAGGACCTCCTTGAGGCGGAGTCCTTCAGGAACCGCATGGTCATCCAGAAGATGCGCGACGGCGTCACGGTCAGCGACGCCGCGGGCCGCTTCGAGGTCTTCAACGACCGGATGCGGGAGCTCACGGGCTACTCGCTCGAGGAGGCCAACGCCTCGCTGGATTTCGCCGCCCTCATCCACCCGGACCCCCGTGAGCGGGCGGTCGCCCTGGCCCCCCTGAGCACCCTCCAGCGGGGCAAATCCCCGATCGAACGCGAGACCGTCATCCGCTGCAAGGACGGCACGAGCAAGAACCTCCTGGTGGCGACCTCCCTCATCCGCTTCGGCGGCCGGGAGATGTACCTGAGCGTCTGGCGGGACGTGACCGCCCGCCGGCTCGCCGAGGAGCGGGTGGCGCGCCAGGCCGCGATGCTCCACGGCATCGTCGCGTTGCTCCAGACCGCCCTCTCCGCCCGGAGCCAGGAGGACCTCGGCCGGGCCTGCCTCGCCGTGGCCTCGGAGATCTCGGGGAGCAGGTTCGGCTTCATCCTGGAGCTCAACGAGCTGGGGAGCGTGGATTCCATCGCCGTCAGCGACCCCGGGTGGAAGGCCTGCAAGATGCCGGTCACCAACGCCGTGGTCATGCTCCGGAACATGCCCGTCCGGGGCATCTGGGCCCGGGCCATCCGCGAGGGGCGCTCGGTCATCGTCAACGACCCCTCGACCCACCCGGACCGCGTGGGCACGCCGCCGGGACACCCGGCCGTAGAATGCTTCCTGGGCGTGCCCCTGATCAGCAAGGGCCGGACCACGGGCATCATCGGGGTGGCCAACAAGCCGGGAGGCTACACCGCGGCGGATCGGCAGGACCTCGAGACCCTCGCCGCCGTCTTCGTCGAGGCTCTGGCGGGACAGCGGTCCAAGGAGCGGCACGACCACCTCTGGAGCATCATCGAGGCGAGCGTCAACGAGATCCTCATCTTCGACCCGGTGACCCTCAAGATCGAGCACGCCAACTCCGGCGCCCTCCGGAACACCGGCTACACCCTCGACGAGATCAGGCGTCTCCGGGCCATCGACCTCAAGCCCCACATGGACGAGGCCGCGTTCTGGCTCATGGTGGCCCCACTGATGCGGGACGACAAGAAGGCCCACGTCTTCCAGACGGTCCAGCAGCGCAAGGACGGCACCCTCTACGACGTCGAGGCCCACCTTCAGCTGGTCAAGCGGGGGGAGCAGCTCTCCTTCGTGTGCATCGCAGAGGACATCACCGAGTCCAAGCGCACCCGGGAGGACCTGCGCCGCTCCGAGATGCGCTTCCGCAGGATCTTCGAGACCTCGGAGGACGGCATGCTGATCCTCGAACCCGAGACCGGGACCATCCTCGACTCGAACCCCTTCATCCAGGACCTGCTCGGCCGCTGCGCGGGAGAGCTGACGGGCCGCAAACTCTGGGAGATCGGCCTCTTCCCGACGCAGGCCGAAGCCGAGCGCGTCCTGGCCGAGACGCGGGAACAGCACGGCGCGCGGCGCGACGCCCTCTCGGTCATGACCGCAGACGGCAGGGAGCTCGCGGTCGAGTTCTCGGCCCGCTTCTTCGAGTTCGAGCTGCGCCAGGCCGTCCATTGCGTGGTCCGGGACGTCACCATCCGCCGGCACGCCGAGGAGAAGATCAAGGAGATCGTCGACGCCAAGGCGAAGTTCGCGGCCATGGTTTCCCACGAGCTGAGGACCCCGCTCACCGTCATCAAGGAGTGCATCTCGCTGCTCGCCGAAGGCTTCTCCGGCCGGGCCTCGCTCCAGCAGTCGGAGCTCATCGATATCTGCCAGCGCAACATCAGCAGGCTCACCCGGCTCATCAACAGCGTCCTCGACTACCAGTCCTCGGCGGCCGGGGGCATGAGGTACGAGTTCCGGGAGAACGACGTCAATTCCGTGGCCCGGGAGGTCGGGCAGGCCCTCGAGCCCCTGGCGACGAAGAAGGGGCTCATGATCGAGCTCTCCCTGGGGGACATCCCCAGCCTCCTCTTCGACCGGGATAAGATCGTCCAGGCCCTCACGAACCTGGCCGCCAACGCGGTCCGATGCACGGAGCGGGGGCAGGTCGCGATCAGCACGACGCTCGACGTGGACGGGGTGCGCGTCTCGGTCCGGGACACGGGCCGCGGCATCGCCCACGAGGACCTCCCCAAGCTCTTCCAGAGCTTCCAGCGCCTGGGAGAGCGCAGCGAGGGAGGCACGGGCCTCGGCCTGGCCATCACCAAGCAGATCATCGAGCACCACCACGGCCGCATCTGGGCCGAATCCCGCCCCGGGCAGGGGTCGGTCTTCCATTTCACCCTGCCCGCCCTGAGGCACTGATGACCGCCAAGATCCTGATCGTCGACGACGAGGAGGACATCCGGCGCACGCTCGCCCTCCTGCTCGGCGACGACTACGAGGTCCTCTGCGCCGGGGGCGGCGAGGAGGCCCTGCGCACGCTGGCCCGCGAGCAGCCCGAGGTCATGCTCCTCGACATCACCATGCCGGGCTTGAGCGGCCTCGACGTCCTCGCCGTCAAGGCGGAGGCCGCCCCGAAGACCACGGTGGTCATGCTCACGAGCAAGGCGGACATCGAGTTCGCCCAGCGGGCCCTCCAGTTGGGAGCGGTGTCCTACGTCACCAAGCCCTTCGACCACGATTTCCTCAGGGAGGAGATCGCCAGGATCCTCAAGGCCGCATCCGGAGAGGAGGACCCCTACCGTCCCTGGCGCACCGAGTAGGCGGGTTTGTTAGAATCTGGCGCGACCATGACCCGCGGCTCCCGCCCGTCCCGCGCCGTTCTCTTCCACAAGCCCTACGGCGTGGCCAGCCAGTTCTCCCCCCTCCCGGGCCCGGCCGACCTCTCGGGGTTCGGCATCCCGAAGGGGCTCTACGCCGCGGGCAGGCTCGACGCGGACAGCGAGGGCCTGCTCCTGCTCACCGACGACGGGGCGCTGCACCACACCCTGACCGACCCCAGGTTCGGCCACCCCCGCACCTACTGGGCCCAGGTGGAGCGCCTCCCCGGCCCGGAGGCACTGGCCTCCCTGGCGGGCGGAGTCAGGCTCAAGGACGGCCCGACCCGGCCCTGCAGGGCCGCCCTGCTGGAGGCCGAACCGGCCCTGCCTCCGCGCGACCCGCCCATCCGGCGCCGTCTGACCGTGCCCACGGCGTGGATCGAGCTCACCCTCCGCGAGGGACGCAACCGCCAGGTGCGGCGCATGACCGCCGCGGTGGGACACCCGACCCTGAGGCTCGTGCGGACCGCGATCGGGGGCCTGACCCTCGAGGGCCTGGCCCCGGGGAAGTGGCGGTGGCTCACGCCGGGCGAGGTGGAGGCTCTTAGAGCCGCAGGGAGAGCTGCTCGAGGTCCTCGTCGCCGTGGAAGCGCTCCAGGCCGGCGGAGATCATCTTCCGGGCCTCGTCCTTGAGCCCGGCGTCGAGCAGGGCCCGGGCCCCGCAGACCGGGAAGAAGCGCTCCTCGGGGTACTTCTCGATGCCGCGGCCGCAGAGGCGCGCGCACTCCTGAAAGCGGCCGGTCTTGGAGAAGATATGCGCCAGCCTCTTCCAGGAGTGCGCCTCGTTCCTGTTGGGGCCCAGCCAGCGGCACAGCGACTCGGCCTCCCCGTACATCTCGAAGCCGATGAGGCACTCCAGGAGGCTGCCCAGGTACTCGTCGGAATCCTGCGCCCCCTTCCCCCAGAGATAGCGCAGGACCTGGAGGTAGTGCCGGCAGGGCATCCAGCCCTCGCTGCCGCCCAGAGCCGTGCGCACGAGCTTGCGGACGTCCTCGGCGCGGAAGCGGCCCGCCTCTGGCACGGCCAGGATCTGGTCCTCGCCCTCCTTGAGCCGGCCGCAGGAGACCTTGAGGCCCTCGGTCAGCTCGAGCTGGACCGCGGGGACCTCGTAGCGCTCCGGCGACAGGGGCAGCTTGCCCTGGGAGAGGGCCTTCACCTCGGTCCAGCCGAGGGTCACGAAGCACGACGGGGTGACGAAGAGCCTCACCCCGGCGAAGCACTCCACGCCGAGGAGCAGGTTGAAGATCTGGGCCGTCTCGAACCCCATCCAGAGGAAGGCCTGGCCCCCGGGAGCCTCGAGGCCGCGCGCCAGCACGAACTCGGAAACCGTGTCGCGGGCGGCGAACACGGGGACCCAGGACCCGCCCAGCTCCGGGTCCTTGTCCGCCCAGACCATGAACGGGGCGGAGTCCGCGGCCAGCTTCACGGTCCTGGACTCCTGCACCGGGGCCCCGATGTTGAGCAGGAAGACCTCGGAACGCAGGAGTTCCTTGAACAGGGCTTTGCGGTCGTGCCGGGGCTCTTCGGAAGCCTGGCGGATGAGGAACTCCAGCGTCTCCACCATGACGTAACGCTAGCAAAGTCCGGTCAGTGCTTCAATAGAATCCGCGGACGAGTCCGCGGACGTTGGCCAGGGGCAGGAAGCGCACGGGCTCGCCCGTGGAAGGGTCCGCCCAGGCCGACGAGTCGAGAGACTCGTCGCGGTTGTCGCCCAGCACGAAGAGGCTGCCCTCCGGCACGGTGAGGGGCCCCAGGTCGTCGCCCTTGAGCCGCTCGTTGGCCCGGGTGTGCTTCACGTAGCTCTCGTAGACTTCCTTGCCGTTGAGGATGAGCCTCTTCTCCTTGAGCTCGACGGTGTCTCCGGGCACCGCGATGACGCGCTTGACCAGCTCGTGCTCGCCTCCCACGGGGGAGCGGAACACGATGACCTCCCCCCGCCGCGGGGCGCGACGGCGCAGGGTCAGCTTGTCCATGAACACGTGCCCGCCCACCGGGTAGCGGGGCTCCATGGAGGGGCTGGCGATGTAGATGGGCTCGACGACCCACTGCCGCACCGGCAGGACCACCGCGAGCGCGATGACGACCAGGAAGAGCAGTCGCGAGAGCGGCACGGCCGAAAGGATACCCCATCGGTGGACGACTGGGCAAGCCGCATTTCCTATACTCTCCCCATGAACCTCGCGCTCGCTTCCCTCCTGCTCTTCCTGGCCCCCTGCGCCCACCCCGGGCCGGTCGCCACCGGCCTCGACGTCCTCGAGGCCTCGGGCTTCGCCGAGCTCAAGGGCAAGCGCGTCGGCCTCATCACCAACCAGACCGGCAAGGACGGGCGGGGCCGGACCACGGTGGACGTGCTGGCCAACGCCCCGGGGGTGACCCTCGCCAAGCTCTTCTCCCCGGAGCACGGCTTCACGGGCATGAGCGAGGAGCACTCCGTCAGCTCCACGACCCTGCGCCTGGGCGGCCGCGAGATCCCCATCATCAGCCTCTACTCCGGCGGCATCAAGGGCATGCGGCCCAGGCCCGAGGACTTGAAGGACCTCGACGTCCTGGTCTTCGACATCCAAGACATCGGCGCGAGGTTCTACACCTACCTCGCGACCATGGCCATGGCGCTGGAGGAGGCCGCGGCCGCGGGAGTCCCCTTCATGGTGCTCGACCGCCCCAACCCCGTCACGGGCCGCATCATGGAGGGCCCCATCCTCGAGGACCTCTCCTTGCGCGGAGTCACGCCCACGGCCTACTTCCAGGTCCCCGTGCGCCACGGCATGACCGCTGGCGAGATGGCCATGTTCCACAACCGCGAGGTCAGGCATCCTGCCCTGAAGGTCATCACGCTCAAGGGCTGGAAGCGCTCCATGTGGTTCGACCAGACCGGCCTGCCGTGGACGCCGCCCTCGCCCAACATGCCCGACATCGACGCCGCGGCCCTCTACCCCGGCATCGGCTGCTTCGAGGCCTCCAACATCTCGGTCGGCCGGGGCACGCCCTTCCCGTTCCGCTGGGTCGGAGCGCCGTGGCTCGACGCTCCGGGGATCCTCAAGCGCCTCAAGGCCGCCAAGCCCGCCGGGGTCTCCTTCGCCCTCCAGGCCTACGTGCCCACGAAGTCCGTGTTCACGGGACAGCGCTGCGAGGGCATCCGCATGACCATCACCAACCGCGAGAAGCTCAGGCCCATGGAGGTCTTCGCGCACCTGGCCGCGGCCATGCGCGACCTGCACCCCGAGTTCGTCTTCCGCTGGGACGAGGTCAAGCGCATGGTGGGCACGGACGCCTTCAAGGAGCTCTACGAGGCCAAGGAGCCGCCCAAGGCCATGCTGAAGCTCTTCGACACGGGCCCCAAGTCCTTCCGCGGGTCGCGGCGGCCCTTCCTGCTCTACCACTGATCAGGAGAGGATCAGGCCCGGCCGGTCGAGCACGAGGTCGGCGCGGACGCGGGGAGCGACCTCGGCCTGGACCTCGGTGACGAGGATGAGGCCGTCCTTGGCGCAGACCACCGAGCCCTCGCCTGGCCGGACCTCCACGACCTGGCCCGGGACCGCTCCGCTGGACGGGACCGCGCCCGGGAGCCTGCGGCCGCCCCAGACCCTGAGCTTGCGCCCCTCGAGGAGGCAGTGCGCCCCGGAATAGGGGAAGGTCACGGCCCGGATGAGCGCGTAGACCCGGGCCGCGCCGAGGGTCCAGTCGAGCCGGTCGTCCTCCGCCGTGCGGCGGGCCACATAGGTCGCCGCGGACTCGTCCTGCACCTTGCGGCCCGCGCTGCCCGCGAGCAGGGCGGCCAAGGTGCGCCTCAGGATGGCCAGGTAGGCCTCGGTCACACGGGGGAAGAGGTCCGTGATGGTGTCGTCGGGCCCGATGACCACGGCCTCCTGGTCCACGACGGGCCCGCGGTCGTACTCCTCGGCGATCTCGAAGAGCGTGGCCCCGCAGCGGCGCTCGTCATTGGCGATGGCCCACACCGTGGGGGAGAAGCCCCTGTAGGCCGGGAGCAGGGAGTCGTGGAACACGAACGTCCCTTTGGAGGCCCTCCGGTACACGCCGGCCGGGATCATGTAGCGCCAGTTGACCGCCAGCATCAGGTCCGCCGGGCGGCTGTCCCAGAACGCGGCCAACTCAGGGCTCCCGGTCTTCTTCGCCTCGAGGAATCCGGCTCCCAGGGAACCGGCCCTGGAGCGGATGGAGTCGAGGAACGCGGGCTCGCAGGGCTCCTCGCGGAAGCTCAGCACGGTCAGGCTGCACTCGGGAGCCAGGACCGCCAGTTCCTCGAGCACGGCCAGGCCCCGGGACGTGGCGCAGAACAAGACGATGCTGGTCTTCTCCCCGGCCATGGCTGGAGCATCATAGCATTTGAAAAGTCCCATCAAAGGTCCCAGCCCAGGATAGGAAGAATGCCCTGCCCCTCGGGGCCCTTTGAGCCCAAGCTGCGCAGGGCCGGTCCTTCCTATAATGCTCCCATGCTCAGTTCCCTCGTCCTCCCCTTTGCCATCATCGGGCTCACCTCTCGGGCCCATGCAGCCACGTTCAGGCAGATCTCCTTCCAGGCAAGGCCCACCATCTCCTATGCCGCGCCGGCCGCCCTTTCCGTGTCCGCTGTGCCTGGCTTGACCTCCTCCTGGCAGTTGAGCCCCAATCCACTGCTCCCGTCCTTGCCCTCGGTCTCCCTGGGAGTTCCGAGCCTTCCAATGCCGCCTGCCGCCTTGGCTCCTGTCCTGGTCCTCCCCTCCGCAGCCCCGGCCGTTCCCGACGCGGGCGCAGCGGTCGTCCCTTCCAGCATCAAAGAGGCCGGCCAGGCCTTGTCAGCTCCGGCGAACAGCTCCGAGGCGGGCCAGGACGCCGTGCTGGCCGGGCTCTTCGACGGGTCCGTGCCCATCCTCGGAGGAGGCATCGACTCGGGCGCCCAGACCTTCTCCAACGCCTACGGCCTCTACTCCTGGGTCTCGGGCCTGCCTGAGGTCGCTGCTTCCCCTGACCCGGAGCTGGCCGCTGCCGGGATCGTGCTGGCCTTGAGAGGCCTCGCGGAGCAGGGCCCGTTCATCGTGATGAAGGACCCGGCCGGCCTGACCGCCATCTCGGCGAATGATCCCAACGTGCCCCCGGTCCAGGTCTCCCTGAAGGCCAAGGACCTCGCAGCACCCGCCTCGCCAGGAGCCGCGGTCCTGGCCACGAAGCTCGCCGCTGCCAAGGCCCGCGACGAGGCTGACCCGGGCAAGTTCTACGCGGCTGAGGTCCTCGCCAAGCTCTCTTCCATCGCGGATGCCAAACCCGAGCCGGAGAAGCCCGAGCCGGGGCTTGAGCCTGTGACGGACATCCCCCTCGACCCCTTGCGCCAGCCGCAGGAATACCTGGGCCGCATGCTGCGCGACGCGGCCCGCGCCGAGACCCCTGAAGAGACGCTCGCCATCCTCAAGAACGCGAGGTCTCAGTCGAAGTCCCTGCTCAACTCCACCGAGAGGTTCCGGTTCCTCGAGGCTCTGCGCTCCTTAGGCGAGCTCCTGGCAGGTCAGCACCTCCCCGGCCTCCTCGAGCGCGTGCAGCTCAAGGCCGGAGACCATGACCGGGCAGGCGTCGAGTCCGTGCTGGAGACCGCCATGGCGTTCGTGGAGTACGCGCCCGGCTGGAAGGCCCGCGTGTTCCAGGCGGCCCAGGCCGCGATGAACACCCTGGCCGTGCTCGATCAGTTCGGCCCCATCGACCCTGCGACCGGCCTGCCCTTCCCCAAAGAGGAAGCCCAGCCGGCCGAGACCCCCTCGGAGTCCTGAGCCCGGACCGACTGGCGCGCCGCGCTTGTGCGCGTCTAGTAGAGGAGGAGATCCGGATCAGCGGCGCTCAACTCCGGAGTCTGCTCCCGATTCTGCCGCCTGGCCTCTCTCCGGACGTTCTTGAGCACATAGGAGTGGAGCTCCTGGAGCGTGAGATGGCCGTCGCCGTCGGCATCGGCCCCGCCGCGGAGCGCCTCGAGAAGGTGATAGGTGAACAGCCCGTGGCCTTGCTGGTCGAAGGAGCCGGCGATCTCGTCTCCTGCGGCTGCGCTGAGGATGGAGAGACGGGAGCCCGGCGGCGCCACGTGCCCCAGCGAGAACACCAGGGGCCGAGCTCCCTTGGCGAGCACGGACCTTCCCCCCGCGCCCGAAAAGCACGCGTCCAAGATGACCACGACCTCCTTGCACGGCAGCCTCTCCAGGTTCGCGTAGAGCGCCTGCAAGGGATAGGCGGTCGAGCCGAGAAATGACGCATCCCCATCCCAGGGCATGAGATACCGTCGACGGGTCGTCGGATCCGGACCGCCATGGCCGGAGAAATAGAAATAGACACGAGATCGAGAAGAGATGTTGCGCGGCAGCCATTCCTCGAGGTACTTGGCCAGGTCGGTGCGGGTCGCTCTCTCGCCCGTGAGGAGGACGATGTTCTCCTCAGGGACCCCGAGAGCCTGGAATTGCCTCTTCACGGCCTCCCCATCGCGACTGCCGTGATCGGCCGGCGGAAGGGAGCGGTAGTCCGAAATGCCCACCACCAGGGCGAAATCATCGGGACGAGCGGCGGCCGCGCGGACCTTCGGCTCGCTCTCGGGATGCGGCGGTCGCGCCTCCTGGAGGACGCGGAGCATCCGTCCTCCGATGAAGAAGTCCAACTCCCGCCGCTCCACGGGGCTGTCGGCGAGGTCGCCGGGCGAAGCCGCAGCAAGGCCCGGGGCGCAGATCGCCAGGAGAAGGACCACCAGGACCGCGGGGACCGCTCTGGACAAAGCGCGCCTGACGCCGGCCGGCAAGCCGATGGAGGCCATGCCGAAACCCGCGACCCCGGCCAATGCCCCGAGCAGGTGCGCGGCCGGGACCGGGACAAGGCCCGCGGTGCGGGCGAAGAGCATCGAGCCGGTCAGGTGCTCATAGGCGACTTTCGCGGACAAGCCGATGAGTCCCGCCGCGCTCGCCGCCAGAAGGAGGGGGTTCCTGCCGCGGTGCGCGGCCGCCCCATCGGCTAGACAGAGATAGACGTAGAGCATGGTGGCGATCCCGGAGAGCCCGCAGTACCACTGCAGGTGAGGGGCCAGGACCAAGAGCCCGAGCCCGATCGCCACCGAGCTCGCGCAGAGCAGGATGGGATAGCGGCGTCCAAGCCGGATCTCGACCATGGCCCCCAGGACCAGGAAGGTGAAGAAGTTCCACCAGAGGTGCCGGGCGGAGCCGTGCGCCAAGTGCCCGGTGGCCAACCGCCACCACTCTCCCGCTAGGATGCCGGCCCGCTGATAAGAGAGCGCGTCGAAGGCCCGGGGCCAGAAGAAAGCGAGCACGCTCGCCGCCGCCGCGGCCAGCGTGATCCAGGGTATGGGTTTCATCTTCGTGGGCGGGGGAGCGGACGCTCCGGCGTCCGCTCCCCCCGGGGAGCTCAGCGGTCTCTCCGCTTCCTCAGGGCGGCGTTGACGCCTCCGGCCAGCAGCACGAGGACCGCGAAGAACGGACCGGCCGCTCCACCCCCGCCGACCCTCGGGATCGGCGAGCTGGAGATGGGGCTCGGGGAGTACTGCCCCGAGTAGCTCGGCGGCACCGCGGCGGCCCTGGCCTGCTGCGCGGCACGTTCGCGCTGGACCCGGCCCAGGTTCTCCCTCCCGATGCCGCGGGAGGCAAAGCTCTCGTCGGCCATGACGACCATCGAGGTCTCGTCCGTGACCAGGGAGTAACGGGTCCCCAGGTCGCGGACGGTGGCGTCGACCTCGCGGGCGTCGGCGCCCAGGCGCTTCTGCCGGCCCAGCTCTTCGATGCGCGCCAGGGCCCAGAGACGCTCGAGCTCGGGGCTGCGCTCATCCACCTTCGGGAAGGTGACGGGGATCTTGTACGAGACGGGCTTGCCCGACACCTTGGCCCGCAGCGACAACTGGCCCTTCCCCTCGCCGCGGTAGCGGCCGAAGACCACCAGTTGGTCCCCGCGATACAGCGTCAGAGGCTTCTCCGGGGTCAAGCCGAAGGTCTGGATGCCTGCGATGTCCACGCTGGCCTGATGCAAGGCCTCGTGGGTCAGCTTCGACTTGACCAGCAGGATCTTCCCGACGATGGAGTCCGCGGTGGAGACGCTCTCCGCGAAGCCCCCCGACACGGCCGCCAGATCCCCGAGAAGCGGGGTATTGGCGGCGTTGCCCATAACGAAGGTGTAGAGCCTCACGTCCCGGTCCCGCACCAGGTCGAGGAACTTCCGGTGCTCGGTCACGCCCACGTTGGCCACTCCGTCGGTGACGAGGAGCACGGCGCTCGTCCGCTCCCCGTCGAGGCCCTGGAGGCCCTGCTCGAGCCCCGCGTACATGTTCGTGCCCCCGCAGGCCTGCAGCTTGAGTACGCCGGAGACCGCGGCCTCGGCCTCCGCCTTGGTCGCCGGGGTGAACCTCCCGATGAGCCACTGGGCTCTCTCGTTGAAGAGCGCGATCCGGAAGCGGTCCTCCGGCCTCATCGTGCCCAGGGCCTTCTCGACTCCGCGGACGAGCGCAGGGAGCTTGTCGGCCATGGAGCCCGAGATGTCCAGCACGAAGGTCCAATCCGCGCCCTTCGCGAGGGGCTTGAGGTCGTCTCCCGGGGTCGCGACGATCATAAAAGTGCCTTCCTCCTGCCCTTTTCCCCTGTAGGGGATGAGCTCGACGCCGGCCGGGTGGCTTGCGGCCAAGCGATAGTGGAGGACGAAATCCCGGCTCAGGGACGCGGTCCCGGGAGAGGACACGAGAATCTCGTAGCCTCCCTGCTCGAGCTTCCGGACGGCCGCCTCAGGATGGCTGGGGACCAGTACCTCCTCGATGGGGTAGGAAGTTTTGATGCGGGCCTTCAGGGCGAAGGACGCCTCCCCCGTCACGGTGTCGTTGAGGAAGAAGGCGAGGTCACGGGCATCGTCGACCCCTCCCTCCTGCATCGGATAGACGAAACGGCCGACGCCGTGGTCCATGTCGAGCGGCTGGTAGTAGACCAGGCGCACGCGCGCCTCCTTCCCTGCCCGCACCGGCGAGACGGACACCTGGAACGCCTTGTAGCCGTCCTTCTCGTTGAGCGCGGCATCCCGGCCTTTGGATCTCTCGTCCTCATAGGCCTGCCTGGCCTTCTCCTTGGCCAGGACCTCGCCGATGCGCTCCTTGCCGTCGATCCAGAGCGAGAGCTCGGACATCGAGGCTTTCTCCGGGACCGGGAAGGTGTAGAGGGCATCCAGATCCCTGTCATTGGGATTGAGGAAGACCTGATCCACCTCGGTCCTGGCGAAGCCGTTGTTGATGACCACGCTGACCTTGTGCTCCTTGATCTCAAGGTCCTTATAAGACGCGTCCACCGGACGGAGCAGTCCGGTCGCTCCCGCGGGCAGGGCTCGTACCGCTCCGAGGGCGAGCGCGGCCGTCAAGAACAGCGCGACATGGATCCTCATGTGAACCTCCTGGGCCGGCCCGACGCCGGCCTCCGCCATAACTGATTCAATTTTCATGCCAAACCATCTATGGCGCGTCTCAGGCCTTGTGTGGTAGACTGTCGACGGCATGGCTCGGATGGCTCCCAGGATCGCGGCCCGGGTCCGCACCACGGTCATCGGACACATGAAGCTCGCTGCCCTGCTCTCCATGGGCGAGGAGGACGCGGCCGGGCAGGCCAAGAGCCTGGAGGCCGAGCCGCTCTTCAGGCTCCTGCGCCGGGCCGGCGCGGTGACCCTGATGCCTTTCCCAGCCGCCTGTTTCGCGGCCCTGCGCATGGCAGGCCGCTTCCTGGCGTCCCCCCAGGATGGTCTTGGCGAACTGCTGGACGGACGCTCGGACCTAGTCGACCTCATGCGGCGCGTGGGAGAGGCCCGACTCAAGGAGCATTTCCTCGGCGACCGGGCGGTCTCGGACAGCGGCCGCGCCCGGGCGTGCGGCCTCACCCTGGAGGAAGCGCGCGAACTGGGGAGCTTCATCGACCGGCTCTACATCCGCACCGAGTTCGAGCCTGTCGCGGAGGCGTCCGTACAGGTGTTCTCGGCCGTGGCCGGCATCGGGATCGTGGGCGGAAAGCCCGAGTTGCGCTTCTTCCACCGGGAAGTCTGGAGCAAACGCTACAAGGTGGATCGTCCCCTGCTGAGCGCCTGCGTCGCGAAGCTCGATGCCCGCGATCGCGAGGCCGCGGCGCGCCTGGCGACCAGACTCGAGCTCTTCGAGTGGCGCAAGACCACCCTCTACCGCGCCCTGGAGGCGCTGATCTCCGCCCAGGCGCGTTACCTTCTGACCGGCGACCCGTCCCGCCGCCAGCCCCTGACGCAGCGGTCCCTGGCCGCGGCCCTGGGCGTGGATGCCAGCAGCATCAACCGCTTGATCTCCAACAAGTCGGTGGAGTTGCCGTGGGGGCTGGAGGCGCCGATGAAAGCCCTCCTGCCCAGCGCCAAGTCCCTGTGCCGCGAGACCGTCTTCTCCCTGGCCCAGGAGCGGCCGGGCGACTCGGACGAGTCCCTGAGGACCGAGCTCTCCCGCCGTCATCAGATCTTCCTTTCCCGCAGATCCGTGGCCCAGTACCGCAAGGAACTGGGCCTGGCCGGCCGGAGCCGACGCGAGGCACGGGGGAGGCGATGACCTGGTGGCCGTTCTACCTGTCCCTGCTCTCGGCTTTCTTGAACGCAGGCATCGCCTGCCTGGCCTACGCTCGCGGCCGCCAGCAAGGCCTGTACCGCACCTTCTCCGTCTTGGGCTTCTCCTTCGCGCTTTGGAGCATCGCCTATGCCCGCCTCTGGCCCGGCTCCGCCGACCCGTTCTGGACTAAGGTGCTCTTCAGTCCCCTGACCTGGCTGCCAGCGGCCTCGATCTCCTTCGTCTGGAGCTACACCGGGATGCCCGAGTCCCAGAGGCGGCTCCGCACCGCGCCGCTCTATCTCGTCGGAGCCGTTCTCCTCGCGGCGCTCTGGACCGACCGCGTGTCCGTCGACCTCTTCCGGTGGGTCTTCCTGCTGTTCCTCTATCCGGGCCTCCTCGCCTGCGTGGGGATCCTCTTCGTCCATTGGAGGAAGGCCCAGGACCTCCAGGAACGCAACCGCCGAGGATACATGTTCCTGGCCGCGGCCATCGCCGCCGTCGGAGGGGTGACGGATTTCCTGCCCCACTACGGGATCCTCGGCCTGCCCTCCCTCGCCAACGTCTCCTTCACGACGTACTCCCTGTTGGTCATCATGGCCATCAGCCGCCATCATCTTCTGGACCTGGCCGCGGCCCTGGGCCGTGCGGCGGCGGCGGCGGCGTCTCTCCTGATCAGCCTCGTCTTGACGTGCCTGACCTGGCTCACCCAGCGCTTCGAGGGGCCCATATTCGCCAATTTCTTCGTCCTGAGCCTCCTGCTCGTCGCGATCCTGCCTCCCCTATGGGAGAGGTTGAACGCGCGCGTGATGCGCTGGGTCTTCGCCCGGAAACACCGGGGAGACGTGGCGCTGGCCGACTTGGAGGGAGGCCTCGAGGCCGCGGTCGGGACCGCGGAGATCGGCAGGCTGGCCGCGGACGCCGTGGCCGAGGCGTGGGGCGCCGAGACGCGGTGCTGGTGGGTCCGGCGCGCGCTCCGGGGGATCGAGGGCCTGCCCTCCATGCCCGAAGAGCTCGTCCGCCAGCTGGCCGGCAGACCCCAGGTCGCGACCGTGTCCGGGCTCAAACGCCAGGGAGACGAGTTCTCCGTCAGGCTTGCCTCCCGGCTCGAGGAGCACGCGGCCCAGGCCGTGGTCCCCATCGCGCGGGACAACGAGCTCGTCGCCGTGCTCCTGCTGGGACCGCCCGCAGCGGGGTTCTTCGACCTGGCGGCCGCGCGCTGGCTCGAGCGCCTGGCGCGGTCGATGGGAAGAGCCGTCACCCATGCCGAGCTCACGGCCGGGCTCCTCCGGGCCGACCGGCTGGCTCAGCTCGGGACCCTCGCGGCAGGCATCGCGCATGAGGTGCGCAATCCCTTGAGCGGCATCCTGGGCGCGGCCCAACTCCTCAGGCTGAACCTCGGCGCGGAGAAGAAAGAGGAGTTCATCCGCATCCTTGAGACCGAGGTGGACCGTCTCAACGGGACTTTGACCGAGCTCCTGGACTACGCCTCGGCCAGGCCCCAGAAGGCTCGCTGCGATTGGGCCCGGGTCTGGGACAGGGTCCACAAGCTTCTTCGGGCCAGCTTTCCCCTGAAGCTGGCCCTGGAGACCGAGGGCGCGCCTCTGGAACTGGGCATCTCCGGCGCCCATCTCCAGCAGATCGTCATCAATCTGGTGAAGAACGCGGTACGAGCCGCCGAAAAGGCGCCGGCGCCCCGCGTCGTGCTGGCGGTCTCCAAGCAGGACGACCGTGCCATCCTCTCCGTGAGCGACAACGGCTCCGGCATCCCCGAGGACGTCCTGCCGAGACTGTTCGTCCCCTTCATGAGCGCCAGCGCCGGAGGCACGGGACTCGGACTGGCCACGGTGCGCAGGCTCGCCGAGCTCTATGGAGGCAGGGCCTGGGCCGAGAACAGGGAGACGGGCGCCATATTCCTGGTCGAGCTTCCCCTGGCCGAAATGGTAGAGTCCGGCCATGAGTGACGTCCGACCCGCGCTGGTCCTGGTGGTCGACGACGAAGCCAGCGTGCGCAAAGTCCTCAAAGGTTTCCTGGAGGCCGAGGGCTACCGGGTCGTCGTGGCCAAGGACGCAAAGGAGGCGCGCTCGAGCCTCAAGGGGCAGCCCTCCCTGGTCATCACCGACTTCAAGCTGCCCGGCGAGGACGGGCTTTCTTTCCTCAGGCACCTGCGCTCGAGCAGGCCGGAGGTGCCCGTCGTGATGATGACCGCCTTCGGCACCATCCCCACCGCGGTCGCGGCCATCAAGGCCGGAGCGCATGATTTCCTCGTCAAGCCCTTGGACTTCGCGGACCTCAAGAGGATTCTCAGGAAGGCCCTGGCCAGCGGGGCCGCAGATGAACGGGAGTGGGTGATGGAACCGGCGTCGGACCCCTACCCGCTGATCGGCCGGAGCGCCCCCATGGTCGAGGTCTACAAGCTCATCGCCAAGGCTGGCCCCTCGGACGCGACCGTGCTGATCCTGGGCGAGACCGGCACGGGCAAGGAGCTCGTCGCCGCCGCCCTGCACGCGGCGAGCCGGCGCAAGGCCCAGCCATTCATCAAGGTCAACTGCGGGGCGATCCCCGAGGACCTCCTCGAGGCCGAGCTCTTCGGCTACGAGAAGGGGAGCTTCACCGGGGCGACCCGCGACAAGCCCGGCAAATTCGAGCTCGCCGACGGCGGCACCGTCTTCCTCGACGAGGTCGGCGAGATGAGCCCCGCCATGCAGGTCAAGCTCCTCAGGACCCTGCAGAGCGGGGAATTCGACCACGTGGGAGGCGTCGACACCCTCAAGGCGGACGTCCGCGTGCTGGCCGCCACCCACCAGGACCTCAAGACGGCGGTCACAGACAAGAAGTTCCGCGAGGACCTCTACTACCGCCTCAACGTCGTGCCCATCAGCATTCCGCCGTTGCGGGACCGGCGGTCGGACATCCCGGAGCTGGCAACCTTCTTCCTGGAGAGACTGGCGCGCAAGAACGACCGCAGCGTCCCCTCGGTCGACCCACGGGCCATGGAGGCCCTTCAAGCCGCTCCCTGGCAGGGGAACGTCCGCCAGCTGGAGAACCTCCTCGAACGCCTCCTCGTTCTGCTCGAGGGGGATGCCATCCGCCTCTCCGACATCCCCCCCGATATCCTCGGATAGCCTCGGCGGCGCGGCTCAGCCGCCGGCTTGGGGTTCTTGCCGCTCGGGGTCCAGCACCGGCCCCAGGGCCCAGGCCAGGCCGAAGGTGCCGAAGGTCCCCAGGATCACGAGCCAGCTCCAGCCCAAGGGGAAGACCTTGAGCTCCGAGAGGTAGAGCAGGACCGCGTTGACCACGGCCATGACGGTCATGGCCCAGATGTTGGCCCTGTTGGCCGGCCTCTTGGTCAGCAGGCCGAGCAGGAACACGCCCAGGAGCGAGCCGTAGGTCACGCCCCCGATCTTGAAGGCCACCCAGAGCATCTTGTCCACGTGGCTGAACACGTAGGCCAGCACGCCCAGCAGGACCGCGAAGGCGCAGATGGAGAGGCGCGAGACCCTCATGTAGTGGGCCTCGTCCGCGTCGCTCTTGATGAGGGGCTTGTAGATGTCGGTCACGAAGGAAGCGGTCAGGGAGGAGAGGGGCGAGTCGATGGAGGCCAGAACCACGGCCGCGAGCACGAGACCGCGCATGAAGGCGGGCATGACGCTCGTGGTGAAGTGCGGGTAGATCTTGTCGAGGCCCTCGGGCAGAGGCAGGGCGGGGTTCTGCTGGTAGAAGACGAAGAGGCCCGTGCCGACTGAGAGGAAGATCATCAGCACCACGAAGCTGCCGACGATGCTCAGCAGCATGGTGCGCTGGCTTGCCGCGCGGGTCTCCACGGTCAGGAGCCGCTGCATCATCTCGTGGTCCGTGCCGAAGGCGGCCATGGAGCCGAAGAAGCCGTTCAAGACCGCGACCCAGATGATGTTGGGGTCCGAGAAGAACTTCTGCAGGAAGCCGGGCTCCGAGACCGAGGGACCCCAGTTGAACACCTGGAGCTTGCCCGCGGCCTCGGCGGCGGCCATGATGCCGACGGCCCCGCCCTCCACGTGCGAGGCCAGGTAGACGAGCGTGGCCGCCCCGGCGGTCATGAAGGCCACGGCCTGCACGACGTTGGTCCAGACCACGGCCTTGATGCCGCCGTGCCCGATGTAGAGGGCGCCCACCACCACGAAGAGGGCGATGACCGGGACCTTGTCCCAACCGACGAGCACGGCCACGGCCACGCAGGCGGCCATGAGGCGCACGCTGGAGGCCAGCACGCGGGTGACGAAGAAGAACCCGGTCGCCGCGTACTGCGTCTGGGCCCCGAAGCGGTGCTTGAGGAACTCGTAGATGGTCGTGCAGTTGAAGTGGTAGAAAGCCGGGATGAAGAGGAAGGCGATGACGATGCGCGAGGCCGCGGAGCCGATGAAGAACTGGGCATAGTTCCAGTTCTCCCGGAAGCCCGTGGCCGGCACGCCGATGATGGTCATGGCCGAGATCTCGGTCGCCACGAAGGACATGCAGGCGGCCCACCAGGGGATGCTCCTGCGGCCCAGGAAGAAGTCGGCCGTGCCCTCCTCCTTGCGGCCGTGCCACCAGCCCAGGCCGAACATGAAGACCAGGAAGGCCAGGAGCACGGAGTAGTCGCGGAGGTCCAGCATCGTCGGATTGGAGAACCAGGTCTCGGGTCCCATGTCATTCACCTCTTGTCGAGAGCGACCGGCAGTGCGCCCGCGACCGTGAGCTTGCGGGCCAGGGCCGCGGCCGCGGCGCGCTGGGCGTCGGCCGAGGCGGAGAAGGCGGCGAGAGAGGCCGAGGCCTCAGGGACCCCGGCCAGGGCCCAGGGGCTGCCGAAGGCAACGGCCACGGTCTTGGAGGCCCGAGCCGCGGCGGCCTTCAAGCGGCCGAGCTCCTCGGAAGCGTAGCTGATGCGGCCGCTGTAGGCGCGCGGGGACACGAAGAGCCCGGCCACGAGGGTCTCTCCGGCCCCGGCATCGGCCTTGGCCGCGGGCTCAAAGCCCAAGGCCTTGAGCTCCTCGATGAAGACCTTGCCGTGGAGCTCCCCGGGGAAGCCCTCGTCCGGCTCGAAATAGGCGAAGGTCCGCGGGAGCACGCCCTCCATGGGGCGGCCCCAGGCCAGGCAGCGCTCCGCCATCCTGGCCGCGGCTTCGCGATGGCTCGCGCACCCCACGGACCCGGAGTCCATGGGCGGGCACGCGGCCTGCCGGGCCTCGAGGGTCTTCATGGCCTCGGCAAGCCTCCGGGAGGAGCGCTCGACCGCGCCGGCCGTCGCGGGGTCGCTGTCCGCCAGCCTGATGAGGTCGTAGGCCAGCTGACGCGGGTTCTCGGGCACGAGGATGATGTCGCAGCCTGCCCGCAGGCAGGACGCGGAGGCCTCGAGCTCGGGGTAGCGCTTGGCCACCGCGTGCATGCTGAGCGCGTCCGTAGACACGAGGCCCCCGAACCCCAGCCTGCCCCTGAGCTCGCCCGAGACCACGGCCTCGGACATCGTAGCCGGCGTCCGCCGGTCTCCGGACAGGGCCGGGACCGCAAGGTGCCCCACCATGACGGAGTCAGCCTCGGCGGCGAGCGCCGCGTAAGGGGCCAACTCCCGGCCGGCGAGCACGTCCCTGGGGGCTTCCACGAGCGGCAGGTCGAGGTGGGAGTCGAGGTCGGAGTCCCCGTGCCCGGGGAAGTGCTTGATGCACGAGAGCACGCCCCCGGCCGCCAGGCCCTTCATGGCGGCCCGCGCCATGCGGGTCACGAGCCCCGGGTCCGCGCCGAAGGAGCGGATGTTGACGATCGGGCTCAAGGGCTGGGTCGCCAGGTCCACCACGGGCCCGAGCACCCAGCCGATGCCCACGGCCCGGGACTCGAGCGCCGTGAGCCTGCCCTTCTCGAAGGCCAGGGACTCGTCGTTGGACGCGGCCAGCCCCATGTTGGAGGGGAATGCGGTCCCGCCGTTCACGTGCGAGGCCAGGCCGTCCTCGTAATCGGCGCAGAGCAAGAGAGGCGTCCGGGCCCGCTCCTGGACCCGGCGGCAGAATTCCGCCACCTCGGAGACGGTCCCGCCGTAGACGCAGAACCCCCCGACCCCCAGGTCCGCCAGGCGCAGGGCGTCCTCAGGGTCGTCCCAGCCCACCTTGAAGCCCGGGAACACGAGACGGACCGCCGACTCTCCGGGGGAGGTCATGGGACGCGTATGATAGTACATTTATTATAATGCCTCACGATGCTCCGCTCCCGGACCCTGCTCTTGGCCTGCCTGCTGGCCTGGCCCGCGCTCTCCCGGGCCGATGAGCCGGGCGCCAGGCCCTACGACATCAACTCCCACCCCCTCTCCAACCGCGAGTTCGGCCTCCTCTTCAAGAGCTCCTACACGGTCAAGGAGGACGGCACGGTCTGGGCTCCGGCGGCGGGAGGCCCGGTCCTCTCGGCCGAGATGCCGTACCTCGTCGAGAAGCTCGTGCGCGGACAGAGGCTCAAGGCCCTGCTGACCCTCAACCTCATCCTCAGCCGCAGCCAAGGGGAGAAGCACCTCACGGACTCAGAGCGCGAGGCCATCCGCGCCACGGTGCGCGAGAACTGGTATTACCTCAACTACGACACGCGCAAGGATTTCAAGAGCTACTTCAACCGCGACGAGCTCGATGCCATGAACGCCGAAGCCCCTCTCCCCAGGGCGCCGCTGACGCCCATGACCGGGGCGATCCTGGACGACCACGACAGCGAGCCGGAGGCCGAGGAGGAGGACCGGCCCAGGGCCGCGCCCCCTGAAGGCCCGACCTCGCTGGCAGGCGAGCCCCTGGACCCCTCGCCCAGGAAGGAGACCCCGAGCCCCGACGCTCCGGAGATGCCGGTGCTCGACCTCACCCGTCCCTCCGCGGCGGCCCCCCCGGTCCCGGCCGCCCCTCCGCTCATGACCCCCTTGGCGCTGGTCCGCCAACCCGCTCCTCCCCCTGCCCCGGCAGCCCAGCTTGCGCCCGTTCCCCCGGCTCAGGCTCCCGCCAAACCCTCACCCGCTCCTTCAGCAGCCAAGCCGGCCGCGGCGGCGCCCGTGCCCGCGGCGCCCGCGCCCGCCGCGCCCCTGGCCGGAGGCGGCGTGGGCTCCATCGCGGGACTGCCGGCGGGCATGTCGCGGGAGGAATACGAACGCCTCTTCCCGACCCAGCCTCCTGCGCCGGCCCCTGCCCCGGCCAAGCCCGCTCCTGCCCCGGCGCCGGAGCTCAAGGCCCACGCCAAGGAGGAGCTCGCGCCGACCGCGCTCGTGGCCTCGGTGACCCCGGAGCAGTTCCAGAAGTTCCTGCTCGACGCGCCCTACAGCCGCCAGGTCCGGGCCGTCCTCAAGCTCGTGTCCGACCACGCCCCGTCCTTCGCCAGGGACCGGAGCCTGAGCCTGGTCATGACGGCCCTGCCGAACATCGTCATCGACCCGGCGAGGACCGGCCGGGGGCTGAGGCACGGCATCGAGGAGGCCCCGGGCCGTCCCGTCTCCATCGTCTTGAGCCCGGGCCCGGTCCTCTACGAGAAGAAAGGCCTCTTCTTCAGCGGAGCCGAGGTCGTGCTCAGCCAGTCTCCCGACGCCTACCGGGACCTGGGTCTGCCCATGCCGGGCCTGGAGGCCATGAACAGGGAGACCTCGCCCGCCAAGACCTCGGCCTCGGACTGGGGCGAGACCCTCCGCTTCGACGACGGGTCGAGCCGCGGCTCCTTCACCCCGGAACAGCAGGCCGGCACCCTCCTGGCCGCGCTCTTGAGCCTGGACCTGGCCAGGCGCGGGCAGGCCGCCGAGCCCTTCACCGCGGAACTCTACTGCCGGACGGCCCAGATGATGCTCTACTCCCGCATGGACCGCGAGCGCGGCTCGGACGAGTTCCTCGACCGGGAGACGCGCGCCTCCTACCGCCAATGGGTCCAGGGCCCCTCGGAGTTCCGCGACCACCTGCTCCACACCATGTCGGCCGGCATGGACGGCACGGTCGACCCCTCCCGGGCCGGGCCCGCGGCTTCCGCGGCCGCGGTCAAGACCGCGCTCTCCTTCTGCCAGGGCGGGGCGGCCCAGGCCTCCTCCAAGCGCGACGACTCCCGCCGCCTCCAGGCCCAGGCCCTCAAGTCCGCGGGACTCATCGAGGGCCGCGCGCTCGACGAGGCCGTCGCCTACATCGAGCGCAACCCCTCGGCCCCGGGAGAAGGAGGGCCCGAGGCCTGCCGCAGGCTCGAGCGCGAGCTCTCGGACCTGCAGCGCACGCCGCGCGTGGCCGAAGAGCTCAGGGCGGCGGAACTCCGCTGGCGCGCCGGAGGCACGCCGTGAAGCTCCTCGCCATCCTCCTCGCCCTGGCCGCGCCCGGCGCTTGGGCGCAAGACGACTTCAAGGGCTACGTCCCCCCTTCGGAGCGCTTCTCCTGCGAAGCCCCTGCGGACTGGTCGGCCTTCGAGGAGGAGGAGCCCTCCGGCTCCGCCGTCCACTTCCTCGGCCCCGAGGACCCCTCCGGCGCCTACCGGGCCGGCATCGACGTGCACTTCGTGGACTCCGGCAGGCCCGGCTACGTCCCGGCCAAGACCGCCATCGAGAACCTCCGGAGGTCCGAGAAGCTCTCCCAGCGGCAGTCCACGCCGGTCAAGCGCTTCGCCATCGGCAAGGGCCTCGCCCGGATCTTCGAGGTCTGGGAGAAGCGCTCGGTCCCGGGCGAGCGCTCCCCCTCGGTCGCGGTCGCGCTCCACCACTTCGTGGCGGTCGTCGAGAGCGGCGAGGATTACTTCGTCGTCCGCCTCTCCTCCGCGGAGGAGCAGTACGTGGATTTCAGGAAGGTCTTCGTGCGCTTCCTGAAGTCCTTCCGCGCCAAGGGCTGACGCATGGGCCTTCCCCTCAAGATGCTCCTCTTCGCCTGCGTGGGCACGACCATGGAGGTCGTGTTCACCGCGCTCGCCGACGCGGCCAAGACCCGCAGCTCGAGGCTCATGGGCTACTCCTACGTCTGGATGCCCCCGATCTACGCGCTCATCCCGGTCTTCTTCTCGCTCCTCCACCCGCTCCTGGAAGGCGTGATCCTCCCGCTCAGGGTCGGGGTCTACACCGTCATCCTCATGTCCGTGGAGCTCCTCTCCGGCCTGGCCCTGCGGAGGCTCCTGGGCGAGGCCCCCTGGGAGCCCGCCTACCGCGGCAAGCGCTGGGCGCTCGCCGGGCTCGTCCGCCTGGACTTCGCGCCGGCGTGGTTCCTCGCGTGCCTCGTCTTCGAGCGCCTCTACGTGAGCCTCTAGTGCCCTCTAAGACCACGACGCGCCGCGTTTTCCGGGCCCTGCTCCTCGCCGCGGTCCTGGTCCTGCTCGGGCCGCTCGGGATCTTCCTCTACGGCTGGGGATCCTACCTGCGCCTGGAGCGCTCCATCACGGCCAAGATGGACCAGTACTGGCTCACCATCACCAGCCCCGGCAGGGAGGAGTACCTGCTGGAGGACGACGAGGTCTTCGAGGTCCCGTACATGGCCTCGACCCTCTCCCTCGACGCGGAACCGACCCGCATCCTCGACCGCGAGGGCAGGGTCATCGGCGAGTTCTCCGCCGAGAAGGGGCTCTACGTGCGCGACCCGGAGGAGCTCCCGGGGTTCCTCAAGAAGGCCCTGGTCGCGGCCGAGGACGGGACCTTCTACGAGCACCGCGGACTCAACCACCGGGCCATCGCCCGAGCCATGCTCGTCAACCTCCGCCACCTCTCGACCCGCCAGGGCGGCTCCACTTTGACCCAGCAGCTCGCCAAGCTCATGTTCACGACGCGGAGGAAGACCTACGGCCGCAAGATCTTCGAGGCCTTCTGCGCGAGGAGGCTCGAGTCCAAGTTCACCAAGGACCAGATCCTCCTCATGTACCTCGACTTCGCCTACTTCGGCCACGGCTGCTTCGGCGTGGAGTCCGCGGCCAGGTTCTATTTCGGCAAGCCCGCCCGCGACCTCGACTTGGCCGAGTCCGCGCTCCTGGTGGCCATCATCCCCAACCCGTCGCGCTACTCGCCCTTCGACAACCAGGAGCTGGCGGCCGCGCGCCTGCGGACCGTGCTCTCGCGCATGGTCGGCCTGGGCATGGTCCCGGCCACCACGGCCCAGCGGACCGCGGAGGACTTCTGGAAGTCCCGCGAGTCGCGCTTCCGCGCGCCGGAGACCTCCTTCTGGAGGATGAACGTCAACAAGGCCCCCTATCTCGTGGAGGCGGTGCGGCGCAGCCTCGAGAAGCAGTTCTCCAAGGAGCGGATCATCAAGGGAGGGCTGCGGGTCAAGACCAGCTTCGACCTCGAGCTCCAGCTCGCGGCCCAGCAAGCCCTGGCGGCGGGCCTGGCCAGCGAGGACGCGGAATCGGTGGAGAAGAGCACGACCCCCGCCCTCAAGCCTCCCCCGACCGAGGGAGCCCTGGTCGCGCTCCGGCCCCAGGACGGGGCCATCCTCGCCTTGGTCGGAGGCAGGGGCTTCTCCTTCGCCAACCAGCTCAACCGCGCATTGGACATCACCCGGCCCATCGGCTCCTCGGTCAAGCCCTTCATCTACGCCCAGGCGCTCGAGACCGGCAAGGCGGCCCCGGACGACGTCTTCGACGACAAGAAGCTCTCCTTCCGCATCGCGGGAGGCAGGCGCTGGGAGCCGGCCAACTACGGCCACAAGTACTACGGCAAGGTCACGGTCCGCGAAGCCGTGGCCAAGTCCCTCAACTCCGTGGCCATCCAGGTGCTCCAGAAGACGGACATCGACGCGGTGATGCGCCTGCTGGCGGACGCGACCGGAGCGCCCCTCCAACGCTTCCCCAGGAACCTCTCCCTGGCCCTGGGCACCGCGGACCTCTCCCCGGTGGCCGTGGCGCGGGGCTACGCCATGTTCGCCAACGGCGGGCTCTCCGTGGAGCCCTGGTTCATCGCTTCCATCGAGGACCGCCACGGCGCGGTCGTGCGGCCGGGCGGCCCTCCGGCCGCGCCCCTGCGCGTGCTCTCCGAGGAGGGCTGCGCCGTGATGCGCGAGCTCATGACCGCCGTGTTCCTGCCCGGCGGCACGGCCTACGGGGCGGCGCACTCCCTGGGCTTCACCATGCCGGCCTTCGGCAAGACGGGCACGACCAACGACTACCGGGACGCCTGGTTCGGCGGGGCGACCCCGGACATCGCGGCCTCCGTCTGGGTGGGGCACGACGACATGCGCGTCCCGCTCGGCTACGGCCGCACCGGAGGCAGCGTGGCGGCCCCGGCCTGGATCGCCTTCATGAAGGAAGCCTACCGCCACCGGCCCACGAGGCCGTTTGATAGTCCGGCCGCCCAATAGATAGAATCTGGGCCGGAGTGGAAAGAATGAAGCGCTTGCCGTCCCTGGCGGTCCTCTCGTGCCTCCTGCTGGCCGCGTGCGGCAAGCCCCGCGAGAAGGAGCCCAACGACCACTTCACCTCCGCGACCCTGCTCAAGCCCGGCCGCACCGTCTTGGGCACGGTCGCCTCGCCCAAGGACACGGACGTCTACAAGCTGGACTGCTCGCGGCCCGGCGTCGTCTCTTTCCGCCTGGGCGGCATCAAGGACGTGGACTTCGCGGTCTCCTGGCAGGACGCCGACCGCGTGGAGCTCAAGCGCTTCGACGAGACCGGGACCGGCGGGGACGAGGAGGGGCTCGACCTGGGGGTGTCGCCCGGCTTCTACTACCTCGCCGTCTCCAACAAGAACCCCAAGGCCAACAACCCCTCGCAGGAGTACGGCCTCGACGTCAAGCTCGACCCCGCGCCGGGCAGCGAAGCCGAGCCCAATGACACGCCCCTGGCCGCCAGCACGCTCACGGTCGGCGGCGTGACCCGGGGGCACTACTTCCCGTCCCGGAACCTCCTCTCCGCCACGACCGACCAGATCGAGGAAGACTGGTTCCGCATCACCGTGGACCGCGAGGGCATGTTCTCCCTCAACGTGGACGTCAGCGAAGTCCCCGGGGTGGACGGGGTGCTCGAGGTCTACGACACCGCCAACTTCTACAAGGTCAAGGAGGTCGACTCCGCGGGGCCGGGCGAGCCCGAGATCCTCAGGAACTTCGGCCTCCGGGGTCCGGTCCAGTACCTCCTGCGCCTGCGCTCCAAGTCGCGCGCGGCCAGCCCCATGGCCCCCTACGAGATCCTCACCGAGCTCCTGCCTTACTCCGGGACCACGGAGTTCGAGCCCAACGACCAGAGGCTCGACGCCACCCCGTTCGCCGGGGAGTCCATCAACGGCACGGTCTCTCCCGCGGGGGACCAGGACTGGTATCGCATCCCGGTCGACGGCCCCGAGAAGAGGCTCCTGACCTTGAGCCTCTCCCCCTTGAAGGGCATGGACCTCGTCCTGCTGGTGACCGACGACCTGGGCAACACCCTGCTGACCGCAGACAACGCCGGCAAGGAGCAGCCCGAGACCATGACCGGCCTGGGCGTGGCGAGCGGGACCTACCACGCCGTGGTCTCCGCCAAATCCCCGAAAGCCTCGGACTCGCGCAAGACCTACACCCTCACCAAGACCCTCGCCCCCTTCCAGCCGGGACTCGAGTTCGAGCTCAACGACTCTTCCGCCGCGCCCCAGGCCGTGAAGGTCGGGGAGTCCTTGGACGGCTACGTCTCCCCGAAGGGCGACGTGGACTGGTTCGAGTTCAACGTCTACCAGGGCGCGGAGGTCTCGGTCGAGGCCACCGGGGTGCTCAACGTCAAGCACGTCCTCACCCTCTTCGACCAGGAGTACCAGGAGCTCCATACCGCCTCCTCCACGCGGACCGGCGACGCGGCCGCGTTCCAGCGCCGCCTGGAACCCGGCACCTACTTCCTCCGGCTCGCGCCGGCCGACCCGGGCCAGAACAACGCCCGCGACAAGTACACCCTGAGGCTCAAGGCCCAATGAAGCTCTCCCTGGCCCTCCTGAGCAGCCTCTTCTTGTGCTCCTGCAACCGGCAGGCCGTGGTCCGGCCTCCTGCGCCCGAGCCTCCCAAGGCCGTCGCCGAGGTCAATTTCGAGCTCACCGCGGTCGAGGTCGTGGAGAGCGCCGAGGAGGACGCGGTGGGGCTCGTCAAAGTCTTCGTGGACAACGAGCTCGCCGGCCAGACCCAGGCGGGCCCGCGCTCCTCGGAGAGGCGCTGGCTGGGCGCGCTCGCCCCGGGCAACCGCCTCCTGCGCCTGGAGCAGTGGGCCGCCGGGCCCACCGGGGACCCTCAGCTCCTGCCCGAGGAGCTCCAGCCCAGGGAGCGCTTCGTCCGTGTCGAGGAAGGCTTCCGCACCAGGGTCCTGGTCCGGTTCACGGACGGCGGACGCAAGAGCACCATCCAGGTCTCCCGCGACCCGCTCCGCTGACCGCCCCGTCGCCGCGAGCCGTCAGCCCAACCACGCCAGCCAGGCCGTAGAGAGCGCGATCAGCAGCACGGCCAAGGGCGCTCCGACCCTGAAGTACTCCCAGAACCCGACCTTCACCTCCCGGGCCGATTCGAAAACGATGAGGTTGGCCACGGAGCCGATGACGGTGAGGGCCCCGGTCATGGCCCATGATACCGCATCCAGCCGGAAGCCTTCAACCGGAGCGCGGTCAAGGCGTCGCGAGGCGGCGGACCCGGACCCGGGACAGGACCTTGGCGACCCGGCTGCGCTCGAAGACCCCGGCGCCCAGGCTCTCCAGGCTCGCGGTGGCCAGGGCGGCGGCAAAGGCCAGCCTCCGCTCAGCCGGCCAGCCCTTGAGGAGCCCGAAGACCGCGCCGGCCATGAAGGTGTCTCCTGCGCCCAGCGGGAATCCCGCCGCCTTGGGGACCGAGGCGTGGAACAGTCCTTCCTCAGAGGAGAGGAGCGCGCCCTCGGAGCCGAGGCTCGCGAACGCTTCCTTGGCGCCCAGCCTCCTCAAGGCGTCCAGGGAGGCCTTCCAACGGGACCGTCCGGCTGAGAGCCCGAGCTCGCCCAGCTCCACCACCTTGGGCTTGACCAGGTCCGGTTTGGCTGCAAGGCCCTTGGAGAGCGCGGGCTCGCTCGCGTCCAGGGCCGAGGCTACGCCCCGGCGCCTGGCCAGCCGGATGAGGTCCGCGTAGAAGCCGGCCGGGACCCCTCGGGCTAGGCGGCCGCACAGGAGGAGGAAGCCGCGTCCCTCGAGCCTCCGGGCCACGAGCTCCCTGAGCCTGCCGAGCTCCCGCTTCCCCACGACCGGGCCGGGCTCGTTGATCTCGGTCGGGTGCCCAGGGCCGTGATGCACGGTGAGGCAGGTCCTCGACTCTCCCCGGCCGAGCCTGACCCAGTCTCCGGCCAGGCCCTCAGCCTCCAGCAGGCCCTCGATGCGCTCTCCCGTGCCTCCGGCGAGGAAGCCGACGAGCCGGACCGGCACGCCAAGACGGCAGAGGGCCCGGGCCGCGTTGACCCCCTTGCCTCCTGCCAGGTCCAAGGCCTGCTCGGGGACGTGGCGCGTGCCGGGCGCCAGGCGCCGGAGCACCAGGGTCTTGTCCAGCGCGGTGTTCAAGCTGACGACGAGGACGCCGCCCGTCATCTGGGCCTGATCTTCACCTGCACGCTCAAGCCGCGCTTGAGCCGCTCCGAGGCGGGCAGCTCCACCTCGACCTCGAGGACCTTCGCGTCCATGCGCTCGGCCGGGTCCTCGGAGGACACGGTCTTCCTGCCGAGCATGCGCCCCACCCGGACCACCTTGCCCGGGAAGATCTCTCCGGGATAGGCGTCGGGAAGGACCTGGGCGGAGCTGCCCTCGGCCAAGCGGCCGATGTCGAGCTCGTCGACCTCGGCCGTGACCCTGAGCATGCGGTCGTCGCCGATCATGAAGAGCGGCTGGGGAGCGGAGGGGTCGGCGGTCTCGCCGTCCTCGAGGTAGGTCTTGAGGATGCGGCCGTCGAAAGGCGCGCGCACCGTGCGCTCATCGAGCGCGGCGCGGGCCTTCTCCGCGCGCGCCAGGGCCAGCCGGTGGGCCGCGTCGGCCTCGTCGAGCTCCTGGGCGGAGGCGACCCCCTTCTCGTGGAGGGTCCGGACCCTCTTGAACGAGGCGTCCGTCCTGAAGAGCTCGGCCTCGGCCTCGCCCACCGCGGCGCGCTCCTTGCCCTTGTCGAGGAGCGCCACCGGGTCTCCCGCCTTGACCCAGTCCCCCTCCGCCTTGGCCCAGCGCTCCACCCGCCCGTGCACCTTGGAGCGCACCGACGCCTCCTTGCGGCACTCGATCTTGCCCGTGGCCGCGACCATGGAGGGCAGGTCGTCCTTTCGGGGCTTCTCCCTGCCGGGCAGCACCGCGGACGCCGCCAACACGCTCGAGCCTGCCACCAGCGCCCCTGCGCCGAGCCACCGGAACCTGGTCATGAGACCCTCCCCGCCTCACCGAGAGTGAGACGACCGTCTTCCATGTGAACCACGCGGTCCATGAACGCCGCGATGCGGGAATCGTGCGTGACCACGACCACGGCCGCCCCGGCCTCCCGCGCCCGCCGGGAGAGCAGGTCCATGACCGCCTTGCCGTTCCTGGCGTCCAGCGCGCCCGTGGGCTCGTCGGCCAGGATGAACCGGGGCCCGCCGGCCAGGGCCCGGGCGATGGAGACGCGCTGCTTCTCGCCGCCGCTCATGTCGGCCGGGAGGAAATCCGCCCTCTGCGCCAGGCCGACCGAGTCGAGGGACTTGAGCGCCTCCTCGCCGACGTCTTCCGCGGGCCAGCCCCGGAGCTTCAGGCCCAACTCCACGTTCTGCCTGGCGGTCAGGGCCGGGAAGAGGTTGAAGGCCTGGAACACGAAGCCGATGCGGCGGCGCCTCAAGGTCGAGAGCTCGCCCGGGTCGAGCCTGGAAAGGTCGGTCCCCTCCACGAGGACCGTGCCCCTGGTGGGGCTGAGCATGGCGCCCAGGATGCTCAGCAGCGTGGTCTTGCCCGAGCCCGACGGCCCCATCACCGCCACGAGCTCTCCGGCCTCGACCGCGAGGTCCGCCCCGCGGACCGCCTCCACGCGGATGAGGCCGGTCTCGTAGACCTTCCAGACCCCGGCCGCCTCGAGGATCCTCATACGCGGAACACCATGGCCGGGTCGAGCGACAGGGCCTTGCGCACGCTGATCACGGACGCGCCCAGGCAGAGCACGAAGCCGATGCAGAAGACCCCGACGTAGAGCCAGCCCGGGATGAGCACGGGCATGCCCAGCCCCTCGAGACCCCGGGCCACCCACCAGACCCCCATGACGCCGAAAAGGTAGCCGAGCAAGGCGCTCGCCGCGGCCTGGGTCCACAAGATGGTGCGCACCTCCGCGTCCGTGGCTCCCAGGGCCTTCAAAGTGGCGTACTCGCGCAGGTGCTCCATGGTCGCGGCGTAGACGGTCTGACCCACGATGGCCAGGCCCACCACGAAAGCCAGGAAGGTCATCATGAGGAAGCCGAAGCCCATCCCCGTCTGGATGGTCCAGTAAAGCCTCGTGCGCCGGCTGTACTCGCTCCTGGTCAGGACGTCCACGTTGGGCAGGCGGCCGGCCAGGCGGCGCTTGAGCTCGCCCGGGGAGACCCCGGGCTCGGCGCGGGCGAGGATGAAGACCGTGTTGCTCTCCCCGAGATAGGAGACCAGCTTCTTGGCCGTGGGGTAGGAGGCGAAGACGTAGGGCGCGGTGGTGAGCGAGCGGATGCCCCGGGTCATGGCGGCGACGCGGACCTCGTGGCCCATGACCTCGGTCTTGTCGCCCACGAGCAGGCCGCCCAGCTTGCGGCTCCCGGATTCGTCGAGGATGATGCGGTCCCCGCCGAGCACGCTCGAGGCGTCGCCCTGCACGAACCCCGAGGGCTCGCCCCAGGAGGAGCCGTCCGTCCCGGCCCCGGAGAGGGGCGGGTGGTAGCCGATGATCTCGACTTGCTCCGTGCCTCCGCCCGGCAGGCGCAGGAAGCCCCAGCCGAAGATGAGGGTCTTGGCCTCGGCCACGCCCGGGGTGGAGCGGACCTTGTTGACGTAGCGCTCCGGGAAGGGGCGCGACCAGTCGAAGTTCGGGGAGTTGCGGCTCACCACCCAGACGTCCGCGTCGGTCCGGTCGATCATGCCCGCGGCGTTCCTCATGAACCCCAGGTACATGCCGCCCTGCAGGAAGATGAGCACGATGGCCACGGTGATGCCGCCCAGGGTGATGAGGAAGCGCACCTTGTCGTGCAGGAGGTTGCGCACGGCCACGAGCGCCATGCCGGAGTGCACCGGCCCGGCGGTCCGCTCGACCGCGCGTCCGGCCGCGGCCGCGGCTAGAGCAGCCAGCCTTTGGCCTTGACGCCCGACTCGATGAACGCGATCCATTGGTCGACGATGCTCTCCAGGTCCGGCGCAGGGCCGGGGATGATGCGGCGGAGCACGATGTGGATGAGGAGGCCCGAGAAGCCCATGTTGAGGAACTCCGGGTCCAGGTCCCGGCGCACGAACCCGATCTTCTGGAGCCTGACCACGGCCTCGCGCCAGTGCGCGAAGCACGCCTCCAGGAGCTTGTAGCAGCGCTCCTCGTAGTCCGGGTCGATGGCATTGGCCTCGCGGAACACGATCTTGGCCAGGTCCTTGTGCTCGGAGAAGAACCTCAGCCAATCCAGCAGGGACTCTCTCATGCTCGAGCGCACGCTCAAGGGGTTGTCGTAGGAGCGCGCCACCTCGGTGCGGACCCTGGCTTCGAAAAGCTGGACATAGCGGTCCATGACCGCGTGGAAGACGTCGAGCTTGGAGCTGAAGTGGAGGTAGAAGGTGCCCCGGGCCACCTGGGCCTCGGAGATGATGTCCGAGATGGACGCGCTCCGATAGCCCTTGGAAGCCATCACCTTGATGGCGGCATCCACGAGCTGGGCCTTTCTTGTTTCCTTATCTAGAATAGTTCGCATACAACTAGACTGACATGTCAGTCTAGCATATCAACATTGTGGATAGCTGTCAATACGTGTCTATTTTTACAGCTATTTTTCCTGAAGGTAGATGGTGAAGTCCGGGGAGTACGAAACCGGGTACTCGGAGGAGGTTCTAAACGGCCTGGGCTTGGTCAACTGCTCCTTGGAAATATCCATGCCTGCCCGGTACTCCCCTGCCAGGACCTTGATGATCGGGCCGGAACGCTCCTGACCCAGGGATTTCAGGCATGCCACGGTGAGCTCTCCGGAAGGGCAGTGGAGGACCTTCTCCCCTCCTGCCCCGGTCAGGAAAGCCGCCTGCTGAGCCTTGGTGAAAGCGCGCCCCGGGACCCTCGGCAGGACCCTCACTTCCACGCAATAGACCCCGCTGCCCGGCTGCCAGGCGAGAAGCTCGCCGCGAGCCTGGCGATGGTTCCAATACTGAGCGAAGCGCTCGAGCGCGGCGTCCATGTCCGAAGGCTTCCACGAAGCCGCGCCCGGAGGGTCGCGCTCGAACTCCCACGCGGTCTCCCAGGACTGGTCGTAGCGGCCGGGCTTGTGGGAAGGAGAGCACAAGTCCCACAAGCCCAGCACAGGGCCGCTCGACTCGACGATGAGCCGGTGTTCCACGGGGTTATGGTATCATAGGTCCTTATGGCCTCTCCAGAGAAGTGCCCGGGCTGCGGAGCGCCGGTGCCCGCGGACTGGACCGTGTGCGGGAAGTGCCTCCTGCCCAGGAACATCGCCACGGGCATGACCGAAGCCAGCGTCTCCATCCGGTGCCAGTGCGGAGGCCGCATCGGCCCCCTGGACTCGGTGTGCCCCTCCTGCCGCAAGCCGAAGCCTCGGATCGACGTGGGCCGCTCCGACGACCAGGGCCCGGCCCGCCCCAAATCCGCCGGGACCTCGGCCGTGCTCGGCAGCCTCCTCATGGGAGCCGCGGCCATCGCAGCCGGCTACCTCATCTTCTCCACGCAGCTCGCCTCGCGGCCGAGCGAGCCCGCGGCCCAGGCCGTGGCCGGCGCGTCGACCGCCACGGCCTCTGCGCTCCCGGGCTCCGCCCCGGCGGATCCTCAGGCGACGACCGAGGCCCTGCCCCTTGCGCCCCAGGAATGGCTGGTCCGGGGCAAGGTCTACGACCTGCTGACCTTGAGCCCCGTGGCCAGGTGCAAGCTCGTGCTCACGGACAAGGTCTCGGGCAAACGCTTCGCGGCCAGGACTGGGACGGACGGAAGGTACTCCGTGAAGCTCCCTCCCCTGTCCGAGGGCGGCTACAGCGTGACCCTGCTGCTGGGCAACCGCGCCTGGCCTTTCCTCGAGGAGATGGACCCGCCGTACCGGCAGCAGGACCGCAACCGCCGCGAGTCCTCCCTGGAGCTGCTGACGAGCCCGAGTCTCGTGCACGTGCCCATCATGCTCCCAGGGGGGCAGGCTGAGCTGGACTACGACCTGGTGGTGTCGGCCCCGCCCAGGCTCTAGCAGCCTACTAGTCGAGGTCGAAGGGCCGGGGCGGGGGCGAGTCGTCCTTCTCGCGCTTGATGCGCTCCTTCTCCCGCTCGAACTTCTCCATGGCCGCCTTCTTCTGGTCCGCGAGCACGTCCTTGGCTCCGTCGAGGTACTTGCTCAGGCGCTCCTTCTCGGCCTTCATGCGCTCGGTCGCGGCCTTGATGGGGTCGCCCCCCTGGTCCTTGGCCAGCGGCTTGGCCCAGTGCTGGAGGACCTTGCCGTTCTCCCTGAGGACCTCGAGCCTGGCCTTGCAGCAGGGGCAGTCCACGTAGATGGTCTTGTCGAGGGTCATTTCTGCTATTATAGCGCAAACAAGACGCCGCACCGCACGGAGGACCGCATGAGGATCTTGATCGCAGCTCTGCTCGTGACTCTGACCGCAGGGACGGGCTGGGCGAAGAAGGCCGAGAAGGACAAGCCCGCCCTGGCGACCGAGGAGCAGAAGACGCTCTACGCCCTGGGCGTGGCCATGGGCACCGCGGTCGCCAACTTCTCCCTCACCCCGGCTGAGACCGAGTTCGTGCTCATGGGCGTGAAGGACTCCATCGCGGTCCGCAAGCCCCAGGTGGAGATGGCGGTCTACGGCCCCCAGATCGCCAAGCTTGAGGCCGGCCGCACGACCGCCAAGCTCGCGGAGCAGAGGAAGAAGGCCTCGGCGTTCCTCGAAAAGGCGGCCAAGGAGCCCGGGGTCGTGGCCCTGGACCAGGGCGTCCTCTACACGGAGCTGGCCGCGGGCTCAGGCCCCACGCCCTCCTCGAGCGACACGTTCCGCGCCCACTACCGCGGGACCCTCGTGGACGGGACCCCGTTCAGCAGCTCGCACGACGCCGGCGAGCCCTATCAGGGCGACATGGCCTCCGGCTCCATCCCCTGCTGGAGGACCGCCCTCCTCAAGATGAAGGTCGGAGGCAAGGCGCGGCTCGTCTGCCCTTCCGAGACCGCCTACGGCGACCACGGCAGGCCGCCCCGCATCCCCGGAGGCGCGGCCCTCATCTTCGAGGTCGAGCTCCTCGGGCTCGGCGCCCAATAGTCAGGCGACCTTGAAGACCCGGTCGTGAGGGTGGACCCTCGCGGCCACCTTCAGCCCGACCTGGTCGCCCGTCTTGGCCTCGGCCACGTCCTTGTGGTCGACCTGCATGGACTCCACCGCCTGGGTGAAGTCGTCGTGCGCGCCCTTGACGTGGATGGTGTCTCCGACCTTGAGCCCCTCGGTCAGATCGATGACCCCGACGGACACGTGCGCGAAGTAGTGGGTGAACTTGCCGATCTCATGTTCAGGCATGGCTTCCTCCCGGCTCAGGGCGCCAGCGCGGCCCGCGGCCCGAGCCAGCCTCGATGATAGACCTTTGCCCCTTGGCCGGACTATCCGTATTTGTACTAGCAGGCTGCGCCGCATCGCGGAGGTCCGATGAGCGGGCGAAGGCGCTCCTCTTGCCTCCCGGCGCCGGCAGAGCTACACTCTCTTGTGCTGATGGGGAGATTCAAGGCCGTCTTGCTGCTTGCGCTCGCGGCTTTCGAAGCCTATGCCGTCTTCTGGACCCAAGCGACGGATGAATGGGCGTCCCGGCCCTGGTCGAGGGAACTGCTCATCGCATGCGTCTGCCTTGCGGCCCTGGCGCTGGCCGAGCTCCTGCGGCGGCTCGGCGGCAAGACCTCGAACTGGCTCCTCGGGTCGTTCTTCGTCGTCAGCGTCCTGCTTGCCCCTTTTCTGGCCGCGCCCTTCCTGCTGATGCGGTGGGGAGTCCCGCAGGTGCTGCCCAACAGCCAGGGGTTCGCGGACTATCCGCGTCTTCCCGAGATCGAGGAACGCTTGGGCCCCGCTTTCCGCGAGATCCGGCTCATCCTCTTCCGCTATCGGAGCTTCATGCAGGGGACCGACCGCCTCATCTACGTCGTGGGCTCTCCCCACGAGTCCTGGCAGCGCGCCTTCTCGGCGATCCAAGGCGCTCCCGGGCAGGGCTCCGGCGGCTGCAGCCCGACGACGCCCTCCAAGTGGGCCCGTGCGGCTTGCCCGGAGCCGGGAGGGGGCTACGACTGCTTCTCCTGCGGCTCCGGAAGCCGGAATCACCCCCAATCCCACGCCCTCTTCCTCAGCTCCGACGGCAAGCAGGCGGTGCTTTTCTCCGGAACCGGCCCGAGCTTCGACCGCGCGGTCAAGGACTTCGATGTCTTGAGAAGGGACCGCCTGCGGCCCGCGTACCGCTACCGGGCCGTTTCCTCGCCGTCGGACCCCGCCCATGACGCCTTCTACGCGAGGCTCGCCTCCACGGCGCCCGTCGCCCCGCTGGCCGCACCGGCCGATGCTGCGATCATCGAGAGGTGCCTCTTCAACCGCGATCATGCCTGCCTGGATGTCGTATTGCGCAGCGACCCTTCGGGGGCCGCGCTGGCGGGGTTCCTGGAGGCCGGGATCCCGTTCGAGCGCTTGAGCGCCGCCATGGCGCTCGCCAAGCAGAAGCATCCGGCCGCCCTCGCCTTCCTGCTGCGTTCCTTGAAGACCTCGGAGGCGCGTGACGACATCGCCGGAGTCGCCGAGGCGCTCGGCTTCTTCGGCCCCGAGGCAGCGCCGGCTGTCCCGGGCCTGATCGCATGGGCCGACAGGAGGACCCTGCCCGAGCAGGACGCGGTGCCGGCCGAGATGATCGGTCCCATGCTCCGGATCGGGACGGACGAGGCCCTCGAATACGTGGGCCGGTGCAGCCGGCGGCCCATCAAGCTTGAGGAAGCCGAAGCCATCCGCGCCGCGCTGGCCCGGATCCAGCCGCTGCCCGCAGCTTGCGTGTCCCACCTGCGCCGGTGGATCGCGCGTCAGAGGGAGTTGAAGGCGCCCAACGCGCATCACCTGATCAGCGCCCTCAGGCTCGCGGCCGGAGACCAGGCGGTCGAGCCCTTCCGCCCTTTCATCCGGGAGATGCTCCCCCAGCCGAAGCCGAACACCTACTTCGGCGACGCGTGGTCCGAGCTGAACCGCTCTCTCGAGGGGAAGTAGCCGGCCCTAAGACATGCTCATCCTGGTCCTCTGGGCGGCGGCGGTCGCGGCGGGATGCGTCCTCCATCCGCTGTACAGATCGCGACCGGAAGGCAGGCTGGCCTATGCCTTCGCGACACGCGGCTCTGTCTGGCTCGGCTTCGTCGCGGGCTCCCTCATCATCGGGGGGATGATCAGCGGCGTCCAGACGGAGGACTCTCCGGCGAACGCTTTCGCGATGGTCGGCGCGCTGGTTTCTTGGCCGTTCATGTGCGCCTGCGCCTGCATCTTCGCCCTGCCGTTCCTTTATCTCGGCAGGCTTGTCTGCGCGATGCTGTCCGAGGGCGGCGAGGAGGCCGCTGACGGCAGACCGCGGGCGACGGCGAGACCGGCGTCACAAGAGCCCCCCGCCCGACCCGTTCGGGAGAGGGCTCCGCCACGGAGGCCCTGGAGCCTGATCGCCGTGCTCATCGTCTTGGCGGGACTGGCGATCATCATCGGACTTGCCGTCCCGAGGCATCAGGATTCGATCGCCGGACGCAGGTCCCAGGGGCATCCCAACCGCGGGAAGCTCGGAGCCATCCGCCACGCATTGTCCGTCTATCAAGGCGACCAGGGCGGTGCCCACCCGGCTTCCCCCGAGACTCTGCTGGTCGATGGGAAGTACCTTGCCGTCATCCCCACGCTCGAAGGTCTCCCGCACGCGCCCTCGAACACCGTCACGCTCTACCGTTCGAGGACCCCCGGCGACACCGGCGGGTGGGGCTACGTCAGCGATCCGTCCGATGCGGATCGGGGACGGATCTTCATCGACTGCACCCACACGGACTCCAAGGGCAAGGCCTGGGCCTCATATTGACTTCGCGCAGCGTCCCCTAGAGCGCCGGAAGGTCTTCGAGCTTGTAGGGCACGTCCACCAAGGACAGCCGGTCCAGGGCGGACCAGAAGCTCCGCTGGAGATGGAGCTTGCCCCTGCGGCGGATGAGGAACGGGGTCTCGCCGTTGAAGAGGAGCAGGACGTCGAAGGCCCCCTGCTTGCACAGGTGCAGGGCGAGCCTGGCCGCGGTCTCGATGCCGAGGTGGCCCTTCTCGGGGTCGTAGGCCGAGAGGTCGATCCTCATGGCCGCGCACCAGCCCATGCGCATGCGGAGGTCCTCCTCCAGGATGGCGTTGCGGACCGCGTCCGTCTCGAAGACCACGCCGGTCAGGCCCGGGGCCGAAAACTCCCGGCCCTTGAGCTTGAAGCCCATGCGGTGGCGGATGACGCCTAGGAAGTCCTTCTCCGACAGGCTCTCGCCCGCGTAGAGGTCGTAGTCCAGGGACATCAGACCTTGTCTGCGGTCTGCTGGGAGACCCGGCTGTTCGGAGGCGTGGACCGGGTGAGCCACACGTTGCCCCCGATGACCGAGCCCCGGCCGATGCGCACCGTCCCGAGGATGGTCGCCCCGGCGTAGATGACGACGTCGTCCTCGACGTCTGGGTGGCGCTTCACGCCCTTGATGGGGTTGCCGTGCTTGTCGAGCGGGAAGCTCTTGGCGCCCAGGGTCACGCCCTGGTAGATGCGCACCCCGCTGCCGATGGTCGTGGTCTCGCCGATGACGACCCCGGTGCCGTGGTCGATGAAGAAGTTCCTGCCGATGGAGGCCCCGGGATGGATGTCGATGCCGGTCACGCTGTGAGCGTGCTCCGTGATGATGCGCGGCAGGAGCGGCACCTCCAGCCGGTAGAGCTCGTGCGCGAGCCTTTGATAGGTGATCGCGAAGATCCCGGGGTAGCAGAGCACGGTCTCGGCCGGGCAGGTGGCGGCCGGGTCGCCCTCGTAGGCGGCCCTCACGTCCGTCATCAGCAGCTCCTGCACGCGGGGCAGGCTCTCGATGAAGAGTCGGGCGTGGCGCCCCGCGCGGTAGCGGCAGGCCGAGCAGGAGGAGCGCTCGCGCCGGCAGAAGAAGCAGAAAGCCCGCAGGATCTGCTCCGAGAGGATGCGGCGGGCGTGGTCCACCATCGTGCCGATGGCGTGCGGCGTGGCCGCCGGGGAGAACTCGCTGGCCCCGTAGTAGCCGGGGAAGAGCGCCGAGCGCAGGGTCTCGGCGGCCTCGATGACCGCCTGCCTCGACGGCAGGGGCTCCGAGACCATCCTGCGCTTCAAGGGGCTGATGGACTCATCAGGGTGCGCGCTGAGCGCCTTGACGACCTTCTCCAGGCCCGCGTCCATTTTCGCCTTCATGCTCCCTCCTCCCACAGCCAGGTGCTCAGGTAGCGCTCCCCGGTATCCGGCAGGAGCACGACCACGGTCTTGCCCGCGTGCTCGGGCTTGGCGGCCTCCTGCATCGCCGCCCACAGGGCCGCGCCCGAGGAGATGCCGGCCAGGATGCCCTCCTCCTTGGCCAGCTTGCGCGCGCAAACGCCCGCGTCCTCGTGTCTGATCGTGACGACCTCGTCGATGACCCCGCGGTTGAGGACCTTGGGGATGAAGCCCGCGCCGATGCCCTGGATCTTGTGCGGTCCCGGCTTGCCTCCGGAGAGCACCGGGGAATCCGCGGGCTCGACCGCCACGATGCGCACCTTGGGCTTGAGCTTCTTCAAGACCTCGCCCACGCCCGTGATCGTGCCGCCCGTGCCCACGCCGGCCACGAACACGTCCACCTTGCCGTCCGTGTCCTCCCAGACCTCCTTGGCCGTGGTGCGGCGATGGACCTCCGGGTTGGCCGGGTTCTCGAACTGCTGGAGCACGAGGCACTTCGGGTCCGCCGCGGCCATGGAAGCGGCCTTGGATAGGGCTCCCTTCATGCCCTCGGCTCCCGGGGTGAGCACGAGCTCCGCGCCCAGGGCCTTGAGGAGCTTGCGGCGCTCCACGCTCATGGTGTCCGGCATGGTCAAGACGAGCTTGTAGCCCCGCACCGCGGCCACGAAGGCGAGCGCGATGCCCGTGTTACCGCTCGTGGGCTCAAGCAGGACCGTGTCCGGCTTGATGAGTCCCGCGGCCTCGGCAGCCTCGATCATGGACAGGCCGATGCGGTCCTTGACCGACCAGCAGGGGTTTCCGGACTCGAGCTTGGCCACGAGCCTGCCGGGCAGGCCCTTGCCGAGCTTTCCCAGGGCGACGAGCGGGGTGCGGCCGACCAGTTTCGTGACGTCAGGGGCTATTTTCTCCACGGGCTGATTCAAGCATATTCCATGATATACTGTCCCTAGTCAGGAGGAATACCGTCATGACGAGCCTCGTCTCCATCCTCGCGGCCGCCGCCGCCCTCTCCTTCGCGGGCCAAGGCCCCGTCGGCTCCACTGAGTTCTCCTACTCCGGGGTCCGGGAGCTCAAGACCCTTTCCTTGTCCGTCCCGGTCCGGCCCGAGGCGGTCCCGGTCTTCGGACAGGCGGCCGCAGGCCGCATCAAGGATCTGCACCTGCTGGCCCAGACCGGCAAGGAGGTCGTGTTCTCTTACGCCAAGACGCAGGCTGAGGCCGACGCCTTCGTGTCCATGTGGACGCCCATCCTCGCAGGCGCGGGCTTCAAGCTCGGCCAGCCCTCCTCGGAAGCGGGCATCACGGTCCTTCCCTATTCAGGCCGCGACGGCATGATGGTCCGCGAGTTCCTGGCCGACCCCCTCCAGTTCAAGCCCAAGGACGAGGCGGACCGGCTGGCCAGCATGGCGGTCGTCGACAAGGGCCTCGAGGACGCGGGTCTGGCCCCCTTCGCCGCGTTCCTCGTGGACAACGAGTACATCCTGCCCACCTACGCCTTCTACTACGCGACGGCCAAGGCTGACAAGCCCGAGCACGAGGTCCAGGTGCGCGTCCTCAAGAAGGAGGGGGCTGACAGGGCCGTGCTCGAGCGCGCAGGGCTCAAGGTCCTCCAGCAGAAAGAGGACTTCCTCACGGTCTACATCGGGCCCGAGGTCGGCCTGGTCTACCGGACCGGGAACACCCCGGACGAGATCAAGACCAAGGTGGAGGAGTTCAAGAAGTTCATCGCCGGACAGGGCGGCAGGTTCATCGAGGCCAAGGTCTCGGAGCTCGAGCCCGGCTCCTACCGCAAGTTCGCGGCCGACATCTTCTTCTTCCAGTAAGCCCGGCTAAGCGCTACTTGGCCGCCGGCTTGAACGCCTTCCACATGTCCAGGACCGCGTTGCGATGCGCGGCCACGTCCGCGTCTCCCACCTCGGCGGGCTCGGACTTGTAGTCCAGGACCTGGCCGTCGGTCTTCTCCACGATCACGGCCTTGGTGGCGCGCTGGGGATCGCCCGCCATGTCGAGGATGTGCATCCTCTGCTCCACGGTCCAGACCTCGCCCTTGAGCGTCCACTTCTCCGAGACCAGGGTGGCCATGAACGCGGCGAAGGTCCCGCTCTCGTCCACAAAACCCCAGAGGTTGATGTACTCGGACTGATGCGTGGCGTTCTCAGCGCCCGTGATCTTCTTCAAGCCCAGGGTGGAAGGGATGTCCTCGGCTCCGGGAGTGAAGGTCCCGTTCTTGGCGACCTTGATGACGAGCTCCTGCCAGCCTGACGTGGGCTGGGTGTCGGGCATGCCGAACTCGTCGCTGCCTGCCAGGCCCTTGAGCGCGTCCAAGGAGAAACTGGGAGCGGCGGAGAAGGCGGGGACGGACAGGCAAAGGACCGCGGCAAAGATGGCAACGGTCTTCTGGAATCTCATGCACCCATGGTAGCATCCGCGGCCTTCCAGAACCACGGTCCGAAGGCCCAAGGAGCTCTCAGCAAAAGGCCTAGGGCAGGCTGGTGAGACCGGAGCAATCCAGGCCTGTCAGGCGGTTGACCTTGCCCTTCCACTTGGAGCCCGGGGCCATGGAGCGCCAGCGGTCCTCGCCAAAAAGGCAGGTTCGGGTCTTGCCCTTGTCGTCGAAGGCCACGGTGAAGCGCTCCTTTCTGGCGCCCTCCCGCTCGCAGCCCTCGCAGGCGCCCTCGCGCTTCAAACGCACCTTGGGCCAGGCCGGCGGATCCGAGAGCCCGCCCCGGGCGTTCTCGGAGCGCGCCCTGGCCCAGCGGTCCACGGAGTAGCGGCAGCGGTGGTCGTAGACCGGCTCCTGGCGGTAGCGGGGCGCGCACTGCTCCTCCTCGGAGAAGGTGCCGTCCCCCCGGTCCTTGCGCACGGTCTTGCAGTCCTCTCCGTCCGGCACGGACTCGTGCGAGCGGACCTCCCTGGTGCGGAGCACGTCGTAGGCGTCCAGGGGCATGGAATCGCACCATGAGGTCTCCTTCATGGTGCGGAAGGACTCGACCTCGATCTCGCGCTCCCAGTGGTGGCCGTTGACGGAGAGCTCCACCTCCTTGGAGGAGAGCCTCAAGCCCAGCAGGACGAGAGCGGCCAAGACGAGGAGCCCGGCTCCGGCCTTGGCCGCGAGCTTGAGCTTGCCCGCGTGCTCGCGCTTCTCCCACTCCTTGACCTCGGCCATGGCGGCACGGTCCGGGCCCTCGGGCCCCCCGCCGCTGACCAGGGCCACGGACTTGGCTCCTTCCATGGGGCCGCCGCAGCCCACGCAGAACTTGGTCTTGGCGTGGTTGGCTGTCCTGCAGGCCACGCACAAGCGGTCGGCGCCGTGGTACTCGTGCTCCTCGACCGCGATCTTCTCCTCCTCGGTAGGGAAGTAGCGCTTGGCCGGGTTCTGGGGAGCCCCGCAGTTCGGGCAATAGCGGTGGGTCTTGCCCAGGAGCTTGCGGGTGGAGCAGAACTCGCAGTCCCAGAGCATCTCATACACAGGCTCATCCATGGCGGACCCTATCATACCATGCAGGAGGCTGGGCCGGGAGGCTCGGACTGCAGCCGCCGACAGTTGGAAGCAAGGCCCCTGATGCCGGCGCATTAGCTATAATTGAGGAGCAAGGGGTCCACCCCCTCCGGAGGCACCACATGGTCCGAACACTCGCAGCAGCCCTCTCCCTCATCCTGACCCTCGAGCCCGCTCTCTGGGCGGCGCAAGGAGCGCCCTCTGCTTCAGCCCCGGCAGCTGAGACCGCCGCGGAGCGCCAGGAGCGCCTGACCAAGCTCGTGGAGCTCCTCAAGTCCCTCACGGACGAGGAGTACGAGGCCGCGCTCAAGGATCAGCCCGCAGGCTCCTCCGCCCCCCAGTTCGCCTCCAGGACCGAAGCCCTGGGCTCCGCCTACAAGACCCTGGCCGGCCTCGAGTACCAGCAGGCCAGCCAGACCTCGCCTGAGGCAGCCTCTTCCCGCTACTCCGAGGCCTACACCCGGGTGTCCGCCAAGCCTGACGGCCTCCAGGAGACCGGGGCTGAGATCGAGGTCCTCAAGTGGGTGGCCAACGCGGTCCTCAATTACTGGGTCAGCGGCGGGAAGACCTATGTGGGCCGGTCCATCGGGACGGCCAATGATGACGAGACCCTGGCAGGGCTCGACACCCAGCTAGCCAGCGCCGAGCTCGACCCGTCCAAGAAGGCCGAGCTCCACTATCAGCGGGGAGCCCTCTTCGAGCGCCTCTCCCAGGCTCCTGCCGGGTCCGACGCGGAGGCCGAGCGCCTGGCCCTCAAGCAGGACCGGCTCCAGAAGCTCGCGGACCTGCTCAATTCGGTCACGGACGAGGAGTACACTCAGGCCCTGGCCTCAGCCCCCAAGGCCTCCGGCTCGAGCATGCTCGCCTCCAGGAACAAAGCCCTCAACAGCGCGTACACGACCCTGGCCGCGCTCGAGTACCGGCAAGCGGTCAAGACCGCGCCCGAAGGCGCGTCCAAGGATTATGCCGCGGCTTACGAGCGCGTGTCCCGGAGCGGGGCGAAGTCTCTGGTCGTAGACCCCGAGACCCTCCAGGACACCGGCCTGGCAGCGGACGTCTTCAAGTTCCTCGGCAACGCCGTCCTCAACTACTGGCTCAACGGCGGCGAGAACTACATGGCGCGCGGCTGGAAGGGCAAGGGCAGCACGGACGGGCCCGAGGCCTCCCAGGAGGAGGCCTCAGCGTCCATCTCCCCTGCCAAGTCCGCGGAACAGCACTTCCAGCAGGGCTCGGCCTACGAGGATCTGGCAGCCGAAGCCCTCAAAGCCGACGAGGCAGGCAACCGCGCCGCGGTACGCGGCCAGAGGCTCAAGGTCCTGGCTGGCCTGCTCGAGTCCGTGACGGACGAGGAGTACGGCCAGGTGGTCGGAGCCCTGCCTGCGGGCTCGCCGGCCGCCTCCCTGCCCGCTTCCCGCGACGCCGTGCTCAAGGGCACCTACGCGACCCTCGCCGCCCTCGAGTACCGCTCCGCGGGCGACGCGGCCAAGACCGACCTCGAGCGCGTCAGCCGGGGCTCGTCTGCCGACCTCGGCGTGGACCCCGGGAGCCTCCAGGAGACCGGCTGGGGCACCAAGCTCCTCGGCCTGCTCGCCTTGGGCGGGCTCGGCTACGGCATCTACGAGCTCCAGCGCGGCAGGGGCCGGCCAGGCAAGGCCATGGCCAAGGGACAGGTTAAGGCCGATGACCAGGGCAAGGACAAGGCCCACGGCCAGGACGAGGATAAGGACAAGGGAAAGCCCGAAAAAGTGAAGCTCCGCAAGGACGCAGACGGGCTCGAGCTCAAGCTCGCGTCCGCCTCCGCCGGGCCTGAGCAGGCGAGCCTGCACCGGCAGCTCGGCCAGGCCTACGAGAAGCTCGCAGCCTCAGTGGTCGTGGAAGCCCCTGCAGCGGCAGCGAAGGCGCCGGCTCCCGCCAAGGCTCCCGCGGGACCTGCTGCCAGCGACATGCTCTTCCTCTGGGACGGCAGCCGCCTCGACGGCACCATCACGGCCGCGACCCCTGCCAAGATCGTGCTCAAGTCCGACCAGGGCGTGACCGGCGTCAGGCAGGACCGCATCCGCGCCGTGATCCTCGCGGGCTCCGAGGTGGACGCGGACGCGGAGGACCTGCGCACAGCCGCCTCCCAGGGCAAGCTCCCCCTCATCGTCAAGGCCGACGGCACCATGGCGCGCGGAAGGCTGGCCTCGGCCGCGGGCAAGAAGCTCCACTTCAAGCTCTCTTCAGGGGTCTTGAGCCTCTCGCGCGACGAGGTCCGGGCAGTGGTGTTCCCGAAGTAAGTCAGGTCATCTTCACGACGATATCGCTGATGATGTCCGCTGCCTCGTCCCCGCGGTCCGCGGCATTGGAGAGGTGCCTGCAGATCTCGCGCATCTTGAGGATGTAGACCACGTCCTTGGACTTGAAGAGGTCCACCAGGGCCTCGCGGTAGCGGTGCTCCACGAAGTTCTCGGACTTCTTGGCGCGGATGACGTGCTGGGTGCAGACGCCGGGGTGCGACATCATCATCGGGATGGCTGCGGCGATCTCCTTGGCGGCGTCGGCCAGGCCCTCGCTCATGCGCTGGAGGTGCTCCGTGGGCTTGACCTCGAAGAGCACCATCTCCTCCACCGTGGACTTGGCGTAGTCGAGCATGTCGTCGATGTCGCGGGAAAGGGCGTTGATGTCCTCCCGATCGAAGGGCGTGATGAAGGAGAGGTTGAGCTCCTCGATGAGGATGCGCCGCATCTCGTCCGCCTCGCCCTCGAGCTGCTCGACCCGCTTGCCCTTCTCGTGGGTGGGGTCTGCGAGGTAGTCGAGGAGGGCCACCATGCCGTCCGAGGTCTTCTTCGCCTGCTCGTGCAGCATCTTGACGAAATCCCTCTTGGGAGGGAAGAAGATGTCCCTGAGCGCCATCAGAACCCCCTGACCAGCCTTAGGATGAAGTTCCCCGCCAGATACGCGGCCGCCGCGACCAGCGCCGATGCCGGGATGGTGATGATCCACGCCAGGGCGATGTCGAAGGCCGTGGTCCAGCGCACGGCCTTGACGCGCTCGGCGCTCCCCACCCCGGTGATGGAGGACGACACCACATGGGTCGTGGAGACCGGCCATCCGAGCACGGCCGCGCCCATGATGACCCCGGCCGACGCGGTCTGGGCCGCGAACCCGTTGACGGGCTTCAACTTGTAGATCGAGCTTCCCACGGTCTTGATGATGCGCCAGCCGCCGGAAGCGGTGCCGAGCGAGATCGCGGCCGCGCACAGCAGGACCACCCACCAGGGCACCGCGAAGGAGCCCAGGTAGCCCAGGGAGACCAGGGCCATGGTGATCACGCCCATGGACTTCTGCGCGTCATTGGTGCCGTGGGACAGGGCCAGGGTGATGGCCGAGACCAGTTGGAGCTTCTTGTAGCCTTCGTTGGCCCTGGGCGTGAACCCGCGCGAGAGCCGGTTGAGGATGAGCTGGAACCATTAGCCCGCGAACGCGCCGATCAGGGGCGAGACGCACAGGACGATGAGCACCAGGATGAACCCGTGGCCGTTGATGTGCGAGGGGCCGAAGCCCACCAGGACCGCGCCGCCCAGGCCTCCCACCAGGGCGTGGCTCGAGGACGAGGGCAGGCCGAGATACCAGGTCGCGATGTCCCAGGCGATGGCGCCCGCCAGGGCGGCCACCACCACGCCGGTCGTGGCAGCGGCCGGGTCGATGATGCCGGAGCCGATGGTCTTGGCCACCGCGGTGCCGAACAGGAAGGGGCCCACGAACTCGGCCAGGGCCGAGACCACCAGCGCGGTCTCAGGCTGGAAGGCCCTCGTCGAGACCATGGTGGCCACCACGTTCGCCGCGTCGTGGAAGCCGTTGACGTAGTCGAAGACCACGGCCATGGCCACGACCAGGACCGCGAGGGCCAGGCCCCAGGAGAGGTCCATTCAGGCTCCCCTCATCTCGCCGCTCACCGGCCGGTCCTTGATCCCGAGGCAGCGCTCGACTTCCTGCTCGATGAAGCGCGCCTGCTCCGACGACTGGAGGCCCGCGAGCAGGTCCAGGCGCTTGCCGTCGCGCATGACCGCGCCCACGTGGTAGCTCGTGCTCGGCCCGTTCTTGCCGCGCGTGACCTTCTCCTCGCAGAAGAGCTGGTCCACCTCATGCGAGGAGAGGGTCTTCTCCCCGCGCCACGGCAGGGGCGCGTGCCGGACCGTGAGCTCCGAGCGCGAGACCCGTATCCTCGTCTTGTTGAGGAAGCCGCAGAGGACGTAGTAGGTCAGGCCCAGGCCCACGGCCACGTGGCCGACGGGGAAGATCATCATGATGAGGCGGCCGCCGCCTGAAGGGCCCCTGCCGCCCAGGGCCGCGGTGTACCAGAAGACCAGGAAGGAGTCCCAGGCCACGCAGAAGAGGATGAGGAAGAACAGGACCGGGTGGAACCAGGAGCGCACGATGGTCATGGAGACCGCGTCGCGTTCCACGGACACGCCCTTGGGCATGTCCACCGGCGACTTGGCCGGAATGTCCGAGGCGTCCCTGGCTCCGGCCACCTGGTCGGCGAAGCCGAAGACCTCGGCGCAGCGGCCGCACTTGGCCACCGCGGACTGGATGTTGATGTCCTCGGCCGCCACCTCCTGTCCGCACCTGGGACAGGAGAGCTTCACTGGCGCTCTCCGAGGGCGCGGCGCAGGGCTCCTCCCGCGGCCTTGAGAACCGAGCGCGCCTTGCGCGCGCCGCAGGAGAGCCTGGCCATCACGATGGCGGTCTTCACGCTGCCGCCTGAGGCGTCGAAGAGCTCCTCGGCCTCCTTGGGGCCCACGCGGCCCAGCAGGGCGGTGATCCGCACCCCGCGGAGCCTGAGCTTGTAGGAGGTGGGCCGCAGGTCCACCATCCAGCGGTCGTAGACCTTGCCCAGCCGCACCATGGCGGCCGTGGTCAGCGTGTTGAGCACGAGCTTGGCCGCGGTCCCGCTCTTCAAGCGCGTGGATCCCGCCACGACCTCGGGCCCCACGTCCGGAGCGATGACGATGGACGCGGGCTTGCCCGGCGGCCTGCCGTTGGAGGTGACCAGGACCGTGACGCAGCCTTTGGCCGACGCGGCCTTGAGCGCGGAGCGCACGAAGGCCGTGATGCCCGAGGCTGCCACGCCGATGAGCAGGTCTTCCTTGCGGAGGCCCGCTCCCACGCGGCGGCCCGCCTTCGGGTCGTCCTCGGCGCCCTCCTTGGACCGGAACACCGAGGGCCGGCCCCCGGCCATGACCGCCCGGATTTGGGAGGGCTTGGTGTTGAAAGTGGGCGGACACTCGGCAGCTTCCATGACCGCGATGCGGCCGCTCGTGCCCGCGCCCACCAGCACCAGGCTCCCGCCCTTGGCCAGGGAGCGCGCCGCCGCCTCGGCCGCCTTGGCGATGGCAGGGGATTGCCGGCCCACGGCCACGGCCACGCGGAGGTCCTCCCTGGCGATGGCGCGCACGACCTTGATGACGCTCATGCGGTCCAAGCCCCGGACCCGAGGGTTGGCCCGCTCGGTCGGCAGTTGGGCGTAGATGCTCGCTGAAGGGAGCTTCATGGCGCCTCCGGCAGGGTCAGGTCGTCGGCTGCCTCCGGATACGGAGAGCCCTCCTCCGGGGAGCTCTCCGGCCCGGGCGCAGGGGCGCCCGGCGCCGCAGCGGAGTCCAGGGACACGATCCCGACATTGCCGAGGGCTTGGACCGGCTCGGCGATCCAGTCGATGATCTTGCGGCTCAAGGCAGGGTTGATCATCTTGGCCCCGCGCTCGCTCCTGCCGAAGATGACGTGGACCGTGGTGTTGGCCTCGCCCGTCGCGCGCCTGGCGATGTTGGACATGAGCAGGGTCTCGGCCGCGGTCTTCTTGTCGCCCTCGGAGTAGACCATGAGTACCGGCCGGTCCTTGTAGGTCCTCATGGCATTGACCGTGAGTACCTCCTGGTAGCGCAGCCCCGGGGAGAGCATGATGATCATCGGGGTCTTGGGGTGCACGGCCGCGAATTTCAGCCCGATGCTCGCCCCGACCTCCGCTCCGATGACGCCGATGTCCTCCTCAGGCACGCCCTGGCTGGTCAGGTAGGCCACCGAGGCCTCGGCGTCCAGGAGCATGTTGGCGAACTCGTTGTAGGTCTTGGTGATCCTGAAGTCCCGCCAAGTGACCTTCTGCCCCTCGGGGGAGTTCACGCTCAGGCCGTGGCCGCGGAAGTCCGGGGCCAGGTAACCGTAGCCCCAATTGGCCAGGGCCCGGCCCAGGTCGGCCCAATCCTCCATCCTGCGGCCCTTGGCGTGGAGCAGGAGGAAGGTCAGGCGCTCGTCCTTGGCAGGCGCGTACTTGGCCTTGATCGGCCACCCGTCGCGCGTGCGGAGTTCCACCACGATCCCGGGCAGGGGCTTGGTCTTGCGCACGGGCGCAGCCGCGGGCTTGGCCGGAGTCTTGGCCGGGGCAGGAGGCGTCCCGGCCCAGGCCCAGGACCCGGCCAGCAGGACCGCCAGGAGGAGCGTCATGGCCGGGGCCTAACCTTTAAGGAGCTCGTCCGGCTTGAACCAGAGGTTCACCTCGCGCTCGGCATCCGCCTCGTCGGAGGACGCGTGGACCACGTTCTCGAACTGGCCGGCGGTCGAGATCCTGCCGAAGGAGCCGCGGATGGTCCCGGGAGCCGCGTGCTCCGGGTTGGTGGCGCCTGCCACGGCCCTGGCCTTGCCGATGGCGTTCTCGCCGCGGTAGACCAGGGCCAGGACCCGGTGGTCCTTGAACCCGTGGAACTCGCCGCGGATGTACTTGATCAGGTTCGGGAAGAAGGGCTTGCCCTCGTGCGACTTGTAGTGCTCGCGGGCGAGCTTCTCCGTCACGCTGACCATCTTCGTGCCGACCAGGTCGAGGCCCGCCGCATCGAGCCGGTCGATGACGAGTCCCGTGAGCTTGCGGTGCATGCCGTCAGGTTTGATGAGGATGAGGGTCTTTTCCACTGCCATAGTCCGAGGATTCTATAAAATGGGCTCCCCCCTCGGGAATGGCAAATCGAGTCCGCGCGGCTGCGCCGATAATTTTCCGCTTCCAAGCCCCGCCCCCGGTTTGTTAACATAACGCCCGGTCCAGACCGCATGGCGAACATCCTGCTCGTCGACGACGAAAAAGACATCGTCACCCTCATCCAGTTCGTCCTGGTCAAGGAGGGTCACAACGTCCGCACGGCCTGCAACGGAGTGGAGGCTCTCCAGGAAGCCGGGGTGCTGCCCGGGTCCGGCTCCCATCCCATGCCGGACCTCATCCTCATGGACATGCTCATGCCCATGATGGACGGCCACACCGCCTGCCTGAAGCTCTCCCAGCACCCCGAAGCCGGCAAGATCCCGGTCCTGGTCCTCACGGCCAGGGGCACGGCCCGCGACACCTTCAAGGACTGCCCCAATGTCCGCGGCTTCGTGGACAAGCCCTTCGACCCCAAATCCCTGCGCGACACCGTGGCCGCGACCGCCGGCAAGAAGGCCTGACCCATGGCCGCCATCCTCATCGTCGACGACGAGCCCGAGATCGCGACCCTGCTGAGGGTCGTGCTCGAGAAGGAGGGCTTCGCCATCACCGAGGCCTCGAACGGCCAGGTCGCGCTCGAGCGCCTGGGCATCGACCCGCCCAGGCCCGGCACCCCGCTCCCGGACCTCATCGTCCTCGACATCATGATGCCCGTGATGGACGGCTACGCCCTCAACACCCGGCTCCAGGCCGACCCCAACGCCAAGAACATCCCGGTCGTGGTGCTGACGGCCAAGGGACAGAAGATGCGCGACCTCTTCGAGGTGGCCCCCAATGTCGCGGCCTACCTCCAGAAGCCCTTCGACCCCAAGACCCTCCGGGAGCTCATCGCCGGCATCATCGCCAAGCGCGCGAACAAAGGCTCCTCACCCAAGTAGCAGGGGATGAGAAGGGCCCTCCTCATCCTATTCGTCCTGGGCTCGGCCGCGGTCCTCGGCGCCGTGGTCCTGATGTGGACCCACCGCGAGTTCCGCGTATCGGGCACCATCACCGTGGCGGCCCACCTCCAGCGCCGCCTTCCCCAAGGCTCGGTCACCCTCTTCGTCATCGCCAAGAACCGGGGCGGGGTGCCTGTGGCCATGCAGCGCATCGTCAACCCGCAGTTCCCCGCCTCCTTCCAGCTTAGGAACGCCGACCTCATCGTGCCCCACTCGCGCTTCCAGGACTCCCTGCTCCTGGAGGTCGAGATGAACAGCCACGGCACTGCGGGCGCTCCCAGGCCCGGCGACCTCAGGGGCGCGGCCAAGGACCTCGTCTTCCCGGGAGAGAAGAGGGTCCACATCGTCATCGACAAGGAGGTCTGAGCCCCCATGGGCTTCCCCGGTCCGACCCTGCGCCGCCTGGCCGGCCCGGCCGCTCTCCTGGGCCTGGCGCTGGTCGTGTTCGCGGATGTCCTCGGCTCCGGCGGGGCCCTGGCGCCGGGGCGGCCAGGCACGGACCTCTCCATCCAGTTCCTGGCTTGGCGCGACTTCACCGGCCGTGAGCTCTCAGCAGGCCGCCTGCCCCTCTGGAACCCGCACATCTTCTCAGGCTCGAGCTTTGTGGGAGGCTTCCAATCAGCCCTCTTCTATCCCCTCACTTGGCTGCACGCTTTCCTGCCTGTCGGGCTTGGCATAAGCATCTGGTCAGCGGCCCACGTGTTCCTTGCAGGACTCTTTGCCTGGTGGTGGGCGAGCCGCCTGGGAGCTGGAAAGCCCGGCTCGGTCCTGGCAGGCTTGGCCTACATGTTCTCAGGCCCGTTCTTCCTGCACGTCGGAGCAGGGCACCTCTCCCAGGTGGGGACCATGGCCTGGACCCCGCTCCTCTTCCTCAGCCTGGACGCATGGCTCGACGAAAGAAAGAAGGGCTGGCTCCTCCTCGGAGCCGCGGCCCTGTGCCTCATGGTCCTGGCAGGCAACCCGCAGTACGTCTATTACACCCTTCCGGTCTGCTGTCTCTACGGAGCCTTGAGGCTCTGGCGGGCCCGGCCCAAACAGCCCGGCAGCTTGGCCCTGGGCGTGGCCGCGATCTTCAGCCTCGGCCTGGGCCTGGCAGCGGTCCAGCTTATCCCTGGCCTGGAAACCGCCCGCGAATCAGCGCGCACAGGAGGAGTTCCCCTGGCTTTCGCCTCCCAGGTGAGCCTGCCTCCCGAGAACCTGCTGACTCTCCTCTGCCCCTCTTTCCTGGGCGACCTCCACAACCTGCCTTACTTCGGCCGCTGGTACCTCTGGGAGACCTGCAGCTTCGCAGGCATCGGCACGCTCCTGCTGGCGCTCCTGTCCCTGGCCAAGGAGAACGGTCCAAGGCCCCGCATCCTGGCAGGCTTGGCTTTCCTGTGCCTGGTGCTGGCACTCGGCCCTGCCACCCCGCTCTACTCACTCCTTTATCACACTGTCCCCATGTTCTCAGCGTTCCGAGGGACCGCGAAGTTCTCCTTCCTCGCCATCCTCTTCATCAGCGTGCTGGCTGGACTCGGAGCTGAGCGCTTGAGGCAGCACTCCCAACGCGGGCTTGGGACGGCGTTCTGGCCGGCGGCAGGCTTCTGCGTGCTCCTCCTAGGAGCATCCGGCCTTCTGCTCGCGAATACCTCTGTCGGAGCTTCGGCCTGGAAATCCCTGCTGGAGCGCCTGGATGCGACAGGGGTCGCTGATCTGCCTGCGAGCACCATGCTCGACCCAGGCTTTCTTGCTCAGAGCGCTTCCTTTGCAGGCTGGAGCTTCCTCGCCGCAGCAGCCAAGCTCGGAGCATTCGCCCTGCTCATCCTTCCTGCTGTGCGCGGCAAGTTCCCGTCTTTGAGCCGTTGGGGTTTTCTTGCGCTTACAGCAGGAGAGCTCGCGTACTTCGGCTTCTCCTCGCGCAGCGTGATGAGCAGCAAGCTCGACTGCCCTCCTCCCTGGCAGGAAGCAGTGCGGAAGTCCGCGTCCAAGTCCCGGCTCCTCCACTGGGACCTAGGGCACGCCAACTCAGGCATGGCCTGGGGCTCGCTCAATCTCTGGGGCCATGATCCCCTTCTTTCCAAGCGCTACGCTGAGTTCATGGCAGCGTGCCAAGGCAAGCCTCCTGAGGCTGGGACTCCGTACCTCTCTTTCTCCAGGGTCCACCCTGCCATGTCCATGCTGAGGCTTGGGTCCGTGCTCATCGAAGCAGGAGACCGCTCAGTGGCGCCGATAGCAGGCAGTCTGCCTAAAGCCTTCCTGGTCAAGGACTGGGCCGTGCTAAGCAAGGGCCTTCCAGCGCTCAGAGCCGTCTTTCAGCCTGGCTTCGATCCCCGGAGGACCGTGATCCTTGAGACCGAGCCCTTCCCAGCGGGCGCAGCAGCCTCTTCAGCGCGCGCCTTCGAGGACTCGGTCTCGGTCCTGGCCGAGACCACGGACACCTTAGACCTCTCCGTCGAGAACTCAGCTCCTGCAGTCCTGGTCGTCACAGACGCGTTCAGCCCTGGTTGGAAGGCCCGCTCCATGGACGACCATGCGGCCTTCCAGGTCCTGGCGGCAAACCATGTCGTGCGCGCCATCCCCCTGCCTCCTGGCAGACGCAAGCTCAGGCTCGAGTACGCTCCCGGCTCCCTGCGCCTAGGAGCGGTGGTGACTGTGCTCTCCTTGGCTCTGTGCCTCTTGCTCTTCTTCAAGCTCAAGGCCAGGCCATGAGCGCCCGCTTCTCCCTTAGCTTCTGGACCCTTGTCGCGGCCGAGTCCCTGCTCGTGACCGGAGCGGCCCTCTCGTTCCCTTTTCTTGCGGTCTATCTCACCGTGCACCGCGGCCTGCACGCCGGCCTGGTAGGAGGATTCCTCTCGCTTTCCATCTTCTCCACAGCAGTGGCTCACGGCATCGGAGGCGAGTGGTCCGATGTGGTGGGCCGCAAGAGAGTCATGCTGATCTCCCTGTCAGGCCGTTCCGCTGCCACGGTGCTCATGGCCTGGATCATCTGGACCGAGCAGCACTACATCTGGATCATGGTCCTGCATCTGCTCGGCATGTTCCTGGGAAGCCTGTTCACACCAGCAGCCCGCTCCTGGGTGGCTGACACCACGGAGTACCACCGTAGGGTGCGCGCCTATGGTTTCCTGCGCATGGGCAGCAACCTGGGCTGGGCCCTGGGCCCTGCCGTCGGAGGAGCTCTGGCCCTGGCCTCCTATCCCATGATGTTCCTATTCACCGCCCTGGCTTTCGCAGGCTCAGCCTTGACCATCGGGCTTGGGGTCAAGGACTCGCCGCGCTCGCACCACGAAGAGGGCATGGATTTTAAGGCAGCGTTTGAAACCCTGTCTGACAAACGCTTTGCGCGCTTGTGCCTCTCGTCTTTGCTCATCGGCATGGTCATGAGCCAGCTCGTGGTCGCCCTCTCCTTGCATTGCGTGCGCTACCTCGGCATGCCTGAGAGCAGGGTCGGACTTCTCTTCTCTCTCAACGGGGCTGTGGTCGTGCTCCTTCAGTACTGGGCTTCCAAGGGCTTGGAATCAGCGCGCTTGACCTCCGGCCTGACTCTGGGCTGTATCCTCTATGGCGCCGGATACCTTGGAGTCGGGTTCTCAGGCACCTTCGCGGCTGCTGCTGTGGCTGTGTTCGTCCTGACCTTGGGCGAGGTCCTGGTCCAGCCTGGCCAGCACACCCTGGCCGCCAATATCGCTCCTGAGCATCACAAGGGCAGGTACCTCGGAGTGCACGGCATCCTGCAGGCCATCGGCTCAGGCCTGGGAGTGCTCCTGGGAGGACTCGGAAACGAGCACCTCGCCCCGTATTGGGCTCCCTTGCCCTGGTGCCTGGTGGGTTGCGTGGCATTCGCTGCCGGCTGGAGCTTCAAGTCCCTGAGAAAGCGCCTCACAGCCAAGGAAGACGGGGACGGCCGCGCGACCGAGCTGGAAGAAGTCCCGGTCTGACTACCTGGGCTCAAAGACCTCAAGCCCGCCCAAAGCAGCCTTCTTTCTGCGATCGAGCTCAGCCTCTGCGCCTCGGAAGAGCATGCCGTAGAGCGTCGTCGAGACGATGTAGAGGCCGATGGCCACGAAGAACATGAGCTTGTAGTTCCCCTGCAAGTGGCCGAACACCAGTGCTGACCCCGCCCAGGACAGGTTCCAGTTCAAGGTGAAGAGCGCTGAGAGCACCCCTTGCTCGCGCTTCCTGCAGAGCTCCATGACCAGAGTGTTGGAGATCGGTCCGCTCATGTTCATCAAGGAGGCGCGGATCAGCATGGCAGCCACTGCGATGCGCAGGTCCGTGGTCACAGCCAGGGCCAGCATGAAGGGCAAGGACGCAAGCTGAGTGCCCACGATGGTCCGGACCTTGCCTTTCTTCTCAGCCAAGAGAGGCGCAGCGAGCATGCCGAAGACCATGGTGGCGCTTGTAAGCGACATGTAGAACCCGATCTTGGCATCTGAGAGTCCTGGGAACGAGTCTTTAAGGTAAAGGTTCATGAACTGCACGATGAGCCCGGCTCCGATGGACAAGACCGTGCCCGGCAGGAGCGCCCTGACGAAGTAGGGCCAATCCCAATCCCTGATGCCTGACAAGGTCAGGCCCTCTTCCTGCACGCAAGCATCGTGCTTGCGAGGCCGGATGAGCAGGAATGGGATGACCCCGAGCAAGCTCACCGCAAGCCCGGCGATGATGGCCGTCCGATAAGCCGTCAGCTCGGAGAGCCCGGCCAAAGCCGACCAATCCTTCACATGGCCGGCCAGGATGTTGCCTGCGATGCTGCCTACCAGCCTCAGGGTGAAAGCCAGGGTGAACACATAGGGCCTTTCTTCGGAGGAAGTGTTCTCCATGGTGAATGGGCCGGTCACGACCCAGAAGAAGACCGAGGTCCCAGCACCCAGGAAGAGGAAGAAGTGCATGCCTGAAACCGTATGGCTGATGATGGCTCCCACGAAAGCAGCCAAGGAGACGAGGTGCGACACGATCAAGACCCTGCGATGATCCCAGCGCGACGCAAAGAACCCTGCCGGCAAAGCGCACACAGCGGCAGCGACCTGGGCGATGGCAGTGGTCTTGCCGATGAACATGCCTGTCCCGGCATCGTCCAAGCCCATGTCAGCGCCGAACTGCTTCAAATACAGGTTGAAGAGCAGGCCCCAGAAGGTCATGCCCAGGCCTATGAGCAGGTCGCCCAGCAGGAGCAGCCGGATGTTCCGGCTGAACATCCTCAGACGGGATAGATAGAGACGCAGGAGCTCGCCAGGCCTCATATGGGCCTTAGACCGCTGAGGGCTGAGGACGCTGGAGCGCAGCGTCCCTCTTTAGAGGCAGGGTGAAGCCGAAGGTCGAGCCCTTGCCCAACCGGCTGGAGACGTGGACCTTGCCCCCGTGGTGCTCGATCACTTTCTTGACGATGGCCAGGCCCAGGCCGGTGCTCGCCTCATTGGCGGTGGGCTTGGTCTCAAGCTTGGCGAACTCAGTGAAGAGCTTCGGCATGTCCTCAGGCCGGATGCCTTGCCCAGTGTCTTCCACCTCGAGCCGGACCCCGCCGTTCACAGCCTGAGCCCGGATCACGATGGAATCCCCCGGCCTTGAGAACTTGACCGCGTTGCTCACCAGGTTATCCACCACCGTGCCGATGCGCTCGGCATCCAGTTCGACCTGAGGCAGTCCCTCAGCCAGCTCCCGCCGCAGTTCGATGCCCTTCTTCTGCGCTAAAGCAGCGTAGACATCCAGCCTGGGCGCCACCACTGCCTCGATACTGACAGGCGCCAGACGCAGTTCGAGCTTGCCCTTCTGCACGCGCGCGATGTCGAGCAGGTCCGTGATGAGCCTGTTCATCTGCCCTGCCTGAGCCCCGATCGTGCGCAGGAGGTGCTTGCGGTCCACGCCCTCGATCTCCTCGCCGTCCTCGAGCGACTCCAGGACCTCGGCCCAGTAAGTGATGACCGTCAAAGGCGTGCGCAAGTCATGCGCTGCCATGCCCAGGATGTGGTCCTTGAATTCCCCGGCCTTGCGCAGCTCCACCGTCTGCTCCTTGACCTGCTCTTCCAAGGACTCCGAGTAGCTCTTGAGCACCTCTTCAGAGAACCGCATGATGTTCGTCTGAGTGACCACGCCCACCACCTTGCCTTCGGACATCACAGGCAGGTGCCGGATCGAGCAGTCACCCATGACCGCCAGGACTTGGTTCACCGGAATGGAAGCATCCACCGAGACCAGGGGCTTGCCGATGTGATTGATGACCGGCTCTGAAGGGTCCACGCCCCGGCCGAGGCTGCGCACCAGGTCCCGCTCCGTGACGATGCCCGCAGGCACGCCGTTTTCTTCCACCACAGCGCAACTGATGCGCCGCTTCTCAACGATGGCCGCGGTCTCCCGCAGGCTCAGGCTCCCTGGCACCGAGACCACCGGGGAGGTCATGATCTCCTCCACTCGGATGCTCGTCAGGTCTTTCATTGGCGGGACCATATGATATCAAAGGAGCCCTGGTCTTTGCCTTAACCCCGTCGGAAAGAATACAATGTCCCGCCATGAACCCAGAACCCAATCCCGCTCCTGCAGGCCTTTCCGGCTCCCTGGAGGATGTCCTCGCAGTCAAGAAAGCCAAGCTGAAGGAGCTCCGGGACCGCGGCGTGGACTGCTTCCCCCCCCGCTTCGAGAAGACCCACGCCTGCGACCAGCTCCAGGCCATCGGCAAGCCCCTTGAGATCGGCGCTTCCAACCCCGCCCCGGTCACCTGCGCCGGCCGCCTCATCCAACTCCGGGACATGGGCAAATCCATCTTTGCCACCATCCAGGACGGCACCGACAAGGTCCAGATCTACTTCAAGAAAGACGCCCTCCCCGAGGCCCTCTTCCTCATCGTGAAGAAGGACCTCCACCCAGGCGACTTCATCGGCGCCTCAGGCACCATGTTCAAGACCAGGACCGGCGAGCCCACCGTGGCCGCCACTTCCGTGACCCTCTTGGCCAAGGCTCTCCGCCCCATGCCTGAGAAGTTCCACGGCTTGAAAGACGTGGAGACCCGCTACCGCCACCGCCACCTCGATCTCATCTCAAGCGAAGAGACCCGCAAGGTCTTCCGCCAGCGTTCCATCATCGTTTCCACCGTGCGCCGGACCCTTGAGTCCATGGGTTTCGTGGAAGTCGAGACCCCCATCCTCCTGCCCACCGCGGGCGGGGCTTCTGCAAGGCCTTTTACCACCCACCACAACGCGCTCGACCGCGACATGGTCATGCGCATCGCCACGGAGCTGCACCTGAAGCGCCTCATCATCGGCGGCATGGACAAGGTCTTCGAGCTCGGAAGGCTCTTCCGCAACGAAGGCATCGACACCAAGCACAACCCCGAGTTCACCACCGTCGAGGCCTACCAGGCCTACACCGACTACCACGGCATGGCCAAGCTCTTCGAAGAGACCGTGTGGGCCTGCGCCCAGGCCCTCGGCAAGGAGTCCGTGGAGTACAACGACAAGCTCATCAGCTTGAAGCCCCCCTTCCACCGCGTCTCCCTGCCCGAGCTCTGGAAGGAAGCCTGCGGCGAGCCCATCGAATCCGTGCTGCAAGGCATCTCCTTCGACCGCAAAGCCCTGCTGGCCCTCGCCAACCGCATCGGCGTGCCGGCAGGCGAAGGCACCCCCAGCGCCAAGGTCTTCGAGCGCGTCTTCGACGGCAAGATCCTGCCCCGCCTCGAAGGCATGAACTTCGTGCTCGACCACCCCGCCGCCATCACCCCCCTGGCCAAGCTCAAGCCGGGGAGCCCCTCCATCGTCGAGCGCTTCGAGTGCTTCGGCGGAGGCGATGAGTTCGCCAACGCCTACACCGAGCTCAACGACCCCGAAGACCAGCTCGAGCGCCTGCGCCAGCAAGCCCGCGTGAAGAAGGAGGAGAAGGACGAGGAAGCCGACGTCCTCGACAACGACTTCGTCGAAGCCCTCGAATGCGGCATGCCCCCCACCGGCGGGATCGGCTTCGGCATCGACCGCCTCGTGATGCTCCTGACCGGCCAAAGCTCCATCCGCGAGACTATTCTCTTTCCGATGCTGAAGGAAGGCTGACCTCGCACGCCTGAAGCCGGCGTGCAACACGGACGCGCCTGCGGCATCTCACATCTCTCAGCAGCCACTCCGCTCCTCGCAAAGTCAAGCTGTTTACAGTACTTTCCCCACTAGTGGCTTTTCCGAACGCCATGCTATACTGAACCGTACATTTATCTATTAGACGCACCGAGGAGAACTGAGGTACAGAGGCGCAATGAATACAGATATCCGCAGAACCAAATCTAGGCGTTACAGGACTGCCCCAATTCAGTACGTGTTCCTTGACATTGTTGAGTACTCTAAGAATCGTAGTGTTGAGGCCCAGACGGATATTATTCGAGAACTCAACACCCTAGTATCGCGGAGTGTCCGCCAGGCACACCGGACAAGCCGTGGGGTTACCTACCTCCCGACTGGTGATGGCATTTGCATCGCAATTATGGACAGTCCCCGCTCGTTCGATGTTCATCTCCAGATCGCACTCTCGATACTCAACCGCATCCACAGATACAACCGCGCGCAGCGAGATCCCTCTAGAAAGTTCAATGTGCGTATTGGGATAAACGAGAACACCGACAATCTGATTAGCGACATCAACAAGAGGCGAAACATTTCAGGAGCCGGCATTACTATTGCTCAGCGGGTAATGGGACTTGCCGATGCCGGGAACATCCTGGTCGGCCGGTCAGTATACGAGCGACTTTCACAACGCGAGAAATACCTTCGCTCTTTCCGCCGCTTCCGAACCCACATCAAGCACGGCCTGTCAATTGAGGCATACCAGTTCATTAACAGGCACCTCAACTTCCTAAACTGCGAACTACCGACAGTGTTCCGGGCAAAGTTTCGCCAAGCCTCAGCACTGACAGAAGAAGTAGCCCATCTCATCGCCAATACAGCCAGCCACCGGGACTTCATCGCCCAGCATTGTGGTAGCGGGCAACAGAACTACGCCCTCCGATTGCTTATGATATTCCTTGCACAAGATTCGATGTCCCAGGCCCATTCATCTGCTTTCCACCCGCCCACCTCCAAGCGGTTGAACCGAGGCGCAACCAGCCTTGCAGACGAGTACCGATATTATAAGGCCATCCACTTTTGGGTTGCCTGCGATTTCGTCTCGATGTACTCCGAATTGAACCTTAAGGTCTACACCGATTTGTTCGCCCACGACTATCTCGAAGTCACACAGAAGGGGTTGCATTGGCTACGACGGGATTTCCCGGCCATTGCTAAGCAATTTGGACTCGAAGGGCGTCTAACACGCGCTTCAGCCGGCCGCGCTCGCCACCGTCAGCAAAAGGCACGCGGCGATTGAGCGCAGCGTTGACACACATATGGAAGAGATAAAGGCCAACTCTCTTAATGAACTACGGAAAGTCATATCGGACTTCCGAAAGGTAGTTGCAAGCTACGACATCCCCATTGTGAGCGGGAAACCGTGTATTGAAAGGGGCGACATCCTGTTCCGAGGGCAGGAGAACGCTTCCTGGAAATTGGAAACGACGTTAGAACGAGCCTCGCCTGACAAGTTCTATGTTCGAGGCTATGTTCATCGAGCCCTACGCGGAATCCACCAAATCGAATCTTTTTCCGGCCATCGCTGGCAGATCGACCGCAGCAAAATCGATGCCGAATTCGCCGACAACCACGAATTCCGCATCAACCTGCCCGGTTATTCGTATCTCGTTTACCTTCGGCATTCCAGCTTTCCTTCACCGCTACTTGACTGGAGTGAATCGCCTTACGTGGCAACGTTCTTTGCTTATGAATCTGCACGGGGCAAAGATGATCTTGCATTATACTGCTATGCCGAAAGGCCCCGTGGCACCAAAGGCGGCTGGAGTGGCGAGGCATTGATCGATGTGCAAGGGCCTTTCGTAACCACGCACAAGCGGCATTTTTCGCAGAGGGCTTGGTATTCGGTTGCTGGGCGGTGGGACGAGAATCGGAAGGATCATTACTTTGTCACACATGAAGAGGTGTTCCAACGGAATCAACCCGACCAGGACGTCCTACTGAAAATTCGCATGCCAAGTTCCATTCGGAAGCAAGTCCTGGAAGAACTCGGCGACTACAACATTAACTATTTCACCCTATTCCATAGTGAGGATGCGCTAATCAAGTCCATTGCTATGACAACCTTCGATTCTAGTGATGACTCGCATGGTAGAACTGGTGGGCGCTAGCACGATAGCCGCTGAACATAGGCATAGAGGAAATGAGGGGGGTTCGCCGTGGCCGCTAAAAAGCGCCCACAGCTCATCCAAACGTTGCCGGACAGGAGACGATCTATGGGATTGATGGACAGTTTGAAGTTCAAGTTCTGGGACGGCCTCGGCACCGTCACCGATCTCATTCAATCCTGGCAACCGGAAGGCTGCAAGAGCGAAAAGGACTTTGAGAAATCATTGTTCTCCCACCTTCAAAAAGAACTATCTGACATCCGCATAACGAAGCAATATGCCCGCGGCCGAATCAAGGCAGACATCGTGATCGCCGAGGAACTCATTATCGAACTGAAAACCAATCTCAAGACAACGGGCCAACTCCAGCGCCTGATGGGCCAATTGTTGATATACAAGACCGCGTGGCCTGGGAAGACGATTGTCATTTTGACTGGTCAGACCGATGCAGACCTGCGGAAGGAACTAGACCGGAACATCAAGGCTCATTTCGAGGATTTTAATCCATTTGATCCATGGCGCTTGGACTCAAGCATTCTCATTGTGCAAAAATGACCGACCAACCCAGGATTGAGCGGACAGACGAATAGCTTTGCGGAGAACGCGGTCCTCGTAGATGCCGTGCGGATGCTGCTTGGGTGTCTTCTTCTTCATGGTTTGATAATGAGGCCCTGGCGAGTTACCTTTCCTGAACGAATCGAAGCATTCTTGGCTTAGATCGCGTCCGGAATTCACCCGGCTACTTTTTCGGCGGCTCCCAGGTGACGATGGACTTGCAGAACTCCTTGGTGGCCGGGCCCATGTAGTTTCGCGCCCGCTGCAAAGTCAACTCATCGGAGCAGATAGGCTCGCAAACAGAGTTATGAATCACCTCCTGCACATGCTCCTCCGGGTGGCTGGCGAGCATTTCGACAAAATCGAAAATCTTACGGAGCAGGCGCTCGTCAGGCTTCTCCCGCAGCAGCAGTTCCTTAATGGTCTTGCTCACGACCTCCTCGTAAGCTATGTGCTGCCCCGACCATACGCCATCGGGCTCAACCAAAGCCAGCACGCGGTCATGGGATGCTCGAAGCTCTGGGATTGCTTCGAGCAACTTCTCCGTCATGTTCTCAAAGGTGATATTCTTGGGGTTCATGGTCTCACGCCTGCCTTAAGGGCGTTCTTTAGATCGGCGACGAGTGCTTCCGCAGTAGCGCGGTCAACGGGGTCCAGATTGGTTCGCCGGAGGATTTTTTCCAAGTTGGTTATATTCTGCTGAGCCTTCATTGCATGGAATTTGTTGCCCGTCGGAAGGCCGGTTCGAGCTTCGTTTCTAACCGCTCCCGCCGTTCCTCCCGGCAGTCGGTCTGTCTCCTGAAATAGCCTATCGATTGCTCTCTGAAGTTGCGGGTCCTTAGCGGAGGGCTTCTTTAAACTGCTGCTCTTCCCATCCGAGGCAGGCTTCCTCACCTGCTCAACTCCCCGGCCATCCGTGTTGCCTAGCTTGGGGTCCTTGCTTTCCCCGGACATGAGCAAAATGGAGCCAGCCCCCGCAATCGCTCCTGCCTGAGGCAGTGTCACACTGGCGCTGGGCGCTGTCACACTCGCGGCAGAGGCTGGAGCCAACGCAGCCGCTCCCCCGCGGCCAAGGACCAGCCCGGTCCTGGCTGCCAACCCGCTGCCGCCCGCAAGGACAGCCGGGCCGGCAAGGCGCGCGATGACGATGACCGCGCCGACTCCGACAGCCAAGCTCGCATAGGGATGGTCTTGGATGAAGGTCTTGGCGCGGAGCACGACATCATCGGCGATATCCAGAAGGCCTCTTGATGGAGTTCCAGGAGCAGGTTCTTCTGCTTGGCCTGATTTGCTGGCCCGATAGACGCCAAGGCCAGCGATCGTCAGTCCAGTCAGCGCGATGAGCAGTGGCAAGGGAGGCAGGCTTACGGGTCTTTCAGATGGCGTGCCGGAACCGGCCTTTGCCGCTGAGGGGACCACGATGGGCTCCCGCTTGCCTTGGGCGGACGTCTTGGTCGGCTGCGCGGATTCACGTCGAGGCTGCAATGTCTCTTGAGCCTCCCCACGGCTTGGGGAAGCTTGCGTCAGGGAGTTGACCGTCTCCTTCGAAGCGCCTCTCCTTCCGACCGAAAGGTTGCAGATGGCCTCAGCGCTCGGGTCCCCGGGCTTCCTCTGCAAGGCCTCCTGAGCTGCTTGGGCGGCAGCCGGGTAATCCCCCATCTGAAAGAGAGCTTGAGCGGCTAGGGTCGGGCCTACGGGACTGGCTGGTTCGAGCTGTTCCAGTTGGGCAGCAACGCGGATAGCGTTCTGGCCCCGGTCAGGCTCGTGCTCATCGAGCATGAGATAACCCCTGGCGATCTGGGCAAGCTCATCAGGCGTCTTGGCTTTGGCTTCCAGCCCGGAAAGGTCCGCTCGCGCGGCTTGGCGCTGGTCCGGAGACATGGACCAGACAAGCTGCTCAAGAGTCGGGGCTCCCTTGAATTGCGCAAGCTGGTCTTTGCTGTACTGAGATCGGAAGACTTTCTTCAGGAGGGGTTGCTCGACGGGTCGGGTCTGAGGCTCAGCGCCGCAGATCGGAGCGCAGACGGAGAGAAGCGAAAGGATCGCCACGAAGCGAAGCATCGGATCACCTGCTTGAAGGGTAGCTCCGGAACCAGAAATTGTCAATGCTTTTCGAGCGAATCAGCCAAAGCTTCATCGAGGGGCACGGCATGTCGCGACGGAAGAAATTGATTGCGCTCCCACCTTTCAGCGCGAAGCATTTCTCCTTGGCCACATGCGCAAGGATGCGCAGCATCAGCCGCGCCTGCTCAAGACATGGACTCTTCATGTGGGGGCTTCCCCTGATTGTAGCGCTGGAACGGCACGGTTATCAGGTACTTCGGGTCCAAGTGCCCGTCCTTGACGAGGACTCGCTTGCCTTTCCCCAGGTTGACTCTCTTGAGGTCGAGCTTCGCTACCCAGGGATGTTCGCACAACTCGGCCAGAAGGAGGAAGAGCCGCTTTGCCTTCACCGAGCGAGGCTAATTCTACAAATCGGATGCACCGGCTGCCCAACACCGGATTCTGCTGACGCGCGCCGCCAGGGAATCCCAATAGCGCGCGCGGCAGATCCAATCGTTGAAGCTGTAGGAAAACCCCTCGGGGGAACGGGCTCTCAAACCCAGTTGCGCGATGCGCGGATAGGATGAAGAATCGGCCATCAGTGGGGGTTTTCTACAGCCTCGTTAGGCGCAGCTATTCGGGGCCTTGACAAAGCGTACGTTTTATGGTACGCTTATAATGGAGACCATCATATGACCACCATGACCGCGAGCACCGCCAGGGCCCGCCTTTACAAGCTGCTGGATCAAACCGCTGAATCGCATGAGCCCGTCCAGATCACCGGCCGACGGTGCAGTGCCGTACTCATCGGGGAAGAGGATTGGAGGTCCATCCAGGAAACCCTCTATCTGCTCTCGATCCCAGGAATGCGCGAGTCAATAAGAGCGGGCCTCAAGACCCCCGTTAAGAAGTGTGCCAAGAGACTCGCCTGGTGAACTGGCAACTCGTCTTCACAAAGCAAGCCCAAAAGGACGCCAAGAAATTAAGTGCGTCTGGGCTTCGACCCAAGGCTGAGTCCCTCCTAAAGGTCCTTCAAACCAATCCCTTCAAGAGCCCACCTCCCTTCGAGAAATTAGTGGGCGATCTGTCCGGGGCCTATTCCCGTCGGATCAACATACAGCATCGGTTAGTCTATGAGGTCTTGCCTGCCATCAGCGCCGTCAAAGTCATCCGGATGTGGTCACACTACGAATAGCGCGTCCCCCACGCGTTCTTGCCCCGAGCGCACGTCTGAAAACGGTATAATGACCGGCCGATATGAAGTTCGAGACCTTCATCGCCATCCGCTATCTCAGGGCAAAGAGAAAGGGACTCTTCGCCATGGTCACCACGGGCATCGGCGTGGCAGGGGTCACGGTGGGAGTGGCGGCGCTTCTGACGACCTTGTCGGTCATGAACGGGTTTCAGACGGACATCCAGAAGAAGATCGTGGGAGCCCAGGCGCATCTGACGGTCTATGGGTCCATGGGTGCTGCAAGGGCTACGTCGGTGGAGGGGCTGCTCCTCGCTGATCCGGATGTGGCGGCTTGCGCGCCCTTCGTCCTGGGGCAGGCGATCGTCAACAGCAAGGGCAGGTCCTTGGGCGTGGTTTTGAAGGGACTTGAGCCGTCCAGGGAGTTCGCGGTCAATGACCTGGGCAAGACGCTCTCGGAGGGCTCCTGGGACGGTCTGAAGGGAGACGGCAAGACGCCTGGCATCGTGTTGGGAGTGGAGCTCTCCGCCAACATGAACGCGCCGGTGGGTGCCGAGGTGGTGCTGGTCTCGCCGAAGAGCGTCTCCACGCCTTTGGGCATGCTTCCGCGCATGCAGAGATACAAGGTCACGGGAGTGCTGCACACGGGCTATTACGAGTACGACGCGACCACGGCCTACACGTCGCTGGAGGCGGCTCAGAAGTTCTTCGGCATGGAAGAGGGCGCCATGGGGTTCGGGGCCAAGCTCAAGGACATCAACCGGGCGGACGCGGCTGCCAAGCGCATCCAGGCCGCCCTGGGGCTCAACTATTTCGTGCGCACGTTCAAGCAGATGAACCGCACGCTCTTTGCGGCCTTGAAGCTCGAGAAAGCGGTGATGTTCATCATCCTCACCCTCATCATCCTGGTCGCGTCCTTGAACATCGCCTCGAACCTGATCCTGCTGGGCGTGGAGAAGACGCGGGACATCGGGCTTCTGCGCGCCATGGGAGCGACCCCGGCGCAGGTCCGGAAGATCTTTTGGACCTTGGGCTTGTTCATCGGAGGCGCCGGAGTGGCGGGCGGCATGCTCCTGGGCCTTGGGCTTTGCTGGGTCATCTACCGCTATCCGATCGTGGAGCTTCCCGGCGACATCTACTATCTCTCCCGCGTGCCTGTGTCGGTCCAACTGCGCGACGTGCTGGCAGTGACGGTCTCGGGACTCCTGCTCTCCTTGCTGGCCACGATCTATCCTGCAAGCCGGGCTTCCAAGGTCAATCCGGTCGAGGCCATCCACTATGGCTAATGTCCTGGAGGCCAAGGGCCTTTTCAAGTGCTACGGCGAGGGAGCGCAGGCGGTCGAGGTGCTCAAGGGGCTCGATTTCTCGGTCCTGGCAGGAGAATACCTGGTCATCCTGGGACCCAGCGGCTGCGGCAAGTCCACCCTGCTCAACATCCTGGGGCTGATGGACCGGCCGGATGCCGGGGCGCTCCTGGTGTGCGGCCAGCCTGTCAATGCGATGGACGAAGCAGCAAGGTCGCGGCTTCGGGGCGACTCGATAGGCTTCGTGTTCCAGTTCGACTCGCTCCTGCCGGAGTTCACGGTGCTGGAGAACGTCACCATGCCGGAACGGATCGCCCTGGCACGCGGCGGCGACGTCGATCGCGAGGCGCGCATGGCCTCAGCCTGTCAGCGGGCGCAGGACCTTTTGACGGGTCTGGGCCTGGGCAAGACAGCGGAACGCTTCCCCAGCCAGCTCTCAGGCGGGGAGAGACAGCGCGTGGCCATCTGCCGGGCTCTTTTGAGAAAGCCCGCGCTCCTGCTGGCGGACGAGCCTACGGGCAACCTGGACAAGGGCAACGGCGAATTGGTATTCAGGGACCTGCGCGGCCTTGCCGAGAAGGAGGGGGCGGCCGTGGTGGTGGTGACTCACAACGAACACGCAGGACTTCATGCGAACCGGGTCCTGAGCATGCTCGATGGAGCCATGATGCGATGAAGATCTACATCAACGGACGGATCTGCGAGAAAGAAGAGGCCGTGGTCTCGGTCTTCGACCATGGCCTGCTCTACGGAGACGGCGTCTTCGAGGGCATCCGCGCCTATAATGGCCGGGTCTTTCGACTCGACGACCATTTAAGAAGGCTTCAGAAGTCGGCTGAAACCATCCTCCTTCCTCTCCCCATGCCGATCAAGAAGATCGAGGCAGCAGTCCTCGACACCCTGCGGCTCAACAGGCTCAAGGACGGCTACATCAGGCTCATCGTGACCCGCGGGGTCGGAGACCTTGGCCTGGACATGCGCAAGTGCAAGGCAGGAGGGACGCTCATCATCATCACGGACCACATCGAGCTCTACCCGGACGCCTACTATGACAAGGGCTTGGAGCTCATCGTCTCGACCATCCGCCAGCGCAGGCCTGACCAGTTGGCCCCAACGGTCAAGTCGCTCAACTACCTGGCTAATGTGCTGGCGCGCGCCGAGGCGACCAGGGCCGGGGCGCAGGAAGCGATCTTGCTCAGCACGGACGGGTATGTGACTGAGTGCTCGGGAGACAACATCTTCTTCATCCGGGAAGGCACGATCGTGACGCCTCCGATGCACATCGGCATCCTGGAAGGGGTCACGCGCAAGGTGGTCATGGAGCTTTGCCGCGACAAGCTGGGCACGCCAGTGGTAGAACGGCTCTTTGCTCCTTCAGAGCTTCAGAACGCGGACGAGGTCTTCCTCACGGGTTCCGCGGCTGAGATCATCCCGGCGGTCAAGCTGGACGGCCGGACGATCGGGTCAGGCGCAGCGGGGCCGATCACCAAGAAGCTCATCGGCATCTTCAGGGAGTACGCTGCCACGCCGGGCTCTGGAACACCCATATAGCCTCCCCGCGGGGGAGGCAAGCGACATGATCTGTACCTCCTGCAAGAACGCCGAGGCCGTCGTCTTCGTGAAGACGATCATCGGCAACAAGGTCTCGCAGCAGGCCTTGTGCGCTGACTGCGCGGGCCAGACGCATCAGGCAGCCGAAGCCACAGACCCGCTCGAGAGCCTGCTCTCAGGCATGCCGGCCTTTCTCAAGCTCCTGCGCCCCACGCCGCGGGCCAGGACCCTCAGGTGCGCGGGTTGCGGCCTGACCTACGCGGAGCTCCGGCAGGCCGGCAAGCTGGGGTGCTCGGTCTGCTACGACACTTTCGAGGCTCACCTGCGGGGACTGATCCCGCGCATCCACGGCGGAGCCACAGGCCACCGGGGAGGAGTCTAGAAGCCCATGCAGCTTCAGAACATGCTGAAGGTGCCTGTGGGTTGGGCCCGGACAGAGGGCCCGAAGCACGACATCGTGCTCTCCACGCGCGTGCGCTTGGCGCGCAACCTGGCTAACCTGCCTTTCCCTGGCAGGTCCACGGAGCGGGCGCTCAAAGCCAGTCTGGATGCCTTCCTTGCTGCAAGCCGCAAGGCGCCTGAGCTCTCAGGCTCGGCCGTGGTGCGCATGGACGACCTCGACGACGTGGACCGCCTCCTCCTGGTGGAGCGGCACCTGGTCAGCCCTGCCTTGGCGGAGAACCCCACAGAGCGCGGGGTGCTGGTGGCTGGCGGGGATTCCTTGAGCCTCATGCTGAACGAAGAAGACCATCTGCGCTTGGCAGCACTGAGGCCCGGCCTTTGCCTTGACGAGGCCCATGTCTCTGCCCGCTCGACTGAGCGGAGCCTGGCCAAGTCCCTGGATTTCGCCTTTCGCAAGGATTGGGGGTATCTTACGGCCTGCCCGACTAATCTTGGCACGGCCATGCGGGTCTCCTGCCTGGTGCACCTGCCAGGCTTGGCCCTGGCCGGCGTGATCGAGAGGCTCTTCGAGAACCTTTCTCGGCTGGGGCTCCTGGTGCGAGGCCTCTACGGAGAGGGCACCAAGGTCCTGGGCGACTTCTACCAGATCTCGAACGCCAATGCCCTGGGACGCACAGAGTCTGAGATCGTGACTGCCGTGGGCAAGGCAGTGGGCCAGGTCGCTGACCGCGAGGCTGAGAGCCGGGCCAAGCTGGCCAGCGGCAGGGGACGCTTGCGCGTAGAGGACCTGGTGCACCGTTCAGCAGGCGTTTTGCAGAACGCGCGCATCCTCTCCTTCGAAGAGGCAAGCCACCACCTCTCATATCTTCGCATGGGCCATGCCCTGGGATGGAAGCTCCCGGGTTCCCTGGCCCAGGCTAATGAGCTAGGCGTCATCACGCAACCAGGGCACATCCAGATGCGCGCCGGGCGCGAGCTTTCGCCGACGGACCGGGACGCGGCCCGGGCAGCGCTCATCCGCGAGCGGTTGGCCGAAGCCTAGGCCCTGAGGGGCAGGAGGAGTACGAGCATGAGACGCCGAAACTTGGCTTCCTGGACCCTGGCCCTGACCGCTGGCCTGGGGCTTTCAGGCTGCGCCAGCGTGATGGGGCCCTCGGGCCACATGGCAGGCTCCATGGCCTATGTCCGCGCCCACAAGGGAGAGGGACTGCGCCGCACCATCGTCGGCGCGGAACCGGCCATCATGGAGGCGGCCTACAAGAGCCTGGACGTCGGCTCGACCTATACCATCACCCGGGAGGAGCACGCGCTCCTGGCCAAGGCCAACAACGTAGACCTCGCCATCGGCATCTTCTTCTATCCCTCCCAGACCGCGGGCAGCACGGACGTGGAGATCCTCCTGGCCAGCCCCTGGCTCAAGGCCGCGGACATGCAGAAGTTCCAGGAGACTCAGTTCACGGCGCTCGCCCAAGCGGGACAGACCCGGACGGCGCAGGCTCCCGGGGCGGCCGCGCAGGCTCCTGCGCCCGCCCAGACGGTTCCCCAGGCCCCTGCCGTCGCGTCCGACGTGGACTCGTTCGGCAAGCGCTTGCCGTCTCGGCCGGACGATTTCGCCCTCATCGTGGGGATCGAGCGCTACGAGACGCTTCCAGCGGCCGACTTCGGGCAGAGGGACGCTGAGGTCTTCAGGAGCTATGTCCTGGGCTTGGGCGTGCCTGAGGAGAACGTCATCTCGCTCACCGGCCCCAAGGCTACCAAAACGGGCATAGCCAAGTACCTCGAGGAGTGGCTCCCCAGGAACGTCACCCCTGAGTCGCGCGTGTACTTCTTCTACTCAGGCCACGGAGCCCCGGAACCGGAGTCAGGCGCGGCGTATCTCGTACCCTTTGACGGGGACCCCACATTCCTGCGCACGAGCGGCTATCCTTTGCCGCGACTCTTCGAGAAGCTCCAGGCCCTCAAGGCCAAGGAGGTCGTCGTAGCCCTGGACTCCTGCTTCTCCGGGGCAGGCGGCCGCTCGGTCATTGCCAAGGGCGCTCGTCCCCTGGTGGCCGCGGCCTCCCTGGCGCCGGCAGGCCCCAAGGTCTCGGTCCTGGCAGCGTCGTCCTCCGACGAGATCTCAGGCTCCCTGGACGAGCAGGGGCACGGGCTCTTCACCTACTACCTGCTCAAGGGTTTGAAGGGCGAGGCTGACGCGGACAAGGACGGCCACGTGGCTCTTGAGGAACTGCACGCTTTCGTCCAGAAGGCGGTCCAGCGCGCCGCGCGACGGCAGAACCGGGAGCAGACGCCCCAGCTGCGCTCCGCCAAGCCGGGACTCAGGATCTACTGAGCACAAGGAGGGCGCATGGGCTTCAACATCATCCCCAGGGAAGAGAAGTTCTTCGAGCTTTTCGAGCACCAGGCCGGCCACAACGTGGACGCTGCCAAGGCCTTCCTCGACCTCCTCAAGCACTGGGACCTGAAGTCCCCGGGGTTCGACAAGCTGCGCGACATCGAGCACGAGGCGGACATCACGACGCATGAGATCATCGACAAGTTGAACCGCACCTTCGTCACGCCCTTCGACCGCGAGGACATCCACGAGCTCGCCTCGAAGATGGACGACATCGTAGACATCCTCCAGTCGCTTTCTTTGCGCATGCAGCTCTACGGCGTGGACCGGATCACGGACGACCTCAAGGCCATGTCCGAGACCCTGCTCCAGTCCGTGGAGTGCCTGCACAAGGCGGTGCCGCACCTCAAGGACCTCACCGAGACCCGGCGCATCCTCGACTACTGCATCGAGGTCAACCGCCTGGAGAACGCGGGCGACAACGCGCTCGCCCACGCCATCTCCCACCTCTTCAAGGGGAAGCCCGACCCCCTGGAGGTCATCAAGTGGAAGGAGATCTACGAGGGGGTCGAGGACGCCATCGACCGGTGCGAGGACGTGGCGAACACGATCGAAGGGATCGTGGTCAAGCAGGGCTGAGCAGAGGTCAGGCCGGGACAGCGTCGTCCATGGAAAGATCCGGCTCTCCGGCCGTCTCCTCAGCCGGCATGCGCCACTCGTAGACGGGACAGCCGTCCACCACGCGGCCGGCCGGCACGAACGGGAACTCCGCCAGCAAGGGCTTGATGGCGTGCTCGGACACGCTCACGGCGTCTACGGCCCCGTGCTTCTGCATGTGGCCCGCGATGTCGATGACCCGGTCGGTCATGGCTTCCATGGGGACCGAGTCCTCGGTCAGGAGGTCTCCGGTGTTGATGCCGATCCTGACCGCGAAGTCGTGCTTGATGCTCTTGACCTCCTTGTTGAAGGTCTTGAGCTCCTTGACCAGGGCCTGGCCCGCGCGCACCGCGTCGCGGGTCTCGAGGAAGCAGATCATGACGCCGTCCGGGGTCCAGGCGGACTTGAAGGCGTGGTTCCCCCTCAAGATCTCCTCGACCATGTTCTTATAGTGGATGAAGTCCTTCTCGGCCTTGGCCGGATCCTCCCCGGCCTTCATGCCGGTCGAGTTGACCACGTCGATGGACAGGAAAGCGAGCTTCTGCTTGTGCCGCTCCAGGGCCTTCTGGGCGTGGGCGATGACCTCCATGAGCTCGCCGCGCGTGAGCTTGCCCTTGCGCAGGCGGCCGAGCTTGCCCAGGATGGCCACGTCGTTCTCGTCCATCTCCGCGGCCTCGTCCCACCACGCGTCGGCCGTGTCCGAGCAGAGCTTGCCGCCCCGGCTGAGCACGCTCGAGAAGATGAAGGCTGCCGCGATGAGCATGAGGCGCGAGACGTCCTTGCCCTGGACCTTGGTCGGGAAGTTGTCCTGGAGGAAGCCCAGCACGGGCTGCTCGACCCTGGAGGCCATGCTGAGCAGCTTCTGGGAGGCGGGGTAGGTGTCCGCGTCCTGGAACCGGGAGAGCACCGTGGTGCCGATGAGGAAGAGCGCGCCTAGGAAGAAGGCCGTCCGGCCCGCGTTCAAGACGTAGGCTGCGACGCTCACGACACGGCACTTGATGCCGAAGATGCGGTCATCCGTGGGCTTGTTCATGGCGGAGACATGGTAGCACGGCCCCTCCCTCTCCACTGCGGGTCCAAGGTCCCAAAAGTGCCCGGGTAATGGGCCCTGCCTGATTGGGTCCAACGGCGGATGGGGCTTCCCCCCCTCAAAAAGAGCCGCCGGGCGCTTCACTGAGCGCCCGGCGGTCTTAAGGTCGGTCGGTCAGGCGCGGACAGGAGCCTTGCTCAGCCTCTCCTTGAGGCTGTTGAGCTCTTCGTTCAAGCCCTGGGGCAGCCTGTCTCCGAACTTGGCGAAGTGGCCCCTGATGGACTCGACCTCGGCCTTCCAGGCCTCGGTGTCCACGCGGAGGAGCTCCTCCATGGATTCCTTGGACACGCCCAGACCGGCCACGTCGATGGCGTCCGCGGCAGGCAGGCGGCCTATGGGGGTCTCCACGGCCGAAGCCGTGCCCTCGAGCCGCTCGAAGGCCCACTTGAGTATCCTGGAGTTCTCGCCGTAGCCCGGCCAGAGGAAGCGGCCTTCCTTGGACTTGCGGAACCAGTTCACGTAGAAGATGCGGGGCAGCTTCTTGGGGTCCGCCTTCTTGCCGAGCTTGAGCCAGTGGCTGAAGTAGTCGCCCATGTGGTAGCCGCAGAAGGGCAGCATGGCCATGGGGTCGCGGCGGAGCTCGCCGACCTTGCCGGCCGCGGCCGCGGTCATCTCCGAGGAGGCGGTGGAGCCCAGGAAGGTGCCGTGCTGCCAGTCGAAGGACTCGATGACCAGGGGCACGACGCTCCCGCGGCGGCCGCCGAAGAAGAAGGCGGAGATCGGAACGCCCTTCGGGTCCTCCCAGGCTTTGTCGATGGCCGGGCACTGGCCCGCGGGCGCGGTGAAGCGCGCGTTGGCGTGCGAGGCGACCTTGCCGCAGCCCGGGGTCCACTCCTCGCCGAGCCAGCTCGTGAGCTTCTGGGGCGTCTCGCCGCCCATGCCCTCCCACCAGACGTCCCCGTCCGGGGAAAGCCCGGTGTTCGTGAAGATGGCGTTCTTGGTGGCCGAGAGCATGGCGTTCTTGTTCGACTCCATGGAGGTCCCCGGAGCCACGCCGAAGAACCCGTACTCGGGGTTGATGGCGTAGAGCCGGCCGTCCGGGCCGAACTTCATCCAGGCGATGTCGTCGCCCACGCACTCGACCTTCCAGCCGGGGATGGTGGGGATGAGCATGGCCAGATTGGTCTTGCCGCAGGCGCTCGGGAAGGCGGCGGCGAAGTACTTCTTCTCGCCCTTGGGGTTGGTGACGCCCATGATGAGCATGTGCTCGGCCAGCCAGCCTTCGTCGCGGGCCATGGCCGAGGCGATGCGCAGGGCGAAGCACTTCTTGCCCAAGAGAGCGTTGCCGCCGTAGCCGCTGCCGTAGGACCAGATCATGCGCTCCTCGGGGACGTGCACGATGAACTTGTTGCTGGGGTCGCAAGGCCAGAAGGAGTCCTTCTCGCCGGGCTTCAAGGGGGCTCCCACGGAGTGCAGGCAGGGCACGAAGGCGCCGTCTCCGAGCACGTCGAGGACCTTCTTGCCCATGCGGGTCATGATCTTCATGTTGCAGACCACGTAGGGGGAGTCCGTGATCTGCACGCCGATGTAGGAGATCTTCGAGCCCAAGGGGCCCATGCTGAAGGGGATGACGTACATGGTCCGGCCCTTCATGCAGCCCGTGTAGAACTTGGTGAGCTTGGCCTTCATCTCCTCTGGCTCGCACCAGTTGTTGGTGGGGCCGGCGTCCTCCTTCCTCTTCGAGCAGATGAAGGTGCTCTGCTCCACGCGCGCGACGTCGCCGGGGTTGGAGCGGAAATAGTAGCTGTTGGGGCGCTTACCTTCGTTGAGCTTGACGGCCATGCCCGACTTGACCATCTCGCCCATGAGGCGGTCGTACTCTTCCTGGGAGCCGTCGCACCAGCAGACCTTGTCCGGCTGGCACAGCTCCGCGGTCTTCGTCACCCAATCCTGAAGCTTCTTGTCGGTCGCCATCGTGGACGGCCCTCCTTTGGATCCTCGGCTGGCCCGTGTCAACACATGACCACGGTCATCTTTCGACTATACAACATAATGGGGTCGGTCGTTAACAAAGTTGACGACTGACCCCATCAGTGGTTTTTCTTGAGTTTGGCGTTGAGCTTGAGCATCTGGCCGGCGCGGAACTCGGAGTCCACGTCGGCCTTGCGGAGGAACTCGGCAGCCTCGCGGTAGCGCTTCAAGGCCTCGTCGGACCGGCCCCCGAGCTCGGCCTCGACCGCGCGCCGGACGATGACGTCGAGCTGAACCTGGTGCACGGCGCGGTGGACCTGCCTGCGGAGCTCGTCGAGGGGTTTTGGGTCGTCGAGCCTTTGAGCGTACTCCTCGAGCCTGAGGAGGAAGGCGGAATAGAGGCGGCGCTTGGCCTCGAGGTCGGTCACCTTCTCGACCTGGGACAGGAGGTCCTTCCTCTCGGTCTTGGCGGTCTCGAGGATGAGCTCGATCTGCTTCTGCCTGGCCTCGCCCAGCATGGCGGCGGGCGAGCCGTCGATGGTGGGGATGCCGCGCTCCTCGTACTTCTTGAGGGCCGCCAAGTTCTCCACCACGATGTCGAGCCCGGCGATCTTGGACTGCGGGTTGACCGTGGTCTCGATCTTCTTGTTGGCGTCCTTAAGAGCCTGCTTGCGCAGGCCGACCTCGAGCGAAGCCATGTGCCGGCAGTTCGCGCAAAGCCCGGCCTTGTCCAGGCCGAAGAAGAGACCGATGCAGCCGCAGTACTTGCAGTGCTCCATGCCTGATAAGTATAGACTCCATGTCGCGGCCTGTCAAATCCCCCTCTCCTTTCCAGGGCGTTCTCCTCTTGGTATCATATCGCCGGCCATGACATCCGAGCCGTCCGAAGCCCCGGCACGCGAGCCCCAGCCCGCGGCACCGCTGGGCCCCAGGATTCTCGAAGGCGCCTCCCTCTTCCTCCTCGGCCAGGGCGCGGTCCTGGTCATCAACCTCCTGGCCACCCCGTTCCTCGTGCACCGGCTGGGGCCGGGCGGCTACGCCCTCTACACCCTGATGTGGACCGTGGCCGGCTATCTCATGCTCCTCATCTTCGGGACAGGCGACGGGGTGCAGAAGTACACGGCGGAATACGCCGGCCGAAGACAAGCCTCCCCCCTCGGCGCTCTCCTGCGCGCCACCCTGGGCATCCAGATGGCGGCCTCCGTGGTCGGGGGAGCCGCGCTCTACCTGGCCCGGTTCTGGGTGGCGGGCACGGTCTTCGGCGTGGGGCCCGAGGAGCTGGAGTCAGCAGGGAGGGTCTTCGCCTGGGTGGCCCTGGCCGCGCCCTCCTACTTCGCCCTGCAGTTCGGGGTGAACGTCCTCTACGGAGGCCAGCTCTTCCGCGGCTACAACGTGTTCCAGGCCCTGCAGGCCGGGGTCGTGGCCCTGGCAGCCTGTGTCCTGCTGGCCTCCGGCCGGAGCATCGAGGCCGTGGCCGCGGCCTTCTTCTGCGCCAACACCCTTCTCGCCGCAGCCGCCCTGTGGGCGGGACGCAGGTTCCTGACCCTGGCCTCGGAGGACGCAGGGCCCGTGCTCCCGGGGTTCTTCCGCTTCTCAGGCAAGCGCTGGGCCAACTACCTGCTGTGGGTCCTCACCTTCCAGCTCGACCGCGTGTTCATCGGCGCGTTCCTGCCCATCTCCCAGATGGGCTACTATGTGGTGTCCTCGGCCATCATCCAGAAGCTGAACATGCTCTGCGGAGCGGTCACAGGGCCCGCGTTCCCCATGCTGGCGGACCTGCACGGCCGCGGGGAAGCGGAGCGGCTCGAGCGGTTCTACCTCAAGGTCACGGAGCTCTCCCTGGCCGTGGTCCTGCCCCTGACGGTGCTCGCCTTCGCCTTCATCCCGCTCTTCTTCGGGCTCTGGCTGGGCCCTGACTTCAGCAGGGAGAGCTCCTGGCCCTTCAGGCTCCTCGTGGCAGCCAACCTCGCCTACTTCTGCACCTTCCTCCCCAATGCCCTGGCCGTGGCCAAGGGCGCACCCGAGATCCCGACCTGGCTGCAGGTCGTCAAGCTCGCGGCCCTCCTCGTGCTCTGGCCCATCCTCATCCCGAGGCACGGCATCAAGGGCGTGGCCCTGGCCGTGCTCGCGGCTGAGTGGCTGGTCATGCCCATGTGCCTGGCGGTCGTGCACCGGCGCTTTCTCTCCATGGGCTGGGGGACGTTCGCAGCCGGGGCCTGGTTCAGGCCGGGCATGCCTGCCCTGGCCCTGGCCGCGCTCTCGTGGCTCGCCTGCGGCCGGGTCTCAGGGTGGCTGGGCCTCTTGGGCTCAGGGAGCCTGGGCCTGGCCTTCTACTGGGCGTCTGCCTGGTGGCTGCTCGACCCTGAAGCCAAGGAGCTCCTCTCCTCCTGGGTCAGGTCCAAGCTCAAGCCCTCCTGAGCAGCGCCTCAGCCGAAGGGCCCTACAGTTTTGGGATAGGCTCTTAGATGAACCTCAGGCCCTTGGCGCGGAACGCCGCCACATCACGAGGCGCGGGCCAGGGATTCAGCGGTGGAAGAGGGCCTGCGTGCCTCTCAGGCTTGGCCGCAGACAGCAGAGCCTCGATCGCCACCCCAGCCGCGAGCTCACATCCTGCGAGGATGGCCTGGTGCAGGGTCCGGGTCTTCGAGAGATCGAGGGCTCGCTGAGCCGCCACAGCCCCCTCATCCAAGTCCTCCAGCATCCAGTGGCAAGAGACTCCAGCGCCTTGGCCGGTCAGCATGGCGTAGAAAGTCGGCTCCCTGCCCCTGCCCAACGGCAGCATGGAGAAGTGCAGGTTCAAGGCTCCGACAGCCGGGACCGCGAGAAACTCCCGGCCGGCCTTCTGCGAGAACGCGCAGAGCAGGAGGTCAGGCCGCATGGAAGCCATGTTCCGGATGAACTCCGGAGCATTGATATCTCCTCCGGGAGGAGACAGCGCGGCCCTGAGCATGCGCTTCTCGGCGAGATACCTCAGCCCGAACTTGGCTGTCTCCAGCAGCCCATAGTAGCGCAGCCGCGACACCAGGGCGTTGGGCCCCGGGTGGAACCCGGGCGCTGAGAAAGGGCTCAAGGCCGCGATGAAAGCCACGTCGAGCCTTGGGTCCCGGAGCACAGGCTCAGCCCACCGGTGGGCGTAGAGGCCGTCATCCACCAGGACCAGGCCGACCCGGCGCTTCATCGGCCGCTGACCCTGGTCAGGGCCCACCAGAGCGCGCCCGGGTCGAAGTCCAGCAGCCTGGAGGCCTCGGCCCACACAGCGTACCCGCACTGGCTGCAGATCTTCCCATCGCCCAAAGCGCGGCAGCAGTGGAAGATCTTCCTGCAGTCCGAGACCACGGACACGGGCACAGGCCTGCGCCAGTCATTGGCCGCCAAGGCGGCCAGGCCGGCTTTGCTGTTGAGGATGGGCAGGCCCCGGGCCTTGAGCTCCAAGGCCCGCAGAGCCAGGGCCCTGCGGCCTGCCGGGTCCAGGGCCAGGTCCTCGACGCCGGGGTAGGGGATGTGGAAGTTGACCAGCACTCCCCTGACCGAGGGCTCGGCCCGGGCCAGCTCGACGAGGCACTCGAGGTCTCCTGCATTGAGCCTGTTGAACGTGGCGTTGATGAAGATGTTCCTGCTCGGAGAGCGTCGGACGTTCTCCATGACAGCCTTGAAGCTGCTGCAGCGGATGGCGTCATGGACCGCTGGAGAGCCCTCGATGCTGATGGAGTACGCGTCCGGCCCTGCGTCCAGAGGGAAGGTGCCGTTGGTGCACACGGTCACGTGGAAGAACCCGGCTGCCCTGGCCCGGGCCACCACGTCGGTCAGGCCGCGTTCTCCGTCGCGCCAGAGGAAGGGCTCTCCGCCCTGCAGGTAGAGGTAGCGGCCTCCCATGGCGTAGAGCTTCTCGAGATGCTCCTCCACCGCGCTGAGGGGAGCATGACCGGCTCCTGCGTTCTTGCGCCAACAATGGCGGCAGTCGAGGTTGCAGACGTCCGTGATGGAGAGCCCTGCCACGGCTGCGAGCGGCTTGCCCCGGAGCACGCTCAGCGCAAAGGCCGCGTGGTAGGGGAACTGGCCCAGCAGGCCCCTCACAGGCGGACCTTCTCCGGCCAAGCCTCCTGTCTGCAGGTCCCCCACAGCCGGTCGATGTAGTTGAGGGAGTACTCGTTCTGGACGCGGTGGACCCAGTAGGCCGCGGACTCCGGCACGCGGTAGCCTCCGTCCTCGCGGGTGAGCATGCCTGCGGCGCACAGGGCGCGGAGCAGGCCGCCGAAACGGGAATCGAGATCCTCTCCGAAGAGCTCGGAGAACCCGGCCAGCGGGAGCTTCATCTCGTAGACCCGCCAATAGAGCCAGTAGACCATCTCGAGCCGCTCGTCGAGGGTCATGGCCAGGGCGGACGGACGGCCCTCGCGCGCCGCGCGGCTGTATTCCTGGACGTCGAAGGTGTTCACGCGGAACTGCCGCCCGGTCATGGATGCGGCGCTCGGCCCGAACCCGAGGTAGTGGTGCCGCGTGATGGAGCTGAACTTCTTGGCTGAAGGCTTCAGGAAGGACCAGACCGCGCAGCGCTTGAGTCCTGCCTCCCCAGCCCTCCTTGCGATGATGGAGAGCATCTCGCGGATGAGCCTGCCGTTGGGCCTGCGGATGGCGTCGAGGGAAAGGCTCCGGCCCAGGTCCGTGTACGGGAAGCCGAACATCGGATAAGTGGAGAGCTGGTCGACGCCCATGGCCAGGAGACGGCGGATGTCCGAGTCGAGCTCCTCCGGGGTCTGCGTGGGCAGAGCGAACATGAGGTCCGCGTTCACGGAATCAAAGCCCGCTGCCGCGGCCCTGGCCACCGCTCTCTGCGCGGCGGCGGCGTCGTGCGAGCGGCCGATGAGCCCGAGGAGCCGGTCCTGGAGGCTCTCGACTCCCACGGAGAGCATGGTCACCCCAGCGTCCTTGAGCGCGGCCAGGCAGGCGTCGTCCATGGCCGAGGGATGAAGCTCGACGCAGACCTCCTTGGCAGGACCGAAGGCCTCGGCCAGGTGCCGCACCATGCGGACCAGGCCCGCGGGATCCACGGTGGGAGTGCCGCCTCCGATGTAGAGCGAGGTCACCTCCGGCCGGGAGCCGTTGAGCGAGCGCTCGGCCAAGCGGATCTCGTCGTGCACCCCCTGCTCGAAGAGGCCATAGAGCCCCTCGTCGTACTCCCTCCGGTTATAGGGGCAGAACGGGCACAGGTCGCGGCAGAATGGCACGTGGAGGTAGAGGCCCATGCGCTTGAGCCCGGACGCCGGGTCCGGGGCCCTGCGGGAGAGGACGAACGGCTCCCAGCTCCCTGAGAGGACGCGCTTGAGCGGCCTCTTCCACAGGCGGGTGATGAGCCGGCAATCAAAAAAGAAGTCGTCCCATGAGGCTCCCGAGGACCTGCCCGTCACGGCGCGGCCTTGGCCAGGCCGCGCACGGCGCTCACGACACCCTCGGCGGCCAGGGCCATCCTCGCGTAGTCGAGCCGCTCCGGGGTGTCCTTGGGCGTGTGGTAGTCCTTGTTGCGGTAGAACGCGGTGTCCGTGACCATGACCGCCGGATAGCCCTGGTCCCAATAGGAGCTGTGGTCCGAGTAGTCGATCCCGGGCACGGACGCCGGGGCCGTGATCGAATAGACCGGCAGGCCGAAACCGCTCATGGCCGCCTTGACCGGCTTGGCCAGGCCGCGGGACGCGTGGTCCGTCACCACGGCGACGAAATCCCCGGCCGACGGGTAGAGGAGCTTGAGCAGGACCGAGGGCGTGGCTTGCGACCCAGGGGCGTCCGAATAGCGGCCCAGCATCTCCAACGAGAGCATGGCGCGCACGCGCACCCCTTCCTCCTTGAGCTTGACCGCGTGCCGGGCGCTGCCCATGTGCGGAGTGGCGAAGAAGGGCGGCTCCTCGAGCGTGAAGGCCACGAGGTCCACGCGCAGGGCCAAGGGCTCGCGGCCCAGGAGGCGGCCCGCCTCCAGGAGCACGGCCACGCCGCTGGCATTGTCGTCCGCCCCGGGGAAGGGGCCGAAGGCGTCGTAGTGCGCGCCCACGACCACGCGCTCGGCCGTGTCCGGCCCGAAGCTCGCGATGATGTTGCGGAACGGGCCCAGCCTCTGCTTGCGGTTGCGCTGGTCGAACCAGTCGAACGCGTAGGCCTGCTCCGACATCCGGGCTCCGCTGTCGCGGAGCTCGGCTGAGACGTACCTCGCGGCCCGGTCCAGGATCCTCGGGTGGTCGCTGTCCCTCGGCGTCATGGCAGCCAGGATCTCCACGTGCCTCCTCAGCCTGGCGGCGTCTGCGCCTGCCGGAGCGCGCCGGGGAGACTCGGACAGCAGGGGCCGCCGGACATAGAGGAACACTCCGACAGAGAGCAGGCCCAGGCTTGCCAGAACCCCGACCAGAAAGATCGGCCGCACTAACCGGCGCTCAGGCGTCGGACCCATGGCCCGAGTATGCCACTCTTCGACTCTTGACGCAACCGAGCTCCATCTGGTTTGCAAGGAGTTGGAGAGGCTGTCCTGAGGGGCGTGCGGAGGCCCGGCTTACGCATACAGCCGGGCCGGAACCCGAGCGAAGGCTCTTGCCTGGCACGCGGGAATCAGGCCGGGCCGAGGTCCTCACCCGAGAGGTCGAAGGCCTCCTCCGGGTGAGGGCCCAGGCGGAGCGTGCCTGCGGCCAGCTCGCGCGAGCGCACGGTCCAGACCAGGAGCAGGGACACGGCCACTGCCGCCAGGCCGAGGCAGAACCCGATCCAGATGCCCAAGGCGCCGACACCGAGCTTGAAGGCGAGCAGGGCCCCGCAGGGAAGGCCCAGCACCCAGTGGCCGAGCAGGTTGGCGGCCATGGGGATGCGGGTCTCGCCCAAGCCCCGCAAAGAGCCGGTCATCACGATCTGGATGCCGTCGAAGACCTGGAAGGCGGCTGCAGCGGCCAGGAGGACCACGGCGAGCTTGACCACGTCCGGGTCGTGGGTGTAGAGCCGCGCCAGGGACTCGGGGGAGATGAGGAAGAGCGCGCTCATGAACGCCATGAAGGACCCTCCCATGACCAGGGCCGCCCAGCCCGACCTGCTCGAGGCCACGGGCTGGTTGCGGCCGATGCCCTGGCCCACGAGCACGCTCGCGGCGTGCGAGACTCCCAAGGGGACCATGAAGGTCAGGCTCGCCAGGTTGAGCGCGATCTGGTGCGCCGCCGACGCGGTGGCGCCGATGCGGCCCATGAGCAGGGTGCCGGTGCTGAACGCGCCCACCTCCAGGGAAAGCTGGATGCCCGCGGGCAGGCCGATGACGATCAGGCGCTTGACGAGCTTGGCGTCGAACCCGCGCCACCGGAAGCCCGACTTGGCGAACTCGGAGCGCACACGCACGAGCAGGAAGCTCAGCATCAGGGCGTTGGAGAGCACCAGGGCCCAGCCTGCGCCTTCCACGCCCCAGGCCGGGAGCCCGAACCTGCCGAAGATGAGGCCCCAGCCTAGCCCCAGGTTGAGGAGGTTCGCGGCCAGGGCGCCGTAGAGCTGGGTCCGGGTGATGCCCATGGACTGCAGGTACTGCCGGCAAGCGGTGAAGAGGATGGCCGGGAAGACGTGCCAGCGCAGGGCCCCCAGGAAGGTCGTGGCCACCTCCGCCACCTCGGGAGCCACGCCGATGACCTGGAAGACAGCGGGCGCTGCCGTGACCGCGAGGAAGACCGGCACGGCCGCCAGCAGCGCCAGGGGGGCGGCGTGGGCGAGTATGCGCGCGCACTCGGCCGGCCTGCCCGCCCCGAAGGCGCGCGAGGAGAGCGGGTCGATGCCCAGCAGGACGCCGGCCGCGCAGATGAAGATCATGAAGTAGAGCGAGCTCCCCAGCCCCACGCCCGCGATGGCCTCAGGGCCGATGCGGCCCACCATGAGCGTGGTGACGGTCCCGAACAGGACCATCCCGGTCTGCAGGAGGGCGATGGGCGCGGCGAGCCCGAAGACGGGACGCACCTCGGACCGGAACGAGAAGAGACGCCTCATGCGCCGGGATTCAGGCGTGGAAGGCCGCCAGGGCCTCGGTCAGCCGCTCCTGGAGCCGGCTCGTCCGGGCGGGGTCCTTGAGGACCCGCAGGTTGATGATGACGTTCTCCTTGGCGCTCTCGGCAGCGGCGTGGAAGAGGTGGCAGGCGCACCACAAGTCCGAGGCCACGGTCCCGGCCGCGAGCCTCGAGGCGCGCTGGGTTTCCTTATAGGCCTCGGCCGCGGCCTCGGCCGTGGTCAGCGGGACCTCCGCGGCGCTCAGGGCCGTCTCCTGCAGGCGGCGCGCCCTGTTGGCGTCCTCCTTGGGCAGGGTCACGACGAGCATGAAGCGCTCGAACGCGGCCGCGTCCTCGTCGGCCAACTGGTGGAAGCGGTCCCTCAGGGACGCCATCTTGGCCGCGTAGGCCTCCAGCTCGGGCTTGGCCTCGGGATTGAGCTTCTTGGACTTGAGGCTGATGGCCGCGGCCATGCAGCCCAGGGCGCAGGCCATGGCCCCGGCCACGGCAGCGGCCGCGCCTCCGCCCGGCGTCGGGTCAGTGGAGGAGAGGGCCTCGGTGAGGTCCTTCGCTGCGGAACGCCAATCCAAGATGCGGTTCGTCATGTCTCACCTCCGGGACGCGATCCCGAACCAGCCCAGCCACCGGCCCATGCTCTTGAAGTCCCGGGCGAGATGGTCCGGCTTCGAGGCGGCCAGCTCCTTCCAAGGAGCGAACCCCGTGCCCACGGCCACGGTGGTGTAGCCGGCCTTGCGGCCCGCGGACACGTCGTGGGGCGTGTCTCCGACCACGAAGACCTCGAGCTTCCCGCCGGGTGCGAGCCTCCTCGCGCGACGAGCCGCGGTCTTGAGGATGCGGCAGCGGTCGAGCCCGTCGCACCCGAAGCCGCCGAACGCGAAAAAGCGGTTCAAGCCCCCGGGCCCGAGCTTGATCCGCGCGCCCCGCTCGAAGTTGCCGGTGCCCAGGCCGAGCAGCACGTCCCTCTCCTTGGCGAGCCTCCGGACCAGGGCCTTGACCCCGGCCGGGAGCACGTAGCGGCCCTCGGCCACGGCCTTGCGCACGGTGCCGGGCAGGCGCCTGAGGTACGCGTCGCGCAGCTCCGTGAAATCGGCCACGCTCGGAGCCCGCCCCCGCGCGCGCCTGAAGACCTGCCTGCAGATCCAGGCGTCGGTCCTGCCCGCCATGTCGATTCCTTCGGTCAGGCCGGGCCTGCCGTAGAGGGCTTCCGCGGCCCGGGCCAGGGCCTTCCTCCCGGCGCCGCCCGCGCGGACCAGGGTGCCGTCGATGTCGAAGAGGATGACCTTCACAGCTTGATGCCTTCCTTGGAGAAGGCCATGGCCCCGGCCTTCATGACCCAGCTCAATCCGGAGCCGCCGAAGTAGTACGGGATCTCGCGGTAGTCCGAAGCCTCCCAGCACACGAGGTCCGCGGCCTTGCCGTTCTGAAGGGCCCCGTGCGTGGCGCCCAGGCCCAGGGCGTGGGCGCCGTTGACCGTGGCCGCGGTCATGGCCTCGGCCGGGGTCATGCCCATCTGCGTGCACGCGATGGAGAGGATCATCCTCATGTCCCAGCAGGGGCAGGAGCCGGGGTTGAAGTCCGTGGCCAGGGCCACGGCCGCGCCCGCGTCGATGAAGCGCCTGGCCGGAGGATAGGGCTTGGCCAGGAAATAGTCGGACCCGGGCAGGAAGGTCGCCACCGTAGGGCTGGCGGCCAGGGCCCGGATGTCGTCGTCCTCGCAGCGCTCGAGGTGGTCGGCTGAGACCGCGCCCAGCTTGGCCGCGAGCCTGGCCCCGCCGCTCAGGGTGAGCTGGTCTGCGTGGACCTTGCCCTTCAGGCCCGCCTTGGCCCCCGCGGCCAGGACGCGCTCGGCGTCTTCGACCGTGAAGTAGCCCGCCTCGCAGAAGACGTCCACGAACCTGGCCAGGCCCTCGGAAGCGGCCTTGGGGATGATCTCCGCGCACACGAGCTCGAGGTAGTCGTCCTTGCGGTCCTTGTACTCCGGCGGCACCGCGTGCGCGGCCAGGAGCGTGGGGACCAGCTCCAGGGGCCCGGCTGAGCCGGCCGTGGCGATGGAGCGCAGCATCTTGAGCTCCGTGTCCGGGTCGAGGCCGTAGCCTGACTTGGCCTCGAGCGTGGTCGTGCCCGACTCGATGAAGCGCGCCATCCGGGCCTGGAGCCCGGCGGTCAGGGCCGCCTGCGTGGCCCCGCGGGTCTTGGCCACGGTGGAGAGGATGCCTCCCCCGTCGGCCGCGAGCTGCTCGTAGGTCTTGCCCTTGGTCCGCGCCTCGAAATCCGAGAGCCTCGGCGCGGCGAAGACCGGGTGGCTGTGGCTGTCCACGAACCCGGGCGCCACCACGCGGCCTCCCGCGTCGATGATGCGGCTCCCCCGGGCGCGGGGGTCGTTGAGCACCAGGTCCTTGAACCCGCAGGCCGCGATCCTGCCGTCCTCCACCAGCACGGCGCCGTCGAGGATGGGATGGACCGAACCCATGTCCTTGCCGCGCCTGGGCTGGTCCGGCCCGGCCATGGTCAGGAGCTGGCTGATGTTGACGACCAGATACCTCATCATGAGTATTCTACAAAAGGACCCGGTGATGGTGTCGGCCGCAGAAACGCAACAGCCGGTGTCAGACACCGGCTGTTGCGTTTCTCGGCGGTTGCGTGCGGGACCCCTTGACAAAGATCGGAGTCCGGCTATACTGAGGGCACGGCAGGGAGCTCCGCCAGACCACCCAGCCCAGGATCGTCAGCGGAGCCCCTGCCGCGATTCTTTCCGGACCCCCCAGAGCCTCCAGGCGTTGATCAACGCGACCAGGCCGAATCCCACGGCCGGCGCGACCCCGCCCGTGGCGATGCCGGCCGCCAGACCGCCCGCAGCCATCCCGACATAGGCCAGGTGCACGAAGGCCCGGGTTCCGCGGCCGGCGCCCTGAAGGTCCCGCGGATCTCCCGGCTTCCAGACTTCGAGCACGGGCCGGGACCCGTAGCGAACCGCGGTGCCCGAGGTGAACGGGGAAGCGTAGACGTCCAGGTCGAGCTTGCCTGCGTGGACGGGACCGACAGCCAGGCACAGGCACAGGAGCGAGGCAAGGAAGGACATGAGAAGTGGACACCTCCAAGGCCCTCCCTGTTCCTCAAAATGTTACGATGGCGGTCAAGATGAGAAAAGACCTGGTCCTGCGTTCCGCGCTGCTCGCGTTCCTCGCCTTGGGCTCAGCCTCACACCCGGCCTCGGCCGACAGCGACCCCTACGAAGACTCGGTGGACCGGACCGCCGCGGATTTCCAGACAGCGGCCCAGAGCGTGCAGGAGGCCGAGGCGCACGTCCGCCAGGCACGCGAAGCCATGGCAGCGGCCTACGAGAAGGTGAAGAGCTCCCCCCTGGACCCGGCGCAGAAGAAGGCCGCCCTGGCCAAGATCCGCGAAGTGTCGAAGACGCTCCAGAAATACGACCGGCCCCTCAAGCGGTTCACCGACGCCGCAGCCCCCGTCACCAGGGCGCAGGAGGTCTGGCAGGACCTCAACGAGCTCCAGGAGACCGTGGAGAAGGACCGCGCCTCGCAAGGCGCCCTGGCCGGGGACATGCGGATGATCGCGAAGGTGATGTCCGACCTGGGCTCCGAGGTGCCGGTCATCGGCGGATTCGTCGAGGCCTACGGGAAGATGACCGACGGCATGCTGGACGCGACCGGCAGGGTCGCAGAGAAGCTGGCCGCGGAGCGCAACCAGGGCATGGTGGGAGGCGCCGGGGTCTACAGCGCCGGCGAGACCCGGGAGAAGAGCTCGGCGCTCAAGGCCAAGTATCCGGACCTCTTCGACGACATGACGTTCGAGCCGTCCCAGCCTCCGTGGGTCTACACCCCCATCGGCCAGGAGAGGAAGCCTCAGCTGGTGTGGGACGGCAAGGGCTGGGAGAAGGTGCCGGAGGACGCCGACGCGGTCGCGATCTTCCGCATGAGCCTGCGGGCCGGCCGGCGGCCCGACCCGGCCGCGCTGCTGACGCTCTGCAAGCACTGGGACCGGGGGCGGGTCCGCCAGGAGGCGGCAGGAGAGATCCTCGACGCGATCGACGCGCTCCGGGGCTCCGCGAACAGCGGCGTCCAGGACGCCTTCAACGACGCCTACTTCCGCTCGAACCAGCTCTTCGAGGTGCTCGAGGCCGCGGTCGACGACCCGGACGTGTTCCGGGCGCGGTACATGTACGACCCGGACAGCTTCTCAGGGACGCACGCCTTCCTCGGCCGCCTCTACAAGGGCCTGACTGACCGGAAGGCGGACCCCAAGGTCCTGGCCAAGCTCGCGGCCCTGGCCAGGAAGTACGGGATCCAGGACGTGCTCAAGCAGGTCCCGGAAGAGACGCCCTCTCTCAACCTCGAGTGCGCGGCCCTCAGCATCGACCTCCGGGCCCCGGTCCTCGTGGAGTCCGTGGAAGCGACCGGCCAGGCGCCGGCCGCGACCCGGGAGGAGATGGTCAACCTCAGGTTCTCCTTCCGCGACTCCGACGGCGCCCCGAGGATCCCGTTCACGGGCCGGGTCTTCGAGCGCGCCTTCCGCAAAGAGGCGGGCGGCGTGGCCTCGGTCCACCGGGTCAGCGGAAGGCTGGCGCCGGACCAGAGCGCCATCGAGGAGCTCACGGTCTCGTTCGATCACGAGCCGTCGCACTACCCGGGGCACAACGCCGGGCTCGAGATCGCGCCCGAAGTCTACAAGAACCCGCGCCGCACGCTCCACGAGCGCTGGAGCGTGACCATGGCGAACATCCCGCTCTTCAGCAGCGACGCGGGACTCGGCGCCCTGCGCTTTGCGGTCCAGGTGAGGGTCGGCGCGGAGAGGCCCCAGGGCTTCGCCATCACCCGGGCGGAGTACCTGTCTACGACCGAGGACACCTGGACCCAAAACGACGCGGACGGCAGGCCCGTGGAGAAGAGACAGTCCCGCCGCGCAGGCGGCCTCGACGTCTCGCGCCTCTCGAGCGCGAACGCCAGGCTCAACTTCGCTCCGCCGAAGCGCTAGCCCAGGACGAGGCTGCTCCGAGGAGGAAGGGAGAGAGCCTTGAAGGGCTTGTGCTGACCAAGCGCGCCATGTCCGTCGGAGAACAGGACCCTGCCCTGGGCCGCGGCTGACAGGGCCGGAGGCACGGGCTTGGCCTGGCGCGAGAGGTTGAGGAGGACCGCGGCGCTCTCGCGGCCCAGCAGCCTCCTGAAAGCGTAGACCCCGTCCTTGGCCCAGAGCCGCTCGAAGCTCCCGCGCCTGAGCGCTTTGCTGCTCCGCCGCAGGCTGATGAGCTGCTTGAAGAACTCCAGCAGGCCGCGGTTCCAGCGGCTAGGCTCCCAGGGGAAGGCCCTGCGGCAGTCCGGATCGCGGCCGCCCTGCATGCCGATCTCATCTCCGTAGTAGACGCAGGGAACTCCGGGGAAGCAGAACATGAAGACCGCTGCCAGGCGCAGGGCGGTCTCATCCTTGCCTGCCAGGGTCAGGAAGCGCGGGGTATCGTGACTGCCCAGGAGGTTCAGCTGGTGGAGGTTCACGGACAGGGGATAGCGGGCCAGCACGCGGTCGATGGCGGAGGCGAAGCCCCGGAGACCGAGGGGCTCGACGAGCTTGTAGCCGTCCGCCCTCCTCGCCTGCGACGCGTCCAGGCGGTCGCAGAAATGCGACAGCACGGCCTTGGTGACGGAGTAGTTCATGGTGGCGTCGAACTGGTCGCCCTTGAGCCAGCGGCCGGCCTCGCCCCAGATCTCGCCTACGATGTAGGCCTCGGGTTTCACGGCCTTGACCCTGCGCCGGAACTCCCTCCAGAACGCGTCATCGTCGATCTCGTTGGGCACGTCCAGGCGCCAGCCGTCGATGCCCGCCTCCAGCCAATGCTCAGCCACCCTGAAGATGAAGGCGCGCACCGCGGGGTGGTCCGTGTTGAGCTTGGGCAGGGCTGGCAGGCCCCACCAGGCCTTGTACCCGCAGGGCCCGCGGCCGGAAGGATAGGGCTGGATGCGCCGGCCGGCTTTGAGGCGTCTGCGGTCGAAGTGGAACCAGTCGAAGTACGGGGAGGCCGGCCCGTTCTCCACGGCGTGATGGAACGGAAAGAACCCGCGGCCGGCGTGGTTGAAGACCCCGTCGAGCAACACGCGCATGCCGCGGCGGTGCGCGCCCTTGAGGAACGCCTCGAAGGCCGCGTTGCCCCCCAGCAAGGGGTCCACGCTGAGGTAGTCGCAGGTGTGGTAGCGGTGGTTCGCGGCCGAGGCGAAGATGGGCGTGAGATACACCGCGGTGACGCCCAGGTCCCGCAGGTAGTCGAGCTTCTCAGCCGCGCCCCAGAGGTCCCCTCCCTTGAACCCGTGGGGGGTCGGCGGGGACTCCCACGGCTCCAGGCGCGGGACCGCCCTGCTGCGGGAGCTTTTGGCGAAGCGGTCAGGGAAGATCTGATAGAAGACCGCGTCCTGCACCCACGGGAGCATGGCCCTATGATACCATGCCCAGGCTCCGCAGGACCTTCCGGATGAGGGCGCGGCCCGCTCCTGCGAGCGTCCAGTTCCTCTGCAGACGGATCCCATGGGCCTTGGCAGCCGCGCGGATGGCGGCCTCATGCGGCATGGCGCCCGAGGCATCCATGTCGTTCAAGAGCACCTGGCGCATGGCAGCAGGGATGTTGGAGGCCTTGGCGAAGAGGGTAGGGATGACCAGGGCCTCGGCCAAGGCGGCGCCTGCAGCGTCGCCCAGCTCCGCCTTGAGGGCCTTGCGCAGCTTCCAGGCGAAGCCTCCCCAGGCCTGGCCCTGGTCGTGCGCCTCATCCTCGCGGCCGTACTGGTAGGCGTTCTCCCCGGTGCGGATGTAGTCCACGCCATCGCGGGGTTTCTTGTAGAAGCCCTCGCCGATGACGGGATGGTCGAGGATGAACATGGCGAAGATGTCGCCCCAGCCCTCGGAGAGGCCGCTGTTCACGATGCCGCCGATCATGTCGTCGAGGAAGTGGCCGTACTCATGCAGGACGACCGCGTCGTAGGCCGTGTTGGCGCAGCGCTCGCTGGACTTGAAGAAGTTCAGGCTCGGTGAGCCCGGCATGTAGTACGCGTTGCACTCGTCGTCGATGTTGACGTTGACCGGGAGCACGCGGTCGACGCGACTGTCGTCGAGGCCGTGGGACTTGGCCCAGTCGTGCGCCCGGGTGGCGAGCAGGTAGGCGTTGACCTGGGCCACGGCCTCCTCGGACCGGCCTTCAGGGTTGAAGACGACCGCGGTCTCCTTGCCGTCGCTCAAGGAGCCGCCGACCAGGAGGCCGCGTCCGGCGACGTTGTGGATCTGCGCCCATCGCCCTGAGAGTCCGGCAGAGAAGGCGCCTCCTCCGGGCCCGAGGTCCTCCGGGGCGGTGAAGCGTCCCTCGCCATCCGTCACCGTGGTCCGGCCGTTGCCCAACGACACGGTCAAGCCGGGCAGGGGCTGGGCAGTCATGGGAGCGTCCGGCCTGGCGGGGCCCTTGGCCACGCTGCGGCCCGCGATGCGGCCGGAGGCCAGGGAAGAAGCCCGCGAGTCCCAGGCGAAGGCCTCGCCCGTGGCCACGTCCACGGCCGCCGCGACCGGCGCCGGGCCGCCCTCCACGAGATAGAGGGAAGCCGCGCGCCACGAACCCTTGATGAACACGACCTTCCTCCCCAGGGAGCCGGCCTTGAGCCCGCGGCCCTGGAACCGCGTCCCCAGCCGCTCCAAGGCCTTCTGTTCGAGCTGGGCTTCGGAGAAGCGCGGAGTGGCGTCCACGCGGGCGCCGGGATAGAGCTTGCCGGTCGAGGCCACAAGGTTGGGCTTGCCCTCGATCACCTTGACCGTCATGCTGAGCGCCGAGCCTTCGAGCTCCAGGACCTCCCTCTTCTGCCGGAAAAGGGCGTAGATGGTGTCCGCCTGTCGGCCCTGGCCCGGGACGCGGCGCACGTGCACGGTCGCAAGCTCCGAGTCCGAGACCCCGTAGCGGGCAGGGTCTGCGCGGATCAAGTCCCGCAGGGCCCGCTCCACGTCCTTCTCGCTGCTCGGGTCCGCTTCCAGGACCTGGGCCCCGGCTCCGGGCAGGCGGAAGAGCTCGACCGGCCTGCCGCCCTCCGGAGCCGCGGGCGCCTCGTCGAGGGACCAGCCCGCGAGCGAGCCCCCCTCGCGGGGCAGGATGGCCCGGCTGAGCAGGGCGGAGACCTTGCCGGGCACGCCTTTGATCGTGATGCCGTGGATCTTGGCCGTGGCCCGGATCTCGGCCTCATGGGGCATGCGGCCCTCCGCGTCCATGTCGTTCAACAGGACCTGGGCCATGGCCGCGGGGATGTCGTAGGGCTTGGCGTAGAAGACCGGCAGGATGAGGGACTCGACCAGGACCGAGCCCTCGGCCTCCCCCAGGGCCGCGATGAAGGACTTGCGCAGCTTCCAGGCGAACCCTCCCCAGGCCTGCCCCTGCTCGTGCACCTTGTGCCAGGGCTGGTATCGGTAGGTGTTCTCGCCGTGACGGATATAGGTCGCGCCGTCGATCGGCCGCTTGAGGAAGCCCTCGCCGATGACGGGGTCGCGCAGGATGAACATGGAGAGGATGTCCCCCCACCCTTCGGAGAGCCCGCCGTCCGAGATGCCTCCGAGGCGGTCGTCCACGAAATGCCCGTACTCGTGCATGATCACCGAGCCGTAGGCGGTGTTCGCGCAGTCGCCGTTGGACTTGAAGAAGTTGAGGCTGGGGTTGCCGGGCGTGTAGAAGGCGTTGCACCGCTCGTCGATGTTGACGTCCACCGGGATGGGGATGTCCAGCTCCGCGGACGTCACGCCGCGCGCCTTGAGCCAATCGTGCGCGAGGTTGACGAAGCGGTAGGCGTTGACCTGCGCGATGTCGGTCTCCTCGGCTCCCGTGGGGTTGAACATGACGGTCACCTCGCGGCCGGGCTCGAGGACCCCCTCGATGGAGAGGCTGGCCCCGGTGAAGTTCGCGACCTTGGCGTAGCTACCGGTGAGGGTGGCCGTGAAGCGCCGGGCCTCCTCGGGCAGGGCGGCGTCGAGCGTGAAGCGTCCCTCGTGGTCGGTCACCACGGTCCGGCCGTCAGCCAGGCGCAGGAGGAGGTGGGGCATGGGCACAGGGGTCAGGACCGCCTCAGGCCCGGCCGGGCCTTTCTCCACCCCGCGGCCCTCCACGCGGCCGGAGAGGCGCGGGTTGGGGTCCCAGGCGAAGGCCTCGCCCGTGGTCCGGTCCACGGCCGCGGCCAGCGGCGGGGACGCTCCCGCGGCCCTGTAGAGCTCGACCGGCCGCCAGGCGCCGCCTGCGTGGACGATGGCCCTGCCTGCGTGCTCCAGGCGCAGACCGGCATCCGGCCTAGCCTGCTCCAGCCGGGACCTGGCTCGTGCCCGGAGCTCGCGCTCCGAGAAGCGCGCAACAGCGTCCACCTTCAGCTCCGGGAAGAGCCTGGCCGTGGTGGACACCACCAGGGGCCGGCCATGGATGACCTTGATGGTGAAGCCCAGATAGGAGCCCTGGACCTCCAGGCCGTCCTGGCGCTGGCGGAAGGAGGCATAGACCGTGTCCGCCCGGCCGCCCGTGCCGGGCACGCGCCGCGTCTGGATCGCTGCCAGGTCCGCGCCGGACACCCCGTAGCCGCCGGGGTCCGCGTCCACCAGGCGGCGCAGGGCTGCTTCGACGTCCGCGAGGTCCGTCGGATCGGCGGAGAGCTCATGGCGCCGGCCGGCGCCGGGCAGGTCGAAGCGCCGCAGGAACCTCCCCTCTCCGGTCCCGCTGTCCGGGACGGAAGGAGCGGGGTCGAGGTCCAAGACCGGGGAGTCCTCGGACCGCAAGGCTGCGTCGAAGAACCGGGCCAGGTCGAAGCCCGCGTGGAGGGCCCTTGAGACGCGGCCGAGCAGGGACATGACGGGCCGCTCCCCTGCTCCCGCGCCGGCGTCCCCCAATTCGGGCGGGGCGAAGGCCTGGCCGACAGGGCCGAGCAGAGGCAGGGCCGGGACCGCGGCCGCTGGCAAGGCCGGCGCCGCGGCGCTCTCCAGCACTCCCGGAGCCCCTTGCCAGGACAACGGACTCTTGAAGCCGATGTCCGCGGGAAGAAGGACCCCTGCCGAGCCTGCGCCGGAACCCGGGCTCCCCGCTGGCATGAGGCGGAGCTGGACTGCGGCCGCCGGCTGCGCCGCGGCCCGGCCGCGGAGGACCGAGGCCGCGCGTGCCTGCGGGACGGGCCCGATGAGCGCCGCGGCGGAGAGGGCTCCTGCGCAGAGGAGACGGAGAGTCGTGTTCATGGTCGAGATGCTAGCAGGAAGGGGGCCGGAGGCGGATGGGCCATCAGGCGCTCGGACGGGAGTTTTTCGCCCCCTGCCTGGCTCCCGGACGGCTCATGACCCGGAGGGGTCGCAAAAGGCGCGGACAGCGCCCTGACGGGTCGCCGCCGGGCCGAGGCCGGACTTCGCGGCCTGCGCCCGGATATGTTACCATCGGCACGACGCACCGCGTCCGCCCATGCCCACGGAATTCTCCGAGACCCTGGTCAGCCTGAGGAAAGCGGCTGATTTCCCCAGCGCCTACGCCTTCTTCCACGACAACGGCGGCAAGCCCGTCTTCAAGATCAGCTGCAGGAAATACCAGCTCATCGAGAAAGGAGAGAACCTCCCCAAGCCCCAGCGGCTGGCCCTGTTCATCTCGCTCCTGCGCCACCCTCTGGGAAGCCCCGAGGCCGCCCGTCTCGTGGCGGCCTGGCTGAGGACGCTCGTGGGCCCCGAGGTCTTCGCCTCCCTCTTCGCTCCGCTCCTGCGTCCCGGGGCGGGCTCGGGCGGTCCCACCGCGGCCCGGGAGGTCATGAGCCGCTCCCTGCGCGGCAGGCGCACCACGATCACCCCGGCCCAATACGCGCTCATCGCCAAGAGCTTCGAGCACTACTGGGTCCACACCGTACTGTCGGATTCGTCGGAAGGCTCCGACGCCCGGGCCTTGGCCCGTTGCCTGCGCAGCCCCGAGGCCAAGGTGCGCAAGGCGCTCTCCGAGCTCGAGCGCGCAGGCCTCGTCCATGAGGCGGGCAAGGGCGTCTTCCGGAGCGCCCTCTTCGGCAGGGTCCACGTGTCCCCGTCCCTGTCGGCGACGCCGAGCCTGCGCAGGAAGACCGCGGACTACGTCCGTCGCATGGAGAGGAGCGGGCAGGTGTGCGCGGGCCGGCGCCTCATCATGCACGCCGACGAGGCGGAGTTCGGGCAGTTCCTCTCGTTCTTCGTGGACTCGGTGCGCGCGGCCCAGGCCTACATCGACCCCGCGCGGTCGAGCCGCTCGGCCTTCTTCATGGTGGAAGGAAAGGTCGTCAAGCTCTTCCCTTTCTAGCGTCCACTTCTAGCGTCCACTCCGGAGTTTGACCCTGCTTTGAACTCCCTCGCGTACCGTATCGGCAAACAGATCGCACCTGGAGGCAGTTGCCATGCACGTCAAGACCGAGGAAGCGCCCAAGACCGCCGTCCTGTCCGTCAAGCTGGTCGAATGTCTGGACTGGGATTGCCAGGACCGGCCCGGTGAGATGCTCAAGTACGCAGAACAGTTCCAGATAGAGGGGATCGACCTCGACGCCTTCTGGGCCTACACGCCGCGCACGGAGACGCCCAAGCTCGCCGCCATCGCCAAGAACGCCGCGAACCTCAGATCAGCCTTGAAAAGGCTCGGCGTCACCCCGCGCAGCTCCCGCTGCTTCACCCTGTGCGGCAAGGACCGGGCCGGGGCCCTGATCCCCGCCCTCAAGGTCCTGGCCGACGCCGGCGTCAACGTGGAGTTCGCCGACGCCTTGGCCGGGCTGGGGACCTTCACCGCCGCGATCTGGGTCAAGGATGCCGACCTAGGGAAGGCCAGGAAACTGCTCAAAGCGGCCTAGTTTCCGACGAGCACGGTCGTGAAGGTCCGAGTGAACGGGCCCCTCTTGCCGTGGTGCTGGACCAGGAAATGAGGAGACGTCGCCGAAAGCCAATAGGTGATCCTCGGCTTGAGGATGGGCACATCCACCGTGACCTCGATCCTGGCGCAGTCGAATCTGCCCGCGGGGACGTCTAGGGTCTCGATTCCGAGGCCGGCCGCGGTCACGGTCACGGAGCGGCCCGAGAAATCGATCATGAAGTACCTCTTGCGCAGGCCGGCGGACAGAGCCTCCCGGCGCAGGAGCAGGAGCAGCGACGCGTCCGCCGCGGGCTCCATGCCGGGCTTGAGAGGGATGGTCGAGGACCGGGTCCTGCCTTTGACCAGCCTGCGGACCTGCGCGACCTCCCCCTTGACGGAGATCGTCTCGCTCGACGCCTCCCTGCCTTGGGCGTCCAGGACCCGCCTGCGAGCCTCGATGAGCCTGGCCTCCGGGTCGGTACGGATCACGACCTCCTCGACGCGGCGCTCCGAGACCATGCGGCTCGAGTAGGTGACGCCGGAAGGGTCGAAGACGTAGTCCGCGGAGACGGTCTCTTCGAGCCTGGAGCCTTGGCCGTCGGCCGGGAAGGACTTGAGGACATAGCGCTCGGCCGCGGGTCCCGCCGAGGCGAGGGGAGTCCCCGCGGCCAGCAGGCAGGCGAGCCAAGCCCGGCGGAGGCTCATGGCCAGGCGAAGGCGAGAGGCACGGCCGCGAACCATAGGATGTAGGAAAGGGACGCCGCCATCAAGGGGTTGATGGGCCGGTCGTAGTCCCCTGACGCGAGGAAGCGCCCGGTCAGGGCAAGGACGAGCCCTCCATGGCAGGCGGCCGGCCATGCGAGCCAGGACAGGGACCCCGAGTTGAAGCCCGAGGAAGGGACCGCCAGGCCGGCTGCCAAGGCCAGCGCGGTCAGGGCCGAGGCCAGCAGGGCCGCCCTCCTGCTGCCCAGCAGCACGGCCAGGGTCCTCTTGTCCACGGATGAGTCCGCGGTCCGGTCCGGGATCCCGGCCAGGCAGATGGACGCCGTGACCGCGAGGAACAAAGGAAGGCCCGCGGCGGCCAGGCTGCCGCAGCCCGAGAGGCTGCCGCGCTGGAAGAGCCAGCCGCACAGGATCACATAGAAGCTGTGGGTGAACCCGACCATGGCCTCGCCCAACCCGCGGTAGACCAAGCGAAGGGGCGGCACGGTGTAGCCTAGCCCGAGCACGACCCCCGCCAGCACGGCCGCGCCCGAGCGCCAGCCCCCGGGCTGGACCCGGAGCGCGAGAACGCCGGCCGCGCCGGCCAGCAGGCATAGGCTGGAGAGGAGCCCCGCCAGCGCCTCCCGGCGAGAGAGCAGCCCCTCAGGCAGCACCCGCGAGCCTCCGGTGAACGCGCTGAAATTCCTGTTGGCCCGGTCGGTCTCGATGTCCCAGCACTCGTTGGCGATCACGGTGGCGAGCTCCATGAGGAAGAGGACGCCGTAGCCCCAGAAGAAGCTCGGCCCATGGAAGACCCCGTCCATGCGCCACGCCCACACCGCGCCCAGGCAGTAGGCCATGAAGGTCATGGGATAGAACTGCAGGCGGATGATCCTGATCCAGGCTCCGAGCTTCCTCATGGCCGGCTCCCTCCTTCGGGCGACGTCATCGCGGCAGGCCGCAATCGAGCCAGGCTCCAAGTCGCTCCCGCTCTTCCCGGGTCGGCTTGGGCTTGCCCTTGGGCATCTTGGCCTCGAGGACCGCCAGCCTCTTGATCTTGGCGCTCTTCTCGCAGATCCCGGCGTAGGCGTCGAAATCGACCCCCTTGGGCGCCCCTCGGCGGGTGAAGAAGTTGCGGTTGGCGGAGGAGTGGCAGCGCAGGCAGTAGCTCTCGACGAAGGGCTTGGCAAAGCCCGCGTAGGTCAGGCCGCAGCCTTCCAGGGCCCGCGCGGGCCCAGGCTGAGCCCTGACCCGCCCCGGCTCGGCGTGGAGGAGGAACCCTCCCAGCACGACCGCTGTCCAGACGATTTGACGCGTCTTCATGCCCGCTCGCGGAGAGACTAGCAAAAGCAGGCCAGCCAGAAGTCAACAACCCCGGGCCCTGCCGCTACACGAAGAGCGGCACGACCTTGAAGTTCACGGCGTCGATGATGCCGCGGTCCGTGATCTTGAGCTCCGGGATGGGCGGCAGGGTCAGGAAGGACATCGCCATGTAGGGGTCGTCGAGCTTCGAGCCCATGCCGTGGGCCGCGTCGATGAGCCGGCGGAGCTTGTCCACCACGAACTCGGAGCTGCGGTCGGACATCAGGCCCGCCACGGGGAGCGGCAGGGCCTCGATGACCTGGCCGTTCGAGGCGGCCACGATGCCGCCCTGCATCTTGACGACCTGCACGGCCGCGGTGTACATGTCGCTGTCGTGCACCCCGATGACCACGATGTTGTGGGAGTCGTGGGACACGGAGGAGGCGATGGCTCCTTTCTTCAAGCCGAAGCCCTTCACCAGGCCCTTGGCGATGCGGCCTGAGGCCATGTGGCGCTCGATGACCGCGATCTTGAGGATGTCGCGGCCCGTGTCCGAGGACACGAACCCGCCGTCCGCCTTGACCGGCAGGACCAGGCCCTTGGTCACGATCTGGCTGGGGATGACGCTGATGACGCGGGCGTTCTTCCCCTCCGCCTTGATGGCGAAGTCATCGTGCTCGATCCAGCGCACGTTGATGGTGCCGCGGACCTTGCCCTTGTAGTCCGAGGCGGCGGAAGGCAGGAGTACTCCGTCCTGGGCCACGAGCCTGCCGTCCTTGATGACCTTGGAGATCTTCAGGCGCTTCAGGTCGTCGAAGACGATGAGGTCGGCCCGGTAGCCGGGCGCGACGGCGCCCAGGTCCTTCAAGCCGAAGTACTCGGCCGCGTTGATGCTCGCCATCTGGATGGCCCGGATGGGCTCGACTCCGAGCTTGACGGCCGAGCGCACGATGTGGTCCATGTGGCCCTGCGTGAAGACGTCCTCGAGGTGCCGGTCGTCCGTGACGAAGAGGCACTTGCGCGAGTTCTCGGAGTTGACCAGGGGCAAGAGGGCCCTGAGGTTCTTGGCCGCGGTGCCCTCGCGGATCATGATGAACATGCCGCTGCGGAGCTTCTCGCGGGCCTCCTCCACGGTGGTGCACTCGTGGTCGGACTTGATGCCGGCCGAGACATACGCGTTCAAGCCCTTGCCGTGGACCAGGGGAGCGTGCCCGTCGATGCGCTTGCCCTTGGCGATGCGGATCTTCTCGAGGACCTCGGCGTTGCAGCCGATGACGCCGGGGTAGTTCATCATCTCGGCCAGGCCCAGGACCCGCTCGTCGTTGAGGAGGAGCGAGAGGTCGTGCCCGGAGAGCTCCGCGCCCGCGGTTTCGAGGTTGGTCGCGGGCACGCAGGAAGGGAGCATGACGTAGACGCCCAGCACGCCGGCGAGGCTGGAGGCCAGCATGTACTTGATGCCGTCCATGCCGAGCACGTTGGCGATCTCGTGCGGGTCGATGATCACCGTGGTGGTGCCGCGGGGCACCACCACGCGGCCGAACTCCGGGACCTTCACCATGCTGCTCTCGAGATGCACGTGCCCGTCGATGAACCCGGGGCAGAGGTAGCTCCCCTTGAGGTCGATGGTCTGCTTGGCGCCGTAGGGTCCGAAGCCCACGATGCGGCCGTTGTGCACGGCCACGTCCGCCTTGTGCACGTCGCCCGAGAAGGTGTTGATGACGCGGGCGTTCTTGAGGCTCAGGTCCACCCTGCGCTTTCCGCCCGCGATCTCGATGGCGTCCTTGAGCCGCTCCGCGTCGGTGCCCATGTCCATGTCGTCTCTCCTTGTCAGGCGCTCTTGAGCCCCATCCGGGCCGCGATGAGGTTACGCTGGATCTCGTTGGTCCCGGACATGATCCGGCTGGAGAGCGCGGCTCCGAGCTCGGCCCTGAGGCCCGCGTCCAGGCAGCCCCGCGAGGCCCGGATCTCGAGCGCGTCGAGGCAGTTGGCGACCCAGGCTTCGCTCAGGAAGGCCTTCACCACGGCGGAGCGGCCGTCGTCCTCCGCGGCCTCGACCGCGGCCTGCCGGAGCAGGGCGCGCGAGGCCTCCAGACGGATGCGCATGTCCGCCAGGCGGTGCGCCACGCCTTGGTGGGAGCCGATGGGCTTGCCGGACTGGACCCGCTCGCGCGCGAAGGCCGCGGCCTCCAGGAGCCGAGCCTCCATGGCGCCCACGGCAGGGGCCAGGATGAACCGCCGCTCCCGGGACATGGCGTGGAGGAACACCGTCAGGCCCTGGCCGGGCCTTCCCAAGCGCCGGCCGGCCGGGACGAAGCAGCCCTTGAGCCTCACGCTCCCGGACGACGCGCCCTCGGGACCGAGCTCCCAGCGCAGGTCCGAGGTCGAGAGCCCGCGAGTCCCGCGAGGCACGATGAGGCAGTCGAGGCTCATCGGGCCCTGGCGTCCCCGGATGCGCGCCCACACGAGGAAGAAGTCGGCCAGGGCAGCGCTCGTGACGCAGGTCTTCTCGCCGGTCACGCGGCAGCCCGAGCCGTCGGGCCAGGTCTCGGCCTTCATGGCGAGCACGCCCGAGCCCGCATCCTTCTCGGTCATGGCCGGAGAAGCCAGGGACAGGCCGCGGCAGAGAGGCTTGAGGAAAGCCCTCTTCTGCTCGGGAGTGCCGAACTCGAGCAGGGGAGACTGGACCGCCCAGAGCTGGGCCCCGACCGCGAGCGCGGTCCCGTCGAAGCCCGCGTGCCGTCCCAGGGACTCGAGGAGGCGCACCGTCTCGGCCAGGCTCTTGCCGGAGCCGCCCACCGCGGTCGGGAAAGGCAGGCCCAGCAGGCCCAAGCGCCCCAGCGCCTTCCAGGCCTTGAGGAACCCTGCCGGACGCCGAGCCGCGGCCGTGCCGAGCCCGTGCTCCGAGCACAGCCGGGCGAGCCGTTCTTCGAGCTGATCCGCAGGAGGGAGCTTGGGCATTGGTCTATTGTACTTTCTTGGCGAGGTAGTCGCTCACGGACCGCAAAGACGCGAAGACCTCGGGATTGACGTCCGTCTCCGGGATCCTGAGGCCGAAGGCCTTCTCGAGCTGGTGCACGAACTGCAGGAGATCCAGGGAGTCCAGGGCCCCGCCATCCCAAAAGGACTCGTCGTCGCCGAGGCTGCGGCCCCTGAGGATCTTCTCCTCCAGTATCTTGCGCACCGCAGGGATGGCAAGCCCGGCAGAGGAAGGCCCGCCAAGGGAGCGGCGGTCGAGCTTGCCCGTGGCCAGGCGCGGGAGGTCAGGCAGCACCGCGACCTTGGAAGGGAGCATATAGGACGGCAGGACCAGGGCCAGGGCCTTGACCACCCCGGCCTCCGTGACCCGGGAACCCGGCTTGGCAGCGACGTGAGCCGTGAGACTCCGCCGCTCCCCCTCTCCGACAGGAGTCACTGCGGAAACCGCGATCCCAGGCAGGCTGTTCAAGGCAGCCTCGACTTCCTTCAAGTCCACGCGGCAGCCCCGGACCTTGACCTGGTCGTCCCTGCGTCCCCAGAACCGGTACGCCCCGTCCTTGGCCAGGGACACGATGTCCCCGGTCCGGTAGAACCCGCCCTCGCCGGGGCCTCCCTCCCCGTTCGCGTACCCGAGCATGACCGTGGGCCCCTTCACCAGAAGCTCCCCTCTCCCGCCGGGCCGGCACCGGGCGCCCCCATCGGCCACGACCCGGACCGAGGTGCCCGGCAGGGGCCTGCCGATGGGGATGGCCGGGCCTTGGGCCGGATAAGGACGGCGCACGCGGTGGAAGAGGCAGACATTGGTCTCGGTCGGGCCGTAAAGGTTGTAGAAGACGGCGTTCGGGGCCAGCTCCTGCCAGGCGGCCAGGACCCGCGGGGGCAGGACCTCCCCGGCGAAAAGAAGCAGGCGCAGGTCCGGAAAAGCCCCGGGTCGGAAGGTCTCCAGGGCCGAGATGCTCGAAAGCACCGAGGGGACCGTGTAGAAGGCCGTGGTCCTCTCCCGGACGAGGAAGCGGCCCACCTTCGCCGGGAAGAGGCTGTCCGGGTACGGGATGATGTGCAGGCTCGCGCAGGCCGAAGCCGAGGAGAAGATGTCGAAGATGGAGAGGTCGAACTGGAACGGAGCCAGGTTCGCGAGCCGGTCCGAGGATCTCAGCCGGAACTCGGATACCGCCCATTCCACGAACGCCATGGCGTTGCGATCCGCCATGAGCACGCCCTTGGGCTTGCCGGTCGAGCCCGAGGTGTAGAGGATGTAGGCCTGGTCCGAAGACTTGGCGCGCCTCAAGGGCGCGGACGACCGCCTGGAGACAGGGACGCGGTCCACGGCCAGGACCCGGAGCCGGCCTGCCCGGCTCCTTCCCCGCGGCAGGAGGCGCGATTCCGCGGCCAGGGTCGAGGCGCCGCAGTCCTCAAGGAGGCCCAGGACCCTGGCCCAGGGGTTCTGCGGGTCGATGGGCACGTACGCCGCGCCGAGCATGAGGCAGGCGTGCGCCGCGGCCACGGCCGAGATGGACCGGTGCAGGTAGAGGCCGACCCGATGCCCGGGCCCCACCCCGGCCTTCCGGAGCGCGGCGGCGATGGAGGCTGCTTCGGCGTGGAGCTCCCGATAGGTGAGCGTCCTGCCCCTGCAGGACACGGCCGGGAGGTCCGGGTGCTCCCGGAAGGCCCGGTCGAGACAGCCTGCGAGCGTGCCCATGCTCAGAGGCGCCTAAGGGCTCGTTACGAAATAAGTGACACACTTCGGAGGCACGATGTCGAGACGATTTCTAGGCGCGACGACCGAGCATGCCGAGGCATGTGAGGGAGGAGCAACGACGAAATCGGCCGACAGCGGGCCTCCGAAGTGTGTCACTTATTTCGTAACGAGCCCTAAAGCCGCCTCAGGCGCTCAGGCCTCCGTCCACGGCGAAGACCTCGCCCGTGACGTACGACGCCTCCTCGGAAGCGAGGAATGCCACCATGGCCGCGACCTCGGCCGGCGCGCCCGGCCGTCCCATGGGGACCATGGCCAGGAGGCGCTCCCGCTTGGCCGGAGCCAGGCGGCGGAACATCCCGGTGTCGATGGCGCCGGGAGCCACGGCATTGACGGTCACCCCGAAGCGCGCGGCCTCGCGCGCGAGGGTCTTGGTCATGGCCACGACCCCGCCCTTGGCCGCGGCGTAGTTCGCCTGCCCCTCGAGCCCGCGCAGGACGGACACGGAGACGATGTTGATGATCCTGCCCCAGCCGCGCCTGAAGAAGCCCTGGAGCACGGACTTCGTGTGATGGAAGACGCCGTGGAGGTCCGTGTCGATGACCTCCCGCCACTCCTTTTCCGTCATGAGGGCGAAGGCCCGGTCCTGGACCACGCCCGCGTTGTTGACGAGGATGTCCACCCCTCCGAAAGCATCTTCAGCCGCCTCGGCCGCGGCCCTGGCCTCGTCCGCGTCGCACGCGTCGGCCCGGAACGCGACCACGCGGCCCGGAGCGGCCTTGAGGCTCCGGACCAGGGAGGCGGCGTCGCTCCGGCTGGACTTATAGGTGAAGAGGACCCGGATGCCCCTGGCCGCGAACTCCTCCACGATGGCGCGGCCGAGCCCCCTGCTGCCGCCCGTGACGATCGCGACCCTTCCTTTCATACGACAAGGATATCAAACTGGCGCCAGTCATTCACAAAGTTCCAACCCGAGACCGAAGAACCGCAACAGCCGGTGTCAGACACCAGCTGTTGCGAAACCCCCGCTGGAGCAACGCAACAGCTGGTGTCTGACACCGGCTGTTGCGTTCCAGGGGTTTCGAACCTTTCGAATGCCTGGCATTGGCCGATGGCACCATCGTTGCGGCTGAAACCTGCAAGTCGTCTTTGCTATACTGGGTCCGTCGCACCACCCAGTTTCACAACTCATACAAGGCAGGTACCTCCTGTGGCAGCCAAGAACAATCCCCGCAATCTCATCATCATCGGCGCGGCCGGACGCGACTTCCACGACTTCAACGTCTTCTGGAAGGACAGGCCGGACTACCGGGTCGTGGCCTTCACGGCCGCCCAGATCCCGGACATCGCCGGGCGCGTGTACCCCGCCCAGCTCGCGGGACCGAAGTACCCCAAGGGCATCCCCATCAAGGCCGAGACCGAGCTCGCCGACCTCATCCGCAAGCATGAGGTGGACGAGGCCGTCATGGCCTACTCGGACCTCGCCCATTCGGCGGTCATGCACAAGGCGGCCATCGTCAACGCGGCGGGCGCGGATTTCCGGATGCTCGGCTGGCGGTCCACCATGATCGAGTCGAAGAAGCCGGTCATCGCCATCGGCGCGGTGCGCACGGGCTGCGGCAAGAGCCAGACCACGCGCAAGGTCAGCCAGTACCTCAAGACCATGGGCCTGAAGGTCGCGGTGGTGCGCCACCCCATGCCCTACGGCGACCTCACGAAGCAGATCTGCCAGCGCTTCGCCTGCATGGACGACATGGACCTGCACGACTGCACCATCGAGGAGCGGGAGGAGTACGAGCCGCACATCAGCGCGGGCAACGTCCTCTTCGCGGGCGTGGACTATGAGCGCATCCTGCGCGCGGCCGAGGCCGAGGCCGACGTCATCCTCTGGGACGGCGGGAACAACGACATGCCGTTCTACAAGCCCGACCTCTTCATCGTGGTGACCGACCCCCTCCGGCCGGGCCATGAGCTGGCCTACTACCCGGGCGAGACGAACCTGCGCATGGCCGACGTCATCGTCATCAACAAGATCGACACCGCCTCCAAGGAACAGGTCGCCCTGGTCGAGCGCAACATCCGGGCCGCCAACCCGCGGGCCGTCATCGTCAAGGCCAAGTCCCCGGTGACCGTGGCCGACCCCCGGGTCGTGCGCGGCAAGAGGGTCCTGGTCGTCGAGGACGGGCCCACGCTCACGCACGGCGAGATGACCTTCGGCGCGGCCCACGTGGCCGCCCGGGCCTGCGGGGCCAAGAAGATCGTAGACCCCAGGCCCTATGCCGTGGGCTCCATCAAGGAGACCTTCAAGAAATACAGCCACATCACGGACATCCTGCCAGCCATGGGCTATGGAGCCAAGCAGATGGCGGAACTGCGCAAGACCATCGACGCCACCCCCTGCGACCTCGTCATCGTGGGAACCCCCATCGACCTGACGAGGCTGCTCAGCATCAACAAGCCCAGCGTGCGCGTGACCTACGACCTCGACGAGGCGGACGGCACCCTGCGCAAGCTGGTGGAGAAGCTCGCCAAGAGCGGCTGCGGCGCCGCGTGCTGCTGCTAGGAGGACGACCATGACCGAGCATAGCGAGGGAATGGTCGATTCCGATGCCGTAGGAGGGAGACCATGACCGAGACCCAGACCCAGAGCCTCAGCCAGCCTTTCATGGACCTGGCGGAGAAGTACGGGGCGCACAACTACCACCCCCTTCCCCTGGTGATCTCCAGCGCCAAGGGCGTCTGGGTCAAGGACCCCGAGGGCAAGCGCTACATGGACATGCTGAGCTCCTACTCGGCCTTGAACCAGGGGCACCGGCACCCCGCCATCATCAAGGCCCTCTTCGACCAGGCCCGGAAGGTCACGCTCACCTCCCGCGCCTTCCACACGGAGCAGATCGGTCCCTTCCTTAAGGAAGTCTGCGAGCTGAGCGGCTTCGACATGGCCCTGGCCATGAACTCCGGAGCCGAGGCGGTCGAGACCGCCATCAAGATGGCTCGCAAGTGGGGCTGCATGAAGAAGGGCCTGCCCCAGGAGAAGGCCGAGATCATAGCCTGCACGAACAACTTCCACGGCCGAACGGTCACCATCGTCAGCTTCTCGAGCGACGAGCAGTACCGCCGCGACTTCGGGCCCTACACCCCCGGCTTCAAGCTCATCGGCTTCGGCGACGCCGAGGCCCTCAAGGCCGCCATCACGCCGAACACGGTGGCCTTCCTGGTCGAGCCCATCCAGTGCGAGGCGGGCATCCTCATCCCGCCCCAGGGCTACTTCCGGCAGGTCCGCGACATCTGCGCCAAGGCCGGCATCCTCCTCATCCTCGACGAGATCCAGACGGGCCTGGGCCGCACCGGCCGCATGTTCGCCTTCGAGCACGAGGGCATCAGGCCGGACGCCCTCATCCTCGGCAAGGCCCTCGGCGGAGGCGTCATGCCCATCTCCGTGACCCTGGCCTCCTCCGAGGTCCTGGGCGTGTTCAAGCCCGGCGACCACGGCAGCACCTTCGGAGCCAACCCCCTGGCCTGCGCCGTGGCCCGCGCGTCCATGAAAGTCCTCAGGGACGAAGGTCTCGACGAGCGCGCCCGCAAGCTCGGCGACGCCTTCCTGGCGAGGCTGCGCACCATCAAGAGCCCGCACGTCAAGGAGTACCGCGGCCGCGGGCTCATCATCGGCATCGAGCTCCATCCTTCGGCCGGTGGAGCCCGCCGGTTCTGCGAGCGCCTCATGCAGCTCGGCATGCTCTGCAAGGAGACCCACGAGCACGTCATCCGGCTGGCGCCTCCCCTGGTCATCACGGAAAAAGAGCTCGACTGGGCCTTCAAGAGGGTGAAGAAGGTCCTGGAGAAGACGGCTTAAGGAACGACGAACGGCAAGCGGGCGGAAAGCCCGCTTTCCGCCCGCTGACATGGAACACGACCTCCTCGTCGTCGCGCTCGGCGGCAACGCCCTGCTCGGGCCCTCGGAGAAGGGCACCAATGCGGAGCAGACCAGGAACGCCGAGGAGACCTGCGAGAAGCTGGCCCCCCTCCTCAGGCCCGAGTACCACCTGGTCATCACCCACGGCAACGGGCCTCAGGTGGGCAACATCGTGCTCCAGAACGAGCTGGCCTCTTCCGAGGTCCCGCCCCTGGCCCTGGACTCCTGCGTCGCCGAGTCCGAGGGCAGCATGGGGCACTTCCTCCAACTGGGCATGCTCAACGCCCTCAGGCGGCGCGGCATCCGGCGCTACGTCGTGACCAGCGTCACCCAGGTGGTCGTGGACCCCGAGGACCCCGCGTTCCAGAAGCCCACGAAACCCGTCGGGAGATTCTACACGGAGGAGGAAGCCAAGAGACTCCGAGCCCAGCGGAGCTGGGCGATGATGGAGGACGCCAAGCGGGGCTGGCGCCGGGTCGTCCCCTCCCCCAAGCCGGTCAAGGTCATCCAGCGGCACATGATCAAGACCCAGGTGCTCTTCGGGGATATCGTCATCGCCGTGGGCGGGGGCGGGGTCCCCGTCGTCGAGCTCCCCGACCGGACCTACAAGGGCGTCGAGGCCGTCATCGACAAGGACCTGGCCTCGGCCAGCTTGGCCAGCGCCATCCGGGCGGACCTCCTCATCATCCTCACTGCGGTCCCCAACGTGTTCCTCCATTTCAAGACGCCCCAGCAGGTCGCGCTCTCCCGGGTCACGGTCCGGGAGCTCAAGAAGCATCTCGACGACGGGCACTTCGCGGTCGGCAGCATGAAGCCCAAGGTCGAGGCGGCCCTCTTCCACATGGCCAACGAAGGGAGGAAGGTCATCATCACCGACATCGACAGCCTGCCCGCCGCCCTCGAAGGGAAGGCCGGCACGCACATCATCCATACCCATGAAAAAGACTAGAAAGAAGACCCGCAAAGACCTCGTCACGCTCTCCGACTGCTCGACGGCGGAGATCCAGTCCTGGTTCGACCTCGCGCTCAAGATCAAAGGTGAGCGCAAGGCGGGCAAGACCCACCGCCACCTGGCCGGCAAGAACCTCGCCATGATCTTCCAGAAGCCCTCCACGCGCACGCGCGTCTCCTTCGAGATGGGCATGCGCCAGCTGGGCGGGCACGGCATGTACCTCTCCGGCAACGACATGCAGCTCGGCCGCGGCGAGACCATCGCCGACACCGCCCGGGTCCTCTCCCGCTACGTCGACGGCATCATGGCCCGGGTCTTCGCCCACTCCGACATCGAGGCCCTCGCCAAGTACGCCGCGGTCCCGGTCATCAACGGCCTCTCCGACTACTCGCATCCCTGCCAGGGCCTGGCCGACTACCTGACGGTCCTCGAGCACAAGGGCAAGCTCAAGGGCCTCACCCTCGCCTACGTGGGCGACGGCAACAACGTGGCCCACAGCCTCATGTTCGGCGGAGCCAAGCTCGGGGTCAACGTGGTCTGCGTCGTGCCCAAGGGCTACGAGCCGGACGCCAAGGTCCTCGCCCAGTCCTCCGACGACGCGCGCAAGAACCGCGCCCGCATCGAGGTGACCAACGAGCTCTCCGGCGTGCTCGGCGCCGACGTCATCTACACCGACGTCTGGGCCAGCATGGGCCAGGAGAAGGAGCACGAGGAGCGCGTGCGCATCTTCAAGCCCTACCAGGTCAACGCGGCCCTCATGGCCATGACCGGCAAGTCCGACACCCTCTTCATGCACTGCCTGCCCGCGCACCGGGGCGAGGAGGTGACCGACGAGGTCGTCGACAGCGCCGACTCGGTCGTCTTCGACCAGGCGGAGAACCGCCTGCACGCCCAGAAGGCCGTGCTCGTCTCCCTCATGGCCGACTAGCATGGCCGCCAGACTCGACGGCTCCTCGCTCAAGATCGAAGACGTCGTGGCGGTCGCCCGCGAGAGCCGGAAGGTGGAGCTCGCCCCCGAGGCTGTCGCCCGCATCAAGAAGTGCCGCGGGATGCTCGAGAAGAAGATCAAGGCCCGCGAGACCATGTACGGGGTCAACACCGGCATCGGCGAGTTCTCCGAGGTCGTGCTCACCGACGAGCAGGTCCAGCAGTTCCAGAAGTACCTCATCTACAACCACGCGGCCGGGATCGGCAAGCCCGCCCCGATCGAGCACGTGCGCGCCGCCCTGCTCAGCCGCGTCAACGTGCACGCCAAGGGCCGCTCCGGCTGCAGGCCCGAGATCCCCCTGACCTACGTGGCCATGCTCAACAAAGGCGTGACCCCGGTCGTCTGCGAGAAGGGCTCCGTGGGCGCCTGCGGGGACCTCGCCCCCATGAGCCAGGCCGCGCTCTCGCTCATCGGCGAGGGGGAGTGCTGGTACCGGGGCAGGAGGCTGCCCGCGAAGGCCGCCATGGCCAAGGCCGGGATCAAGGTCCCCGGCCTCAAGGCCCGCGACGGCTTGGCCGCCATCAACGGCTCCAACCTCATCACGGGCATCGGCTCCCTCATCCTCTACGACGCCGAGCGCTGGGTCGCGCAGGCCGAGATCGCCGCGGCCATGAGCCTCGAGGCCCTGCTGGCCAACATGAAGCCCTACGACCGCCGCCTGCACGAGCTCAGGGGCTTCAAGGGCGCCGTCACCTCGGCCTCCAACCTCCGGGCCGTCATGACGGGCTCGGACCTGGCCACCGGCAGGCTCAAGGTGAAGGTGCAGGACGCCTACTCCATGCGCTCGACCCCGCAGGTGCTCGGCGCCTTCAGGGACAGCCTCGCCTACGCCCGGTCCCAGTTCGAGATCGAGTTGAACGGCGTGGCGGACAACCCCATCTTCCTCCACGAGAGCGACACCGTGCTGACCGGCGCCAACTTCCAGGGCACGCCCGTGAGCATGCCCCTCGACATGGTCGCGGCCGGCCTGTGCATGGCGAGCGTCCTCTCCGAGCGGCGCTTGAACCGCCTCTTGAACCCCGCGCTCAGCGTGGGCCTGCCCGCCTTCCTCACCAAGGGAGCGGGGATGTTCTCCGGCCACATGCTCAGCCAGTACACGGCCGACGCCCTCATCGTGGAACAGCGCATCCTGAGCGCGCCTTCGTGCGTGCAGTCCATTCCGGCCGCGGCCGACCAGGAGGACTTCGTGAGCATGGGCATGAACGGGGCCCTCAAGGCCAAGCAGATCCTCGAGAACGCCAACGGCGTGCTCGCCATCGAGCTCATCGCGGCGGCCCAGGCCCTGGACTTCCGGACCTTCTGCTTCGGCAAGGGGACCAAGGCCGCCCACGCCGCGGTCCGCGAGGTCGTAGCGCACCTCGACGTGGACCGCCCCCTGTTCCGGGACCACAACGCCATGGCCGCGGCGGTCGCAGAATGCAGGGTCCTCGGAGCGGTCGAGGCGGCCATCGGACCCCTCAAGGCCTCCTGGTGAGCGCTCCCCGGCCCCTCTTCCTGGCCTGGCTCCTGGCCGCGGCTCCTGTCATGGGCCTGGCCGCCGAGGTCCCGGCCATCCCCGGCCGATTCTTGCTCCCGGACAAGAGTCCGGAGCTCGCCGGGACCCTGCCCTCGGACGTCTCCGTATCCACCCTGGAAGGGTACCTCAAGGACGCCGCGGCCCCGACGCAGACCAGGCTTGAGGCCCTCGAGCGCCTCAAGCCGCTTATCTCCCTCGGGAACTACAACGACGACCCGGCCGTCTTCTACCGCCACCTCGACCGCTGCGCGGACCTCCTCGAGACCGCCTTCTCCCTGGAGCCGGGCCCTTTCCGGCGCTACGCGGTCTTCAGCCTGTTCGGAGGGTGCGCGGGCGACATCCGGGGGGCGGCCGAGCTGCACTTCGACGACCGCCGCTGGGAGGCTCCGTGGCTCCGCTACGACGGCCTCGTCAAGCGCGGGATCATGGACCCGGACCTGGTCCTGGCGGAGTTCTTCGAGCGCTACGACCAGCCCTCGCCCCTGCCGGACTGGAAAGCGGCCAAGGCCAAGACCCTGGCCGCGCTCAAGCGCTTCGAGACCGAACGCCCCGAGGAAGCGGCCTTCATGGAGCAGATCAGGGGCCTGGGCAATTCCATCGAGAACAGCCAGCTCGTCGTGGCCAAGCGGCTGTCCCCGTCCAAGGTCCTCAAGGGAAAGCTCAACCCCAAGGACCTGGCCTACGCCGAAGGGGTGGTGGCCTCCACGCCCCACCTGCGCTGCCACATCGTCTGGGCCAACATGCTCCCCAGGGTCATGGAGGAGCGCTACGGCGCCGAGGAGGCTCTGAGGCTGGGCCTGCGGCCCGCCCCGGTGCGCATCGGCTGGCCGGACCTCCACCCCATGCTCGGCTCGTGGAAGCGCGCCCCGAAGAAGCGCGGCTAGACCAGCGGGATCTTCAGCCGGTGCCTGCGGGCTGCCGCGACCGCCTCGGGATAGCCGGCGTCCGCGTGGCGGACCACGCCGATCCCGGGGTCGTTGGTGAGGACCCGCTCGATGCGCCGGTCCATCTCCCGGGTGCCGTCGGCCACCGTGACTTGGCCCGCGTGCAGGGAGTACCCGATCCCCACCCCTCCCCCATGATGGAAGCTCACCCACGACGCGCCTGAAGCCGTGTTCAGGAGGGCGTTGAGGATGGGCCAATCAGCCACCGCGTCCGTCCCGTCCCTCATGGCCTCGGTCTCGCGGTTGGGGCTGGCCACGGAGCCGCAGTCGAGGTGGTCCCTGCCGATGACGACGGGAGCCGAGATCTTCCCGCTGCGCACCAGGGCGTTCATCCGCAGGCCCATCTCGGCGCGGTCGCCTTGCCCAAGCCAGCAGATGCGGGCGGGCAGGCCCTGGAAGGCCACGCGCTCGCGGGCCATCTTGATCCAACGGGAGAGCGCCTCGTCCTTGGGGAAGAGCTCCAGCACGGCGCGGTCGGTGACCGCGATGTCCTTGGGGTCTCCGGACAGGGCGGCCCAGCGGAACGGGCCCTTGCCCTCGCAGAACAGAGGTCTGATGTAGGCCGGCACGAACCCGGGGAAATCGAAGGCGTTCTTGACGCCGCCCTCCACGGCCATGGACCTGATGTTGTTGCCGTAGTCGAAGACCGCGGAGCCCTGGGCCTTGAGGGCCAGCATGCCCCGGACGTGCTCCGCGATGGAGGCGATGGCGCGCCTGCGGTACTCCTTGGGGTCCTTGGCGCGCAGGCGCGCCGCGGCCTCCACGTCGAGGCCCTTGGGGATGTAACCGTGGACCGGGTCGTGGGCCGAGGTCTGGTCCGTGAGCAGATCCACCGGGACCCGCCTTTTGGCGAGCTCCGGGACGATCTCCGCGGCGTTTCCAAGGAGGCCCACCGAGAGAGCCCGCTTCTCCTTCTTGGCCTTCAGCACCGCGGCGAGGGCCGAGTCCAAGCTCTCTTCGGCGCAGTCGAGATAGCGGGTCTTGAGCCTCATCCTGATCCGCGATGGGTCCGCCTCGATGCCCAGGAAGGCCGCGCCGTTCATGGTGGCGGCCAGGGGCTGGGCCCCACCCATGCCGCCCAGGCCGGCGGTCACGACCAGGCGGCCGGAGAGAGAGCCGCCCCCATGGCCGCCGAAGTGCTTCTTTCCGGCCGCGGCGAAGGTCTCGTAGGTGCCCTGGAGGATGCCCTGCGTGCCGATGTAGATCCACGAGCCGGCCGTCATCTGGCCGTACATCATGAGGCCCTTGCGCTCGAGCTCGTCGAAGTGGTCCCACGTTGCCCAGCGACCCACGAGGTTGGAATTCGCGATGAGGACGCGCGGAGCCCCCTCGTGCGTGCGGAACACGGCCACGGGCTTGCCCGACTGCACGAGCAGGGTCTCGTCGTTCTCCAGGGCCCGCAGGGAGCGCACGATCGCGTGGAAACAGTCCCAGTTCCTGGCGGCCTTGCCCCTGCCGCCGTAGACCACGAGGTCCGACGGGCGCTCCGCCACCTCAGGGTCGAGGTTGTTCATGAGCATGCGCAGGGCGGCTTCCTGGTGCCAGCCCTTGCAGGAGCGGCGCGAACCGCGCGGGGCGCGCACGGTCGGTGCCGAGGCGCGGCGGGAAGCGGCGAGGGTCGTCACGAGAGCACCTCCATGAAGTAGCCGTCGAGGATGAGGTCCCGGGCGAGCTCGAGCCTGGGCCCGAGGACCTCGTCGCGGGAGGACGCAGGCACGCGGCGCCGCAGCAGCTCGAGCGCGCGGGCCACGCCCCGGCCGGGCTTGAGCGGGGCGCGGGCCTCGATGCCCTGGGCCGCGCAGAGCATCTCGATGCCGGCCACCTGGGCCGCGTTCCACACGATCTTCTTGAGCTTCAGGGCCGCGTTCATGCCCATGCTCACGAAATCCTCCCGGAAGGCCGAGGTCGGGATCGAATCGCACGACGCCGGGTGGGCCAGGGCCTTGTTCTCCGACGCCAGGGCCGCGGCCGTGTACTGGGCGATCATCCAGCCCGACTCCACGCCCGGGTCGCGGGCGAGGAAGGGCTTGAGGCCCGGGGCCTGGCCCGCCAGGAGCTGGAAGACCCGGCGCTCGGAGATGTTGGCCAGGGCGGCCATGGCCGCGGCCGCGGAGTCGAAGGCGAAGCTCAAGGGCTGGCCGTGGAAATTGCCGCCGGAGAGGATGCGATTCTCCGCGACCACGGGGTTGTCGGTGACCGAGGCCATCTCGGTCGTGACCGTCATCACCGCGTTGGACAGGACGTCGGCCGCGGCGCCGTGCACCTGGGGCATGCAGCGCAGGCTGTAGGGGTCCTGGGTCCTGGGGTCGTCCTCGCGGTGGGACTCGCGGATCTCGCTCTTGGCCAGGAGCATCCGGAGCTGTTCCGCGGCCCGGCCCTGCCCGAAATGGGGTTTGAGGGCGTGGAGGGCGGGCTCGAGCGGGTCCGGGGTGCCGGCCAAGGCGTCGAGACTCATGGCCCCGGCGATCTGGACCGCGCTGAAGACGTGGAAGGCGCGGTGCAGGGCGAAGCCCCCTACGGACTGCATGGCCTGGGTGCCGTTGAGGAGCGAGAGGCCCTCCTTGGCCTCCAGGCGCAGGGGTTTGAGGCCCAGGCGCCGGAGCACGGCGGACGACGCCTGGCGCCGGCCGCGGAAGAAGAGCTCTCCCTCGCCGATGAGGGCCAGGGCCATGGAGGCCATGGGCGCCAAGTCTCCGCTCGCCCCGACCGAGCCGCGGCTCGGGATCACGGGGGCCGCGCCCGCGTTGAGCAGGTCCGCCATGAGGGCGGGCACCTGCGGCCTGCACCCGGAGTAGCCCCGCGCGAGCTCGTTGGCCCGCAAGAAGAGGACTCCCCGAGCCTCGTCCTCCGGCAAGGGCTCGCCCACGCCCACCGCGTGGCTCAGGACGAGGTTCTTCTGCAGGAGCCAGAGCTTCTCCTTGGGGATGGAGACCCCGGAGAGCTCGCCAAAGCCGGTGTTGATGCCGTAGACGGGCTCGTGCGAGGAGGCGGCCTCCTCCACGATGCGGCGCGAGGACTTGAGCCGCGCCCTCGCGTGCGCGCCCAGGACGGCGCGGCGGCCGAGGACCGCGACCTCCACCAGGTCTCCCAGGGAGACGAGGTTGCCGAGGATGAAAGGTTTCATTTTTCCCTCCAGGGGATCAGCCCGCCAGCAGCACCCGGCCCGCGATGCCGCACATCAGCGCCACGCACGCCCCGGCCACGAGGCTGAACTGGGACGCGTCGAAGACCCTCCTCACCCGGGCGTGGTACATGAGCCACAGCCAGCCGGCGGCCAGAACGAGCCAGCCCTGGCCGGGGAGCATGCACAGCAGGCAGAGGACGAGCCTCTCCCCCATGGTGAAGAACTTCTCCCATGGGGAGGGGAAGCCCGCGGCGAAGAGGTCGCGCTCGAGGAAGTAGATCAGGATGGTCCCGGCGTGCGTGGCCAGGACCAGCAGGATCCCGATGACCGGCCAGGCCTCGGGGATGAGCCCGCCCTCGTCGGCGGCCGGGATGGCCAGCGGCGTGAGCAGGAAGATCGAGGCCACGTGCACGATCTGATCCCAAAGGAAGCACCAGGTGTTGTCGAGGCTGCGGTACCTGCGGATGGCGAGCACCCTCAGCAGGTCCTCGACGAGGTGGATGATGAAGATGAAGAAGACGCACTGCCAGCCCGAGAAGCTCACCCAATCGTTCTCCAGCCAGATGTCGCCGAGGAACGGATAGACCAGCGCGGCGTAGACCAGCGGGTGGATGATGCAGTGGACGAGCATCCCGAGCAGGTTCGAGCGCTTCCAGATGTTGATGTAATCGGTCTGGAAGGTGAAATCGGCCAGGAAGTGGCCGAAGAGCAGGCGCCAGAGCAGCACCATCAGCAGGTCACTTCGAGGTCAGGTTGAACACCCCGTCCCACTCCTCCGGCGGGGGGATCACGCTGTAGTCCGTCGAGACCGTGAGGTAGAGCTTGCCCGGGCCGTCTTCCGGGAAGATCTTCACGAAAAGCTCGAAGGCCTCCTTGGCCTCGCCGAACTCCTTCTTGTTGAAGGCCGCCACCCCTTTCTCGTAGAGGGGCAGGGCCTTCTTCCACTCCGCGGAGAGCCCGCCCTTCCTGGACAGGAGCTCGAAGACCTTGATGGGCTCGGACTTGCCGACCACGCGGACCCGGCCCAGCTCCCGGGCCTCGACCTGGCTCCTGGCCCCCTCGTAGGTGTCCTCCGAGGCCATGATCTTGGAGCCGAAGAACTTGTTGGAGCCCTCCAGCCGGGACGCGAGATTGACCTCGTCTCCCAGCACGGTGTACTGGAGCTTCTTCTCGCTGCCGGTGAGGCCCACGGTCGCCGTCCCGGAGTTGAGGCCGATGCGCACCGCCGGGGTCTCCGGCAGGCCGGGCTCGAGGTTCTTGTTGAGCTCACCCATCATCTCCTGGCACTCGATGGCAGCAAGGCACGCCTGGACGCGGTGGTCCTTGCACTCCAGGGGCGCGTTCCAGAAGGCCATGATGCAGTCTCCGATGTACTTGTCCACCAGGCCCTGGCGGTCCTGCACGATCTTCGAGAGCGCGGAGAGGTAGCGGTTGAGGAAGAGGATGAGCCTCTCGGGAGGCATCTTCTCCGAGATGGTGGTGAAGTGCGCGATGTCGAGGAAGAAGATGGTCAGGTCCTTCTTCTCGCCGCCGAGCTTGATCTTGGAGGGGTCCTTGGCCAGATCCTCCACGACCTCGGGAGCCACGAACTGCCCGAAGAGGTTCTTGATGAACTTCTTCTCCGCGCCCTCGGTCACGATCCGGTAGGCCGTCTGCACGACGAAGGAGACCAGGAGCGCCACCACCGGGGCCACGAACTCGACCCGCACGCCCCGTCCGAACTGGTACCAGGACCAGGCGAACCAGCCGGCCACGAAGAGCGCGGCCGCCGAGTTCCCCGCGGCCGGCGGGAACCGGAGCAGCAGCAGGGGCAGCCAGATCATGGCCAGGAGGGCCAGGAGCATGGTCCAGCGCGCCGGGATCTCCATGAAGTCCTCGTGGATGAGGTTGTCGATGTTGTTGGCGTGATACTCGACCCCCGGCGCCGTCGGGTCGAAAGGCGACGGGTAGTGGTCGAAGTAGCCCAGGGTGGTCGAGCCGACGAGCAGCAGCGAGCCCTTGAGGGCCTTCCTCTGCTCGTCCGTCAGCTCGCCGCTGAGCAGGTCCATCACGGAGATCATGCGGTAGGGCGAGAGGACCTTGGGCAGGTTCTGGACCTCGCCCTCCAGGGGGCGGTCGCGCTTCTCGTGCTGGAGCCAGAACTTGGGCTTGCGGAAGTTGATATGCATGATCCGCGGCGGCGGGCCCGAGTAGATGTCCCGGAGCTCCTGGAACGGCCTCTCGATGAAGCTCGCGACGCAGGCGATGTCCATCGAGGGCGCGGGCTGGGAGGCCTCGCGCGGGTCGTCGATGCGCACGTCGAACATGACGGAGCGGCGCACGTGGCCGTCGTCGTCGATGACGAAATCGATGTTGGGGTAGCCCAGGTACTGGGCGGCCTTGTCGAGGCCGCTGACCGGGATGTTGACGGTCACCACGTCGCCGTGGGGGGTCCGCTCGGTTTTGCTCTGGAAGAGGTGGATGACGCGGCCGAACCTCTTGGTCGCGGCCACGAGCTTCTTGTCCTCGGCGGGCTTGGGCTCGAAGAACATGACGTCGAAGGCCACGGTCTTGACCCCGTAGGTCCTGAGCCTGTCCAGGAGGTCGGCGTACTTGTCCCGGGGAAGAGGGAAGCCGAACTTCTTGCCGGTGTCCTCGTCCGCCGCGGCCAGCACGATGCGGGGGTCCCCCTCCTTGAGCGACGGCGCCCGCAGGACGAACATCAGGTCCATCCACACGTCCTCGACGTGATGGAACATGCCGTTGAGCGGGATCATCAGCATCCTGGGCCACCAGAGCAGGGTGAAGACGAAGGTGAAGATGACGGTGAAGACGACGGGGAAGCGGCTCTGCGTCGAGTTCTTTTCGCTCATGGCGCGGTGGACGCCCCCTTGGCGCCGGACGGCGTCGCCCCGGGCTTGGCTGGCGGGGCGGCGGGCTTCTTCTGAGCCGGCTTGACCGGAGCGGCCGCCGGCTTCTTGCCCGACGGGACGGCTTTCACGGGGCCGGCCGCGGGCTTCTTCGCGGCGGCAGGTTTCTTCGCGGGAGCGGCGGCCGCCCCCTTCTTGGCCTCGGGCTTGGAAGCCGCGGCCTCGTCCTTCTTCTGCTCGGGCTCGGGCGGGGCCGGAGGAGGCTCCGGCACGCCGAGCCTGGCGCGCAGCATCATCCGGGACTGCTCCAAGGACGCCTTCACCCCGGGGTCGGCCTCGGCCTTGACCGCGGCGTCGAGGCTGACCAGGCCCTGCTCCTTGTCGCCGATCATGGTCAGGGTGTTCGCGGCCAAGCGGCGGATGTCAGCGGACGCGTCGGTGAGCATCCCGCAGGCCATGGCCTGGCCCGAGGAGTCGCCCAGGCGTCCCAGGCCCATGGCCGCCTGCAGCCGGACCGTCGGGACGGCGTCCGCGAGCGCGGCTTTCAGGCTCGGGATCGCAGCCGGATCTCCCAGCATCCCCAGGCTGCGGACGATCTCCTCCTTCACCTCGGTGGAAGCTTCCTTCGGGAGGGCGGCCTCAAGCGCCTCGACGCTCTCCTTGCCCATGATCTGGCCCAGGGCCCCGGCCGCGGTCCTGCGCATGTTGCCGTCCTGGTCGCGCAGCAGCGCGGCCACGGGACGCACGGCCTTGCCCGCGCGCAGGGCGCCCAAGGAGCGCACGGCCGCGTAGCGCACCCCGGCCTCGGGGTCGCCGAGCGCCTCGGCCAGGGCGTCGACCACGGTCGGGTCGCCGAGGAACGCCAGCATGGTGGCCGCGGCTTGGCGGACCTGGGATTCCTTCTCCTTCCTGGGGCTGAGCAGACGCGCGATAGTGGGCGCCGTGCCGGCCAGGCGCATGCGGCCGACCGAATTGACCGCTGCGGAGCGGACAAACGGGTGCGGGTCCTCGAAAAGGGCGAGCAGGGCCGGGCCAGCCTCAGGACGCCTGAGGTCCCCGAGGGTCTGCGCCGCCCTCAGGCGGACCATGGGGTCGGCGTTCTTCGTCTGTTCCACTGCTTCCTGGAACGGGTCAGAGACCGCGGTCTGCGTCGGGACCGGCTGTCCATGACAGAGCACGGCGAGCGTCAACAGGATGATGTAAATATGGGTCAGCACACTGGGATTTTAGCACACCGCAATGGCGTCAGTCTGCAACTTGCTGAACAGCGGTCAGTCCCGCTTGCGGCGGAGCAGCGGAAGGTTAGTGGATGACGCCGATCTTGCGGATCTCGGTAGCGGTGCCGCCGGGGGACTTCACCTTGATGCGCGCGATGTAGCCGCCCTTGGACACGAGCCGGCCGGTCGAGTTCTTGCCGTCCCAGGACACGAAGTTGGGGCCGGCGCGGCCGCCCTCGCCGCCGGCGCCGTAGGTGGTGGACTTCACCACGTAGCCGAGCATGTCGTAGATGGTGATGGTGACGTCGGAGTCGCCGCCGAGCACGTAGTAGATGGTGGTCTTGCTGCCGGGGCCGCCGGTCCGGGCGTCGAACGGGTTGGGGTAGTTGCCCACGCCCTGGATGATGACCTTGTTGACGCCGGTCGCCACGCTCTGCTCGGTGCTCGACCAGTCGGACCAGATGCCGCCCGCGGTGAGGGCGCGCACCCGGTACTGGAAATACTGGTTGGCGTCGCGAGGCACCTCGCCCGCGAACTCGTTGCCCGCGCCCACGGTGAAGCTCTCCAGGTTGGCGGGGCCGGTCTCAGCGCGCACGGACATCGCCGTGCCGGTGGTGGACCTCTTCCTCGCCGGGATGATGGAGAGGGTCCTCCACACGACGCCGGCCTGGAGGTCCTTGGACTCTCCGCCGCGCTCCTGGACCTCGTAGGCCACGACGCCCGAGTAGGGCTGGGTCGCCTTGTCCCACTGCAGGGTGAAGCTCGTCTGGCCCTGCTCGAGGGCCTTGACGATGCCGGGCCGCGACGGGTTGACCAGGTCGGGGCGGAAGAGGAACATGGCGGTCGCCTCGCTGGTCGAGATCTGCACGCCCTGCGAACCCAGGCGCACGCCGCTGCCGGGGATGAAGCTCGAGGACAGGTAGACGCCCGCCCAGCCCACGGAGACCACCAGGCCGCCCTGGAAGCCGGCCGCGCCCGTGGACACGAAGACGATGCGGGTGTTGTCCAAGGGGCTCTGGCCCGAGGAGACGAGCACGGAGCCGTAGTTCCCGAGGTTCACGATGTCGCCCGGGCCGATGGGCATGCCGAGCGCGCCCGTCCCGGTCGAGAGGTCCACGTTGCCGCGGTTGTCGATCGAAACGGCGTAGCTGCCCGCGCCCTCGGTCGAGATGGTCATGCCCGCCGGACTGGTGGAGATCTGGATACCGCCCGTGCTGATGGCCAGCCCGGTCTGCGTCAGGGCGTAGCCGCCGGCGCTCGCGGACATGGCCACTCCGCCGGCCGCGGTGGAGATGTACTGCACGAAGATGATGGCCGCGCCGTCCGACACGGGCTCTCCCACGAGGTGGGGGATGGGCACGGACCCGTGCAGGCCGCGGCCGTTGCCGGGGGCGGGGTCGCCTTCCTGGCCCACGGTACGGACGTAGTTGCCGGTCACGCGCTTGACGCGCATGATCTCCGAGCCCACGTAGACCAGCTTCTCGGGGATCTGCAGGACCGAGACGTCGGAGACCGCGAAGTAGGTGGTCTCGGAGGTCATGTCCTCGGCCAGCCGGGTGACGTTGGGCACCGGCAGGGTCAGGCCCTTGATCTTCGCGGTGGTCACGGAGGCGCTCGCGGACACGACGAGGGTTTTGAAGGTATTGAGGCTCATGCCCTTGGTGTCCATCATCGCGGAGATGGTGGACCACTTGCCGGAGTAGGAGGTCGGCTCGTCGTAGTACTTGCCCGCCGACCACTGGTAGTAGCCGGGGGTGGAGATCTTCGGCAGCAGGGCGGAGAGCTCGCCGATCTTGCCGGTCCACGCCGACGGCACGAAGCCCTTGAGCGGCATGGGGATGGCGGAGGCCGGGTTGCCCTGGTCCGCGGGGTCCTTGCCGAGCATGAAGGTCGTGCCGCCGGAGCCGTTCGGGACGATCATGTCCACGATGCCGTCCTGGTTCAAGTCCATGTCCAGGATGCCGGTGCCGGTCATGTCGCGCGACGGCGCGCCGTCGCCGATGAGGGAGACGAGGTACGGAGCCACCGCGCCGCCCAGGAAGAAGTTGTCGGGCACGCCGTCGGAGTTGATGTCGAGCATGGGCGGCTCCGCCGGGCAGTTGGCCACCCACGAGGAGCCGTCCACGGCGGTCCAGGAGGAGATGCTCACGGCCGCCTTGGGATCCGTCGGGACGCCGCCGCGGGTCGCCCAGGAGGAGCCATTGACGCAGATCCAGTACCTGGGGTCGGGCACCCAGTTGCCGTTCTCGTCCTTGCACATGTTGTTGCGGGCGTTGGACGGGTCCTTGCCGTTGTTGCAGCGCACCGGGTCGATCTGGGCGTAGGCGGGCAGGCCCACGCCCTGCTTCGGCGCGTTCTTGCCGGCGCGCACGATGATGACGGGCAGGGTGCCGGTGGAGGAGCCCATGCCGATGGCCACCTGCGGCACGCTCACTCCCAGGATCTCCACGAGCCGCGTCTCGATATCCCGCGGCAGGGTCTCGTCCGGCACCGCGGGCAGCGGCGTACCGTTGGGGCCGGTCAGGCCGTCGTACCAGTCGAGGGCGAGGCCCGCGAGATGGCCCACCGTGGAGCGGCCGGCGCGGTCCTGGGTCCCGATGTCCGCGGCCACGAAGAGCGTGGTCGCCGCGGTCGAGATCCTGACGTAGGGCCGGGAGAAGTCCATCCCCACGTTGATGACCGGCTCGGCCCCGAACCAGGTCAACGTCGAGCCCACGACGCCGCCTGAGAAGTCGGTCATGCCCACGAGGTAGCTGTTGCAAAGAAGGTTCTCGACGCCCGACTGAGGGATCGTGCAGTAGCAGTTCATGCCGAACTGCGTGCCGTAGGAGCAGGAGAGGCTCCAGACCCCGGCGTTCTGGGACTTGAAGGAGCCGGTCTCGAAGTTGCCTGACATGCTGCCCAAAGCACCCGGCAGGCCGCTGACGCTCTGCCAGAGGATGTAGGAGTTCGTCGAGTACTTGAAGAAGTCGGTCGTGCCGGCCACGAGGCCCCTGATGACCGAGGTGGAGCCGCGCTGGCCGATCCAGCCGACCAGGGTGTCCTTCTGCGGGGCGAAGACCTTGTCGCCGTCCGCGTCCATCCACACGCTCAGGCGCTGGAAATCGCCCTCTCCCTTGCCCCAGCCTTCCTCGATGGTGCCGGTCTGGGCGAGCTTGATCTGCGCGAGGTTGACCCCCAAGGAGCTGGTCTTGAGCTCGAGCTTGAGCAGGCCCACGTTGAGCTGACCCCTCGGCGCGGCCGACGGGGCGATGTCGAGGCCGGAGACGGAGAGCTTGGCCACCGGCGCGTTGGGGTCGACGCGGTAGACGAAGAGCGGCCTGGTCGCGGACACGCTGCCGCTCTGCGACACGAACCGCGAGAGGAAGACCGCGGCCTCGTCGGACACGGGCTCGTTCTTGAGGTGCAGGATCGGGGCGGACCCCTTGAGGCCGCGGCCGGTGCCCGGGGCGGGGTCCCCCTCCTGCGCGATGACCCGCAGGGTCGTCGCGTTGACGCGCTCGACGCGCATCACCTCGGAGCCCACGAAGATCATGCCGGGCAGGGTGAGGCCGTCCGCGTTCGTCACGGTGAACTCCGCGGTGTCGGGGGTGAGGTCCTGGGTCAGCCGGGTCACGTTGGGCACGGGCAGCTGCAGGCCGGTCACGCGAGCCGCGCTCACCGGCGCGCCCACGGCCCGGGACTTGAAGTCGATGCCGGTCCAGGAGGAGACGACCACGGCCGTGACCGACGACCACTTGAGGCTGTAGGCCGGGATGATGTCGTCGAAGTAGCGGCCCACGGCCACCTCATAGTAGCCCGCGATGTCCGTGTTCGGCAGCATGGCGGTCAGCTGGCCGTCCCTGGCGCTCCACGCCGAGGGCACGAAGCCCTGGTCGGGGACGGGCACGGCCTTGGAGACGTTGCCCTGGTCGGCCAGGTCGTTGCCGAGCATCATCTGGACGTTGCCCGAGCTGATGAAGACCATGTCCGCGATGCCGTCGTCGTTCAAGTCCATGTCCAGGATGCCGGTGCGCGTCATGTCCTTCGACGGAGCGCGGTCTCCGGCCAGGGTGACGTTGGTGCTCGGCGCCGCGCTGTACATATCCGGCGGCTGGGAGAAGTTGTCCGGGACCTGGTCGCCGTTGATGTCGATGAGCGGCGGGTCCCCGGGGCAGTTGGCCACGCTGACGGCGTTGGTCAGGTCGTGCAGGACCAGGCGGTGGTTGGCCCGGTCCGCCGTGACCAGCCGGGTCCCGTTCGACGCCAACCCCGCGGGCGCGGCCAGGGTCTGGGCCGCGGGCAGCATGGCCCCGCCCTGGTTGGCGGTGTTCGTGGACATGCCGGGCTGGCCCAGGACCAGGGCGGCGTACTGGTTGCTGACGGATGGGATGGTGTTGAAGACCAGCACGCGGTTGTTCCCGGAGTCCGAGATATAGAGCCGGGCGCCGTCCGAGAACACGGGGCCGGGGCTCTTCAAGGTGTTGGCCGCGGGATTGGAGCCCTGATTGGCCGAGCCGGAGTCCAGGTTCGGCTGGCCGATGGCCACGTTCGCGCCGGCGCCGCTCGCCGGCGGCATCGAGTTGTAGACCAGGACGCGGTTGTTGCCCGAGTCGGCCACGATGAGCCTGCCTCCCGAGGACATGGCATGGCTCGGGCCGTAGAACCGCGCGGCCGTGGTGCCGGGGGCCGAGGAGGTGAAGACGCTCTGCCCGAGCACCATGTCCGCGGGCGCGTTGTTGGAGGAAGGGAAACCGTTGAAGACGAGCACGCGGTTGTTGCCGGAGTCCGCGATGAAGACCCTCGAGCCGTCGCCGTGGACTCCCAGCGGCACCGAGAGGGTCGTGCTGCTCATGCCGGAGAGGCCCTGGTTCTTGAGGTTGGCGTTCATGTCCCCCTGGCCGATGACGAAGTCGGCGGAGGCGCCGTCCGCGGCCGGGATGGCGCTGAAGACCAGCACGCGGTTGTTCCCCGTGTCGGAGACCAGCAGCCTCGTCCCGTCCGAGTGGACGGACATCGGGGTGTTCATCCGGTCGGCGCCCGTGGCCGCGGCGTTGGAGCCCATGTTGGGCTGGCCCACCACCACATCCGCCGGGGTATCCCAAGCCGAGGGCAGGGTGTTCCAGATGAGCACCCGGTTGTTCCCGGCGTCCGCCGCGATCAGGCGCGTGCCCACGACCTGGGAGTGGGTGGGCGACGAGAGGGTCAGCGAGGACGGGGCGCCGCCGCGGTTGGAGGCGTTGGAGGTCAGGTTCGTCTGGCCCACGGCCAGGGCCGCGGCCGCGTTCGACTGCAGGGCGTACTCGGTGCCGGCCGAGGTGCCGAGCCACGGCCTGCCGTTGGCGCAGAGCCACTTGCTCTGCTCGGGGATGGGATTGCCGCTCGCGGTGTCGCGGCAGATGTTGTTGCGCGGGTTGGTGGCCGCCCTGCCGTTGTTGCACCCGCCCAGGGACTGGGAGATCGGGTCGAGCTTGGCGAAGGCGGGGTAGCCCACCGCGGCCGCGGGCACGCCCGCGATGCCGGACTTGACCACGATGACCGGGGTCGCGTTCGAGGAGATGGAGACCGCGGGCACGCTCAGCGGAGCGATGAAGAGCTTGCGGGACTCGATCGGAGGCTTGGCCGCGGGGTCGGCGGCCGCGGTCACGCGGCCGGTGAGGCCGTAGATGTCGTCGTAGCTGGCCAACCGCACCCCGACCTCGTGGCCGATGGTGGAGCCGCCCGCCCGGTCCGTGACCCCGATGTCGCCCGTGACGAAGAGCCGGATGGTCGAGGTGCTCACCCTGAGGTAGGGCAAGGCCGTCGAATCGAAGGCGTTGGCGGAGAGGTCCACCTCGGCGTTGGCGCCCACGAAAGCCGCGCTCGAGCCCAGCAGGACGTCGTTGGCCGGGGTGAAGACGCGGTCTCCGTTGTCCTTCCACACGCTCATCTTCGTCAGGTCGCCCTCGCCCACCAGACCGCCGGTCTCGATGGTGCCGTACTGCCGGAACCGGATCTTGTCGATGTTGACGAAGTCCGAGCTCGTCTTGAACTCGAGCTGCATGAACGGCACCTCGGGCTGGCTCTGGCCGGCGCCGGCCGGGGCGATGGTGAAGCCGCTGGCCGAGAGGTAGATGGCCTCGATCGCGACCACGGTGCCCACGAACGGGTAGGAGGTCGAGCCCGTGCCCAGGGGGCCCGAGCGGGTCACGCCCGTATAATAGGTAGGCTGGATGACGTCGCCGCGCGGCATGCCGAACCACGACTTGTCGCGGATGGACACGCCCACGAGGTCGTTCTTCACCGCCTCCTCGGCGATGTCGTAGACCAGGTAGTACGAGCCGGCCACGGGCCCGACCATCTGGTCGTTCTTGAAGTAGATGAGCGACTGCACGTTGCTGTCGTTGTCCTGGTCGAAGACGTCCACCTTGCGCACGGCCATCCCGGGGATGAGGTTCAGCTTCGGGGTGGCTCCGAAGCCGAGCTTGGCCCCGCGCGAGATGATGCGCAGGCAGGGCAGGCCCGTGGGCAGGTCGATGCCGTCGGTGCAGCCGCGCGCCTTGCCCGTGCTCGGGTCCGAGCCCTCGAAGAACATGAGCTCGGCGTTGTTGACGTAGACCCACCCGCCCGCCATGCTGTTGTCGAACTGGGTCGGGAAGCCCCAGGTGGAGGCCACCACCATGTCGAAGGGCACGGTGGTCGTGCTGTAGACGAAGGTCGACAGGGTCGTCTCGACCTCGGAGATGTTGACGTCCTCCACGGTGGAGAAGATGTCGTCCTGGTTGATGTCCTTGTAGACCCGCACGAACTTGATGTCCGTGTTGCGGCCCAGGGGACGGGTCGGGTCCTGCGAGCCTCCGCCGCGCTCCACGCGCAGGGTGCGCCACGGGGCCAGGGCCACGTCCGTGGCCAGGTTGAACCTCAGGAACGGCACGTTCGGCTGAGCCTGCCGGACGCTCGTCATGTTCGCCGCGATGTTGTTGACGCCCATGGTGACCTTCGACGTGACCTTCCTGATGGTCAGCATGGGGTTGCTGTTGAACCCGCCGGTCGGGAAGGCCACCACGTGCGGAACCTGGACGGTCATGTAGCCGGGGTCCGCGATGGTGATGCCCTGCCTGGAGTTCTCCAAGGCGAACTCCGAGATGTCGAGGGTCACGAAGATGTCGGTGGGCGCGGTGGAGACCTCGATGGGCTTCTTGAGCAGGATGACGACGGTCCCGGTGCTGAAGCTCTCGTTGCCGTAGGACAGCAGGCCGGGATAGTCGCCGCTCGCTCCGGAAGAGGAGTCCTCCACGTCGAACGACTCGTTGCCGTTGACGTCGGCCCAGATCTTGACCACGGTCGCGTCGGTGTCGAGCGCCCCGGCCGCCACGGTGTGATCGATGGTGATCCTCTCCACGATGGCGGAGTTGCGGTCGGTCTGCAGGCGCATGCGCACCATGGGCACGTCCTTGGCGTTCTGGTAGGCGTAGGGCGAGCCGAACTGCTCGAAGCTGACGCTGACCGTGTTGAGGGTCGGCATGATGGGCGAGGCCGGGCTCATGGGCGTGGAGACGAAGATGGCCTCGTGGCCCGCGTTGGCCGGGGTCATCAGTATCTTCCCTGGGTCGCCGATGTAGAGGCCGGTGACCGTGTTCTGAGGGCTGAGCTGCTCATGCGAGAACTTGGCCTTGCCCGAGACGTCGAGAGCGACGTAGAAGGTCTTGGTCGAAGGCGTGATGAGCACGTAGGGCAGGCCGGTCACGGGGTCGCCCACGCTCACCGTCACCCTGCCCTCCGCGTCGGGGAACTTCCCGAACACGTTCGTTCCCACCAGGTTGTCTCCCTCATTGCCCTGGGTGATCGGGTCGCGGTGGTAGGCCGGGTCGCCCACCGGCACGACCGACTGGCGGATGTCCACGGCGGTGACGTCGGAGTCGTTGCCGTTCAAGCCCAGCGGCAGGATGCGGTTGAACTTGATGCCCGAGAGCTGGATCTGGAAGGCCGAGGTCCACATGTCCATGCGCAAGACGGCCGTGTTCTGCTGGCCCTGCCAGACCATGGGACCCAGGGGCGGGTCCTGCCCGATGACCACGGACTTGACCGGGCTCCCGCCCGCGTGCGCCGCGGGGGGCGTGCCCAGCCGGCCGCGTATCACGCCGTAGAGGATCGGCAGGACCGGATCGTAGGCCGAGAAGCTCACGATCTCGTCGTCCACGGCGATGTAGGAGGCCGCGTACCAGGTCGTGCAGCCCAGCGGGTCGTAGGTCGGCGCGACCGGCATGCCTGCCGTGGACAGCAGGACCCAGGTGTTCTCCACCGCGCCGGACGCCATGTTGCCGACCCCGGCCACGCTCAGCACCACGGCGCCGCCGTAGGCCGGCCCGGTCGAGCCCGCGAGAGTGTGCGCGGCCGGCGTGCTGCCCAGTTGGCCGCGCCGGACGTTGAGGATGAACGGGCAGGTGGACATCAGCCCGTCGTAGGAGACGATCTCGTTCTCGATGATCGCGTAGGAGGTCGTGCCCGGGCCCTGCGGTACCGGGAAGCCCTGCGTGGAGGACAAGGCCCAGAAGGTGTCCACGGCCCCCGCCCCCGCGACCGCCACTTCGCCTGCCAGGAGAGGCGCCGTGAAGGTCCCGGTCGAGCTCGAGAAGTAAGGCGCGCTCTTGATGTAGAGCTTCTGCGGGGAGGCCACGATGGCGCGATGCTTCGAGATCCAGGTCAGGTTCGAGGTCGCCGCGTCGAAGAAGTTCGGGTATGAGATCGAGTTCTTGAGCGGGTCGTCGTTGATGTCCGGGCTCGGGAAGCCCTGGCTGCGCAGCTCCACGCCCAGGGTCCGGGGCTGGCCGGTCGCGACGTCGGTCGGCTGGGCGTCCTTGGTGACGTGGTAGGCGATGAAGAAGCGCTGAGGGATGACGGCCCTGGCCTCGGTGTCGATGACGAAGGGGTCATCGAGCCTCACCTGGGCCGTGAGGGGCTGGCCGCTGTAGCCGAACACGCCCTCGCCCAGGAGCTCGTCGGGGATCGGAGCGGCGGTGGGGTTGAACACGCCGTCGCCGTTGGCGTCGTACCAGACCGACACCTTGTCCACGTCGGGCGAGATGAGGCCCGAGGAGGTCGCGCTGCCCGTGCCGTAGAGCAGCAGCCAGCGCCACTTGGCGTCTCCGACGTCGGTCTTGAAGAGGAGCGAGGCCACGGCCACGGTCGAGTTCTGCTGGACGAAGGGACCCATGGCGCCGTCGAGGGTGTCGGTGGACTTCAGGGTCACCTTGTCGCCCACCTCCTGGACCACGGAGACGAAGGAGTCGGTCAGCCCGCCGGTCAGGGTCGTGGAGACCCAGACCTTGTTCGGCGACATGGTCTTGGGCGACCGGATCTTGAAGTAGGTGGTGCTCGGGATGGCCAGGCCGATGTTGACCAGTCCGCCGATGGAGGCCGTGGGGCTGATGTCGTAGGTGACGTAGAAGTTCGACTCCGTCGTGCCGAGGAGCTGGCCTCCGGCGCCGCTGAAGCCGTAGATGGGCAGGATGGCCGGCGCGGACACGATGGTCCCGGTCGAGAACGCGATCTTGGGCGTGCCTTCCTGCGCGCGCTTGCAGTTCTTGAAGAGGTTCAGGACCGGGTCGCGGTCGTCGCAGATGACCACCTCCTTCTTGAGCTCGTCGGTCTGGCCGTCGTTGAGCACCAGGCGGATGATCGGGTCCTCGTAGCCGGCCACGGTCGGGTCCTCGAAGGGGTTCTCGGCCGGGAACATGCAGGTGACGCAGTCGAGCTCGATGTCCGTGACGTCGGGCACGCCCGCGCCCGAGCTCAAGGCCACGGTGAGCTCGGTGTACGGGAAGATCCGCTGCATGGCGTCCTGCGGGGAGACCTGCGAGTCCACGGCCACGTCGAAGAGCCCGTCGCCGTCCCAGTCGCGCCACACCCTGATGTTCGTCACGTCCGAGACCTTGTTGTTCAAGGCCAGCATGTCGTTGAAGGACCCGTCGCCCCTCATGGTGGACGGATACCACCGGTCCAGCTTGAGGCCCTGCCACTCGCCCGAGCCCGAGCCCATCCGGAAGGTGTACTTCACCATGGGCTTGTTGGAGTCGTTCTGCTTGACCATCGAAGGCACCGAGGGCACCGAGTCCGGGAACCCGTCCCCGTCCGCGTCCGGCCCCACGCCCTCGGAGTTCTTCGCGGTCAGCAGGAGGACGTCCCCGGTCGGGACGATCAGGACCTGAGTGGAGGAGAGGGGCGGAGAGAAGGACTCCACGATGCCGTTGCCCTGGAGCGCCTTGATGTCCGATTGGGTGATGACCACCCCGTGCCTGCGGTCCGGCTCGGCCGCCTCGTCGTAGTCGAAGGCCACGAAGTAGGTTTTGGTCGAGGTCCCCAGGGTGCCGCTGACCCCGGTGGGCTCCTTGATGCTCAGCGTGACCGACCGCGTCTCTCCCGGCGGGAACACGGCCGGGTTGGAGGGGTCCGTGACCTCGCGGTCCAGGCCGAACTGGAACTGCCCGTCGCCCGGGGTCGTGACCTTGTCGGCCTGGGTGTCCAGGAAGAGGCGCACGGACTTCACGTGGAGGTCCGCGCCGTTGCCGCTGTGCGTGAGGCTGACGCGGTTCAAGACCCCGGTGAAGGCGTCGGTCCAGAGGTTGAGCTTGGCCATGCCGACCAGCCTCTCGCCCTGGTAGACCCACGAGTACGAGGACAAAGACATCGCCGAAGGCTGCCACCAGGCCGCGATGTCCTCGCCGGTCACCCGGATCCTGGCCTGCTCGCGCTCGACCGAGGAGGTCGTGGTCTTGATGATGAAGTTGTTCTTGGCCACCTTGACCTGGCTGTCCGGGGAGAGGGTGATGTCGGACGGGCCCGTCAGCTGCAGGCCGAAGCTGCGCGGCAGATAGTCGGCGGCGTACCCGGTCGAGGCGATGCGCACCGTGAAGAAGTAGTGCTTCGCGCCCTTGCCCAGCTGCGACGGCACCGGGCTCGAGACGTAGATGGCGGTCGGGACCCCGAAGTACCAGGAGGAGTCGGTATCGCTGTAGGTGCCGGTGCCCATGAAGGAGTCGAACGCGGAGTCGAACCTGGCGTTGCCGTTGTCGTCCATCCAAAGCGCCATCTCCGTGACGTACTGGTTGTCCAGGTTGCCGTCGCTGCGGCTGCGCACCCTGATGGTCGCGAGCTTGGCCGTGAGGTCCGGCCCCACGGACGGGGCCACGGACATGGTCAGGCGCATCATCAGGACCTCGGGCAGGAGCTCGCCCGGGTCCTCGGGGTCGGGCGCGGTGCCGTCGCCCTGGTTGATGACCTTCTTCGTCACGCCGAGGCTCTGCTTGAGGAGCGGGATGGGGCCGTAGGGCGGCGGGTTGGACTCGGGCGCGAAGTCGGTCGGGATGATCACCACGCCCGCGATGTTGACCGCGCCCTTGCTGAAGTCCTCGGCCTCGGTCGCGTAGGACCGGTCCGAGCGCTTGGAAGGGTCGGTCGTGAACAGGTCGGTCCTGCCCGAGTCCGAGGTCCTGCCCCAGTAGGTCGGGGTCGGGTAGGAGGTCGCGTCGATGCGCAGGGTCTCCTGCACGAGGTCCACGAGCTGGAGGTTGGTGAACACGCCCTGCTCGCCGGGGACGAAGATATGGTAGGTCGTCATGGCGATGGGGTCGAGCAGGGTCACGGTCGCGGTGGACCCCGAGGACCCGAAGTTGACCTGTCCGGAGAAGTACTGCCCGTTGTCCGGATCGCCGGCCGCCACGTTGCCGTATTTATCCCGCGCGATCACCGTCAGGTTGTTGGCCTCCGTGACCCTGGCCGGGTTGTCCGGGCTGAAGGGGTGGTGGATGGTCAGGTACCACGCCGTGTCCGCGGTGATGGTATGCTCCTGCTGGATGGGCGCCCAGATGTCGGCCGCGCCCAGCCGCGCCTGAGCCGTGATGGTGGTGATGCCCGTGTCCGTGTCCCAGAACCACACGTTGGCCGTGCTCACCCCCACGCCCACCGGCACCTCCACGTATTGGCCGGTGACGCCGTAGATCCCGTCCCAGACTCCCGGCTCGGGCTGGGTGCCGACGATGACCGAGAAGGGGTTGGTGCCCGCGTAGGTCGAGTTCTTCGTGGAGGAGAAGCGCACCTTGTACTGGAAGACAGCGTCCTTGGTCATGTTGCCGTACCGGTCCATGAGGACCGCGCTCACCACGGTCTGGGTCGTGACCCCTGCCGCGAACTGGATCGTGGTGCCGGCGATCAGCTTCCTCGGCGGGGTAGCCCAGCCCAGGCTCGCGGGCGGACCCGGCTTGACCGTGTAGCTGGCCACCGCGGGCTCCCAAGTCCCGTAATGGATGCCCGTGACCCGGAACTCATGGGTGGTCTGGGTGATGAGGGTGTCGATGAGGTAGAAGTCCGTGGCGGACTTGTTCACCTCGATGTAGGCGTAGCCCGGGTCATCCTTGAAGGCCCCGTCGGCCGGGGTCGAGATCAGGACCTCGCCCAGGGAGTCCGGCTCGATGATGAAGCCCACGACCCCGTTGACGTCCTCGCCCACGCGCAGGGGCGACGCGTTGCCGTAATAGTCGCGGGTCTCGATGGTGAAGGCCTGGGAGGTCGTGCCCGCCTCGAGCTCCTGGCCCGCGCCGCTCGAGATCGCGATGCGGTCCTGCCGGTTCGGCCGGACGTAGACGCGCTGGGTGCCGGAGGCGACGCCCAGGCTCCACAGCTCGATGACGGGCCTGGTGCTCGCGGGGTTCTCGTAGCGGTTGGAGGCCGTGGTGTCGAGGTAGTAGAACGTGGCCTGGTATTCGTTGACCGTGATGAACACGGCCGTGCTCACCGAGTCGAAGGAGGGCGCGCTCAAGCGCGTGCCCTGGGTGTAGTCGGGCGCGGACGAGAAGGCCACGTAGTCGTTGTACAAAGACGGAAGCCTCGTCCACTCCATGCCGGACACGGTCACGAAGGTCGAGAGGTTGACCTGGAGCTGGGACCCGGTCACCACCATGGGATTCCTGAACTGGTCCTGCAGTTGGGCCCTGAAGATCGCCAGCTTGTTGGAGCTGCCGCGGATCTGGCCGGCGTACTCGTTGTTCTCGTCGCCGTAGGTCGTGTCCATGGAGGAGTTGAACCCGAGCCTGAGCTGGCTGGAGTCGTCGGGGTTGACCCTGAGCTGATGGATGGCCGGGGCCACGCCCACGGGTCCGTTGGCCTGGATGGTCCAGTAGCCCGGCCTGCCCTTCTCACCGGTGTTGCTCGCGGGGTCCACGCCGGAGTAGGAGGCCATCTTGTCGTGATAGCGGAAGACGTTCTCCTCCCCGGTCTCGCCGTCGTTGATGCTGAACCCGCTCATGAACACGTTGTTGCCCTCGTCACGGTAGCCATAGTCTCCGATCGTGCCGAAACCCGGGGTCCAGCCCGCGGCCGTGTGGACCGCCTGCGAAGGGGTCACGAAGTTGACGGAGGTGTTGCCTTGCTGGGTGACGTTGTCGAAGTCGTCGTAGCGCTTGAGCTCGTATTCGCCGCCCGCGGCCCCGGTCAGGCCCGTGTACACCCCGCCCGCGGGCGGGACCTGCGTGAACTTGAGCTGTTTGGGCAGGCCGCCCACGGTCATGAGACGGCCGCTGATGCTCTTCTCATAGAGGGTGAACTGCGACAGGTCCGAGGGCATGGTCATGGTCCCGACCCAGATGCGCATCCAGTGCGTGGCCGTGCTCGAGACCATGTAGTTGAGCTTGGGCGAGTCGCTCAAGGGCAGGCCCAGAGGGCAGACGCCCACGTGGCCGTGCACGTCGGAGTAGATCTCGGTGGAGGTGCCCACCTCCTCCCAGCCCGCGCCGTGGTCCACCCGGATGGTGCCCGTGCTGCCGTAGATGATGGCGGTGGAGATGAAGATCTTGATGCCGCCCGTGATGGGGTTGTCGTACTTGTCGGTCAGTTGGGCCGTGAAGTCGATGGAGCCCTTGGGCCCGGGCGTGAGCGACCCGGCGCCCACCTGCGTGTCGCTGAGCGGCGAGACCTTCACCGAATCCACCGAGCCCGGTCCCACGGTCACGAAGGCCTGCTGGCTCAAGAGGGTCGGCTGGAGGGTGTCGTAAGCCCTGATCCAGCGCAGGCCCGCCTTCTTGAAGATGGCGTAATCCGGGTCCACCAGGGTCTTGGTGCCGGAGGACAGGTTGACGGAGACGGGCACGACCTCCGGGTCCTGGGCATACTCGCCGTAGAAGGTCACCTGCCGGTCGTATTTGTTCGGCCCGGTCGAGAGCAGGTTGTGGTACTGGTCGTGCGCGATGACGCTGAAGACGAAATTCTTGCCGGCGTCGGTGCTGGCCGGCACGTCCAGGAGGTGCAGGTGCCCGCCCGCGGCAGGGTCCCGGGTCGCGGGCAGGGTCCAGACATAGCTGGAGGTCCCGGAGGAGTAGTTCACCGAGGCCGGCTGCGCAGGCTCGGTCGCCGCCGTGACCGTATAGGAAGAGATGGCCAGCCTGGGCGCCGGGCCGAAGGACCAGGTGCCGTCCACGAGCTGTTGGACGCTGTCCAAGACCGCGGGATCGTAGAGGGCCTTGACCCGCACCATGGGCATCTCGTTGATGGGCACGGGCGGGTCGGTGTCCTGCGCGATCCCGGTCCGGTCCGTGGAGATGTTCCAGAACCGGTCCACCAGGTTCACGGTCACGCCCAGAGGCGAGGGGACCGGAGCCGTGACGACGAAATCCGCAGGGCTCCCGTTCTTGCCGGGCAGCCCCTCCGATCCCAGGAGCGGCCGGCACTCGGGCTCGTCGCACTTGCCGCCCGCCTGGCTCTCGCCCGGCAAGAGCACCTGGAGCCTGGCCGGGGCGGCCGCGTAGACCTTGAACCCGTAGGTGAGCCCGGCCGGATACTGCGACTTGCAGATGTTGTCGAAGTTCCCGGTGCAGCACGCGTTGCCCCACTGCCCGCTGGCGTAGGCTCCGACCTGCGCGGAGTTGGTCTTGGAGACCAGGATCAGCCTGTTCGTCAGGTCGAACTTCCGGGAGCCCGACGCCAGCGACAGAGTCGAGGGGTGGAGGTCGTAGGGGTCGCTCGTCACCACGTACACTTTCGAGGACAGGACCACGCCCTGGCACTGCGGCGGGGAGTTGGCGTCGTTGTTGTAGACGTTCATGTACCGGTCGACCAGGTTGACCGTGATCTCGAAGGGCTGGCCCGCGGTCGGCGTGGCGACGTTCACGTTCGAGAACCCGCCGTCCGGGTAATCGCCTCCTCCGGGCCGGGTGACCTGGCCGGGCAGGACCACCTGCAGGCCCACGGGCAGGGCCGGCCTCAAGGTGAAGGTCGAGTACTTGACGGCCGGAGGCACGCTGCTCTCCAAGGAGCCCGTGTAGTCGTCGGCGCGGATGTACTGCTCCGTGGTCGCGCGCCGCATCACGATGTCGCCCGCCGGGACCGTGACGTAGCCCAGGCTCGGGTTGACGGCCCACGTGGTCTGGATGATGGAGTAGGGGTCGTCCGGGGTCTGCAGCCGCACGTCCGTGGCCCAGCCCGTGACCAGGTTGAAGTAGTCGTCCACCACTCCGATCTGCAGGCCTCCGCCGCCTCCGAAGCTCTCCCCGGCCGTCTGGTCCGCGGGCGTGCCCGCGCGGCCCGTGGCCGAGCCCTGGTCGAAGGTCTCGCCGGGGAGCTTGACCACCAGGCGCCGCGGGATGCCCGCGTTGACCGTGAAGGCCGTGGAGGTGTCCTTGTTCAAGTCATAGATCCACGGGGCCACCACGCCCTCGTACATCTCGGCGAAGAGTTTGGCCGTGCCGGCGCGCTTCATGTAGACCTTGAACGTGGCCGAGGAGAACACAGGCTGGTGCGCGCCGAAGGTGTCGGAGGGCGTGATGACCGCGTAAGGGTCGTCCGAGTAGAGCTTGAGGTGCTGGGACGCGCCCTGGATGAGGTTCCAGTAGTTGTCTACGATGTCGACGACCACGTCGAACTCGAAGGCCTGGCCGGCCTGGGTCACGTAGGTGGACGGAGACGAGCGGCCGTTGTTGCCGGCCGGCGGAGGCGGCAGGCCGGGCTTGCGCGCCTCGTTGGGCAGCAGGATCCGGAGCTTGACCGGGTTGGAGCCCCTCACCGGCACGTTGCGGGCCGGGGCCGCGATCAAGCCGCCGAGCAGGTCCGTGGCCGTGGACCTCCTGATGCCCGCGGCCAGCAGGCTGATCCCGCTGACCGTAGACGAGCCGTTGGCCATGTCGAAATCGCCCTGGAAGTAGGACGGTATCTGGTCGTCGGTCACGAACCGGATGTTGCTGGGCGCGCTCCGGGACACGGTCTGCACCCAGTTGTAGCGCTTGTCCGTGGCGTACACGCCGGCCGTGAAAGGCTGGCCCGCGGTCTGCGTGGAGGCCGTGCCCATGATGCCGTAGGGCGCGGACATCTTGCCCGGCTCGAGGTATTCGCCCGGGTACATGATGATGAGCCGGTCCGGGGTGTTGGAGGACACCGTCACGGGCGACACGGTCTGCGTCGCGAGCTTGACGCCCAGGGCGCTGGCGTCCACGGCCTTGACCCACAAAGTCGAGGTCGCGACCGAGGGCACGAAGCCCGTGAAGGTCGCCTCGCCGCCCGAGAGGTTGAGCGTGTTGCCGGGCGTGATGTCCGCGTACGGGTCGCTGGTCTCCAGGCGCACCAGGCGCGTCTCGCCCGTGACCAGGTTCCAGTACATGTCCGTGGCGCGCACCTTGATCCAGTAGGTCTCGCCGGCGGTCAGGGGGCCGGCGGTCCCGGTCTTGCCGGAGACCGAGCCCTCGCTGGCGACCTGGCCCGCGGTGTTGGGCGGCGGGTCGGTCGGGACCGTGACCAGGAGGTTCACGGCCGTGTTGGCGTTGACCGTGATGTTCGAGACCGTGTCCGTGGAGCGGGTCTCGGAGCCCGCGTCGCGCGCCATGACCGTGAAGTTGGACTGCCGCATGACCGGCGGCACGTCGTAGGTCGTGGTGCCGTCCTTCAAGCCGATCTTGTAGGGGTTGGCCACCAGGCCCCGGGCCTGGATGTTCGGGTCCGTGGGGAAGCGCAGCTCGGTCAGGAAGTTGCAGGAGGACGAGGGCAGCTCGAACTCGTCGATGAAAGGCGTGGTGCCGCGCACCACGTTGAAGTAGTGGTCCGTCAGGTTGACCGTGAAGTTGTAGGTCGAGCCCGCGGTCAGCACGTCCGGCGTCGCGTCGGAGCGGCCGCCCGGAGCCGTGGGGTCCGCGTTGTAGGGAGCCACGCCCGGCCCGGCCGTCTGGCCGGCCGCGATGAGCTGGAGCTTCAGGGGCGAGGTCCACCAGACCTTGAGCTTGTTGACCGTATGGTAATAGGAGGTCTCGCCCGGCAGGACCAGGGTCGGGCTCTGGGCGCGCACCGTGTGCGTGGACGCGGTCACGGAAGCCAGATAGAAGACCGTGGCGCCGGCCTCCAGGGCCACGGGGTCCGGGTCGACCACGTTGTTGTCCGTGGCCACGTCCGCGGTGACGCTGAAGGTCTCGTCGTAGTCCGTGTTGAAGTACTCGTCGACCGCGTACACGGTCACGGTCGTGATCGCGCCCGCGTAGGTCTCGTTGGGCAGGGAGACCCCGTCCTTGCCCGGGTTGGCGCCGGCCTTGCCCTGGACCCGGACCTCGCCCGGCAGGAGAGCCAGCAGGCCGTTCCTGCTCTTGGACCGCACGGTCACGGCGGAGGACGGGTTGGCGGAGTTGGGGATGCCCTGCCCGGTGGCCGAGGTCTTGCGCACCCCGTCATCCGGCGGGTACACGGGCGTGGAGGCGGACAGGAAGGTCCGGTTGACCGTGGTCGAGCCGTTGAAGCTCGCGTACCCGTCCGGGCTCACCCCGCTGTTGTTCGGGTCGAGGTCCGAGACCCACACGGTCGCGGCCGAGGAGAGGACCAGGTTGTAGTAGTGGTCCACCACCTGCAGGAGGAAGGGGATGGCGTCGCCGGCGAGCTTGAGCCTCGGGGCGCCCTTGCGGCCGGGCGTGCCCGTCATGACGCCGGGGGCCGGCTCCTCGCCCAGGCCCGGCGCGTAGTCGGCCACGACCATGACGGCCTCGGCGGTCGAGTGCACGACCGTGAAGTTGCCGGTCCCGTTGAAGGAGGGCGAGTTCTTGTCGTAGGCGAAGAGGGCCCGGCCGCCGGCTTTGCGGATCTTGATGGGCAGGGTCTTCAAGCCGTTGTCCCCCGCCGCGAACACGGACTCGGGCGGCAGGCCGTGGGTCTCGTCCGGGGTGCCGTCGTCGTCCATGCTCTCGGGCCCGGCTCCGCCGTCGATGGAGAAGTTCACGGTCCCGGTCCAGGACGGAGCGGGGTTGCCCGTGCCGTTGGGACCGTCCACGGCCATGACCTCCACGGTGGCCGAGTCGTCGCCGGCCGTCATGTTGACCCCGGGGGTCACCGTGACCCGGAAGCTCAAGGGCGTAGCCGAGATGCGGAACAGGGGTCCGTTCTGGATGGCCTGCACGCTCCCCTGCTGGTTGCCCGCGTTGTCCACGGCGCGCGCCCAGGCGGCGTAGCGGTCCGCGCCGGGGTTCCAGCACACGTCCGGCGGCACGGTCTTGGGGCCGCAGTCGAGGCCCGCGTACTGCCAGGTCCCGTCGGCGAACATGGTGCCGCTGAACCACTTCTCCCCCTCCGAGGCGGCCTGGGCCGCCACCCAGGTCGAGCCGCTCCAGTAGTAGCCCGAGTTGTCCTCGGTGCCGGGCAGGACCGGCCCGTTCGCCCAGGCATAGGGCTCGGTGTCGCGGAAGACCTTGAGCTCGATCCTGCCCGACTGCCAGGTCGGGGCCGCTCCGGGATAGACGCCCGAGCAGTTGTTGTTGACGTCGTAACCCGAGCAGTTGGGCGTCCCGGGGTCGTAGGACGCGCCCTGGATGATGAGCGAGGTGTTCTTCGTGTTGCCGTCCGCGGGCACGCTGAGGGAGGAGTTGGGCTCGGTCGTGTCGTAGAGGAACCGCGCCTCTCCAGGGGAGGTCTCCGGGTTGCCCTTCGGAGGGTAGCCCACCGAGTCCGTGGCCGAGGAGCGGACCACGTAGTGCTTGCCGTTCTGCAGGGCGCCGGCGAGGTTCAAGTGCTGCCACGTCCAGGAGTCCTGGAACACCTCCAGGGCGTTCCACCAGTATTCCGAGACCTGCTGGAAGGGCGCTCCGACCTCGCCGCCGAACCACCGCGTGTCCTCCTCGGACTTGATCGACAACTGCACGTTCTGGAGCGTGCTCACGGGCTCGATCGCGGTGCCCGAGAGGGTCGAGAGGGTGCCGGCGCGGTAGGCGCGGTTGGCATAGGGCCGAGTCGAGCCCGACTCAGGGCCCAGGTCGTCGAAGATGAAGCTCATGGTCGAGTAGACGGTCTGGGCGTTCGTGGCCGCGTCCACGGCGCGGGTGACCATGTAGAACTTGCGGCCGTTGCCCACGCAGTTGCCGTCCTCGTTCATGGTGCAGCCGGGAGCGACCTGGAAGCCGCCGCCCCAGGTGAAGGTCGAGGCTGCGTGCTGGGCCGTGACATGCGCGTCCGTGTAGGACCAGGGGCTCACGATGCCCTGGGCTCCGCCTGAGCCGGGGATGCTCCACCAGCTCGGCACGGTCTTCTGCCAGAGGGTCGCGTCGAAGGGGTAGTAGTAGTACGTGGTGTTGGCCGGGACGTCGGTCGGGCCGCTCACGTACCACACCCTGAGGTAGACCTGGCCGCCGTTGACGGGAGAGGTCAGGTCGAAGGAGGTGCCGTAGACGCGCGTCATGGAGGAGAAGTACATGTCCACGGCGCCCGGGTAGGTCATCTTGGAGTCGGGCTTGACCGAGTCGAAGGTGAAGGTCGAGCTCGTGAGGGTGAAGTTGCCCGCCTCGTCCATGGCACGCACGTCCACGCGCAAGCCGTCGTCGGACTGCGGCCAACCCAGGGCCTCGATGGCCGAGGAGTCGAAGCGCCAGGTGAACTCCACTCCGGACGTGGAGGAGTCCATGGCCACGTTCCAGGTGTCAGGAGCGTTGCACGGCGGACCCGCGGTGTCGCACCAGTTGCCGAGCGCGCCGTTCCAGTAGAAAGGTCCCGGCCTGACGATGCGGACCTCCGGGAACTTCACGTTATAGCCGTTGGCCGGGCCGTTGTCCCGGCTCGTGCCCGAGATCTGGGGCAGGGTGTTCTTGCGCGAGGCGTGCAGGGGCACCTGGATGAGGGCCGTGGGCGAGGTGAGGTCCACCCGGAACAGGGACCCGCTCAGGGCCGTGGTCGTGTTGCCCGCCACGTCATAGGCCCTGGCCTCCACGAGGTACTCCTCGTCGTCGTCTAGACCCGTGGCCGGGTTGTCCGTGGTGGGCGGGAGCTGGGTGTTCTTGCTCCACGGCGAGCCCGCGACCGCGCTCAGCCAGGTCATGACGCCCCAGTTGGAGCCGGTCCAGTACGCGGAGTCAGACTGGCGCTGGATGCGGATCTGGGAAGCCACCAGGCCCGAGCCCAGGGCCGGGGCCAGCGGGTCGGCGCTCACCCCCCCGACCGAGACGAGCTGGCCCAGGAAGGAGCCGGCCGCCGGGTTGTTCACCACCGCGGTCGGAGGCGTGGTATCGAAGAGGACGCGGTAAGTCGGGTCCGAGAAAGTCTCGGCGTTGCCGGCCACGTCGCGCACCTTGGCCAGGATGTAGTAGCTCGTGCCGTCCTTCAAGGGCGGCGAGCCGGGCACGCCGGCTCCGGCGGCGGTCCACTCGTAGTTGGGCACCGCTCCGGTCAGGGGAGCGTTGAACCAGACCGGGGAAGCGGCAAGGAAGTCGGAGCCGTTGTAGTAGAGGAAGCTCTCGGAGCTCTGATAGGCGACCGAGGCGTAGAGGATGCCGAAGTCGTCGTAGGCCGTGCCGATGACGTTGGGCAGGCTCTTGATCTTGCCCTTGAGATCCGGCAGGGCCGCGGGCGTGCGCACGCCCACCCCGGCCGCGGTCACGTCCTTGGTGAAGGACATGGAGGAGATCACGGCCTCCAGGTTGCCCGTGGGCAGGGCGGAGTCCCGCGCCCGCACCCGCACCCGGTAGGTGTACTGGTCCTGGAAGAGCGAGGCATTGGGCGTGTTGAAGCTCCAGTTGCCCGCGGAGAAGACCGGGTTGGCTCCGGCGCCCGCGATGTTGTTCGAGGGGCACCCGGCCAGGCAGTACCACTGCTCCGTGGTCGCGGTGAACGTGCCGCCGGGGGAGGCCGAGACGTTGCCGTTCCAGAAGGCGTTGCCCGGGCTCACCTCCATGACGCTGACCTCGACGAGGTCGGTCCGGCCGTCCGGGATGCCGGCCAGGGCGTCGGAGGCCGTGCCCGCGATCTGGGCCACGGTCGGGAAGATGCCCTTGTCCAGGGGCACGGTCACGCGCGATTCCGCGCCGATCTTGTCCACGGTGAAGGTGGAGGCCCGCGCGGACTGATACCAGGGCTCGGCGTTGCCGCTGTCCGCGGCGTTGTCCACGCCCGAGGTGGCCATGAAGTAGGAGGTGTTGTGCGTGAGCTGGGCCACCGTGGGCAGGGCTGAGGAGAGGGTCCAGCTCGACTGGTGGATGAGGATGCCGTCGCCCGTGGTCAGGGTCTGCTCCACGTCCGGCGCGCCCCAGCCTCCGCCGGTCCAGAAGGCGTTGTCCGAGAGCCTCTTCAAGCGCACACGCATCTGGCTCACGGTCCCGGGGTTGGTGGGCGTGTTGTCATAGGCCGTGCCCCAGATGAAGGCCAGAGCCGACATGGTGCTCGTATGAGCCGGGAGGTTCACGTTCGTGTACGGAGGATCGGCGTCGTAGATGAAGGTGGCCGTGGCGTAGTCCGCGGCGTAGTTGTCCGCCTGGTCCTGCGAGCGCGCCTCCAAGGCGTACTGCTCGCCGCTCGTGTAGCTGCCGCTGGAGGCCTTCCAGTCGTCCCATATGCCGTTGTGGTCGGTCTCGAAGAACGCGGCCTCCATCTGGACCGGGTCCGTGGGGTCGAGCTCGAAGCTCAGGTTGTTGAGCGGGTTGGCGTAGCGCACCGGAGGCGTGATGCGCCTGATCCTCGCCTGCACGACTTTGACCAGGCCCGGGGCCGTGTCTCCCGCCCGCCCGGTCAGAGGCAAGAGAAGCCGCTCGCGAGCCGCGTTGGGGTTCGTGATCCCGACCGTCGAGGAGGTCACGTCGTAGATGAAGGTCACCCCTCCGACCACGGCCTCGGTGTTGGGGTTGGCTCCGACCTGGTTGTAGGCCTTGTCCTGGCTGTAGACCTGCAGGGTATAGCTCACGTTGGGCACCCACGCGGTCCCCGGGTTGTTCGTGGTGAAGCTCCAGGCCCCGGCAGCGTAGGCCGCGGTCGAGTCCACGGGCCCGCCCCAGCCGCCGGTCACCTGGTTCCAGTACTGCACCAGGTCGTTGCGCTTGAGGCGCACCCACACGCCGTTGGGGTCCTTGACGCCTGACGCGGCGCTCCCGTAGAGAGCCTGGCTGTCGTTGACCGAGCCCGTCATGGTGGGCGGAGACTTGACGTAGCTCGCGTCCGTCGGATAACCGATGGAGCTCACGGGCGCGGTCTTGTCGATGTAGAACTGGATGGCCGTGTTCGGGCTCTCCGGCGTGCCTTCCCTGTTGTAGCCGGTCTCGGTCAGGGTGAAGGTCGTGTTGTTGACCAGGTTCCAGTTGGGCAGGGAGTCGGTCGTGCCCACCGGATAGGCCCAGGTCGGAGACGAGGAGGCCACGTTCCTCGTGGTAGGGCAGCCGCCCCAGCCCGAGCCGTTCCAGCACTGGTTCGTGTCCCAGCGCCTGAGCTCGAGCTCCACGCGCACGGTCTTGTCGTTGGCCGTGCCCTGCAGAGCCGTGATGTCGTTGTAGTGCCGCAGGGAGATCGGGAAGGTGACCGTGGACACCGCGGGCGGGGCCTGCCACTTGATCCTGCGGTAGCCCGGGTCGCCCGGAGCGGAGAGGAGCAGCCTGCTGTTGCCTGCCTTGTCCGTGGCGCTCGAGATGAGGATGTAGCGGTCGTTGGTCTTGACCATCTCGTCGAGCCTGGTCGAGCTGAACGTCCACTCCGTGCCGTTAAGCGAGGTCGTGCTCCAGATCACCGCGCCCGCGGCGCCCCACGCGCCCAAGGGCTCGTTCCAGTACTTGTTCGCCGAGGCCGGATCATTGGCCGAGTCGCCCATGATGCTCACGAACACGGTCTTGACCGAGGATGAGGAGTTGTTGACCAAAGGATCGACCGCGGTGCCGGTGATGGTGGCCAGGCTGTTGGTCGTAGGGTCTCCCACCGGGACCGCAGGGGGCACCACCACGCCGGCGTCAGGCCCGGTGCCGTCGAAGGTGAACAGGGCCTGGCTCACCAGGGTGTCCGGGAAGGACCCGGAGTTGCTGGCGCGGTCCTCGGCAGCCGCGCGGATGCGGTACTGCCTGCCGTCCGGCGAGGCGTCCGCGTGCCAGATGTCCGCGTTGGCAGGCAGGCCGGAGAAGACCCAGGAGCTGTAGTACACCGACGCCGAGGCGCTGGTCTCGTTGACCTCCCAGGAGTCGCCGTCCCACCATTTCTGGCAGGCTCCTGGGCAGCCGGGGATGACGTGCACGCCGGCCGAGACGTCCTCGATCTGCACGAAGACCGAGGTCACGCTCGAGACCACGTTCCCGCCCGTGAAGGCCTCGAAGTGCGTGCCTGAGGAGAGGACCAGGCCCGCGGTGCTGACGAAGAGGGACGGGCTGTCCGGCCTCAGGAGGGACGCGGTCGGAGAGGAGCGGTCCGCCGTGAAGGTCAGGGTCGTGAGCGACGTCTCCGTGTTCGCCAGCAGGTCCACGGCGCGCGAGACGATCTTATAGCGATAGCCGTCCTCGAAAGCAGTCTCAGGCAGGGAGCCCTGGCTCTGGAACTTCACGACGGTCTGGGCGCCGCCGATGATGGTGGTGGGAAGGATGAAGCCGGGGTCCCCGGCGCCTCCGGGCGTGCACGCGGACCAGCCCGGGCTCCAGCAGCTCGCGCCCCCGGCGGCGTCCTCGCGGATGGCCTTGAGGTAGACCGTGTTGATGCCGGCTCCGGGCGTGCCGCTCGGAGGCGAGGACTGGTCGTCCGCCGTGCCCGAGATCGGGGTGTAGTGCCCGGTCAGGTAGGTGCCCTCGGTCGGGGCCGTGGACTTGGACACGGGCTTGAAGAAGTCGATCCTGAAGGTCTTGCCGAGGCCCGCCAGGGACGGATCGGCGTTGGAGGCGCGGTTCTCGTTGCCCGCGCCGTCGACGCCGCGCAGGTAGACCGTGTAGGTCCTCGGGTCCGTGATGGAGCCGCCCGTGATGAAGGCCGAGAAGGCCGCGTCCGCCCAGCTCCAGCTCGAGCCCACCACCGGCTCCCAGACCGTGGCCGGCCGCCAGCTCGAGGCCGGCGCCCAGGCGCCGAAGACCGCGCCGTTCCAGTAGCTGCCCATGAAGTCCCGCACGGCCACGGACGCGGCGCGGCCGGGCAGGGAGACGTGCTCGGTGTAGGGCCCTGAGCTCAGGGTGAAGGCGGTCAGGTACTCGGCCTCATAAGGAGCGTTCACCGTGGTGGTCGGAGCCCAGTGGTCGTAGGTGAAGGTGCGCTGGACCGGAGTCTCGACGTTGCCGGTCTCGTCCGTGGACCGCACTTGCACCGTGTAGAGCTTGCCCGAGGTCAGGTCCTGATACCAGGTCGGCAGGATGTCTCCGGCCGGGTTGGAGGGCGGGTAGCCCCAATCCGCGGGGTCTGCGGTGTTGGTGGAGACCACGCGCCAGCTCACGGGCAGCTCGAAGGAGTCGCCGTCCCAGTAGAGCGGGGGCGCGCCCGCCTCGGTCACCAGGATCTCCACCTTCCGCAGGCCGGACTTGGCCTCGGAGGCGGGGATCTTGAGCCAGTCCTCGGCCGTGCCGTAGAGGGTGGCGATCTGGCCGCGGCCGTAGTACGCCCTGCCGTCCGGGACATCGATGGTGGACGACGGGAAGTTCACGTCGTAGATGAAGAACCTCTGCGGGTCGCTGGCCGAGGGGTTGCCCGCGGTGTCCACGGCCTTGGCCGTGACCCGGTACTGCTTGTTGGCCGTCCAAGTCGTGCCGTCGATGTCGTAGGTCCAGGGATTGACGGCCGCGGCCGTGACGAAGTGCGAGCTGATCCAGGTGTCCCACGCGACCCCGTTCCAGACCGGGTTGGGGGTCTGAGACACGTTGCGGGCCTCCACGTAGACCTTGTCCACCCCGGCGGGGAAGTCGGAGGAGTTGCCCCTGAGCTGGATGATGTCGCGGCTGGTGCCGTACTTGTTGTAGGGCACGGCCATCGGGGTCGAGAGGCTCACCGTGGGGCCGACCCGGTCGAGCACCATCTGGGCCGTGGTCGGGGTCTCGGTGTTGTCGGCCAGGTCGCGCGCCTGGATGGCCACCTTGAACACGGTGTTGTCCGGAAGGGCGCCCATCACCGGCGAGCCGTGCTCGCCCGGAGGCAGGCAGTCCACGGGGTTGGTGGGGCTGCACGGGTAGCCCCAGGCCACGGTCCCGGTCGTGCCCACGACCTTGACCGGCAATTGGTACTGGGTGTTGAGGACCCAGCCCAGGCCGCTCCAGTAGTAGTCGTCCGCTCCGGACTCGTACCAGACCCTGAGGTAGTAGGTGTCGTTCTGGGCCAGCGAGGAGTCGCTCGTGCCGCCGATGACGTCGAGGTTCTGGATGAACCCGGTCTGCGGAGGCCGCGTGACCAGGGAGACCGGGGGCGTGTTGTCCACGGTGAAGCGCACGATGGCGGAGTCTCCGGGCGTGCCGCGGTTGCCGTCGATGGTCCCGTTGGCCAGCGAGGCGCGGTCGCGGGCGCGCACCTTGGCGCGGTAGGGCATGTCGCTCAGCCAGGTCTTGGGCACGTTCTCAGGGGTCACGAGGAAGGTCCAGGTGTCCGTGCCGTCGGTCACGTCCTTCCAGTTGGCGGACTCGCCCGCGGTCTCCGAGGAGAGGAAGATCTCCGTGGGCAGGAAATTGGGGTTGGGCGTGCCGGTGTAGTAATAGCTCGTCTGGCCGGGCAGGTTGATGTTCAGGGGGTCGCCCATGGCCCAGAACACGACCTGGACGTCGTTGACGGCGTCGTTGTCCTTGTAGAGGCTCTCCTGAGGATCATCGGCCGTGCCTGCCAGGGCGCTGGCGCCGGTCAGGTCCGCGAAGGTGTAGGAGTTGGGCTGGCCCACGGTCGCGGGATGCGTGTAGTTCGCCTCAGGAGCAGCCTTGTCCACGTAGACGATGCGCGAGGACACGGGCACGTTGAAGGCGATCTGCTGGTTGCCGGCGCGGTCCAGGGCCACGGCCGTGATGACGTAGGAGTTGCCGGTGGTGAGCTTGCCGTCCAGTTGCGGGTGCGTGGTGGTCCAGGGCGCCAGGCCGGACACGTTGAAATAGGCGCCTGCGCAGGAGCCGAAGTCCCCGGCTCCGGTCACGTCGGAGCGCCAGCAGGTGCCGAACTGCTGCTCCTTGATCCTGAGCTGGACCTGGGTCACGTCCGAGCGCAGCGATCCTGGGGCGCTGGGCGTCGCGTCCACCGAGGTGCCTGAGAGCGGGGTCAGGCTCTTGAACACGTAGTTCGTGGGCGGCTGGGTCAGGATGCCCACGGGCGGGCTCGTGTCATAGAGGAAGGAGTAGCGGTCCATCTCAGCCTCGGTGCCTGAGGTGAGGTCGCCCTGCTCGTTGCCGGCCTTGTCCTTGGCCCTGAAGAACAGCCTGTAGGCCAGGCCGTCGATGAGGGCCGGGCCGGCCATGGTCGCGGAGCTCCAGCGGAAGACCGGGTCATTGGCAGGCCCGAGGTTCACGAACTCGGCGGGGTCCACGATGAACTCGGGCGGGTTGCCGCCGGGCAGGGTGAAGGCCGCGCCGTCCCAGTAATTGGCGTTGTCGAGCCTCTTCAAGCGCCACCTGACGTCGGAAACGGAGATCGAGGGCGGGTCCACCTGGCCGGGGTCCTTGGTCGTGCCCGAGATCGTGGGCAGGGTCTTGATGCAGCCGTCGTAGCCCGGGCAGGAGTTCGTGCCCGGGGACTGGAACGCGCCGGCAGGCTTGACGTTGTCGATGACGTAAGTCCTCACCACGGGCGCGCCGGCCTGGTTGGCGGCGTTCACCGGGGTCGCGGTCAGGGTGTAGGACGCGTTGGCCATGTCATAAGCGTCCGGGATGGTGCCCGGGTCCGGGCTGTCGTACCAGTTGTAGGGGCCCCAGCTCGTGGAGTCGTTGGGCGTGACTTCGGTATAAGTCGAGGCGTCGTTGCGCCAGCCCACGGGCCCGTCGTTGAACCACCAGGAGGTCGGCGAGGTCAGGCGCTCGAGCTTGAGCCGCACTCCTCCCTTGGAGACCTTGAGGTTCGAGCCCGTGCCTGACGCGGCCAGGGCGGCGTTGTCAGGCGGGCTCTTGGCCGCGGAGTAGTGCGGCAGGGTCGCGGAGAACGGGGGCTGGACCACGGTCAAGGTCGCGCCCGGGGTCTCGAGGTAGAAGGTCGTGTCGATGAAGAGGTGGCGGTCCTCGAGGTTGCTCGCGCGGTCCTTGGCCCGGACCGTGACCGTGTAGGTGGACTTGTTGTCCCAGGAGACGAGCGAGGCCGGCATGGTCCAGGCCCAGGTCGTGCCCACGATCCAGTTCGTGATGGTGCCCGAGGAGAGCCAGTACTCCTGGCCCGGGGGCCCCCAGGCGAAGCCGTCCCAGTAGGAGTTGATGTGGCAGGACACGTCGCCGCAGTCGAACTCCCGGATGAGGATATCGACCACGTCGAGCACGCCGGGCGAGTCGTCCCGCGCCGTGCCCGCGATGGCCGAGAACCCGTTGGTGTAGCCCACGGGACCCGTGGCCAGGCCCACGGGCTTGGTCGTGTCGTAGACGAAGGTGTAGGTCGACAGCAGCTCCTCGTAGCCGCCCAGGCGGTCCCGGGAGCGCGAGGCGATCTTGTAGGTGTTGGGGCTGGTGAGCGCGTCCGCGGGCAGGAGGTACGTCCAGGTGCCCGAGGAGTCGCCCACGAAGGTGCCGCTCGACCACAGGGGCACGGCCGAGGTCTGCCACCCGCCGTTCCAGTCCCACCAGCAGTCGTTGTCCACCCCGATGTCGCCGCAGGCCTGGCCGCCCGCCGTGCCCGTGATCTGCTTGAGCATGATGGTCACGCTCGAGACGTTGATCCCGGACTCGTAGTCCCTGCCCGCGATATTGCAGGCCTCGTTGAAGGGCGTGCCCTCGCCCACGTAGCAGTAGCGGTCATTGGCCGTGCCCTGGACGTTGAGCTGGCCCGTGACGTAGCCGTTGTCCGTCGGGACCGTCATGCGCGAGGTCGGGGTCGAGCGGTCCACCAGGAAGGTGTAGGTCGCGTAATTGACCTCGTCGTTGCCGGCCAGGTCCGTGCCCATGGTGTTGACCCGGTACTGGTAGCCGTCCGAAAAGTCCGTGGGGTCGAGGTTGAGGAACTGCCAGTTCGGAAGGGCGTTGTTCCAGCGGTCCGTGGTGAAGGAAGGCTCGTCGCTCTGCCAGGCCAGGCCGGGGATGCTGTACCAGGTCGCGCTGGGGCCGGAGCGGCTCATGCGGATCTTGACCTGCAGCAGGCCGCTCGGCTCGAAGTCCTTGTACGCCTCCCACGCCGTGCCGGCCACGGAGGTGATGTCCCCCCTCATATAGACGGCGGGATGGGTGGAGCGCGTGAACGGCGCCGAGGAGTCGAAGATGAACCAGTAGGCGTCGGAGGTCCCGTCCGCGAGCTTGTTGTTCGTCAGCTCCGTGGAATCGGGCTTCTCGATCGCCTTGCCGGCCTGGTCCGCGGCGTAGACCCACAGCCGGTAGCGCCTGGAGTCGAGCACCGGGCCCGGCATGGGAGGCCGCAGCTTGGTCCAGTTGTTCAGAGGCGGGGTCACGTCGATCCAGCGGTCGAACTTGGTGCCCACGTCCCCGTCCCAGTCCGTGTCGTAGTCGCCGGCGTAGGAGCCCTTCCAGAACCGCTGGTTGGCCTCGAGCTTGAGCAGGACCTGGACCCGGGCCAGGCCCGACGCGCCGGTGAGCTCGTCATTGGCCGTGCCCGCGAGGCTGCCTGCGGTCCGCACGAACGAGCCCAGGGTGGGCGCGGTCCCGGTCGCGACCGGGACCGCGGTGTCGTAGCGGAAGAAGGACCCGGCCCCGGCCTGCAGCGGGTTCTGCTGGGGGTTCGTGGCCCAGTCCATGGAGCGCGTGACCACGCGGTAGGTGTTCGAGGACTGGAGCATGTTCGTGGGCACGGGCGTGGACCAGCTGATCGTGGCCAGGCCCTGCACCGTGGTGGAGGCGACCCAGGTCCAGGCGTTGCCCGGGAAGGGCGGCGGGTCCGAGATGCTGAAGCCCGGGGTGCCCCAGTTCCACCACTGGCCCACGGGCGAGGCCTGGGCGCCGTCCGTGTGCTGGATGGCGGCGTAGACGATCTTGATGCCCGAGACGCCGGCTCCCGGGTCGTTGGCCTGGCCGCTGAAATCGGAGACGCTCGCGGTCTTGGTGCTGTTCTCGGGCACGGTCGTGGTCGAGGTCGGATAGGACACGTCGTAGCGGAAGAGCTGGTTGTAACCGGACAGGGAGTCGGAGGGCAGCGCCGCGTTGTTCTTCCAATTGCCGGCCTTGTCCTTGGTCCTGATGTGGACCCTGTAAGCCACGCCGTCCGAGAGGGTCCAGGCCGGGACATAAGACCAGTCGGTCCCGGCCGCGTAAACGTTCTGCGCCCAATAGATATTGGCCTGGTTGACGTTGAACGCGGCGGCCCCGTGGTTCCACCACACGTTCTCGGCGTCGCCCGAGGAGATGGCCACCCAGAGCTCGGTCTGGCCCGAGGCCAGGGGGGCGACGTCCGCGATGGTGCCCGAGGTCAGGGTGATGGGCCGCGTCGCGTCCGGGTTGTTCGAGTAGTACGGAGGGTTGGGGTAGTTCTCGGGCTTGTGGATGGAGCCGTTGGGCGGCGTGGTGTCGTAGACGATGGAGAAGATCGAGGGCGAGGTCTCGACGTTGCCGGCCAGGTCCGTGGCCCGGGTCCAGATGTAGAACCGGTTGTGATCGAAGAAGGCCTGCTCGCCCGCGTTGAAGAGGCTGGTGAACTCCCAGGGGCTGGCTGAGGTGGCCGAGGACCACTGCGTGCTGAAGGACCAGGCCCGGTCCTTGCCGTCCCACCACGGGCCTGTGGCCGGGTCCGTGGTGATGCGCACGTCCATCTTGTCCAGGCCGGAGAGGACGGCGTTGGCCGTGCCCGTGATGGAGGTGATGTTGCTCGCGAAGAGGTCGCTCACGGGCCAGGTCATGGAGGAGATCGGAGGCGTCACGTCCATGGTGAAGGACCGGTAGGGCGTCCAGTCGCTCAGGTTGCGGTCGTCCTGGCCGCCCACGGTCCTGGCGTCGTCGCGGCCCCTGGCCCGCACCCGGTAGACCTGGTCTCCCCTGATCTGCCAGGAGTTGGCGTCATAGGGCGCGGCCGGGTCGTCGACCGGGAGCTCGGCCCCTGCCAGGCGCCAGATCGTGGTCCCGGCCGCCAGCTCCCGCTGCCTTCCCACGAAGGTCGTGTCCTCGCCCGGGTTGAAGAGCCAGGCCGAGCCGTTCCAATAGTAGGTGTCGTTCCCGGAGAGATGGTAGAGCTGGATATCGACGTCGTCGCTCAAGACCGGCGAGGCCTTGAACTCGGCGATGGCCCTGCCGTCAGGCTCCTCGCGCGCCGTGCCGGTGAGCTGGGTCAGGGTGGCCGGCCTCCAGACCGTGCCGTCCGCGGCCGGGGCCGTCACGGCGAGCGAAGGCGAGCTCTTGTCCACCACGTAGGTGCGCGAGGACACGAGGGGCGTGAAGGTCTCTTGAGTGTTGCCGGCCTGGTCCCTGGCGCGCACCAGGACGCGGAACCACCTGCCGGTCTCGTGCGTCTCGGCCAGGTAGCCCGGGTTCGTGTAGGTCCAAGACGAGGTCCAGATCCGGGCCGGATGCCAGAGCTCGGAGCCGGCCAGGAACCCGGTCGAGGGATTGGTCCGGTACCACTGGTTGGCGCCCGGACCCGTGAGCTGGAGGAGCGAGATCTCCACCGAGGCCAGGCCCGAGGGCTCGGTCTCGCCTCCGGCGTCGACGGGGTTGGGGTCGTTGTCCCAGGTCTGGCCGAAGGTCACGGTGCCCGAGCTCAACGACATGCTCTGGATGAAGAGCTTGTCGATGGGCACGTCCAGGGTGGCCGTGGGGGTCGTGGCGTCGAGCCGGAACTCGTAGTCCGAGCCCGCGGTGAGGTTGCCGGCCTTGTCCTCGACCTGGAAGCGCACCTTGTACTTGGCGCCGTCGACGAGCATGCTCTGGTCGATGAGCTTGTCCTGGGTCCAGGAGAAGACCCCGGCGCCGGGATAGAAGGCGGTCAGCACGGCCGCGGAGTCGAAGAAGACCTCGCCGTTCCACCTGTAGTTGTCCGTGGCGCGGATGACCTGGAACTTGGCCTTGTCCAGGGCGAAGTCTCCGGGCGCGACGTCCGAGGCGAAGCCCGCGATGCTGACGAGCTCGCCGAAGCGGTAGCCGCCCTTATTGGGAAGAGTGACGCTGGCCGTGGGAGGGTCGCCGTCCACCACGAAGGTCCGCTCCGCGAACGGCGGGGTCTCGACCGTGACCCCGTTGATGGCCCGGACCTGGACCTTGATCTGGCTGCTGCCCGAGGGCCAGTCCGAGAAGCTCCTCTGCCAGGTCAGGTTCGCGGTCCCGTGGAAACCGCAGGTGGATTCCCCGACCACGTAGTTCTGCTCGCCGCAGCCGAGCAAGCCCGCGTAGGTGTCGGTGTCCACCCACACGCTCCCGCCCTGCCAGACCTCGTCCGGCTCCGCCGTGACGTTGATGAGCCGGACCTGGGCCGTGGTGGCGTCCGAGAGCGTGCCCTCGATGAGGGTCAGGGCCGAAGGCTTGTAGTGCGCCAGGTCGGCCGGGGAGGTGAGGTAGGACTGAGGCTCGGCTCCGGTCTTCATGATGACGATGCAGGCGGACTGGGTCGGCGGCGTGGTGCAGGCTCCGGTGCCGGGGAAGAGCTGGATGTTGCCGACCTTGTCCGTGGCGCGCGCGAAGATGCGGTACTGGGTGTTGTTGGACATGGCCGGGATGGAGCCTCCCGTGACCTCCCAGGGCACGGGCACCGCGGTCTGGGTCGAGGCCGGCACGTAGTGGAGCTCGGGCGGATTCTCGCTGCCGCAGTCCGACCAGGTGTTGACCGTGCCGACCTCCCACCAGCACCCGGTCTGGGCGCCCGAGGCGGCCTGGTAGGCCACGTGCACCATGTGGGCCCCGGAGTTGGCGTCCGAGGCCGTGCCGCTGACGCTGGGCAGGGTGCCCACGTTGGCCGTGTTGGGGACCTGGATGAGGGTGGTCGGCTTGGTCTTGTCCATCCGGAAGACCTTCTCGTTGCGGTTGGCCTCGAAGGAGCTCTCCACGTTGGGGCTCCAGGACTCGGTGCCGTCGCGAGCGTCGTCCTTGCCGCGCATGCGCACGCGGTAGGACTCGCCGTCCAGGGCCGCGTTCGTCACGTCGGGATAGGTCGTGTAGGTCCAGGTGTCCTGGACGACGTACGTCATGTTCTGCCAGGACAGGTCCGCGAGACAGTCCGCGCTGAAGGCGGCCACCCCGTTCCAGCACTGGGCGTCGTTGTTGCCGCGCCGGATCTGGATCTGCATCATCTGCACCGAGCCGCCTGCTCCGGGACCCGTCTCGGGCTTGTCCACGGCCCGGCCCGTGCTCTCCTTCAAGCGGTAGCCCTCGATGTCGCTCACCCACATCTGGTTCACGGGCCAGATGACGGTCGAGGTCGGGGCCTGGGTCTCGTAGCGGAAGACCGTCTCGACCGTGTTGGAGGACTCGATGTTGCGGTAGGAGGCGTCGGGCTTGTCCACCTTGTCCCTGGCCCAGGCGTAGAGCTCGAAGGTCTCGGCCGTGGGCACGCTGGTCCAGAAGCCTCCCAGGCTCGAGTGCGTCCAGTTCCAGGCCGTGGTCTGGTCCCAGCCTCCGGGCGGCACCATGACCCAGTCGTCGCGCACCACCTCCCAGCCCTTGACCGCGCCGTTCCACCACTTCAGGTCCGACTGCCTCCTGATGCCCGTCATCAGGGTCTCGATGCCGGCCTGCCTGCCCGAGTTGTCCGGCATGTCCAGGGCCGTGCCGCCGATGACGCCGATCTGCTGGGAGTAGCTCTTGAAGTTGCTGGGCTTGGTCGGAGTCGAGATCGGCACCGAGAAGTCGTAACGGAAGGTGCTCGTCGAGTAGTCGGAGTAGTTGCCGGCCGGGTCCCTGGCCCGCACGTAGAGGGTGAACTCCTCGCCGTTGACCCACGCGATGTTGGAGGACTGCCAGGTCTCGTAAGGGTCCGTGGTGGTGGTGGCGGCCACGTTCCAGATTTCGCCGAGCTGGCCGCGCCAGACGCCGTAGGAGGAGGACATCACCTCCCACTTGTTGACCTCAGGGTACTCCAGCCGGTACTCGACCGCGCCCAGGCCGTCGACCGCGGTGACGTCCGAGGCATAGCCCATGATGCGGTCGATGCCGTTCAAGCCGTAGCGGCCGCCGGCCACGGGCGTGCTCACGACCAGGAGGGGCTTGTCGTTGTCGTAGCGGAAGTATTTCTTGAACAGGGGCGCGGTGGCGGTCCCGGTCGAGTTGCGCGAGAGGTCCCGGCCCCAGACCTCGAGGTTATAGGAGTTGCCGCCGATGAAGTCCGCGCCCGTGATGTCCCACGACCAGGCGCGCTGGGCGTTGGAGCCAGTGACAGCCAGCTCCTTCCAGCCGTCCGTGGGGCCCGGGCAGTCCAGGTCGAAGCGCGGAGGAGAGACGCCGTAGTTGAGGCACTTGGCGTTGTCCACGCTGAAGAGCTTGATGAACACGGAGTAGATGTTCATGCCGTCGGCCGTGTTGTCGAGCATGTCCCCGTCGACCTTCGTGAGCTCGCGCGACCAGCCGCGGGAGGCCGGGTCGTTCGAGATGGCCGACAGGGCGGCGCTGAGCGTGACCGTGGGCTTGGTGATGTCGTAGATGAAGGCGTAGGTGCCGGGGTAGGAGTTCGTGACCTGGCCCGCCGTGTTCCGGGCCTTGACGAAGATGCGGTACTTCTTGCCGTCCTGCCAGGCCGGCATCAGGATGGTGTGCGTGCTGTAGCCGAAGTTGATCCTGATGTTGGACTGCGACATGGCGGGCTTGAAGAGCATGTCCGGCCCGCCGCCGTCCACGTCGTCCGTGGTGAGCCACAGGTTGTAGGTGTCCGGGCTGATGTCCGGGTCCGTGACCGGAGTGGCGCTCCACGAGGAGGCGGTCCAGTAGTAGGCCCCGTCGCTCGAGATGAACGTGACCCAGGCCTGCTGGACGCCGGAGCCGATGGCGTTGACGTTGAGCGTGGTCGAGGAGAGGTTGTTCTGGCCCGAGGCTGCCGGCGGCCAGTACACGCTCACCTGCGGCGGGCCCGACTCGAAGACGTACTTGACTTTGATCTGCGTGTCGGACTCGATGTTGGGGCCGTGGTCCGGAGGCCCGGGGTTGGCCACCATGTCCGAGCCGAAGGCGTACACGGTGAAGGTGTCGCGCTGGACCTGGAGCAGGTCGTAGAAGGTCGTGTCCAGGGCCAGGCTCCAGGTCTTCAGGCCCGTGCCCTGGCCGATGGCGACCGTGATCGAGCTCGTGGCCGGCGCGGCCCAGGTCGAGCCGTTCCAGTGGTAGCCGTCCGACTCCCTGGTGATCTTGACGCCGAGCGAGGAGAGACCCGAGGCCGTGCCGGTCGAGGTGGCGGAATCGTCGATGGCGGTCCCGTCGATGCTCAGCACCTGGTAGGTGTAGAGCTGCATGTTGACGATGTTCGTGATCTTGGACACGGGCTTGAACTTGTCGTAGATGAACTGCCTGGTCTGGTCGTCTCCGAGGTTGGAGACGTTGCCCGCCTTGTCCACGGTGCGCACCTTGAAGATGTAGGTGTCGCTGTCGAACCAGGAGATGTTCGAGCTCGTCCACACGCTCCAGGGATCGTTGGCCGGGCCCTGCGGATAGGCCCTGTTCCAGATGTCGCCGATGGTGTTGAGCTTCCATGACCCGGAGGTCGCGTAGTGCTCCCAGTGGTGGGTGGGGTCGGACTTGTTCAAGGCCAGCGAGAACTCGACCTTGGAGAGCTCGCCGTTCATGTTCGGGTCGTCGGCCGTGCCCGAGAGCGTGACCAGACTGTAAGTCCCGCCGATGTAGTTGGGGTTCGTGATCGTGGGCGTGGTGACCACGATGGCGGGCTTGGTCTTGTCGTAGAGGAAGTAGCGCTTGTACTTGGGCAGCTCCAAGGCCGGGGTCCAGGAGCCGGTCTGGCAGAGGGTGTCCGAGTTGAGCGTGACCGGGCAGCCCGTGGAGCCGGCTCGCGCCTGGGCCTGGTTGTTGCCGGCCCCGTCCGAGGCGTAGACCTCCATGCGGTACTTGAAGCCGCTCGAGAACTGGCTCTGGGAGAGGTCGAAGTCCCAGTTGTCCGCGATGGTGTCCTGCCGCGACCAGGCGGAGTCTCCGTCCGCCCAGTCGAACTTGATGAGGGTGTTGGGGTTCAAGTACTTGCCCGAGTCCTCCTCCAGGATGCGGACATAGATCTGCCTGTAGTCGAGGTTGTCGGACACGTTGTCCTTCACCGTGCCGCTGGCCAAGGCCATGCTCGCCACCCAGGAGTAGTCGCCTGCCAGGTTCGAGGTGGACAGGCTCATGATGGCGTTGTGCGCGGTAAGCGTCGGAGCCGTGACGTCGTAGATCCACACGTGCGTGGTGATGTTCAGCGAGGTGTTCAACTCCATGTCCGCGGGCTCGGCCGCGTTCCTGGCGCGCACGTAGATCTTGTACCTGAACCCGTTGACCCAGGGCGGGGTGGAGATCTTGGTGTTCTGGTCGAAGGTGATGGTGAGGCTCCCGGTGCCGTCCGGGGTCGTGTTCGGCACGTAGATGAGGTCCGGGGACCCGCCCAGGGCGGCCTCGGTGGTCAGCCAGATCTGGCCCTGCTCCCAGGCCGTGGGCTGGCCCCGCACCGTGGGAGGAGGGTCGGTCGTAGCCGTGGCGCTCCAGGAGGAGCCGGACCACCAGTAGTTGTTGGTGTCCATGATCACGGCCCAGACCTGCTTGACGCGGCCGCCCTCGGAGCTCAGGTTGAACACGATGTTGTCCTGGGAGTTCTGGGCGGACTGGCCGGGAGGGTCGATGCTGGTCAGGACCGGGGTCGTGGTCTTGACCGAGAAGACCATCTTATAGGAGGTGCTCGACTCCTGGTTGAGCGAGTCGGACGGGTTGTTGACCCGGTCCTTGGCCCAGGAGAAGACCTTGAAGGTGTCCGAGGCGCCCAAGAGGTCGTAGAAGGTGGCGGACAACGGAAGGTTCCAGCTCCCGCCGGCCGCGCCCACGATGACCGTGTGCGAGGCCTCGTAGACCCCGCCGGTAGGCGCAAGCCATGACGGCGAGGCAGCGGCAGAGCACCCGACCGTGGTGTCGCACCACCACTTGTCGTCCGAGAGCCGCTGGACCGCCACGCGGAAGCCGTTGGAATCCAGGCCCGAGACCACGCCGCTGGAGATCTGGTCCGCCACCGTGCCTGCGATCGTATTCACCCTGGACGTGTAGGCCCCGCCCGCGGTGGTCACCACCGAGGTCGGGGTGCTGGCGTCGAGGTTGAACAGGATGTACCTGGTGGTGGACTCGTTGCCCGCCTTGTCCACGGAGCGGACCTGGAAGATGTAGTTCTGGCTGTCGATCCAGGCGATATTCGAGGAGATCCAGGTCGCCCAGGTCGGGTTGGCGCCCCCGCACCCGACCGCGGAATCGCAGGCCCGGTTCCAGATGTCTCCCACGTAGCCGGCCTTCCACTCGCCCGAGCTCGCGTAGTGCTGCCAGTGGTAGGTCGGGTCTCCCTCGTTGAAGGCCAGGGTATACTCCACGTAGTCCACGCCGAAGCCGACGTCCGAGGAGATGCCCGTGATCTGGGACAGGAAGGAGTGCTTGCCCACGTTGTTGGGAACGGTGACCGGAGGCGACACGATCGAAACCAGGGGGTCGGCCTTGTCCACCTTGAAGTAGCGGCGGTACTTCGGGGTCGTGGCATTGCCGGTGTGACAGGGCCCGGGCTTCTCGATGTCCCAAGGACAGTCCGCGGTCACGTGGCTGTTGCCTGCCTGGTCCTTGGCATAGACCTCGATCATGTAGATGTTGCCTGCCACGAACTTGGCGTTGGTCAGGCCGTAGGACCACTCATTCACCGTCTGCTCGATGAGGGCCCAGGCGTTGTCGCCCGAGGCCATGTCGAAGGAGATCAAGGTATTGGGGTTCAAGTACTTGAGGGTGGTCATGTCCTTGATCCTCATGTATATCTGCCTCAAGTCGTCGTCATCGGACACGTTGTCCGTGATGGTCCCGCTGGCGTAAGCGATGTCGGACATGGCGGTGGCCAGGGCCGTGTCCGAGGACAGGGTCGCGAGGAAATAATGCGCGGTGATGGTCGGAGCGTCGATGTCGTAGATGAAGTCCTGTGCCCCGGTGTCATAGTGCTGGAACGCCGTGTTGCGCGTCCTGACGTAGGTCTTGTACTTCCTGCCGTTCTCCCAAGAGGGCATCTTGAGCGTGGTAGCCGCGCTCAAGGCCAGGCTTACGGCGGAGAGGCCGTCCGGGGTCGTGCCGGGCTCGAAGGCCATGTCCGGATCGCCGGGGTTTTCGCCCGGCGGCCGCCAGGCATGCGCCGCGGTGGTCAGCCAGACCGCGCCGGGGATGTAGGGCGTGGAGATATCGACCGCCAGGGGCAGCGGGTCTCCCGGATACCCGGGGTACTTGTTGCCGGTCGCCGGAGGACTGCCGCTCCAAGTCGAGCCCGTCCAGTAGTAGCCGTCGGTGTCCACGGCCACGAACCAGACATTGGTGGTCCTGCCGCCTTCCACGGGGCTGACGTCGAAGCTGACCGCCAGGGCCGCGTTGGAAGCGGTATTCGGCACAGGCACCATGTTCGTGACCGTGGAGGTGCTCGACCTGTAGGAGAAGACCAGCTTGACCGTGGCCGAGGACTCCACGTTCTTGTTGTGCCCCGGGAAATTGATCATGTCCCGGGCCGATGCGAAGACTTTGAAGGTCTCCGTATCCTTTAATAGATCGTAGAAAGTGGAGGGCAAGGCCAGGCTCCAGTTCTTGATCCCGGTGCCGCCCGCCACCAGCACATTGACGGAACTCTCATAGACCGCTCCCGTGGCCGCGGTCCAGGTCGAACCGGTCCAGTAGTAGTTGTCCGAAAACCTCTTGACCGCGACATAGAAGTTCGACCAGTCCAGGCCGGAGGCGGTGCCGCTGGAGACCTCGTCGGCCACGGTGCCCGCGATCGAATTCAGCCGGGAGGTGTAGGCCCCGGCCCCCGTGGTCACGACCGAGGTCGGCGAGCTCCGGTCCAGGATGAAGGTGATGGTCTGCTCCGACGAGATGTTTCCGGCGCCGTCCTTGGCGCGGAGCGTGAACACGTAGCTCTGCCCGTCCAGGAAGGCGATATTCGACGAAATCCAGTTCGCGTAGCTGCCGCCCGGGATGCCGCAGCCCATGACCGAGTCGCAGGCCTGGTTCCAGATGTCTCCGACGGAATTCACCTTCCACTCGCCCGAGCTCACATAATGCTGCCAATGGTAGGTCGGGTCCTCCGCGTTGAAGCGCAAGGTGTACTCGACCGAGCTCACCCCCACCCCCTGGTCGGACGCCGTGCCCGTGATCTGCGGCAGAAACCCATTGAGCTTGTTGTACACCAGGTCCACGGCCGGGCTGACGATCCTGGCGGCGGGAAGCGTCTTGTCGCGCTTGAAATACCGGACATAGAGCGGGCTCGTGGAGCTTCCCGTGCGGCACTTGCGCGGGTAGAAGGGGCCTCCCGCCTCGTCGGCGTCGTCGTAGGGGCAATCGTCGGTCGCCTTGTTGCCCGCCCCGTCCTCGCCGTAAAGCTCGACCTTATACTTCGTGCCGTCCACGAACTGGGCCAGGGAGAGATCGAAGGCCCACTCGTCCCAGGTGCCGAATATCTCGGCCCAGGCCGAGCCGGACGAGGTTACGTCGAACTTGATGAGGGTGTTGGGGTTGAGGTATTTCCCGGTGACCGTGTCTTGGACGCGGAGCTTGATCCACCTGGGCGAGGCCACGGCAGCCACGTTGTCCGAGACCGTGCCGCTGGCGACTGTCATAGCAGCCACCAGGGTCGGGTCAGCCGAGTTGGCGGACAGGCCCGCGATGGAGTAGTGGCCCGTCACGGTCGGGACTGTGATGTCGTAGATGAAGCGGTAGCCGCCGTAGGCGATCGGCTCGGCATCCGCCCAGGCGCCCAGGGGCAGGAGGGTCTCGGAGGTGCCGACCTGGGCCAGGGCATCGGTCGCCACGGTCACGATGTAGTACTCCTTTCCGTCCACCCACTCGGGGATGCGCACGTCGCCCGTGTAGGAGCTGATGGACACGGGCCGGAACAGGGTCTTGCTGGTCCATTCCAACTGAGGGCTGTCCAAGGGCCCTGAGGTGAGCCAGTGCTTGATGCCGATGTGCTTGGCCTTCTGCGCTCCGGTGCAGCCCACGCACTCGTCCCAGCACCAGTCTCCGATGGAATAGCCTGCGGAGCAGTAGCACTGATTGACAGCGTCATCCGGGTCAGCGGTGTCCTTCTTGCAGAAGCCCACCCAGGTGGCCGGGTCCTTGCCGGTGATATAGTTGTAGTTCGTGTCGCCGTTGGTCAGAGGGTTGGTGCTCATGACCATGTACCAGGCCTTCTGCACGCCTGAGCCCGTGCCTCCTGCTCCCAAGGCCTCGTTCACCGTGAACCTGAAGGGATAGGCGTTCTCCTCATTGGAGCCTGCGGCCCGGACCGGCTTGATGATGTCGAAGACAGGAGAGGAGTTGTCGCGCAGGACCTTCAACGGACCCCAGTCAGGTCCGCCTGCCCCGGTATAGGCCCCTCCCGAGGTCTTGGGCTGGTCCGAGGTGCGGCCGCGCGCGTAGATGTTGTATTCGCCGTCAACAGGAGTCCACGCGTACGTCCAGGTGTTGGAGGCCCCGGTGGCGATGTACTGGTCCTCCTCGCTGCTGAAGTAATTGGTGGGCTGGAACGCGCCGTCATCCCATTTCCACACATAGCCGTCGTTGTTGCGAACGATCCTGATCTGGGTCGAGGTCGAGGCTTGGCCGTCGGACTCAGCCTGGCCGAGCCTCGGGTTGAAGTACATCCCTCCTTTGATGAGCTGGAACCCGGTGGTCATGTAGCGCAAGGGGTCGCCTGGCTGGACCTTCAGGTTGTCATCCAGCACCGGGTACGTGATGGACGCGGTCGGGATGGTGACGATGAAACTCGAGACCTGGGTGATGAACTGGCCGTCAGGGTTGGTGACCCTCAGGTCATAGGTCCCGAACGGCACGGCAGTGGAGATCTTCAGCTTGGCCGTGAACCCGCCTCCGGTCACTCCAGGGGTGATGAACTGGATGCTCGAGACCGTGACGCCCTCGATCCTGGCGCCGGCGCTGTAAGCCTCGAGCTTGACCGTGCTGGTCCCGCCCCAGTTCATGTACGCTCCGCCCTGGACCACGACATCCCTGGTCATGTCCGCGGTGCCGTCGTTGTTGACAAAGCCCATGCCTGACATCATCTGGTCTTTCGGGTCAGGGTCAGCCCAGGTCGTGGTGGAAGGAGCTGGGAAGCACAGCCGGTTGGCCACGGAAGAGTTCCGGCCATCAGCATTGCTGTAGGCTATGTCATAGCACCCGCCCGTGATGGGCGCGTAGAGCTGGAGGTTGGCGCTCACTGAAGTCGCGCTCAGCCAGCTCACGGAATTGACCACGACGTCGTTCTGGAAGGCCCCGTTCTTCAGGAACTTGATGCTCGGCTCGATGCCCTTGACCTGCAGGAAACCGGTGCCGCCGGTCACCGTGATGGTCCAGGGATTGGCGGTGTAGGGAGCGCCCGCAGGGGCGGAAGCGATGCTGATGTTGGTGATGCTGGGGTCAGGGTTGACCGAGGTCGGGATCCAATCGAAATATGCGGCTCCGCCCTTGGTGAAGACATAGGGCAGGGGATCGGGCTGGATGACCTCGTAGATGGACACCAAGTGGGTGTAGCCGCTTCCAAGCGCGGTCTTGGTCCAGTTGGCCGAGGACGTCGGGTTGGTGGCTGCCTGGAGCACATAAGCGGAATCATCCGCATCCAGAGTGTATAGGATAAAGAGCTTGTCCGTATTCTTGGCCGAGCTCGACTTGGCCACGCCGATGCTGATATGCTTGACCACATCCGCCACAGGGAGATGCTCATTGGCGCACGCGTTGGCTGACGTGCAACGCATGTAGACCATGTTCTTCTCCGAGGCAGCGGGCGGACCTGCGTCAGCGGCCGCTACCCAGATGTAGTGCATGTTGCCTGAGGTGTCCACCACGGCTGACGCGTTCTTGTCCACGTCGAAGCCGCCAGCTTGGTTGAGGCCGTCCGAGACCGCAGGCGTGTTGGCCAGGGCATTGACATTGGCAGTGCCGTCCCGGTTCTCGGAGTAGAACTTGATGACCCCGGGGTTGGAGCCGTCGTAGCCGGTCATGAAGACCTTGTTGTTGGCGTCACCCAAAGGATGCGGGACCACGGCGTTCATATAAGTGAGCACAGCGTCATTGGAGCCCGTGGTGCAGCCATAGGAGCCGTCTACGAAGTTGGGCGAGTTGCCCCAGTTCACGATGCTGTTGGCCGCCGTGGCTGAGGCGAAGTAGACCACGCCGTCCTCGCCGGCGGTCGTATCGCCTTCGTCCAGGGCCACGGCCGTGACCCAGGCGTAGCCGTCCTTGTCCACCGCGATGGTGGGAGGGATCAGGTCCGGGAACTGCTTTCCGGTCAGGGTACAGTTCGTGCCCGGGATCTGGTACTCCGAGTCCCAGTTGATGCCGCCAGCGCTGGTCAATTGGCCTTTGCGCAGGAACAAGTTGCCCAGCTTCGACTCAGGGCCGTTGACCACGTAGACCATGCTCGTGGTGACCACGTACCAGATGCTCGGCTTGCTGTTCATGGCCTCGAACCCGGCGCCGGTGTAGATGTCCTGGGGAGCGCTCCAGGTGCCTTCCTCGCCGGTCTTGGAGTAGCTCCACACGGCCTGGTACGTTCCTGCCGTACCCTTGCCGTAGAAGGCCCAGTAGCCCCAGGGATTGGCCACGACCTTGCGCTGGTTGGAGTTCCAGGTCTTGCCGCCGTCGTAGATCTTGCGCGGGTTCGTGACCCAGGCTGATGCCAGGGAGGGGATGAGGGTCAAGGCCAATCCCAGCAGGAGGGAGAGGCGGGAGCAGGACGCCGCGCTGCTGCGCCCATAATATACGGGCGCGCGCACGCGCGACAAATCGTCCCCTCTCAGGTCTTTATCTTTCACTTTCCTGCGCTTTTTTGCTTTGCGTCCAGCCTTCGTCAGACTTCAGACACACCGAATCAGGCACGAGCCAGGACACGGGTGCGGACGGGGTTGGGCCGGGCTCAACAGCGCAGGATGGCAGGAGCTTTCGAAATGGCAGGCGCCGCGGTCAGGAGACGGCTGCGGACCACGGCAACGGAAAGCGTGAGCACGCAAAAGACCAGGCCCAGCGGAAGGAGCTTGGGAGGCTTGGGCACCGGACCGGCCGCGGCCGTGCTGAAACCCAGGGAGGGCAGGAACCCCCTCAGCCAGGCTTCCACGCGGGGCAGGAGCTCCCGCAGGAGAGCCGCCGCGCTTGCGTGCGGCAAGGTGGAGGTCACGGCGTCCTGGGCGGCTGACCGGGCCGCGGCGGATTTAAGGTCAGCCTCGAGCCTGGCCCTGGACACGGGCCGGTTGATCTCGTCTCGGACATCGAGGCCCCAGCGGTCGGCAAGCACGGCAGCCGGGTCGACGCCCATGGCGTCCATCCCGACCTCGGAATAGCCGGCCGGGACGACCGCCAGGCAGAGCAAGCCGACCCCTGCCAGGGTCATCCAGGTCCGGCGCCGGCACCCCATTGCCAAGTTCAAGCCCCTTGTCCGATGAACATCACCAGAGTATCAAAAAAAGGCCCGGCCTCGCCGACTATCTTACCCCTCTATCCCGAAGATAGTCGACTAAGGCCGGGCGAAATTCAACCCTGCTTGGCACCTTCGGCAACCGGGCGACCTCGCGTTCCGAGGCCCGCGGCTTTGCGCCCCTCCCTTGCGGGAGGTTTGCCAGTATCGGGCGACCTTGCGTCCACATTAAGTATAGCAGAACTCTCTCCCTTGTCAAGGCCCAGGCCCTTGACAGGTCCATCCTCGTCGGAATCCCCTGTCCCATCAGCGCTTTCCGGGCCCTGGCCGGCATCAGTATAGCGGAGTTTACGATATCGGGCATTTCGCAAATGTTACAGCCGCGGACTTGCCGTCGGGCGGCGAACGAAGGTAGAATGAAGGCATGAAGACCTCTTCCCGCGCCCTGCTTTTCAGCCTGCCCCTGGCCGCTTTTTTCGTCGGAGCGCAGCCCCTTCGCGCCGCGGCCCCGTCGGAGGACAAGCCCTTCACCAAGGAGGAGGCCCTCGCGTACGCCGAGCGCTTCGTGGCGCTCCAGGGCTACACCTCCCAGCCCAACCAGGTCTCCCAGGGCGGCATGGTGGAGGATCCCCTTGACACGGGCCCGGACTCGGCCGCCAAGCTCAGGGCCAGGTTCGCCACGCTCGAGCCCAAGGCCGTGGGAGCGCGCTTCGACTCGGACCTGTGGTTCGTGGGCTTCCGCTCCAGGTCAGGCGGCCGCCTGCGCTCGCTCCGCATGGGCCCCAAGGGCGAGGCCGTCAAGATGGTCAGCCAGAGCATCCAGCCTGACTGGCTGGCCGGCAACGATCCCGTGCCCACGGCCATCACCAAGGATGAAGCAGCGGCCATCGCCAAGCGGTTCGTGGAGGCGCACGGCCCGAAGGGCCTGGCCAAGGAGCCGGCCAAGGTCGTGGAGCACAAGCCCGACGCCAAGGACGGCTGGGATTCCTGGTGGGCCTACTTCCCCAAGCAAGGCGCCAAACTGGCTGTCGAGCCCAAGGCCGGCGAGTACGCGCTGGTCTCAGTGCACAAGCTCAGCCGCGAACCCAAGTGGGCGGTGGAGCTCAAGGCCAAGCCGGCTCCGGCCCCCAAGCCCGCCCGGAAGGCGGCTCCGTCCAAGAAGGCGGACCCGAAGAAGCGCTGAAGAGCCGGTCGACCGGACGGACAGGACTCAGGGGACTCTGGCAAAGCCCGCCTGGCTGAAGTGCCGGTCGAAGGTGAAAGCCTCGCCGAGCCCGAGGTCCGCCATCACGACGAAGCTCGAGCAGTCCCCGAGGGTGTAGCCCTTGTCGGAGTGCTTCCTGAAGAAGATCTCGGCGGCCTCGTGCTGGCGCTGGGTCACGTGGTGGATCGTCACGAGCTTGGAGGCTCGGACCTGGTCGAGGAACCTGACCGCAAGCTGTTGTCCGGCTCTGATCTTGATGAGATTGGCCGTCTCAAGGATCACGTAGTTGGTCGTGAGCAGGTGGCGCGAAGTCGTCGCCAAGAGCTCCTTGGCCTCGGCATGGTGGCCGTCGAGCCGGTTGGCCAGGGCGTACCAAGCGCCCGTATCCACGAAGAGCGCCTTCACCGCCCAGGACCCTTGCCGCCGTAAAGGTAGGAGTCCGGGTCATCCGAGACATCCGGAGCTCCGTCCTCGACCATGCCGACGATATCGTACAAGGGGTCCTGCTTGCCCGCGTCCTTGACGGCAGCCGCCTTCTCATCGATCCATTCTCGGATGAGGGCGGACAGGCTCAAGCCCCGCTTATGCGCCAAGCCGGCCAGAAAACGGTGCTGCCACGTTTCAATGAGGATCTGGGTCCGAGTCATGGTGTATTACACAACATATTATACACCGCACTCAGACAGCAGTCAAGGCCAGATAATGCCCTTACCCCTGGAAATGGTCTGCTCCCGGTCCTGGCCCACGGACACGATAGGGATGGGGGTCTTGAGCAGCTCCTCCATCGCCAGGACATAGTCTTGAGCAGCCTTGGGCAGGCCTGCGAAGGTCCGCACGCCGGTGAGGTCCCCCGAGAACCCGGGGAAGGTCTCATAGACAGGCTCGGCATCAAGCTGGCCCGCCCTTGAGATCGGGAACTCGGCCACGCGCTTTCCCCCCACCTTGTAGGCGGTCGCGACCTTGATGGGGTGGACATTAGCCAAGGTGTCGAGCTTCATCATGGCCAGGGCCGAGACCCCGTTGACCCGCAGGGCGGCCCGGAGCTGGACCAAGTCGAGCCAGCCGATGCGGCGCGGCCTGCCCGTGGTGGCGCCGTACTCCTTGCCCACCTGGCGCAGATACGCGGCGGTCCGGCCCTCGATCTCGGTGGGAAAGGGTCCCAAGCCCACCCGCGTCGTGTAGGCCTTGGTCACGCCGACGACGCCGCTGACGGCCATGGGCCCGATGCCGGCTCCCGCGCAGGCGCCGCCCGCGATGGGGTTGGACGAGGTGACGAAGGGGTAGGTCCCGAAATCCACGTCGAGCATGGCGCCCTGCGCGCTCTCGAGGAGCACGCGCTTCCTGGCCCGAAGCGCAGTCTCGAGCAGGCTGGGAGTGTCCCCGCAGAAGGGCTTGAGGAACTTCCGCAGGGACGCGTACTCGGCGAAGACCTCCTCTCTCACCTGGGCCAGGGGCTTGACCTTCTCCAGGTCGCAGGCGCGAAGACGCAGGTTCTGGTCCACCAGGACCTTGAAGGTCTCGGGCTCGAGATAGTCGGCCACGCGCACGCCCACGCGCGCCACCTTGTCCTCGTAGCACGGGCCGATGCCGCGGCGCGTGGTGCCGATGCCGTGGCCGGATTCCTCGCGCAGGCCGTCGAGGATGATGTGGTAGGGCAGGATGACGTGGGCGGAGAGGCTCACGTGCAGCCTGCCCCGCACCCGGATGCCTTTGGACTCGAGGAGCTCGACCTCGCTCCTGAGCGCCTTGGGGTCGACGACCACGCCGTTGCCGATGACGTTCTGCACGCCGGGCAGGAAGACCCCGGAAGGCACCAGGTGCATGGCGAAGGTCTTGTTGTCGAAGACGATGGTATGGCCGGCGTTGTTGCCGCCCTGGTAGCGGACCACGAAATCGGACTTGCTGGCGAGGTAGTCCACGACCTTTCCCTTGCCCTCGTCGCCCCACTGCACGCCCACGACCACGATAGCCGGCATGGTTGACCCCCTGCTATTTGAACAGCTTCCGCCACCAGGGCACGCTCTCTTGGAACTTGAGCGCCTCCCTGGAATCCTTGCTCTGCACCTTGTACTTCGCGTCCCCGGCGAGCACGGCCTCGCCGCAGACCCCGGCCGCGAAGCGCACCCTCACGACCCGGCCGCCCTCGCCGGGATCCACGGACTCGACGGGCGCCAAGATGGCCGCGGGACCGCCGTCCGGAGGGCAGCCCAGGAGCTTGGCGATGTACTGCGCGATGTCCCTGCCGTCAGTGATGAAGGCGTTGACGAGGTCTCCGGGCTGGAGGGCCTCGGCTTCGACGCCGTCGCCAGCCTCCTCCAGGGAGACCTTGAGCACCAGGGTCTCGGCGGACCTGGAGACCCCTGGGTGAGCTTCCCCGGCCGCGGACGCGCTCACCACGGACCCCGACGGAGAAGGAGCGGGCCTGCGCATGGGCGGGGCCTGGCTGGGCTTGGTCTCCAGGGACTGGAACTGGCCCAGGTCGAGAACCTCGGACTTGAGCTTGACCTCCACCCCCTCCAGCCTCAGGAGCCGGCCGAGGACCTGGCCGAGCTCGGCGCCGGCCTGGCGCACGCCCTCTTCGCCGGCGCTGAAGAGCTTGGGATCGAGACCCTGCCTGAAGTGCTGGGCGATGGCGTGCTCGATCTCCAAGCTCTCCGCAGGCACGCTCCCGTCCCAGAGCCTGCACCCGTACAGGAACCGCTCGAACTCGAACCAGTCCTTGTCCAAGGACGCGCCGTAGACCGCGGGGTTGTAGGAGAGCACCGCCCTGCATCGGAGCAGGGCATTGGACTTGATGTTGGCGATGACCAGAAGGAGCCCGAACTGATGGGTGCCTGCTTGCGGCCCGGACACGACTGAATGCCTGAATTTCGCTTTTAAAACCGCGATATTCTTAAGAAGCCTGGGCAGAGCCTTGACCGCTGCCTCGACCTCGTAGCCGCACATCTCCAAGGCGAGCTCAGCCTCGCCCTCATCGCACCCTGTCTCCTCCATGAGGAGCTGGACCTTGCTGATGCTCAAGCCTTCCCCCTCGGATGAGCATCGTTATAGATCTTCTTGAGCCTTTCCAATGAGACATGGGTGTAGATCTGGGTGGTGGCCAGGCTCTTGTGCCCCAGCATCTCCTGGACCTGGCGGAGGTCGCAGCCGCGGTCAAGGAGGTGCGTGGCGAAGCTGTGCCTGAAGGCGTGCGGGGTGACCCTCTTGAAGGCCTTGATCCGGCCCAGCCAGCGCTTGAGGACCCAGGCGACCCCTGCGTCCGTGAGGCGTTCACCGCGGCTGTTGACGAAGAGCGGGGCCGAACCGGCCAAGCGGCCTCCGGTCCTGGCCATAGGAGGCCAGGCCCCCGAAGGCGCCGGACGCCCTCCCTCCGCCGAAGGGGGCTCCGACCCATGGCCCCTTCGGCGCAGGTGGTCCCTCAGTCTCGAGAGGGCCTTGGCGCCCACGGGCACGATGCGCTCGCGCCTGCCCTTGCCGAAGACGCGCACGAGACCGCTCAGGAAATCCACGTCCCCCACGTTGAGGGAGCTCAGCTCCGAGCGCCTCAAGCCGCTCGAATAGAGGAGCTCGAGGATGGCCCGGTCGCGCTCGCGCGTCTCCGGAGGAAGGCCCGCCTCGCCGTCGAGGAGCTCTCCCATCTCGGCCTCGGTGAGGAACTTGGGCAGCCGCGCCTCCTTCTTCGGGGAGGCGATCTTCGTGAAGGGGTCCTCCTTGACCGCCCCGTTCTCCTGCAGATAGCGGATCCAGGACCTCAGGGTCGAGACCTTCCTCAGGATGGAGTTGCGCTTGAGCCCCTGCAGGGAGGCCATGTAGCCTCGCAGGTGCAGGCGGGAGAGGCCCTCCGGAGCATCGACCGCAGGAGACTGAGCCTTGGAATAGGCCAGGAACGCGGCCAAGTCCGCCTCATAAGCCCTGAGGGTATGGTCGGAGTAGTTCCGGGTCGCCCTCAGATGGGCCATGAAGCGCTGGGCCCAGAGGCCCGCCGAGCCGGCCTCACCCTTGTTCGGGGGCGTTCCCATGAGGAGGCGTCCCAGGGTCCTCGGCAAGAGCCGCCGGGGCGGCCGGAGCGGCCTGTCCCGGGTTGGGTCCCGCGGCCTTGAGCGCCTCGGCCTCGGCCCGCAGGACCTGGGCGTCGTCCTTGGTCACGGGCTTGATGTTGCGGCACTTGGGGAAGGCCGAGCACGCGAGGAAGTGCCCCCGCTTGCCGAGCCTCAGCCACATGAAGCTCTGGCACTTGTTGCACTTGCGGGAGGTGGCCAGGGGCCTGGAGCCCTCGATCTTCTTGCCGTCCGCGTCGAGGGAGTAGGTGTTCTTGCACTGGGGGTAGCCGGAGCAGGCGAGGAAGCGGCCCTTGCGGCCCATGCGGATGACCATCTCCTTGCCGCAGACGTCGCACTTCTCCCCGGTCTTCTCGGGCACCACGGCCTTGCCGTCCGCGTCCAGGGAGATCTTCCCCTTGCACTTGGGGAAGCGCGAGCAGGAGAGGTACTTGCCGAACCTGCTCTCGCGGATGAGCATCTTGGTCCCGCACAGGGGGCAGTCCTGGTCCGACTCCTTGGGCGCGGCGCGCACCACCTTCATGGACTCCGACGCCGCCTTGAGGGCCTTGGCGAAGGGGCTGAAGAAGTCGTCGACCACGCCGGTCCACGTCTCGCTGCCCTCGGCCACGGAGTCGAGACGCTCCTCGACCTTGGCCGTGTAGCTGAGGCTCACCACGTCCGGGAAGTGCTCCTTCAAGGCCTCGGTCACGAGCTTGCCCAGGTCCGAGGGCGTGAGCTTGCGGTCCTTGTTGCGGCGGACGTAGCCGCGGTTGATGATGGTCTTGATGGTCGGCGCGTAGGTCGACGGCCGGCCGATGCCGTGCTTCTCCATGGCCCGGATGAGGCTGGCCTCGTTGTAGTGCGGGGGAGGCATGCTCTTGTGGCCCTGGGGCTTGAGCTCGAGCAGGGAGAGGCCGTCGCCCTCGGCCAGGGTGGGCATCGCGGCCACGGTCGAGAGCTGGCCCTCCTCGGGCTCCTCGCCGGCCTCGCCCGTCTCCGTGGGCTTGGAGACCCGGAGGAAGCCGTCGAACTTGAGGGTCCTGCCCGTGGCGCGGAAGACCGCGCTGCCGGCCGCGGAGGAGCACTCGATGTCCGCCGAGACCGTGTCGTAGACCGCGTCGCACATCTGTGAAGACATGAAGCGCTCCCAGACGAGGCGGTAGAGTTTGGCCTGGTCCGGGGAGAGGAAGCGGCGCACGTCCTCGGGCTGGCGCAGGACGCTCGTCGGCCGGATGGCCTCGTGGGCTTCCTGGGCGCGCAGGGCCTTGGTCTGATAGGCCCTGGGCTGGGCCGGGGCGTAGGCGTCGCCGTATTCCTTGCGGATGAACTCCGCGGCCTGGGCGGAGCTGGCCTTGGCCACGGTGACCGAGTCGGTCCTCATGTAGGTGATCAAGCCCACGGAGTCGCCGGCGCCGAGGTCCACGCCCTCGTAGAGGGACTGGGCCACGCGCATGGTCCGCTCCGCGTCGAAATGCAGCCTCTGCGAGGCCGCCTGCTGGAGGGTGCTGGTCACGAAGGGAGGAGGAGGGCTGCGGCGCGCCTCCTTCTTCTCGACCGAGGAGACCTTGAAGGAGCCGGTCCCGACCGCGGTCTCGACCTCCTTGAGGTCGTCGCGGGTCCTGAGGGTGGTCACCTTGACCTTGTAGGGCTCGGCGAAGAGCTCGAAGGCGCGCGTCTCTTCGATCTTGACGCCCTTCCAGGTCAGGAGCCTGGCCTCGAAGCTCTGGTTGGCCCCGGTCTTCTCGAGGACCGCGCCGAGGGTCCAGTACTCCTCCTGGCTGAACTTCTCCATCTCGTAGGAGCGCTCGACGAGCAGGCGCACGGCCACGGACTGCACGCGACCGGCGGAAAGGCCGCTCTGGATCTTCTCCCAGAGCAACGGCGAGAGCTTGTAGCCCACGAGCCTGTCGATGACGCGGCGGGCCTGCTGGGCGTGCACGAGGTTGTAGTCGATCTTCCTGGGGGTCGCGAGGGCCTCGTGGATGGCCTCGGGCGTGATCTCATGGAAGGTGATGCGGCAGACCTTGCTCTCGGGGAGCTTCAGGAGCTCGACGAGATGCCAGGCGATGGATTCCCCCTCGCGGTCATGGTCGGTCGCGAGGTAGATGCTCGGAGACTTCTCGGCCAGGGGCTTGAACTCCGCGAGGATCTTCTTGGACCTGGGCAGGACGATGTACTCAGGGGAGAACCCGTCGGTCACCGACACCCCGAGCCTCTTGGGAGGGAGGTCCCGGACATGACCGTAGGAACTGCGCACGACGTATTTGCCTTTCTCTCCAGACCCTGACAAGAAACGGGAGATGGTCCTCTCCTTGGCAGGAGACTCGACAATGACCAGACAAGGTTCTTTCGCTTTGCTCCCGCTATCAGCCTTCTTTGCGGCTCCTGCCATTTATATCTCCTTAATAGGAACCGAGCCTGGCATAGCGCTGGCCATCCAGGGCTGCCACCAGTCCCTCTAATTCCAACTGAAAGATTATATGTGAAATGCGTGGTAAGTCAAGCCCTGCCTCGGAAACGATCTCATCCAGGGTGGCTCCGCTATGGCCGATGATGTCCAGTATCCTGCCCCTTTCCCCCCCCTCAACCTGGCCCGGTTTCCCGTCGGAGGGATGCTCCTCCTCCAACCCGCCCCCAGGGCCTGCCAAGGAGCCCTGGCGAGCCCACCTCGCCCCGCAGATGGGCGGAAGCTCTTCGATGAGGTCCTCGAGCCTGGTCATGGCCCTGGCCCCCTCCTGGATGAGCAGGTGCGGAGCTTCGCTGAGGCTCGAATCAGCCGGACCAGGGACCGCGAGCACGGCCCTGCCCTGGTTGGCTGCAAGCCGCGCAGTGATGAGCGAGCCTGATTTCAGCCTGCCTTCCACCACCACCACGGCCCAGCAAAGACCTGCGATGACGCGGTTGCGCCTGGGGAAGTGCCCGGCCAAAGGAGGCGTGCCCGGAGCGAACTCGCTGAGCAGGCACCCTCCCGAGCGCTCGATCCTTTCAGCCAGGCCCGCGTTCTCCGGAGGGTAGACCCTGTCCAGGCCGCTGCCCAGCACGGCCCACGTCGTGCCTCCGGCCGCGAGCGCGGCCTCGTGAGCCTCGGAATCGATGCCGCGCGCCAGGCCGCTGACCACCACGAGCCCGGCCCTGGCAGCGGCCCCTGCGAGCGAGCGCGCCATCCTGCGGCCGTAGCCCGTGGGCCGGCGCGAGCCCACGAACGCCACGGCAAGAGCCGTCCTGGGAAGGAGACCGCGCCAGTAGAGAGCCTCAGGCGGGTCCGGGATGGCCCTGAGCAACTCAGGGTACTCCGTGTCCGAAAGGCCTCGGCAGGAGAGGGCCGTCAAAGCAGTTCGTCCGAGAGACCGCCCTTGCGCAGGTCGAGCGAGCGCGGGGCCGAGGGCTTGGACGCCGGAGGCCTGGAGCCTCCGGTGATGAGGGAGTGCGCGCTGTGGAGCATCCCCGGGTCCTCGACCAAGGCGCGCCACTCGGACGGGACCCTGCCGGCCGAGACGATGAGGCCCACCGCGTCGAGGCCGAGGAAGGCCGCGACCCGGCGCAGGACCGATTCCTGCGAGGGCGGGCTGCGCTTGCCCGAGAGCACCTTGGAGAAGAAGGAGGCGTCGAGCCCCACTCCGCGGCAGAGCTCGCGCAGGCCGACCCCGCGCCGCTCCATGGCGTCGGTCACGGCCCGGGCGAACCCGCCGCTGAAGGGGTCCGGCTCCCGGCTCATTCCGGATGCTCGTACTTGAGCTTGTCCAGCGTAGACTTGGCCAGGGCGGCGTCCTTGCCGTCGGGGAACTTGTCCACGTAGATCTCCAAGGCCCACTTGGCCGCGGACCAATCCCGGTTCTCCTGCGCGGAGAGGTTGAGCCGGATGAGGGCCTTGGCCGCGCAGTAAGCCGTGGGGTAGTCGGTCAGGAGCTTGGTGAAGATCTCCTGGGACTTGCCGTAGTCGCTTTTCTGATAGTAGATCATGCCGCTCCAGTATTCCAGGCGCGGGGACCAGACCGGGTCCGGGTGGTTCTGGGCGATGTTGAGCATCCCCTGCAAGGGATTGAAGGTCCCGAGGTACTTCTTGTAGGCGTACGAGCCCCCGAGGATGAGCGAGACGACGACGAGGTAGACGCGCATGGTTGCCCCCTATTGCTCGAGCTTGAGGATGTCTCCGGCTGCCACGGCTTCTCCGGCCCTGAGGAGCTTGAAGGCGTGGACCTTCCTCTTCACGTGCCGGAGCGCCTCGGCGGCGCCGATCCTGACCACGAACACGGCCTTCTTGTCCCCGTCGGATTCCAGGCGCGGGGCCCGGCGATACACCGTGAACCGAGAGCCTGCCGGGACCTGGTCCAGGGACATCTTCGCGTGGAACTCGTCGGAGCTCTCCGCGAGCAGCTCCTCGACGGCCACGCCGTCGCCCTTCCAGCCCTTGGCGAACTCCATCCGGGGCGTGGACACGGAGGAGCCGGACTGGCCCTTGGGGATCTCGGCCATGACGTCATCCAATCCCTCGCCCCGAAGGGGCTCGCGCACGACCGCGGGAGCGGGCGCGGGATCCGCGGCCGGCTCCTGGACCGTTGCCGGTTCCTCGGCAGGGGCCGGGATTTCGGCCGGCATGGTCACCGGAGCGGAGGCCTCGACCGGCTCTCCCTCGGCCCCGGACCCGCACTTCGGGGACTCCGGGATCACCAGGTCCTGCCTGGGATAGATCCAGTGCGGGTCCTTGATGGAGTCCTTGTTGGCCTCGTAGATGGCCCGCCAACAGAAGTTGTTGCCGTAATACTTGCCTGCCAGGCCCCAAAGGTGGTCCTTGTCCACCACCTGGTGCTGGCTGGAGGCCCACGACGGCCCCGACAGTACGGCGAGGACGGCTAGGATCAGCATCATGTCAGTTCTCTCCTTGGTCGATGAGGCGGTCGAGCCGCCTGCACTGCAAAGCTTCGCTGAGGTGCTCCTCGCGCACGGTCGGGCAGGACGCCAGGTCCGCCACGGTCCGCGCGACCTTGAGGGCCCGGTCGATGCTCCTGGCCGAGAGGGCCAGCTTCTCCGCGCAGGACTCGAGGAGCCGGAGCCCCTCGGCGTCGAGGGAGCAGACCTTCCTGAGCTCCCGATGGGTGATGGAAGCGTTGAGGCGGAACTCCTTGCCCGAGAAGCGCTCGGCCTGGATGCGCCTGGCCGCCGCCACCCGCGGCCGCACCTGGGCCGAGGTCTCGCCCGCGCCCGGCGCCCCGGCCCACTGGGAGAACGCCACGGGTCCCAGCTCGATCTGGAGGTCGATGCGGTCGAGCAGGGGGCCGGAGAGCCTGCCGAGGTACCTGGCCACCGCGCTGGGGGAGCACGCGCACCCCTTCCTGGGGTGGCCCCGGTAGCCGCAGGGACAGGGGTTGGTCGCTGCCACGAGCTGGCACCTGGCGGGATACGCGGCCGAGCCGTTGGCGCGGGACACCACGACCTTGCCCTCTTCCAGGGGCTGGCGCAGGGCCTCGAGGCTGGGCCGCGGGAACTCGGCCAACTCGTCGAGGAAGAGGACCCCGCCGTGGGCCAGGGAGACCTCGCCCGGCCGGACCGGGGTGCCGCCTCCGATGAGCGCGGCTACGGTGGCTCCGTGGTGCGGACTGCGGAAGGGCCTGAAGCTCCGAGACGGCGCGAAGGGCCGGACCAGGGACTGTATCCTGGCGATCTCCAGGGCCTCGGCCTCCGAGGGCTCGGGCAGCAGGCCTGCGAGCCTTGAGGCGAGCATGGACTTGCCCACCCCGGGCGGGCCCATGAGGAGGATGTTGTGGCCTCCGGCAGCCGCGATCTCCAGGGCCCGCTTGGCCAGGCTCTGGCCCCGGACGTCGGAAAGGCAGTCCAGGGCCCGGGTCCCAGGGTCCGGCGCCGTGACGCTCTCGCCGTCGGTCCGCGTGTCAGCCTCTGGCTCGGGCAGGGGAGGGGAATCCGCATCGTCGAGGCTGCACGGGCCGAAGAGCCGGGCGGTCTCGCGCAGGGAGCCCACGGGCTTGACCAGGATGCCGCTGGCAAGGGCCTCGGCCGCGTTGGCCGAGGGCACCACCATGGCCTCAAAGCCCCTCGCCCTGGCTTCCAGGGCCATGGCCAGGACGCCGCGCACGGGCCTCAAGGTCCCATCCAGGGCCAGCTCGCCCACGAAACAGTGGCTGGCCTCCCAGGGCCCCCTGGAGAGGTGCCCCGAGGCCGACAGGGCGGCCAGGGCGATGGGCAAGTCGAAATGGGTCCCTTCCTTGCGGGTCTGGGCAGGGGCGAGGTTCACGGTCACGCGGCGGGCCGGGAACTTGAAGCCCGAGTTGCGCATGGCGGCCAGGACCCGGTCCCGGGATTCGCGCAGGGCGTTGCCGGGCAGGCCCACCGTGACGAACGCGGGCAAGCCGTTGGCCGCGTCGAGCTCCACGGCCACGGGGTAGCCTGCCGCGCCCTTCAAGCCCATCGAGTAGACCTTGGCCAGCATGATTCTATTGCGAAAGACCGCCTTCCTCCCGGCACTTTTCAGGGGACCGGGGCTGAAACCCGATCGGCCTCCGGGGCTCTTCCGCAGGCTCCATCATATCCCTGATGACATCGAAAATCCCGCTGATACTCTGATCGTGTGATTCGACTTTGCGCTCCAGGACTTCGAGTTTCCGGGCGAGTTCATGATGGGTCGAAATCAAATGCCGAAGCCTTGTGAAAGTCCTCATGATCCGCACGTTGACCATGATCGCCCGCCTGCTGCGGAGCACGCTGGACAACATCGCCACTCCGTTCTCAGTAAAAGCGAAGGGCGAACTGGGGGAGAACTTGAGCTGCCGGAGGTGGTCACAGATTGTGACCACCTCGTCCCGCTCTCCGGCAGTGAGCCGGAACACAAAGTCTCCCGGAAACCGTTCCTTATTGCGTTTGACGGCTTGGTTAAGGGCCTTGGTGGCGACCCCATAGAGCTCCGCGAGGCCATGGTCGAGCATGACCTTGTGCCCGCGGATGAGGAATATCCGCCGCTCGATATCGTGAACCGGGACCAGGCTCGCCATCAGCGCCCCGCGTTCCGGCCTCCCCTCCATGTCCCTGGCTGGCATCATTCTATGTACGAGCGACCCCCCGGTTTTGTTCCCCGGCATCTCAGAAGAACTCCCGCTCCCCGTCGCGGTCTCGGAGGACCTCGACCTCGACGAACTCCGAGCCCACCGCGAGCATGTTGAAGCCGTAGCCGCGCATGCCCAGCAGGGTCGCGGCCAGGGCGTCGCTGGCCAGGCCCGTGCGGACCTTGAGCCTCAGCTCCGGAGCGAGGTGCGAGACCAAAGAGACCCGCTCCAGGTCCGGGAGGGCGCGCAGGTCCGCGATGAGGCGCCGGCCCGCGGCGAGGTCCCGCAGCCCCACCACGGTGAGCCGGAGCTCCGAGCCGACCTTCCAGGCCGAGGCCGAGGTCTGGGCCACGCCGTCGCCCGCCATGTCGCCGGCGTTCTCAAGGGCCTTGGCGAAGGCCGAGGCCAGGCTCAGGTCCACGGCCGAGGCCTCGACGCGCACCGGGACCTTCTCCGCCTTGGAGAGCAGGTCCACCGAGAGCTCGAGCACGGCCTTGCCGACCTGGTAGCCCGAGACCGGGCCGGAGGACATGGTGAGGCGCTCGTCCGGCACGGCCTCGGCCCGGGCCGTGCCGCTCACGAGGATGTCCGCGCCGAGGGCCTTGGCCGCGGCCTCGGGGTCGGAGCCCGCGCCCGAGTTGAGGCGGTCGCTCAGATCGTAGCCCGAGAACCCCCTGCGGATGAGACTGCGGCGCAGGGCCTCGGACGCGCAGCCCGCGTCCCTGCACGCCAGGCCGTCGGGGCTCTCCTTGGGCGCCCCGGGCCCGCAGAGGGCGCAGCCGGGGCCCCCGTCCTCCTGGAGCGCTACCAGGACCTTGACCCGGCCCCGGGGCCCGAGGCCCGCGTCGAGGCCCAGCTTCTCGATCTCGGCCCCCAGGGTCGAGAGCCTGACGAGACCGCGGATCACGGTCCTGCCGGACGAGGACTCCAGGACCTTGCGCTTGCGGATGAAGGACCCCGCGCGGCTGAGGATCTTCTCCGAGAGCCGGGCCTGGGCCGCGGGCAAGTCGGAGGAGGACACGAAGAGGTCGAAGAGGGAGGCGACCGCGTTCTTCTCCGCGGCCGCGAGGTCCGGGCCCGCGGCCTCTACGACCTCGCTGTCCCCTCCCGAGCCCCGCAGGTCCCAGGACGCGCAGCCCTGCAAGGAAAGGCCGGCCAGCAGCGCCGCCGCGAGCCTCCGGCCAGGGCGCCTCACTGCTCGGGAGCCCTCTTGAGGACGAAGCAGAACCGGGTCTCCCCGGCCTTCTCGGCGTCCAGCCACACCTTGCCGCCGTGCTTGGAGATGATCTCCTTGACGATGGCCAGGCCCAGGCCCGTGCCGGGGGCCTGCACCTCGCCGCGGTTGGAGGCCCGGTAGAATTTCTCGAAGACGCGCTCGCGCTCCTCGACCGGGACGCCGATGCCGTCGTCGGCCACGCTCACCATGATGAACTCGCCCTTGTCCTGGGCCGAGAGCCTCACGCTGCCCCCGGGCCTGGTGAACTTCAAGGCGTTGGAGAGCAGGTTGTCCACGGCCAGGCCCACCCAGCGCTCGTCGCCCGTCACCTTGGGCAGGGCGGGCGGGACGTCCACCGCGAGGGTCTTGCCGTTGTCCGTGAACTGGTGGCCGTAGCCCTCGACGCAGGAGGCCAGGAGCTTGCCGAGCTCGATGGTCGTCAAGTCCATCCGGATGCCGCCCTCGAGCTTGGAGAGGTCGAGGAGGTCCGAGACCAGGCCGGTGAGGCGCCGGGCGGCGGTCCGCGCGATGCCCAGGAAGCGCGACGCCTGCTCGGGCACCTCGCCGGCCTCGCCGTCGAGCACCACGGTGATGAAGCCGAGGATGGTGGTCAGCGGGGTCTTGAACTCGTGGCTGACCGTGGAGACGAAGTCGTCCTTCATGCGGTTCAAGGCGATGAGCTGCTCGGCGGCCTGCGAGAGCCGCCGGGTCAGCATGGCCGTCTCCACGATGACCGCCGCTTCCTCCGCGATGACCTGCAGGGCCTGCAGGTCCTCCTGGGCGAAGGCGTTCGTGCCCCGCTTGCCCACGCGGATGATGCCCAGGGAGCGCCCCTCCACCGCGAGGGGCACGACCATCACGGAGGAGATGCCCCAGAGCTTGGCGTGCGACGAGATGGTGGCCGGGTCGTTCTGGGCGTCCCCGCTCATGAAGGGCTTGCCCGTCTTGAGGACCCGCACGGACGACGAGCGCTCGTCGGTCAGGGGCACCCGGTAGAACATGTCGTCGCCCTCCAGGCCGTAGGAGCCCGGGTGCACCACGAGCTCGCCCGGGGTGTCGTCGAGCAGGAGCACGGCCACGAGGTCGGCCTCCAGGAACCGGGCCACGATGGAGACGATGGCCGAGAGCGCGGGGTGGGACTGGCCTCCGTGAGCGGAGATGGCGCCGGCCACGTCCTCGAGGGCCTTGATCTTGCGGGTCTTCTCGATGAGCCGCATGTGGGTGGAGGTCAGGTCCTCGATGGTCGAGGAGAGCCCCCCCTCGAGCTTCTCGCGCGTCTTGGAAAGCCGGGCGATCTCGTCGACGATGGCGGCCAGGGCCGTGGCGTGGCTCTTGACGATGTCCACGTAGGGGCCCGCCGCGTCGAGCGCGGAGGGGCCGTCCTCCCCGACGGCGAGGACGCCGCTGGTGGAGCCGGCCTTGCCCCAGAGCACGAGCCGGACCCGGCGCAGGCCCGCCTCGCCCAGGTGCGCGAGGAAGGGGTTGCGGCCGCGGGCGCCGTTGGTGAGGTCGAAGAGCCCCTCCTCGAGCACGGCCGCGTCGAAGAGCGCGGGGTCGAACCGGGCGGTGGAGGCGCCGGCCGAGGCTCCCCCTCGGCGGCACACGATGGGGTCTCCCCCGGCCTGGTGCCGCGCGATCCACCACAACTGGGTCCCCGGGGCCCGCTGGTGCAGTGATTCGAGCACCTTGCGGCCGAACTCGTGGATCGCCTGGGAGGTGTTGCCGGCGATGCCGAGGTCCACGACCTCGGTCGCGAAGGACTGGAGCTCCCGGGCCTCGGCCCGGGCGTGCCGCGCCTTGCGGTCCAGGTCGAGCACGCGGAAGAACCGCATGTACCAGTAGGCCGCGAACGCGAAGGTCGCGGCGGTCAGTCCCAGGCAGACGCCGAATTCCAGCGGAGTCAATTCGATCATTCAAGCCTCGCCATGAAGTCCAGATGAGCGCGGAGGAAGTTGCCGGGCACCTTCATCCCGTCGTAGGGGATCCAGGCGAAAGGCACCTCGATGCCCTCGAGGATGTGCCCCACCGCGTGGGAGAACTCTCCCAGCCGGGCGGTGAGCTTGGAGGACGAGGGCGGCCCCACCACGAGGGCCGCGTCCGCCCCGGCCTTGCGGCACATCTCGCCGATCTGGAACGGGACGCCCAGCGGCTGGTCCGCGTCGTAGCTGCCGAAGAGGACGTGCTTATAGGACGCGGCGATCCGGTTCTTGGCCGCGCAGTCGTAGAACCGGTCGCTGACGAAGGAAGCGAAGGCCTCGGTCCCTTTCGGGAAGACGAACGCGAGGTTCAAGGGGTCGGCGCCGGGCGCGGGCGCGGGTTTCTGCCGCACGGCCTCCACTTCCTGGGCCGTCGGGATCTCCTTGGCGTCCTCGGCCGGGTCGCCGGGGAAGAGGAGCTGCAGGACCTTGTCGAAGCTCGCGGGCACGTCCTGGGCCTCGAGGAGGCTGCGCAGCGTGACGAACCTCCGGGTCCAGCGCGAGAGCTCGGCGTAGTTCTTTCCCAGACGGGTGACGAAGAGGCCGACCTCGTCGTTGGTGAGCTCCGCCTTGTGGCGGCTGAACGAGGAGAGCACCATGTCCTTCTGAGATTCGCCGCTGGCCAGCTTCATGTCCACGGACCAGCCCTTGCGCAGCGAGATCTTCAGGCTCTCCTCCAGCGAGCCCAGGGCCCGTGCCGGGTAGAAGGAGGTGAGCACGACCTGCAGGCTGCGGCTGAAGAAGAGGGCGAAGATCTTGGCCAGGGACGCCTTGTTCTCGTCCGTCACGTTGAGGAGGTGGAGGTCGTCGACCAGGAGGGCCTTGGAGTCGGCGAAGCGCTTCTCGAGCTCCGGGTACTTGCCCTCCTCGAGGCTGCGGCCCACGGCATGGGCCAGGCGCACGCCCGAGGTCAGGAGCACGCCGCCGCCGAGGGCCTTCTCCAGGCCCGTGCCGATGGCCCGGATCATATGCGACTTGCCCACGCCGGAAGGGCCGAAGATGAAGAGCGGGTTGTACATGTTGCCCGGCGCGCCCACCACCGAGGCCGCGGCAGCGTGGCTGAAGCGGTTGAATGGCCCGACCAGGATGTTCTCGAGGTCGGTCTTCTCCTCGAGGCCCATGCCGACCCCCCAGAGGGGCTTGGGCGTGCGGCCGGGCCGCGTCAGGGACACCGCTGGAGCCAGGGCCGAGCCCGGCTGGCCGGCAGGCGCGGCCTGAGCAGGCGGTTGAGCCGACGCAGGAGCCGGCGGGGCAGCGGCGGCCCCGGACCCGGGGGAGGACATGGCCTCGGGGCTGAGCAGGGGCGGACCAGGAGGAGGCGCTCCAGGAGTCGGGGGCATGGGGGCCCTGCCCCCGGTGGGAGTCGGTGTGGGAGCGGGTGCGGGCGCCTGCGCTGCAAGGGTCTGGCCTGCCAGGGCAGGCAGTTCCGGCCCCGCCAGGAACGGCTGGGGCGAGGACGGCACCGCCACCGGAGCGGTCTTGACCGGCTCAGCCGCATCAGTGGGCTGCGTCAAAGGGAGCTGTTCGATGACCGGGGCCGGGACCACGGGCTGGCTGGGAAAGCCGAACGGAAGGGGAGCAGGAGGCTGGGCCACGGTAGGCGGCGGGGTCAGCACCGGAAGTTCGGGAGCCGGCGCAGGAGCAGGCGTGGGCGCGGGAGCGGGAGCGGGCTGCGGAGGCTGGGTCTGGATCTGCGTCTCCATGGCAGAGGCCGGGAGCGGCGCGGGAGCGGGTTCAGCCTGGCTGGGAAAACCGAACGGAAGGGGAGCAGGAGCCTGAGCAGGGGGAGTCTGCGACTCCGGGAACTGAACCATGGTGGGAGGAGGGGTCAGCACCGGGAGTTCGGGAGCGGGCGCGGGAGCAGGCACAGGCGTGGGCGCGGGCTGCGGAGGCTGGGCCTGGATTTGCGTCTCCACGGCAGAGGCCGGGAGCGGCGCCGGAAGCTCGGGCTGGGCCTGCGGAGCCGGGCCCTTTCCCGGAGCGAGCTCGGTGAGCATGCCGGTCAGCTTGCCGAGCTCGACTTGGTCGAGATACGAGATGAAGAGCTGGAAGTTGAACCCTTCGCTGCTGTCCGTCCTGCGCGGCCTGCCGCACTTGGACCCGAACTCCCGGATCACTGCCAGGATGTCCTTGAGGTCCCCCTTGAACAACAGAGCATAGCGGCAGGGGTCCTTCTCGGTCGGGACAGCCTCGATCGCCCACTTCTCCATCGCTACATTTCCGAGGGACGCAGCATGACGTCCACAGCCAAGTCGCGGACGACCGCGGCCTTCTGCACGTCCGCTGGCAGGATGGCGACGAGCTTGAGCTTGGGACCCGCACAGGCCTTGGAGAACTCCAGGATCTTGCCTGCCTTGGGGTCAGGCACCACGGCCACGACCAGGACGGCCTTGAGGCTGTTGAGCTTCTGGACCATGGCCGGAACATCGGCGCTCTCGTCGATCTGAGCGAGGAGGACCTTCCTGGTGAAGAGGGGCTTCTTGGAGACGCTCCCGATGCTCTCGTCGAGGCCCCGCATGAGGGTATCGAGCTCCCTCTTGTTCTGGGGGGCGAAGAGGTAGCCGACCCGCCGGATCTGGCTCTTCGGAGCGTCCGGAGGGACCGTGTCCACGATCTCATCCCCGCCGGCCGGAGGCGGCGTCACGGCAGGAGGCGCCGCGGCCGGAGGAGGGGTCGCCGGGACCTGCGGCTTGGACGCCGCCGCGACAGGCGGCACGGCGGCCGGAGGAGGCGTCGCCGGGACCTGCGGCTTGGGCGCCGCCGCGACAGGCGGCACGGCGGCCGGAGGAGGCGTCGCCGGGACCTGCGGCTTGGGCGCCGCCGCGACAGGCGGCACGGCGGCCGGAGGAGGCGTCGCCGGGGTCTGCGGTTTAGGCGCCGCAGGGACCGGCGCGGGAGCCGGAGGCGCGGAGGCCGGGGGCCTGGACGCCGGAGGAGTCGAGGCAGGGGCCTTGGGCGGAGCAGAGACCGGAGGCGGAGGAGCCTTGACCGTTGGAGCTTGCGGCGGAGGCGCTTTGGCCGGAGCCGGGGGAGGCGGAGGAGCCTTGGCCGGGGCAGGAGGAGCCGGCGGCGCTTTGGCCGGCACCGTGGGAACGGGAGGCTGCGTCGGAGGAGGCACGGCCGCGCCCAACCCCGAGGCCAGGTCGCTCCCGGGGACCGCTGGTCCTGGCCCGGCGCCGGAGAGTATCTGGTCCAGGCCGGAGAGGATCTCCTGGACCTTGTCCTCGTTGCTCTTCTCTGGGACGTCAGCCATTGAAGGTCTGGTTGATGGGGTTGTCGGCCATCTGCTGGCCCACCGCCAGGTTCTTGAGCTTGAGCGAGACGTCCTCGGGGTTGTTGGAGTTCTCGATCACCGTGGTCTCGTCGATCTTCCCCTCGGCGTAGAGCCTCAGCAGGTCCTGGTCGAAGGAGTGCATGCCGTAGTAGGCGCCGTTCTCGATGATCTTGTAGACCTCGGAGGTCTTGCCCTCCACGAGGTGCCGGCGGATGACGCTGTTGACGATGAGGATCTCGGTGGCGGGATAGCGGCTCTTGTGGTCCTTCGAGATGACGAGTCGCTGGCCGATGACGCCCTTCAAGGTGTTGGCGATCTGCTGGCGCACCTGGTTGTGCTGGTGCACGGGGTGGGCGTCCACGATGCGGTCCACGGTCTGCGACGAGTTCATGGTGTGGATGGTCGAGAGGACCAGGTGCCCGGTCTCGGCGGCGTTCAAGGCCGCGGCCATGGTTTCATGGTCCCGCATCTCGCCGATGACCACGACGTCCGGGTCCTGGCGCAGGATGTGCTTCAAGGCCGTGGAGAAGCACTTGGTGTCCTTGCCCACCTCGCGCTGGACGATGGTGGACTTGGAGTCCGCGTGGTAGAACTCGATGGGGTCCTCGACCGTGATGACGCGATACTGGCAGTTGTTGTTGAGGTGGTGGACGAAGCTGTTGAGGGTGGTGGTCTTGCCCGCGCCCGTGACGCCCGCGAAGAGGATCAGGCCCCGGCTCTCGCCCGCGAGCTTCTTCAGCGGGGCCGTGGGCAGGTTGAGCTCCTCGAAGGTGCGGAGCTTGACCGGCACCACCCGCAGGGTCAGGCCGATGGTGCCTTTCTGGCGGAAGACGTTGACGCGGAAGCGCGAGATGTTCTCGAGGCTGTAGGCGATGTCGAGCTCCATCTCCTTCTCGAATTCCTCCTGCTGGGTCTTGTTCATCAACTGGTAGGCCGCGGTCTTGATGTCGTCGGCCGTGAGCTTGGGCAGGTTCGTGGCCGGGATCATCATGCCGTGGAACCTCAGGGCGGGATGGGAATCCGCCTTGAAATGGATGTCCGAGATATCCTTCTGGATCATCAATTTAAGAAGGGCATTGACGTCGATGGCCATGGCGACCTCCGAAATGGAAAAGCTAACAGCTTCGCGGACGCGGGACCGTCACTCCTTGACTATACATATTCCTCTGAGCACCAACCAATCGAGCGCCAGAGGACTCAGGATCGCGTCCTTGGGTATTTTAAGCTGTTGGGAGTGGGGAGTCAATCTCCTCTTGACGTCGTACTCGGACAGGAAGAGCCGGGCGGCCCCTGTCGGATGGGGCCGGGCCCCGGAAGGAGGGGCGGGAGGGAGCCCGTGCGGGGCCTGGCTTCGGGAAGCCAGGCCCCCTCCGAGGAAGGAAGACGACGACCCTCCGAGGACCTGGCTTCCCGAAGCCAGGCTCTCCAGGATGATGTCGACGAGGTCGTCGCGCGTCAGCACTATTTCTCGACGCGGATCGAGATCTGGGTCAGGTACTTCTCGAGGTCCTCGTGCGGCCGGGGGATGACGTGGACGCTGACGAGCTCGCCCACCTTCTGGGCCGCGGCTGCCGCGGCCTCGATGGCCGCGCGCACCGCGCCGACCTCGCCCCGGCAGAGCGTGGTCACCAGGCCCGAGCCGATGCGCTCGTAGCCCAGGAGCCTGACCTTGGCCGACTTGGCCATCGCGTCGGAGGCCTCGATCATGCCCACGAACCCCTTGGTCTCCACCATCCCCAGCGCTTCTTTGACTTCCGCCATGTTGTGTTCCTCCCGATGTATGCGTCCAGCCGGCGAGCTCAGTTGTGCCGTTCCTCGCGGTCCTCATGACCGCGGCTTTCGCCCTCCATCTCCAGCACCGCGTTGCAGCGGCTGCAGCGCTTGGCCGGAGAGTAGGTCCGGATGCAGTGGTCCTCCTGCGGCCACCATTCCTCGAAGAACATCTCCGCCTTGCGCTGGCAGCGCAGGCAGTAGCGCTCCAGGGCCGCGCCGCAGCACGGGCAGAACTTCGGGAATCCCTCGCCCTGGTGGTTGAGCGACCCGCAGACCCCGCACTGGATGTCGATGGACAACGTGAACTTGGCCGGCTCCTTCTTGCCCATGTCAGTACCCCTTGCCCCCGCCTTCGGCGCCCGTGACGATGGCGACCGACGCGGAGGTGCCCAGGCGCGTGGCCCCGGCCTCGATCATGGCCTGGGCGATCTTGGCGTCCCGGATGCCGCCCGAGGCCTTGACCCCCATGCCCGGGCCCACGGTCTCGCGCATGAGGCGGACGTCCTCGACCGTGGCCCCTCCGGTGCTGAACCCCGTGGAGGTCTTCACGAAGTCCGCCCCGGCCTTCTTGGAGAGCAGGCAGGCGCGCACCTTCTCCTCCTTGCTCAACAGCGAGGTCTCCAGGATGACCTTGAGCACCCGGCCTCGGGTCGCCTCGCGCACGGCGCGGATGTCCTCGTAGACCGCCGCGTCGTTGCCGGACTTCAAGGCCCCGACGTTGATGACCATGTCGATCTCATCGGCCCCGTTGGCGATGGCGTCGCGGGCTTCCACGGCCTTGACCGTGGAGGTCGTCGAACCCAGGGGGAAGCCGATGACCGTGCAGACCTTGACCCCGGAGCCCCGCAGGAGCTGGGCCGAGAGGGCCGCGTAGCTCGGGTTGACGCAGACCGAGGCGAAGCAGTAGGTCCGGGCCTCCGCGCAGAGCTTGGCGATCTCCTCCTGGGTGGCGTTGGCCTTGAGCAGGGTGTGGTCCACCATGCGCGCGACCTTGGAGCACTGCTTGGTGGGCTGGCACACGCCGAGGCGGTCCGCGCCGCTCGACTGAAGCGGGCACTCGCCCGGCTCCGACTTGCCCCCGCACCCGCGGCAGCAGGAGCCGCCCTCGTCGGAGTCCTTGGGCAGGGGGGCCGTGCCGCCCTTGCCTTTGAACCCGAGGCTCCACTCGCTCGAGAAGACCTTGCCCGCGGTGCCGACCGTGGTGGTCACGGGCCTGGGGGGCTTCTCGCCCCCGGCTCGGTCGCCCTCGAGCAGGCCCTTGGCGGCCAGGGATCTGACGACCTCTTCGATGACTTTGCGCAGTTCTTGTTCACGCATATTTTTTCCTGCCCCCGCCCGAAGTGATGTAGTCCACCACGCCGCAGATCACGGTCCGCACCGGCGCCTTGGGGTCCCTCAGGATCCCGCGCGCCGAACCGCCCTCGTCGACCACCAGCACCACGCTCCCGGGCCCCGCGTCCACCCCGCCGTCCACGGCCATGACCGCGTTGCCCAGGGGAGCCTCGGTCATGGGGTCGATGGGCTGCACCAGGAGGAGCTTGCCCGCGACGTGGGGATGCTTGCGGGTCGCCCAGGTGTTGCCGATGACTTTGGCGATGATCACGCCGCTTCCCCCCCTCGACCGCCTCCCTCCCCCGCGGGGGGAGGGAAGTGACAGCCGTCCACGATGCCCACGATCGCCGCGTCCACGCAGGGCGCGTCGTCGAACGCGACGCTGGCGTCGCGCGAGGCCACCCAGAAGACCTTCTCCGAGGCGCCCGCGCCCACGGCGTCGGCGGCCACGAACGGGTCGCCGCAGGGAGCGGAGTCCTCCCAGCGCAGGGGCTCGACCAGCAGGAACTTCTTGCCGTCCGCGCACGGGGTCTGGCGCGCGCAATAGACCCTGCCCACGATCCTTCCGAGTCTCATCTGCAGTACTTGGCCTCGATGGCCGCGATCTTCGCCAATCTGCCCGCGTGCCTTCCGCCCTCGAAAGGGGTCGCGAAGAAGACCTGGAGGATCTCGGCCAGGGCTACCTCGCCGTGGGTCTTGCCGCCCAGGCAGAGCACGTTGGCGTCGTCGTGCCCGGCCGCGAAGCGCGCGGCCACGGAGTTGTAGGCCGCGACCGCCCGCGCGCCCGGGACCTTGTTGGCGGCCAGGCACACCGCTCCGCCGAAGCCGTCCACGAGCACGCCCTTGTCGTACTCCCCCCGGGCCACGGCCTCGCCCACGAGCTGGGCGATGTCCGGGTAGTCCACGGACTCCTCGGAATAGCACCCGAAATCCGTCACCGCGTGGCCCGCCTTCTGCAGGAAACCCTTGACGAACTCCTTGGCCTTGAACCCGCCGTGGTCCGAGCCGATGACCAAGTTCATCTCACTTACCCACCGGCCCCAGGAGCTGGGGGTCGGCCTGAGGGATGATGACCTGCGACACCAGCATCCCCTGGCTCAGGGCCGAGATGCCCGCGGCCACGGCCGAGCGCACGGCCCCTGGCTCGCCGGCCAGGGTGACGAGGCCCTTGCCGCCTCCGACCGAGGTCCGCACCTCGATGACGTGGACCTGGGCGGCCTTGGCCGCGGCGTCCGCGGCCCGCACCGCGCTGATGGCCTCCTTGGTCTCGATGATGCCCAAGGCCTCGAGCTTCTCGACGGGAAGCCGCGTCTCCAGGGCCGCGAGGACCTGGGCGTGGATGTTCCGGATGATGACCTCGTCGATGAGCGCGCCTCCGGCCAGCTCGCGGCCCGCGCGCAGGGAGGACTCGACCTCCCCGACCGGGCCCGAGATGAGGACCGTGTACTTGCCGCGGGCGATGACCGCGGTCTTGACCAGGGTCACGGACGCCATCTTGCACATGGCGTCCGCGGCCTCGATGCCCTTGGCGATGGACGAGAGCTCCAGCATTCCGATGGCGATGTTGGCTTGCATATGTTCTCCGAGGGCGCTAGCCCGAGGAGATCCGTTTCCTCAGGATCTTCCTTGTTCTTCCATGTCATTCATGCTATCCGGAAATATCCCACCAGGCAGCAGTGCAGCGGCCGGGCGAAGTGCGACGCCTTGGTGAGGCCGTCCCCGGTGGGCGTGCCGATGGTCATGGAGGCCCAGCCTTCTCCCATCCCCAGGCCGTAGAGGGTCGGCGCGTTCTTGACGAAGATGGAGCACTGCATCCTGCGCGCCATCAGGGTGAGGCTGCGCACGTCGGTCGAGTACATGGCCGCGGTGTGGTGGTTCAAGCCCTCGGCCTCGTAGGCCAGCTCGACCGCCTTCTCCACGTCCGGGACGCTGGTGACCGGCAGGACCGGCATGAGCTGCTCGGTCCAGACGAGCGGGTGGTCGTTGGGGACCTCGGCCCACAGGAGGCGCGTGGCCTGCGGCACCTCGATGCCCGCTCCCCGGGCGATGAGCGCGGCGTCGCGGCCCACGTAGTCGCGGTTCATGACCGGGTCCTTGCAGCCCCGGCCGCCCTCCTTGATGACGAGCCTGGTCACGGCCTCGGCCTGGGCAGGGCCGAGCTCGAAGGCCCGGGGGTCCCGGCGCATGGACTCCAGGAAGCGAGACCTGGCATCCTCCGTGACGATGACCTCCTTCTCCGCCGTGCACAGCACGTTGTTGTCGAAGCTCGCGCCGAAGATGACGTCCGAGGCGCACTTGGGGAACTCGGCGGTCCCGTCCACCACGACCGGCGGGTTGCCGGGCCCGGCCGCGATGGTCTTGCAGGTCTTGCCCGCGGTCATGGCGACCTTGACGATGGCCGGACCTCCGGTGACCATGTTGACGCTGGCCCCGGGGTGGGCGAGCAGGGCCTTGGTGGTCTCCTGGCTGGCCGTGGCGACCGTGGTGATGAGGCCCCCGGGCCCGCCCGCGGCCGCGATGGCCCGGGACAGGACCCTCATGGCGTCGGTGCACACCTTCACCGCGGCCGGGTGCGGGGCGAAGACGATCGCGTTGCCGGCGGCCAGGACCGAGATGGAGTTGTTGATGATGGTGGCCCCGGGATTGGTCGAAGGCGTGACCGCGGCCACGACCCCGTAGGGCGCGTGCTCCACCAGGGTCAGGCCCTTGTCTCCGGTGTAGGCCCGCGAGTCGAGGTCCTCCACGCCCGGGGTCCGCCGGGCGCAGATGAGGTTCTTCTGGAGCTTGTCCTCCACGCGGCCCATCTTCGTCTCTTCGACGGCCATCCGCGCCCAGCGCTCCGCGTTCTCGACGGCCGCGGCCCTCATGGCCGAGATGATCTTCGTCCTGGTCTCGAGCCCGAGCCCGTGGAACGCCTTCTGAGCCCGGGCGGCCGCGGCCACGGCGGCGTCCACGCTCGGGTAGGCGACCCCGTCGCGGTCTCCGTCCTGCCGGCCTCCGGCCGCTTCCTCGCCGACCCGCGTGGCGGGCCCCCCGGCTCGGTCGCCCGAGGCCAGGGCGGCGCGAAGCCCCTCGTTGGACTCCAGGCGCCTCAAGACCTCTCCTACGATGGCGGCTATCTCATCTTTCTGCATGTCGTCTCCCCTCGGCCCCCCGGGCCGTCGCCCGGCCCGGGGTTCCGGAGCATGGAGCTACTTCTTGAAGACCGTCGTCCCGCCCTGCTCGATGCTGTCAACGATGGCGAAGATGACCGCGTCGACAGGGTTGTCCTTCGTCCGCGACGTCTGCCTGGCGCTCGACCCCTGCACCAGCAGGACGAGCTCGCCCTCGCCCGCGCCGACCGAGTCCACGGCCACCAGGGGAGTCCCCTTGGCCTGGCCGGCGACGTCCACCGGCTGGACCAGCATCAGCTTGGCTCCGACGAGCTTCTCGTCCTTGGCGGTGCAGACGACGTTGCCCGTGACCCGAGCGAAGATCATGCTGCCTGCCTCCCCCACGGGGAGGCGAGCAGCCGTGGGGGCTCTTGCCGTTTCATGGGTGTCTCCTTACTTCTTCCGGTTCAAAGTCTCCGGCAGGGAGATGGGCATCTTGCCCTCGAGGTCGGGGTGCGGCTGCGGGATGACGTGCACCGCCACGAGCTCGCCGACCTTCTGCGCCGCGGCGGCCCCGGCGTCGCACGACGCCTTGCAGGCGGCGACCTCTCCGCGGAACAGGATCGTCACCAAGCCCGTCCCCACCTTCTCATAGCCCACGAGCCGGACGTCCGCGGCCTTGACCGCGGCGTCGGCCGCCTCGATGCTGGCGACCAGCCCGCGAGTCTCGATCATTCCCAGTGCCATCATTTTCTCCTCCTCCTTTAGAAACTATGGTCTCGGCCGCTTGCCTCGACCATTTCCTCGCCTCATACGATGTACGCGACGTCTCCCGTCTTCACCCACGCGGCATTGGCCTCGTCGGTGTCCACATGGAACTCCAAAGCGAAAAGGTCCGAGACGCGCGCGACCACGTTCTCGAAGACCACGGGGCGCAGCGCGGGACCGCCGACGCGCACCCGCACGACCTCGTTGTCCTTGAGGCCCAGCCTCGCCGCGTCCGAGGTGTGGACGTGGAGGTGCCGCTGGGCGATGATGACCGAGCCCGGCGCCTCCACGGACCCCGCGGGCCCGAGCAGGCGCACCCCGGCCGCGGCGTCGAGGCTGCCGGACTGGCGCAGGGGCGGGTCGATGCCGAGGGTCCGGGCGTCGGTCAGGGAGACCTCGATCTGGGTCTTGGAGCGCGCAGGCCCCAGGACGCGCACGCCCTTGACCCTTCCCTTGGGCCCCTCGAGGTCCACGGTCCGGCTCGAGGCGAACTGCCCGGGCTGGCCCAGGGGCCTCAACACGCCCATGACGGCCCCGGACCCGAACAGGGACTCGAAGTGGGCGGCTGAGAGGTGCAGGTGGCGGTTCGACACCCCCACCGTGATGGGGATTCCGGAACGCGTCAAACGCCGGGAGATCTCGTCGGCGATGCCGGCCGCGAGCCCCGGCTGGAAGGCCATGTCAGCGTCCCTCCCCGCGGGAGGGACGCTCTGGTCCGGTGGGGCGGGATCGTTTCACTAAGCCTTCCTTTCCATCCCCGCCTGCGTCTTGAACTGGATGATGCGCACGAAGTTGGCGGCCTTGAGGCTCTCGCCGCCCACGAGCGCGCCGTCGAGGTCAGGCTCGGCCATGAGGCTGTCGATATTGTCAGCCTTGACCGAGCCGCCGTAGAGGATGCGCATGCCGGCCGCGAGCTTCTCGTCGATGGCCCGGGCCACGAGCTTGCGGATGAAGGTGTGGCTGTCCTGGGCCTGGGCGGGCGCGGCGGTCTTGCCCGTGCCGATGGCCCAGACGGGCTCGTAGGCCACCACGACCGTGCCGAGCTCGGCCGGAGAGAAGCCCGCGAACGCTCCCCGCACCTGCGTCTCGATGACCCGGTAGGTCTTCTGCGCCTCGCGCTCGTCGAGGGTCTCTCCCACGCACACGATGGGCACGAGACCCGCGCCCAAGGCGGCCTTGAGCTTCTTGTTGACCGTCTCGTCGGTCTCGCCGAAGCAGCGGCGCCTCTCGCTGTGGCCGATGACCACGGTCCTGCAGCCCGCGTCTGCGAGCTGGCGGGCCGAGACCTCGCCGGTGAAGGCGCCCTGCGCCTCCCAGTGGAGGTCCTGGCCGCCCACGAGCACGGAGCTCCCCTGGACCGCGCCTGCCACCACGGTGATGGCGGTGAAGGGCACGCAGAGGGCGACGTCGGGGCCATTTTGGCCGCACCCGGAGCGGACTTCTTTGGCGAGCGCCAACGATTCCGCGAGCGTCAAGTGCATCTTCCAGTTCCCGGCGATGAACGGCTTGCGGAGAGGCGAAGTCATGACCGCTGAATCCTCCATTTGTGGCCTATTTGGCCACATCCATCAACCTCATTATACCTTCACTTCCCTCTCTTGTCAACAGTCTATTTCTTCCCGCCTCCAGGCGAGCGCGTACCCGACAGACCAGCCTGAGGCGCTCGGGCCCGGAGGATCAGTATTGGGAGAGGGGCAGGACGAGCTCGCGCATGGTGCCGGGGTGGTAGTCTTCCTTGAAGGGAGACTGCGGCCCGCGCTTGACCCGGACCGGCACCACCTTGGCCCTGCGCGCCTCGCTGACGTCCGTATCCGAGTCGCCGAAGAACAGGACGAAGTTCCCCTCCTCGAGATGCTTGCCCCTCCCGGCTCCCTCGCCCGTGAAGACGAAGCGCTGTCCCGGGACCAGCCGGCGCCACTCCTTCCTCAGCGCGTCCCCGTCGGTGTCCGGCCTGGCCGCCAGGATCGCCACCCTGAACCCGAGGGCGCGGAAGAGCCACGCCAGGGACACGGGCACGACCTTGGGCCTCTCGAGGTCATAGGACCGGTTGAGCACGGACCAGAACTGCGGACCCAGGGCCTGGGGAGAGGAGGCCATGGCCTTCTCGTAGGCGGGCATGGAGGAGACCAGGGTGTCGTCGTAGTCGAAGGCCACCCCGAGCTTGGCGATGGTGACCAGGCTGAAGACCAGGCCCCAGATCATGAGGAGCCCGACGGTCCGCTTGACCAGCGTCCACCAGTATTCGACCTCGGCCTTGGCTTTCTGGAGCATGGTTTCAGCCTCCCTTCACCTGGATGCGGCCCTGGGCCGGGGCCGTGATGGTCCCCTGTTTCCTGGCGCATTGATCGAGGATGTCGCGGAGCAGCTTGTAGGTGAACTCCTTCTTCTGCACGGAGCGGAAGGTGTCGTAGCCGTCTCCTCCCTCTGCGATGAAATCCACGGTGGACACCGTGTAGCTGCCCGCGTCCATGAGGTTCTCGTCTCCGACCGTGGCCGAGACGAGACGCTCCCCCTTGGGCCTGGAGAGGTCGTAGACCGTGGTCATCCCCGAGACCTGCATGTACCCCTTGCCCCCGGCTCCGCGCTCGAGCACGTCGCGGACCTGGCTGCCGGTCATGCTCATGTTCACCATGCTGTTCTCAAAAGGCATGATGTTGAAGATTTCCCGCATGGTGACGGGCCCGGCAGCGATGCTCGCCCTGATGCCGCCCAGGTTCTGGAACACGATCTCGGTCTTGGTCCAGTCCCTGGCGCAATCCGTCATCCAGTCTCCCATGGGCGATTCCTTCATGTTCCGGTGGTGAGGAACCGGTGTGGCCGCTGTGGCCACAATAACCTCCAGGGCATTTCCAATCTCATCTACGTACTTCTGGACGACCTTCGCCACCTCGGGGTCCTGGCCGTACTCATCCTCCCACAGTTCGACATGTTTGTCTGAAGATGCAATGACTTTTTTTGTATCCGGGTCGATCTCAAGCAAGGTCCTGCCAGCAATAGACAAATTGGCCCCAGCCTGGGTGATGAGGGTGCCGTAAGTCGCATCCCTGACCGGCTCCTTCAAAAACGTGTGGGAGTGCCCGCCCACGATGAGGTCGATGCCCGGGACCGAGGCAGCGAGGGTCTGGTCGCCCTCGAAAGGAGCCCGCTCCGGGGTCTCGAAACCCAGATGGCTGAGCGCGATGATGACCGTGGCCCCCTCATCCTTGAGGGCTGCCACCGCCTTCTTGGCCTCGTCGACCTCCCGTCGGAACTCGAGGCCCTGGATCTGCTTGGGGAGCACGAGCCCGCCCATCTTCGTGGTGAGCAGGCCGAAGATGCCGATCTTGACTCCTCCGATCTTCTTGACGATCCAAGGCTTGAGGAAATCCACCCTCTTGCCGGTCTTGGCATCGTAGGTGTTGCAGCCGACGACAGGAACCCTCATCCCCTTGACGAGGCTTTTGACATTGTCCACCCCGAAGTCGAACTCATGGTTCCCAAGAGCAATGGCGTCGTAACCCATGGCATTGTAGATCTCCACCATGACCTTGCCCTTGGAAAGCGTGCCCTCGGGCGTCCCTTGGTACCAATCCCCGGCATCGAGGAGGATGCGCGGTTCCTTCTCCCTTTCCATCGCCCTGGCCAGGACAGCGGCCCCTCCCACCATCCTCTTTGGGTCAGCGGCGTTGAAAGCGGCTTCCCTGGGCATGATCCAGCCGTGGACATCATTGGTATGCCACACCGCGATGCGGATGTTCTCAGCCCAGGAATTGGCTGATAAAGCCAGCAAAACAAATAGTAATTTAATCATTCTTCACCGCTGCCAGCTCCCCTATCAGGTCCGCCGCCTGATGGATCTCATCAGCGGACCTGGAGAAGCGGACGAACGTCTCCTTGAATTTGATGCTGTCTACCGTGTTCGGCATCTCCAGGGCCTGCTTGACCGCCTCGCTTGCCAGCCTGGAGGCTTGTTGGCAATGGCGCTTGGCATCCAGGACCAGGTCCACACAGCCCTGGCCCCCTCCCCTGGTCAAGGCACGGAAGGAACGTTCCAGGGCCTGGGCAGCTTCGCAGAGAGGCTCGAAAGCCCCGGACAACCGCCGCCCGGCAGGGACCTGGAAAAGCTGGCACTCCTCAACCGCCTTTCCAACCTGGACCGCGGCCTCGGAGAGATGCCTCGAGACCGTCAGCATTTCCTCGCGGTCATCCCGGCTTGCGCCGGAGCGGACCGCTCCGGCCTTGGCGCGGCAGGCCTCCGCATGCTCGCGGACCACTCCAGCCTGAGCCTGCGAAGGCTCGGAGAAGAAACGGGCCGCGGCGACGGCGAGCGCGGAAAGCGCGTGCGCCTGCTCGAGCCTAGGATCGCCCAGCATGACTGCGGGATTATAGCTTAGAGCAGGGTCAACGGGCGAGCTTGAGCAGGGAAACGACCTCCGCGTCCGGGGTGGGAGAGAAGTCCTCGTAATGGGCGCCCACGGCGGTGAAGTCCTCGGGCCGGAAGAGGCAGACGACCTCCGCGGCCAGGCCCTTCAGGCACGCGAGGCCCTCGGGCGAGGCGACCGGCACGGCCGCCACGACCTTGCCCGCCTTGAGCAGGGCCAGGGCCTCGAGCGCGGCTTTCATGGACATGCCCGTGGCCAGGCCGTCATCGGCCACGACCACGGTCCTGGAGGCGAGGTCAGGGAAGGGCCTCCCCTGCCGGAACAGACTGTCCTGCCTCCTGGCCTCGACGCGCGCGGCCGCGACCTCCCGGTCCAGGTAGGCCTTGGTCACACCGAGCCTCTTGATGAGGGACTGATAGAGGATGGGCGGCTCAAGCCCCATGCCGATGCTCCCCACGGCCAGCTCCGGCTGGCCAGGGGCTCCGAGCTTGCGCACGACCAAGACGTCCAGGGGCGCCGCCAGGGCCTTGGCGATCTCGTAAGCGACCGGGACCCCTCCTCTCGGCAGACCGAGCACCAGCGGGCGCTCGCCGGATAAGTGCTTGAGGCGCTCGGCCAGCCTGCGGCCGGCCTCTTGGCGGTCGCGGAACATCAACGCTCCGCGAGGCACGAGACGAGGCACTGTACGCCGCCTGAGACCGCCGGGTCGCCCACCGCGCTCTCGCTCACGAGGCGCAGGCCCAGGCGCTCGAAGCGCTCGCGGTAGCCTTCGCGGATGCGCCGCTCCGCCGGGCCGGCGAAGCCGTGGGCCAGCACGAGGAGCCCTCCCGGCGCCAGCCAGCCCCGGATGCGGCCGAAGGTCTCCTCGAAGGTCCGGCGCACCATGGGCTTGTCGAGGTAGTAGAGCACGTCTCCCACCACGATGAGGTCGCAGGCATAAGCCCCGGGGCCCGGCCAGTCGCGCACGTCGGCCTCGACGAAAGCGACCCCTGGCCTCCCGGCCAGGCGGGCCCGGGCGCGCTCGAGCGCCACCGGAGAGACGTCCAGGGCGGCCAGGCGCTCGGCCCGGGCAGCCAGCTTCTCCGTGAAGACCCCCTCGGCGCAGCCGATCTCGAGCCCTGAGGCGTAGCGGCGGTCTCCCAGCGCAGCCTCCATGGCCTTGAGCCTCCCGGTCTCGTAGGGGAGCTTCTCGTAGCCGAACGGGTCGCGTCCCCGAGAGAAGACGCGGTCCATCTTGCGGCGGACGGACCTCCTGGCGAGCCAGCCCGCGATGGCGTCGAAGATCACAACCGGACCCCCTCTTTCTCCAGCGATTCCGCCCAGAGCCCGAGGATGGCGATCCTGAAGAAAAGGCCCGCGTCCACGCCGCGGTCCCCGGCGATGAGCCTCTCGTACCGGAGCCTGACCTCGGCGGCGTCGAAGATCCCGTTCGCCATGAACCCTGTGCCGTAGACGAGGCCCCGCACCAACGCGTTGACGGGCGAGCGCACCCAGGATTCCCAGGGCACGATGAAGCCGTGCTTGCGGCGCCACACGATCTGCGCGGGAAGGTAGCGGCCGGCCACGCGCCGGAGCGCGTATTTCCCCTTGAAGAGCCTGATCTTGTGGCCGGCGGGAAGGCAGGCAGCGTACTCGACCACGGGCTTGTCCAGGAACGGCACGCGCGCCTCAAGGCTCGCCCTCATGGTGGACTTGTCCGCTTTCATCAGCAGGGCGTCGGGCAGGACCGTGCCCAGGTCGAACGCCAGCGCGTCGTTGAGCCCGTCCATGCCTGCGAACGCAGCGGCCCAGTCGGGAGGACCCGGCCGGACCCTGGCCTTCCACTCCGGGCCGAGAACCTCGGCCAGGACGCCGGCCTCGGCGTGAGCCTGGGCCTGGGCCCAGTCAGTCGCGTCCGAGAAGGGGATGCGGTCGAAAAGACGGCCCTTGCCGAGCCTGCGCGCCACAGGCGCGGCCAGGGCCGCGGCCCAGGGGGGCAGGGACTTCACCCAGCCGCTCAGCCAAGCGGCCTTGTGGCGGTCGTAGCCCGCGAAGAGCTCGTCCGCACCCTCGCCGGTGAGCACGACCTTGACATCCTCCCTGGCGAACCTGGCCAGCAGGTAGGTGGGCAGGATGGCGGAGTCTCCGATAGGCTCGTCGAGCAGGCCGATGGACTCGTCGAGCTTCGAGAGCACGTCAGCGGGCAGGATGAGCTCGTGGTGGTCCGTGCCCAGGTGCGCGGCCACGGCCCTGGCGTGGGCCGACTCGTCCACCCCGCGGCCGGCCCCGGAGAAGCCCACGGAGAAGGTCTTGACCTTGCCCGGGCCGAAGCGGCGGGTCATGAGGGCCGCGACCAGGGCGGAGTCCACGCCGCCGCTCAGGAAGACGCCGACCGGCACGTCGGCGATGGTGTTCCCGGCCACGGCCTCGTAGAGGAGGCGGTCCAGGGTCTCGACCGCCTCTTCCAGTCCCGGCTCCCGAGCGGGCCTGGGAGGCAGGGCCCAGTAGCGCTCCTCGCGGACGCCGGAGGGGTTGATCACGAGGAAATGCGCGGGCTTGAGCTTGCGGACGCCGGAGGCCACGGTGCGCGGGGCATGGGCCTTGGCGAAGGCCAGATAGTCGAGCACGCCCTCCGGGTCCCACCCCCGGCCAAAACCCCCGGCCAAGAGGGAGCGCAGCTCCGAGGAGAACGCCACCCGCCCGCCTTCTTGGCACCAGTAGAGGGGCTTGACCCCGATGGGGTCCCGGGCCAGGACGAGCTCGCGGCGCCGCGCGTCCCACACGGCCAGGGCGAACATGCCGTTGAGCATGCGCAGGGCGCCGGTCCCGTGACGGTCGAAGAGGTGGAGCAGGGTCTCAGTGTCCGAGCGCGTCTTGAAGGCCGTGCCGGAGTCGGCCAGGCCCTTGCGCAGCTCGAGGTGGTTGTAGATCTCGCCGTTGAAGACGATGGTGAGCCCGCCGTCCGGGGTGGACATGGGCTGGTGCCCGCCCGGGAGGTCCAGGATGGAGAGCCTCCGGAAGCCCAGGCCGAGGCCCGCGTCGAAGTGCTCCCCCTCGTCATCCGGGCCGCGGTGCGCCAAGGCGGCGCGCATGCGGGCTACGACCGCGCGGTCCGCCGGCTCGCCCGAGAGGCTGGTGACGCCGCAGATGCCGCACATGGTCGGCCTGGGCTACTCGAAGAGCTGGAATTCCGGGTCTTGGCGTTCGCGCTCCACGGTCTCCGGGAGGAAACGCAGGTAACGCAGCACGGCCCAGCCCAGCGCGAGGCAGGCCAGGCCGTAGGCGAGCTCGAAGCCCCCGTAGCGCAGCCAGGCTTCCCGCGTCACGAAGGCCCAGGGAGCGGGGGCGTAGAGGTTGGCCTCGGGCTCGCCGATGAAGAGGTCGTAGAGGCCCTTCAAGGCCGTCAGGCCTCCCCAGCCGATGAAGATCGCGGCTGCCAGGCGGCCGAGGCCGCGGATCTTGATCCTCTCGGTCACAGGAGGCTCCATGGCTAGGGTCCCTCCGACGGCGAGGCGGCCGTAATCCCTACCGCTTCGAGTACTGGAAGCGCTTGCGGGCCTTGGGCTGACCGGACTTCTTGCGCTCGACCATGCGGGAGTCCCTGGTCAGGAATCCCTCGACGCGGAGAGGCTTCTTGTTCTTCGTGTCGAGCTTGACGAGGGCGCGCGAGATGGCGTGGCGCACGGCGCCGGCCTGTCCCGTGATCCCTCCGCCGATGACCTTGATCGCGAAGTCGAACTTCTTGGCTTCCTCGACCACGGAGATGGGCGCCAGGACGTCGCGCATGCGGCGGTCCTGGCCGCGGAAGTACTCTTCCACGGGCCGGGAGTTGATGGTGACCTTGCCCTCCCCTTGGGGGATGAGGCGGACCTGGGCGACCGAGCACTTGCGGCGGCCCGTGGCGCGGATCTGAGGCTTGGCGATTGGGTTCATGCTTTGACCTTGATGGCGAAGGGATTCTTGTCGCCGACGAAGATGCGCAGGCGCGTCATCTGCCGGTCGCGAAGGCGGTTCTGGGGGATCATGCGCTTGACGGCGAGGGCCACGACCTTGCGGGGGTCCTTCTCCATCATGCGGTGCATCGGCGTGACGTGGGCGCCGCGCGCGTAGCCCGAATGCCGGAAGTAGGTCTTCTCGACGAGCTTGTTGCCCGTCACCTTGATCTCCTTGGCGTTGGTGACCACGACGAAATCGCCGCAGTCCACGAAAGGCGTGTACGCGACCTTGTGCTTGCCGCGCAGGAGCGTCGCCACGCGCGTGGCCATCCGGCCGAGGATCTGCCCCTTGGCGTCCACGTGGTGCCACTGCCGGGTCTCAGCGGCCCGACGGGGATCGGTGAGAGTGGTTTTCTGAGTCATTGGGAAATCATACATTATCGTCGCGCCCGACGGCAAGCCGTCTCCCGCCGCCGTCAGGGCGCGCCGCCCTCAGGGGGAGCGGCCGGGGCGGGCGCGGGCGGAGCCGGAGGCTGAGCCTGCGGCTGCGCCGGAGGCGCAACCGCGGGCTGAGGGGGAGGGGCCGGCGGCAGGACCGCCGGCGCGGGAGCCTGCCTCTTGGGCGGAGGGCGCGTCCCCATCGCCTCGCCGGAAGGCAGCAGCCAGAACATCTTCATGCCAAGGGACGCCCTTGTATAGACCTTGTCTCCGGCCTCGGTCAGCCTGCCTCCGGAGCGGAAGAGCGGCCTGCCGTCCATGTCCCTGAGCTTGAAGACCCACTTGGCGTCCACGCCTTTCTTCTCGAAGAAAGCGATGGCGTCCTGGGAGCGGAGGAAGAGCCAGCGCTCGTAGCCCTCCTTCGTGAGCACGGAGCGCTTGTAGGCCTGGCCGGAGAGCGCGATCTCCGCGACCAGCCCGGCCAAGGGGACGGCCTTGAGCCTGAGGTCCTCCACCGCGCCCCCGGCCTCGGCCGTGCGCATGCGCTCGAGGGTCCGCAGGTCGTCCGGGGAAGGCTGGCTCATGTCCGCGGCCAGTATCCTCCTCTGCCACATCTCCGACAGGAGCTCCCTCCTGGCGTCGCCCTGGTCGCCCGCGGAGAGCTTGGGCACCGGAGCCCGGTGCGACGCCGAGTCCGCCTTCTGGCCCTCGGGATGATAGGTGAAGAGCACCGCGTCCACCTTGCGCTCCCGGTCGGCGAAGCGGTCGAGGATCCGGCTCCTCAGCGCCGCCAGGTCCAGGATCCAGTAGCCCTTCTTCCCGGCGTGGGCGTCCACGAACGCGAGGTTCTTCCTGACCGCCTCCAGGTGCCCGTCCACCGTGAAGACCTTCCGCGCGGCCTGGTCCGCGGGGAACGCCGCTCCCTGCGGATTCCTGCGCAGGAACCTCAGGAGCGCGGGCTTGTCCGCGGCCTTGGCCACGATGGCGACGCCGAAAGGCGCGTCCTCGGGAGAAGCGCGGGGGATGACGCTCCTGACCTCCCGGACCCAGCCCGAATCCTCGGTCGCGCGCAAGCGGCCGATGAGGGCCTCGGACTCCACGGGCACGTAGACCTGCCCGTTCCGGGCCGCGATCTGCCTCCTCAAGTCGTGATATTCCGGCCCCGCGGTCACGGGCAGGGAATGCGCCTCCGCGGCAGCCCGTCCATGGCCGCCGCCCGAGGGGCTCTGGCAGAGCGCGGGCAGGACGAGGAGCGCGGCCAAGCCCTCTGACAGGAGCATCGGCTTACTTCTTGCCCGGGTGGGCCAGCATCCTGGGGCCGACCACGCCGACCTGGTCCTGGTACTTGCCCTTGCGGTCGGAGTAGCTGACCTCGCAGACCTCGTCGCCCTCGAGGAAGAGGAGCTGGGCGATGCCCTCGTTCGAGTAGACCTTGGCGGGCAGGGGCGTGGTGTTGGAGATCTCGATGGTCAGGTACCCCGCCCAGGTGGGCTCCAGGGGCGTCACGTTGACGATGATGCCGCACCGGGCATAGGTGGACTTGCCCAGGCAGATGGCCAGGGCCTTGCGCGGGATGTTGAAGCGCTCCACCGAGCGGGCCAGGGCGAAGGAGTTGGGCGGCACCACGCAGACGTCGCCCTTGAAGTCCACGAAGGAGCGCGCGTCGAAGGCCTTGGGGTCCACGGTCGCCACGAAGGTGTTCGTGAAGATCTTGTACTCGTCGGCGACGCGGATGTCGTAGCCGTAGGAGGAAAGGCCGAAGCTCACCTTGCCCCCGCCGTCCTGGCGGTCCACGAACGGCTCGATCATGCCGTGTTCGAGGCACATCTTACGGATCCACTTGTCTGATTTAAGCATGGCTCTGCATCAGCTCCTCTGCGGCCCGCTCTCCGCCGGCGGCCGCGCTCTCGATGGTGGCGGGAAGCCCCGTCCCGGTCCAGTCGCCGGCGAGGCTCAGGCCCGGCAGGACCTGGCCCGGCCGAGGCCGACGCTCCTCGGTTCCGGGCGGCTGCGCCAACCTGGCCTCGGGCTCCTTGACCACCTTCCAGCCGGTGATTCTAGCTTTTTCGAAATCGGGCAGGCACCTGGACAGGTCGCGCTTGGCCGCGTCGAAGAACGCGGCGTCGGAAGCCTGGAGCACGTCGCGTCCCGCGCTCACGACCACGGAGAGCCGCTGGCCGCGACCCCCTGCGCCGTCCCGCGCGAGCAGCCAGGAGGCGGTGGCGCCGGACAAGGCCGCGACCGGCACGTCCAGGACGCGGCCTTCGAGGTCGATGTGGACCGCGGCCGAGGCCGAGGCTTCCAATCCTTCCCACGAGCCCCGGAGGCGCTGCGGGAGCTCGAGGCGCTTGAGCTCCCAGGGCGGCAGGGTCGAGACGACCGCGTCCGCCAGGAAGCGCTGGCCCCAGACGTCCGCGGCGCCCAGGACGCGGCCGTCATCCTCCAGCAGGCGCGTGACCTCGGTGGAGAGGAGCACGGTCCCGCCCCGCGCTGAGATGAAGGCTCGGGCTGGCTCGACGTAGAGCTCGTCGAAGGAGACCGTGGACCAGCCCAGCCTCATGGCGTCTCCCCCGCCCAGGAGGAGCTCCCGCAGGACCTGGGCCACGACGCCGGCCGAGACCCGGGAGCCCGGCTCGTTGAGCAGGACGCGGGTCAGCGGGTCGAGGAGGCGCTCCTGGACCTGCCTGGATTGGCCCAGGGACTCGAACCACGCGGCCGCGGTCATGGCCGCAAGGCCCGCGGGGTCGGGAGCGGCCAGGGCCCTGCGCAGACGCAGAGTCCCCCACTTGTCCGAGGCGCGCAGACCCCGCAGGGACCAGACCGCCCACAGCAGGCCGAAGCGGCTCCCCAGGGTCGCGGGGATCTTGAGGGAGTCCGCGGTCCTGCCGTCGAGGAAATCCATGCGCAGGCGCGCGGGGAACGAGAGGAGCTCGGCCCGGCCCAGGCGCCCGAGGAAGCGGCCGAGGTGGTGGCAGCGGCCCGCGAAGAGGTGCGGCCCGTTGTCCCAGGCCGCCCCGGTCTCGGAGTCGCGCACGGTGCGGGCGCGGCCTCCCAGGCACGGGCTCTTCTCCAGGACGAGGACGCGGCGTCCGGCTCCGGCCAAGGCGGTCGCGCAGGATAGGCCCGCCACTCCCCCGCCGAGGATCAGGGCGTCCCAGCGCTCAGCAGCCATCCGAGGATCCTAGGATCCCGCGAGTCCCCGGCTGTAGAGCACGGCCCGGAGCGCGCGGCCCGCCTTGGAGAGCAGCCCCTGGCGCCTTGGCGCGCCGAGGACGTCGAACCCCGAGGCGCGGATGTCGTCGAGCAGGCCCTCGTAGATGCGGGCCATGACCTCGGCCGGCAGCATGGCCGGCCGGTCCGCGGGGTCGAGACTCTCCCGCGCTTTCCTATAAAAGGACTTGGCCCGGCCGTGCTGGACCTCCATCAGGGACTGGAAGGCGGGGCTCTTCTCCCTGCGCAGCAAGGCCTCGAGAGGCAGCCCCGCCTCCCGCATGTCCGCCGCGGGCAGGTACACCCGGCCCTTGTCGAGGTCCGCGCCCACGTCGCGGATGATGTTGGTCAGCTGGAAGGCGTAGCCGAAATCCATGGCGTACTCCCGCAGGCGGTCCGGCGGGGTCGCGCGGTGGCCGAAGATCTCCACGAGGATGAGGCCCACGGCCGAGGCCACCCGCGCCATGTAGGCCTGGAGCTCGGGGAACGACTCGTAGCGCACCTGGCCCAGGTCCATCTCGCAGCCCTTGAGCACCTCCAGGAACGGGCCCTTCTCCAGGGCGAAGCGGCGAACGTGGGGCGCCAGGCGCAGGGCCACCGGATGGGTGGGCCTGCCTCCGAAGAGACGGTCGAGCTCGTCGCGCCAGAAGCCCAGCTCGTGACGCGCGGCCTCGGCCGAGAGCGCGCCGTCGTCGACGATGTCGTCGACGTGCCGACAGTAGGCGTAGACCGCGGCCAGGGCCTCCCTCTTGGGCCTGGAGAGGAACATGAAGCCCAGGTAGAAGCTCGAGCCCTTCTCCGCGGCTTCCCGGACCCTCATGGTTGCCTCCCACGGCGATGGGCGGCCGCTTCCCTACGACTTGTGGCGGCGGCATTCCCTCGCCCTAGGGCTCGGTCACAACCATTTGCTGGTTCGTATGGGCTCTTCCTGCTCGAACCGTCCTGGGCGAAGCCCAGGGCTCGCATAGGCGCGGTCACGAGCGATCCCTCGCGCGCCGGATCTTCCTGAGCTTGGCCCGCTCCCTGCGGTTGACCAGGCCCGGCAGGGCCTTGGGGATGTCGGTCCACTCGAACTCGAGCTTGCCGCAGGCGACATAATCCCCTTCCTGGACGCCGGCGTGCCTGAGGGCCCGATCCACCCCGATGCGCTTGAGCGCCTTCTGGAAGCGCTCCACGGCCTCGGGCAGGTCGGCTTTGAGCATGGACGCGGCGCGCTCGACGAAGGGGCCGGAGAGGACGAAGCGCCCCTCGCCCGCGGCCCGCACGCGGAACCCGGGCTCCACGCGCACGGCGGCCTCGCGGCCGGTCTCCAGCGGGCCCGAGCCCACGGCCGGAGGCGGCGTCCGCTTGGGCAGGGTCTGGATCACGCGGTCGAGCAGGCCGGCCACGCCCTGCCCGGTCGCGGCCGAGATCACCAGGACCTCGCGCTTGCGGTAGCGGGACCGGAGGGCCTTGACCCCCGCCTCGAACCCCGGGAGGTCGGCCTTGTTGACCGCCAGGAGGCGAGGCTTGCGCGACAGCTCGCGGCTGACCGCGGCGAGCTCGGCCTCGATCACCCGCACGCCCTCGACGACGCCGGTCTCCCCGCAGCCGAAGGGGTCGACCAGATGGATGAGCATGCGGGTGCGCTCCACGTGCCGCAGGAACTCGATGCCCAGGCCCTTGCCCTCGTGCGCCCCCTCGATGAGGCCCGGGATGTCGGCGGCCGTGAACTGCACCCCCTTGTGGGAGACGGCCCCGAGGTTCGGCGAGAGGGTGGTGAAGTGGTAGTCCGCGATCTTGGGTCGCGCGGCCGAGATCCTCGCGAGCAGGGTGGACTTGCCGCAGTTGGGCAGGCCCAGGAAGCCCACGTCGGCGATGAGCTTGAGCTCCAGGTCCAGGGTGGCCTCCTTGCCCGGCTCACCCTTCTCCGCGATCCTGGGCGCGGTGTTGAACTTGGTCTTGAAGGAGAGGTTCCCACGCCCGCCGCGGCCGCCGGCCGCGGCCAAGTAGCGCTGGCCCGGGACGCAGAGGTCCGCGACCTCGAGCTTGCGCTCGCCGTGACGCAGGTGGACCACGGTGCCCATGGGGACCCGGACCACGGTGTCGGCCCCGGCCGCGCCCGTCTTGTTGCCGCCCTTGCCCGGGAACCCAGCCCCGCCCTCGATGTGAGGGTTGCGCGCCACGTCCATGAGGGTCGCCATGTCCTCGGTCGCCTCGAGCCAGACGTCGCCCCCCTTCCCGCCGTCGGCGCCGTTCGGGCCGCCGAATTCGATGAACTTCTCCCTTCTAAAGGAGAGGCAGCCGGCGCCGCCCTCCCCGCCGGTCACGTAGATGCGGACCCTGTCGATGAAGTTCGAGTGCATTAGAAAAGAAGACGCCAAGAAGTCCTTTCAGCGGTCAAGGCCGCCGACGGAATTCTTGGCGTTTCGGTCAGGCCGGGACGGGGACGACGTTGGCGCGCTTCTTGCCTTTGTAAGCGTAGTCGAAAGTGACGATCCCCTCGATCTTCGCGAACAGCGTATCGTCCTTGCCCTGCCCGACGTTGAGTCCCGCCAGATACTTGGTGCCGCGCTGCCGGGCGATGATCATCCCGGGCACGACCTTCTGGCCGCCATAGCGCTTGACGCCCAGTCGTTGGCCGTGACTGTCGCGGCCGTTCGAGCTGGAGCCTTGGGCTTTAGTGTGAGCCATGTGAATCCTCCGGTTACGCGGGCTTGCCGTCCACGGCGATGGTCTTGATCCGGATCTCCGTGAGATGCTGCCGGTGACCGTGCATCTTCTTATAGGCTTTCTTCGTGCGCCTCTTGAAGACGATGAGCCTGGGCCCTCGCAGATTCCGGACGACCTCGGCCATGACCTTGCCGCCTCGGCAGATCGCCGGCGTGGAGCCCGTCTCGGCATCCCCGACCGCCCAAAGGGTGGGAAGGGAGATTTCCTTGCCAGGTTCCACCTCGAGCTTCTCGACCCGGAGGGTCTCGCCCGGCTGAACCCAGTACTGCCTACCGCCAGTTTCAATGATCGCGTACATAGTTTGGAACTCAAATAATAGCAAATCCCCCCGCCGGCCGCTAGCCCCTACTGCACCAACATTCTAATGCAACAACTGGTGTCAGACATCAGCCCTGTTGCATATCTTTAGCAGGATGCCCGCCAAGAGTCCCTGTCTAAGATTAAGGGTGCCAGGGAACCAATTCGGGGGGTCAGTCGTATATATAGGTTGTGACCCGCCCAGCCCGATCTCATCTCACTACAGGAATCTATCACCTGATGTCACGAGGAATCGATGACCAGGAGATATTCCTCGCCAAGGACGATTTTCAAGACTTTCTCGCCCTCTTGAAGGCTGCCAAGAACCGTTTCTCCTGCAAATTCTATGCGTACTGCCTCCTCTCGACTCACTTCCATTTATTGGCGGAGATTGAGCACGAACCGCTATCGACGATGATGAAATGGATTCTAGGCACCTACTCGAAGCGATTCAACTGGAGGCACCATCGCACTGGGCATCTGTTCGGCGATCGCTTCAGATCGCTTCCATGCAGAGACGACTCTTACTTCCTAACGCTGCTCCGCTACATCCACCTCAACCCCGTCCGAGCAGGATTGATCCGGCTGCCGGAGGAATGGCTATGGTCGGGACACAACGAACTTCTCGGCACTGCAGCGTCAGATATCGTGGACGCTGACCTCCCATTGTCGATGCTTGGGGACAGCCTCGACGCCGCGAGGAACCAGTACAGGGAATTCATTCTTGCCGGATTGGTCGACTGCAACGCGGCGCCCGACCCATTCGAGGCTCAGGGAGAGCCGCCCTCGGAAGTGCACAAGCGCGAGGCCAGCATCTTGCGCGCCGACATGGTCTCCCGCCGTCTGATGGAACTCGCCCAGGCAATCTGCATGGCGGCCGAGGTCACGCTCGACGAACTGCGAGGACGGACAAAGACGGCACGCCTCACCAACGCAAGACGCTTGCTCTTCATGCGAGCGACAGAGGACGGCCTGCCCGCATCCCTCCTCGCGACTTTTCTGAACCGCAATCGCTCATCGATCTCCAGATTGCTCCGCTCCAAAACGACCGCCAGAAATGCAACATCTGCGATGTCTGACACCAGCTGTTGCGTTACTTAATGTCTGGCACCGGGGAGGGGGTGGAGCGGGAGAGGAGGGAAAGGGAGCCTCCGACGAGGACTGTTCCATTTATTATCATCTATTATCACGCAATGATTTTTCGAGGTATATTTCGCAGACGGCGCCGGACGCATGGCTTCTCGTCGAGAAATTTGACAGCCTGAGCCCGGCCTGTGTTACACTCTCTGAACTTTCCGTTCCGGGGGGACACAGCAAGTGAGAATCCGCAGCGCCAAGGAGTACGACACTTTGAGGAACAAGCCTGAGCCGGAGAACACCCGCCGCACCCTGCCCAAGCTGCACCTGTCGGAGAATCAGACCAAGGTCATCAGCGACAAGTACCTGCGCGACGCGGCCACGCCCGAGGCGTGGCTCGACGGCGTGGTCCACAACGTCGCCCTCGCCGAACTCCTCCAGCACCCCGACGCCGAGAAGTGGGGCGTCTTCGACGGCATCAACCACGCCGCGCTGCCCAACCCGAGCGCCGGCCACAAGGCCTCCCGCACCCTCCTGTTCCACGAGGGCCTCGCCGAGTCCCATCAACGGGACGACAATTTCGCCAAGCTCGTCAAGAATCTCGAGACCGCCTACACGACCCATCCGGAGGCGCGCAAGCTCGTCGACACGTGGAGCATCCGCTACTACGAGAGCATCGCGCGCTGGGACTTCCTCCCGAACTCCCCCACGCTGATGAACGCGGGCCGCGAGCTCCAGCAGCTCTCCGCCTGCTACGTCCTGCCCGTGCCGGATTCCATGGAGGGCATCACGAAGTCGCTGGCCGCGCAGTCCCTCATCCAGAAGTCGGGCGGAGGGACCGGGTTCTCCTTCAGCCGCCTTCGGGCCAAGGGCGACGTCGTCAAGAAGACCCAGGGGGTGGCCTCGGGCGCCATCTCCTTCATGCAGATCTTCGACAAGATGACGGACGTGGTCAAGCAGGGCGGCACGCGCCGCGGCGCCAACATGGGCATCCTGCACTACACCCACCCCGAGATCCGCGAGTTCATCTCCATGAAGTCGCAGTCCTCGACCATGGAGAACTTCAACGTCTCGGTCAGCATCGACGAGAGATTCATGAAGGCGGTCCTGGCCGACGCCGAGTACGACCTCGTCAACCCGCGCACCAAGGAGGTCGCGGGCAAGGCGCGCGCCAAGGAGATCTTCGACATGATGGTCGAGTACTCCTGGAAGTCCGGCGACCCGGGCTTCGT
>JACRDQ010000037.1 GCA_016218545.1 Elusimicrobiota bacterium
CCGCAGGACTTGCCCGCGTACATGTCCTTCATGGGCTCGCCCTTGCCGGTGATCTTCTGGGCGAAGAGAGGCTTGTCCCCGCCGTGGCAGTCGTCGCACTTGGCCTTCTCGCCGTGCAGCTTGTGCGGGAAGTTGACCGGCAGCTGCTTGCCGACCTTTTCCATATTGATGAACTCCGGCCCGGACGCTTCCTCGCCCGCGGAAACGCCCTTCACCATGAGACAGCCCACCACGAACGCCGCGACCAACGTCCCGAATAACGCCGTTCTGCGCATTTCTATCCCTCCGTGATTGAATCCCGGCCCTGGTCCCAGGGTCCTACGACCCGCCAATGATACCACAGATGGGACCCCTCCGCCACATGATGACGGTCATTCCGGCTGATGATTGCCGTCAAACCCGGCCTGGGCGCGGTCGACCGGGTCTTTGCGGACATCCGCGCCCGTGTGGTACCATGGGGCCATGGAATTCATCGCCGACCTTCACATCCATTCCTACCTGTCTCGGGCGTGCAGCAAGGACCTCAGGCCCGAGACCCTCCACCGGTGGTGCCAGCTCAAGGGCATCACGGTCCTGGGCACCGGGGACTTCACCCATCCCTCGTGGGAGGCGGAGCTGCGCGGGAAGCTCCGGCCCGCCGAGGAGGGGCTCTTCGCGCTGGAGGAGACCCTCGCGGCCGGAGCCGACGCCGAGGTCCCGGCCTCCTGCAGGGGCCCGGTCCGGTTCCTGCTCCAGGCCGAGGTGAGCTGCATCTACAAGAGGGGCGGCCGGGTCCGCAAAGCGCACCACCTCCTCCTTGCGCCTTCGTTCGACTCCGTCCGCCGGGTCAACGAGAGGCTCGGGGCCATCGGCAACATCCGCTCCGACGGACGGCCCATCCTGGGGCTGGACTCCAAGGACCTCCTCTCCATCGCGCTCGAGGCCGGCTGCGTCCTGATCCCGGCGCACGCGTGGACCCCGCATTTTGCGGTCTTCGGCTCGCAGTCGGGCTTCGACTCCCTGGAGGAGTGCTTCGCGGACCTCTCGCCTGAGATCTTCGCCATCGAGACCGGTCTCTCCTCCGACCCCCCGATGAACTGGAGGGTCTCCGGCCTCGACCGGCTCACCCTCATCTCCAATTCCGACGCGCACTCTCCCGGGAAGCTCGGCAGGGAGTCCAATGTCTTCGACTGCGCCCTCTCCTACCCCGCCATCCTCGCAGCCCTGCGGCGGCAAGGCGGGGGGCGCCTCGCCAAGACCCTGGAGTTCTTCCCCGAGGAGGGCAAGTACCACGCGGACGGGCACCGTGACTGCGGGGTCTGCTGGTCCCCCGCCGAGACGGAGGCCCACGCAGGGCTCTGCTCCGCGTGCGGCAAGGCCGTCACGGTCGGCGTCCTGCACCGCGTGGAAGCCCTCGCCGACCGGCCGTCCGGCTCGCGCCCCGCGGCCGCGGCGGACTACGAGAACATCGTCCCCCTCAAAGAGGTCATCGGCCAGACCCTGCGCGTCGGCCCCGCCAGCGTCAAGGTCGCCCGCGCCTACGAAGGCCTGCTCGCCCGGTTCGGAAGCGAGCTCAGGATCCTCCGCTCCGCGGCATTAGGGGAACTCTCGGAGGCCGGCCATCCCGAGCTGGCGGCGGCGCTCAAGAGGATGCGCGCGGGCCGAGCCGTGGTCCGGCCCGGCTACGACGGGGTCTACGGCACGGTCGAGCTGACGGGCTGATCAGTCCCCGTAGAGAGGCTTGGCCTGGGGCCCGGTCTTGCCCTGCTCGATGTCCCGGATGGCCTGCTGGAGCTCCGGAGGCGCTCCCTCCATGCGCTCCCCTTCCCGGTACTGGAACTTCTGCTTCTTCTCCTGCATCCTCTTGCGGACCTTCTCGTCGAGCTCCCGCTCCTTGGCCGCCGCCTCCTGGGACTTCTTGATCTCCTCCGCCGCGAGCTTCTGCTGGACGAGCCGCTCCTCCGCCTTGCGCTGCTTGTGGAAATCGGCCACGGCCTGCGCTTCGCGGCGCAGACGCTCCGCTTCACGCGCCTTCTCCTGGGCGGTCTTGGACATATTCTCCTGGACCTTCTTGACGAGCGGCGACCCGAAGAGCGCGACCCGTTGGCAGAAGCCTTGGTTGGCGCTGCGCACGAGAGGCTCGCAAGCGGCCGGGTTCCGCTTCATGGCCGCGCTGCAGAGGGGCGAAGCGGCGCAGATGGCCGGGTCCTTGGACCGGAGGCCCTCCAGCAGGGAGGCCTTGGCGGAGCAGTAGCCCTGCTCGTAGCCCTTGTTCAGGGCCGCGGCGCGGACCGGGTCCTGGCCCGGGCGGCGCGTATCCTGGATCTTGATGGAGTGGCAGCGCGCGGGCTCGCCCGGGACGAAGGCCATGCCCGAGACGCACTCCTCCATGGCGACCCACCCGTTCTTCACCGCCATGGCGCACAGGTCCTGGTGGCTCCCCTTGCGGAAGGCGTCTGCGAACACGACCTTGGCCCGCGCCTTCTGCGCTTCCGACACCTTCTCGTTCTCCAGCGTGAGGGGAAGGTAGGCCCGGAACGCCGCGTCCTCATCCCCCTGTCCGAACAGGGAGGCGGCGTAGGCCAGGGTGGTCCGCAACTCTTGGCAGAAGTAGTGGCCGCGATAGTCCGCTTCCACGTTGACGAGGTAGGAGCAGGAATATTTCTTGTGGCCCGCGAACTCGAGGCACGCCAGGGCCTGCTCCCCCGCGATCGCGGTGGACAGCATCTCGGGGTTGTTGACCGGCGCGAGCTCCCGCAAGGTGACGTCTTTGGGCCGGGACTGGAGGTTCTTGAGGTGCTGGAAGTAGTCGCCCTTGCCCTGCTTGCACTGCTCGTGGACCTCCACGAGATAGGCGTCGTTGAACGGGGACGGCGGCGGCGGTTGATTGGGGGCGGCCCAGACCTGCGCCGTCGCGCACCAGGCCGTCGTCAACGCGAGTATTGCTCTGACCATGTTCATCGTTGAGCCTCCGGAAAAAGCTTATCCCTTGGACTATATATCTTTTCACCGTCATAGAGCAAAATCCGCCGGAGCCGGACGGCACAGGGCCCCTGGACCCGGTCCGGCATGGGCCCAAATCCCGGTCAAGCCGGCCCGGCGGACCCATCCCTCACCGACGGGGCGGTTGATATAATGGCCCATGCTCATCCCAGCGTCCCTCCTGCTTTCCCTGGCCGGCTCCATCCACGCCGCCGGTCTCATCCAGACGCGCCAAGCCGCTGCCCCGGCCTCCCCCTACGCCCCGGTGCTCCTGCCTTCCCTGCCCGGGACCACGCTGCGGCCGGGCTCCGTCGCAGGCGTGGACCTCTCACCCGGAGTCGCGGGCCTCGGGACTCCCGTCCTCGAGCTCCCCTCCGCGGTCCCCGATCACGCCGTGCCCGGCAGCGCGTTCCCCGCAAGCCCGTCCCTCCCGGCCGTCGTCCCCCAGGTCCAAGGCGCGGCAGCCCCCTCGGAAGGCGGTGCTTCCGCGGCATCGGCCGTGGGGTCGCTCGCCGAGGCGGAGACCCAAGGACGCCTGGAGGGCTCCCTCCCCGCTTTCTTCGACCGCTCGGCTCCGGGCAACGCGGCCGAGACGGTCCGGCTCGACTACGACGGGTTCCTGGGCCGGGTGGGCTTCCGCGACTATCCCTCCGCCATCTCCGCGGGACTCGCCAAGCCCGGCTTGACCGAGACCCAGCGCAAGGTGCTTGAATTCAACGCCAAGCGCTACCGCGTCATGAACGCGGCCCGCAGCCTGGCCTCCGACGTCATGGCCGGCCTGGCGGAGCAGGGATTCTCGCCGGAGTCCCTCGAGACGGCGACCGAGCTGACCGCGCGCCTCCTGAGCCTTCAGCCCCTCGACCCTCCCTCGAGCCTGCCTGCGGAGATCGCCCGCAAGGACAAGGAAGGCATCCGGGCCTGGCTCATCTCGGTCACGGTGCAGAAACTCTCCGCGCAGCTCGGACAAGTCGTTTCGGACATCGCCAAAGCCGCCGTCCCCCAGGCGCTCCTGGAGCAGGGTCTCAAGGACCTCTCCGAGGGCCGCAAGGACGCCACGGCCGGCCGCGAGGTCTCCCGCCGCGTGGCCGCGATCAAGGACGCGGCCGAGGTCCTGCTGGTCGCGGCCTACACCGACGCCGAGGCCGGCCAGACCCGTTACGCGGGCCGCGCCCTGGCCGCCGCGCTCGTGCGCCACTCCAGGCTCGAGGGCCGCCCGGAGGTCGAGCAAGGCCTCAGGGCCAAGGTCGCCGAGCGGGGACAGCACCTGGAGAACTTCATCGGGAACACCCTGGTCCTGCCCGACCTCTCCTCCCCCGGAGGGCTCAAGCGCATCGAGGTCCGCACCGGGGACTTCCTCGGCGAGCGCAGCGGCGGCCGCGAGGCGGCCGAGATCACCTTCGGCGTGAGGCCCCAGCTCCGACTCTGGTGGAAGGCCTTCCGCCAGGGCCTGCTCGGGCATCCGCTGGGACTCTGGGCCAATCCCAAGGGCGGGCCGGGACTCAAGGACGGCCAGCCCGTGCGCAACAGGCTGCGCCAGCTCCTGTGGGGCTTCAAGCACTGGCTGGCCGAGCGCTCATTCCTCCGCAACGGGTATTCGCACGTAGGCATGGCCACGGTCGAGGAATCCGACGGCGTGGCCCTGGCCTGGGCCCTGGACAACTACCCCAACTCAGGGGAGGGCGGCATCCGCAAGATCGGCATCGCCGAGGAGTTCGCCCAGCACGGTCCCTTCATCAAGTTCGGGGCGGCGCGTCTCGACGCGGACAAGGTCTGGGACGCGTTCCACGCCCAGGCCGCGGAGCGCGGCTACATGAGCGAGGTCTACAAGTCCGGGTCCGACCCCTGGCCCTCGCTCCTCTCTCCCGAGGAGTACCAAGGCCTGCTCTCCATTCCAAGGAAGGACTCGGCCAGGCTCCTGGCCGAGCTCTCTCGGCGCGCCGCGGCCGCGGTCGAGGAGCTCATGACCCGACTCGGCACGGGCTTCGCCTACGGCTTCGTCAACGAGATCTGGCGCGCCTACTGCAGCTCCACCGTGATGCTGGGCTGGCGCATGGGCGCCCAGTTCGAGGTCCAGGAAGCGTACGACCACTTCCATCCCCTGGTCCTGCTCATGAAGAAGCTGGGGCTGCCCGGGGCCAAGGACCAGAGGACGGACGGCCGCATCATCTGGCCGGGAAGCCTCTTCATCGACCCCAAGGTCGCCAGCCACCAGGCCGCCGATTACACCCGGTACCGGGAGCTCGGCAAGGTCACCAACCCCTACACCGTGCCGGCCTACGTCGAGATGGACCCGGCCCTCACCGCGCAGATCATGATCCTGGCGAGGCTCTCGGGGCGGGACATCGCTCCGGACAAGGACGTCATCTCGGCGGCGATCGTCACGCACCTCGACAACCGGGGTCAGAAAGGCCGCGCCAAGGCGGGCTACTCGAGCGGCGCCGCGCCGGTGACCGGCTACTCCGCGGGGCTCGACGGCCTCCTCGAAGAAGCCAGCGGGGACTAGCAGAAGGATTCGTCGAAGGCGTCGAGGAACTCTTGGGCGCGCTGGAAGCGCGCGCCCGGGTCCTTGGCCAGCGCCTTGTCCATGAAGGCGTCCACCTTGGAGCCCAGGCCGGGCAGGACCTGGCTCAGGGGACGGAAGTCGAGGCGCTCCTTCTGGGTCAGGTGCTCGGGCCCTGGGAAGGGGAGCTGGCCGGTCAGCATGTGGTAGAGGGAGGCGGCCAGGGCGTAGAAGTCCCCGGGCTGGCGCTCCTGCCCAAGATGCTGCTCCGGCGACATGTAGGCCATGGTGCCGCTCACCGCGCCCGACGTGAGCCGCGAGAGGGTCACCTGGGCCTGCCGGGCGATGCCGAAGTCCATCACCTTCACGGTCCCCGAAGACGCCACCATGATGTTGGCGGGCTTGAGGTCCCGGTGCAGGACCCTGCGGCTGTGGGCGAAGGCGAGCGCCGAGCAGACCTCGCGGACCACGGCGCGGCACTCGTCCACCGAGAGCTTGCCTTCCCTCTCGATGAGTTCGCGCACGGTCAGACCGTCGATGTACTCGAAGACGAGGCAGAGGTCCTCGGGAGTGTCGACGACGGAGTGGATCTGGACGATGTTGGGATGCTGCAAGGCGGCCACGATGCGGGCCTCCTTGAGGAACTCCTCCCTGCCCAGGCGGTCGGCGCGGATCTCGGGCCGCATCCTCTTCAAGGCCACCCTGCGCTGGAGGGTCCGGTCGAAGCCCTCGAAGATCTCCCCCATCCCGCCCTCGCCGATGAGCCGGACGATCTCGACGCCGCCGATGTTCCGCGCCTTCGCCGGGGCCGCCGCGACGCGCTCCGGGGGGCGGGGCTCGGCGGGGCCGGGCGCCGCGGCGCGCGAGCGCCGGGCCCAGGCCCAGGCCAAAGCCGCCGCCACGGCGAGCAGGAGGGCCGCGGCGAGGACGATCGCGCCTTGCTGGAGCGTCACGGCAGGCTCGCCTCCCGCACCTTCCTGGCCTGGGCTTCCCTGAAGGCCGCAAGCCTCCGCTTCAAAGCCGCGTCTCCCAGGGCCAGCACCTGGGCCGCGAGCAGGGCGGCGTTGGCCGCCCCTCCCTCGCCGATGCCGAGGGTCCCGACCGGGATGCCCTTGGGCATCTGGACGATGGAGAGCAAAGAATCGAGCCCTTGGAGGGCCTTGGTCTGGATGGGCACGCCGAGGACCGGCAGCAGGGTCCGGCTGGCCGCGACCCCGGCCAGGTGCGCGGCCCCGCCCGCTCCCGCGATCACCACCCGGATCCCCCGGGATTCCGCGGAAGCCATGAAGGAGGTCAGCAGGTCCGGAGTCCGGTGCGCGGAGATGACGCGCTTCTCATGGGGGATGCCCAGCTCCGCGAGGATCCCGCAGGCGTGCCTCATGGTCTCCCAATCCGAGGCGCTGCCCATGATGACGGCGACCTTCGCGGAAGGTCGCCGAGCCGTCCTGGCCGTCTTCATGAAGCTCTCCTTGCCTTCCGGGCCGGTTCCAGCGTGGCCGCGCCGATGTCCTTCCTGTACCGCATGCCCTCGAACGAGATCCTGGAGACCCCGGCGTAGGCCTTGTTCCTGGCTTCCTCGAGGGAGGCGGCCGTCGCCGTCACGCCCAGGACCCTCCCCCCTTTGGTGACCCACCCGCGCTCGCCGCGGCTGGTGCCGGCATGGAAGACCCGGACCCCCTCCTCGAGAGGAGCTTCCAGCCCCGAGATCGGGCGGCCCGTGCGGGGAGCTTCAGGGTAGCCCTCGGAGGCCAGCACCACGCAGGCGCAGGCTCCGCCGGAGGTCTTCACGGGCCCGGCCAGGGGGCGCCCCAGGCTGCAGTCGAGCAGGGTCTCCAGGAAGTCCCCCTCGAGCAGAGGCAGGACGGCCTGGGCCTCCGGGTCGCCGAACCGGCAGTTGAATTCGAGGGCCTTGGGCCCGTCCTTCGTCAGCATGAGCCCGGCGTAAAGCGCGCCCCGGTAGTCCAGGCCGTCGGCTTTGAGGCCCGCGAGCACGCGCGCCATGACCTCGGACTCGATCCTCCGGAGCGCCTCAGGTCCGACCGGCACCGGAGCCACGGCTCCCATCCCGCCGGTGTTGGGGCCCTCGTCGTCGTCCGCCAGGCGCTTGTGGTCGCGGGAGAAGGGCAAGAGCGACATGGAGCCCGAGGAGACCAGGGCCATGACCGAGAGCTCGGGCCCCGAGAGGCGCTCCTCCAGGATGATCCGAGCCCCTGCCTTGCCCAGGCGCCCGCCTTCCATGAATTCAGAGACCGCCTTCAACGCCTCGGCGCGGTCGGCGCACACGGCCACGCCCTTTCCCTGGGCCAGGCCGTCCGCCTTGACGACCACGCCCGAGGCCCAGGAGCGCAGGGCGTCCCTGGCCTCGGCCGCGCTCGAGAAGGTCTGGTGGCGCGCCGTGGGCACGCCGTGGCGCGTCATGAAGTCCTTCGCGAAGGCCTTCGAGGTCTCCAGGCGGGCGGCGGCCTTGCCCGGCCCGAAGACCGGGACCCCGGCGGCCCGGAGGGCGTCGGCCACGCCCGCCTCGAGGGGCGCCTCGGGACCGACGACCACGAGCCCGACCTTCTCGCGGCCGCAGAACGCGGTCACGGCCGAGGGGTCGAGGCTGTCCAAGGCGACGCGCTCGGCGTGCTCGGAGATGGCTTCGGAGCCCGGAGCGCTGAAGAGCTTCTCCAGGGAGGCGGAGCGCCGGAGCTTCCAGGCCAGGGCGTGTTCCCGGCCCCCGGCGCCCAGCAGGAGCACGCGGAGCCGGCCCCGCGCTCGCGCGGAGCGCTCCGTCATCCGCCCGTCCTGGAGGCCTTCTCGTAGTCCCCGGTCGGGGTGGGATAGCGTCCGGTGAAGCAGGCGCTGCAGAAGCCCGTCCCGCCGGCGGCCGCCAGCATGGCCTCACGGCTGAGATAGTGGATGGAGTCCACGTCGAGGTACTTCTTGATCTCCGAGAGGGAGCGGCGGTTGGCGATGAGCTCGCCGGCCCGGGGCGTGTCGATGCCGTAGTAGCAGGGGGCGGTGATGGGCGGGCTGGAGATCGCCATGTGGATCTCCTTCGCCCCGGCATCGCGCAGGCTGCGGGTGATCTTCCTCGAGGTCGTGCCGCGCACGATCGAGTCGTCCACGAGCACGATCCTGCGTCCGGAGAGGGCCTCGGGCACCGGGGCGAGCTTGAGCTGGGCCGCCACCTCCCGCAGCTCCTGCGTGGGCCTGATGAAGGTCCGGCTCACGTAGTGGCTGCGCACCAGGGCCATCTCGAAAGGGATGCCGGACACGTCCGAGAACCCCAGGGCGGCCGGGACCCCCGAGTCCGGCACGGGCACGACCATGTCGGCCTCCACGCCCGCCATCTCGCGCGCGAGCGCCCGGCCGAGCTCGCGCCGCACGGACTGGACGTTCCTGCCGAAGACCTTGGAGTCCGGCCTGGCGAAATAGACGTGCTCGAACACGCACCGCGCCGGCTCCGGGGTCTTGAAGGGCTTGAGGGACCGCACGGTCCCGGCCGAAATGACCACGACCTCGCCCGGCTCGATCTCGCGGACGGTCTCGGCCTTGACCAGGTTGAGGGCCGTGGTCTCGGACGCGACCACGTAGGAGCCGTTGAGCCTGCCCAGGACCAGGGGACGGAAGCCGTGCGGGTCGCGGGCCGCGATCAGCTTGCCCGGCGTCAGGAGCAGCAGGCAGTAGGAGCCCTCCAGGGTCTTGAGCGCCTCGACGAGGACCTCCTCGATCGACCCCGAGCTCCTGGCCAGCAGGTGCACGATGGCCTCCGAGTCCGTGGAGGACTGGAAGATCGCGCCCTGCCGCTCGAGCCTGCCGCGCACCTCGAGGGCGTTGGTGAGGTTGCCGTTGTGGGCGATGGCGACCGGACCGTGGCTGCAGTTGAAGGTCAGGGGCTGGGCGTTCTTGATGTGGCTGGCGCCGGTCGTCGAATAGCGCACGTGTCCCACCGCGGTCCGGCCGGGCAGGCAGGCCAGGGCTTGCCGGTTGAAGACCTCGGCGACCAGGCCCATGCCCGCGTGCGAGAGGAGCCCGCCCTCGTGGGAGGTGACGATGCCCGCCGACTCCTGGCCCCGGTGCTGGAGCGCGAAGAGCCCCAGATAGGCGAGGTCCGCGGCCTCGGCGTGGTCAGCGATGCCGAAGATCCCGCACATAAGTTACTTGCCTCCCCCACGGGGAGGCAAGTAGTGTGGGGGCATGGTCCGTTTCATTAGGATTGGCAGTACTTGACCGCGTTCCTGAACATCTCGAGCCCCACCCCCTCCTTCATGAAGGTCTGGCGGGTCCAGTTCGGGTGGTGGTGCCGCACCGTGAAGCGCTCCGGGTGGGGCATGAGGCCGAGGCAGTTGCCCTCGGGGTTGGTGAGGCCCGCGATGTTGAAGACCGACCCGTTGGGATTGTGCGGATAGCCCAGGAGCTTGCCGTCGTCCGAGACGTACTGGAGGGCGATGGACTTGTTCTTCTTGAGCTCCTCGAGGTGGCGCGGGGACTTGAGCACGAGCTTGCCCTCCCCGTGAGCCACGGGGAGCTCGATCATCTCGGGCAGGCCCTGGGTCCAGAGGCACATGCTCTGGGTGTTCAAGCGCAGGTGCACCCAGCGCGACTCGAAGCGGCCCGAGTCGTTGGCCGTGAAGCTCGCGGTCTGCTCTCCTGCGGCCGAGAAAGGGAGCAGTCCCGCCTTCACCAGGGCCTGGAAGCCGTTGCAGATGCCGATGACCGGCCGCCCGAGCCGCACGAAGTTCCGGATCTCCTTCATGTAGAGCTTGACCTGGTTGGCCAGGATCTTGCCCGCCCCCACGTCGTCGCCGTAGGAGAAGCCGCCGGGGATGGCGACCACGGAGAACTCCATCAGCCGCACCTTGGCGGCCTTGAAATCCGCGATGGACACGAGCTCGGGCTCGCCGCCCACGCGCTTGAAGGCCAGCGCGGTCTCCATGTCGCAGTTGGTCCCGGGAGCGCGCAGGACCAGGACCTTGGGGCGTTTCCCGCGCAGGGCCGGCTTGGAAACCATCATTTCAGGAGCTCCGGGAGGGTCTTCTGCCAGGCGGTCTTCAGGTCCACCAGCAGGGTCTCGAGCACGATCGAGCCGTCGAAGCCGGAGACCTTGATGAGCGGGTTGGCCGTGGTCGAGCCGATGCGCCGCGCCGGGACGCCTTTCAAGGCGCGCATGAGGGCCACGTCGTCCTTGGGGCTGACCTCGAGGAGGACGCGGCTGGGGCTCTCGGAGAAGAGGGTGGTCTCGTCCGGGAGCATGGCCGGGCTGGTGAGGACCTGATCGAGCTCGATCGTGGCCCCGGACTCGCCGGAGAAGGCCATCTCCGCGACGGCGACGCCCAGGCCGCCCTCGGAGAGGTCGTGGGCCGAGAGGACGAGCTTCTTGGAGATCGCCCCGGCCACGGCCTTGAAGGCCTTGATCGCGGCCTTGGGGTCGGGCTTGGGGACCTCGCCCCCGCAGCTCTCCATCTGGGAGAGGAGGGAGCCGCCGGTCTCGTCCTTGGTGACGCCCACCAGGAAGAGCGAGTTGCCCGGCCCCTTGAAGTCCATGGTCACGGAGCGGGTGATGTCCTGGACCGGCGCCATCGCGGTGATGAGCACGGTCCCGGGGATGGCCAGGTCCCGTCCCTTCTCGTCGCGGGACTGGTTGTAGAGGCTGTCCTTGCCGGAGATGAAGGGGACCGAGTAGCCCTTGGCCGCGTCGTGGCAGCCCAGGGCGGCGCGGACCAGGCCCCCGAGCTGCTCGGGGACCTCGGGGCTCGCCCAGCAGAAATTGTCCAGGAAGACGGCCTTGGAGATGTCCGCGCCCACGCACAGGAGGTTGCGCAGCGCCTCGTCGGCGCAGCACATGGCCATCCAGTAGGGGTCGAGCCTCCCGTAGGAGGGGTTGAGGCCGTGGCCCACGGAGAAGCCGGAGAGGTCCTCCCACTCGCCCGTGGCCGCCGCCGGCCAGATGACGCAGGCGTCCCCGGGACCGTCGTGGCGCAGGCCCTGGAGCGGCTTGATGACGGTGCCGGCCTGGACCTCGTAGTCGTACTGGCGGATGACCCACTCGCGGCTGCACACGTTGAGGTGGCCCAGCATCCGGATGAGGATCGAGCCCAGGCGGCCGCGGTCCGCGGCCCCGCTCTTGCGGCCGCAAGGCCGCGGCTTGGGCTTGGAGCCGTTGGTCCACACCGCGCGGCGCTCGACCTTGGGCATCCCGTCGTGCAGGAAGCCCATGTCGAGGTCCGCGACGGGCGCGCCCTTGAGGGTCACCACGAGGCGGCCCGAGTCCGTGAACTCGCCCAGGATGGAGCAGCCCGTGCCCTCGGCGTGAAAAAGCTTCTCGAGCTCGGCGTAGCTCTTGCGGGGGACGGCCAGCACCATGCGCTCCTGCGCCTCGGAGAGCCAGATCTCCCAGGGCTCGAGGTCGGAGCACTTGACCGGCGCGCCGGAGAGCTCCACGCGCGCGCCGCAGTCCTTGGCCAGCTCCCCGATCGCCGAGGAGAACCCGCCCGCCCCGCAGTCGGTGACCGCGCGGTAGAGCTTGCGGTCCCGGGCGATCATCATGGCGTCGAGGACGCGCTTCTCGTTCAAAGGGTGGCCGATCTGGACCGCGGTCCGGTCGGACTCCCCCTCGAGCGTCGCGGAGGAGAAGGTCGCCCCGTGCAGGCCGTCGCGGCCCGTGGGGCCCCCGACCGCCACGATGAGGTCGCCGGGCTTGACCTCCTTGCGCACGGCCCAGGTGGGCAGCACGCCCACGGTCCCGCAGAACACGAGAGGATTGAGCCGGTAGTCGTCGTCGAACCAGAGACCTCCGCCCGCGGTGGGGATGCCCATGCGGTTGCCGTAGTCGCGCACTCCGGCGACGACCCCCCTGAGGGTCCGGACCGGATGCAGGGCCCCCTCGGGGAGCGCGCCCGCGTAGTCGGGCCGGGCGAGGCAGAAGGTATCGGTGTTGAGGACCGGCTTGGCGCCGAGCCCCGCGCCGAGCACGTCCCGGATGACCCCGCCGATGCCGGTCTCCGCCCCGCCGTAGGGCTCGACCGCGCAGGGATGGTTGTGCGTCTCGACCTTCACGGCCAGGGCCCAGCGTCCGCCCTTGCCGAAGGAGACGATGCCCGCATTGTCCTTGAAGACGGAGAGGCACCAGGGCTTCGAGAGCCCTTGGGTGGCCTTGACGATGGTCTCGGCGAAGAGGCTGCGGATGAGCTGGGTCTTCTTGCCGTCGGAATAGCGGATGGGGCCGTTGAAGGTCTTGTGCTTGCAGTGCTCGGACCAGGTCTGGGCGATCGTCTCGACCTCGCCGCGGGTGGGCTCGCGGCCGACCTTCTTGAAGTAGGAGCGGATGGCCTCGAGCTCGGCCGAGTTGAGCGACCACCCGAGCTTGTCGCCCAGCTCCTTGAGCTCCTTGGGAGGCAGGACCGTGAACCGGAGGGCCCCCCCGTCGGACGGGGCGGCTCGGCACTCAGTCATAGGCCTCCGTCACGGTGAAGGAATGGACCACGGGGTTGGCCAGGGTGCGGAGCACGATCCGCTCGAGGATGTTCTTGGTGGTCCTGCCGAGGATGCGATAGGCGGAGCCGCAGCGCACGCGCTCAGGCTCGGGCAGACCGAGCTCGGCGATGGCGCGCCGCACGGACTCTCCGACCGGGTCCGTCATGGTGTTCTTAAGCCAGACCTCGACGCGCCAGTGGTTCATGCCGTCGAGGACCGGAGGGCCGCTGAGGACCTTGAACTCCTGCGTGACGCCGTCGTTGAGGAGCTCCTTGGAGGCCTGCTGGACGTGGGACTGGTTGAGCGGCCCGCAGATCTCGTAGAGGGTGCTGATGCGGACCGCGCGGACCCCCGCGAAGCCCGCGTGCTGGAGTTGGGCGAGGGCGGCCAGGCCCGCCGCGTCCGTGAACTCCGGCCTGAGCCGGACCTCCACCAAGTAGGTCGTCCCTGTCGCGATCAAGCTCATTGCGTGACCTTCCTTAGCGCCTCGCGGTACAGCCGGGCGGTGCGCTCCACGACGTCGTGAGGCAGGGGAGGAGCCGGGGGCTGCTTATCCCACCCGGACTTCTCCAGGTAATCGCGGATGAATTGCTTGTCGAAATTGGCCGGCGAGGGGCCCGGCTTCCAGGCCTTCGCGTCCCAGAACCGGGAGGAGTCCGGGGTGACGACCTCGTCGATGGCGATGAGGCGGCCGCCGAGCTCGCCGAACTCGAACTTGGTGTCGGCGAGGATCAGCCCGCAAGCCGCCATCCGGCGGCTTGCGAAATCATAGAGCGCCAAGGAGAGCCGCTCCAATTCCTCGGCCGTCTCCTTTCCCACCAGGGTCCCGAGGGTGCCCCGGGTGATGTTTTCGTCGTGCCCGGCATCCGCCTTGGTCGAGGGAGTGAACAGGGGCGCGGGGAGCTTCTCGGACTCCTTGAGGCCCGGGGGCAGGCGAAGACCGCACACGGTCCCGGTCCGCCGGTACTCCTTCCAGCCCGAGCCGGAGAGGTAGCCGCGGACCACGCACTCGACGTCGGCGCGCTTGGCGCGCCGGACCAGCATGCTCCGGCCCTCGAACTCGGCCGCCGGCAGGCGGGCGAGCCCGGCGTGCCGTCCGCAGATATCCCTCCAATCCGCCGAGATCAGGTGGTTGGGGATGAGCCCGGCCGTCTCCTTGAACCACCAAGCGGCCATCCGCGTCAGGATCTCGCCCTTGCCCGGGACGACCGTGGGAAGGATGCAGTCGAAGGCCGAGACCCGGTCGGAGGCCACGAGGAGGAGCTCGTCGCCGAGCTCGTAGACGTCGCGGACCTTGCCGCGGCGGAAGAGCTTCAGCGCCGACAAGGTCCCTGCCGCCTGCTTCACGCTTCCTCCTTTGTCACACGTTCTATCCCCCGCCGACACCTGCGCGCCTCCCCCTGGGGGAGGCTTGCGGATTATTCCCACTCGATGGTCGCCGGAGGCTTGGAGCTGATGTCGTAGACCACGCGGTTGACGCCCTTGACCTCGCTGATGATGCGGCTCGACATCTTCTGCAGGAGGTCGTAGGGGAGCCTGGTCCAATCCGCGGTCATCCCGTCGACGGAATCCACGCAGCGCAGGGCCACGGTGTTCTCGTAGGTCCGCTCGTCGCCCATGACCCCCACGGACTTGACCGGGAGGAGCACGGCGAAAGCCTGCCAGGACTTGGCTTGCCACCCGGAGGCGGCCAGTTCCTGACGCATGAAGGCGTCGGCGCGGCGCAGGACCGCCAGCCGCTCGGGGGTGACGTCCCCCAGGATGCGGATGGCCAGGCCCGGGCCGGGGAACGGGTGCGCCCCGAGGATGTCCTGCGAGAGCCGCAGCTCCCGGCCAAGCGCCCGCACCTCGTCCTTGAAGCACATGCGCAGGGGCTCGACGAGCTTGAGCTTCATGCGCTCGGGAAGCCCGCCCACGTTGTGGTGGCTCTTGATGACGGCCGAGGGCCCCTTGACCGAGACGGATTCGATGACGTCCGGATAGAGCGTGCCCTGGGCCAGGAAATCGGCCTTGAGCTTCTTCGCCTCGGCCTCGAAGACCGAGATGAAGGTGCGGCCGATGATCTTGCGCTTGGCCTCAGGGTCCGTGACCCGCGCAAGGCGCCCGAGGAAGACCTTGGAGGCGTCTACGACCTTGAGCGAAAGCCCCATGGTCCTGCCCAAGGCCCGGACCTTCTCCAGGTCCCCCTCCCGAAGGAGCCCGGTGTCCACGAACACGCAGTGCAGGCGCCGCCCGATGGCGCGGTGGATCAGGGCGGCCGCGACCGAGCTGTCCACCCCGCCGGAGAGGGCCAGGACCACGCGGCCGTCTGCGACCTCGCGCCGGATGTCGGCCACGCTCCGCTCGAGGAACGAGGCCATGGTCCAGCGCTCCGAGACGCGGCAGATGCGGCGGGCGAAATTCTCGAGGAGCCTCGGGCCCTCGGGCGTATGGTGGACCTCGGGGTGGAACTGCACCCCGTAGAGCCGCTTGGCATCGTCGGCGATGGCGGCCAGGGGCGCGGTGTCGGTCTTGGCCACGGCCTTGAAGCCGTTGCCGCCAAGGCCCTTGGCGGAATCCCCGTGGCTCATCCAGACCTGCATGCTCTTGGGCAGGCCGGCGAAGAGCGGGGTCCCGGAGACCACCTTGAGGCGCGCGAAGCCGTACTCCCTCTTCTTGGCCGGGGCCACGCGGCCGCCGTGCAGGCTCGTCAGGAGCTGCATCCCGTAGCAGATGCCCAGGACCGGCAGGCCCAGCTCGAAGACGGCCGGGTCCGGCCTGGGGCTCCCCTGCCGGTGCACGGAATCAGGGCCGCCGGAGAGGATGATGCCTTTGGGCGAGCTCTTCAGGATGAGCTCGACCGGGGCATTGAAAGGCAGGATCTCGCAATAGACCTGGAGCTCCCGGAGCCTGCGCGCGATGAGCTGCGTGTACTGGCTTCCGAAGTCCAGGATGAGGACGCTGTCCCTGCCCAAGGCCTGGCTCATCCCTTGCCCATGCCGATGCGCTGGGCTTTCTGGAAGAGCTTGCCTTCGGTCTGGATGGCCGGGGCGATGACGACCTCGGTGAGCTGGAACTCGCGGATGGTCTCCGCGCCGACCGAGCCCATGCAGGTCCGAAGGGCCCCGACCAGGTTCTGAGTGCCGTCGTCCGTGCGGGAGGGGCCGTAGAGGATCTCCTCGAGCGTGCCCGTGATGCCCACGTGGATGCGCGTCCCGCGAGGGAGGTTGGCGTGCGGCGTGGCCATGCCCCAGTGATAGCCCAGGCCCGGGGCCTCCTTGGTGCGCGCGAAGGCCGAGCCGACCATGACGCCGTCCGAGCCGCAGGCGACGGCCTTGCAGATGTCGCCGCCGGTGCTCATGCCGCCGTCCGTGATGATGGGCACGTAGCGGCCGCTCTTCTTGAAGAAGAAGTCGCGCGCCGCGGCGCAGTCCACCGTGGCCGTGACCTGGGGAACGCCCAGGCCCAGCACGCCGCGGGTGGTGCAGGCCGCGCCCGGCCCTACGCCCACCAGCAGGCCCGCGATGCCCGTCTCCATGAGCTCGACCGCCACGCCGTAGGTCACGCAGTTGCCGGCCACGACCGGGATCGTCATGGACTTGCAGAACTTGGCGAGGTCGAGGCTCTTGTACTTGGTGGACTTGTGCCGCGCCGTGATCACGGTCGACTGCACGAAGAAGAGGTCGCAGCCAGCCTCGGCCGCCACCGGGCCCCACTTGGCCGCGTTCTGCGGGATGGTCGAGACCGCGCAGGGCACGCCGGCTTCCTTGATCTCGCAGACCCGCTTGGCCACGAGCTTCTCATGCACCGGCTCCTTGTAGAGCTCCTGCACGAGCTGCGTGGCCTTCTCGGGCCCTGCGCCCGCGATCTGGGCCACGACCTCGCGGGGCTTCTCGTAGCGGGTGTTGATGCCGTCGAGATTGAGCACGCCCAGGCCGCCGAGCTTGCCCATGGCGATGGCGAACTGGGAGTCCACGACCCCGTCCATGGCGGACGCCAGGAAGGGGATCTGGAGCTTGGTATTGCCGATGGCGAGGCTGGTGTCGGTCTCTTCGGGGTTGACGGTCACGTCGCCCGGGACAAGAGCGATCTCGTCGAATCCGTACGCCCTGCGGGCCTCACGGTCACGGCCGATGAAGAACGCCATCGCTACCCCCCTAGAGACTCTAGTTTAAGGACATTGCCTGAATAAACTTTACAAAATTAGGAAGCAGTGGGCAATCTCAGGGGTCAGGACCGGGCAAAAGCAGAGGCCTTTCCCTTGCCCGGAGCCGCGAGATATCCTATTATATGCGTATATGCGCATACATAGACTGCTGGAGACGCTGGCTGAGCCCAACCGGCTGCGCCTGCTCATCGCCCTGTCAGCGCGCAGGCTGTGCGTCTGCGAGCTCTCCGCGGCCTTGAGGCTGCGCCAGACCGCGGTCTCCCAGCACCTCAGGGTCCTGCGCGACTGCGGCCTGGTCCAGAACCGCAAGGACGGATTGTGGGTGGAGTACGAGCTCTCTTCAGAAGTCCTGCTGGGGCCTTCCGGCCGCCTGCTCCGCTCCGTGCTGGCCGAGGCGGCCCTCGAGGACGAGGCCTCCATGGACCTGCAGGCCGTGACCGAGGTGGACCGCTTGGCCGTGTGCCGCAAGCCCAAGGGACCCGCGGCATGAGCGAGGCTGCCTTCGCCCCCTTCTCCCATCCCCGGCTGCAGAGCTCCATCCTCGAAGCCCTTTGGATGCTGCAGGACTATGCCCAGCGCCATGTCCTGACCTGCCTGGTCCCGGCCTTCTTCATCGCAGGCGGCATCTCCGTCTTCGTGTCCCAGGCCTCGGTCATGAAGTACTTCGGCCCCAAGGCGGACAAGCTCCTCTCCTACGGCGTGGCCTCGGTCTCCGGGACCATCCTCGCGGTCTGCTCCTGCACCGTGCTTCCTCTATATGCGGGCATCTCCCGCCGCGGAGCAGGCATCGGCCCGGCCGTGGCGTTCCTCTATTCAGGCCCTGCCATCAATGTCCTGGCCATCGTCCTGACGGCGCGCGTGCTGGGCCCGGAGCTGGGCTTGGCCCGCGCCGTCGGCGCGGTCGCCTTCTCCATCATCATCGGCTCGGCCATGGCCCTCATCTTCAGGAACGAGGAGAGAGCGCCGGATGACTCCATGTTCTCCGCAGAGGACAAGACCGCGGGCCGCCCGCTCTGGAAAGAGGTCCTCTATTTCCTCAGCATGGTCTGCGTCCTGGTCTTCGCCGCCTGGGGCAGGCCCGAGGAGCCTGTGGGCTTCTTCGAAGCCGTCCACCGCGTCCACTGGTGGTTGGCCGGAGCCAGCCTGCTCGCCCTGGCCTGGATGCTGGCCAACTGGTTCACCAAGGACGAGCTCAAGGCCTGGACAGGCTCGACCTGGGAGTTCGCAAAGCAGATCTTCCCCCTGCTCCTGGCAGGCGTCTTCGCTGCCGGGCTCCTCATGGGCCGTCCAGGCACGGACAACGGCCTCATCCCGAACCGCTGGGTGGCCATGCTCGTAGGCGGCAATTCCCTGTGGGCCAACCTCTTCGCTTCCGTGGCCGGGGCCCTCATGTATTTCGCGACCTTGACCGAGATCCCCATCCTGCAGGGCCTCATGGGCTCAGGGATGGGCAAAGGCCCCGCCCTCTCCCTGCTCCTGGCCGGACCGGCCTTGAGCCTTCCCAGCATGATCGTGCTGGGCAAGGTCATGGGGACCGGGAAGATGCTGACCTACGCGGGCCTGGTGGTCGCCATGTCCACCCTGGCCGGCATGCTCTACGGAGCCTTATTCTAAAGGAGGAGGACATGAAGATCGAAGTGCTCGGACCCGGCTGCCCCAAGTGCGCGGACACGGAGAAGGTCATCAAGGCGACGCTGGCCGAGCTCAAGAAAGACGCCGAGGTCGTGAAAATAGCGGACATCGGCGAGATGGTCGACCGGGGCGTCATGATCACCCCCGCGGTCATCATCGACGGCAAGAAGGTCTGCGAGGGCAAGGTCCCCACCCCCGAGATGATCAAAGGCTGGCTCCGATGACCAAGCCTGAAACCCCCGCGGACTCGCAGACGAAGCCCCTCAAGATCCTCTTCCTCTGCACCGGCAATTCCTGCCGGAGCCAGATGGCCGAGGGCTGGACCAAGACCCTCAAGCGCGGCCCCATCGAGGCCTATTCCGCGGGCGTGGACCCCAAGCCGATCCATCCCCTGGCCGTCAAGGTCATGGCTGAGGCCGGGGTGGACATCTCGGGCCAGAGGTCCAAGCACGTCAAGATCCTCAAGGATTATCATTACGACTTCGTCATCACGGTCTGCGACCACGCGCGGGAGAGCTGCCCCGTCTTCCCCGCGGAGACGACGCTCATCCACCGCGATTTCGAGGACCCTGCCGCGGCCAAGGGCGGCGAAGGAGAGGTGCTGGCCGTGTTCCGGCGCGTGCGCGACCAGCTCCGCGACTTCGTCCAAGGCATGCCGGAGAACCTGGCAGGAGAGGACCAAGCGTGACCGAAGAAACCGCGATCGCTTCTCGGCTCTCATTCCTGGACCGCTGGCTGACGCTCTGGATCTTCCTCGCCATGGCCGCCGGCGTGGCCCTGGGCTGGCTGTTCCCGGAGAGCGTGGCGTCCTTCAACACGGCCTCGAGCGTGGGCACCACCTCGATCCCCATCGCCGTCGGCCTCATCCTCATGATGTACCCGCCCCTGGCCAAGGTGCGCTACGAGGAACTGGGCCGGGTGTTCTCGCACAAGAAGGTCCTGGCCCTCTCCCTCATCCAGAACTGGCTCATCGGGCCGGTCCTCATGTTCGTCCTCGCCGTGACCTTCCTGCGCGGCTACCCCGAGTACATGGTCGGGCTCATCATGATCGGCCTGGCGCGCTGCATCGCCATGGTCATCGTCTGGAACGACCTCGCCAAGGGCGACACCGAGTACTGCGCCGGCCTGGTGGCCTTCAACTCCATCTTCCAGGTCCTATTTTTCTCGGTCTTCGCGTGGTTCTTCATCACCGTCCTGCCCGCCAAGCTCGGGCTCACCGGAGCCGTGGTGGACATCACCATGGCCGAGATCGCCAGGAGCGTGTTCATCTACCTCGGCGTCCCCTTCCTCGCCGGGCTGGCGACGCGCTCGGCCCTGGTCCTTGCTCGCGGCAAGGAGTGGTATCACGGCCGTTTCATCCCGGCCATCAGCCCCGTCACCCTGGTCGCCCTCCTCTTCACCATCGTGGTCATGTTCTCCATCCAGGGCAAGCGCATCGTGCAGCAGCCCCTCGACGTCCTGCTCATCGCCGTGCCCCTGCTGACCTACTTCGTCATCATGTTCTTCGTCTCGTTCTTCATGAGCCGCCGCGTCGGGGCGGGCTATCCCGTCGCCTGCACGCTGTCGTTCACGGCCGCGTCCAACAACTTCGAGCTGGCCATCGCGGTCGCCATCGCCACCTTCGGCATCGGCCACGGCGCGGCCTTCGCCGCGGTCATCGGCCCGCTCGTGGAGGTGCCCGTACTCATCGGCTTGGTCAACGTGTCCCTGCGCCTGCGCGGCCGCTTCTTCGGAACGGAAGCATGAAGACCCCCCAATCGCTATAATGTCTGCATGGCCGACCGCCGGGACTTCAAGCTCTCCTTCGACCCCAGAGCCGAGGCCCTCGAGGACCGCTATCCCGTCCGTCCGGCCAGCCGCGACCTGACCGTGGCCGCCACCGTGCTCCAACTGCGCTCCCTCGATGAGACCGCGCGGACCAGCCTCATCCGGCAGGGCTACGGCAACACCGACATCATGGCCGGCATCACCTACCCCGCCGAAGCCGCGGACGGGTGCGTCATCCCCGAGGGGTTCGTGGAGGTCTACCTCGGCTACCTCAAGGACCGCCAGGGCGAGACCCACCGCATCCCGGAGTGGGAGCTCATGGAGCTCCTCAAGCAGATGCTCGTGGTCCACGAGCGCTACGAGCTCGCCGGAGAGGTCAAGGCGTACCAGGACAAGCTCGGAACCTCCGGGAGCTAGCCGTGAGCAAGATCTTCAACCGGGTCTGCCCCTTCTGCGGCCTGGCCGTGGACGCCGGCATCTCCGGCTGCCTCCTGCCCTGGGCCCTGCGCTGCCCCTGCGGCGCCGTGGCCTTCGGCTCGCCGGACCCGGCCAAGGCCGTCGACGCCATGATCGCGCACTACGGCGTCTGCGCCTCGGCCGGGCACGGCGACGTGCACGCCTCCACCGGGTGGATGAAGGACTTCCACATCCGGACCGAGGACGGCGGCCGCAGCGTGGAGATGCCCGGCTCCGTCATCGTAGCCTGGCGCTGGTTCCTCAGGGAGCTCCCCTGGGAGAAACCCGCGGGTCCCATGAGCGACCGCGACCGCCTGGAGTGGCTCACCAAGCAGGCCGAGAAGTTCTACGAGCTGATGTACGACTCGACCCGGCCGGGCTTCGAGTTCCGCGAGTCCAAGGAAGCCTTCGAGGACGCCATCACCCTTGCCTGGAAGCTGGGCCTGGGCGACGAGGCCGAGCGCCTGACCAAGCGCCTCGCGCACGTCAAGGCCGTCTACGCCAAGCAGTTCGAAGGCTTCTGACCCCCTTCCTGACCCGGTCGGGATTTTGGTATCATGATGCCTCGATTGCCCGATGGTGAAATGGTATCACGGGTGGCTCTGAACCACTTATTCTAGGTTCGAATCCTAGTCGGGCAGCCACACTTTGACCGTTGCTATAACGGTTTGACCAGCCCTCCGATAGGAGGGTTTCCTTTTCCCCTCTCCGACGAGCAACGGGGCTTTCTCGGGCCTCGCTCGTATATAGAGCTAGTCTCGCATTCATCGACGATGATTCCTGAATTTCCGCAGCGCGATCTTGATGCACGCCAGGGTGAAGAAGCCCTCATAGGCTTCAATCAGCCGGTCGTGTCGGACCTGGATGCGTCGCTCAAATCCAAGCCAC
>JACRDQ010000006.1 GCA_016218545.1 Elusimicrobiota bacterium
AGGTCTTCTCCACGGCCTTGCGGAGCAGGTCGGCCATGGGGCAGTGCATCTCAACGGCCAGGTGCTTGAGACCGCTGTGCACGTCTTCAGGCAGGTAAATCGTGGTTCTGACCATGGGGTCACCTCTTACCCATAGTGTAATATACTGACATATATATGTCAATGGCGATAGAGAGCCGCATCTTCCTGATTCGCGGATGCCGGGTGATGCTGGACAGCCATCTCGCGGAACTCTATGGCGTCAAGGCAATCCGCCTCAGGGAGCAGGTCAGGAGGAATCGAGCCCGGTTCCCTCCTGATTTCATGTTTCGGATGAGACCGGAAGAAGCGACCGCGATGGTATCGCAAAACGCGATACCATCCCGAAAGCACATGGGCGGCCACCTTCCCTTCGTCTTCACGCAGGAGGGCGTCGCCATGCTTTCAAGCGTCTTGCGGAGCCCCCGCGCTGTCGAGGCGAACATCTTCATCATGCGGGCCTTCGTCAAGCTGCGTGATACGCTGGCGCTGCACAAGGAATTGGCATCCAAGTTCCGAGACCTGGAACGGCGCATCATAGGCCACGATGCGCAGATCACCAGCATCCTCGATGCCATCAGAAAACTTATGAACCCGCCCGCGCCGCCTCCGCGCCGGATCGGTTTCCACCCATAGCCGGTTCTGATAACGTCCTATTCTGGGTGTGGACAACCGACGAAAACGGCCGCTTTGGGCAGCTTCAAGGCGTTTTCGCTCTGCGCCCAAGTTCTGATACTGCCGACGACAGGCAGCCACACTTTGACCGTTACTATAACGGTATGACCAGCCCTCCGATAGGAGGGTTTCCTTTTCCCCTCTCCGACGAGCAACGGGGCTTTCTCGGGCCTCGCTCGTATATAGGCTATGGGACTCCCATCCGAGACTGAGACGATAGAGAGCCGCATCTTCCTGATTCGAGGCCATCGAGTCATGCTTAGCACCCATCTGGCCGAGGTCTATGGCGTAGAACCGCGGGCGTTGGTGCAGGCCGTCAAAAGAAATGTGGAACGTTTCCCAGAGGACTTCATGTTCCAGCTCGACGAACGGGAGTTCGCGATCTTGAAATCACAGATTGTGATTTCAAGTTGGGGAGGCTTCCGCAGGGCCCGACCTTATGCCTTCACCCAGGAAGGCGTGGCAATGCTCTCAGACGTGCTGAGTAGCCCGCGGGCAATCCAGGCGAACATCGCCATCATGCGGGCCTTCGTCCGATTGCGCGAGATGCTGGCCGCCCACAAGGGCCTGGCCCGACGCCTCGATGCCCTGGAGAAGCGCTACGATTCCCAGTTCAAGACCGTCTTCGACGCCATCCGCGAGTTGACGGCCCCTCCCAAGGAGCCGCCGCGCAAGATCGGATTCCGACCGTAGGCGCTGGTTCATATACTGCCTATACCGGACAACCGGCCGCGCGAATTTTTCTTCCAGGCCTTCTGCGCCGCGCGCAAGTCGCCCAATTCGAGGTCGGCCAAGCTGCGCAGCGGCAGGACCTCGGTGGCGGCATCCAGCCGATACGATTCCCTCGCTAGCGAGAGTACGTAGGCCGTCCCTGCATGCCGAGGCTCGGCTGGCTATGGCATTTGATCTCGATGGGGATGAGGTCTTCGCCATGTCTTATGACCACGTCCACCTCTGCCCCATAGTTGGTTCTCCAATAGTGAAGTTCAGGCAGACGGCCCTGATTGGCCTGGGCTTTGATCATTTCGGAATCGACGAAAGTCTCAAAGATGGCCCCCTGGTGCGCTGCGCGCATAGCCATCTCCGGCGTCTCCAACTTGAGCAGGTAACAGAGCAAACCCGTATCCAGCATGTAGAGCTTGGGGCTCTTGATGATCCGCTTGGTGATGTTCGTGAAGTAGGGCGGCAGGAGAAATACCTGAAAGCTCGCCTCAAGGAGGCTCCGCCATCGCTTCGCCGTGAAAACGGCAATGCCCACGTCGCGCGCCAAATCGCTTAAACTCAGGATCTGGCCGCTTCTGGCCGCACACGCAATAAGAAACCGCGTAAAGTCCCGGAACATGGAGCACCCCTCGGACATCGCGTTCTAGGCAGGTTTGGAGATAGTCCCCATGCCAGGCCGGCCTGTCCAAGCGCGGGATAGCTGAATTGACCTATACTGATGACCTGAACGGAGGGCATGCCCTGACCGAGACGAACTCGTGGGAACGTTTCTTCGACGCGCACGCGCCGATCTACGAGGACGAGGTGGATTTCCTCATCGAAGAGCTGGCCCTCCCGCCCGGCAGCTCCATCCTGGACGTCGGGTGCGGGACAGGGCGCCATTCCAGCCAACTGGCCAAGCGCGGCTTTGCCGTGACCGGCCTGGACCTGTCCACGGAGATGCTCGCCGGAGCCGCGGGGGAAGGCCCTCTTCACCGTTCTCAGCGCGGCCCGCATGCTCCGCCGGCATCAGAACAAGGACGTGGCAGAAGGCCGCGGGCGGGCGGGCCCGGACTTGTGGTAGCATTGGCCGGATGATTCCGGCAAACACGGAGTCCGGCGGCCAGGGCGCCAAGGGCGCGGGCGGAACCCCGCGCCCCCTGACCTTGCGCGGGGTGGTCTTCGAGCCGGCCCTTTTCTGCGCCCCCATGGCGTCGATCACCCACAGCGCCTTCCGCCGCCTGCTCGCCGACTTCGGCGGCTATGGGGCCCTGTTCACCGAGATGCTCTCGGCCAAGACGATCCTGGGCGAGGACCGGGAGCGCTCCGCCTTCCTCAAGCGCCGGCCCCAGGAAGGCAAGGTCATCTACCAGCTGCTGGCCTGGGAGACCCACCGCCTGGATGAGACCATCGAAAGGCTCTCCCCGCTCAAGCCCGACGGGCTGGACCTGAACCTGGCCTGCTCCGCGTGGAGCGTGACCAAGGCCGGGGGCGGGGCCGCGCTCTGCGAGGACCCCCAGCGCCTGGCCGGGATCGTGCGGGTGATGCGCCGGAGCTTCGCGGGGCCGCTCTTCGCCAAGCTGCGCCTGGGCCGCGAGGCAGAGGGGTGGCGCGAGAGGCTCGGCGAGCGCCTCCGCCTGCTGGAGGGCGAGGGGGTCGACGCGGTGACGGTGCACCCGCGCTTCCACGAGGAGAAGTTCAAGCGTTCCGCCCGCCACCGGCTCTACGCCGAGCTGGCCGCCGGGACGCGCCTGCCCATCATCGCCAGCGGCGACATCGGCGGGCAGGAGGATTGCCGCGCTCTCGCGGCGGAGCTCTCGCCCGCGGCGGGGGTGATGATCGGGCGCATGGCCGCGGCCTGCCCGTGGGTCTTCGCCCGCTGGCGCGACCCTGGGCTGACGGTGGACCACGCGGAGGTGTGGCGGCGGCTCTGCGCCTACGTGGCCGAGGATTTCGAGCCCGGCCAGGCGCTCATCCGGCTCAAGGTCATCGCGCCCTATTTCGGCCGCAACCTCTTCTTCGGGCACCGCTTCTTCGTGGAGGTGCACAACGCTCCCGACCTGGCCGCGGTGCGGGAGCGCACGGAGCGCTTCTTCTCCGTCCCGCCGCGGCTCTGCCGCAGCGTCGCCGTGGGCGGGATCTAGCCCTCCGAAAGGAGGGCTTTATTCTATACTAGACCCGATCATGACGCAGGCCGAGATGCGGCGCCGGTTCCGGCAGTTGGGCCACCTCGTGGGCAACACGCCCCTGCTGGCCGTCGACTGCGTCTACAAAGGCAGGACCAGGCGCATCTACGCCAAGGCTGAGAACCTCAACCTCACCGGGAGCATCAAGGACCGCATGGCCCTGCACATCCTGCGCAGGGCCTCCGAGCGCGGGGCCCTCGAGCCCGGCGCCCCCATCGCCGAAGCCACGAGCGGCAACACCGGCATCTCGTTTGCCGCCATCGGCCGGGCCCTGGGCCACCCGGTCACCATCTTCATGCCCGACTGGATGAGCCAGGAGCGCAAGGACCTCATCCGGAGCATGGGCGCCGAGGTCCGCCTCGTCAGCCGGAAGGAGGGCGGGTTCCTGGCCAGCATCCGGCTCTGCGAGGAGCTCGCAGCCTCCCGACCGGGCACGTTCCTGCCCCGGCAGTTCTCCAACGAGGACAACGTGGACTCCCATGTCCGGACCACGGGGCCGGAGATCTGGTGGCAGCTGCGCTTCCAGGACCGCAAGCCCGACGCCTTCGTGGCGGGCGTGGGCACCGGCGGCACGATCATGGGCGTGGGCGGCTTCCTCAAGAAGGAGCATCCGGCCGTGCGCCTGCACCCGCTCGAGCCGGCCAACTCCCCCACCCTGAGCACGGGCTGCAAGGTCGGCAAGCACCGGATCCAAGGCATCTCCGACGAGTTCATCCCGGCCATCGTGCGCCTGGACCGGCTGGACGGGATCGTCAGCGTGGACGACAGCGACGCCATCCTCATGGCCCGGAAGCTCGCCTCGGAGCTGGGCCTGGCCGTGGGCATCTCGAGCGGCGCGAACTTCATCGGCGCGCTGATGCTGGCCGAGAGGATGGGCCCGGACGCGGCGGTCGTGACGGTCTTCCCGGACGACAACAAGAAGTACCTCAGCACGGACCTCATGCAGGAGCAGGCCGCCAAGGACGGGTTCCTCTCCCCTGAGGTCGAGCTCCGGGCCTTCAGCGCCATGAAGCGCGTCTGCCAGACCTGCTGCGAGCCCGACGACTGCGCCGAGCGGCAGTCGAAGGCGCCCGTGCCTCTTCCTCCCTGCCCCCGCAGGGAGGGCGGAGGCCGCTGAGCCCCGCTCCTCCGAGGGCCCTCAGAGGTCCTTGAGCTTCAGGTTGGCGGGCGAGTCCCGGACCGCCAGAGCCAGGGACTCCAGACTCTCGCGGAGCTTCTTGAGCTCGGGCGACTCCAGGACCGGGATGTCCGTGGTGCCCTTGTCCTCCAGGGCGCCCATCACGTCCCGGATCGTCCAGTCCTCCTCGCAGCGCGAGGGCTGGTAGGCCTTGTCCTCTTCCTCCGAGACCACGACCACGGAGAAGAGGCCCGCGGACAGCAACTCGAAGAGGATCTGCCGCACCAGGCGGATGGGGATGTCCAGGCTGGCCGCGAACCCCGCTTCCGAGCACGGAGGCTCCCCCTGGCCGAACCTCTTGACCGCGAAGCTCACGATGCGCAGGCACAGGAGCCTCTTGAAGGAGTAGCTGATCTGGAGGCTGTCCGGCTCGAACTCGTAGGTCGCCACATTCTGGGCGGCGAAGGAGATCTCGGCTCCCAGGAGCACGATCAGCCAGCTCAGCTGCAGCCACACCAGGAAGAGAGGCAGGGCCGCGAAGCTGCCGTATACCGCGCCGTACTCGGTCACCCCGATCTGGAAGTTGACGTAGACGAACTGAGTCAGCTGGTAGATGGTCCCGGCCGCGACCCCGCCCAGGAGCCCTGCGGAGAACTTCACGTGCGTGTTGGGCATGAAGACGTAGACGAACGAGAACATCACCCACACGACCACGAACGGCAGGATCTTCAGGCACGTCAGGATCAGCGGGGCCAGGGGGCCGAGGAAGGAGAGGGTCTGGAGCAGGAGCTCGACCTGGGACGCGACGAAGATGGTCGCGCTGCTCGAGACGATGAGGAGCACGGGGCAGATCAGCATGATGGACAGGTAGTCCGCGAACCTCCGCATCAGGGTGCGGGGCTGCTTGACACCCCAGATGTCGTTGAAGGAGGCCTCGATGTTGCCGAGGACCTTCACCACGGTCCAGAACAGGACCGCCACGCCGATGCCTGCGACGAGGCCGCCGCTCGTGTTCTCGAGGAACTTGTTGGCGAAGGCGATGACCTGGGAGGCGACCTTCTCCTGGCCGTGGAGCTTCTCGAGCAGCAGGGTCTCGAGGTGCTTCTCGAAGCCGAACCCCTTGGCGATGCCGAACGCCATGGCCGCCACCGGCACCATGGACAGCAGGGAGTAGAAGGTCAGGGCCGAGGCGCGCAACTGGCACTTGTCCTCGTCGAAGCCCCTCCAGGCGCGGAGCACCACCCGCAGGGGATGGATGAGCATGGAGCGCGACCGCGGGAGGTCCTTGGCGCGGATGCGCCACAAGTCCTGGGCGAGGAACCTCAGGAGCCGGTCGACCACGGATTCAGCCATGCCCTATTATAGCCAAGCTGGACCGCGGAGACAGCGCCCTCGACCAGGTCGTGGTCATGGGATCACGATGCATCGAGGCGGAGCTCCTCGTCCGCGCCGATCCCCTCGAGGAAGGTCAGGTCGTGGGAGACCACGAGGACGGCGCCCTCGAAGCGCGAGAGCGCGTCCTCCAGGAACTCCAGGTTCGCGATGTCGAGGTTGTTCGTCGGCTCGTCGAGGATCAGGAGCTGCGGCGCCGGGTCGCGGAGCAGGAGCTTGGCCAAACAGGCTCTCAGCCTCTCCCCCCCGCTCAGGGTGGACACCCCCTGGAGCGCCCTGTCCCCCTGGAACAGGAACTGCGCGAGCAGGTTCCGGACCTCGGCCACGCTCTTCGTCGAGCCGGGCCTGACGTTGTCGAGCACGCTCCGGCTCTCGTCCAGCAGCACGCAGCGCTGGTCGAGGAAGCCGTAGGCCACGCCTCCCAGCTTGAGGCTGCCCGAGACCGTCCCCTCCAGAGGCTTGAACCCGGTCAGGAGGTTGAGCAGGGTCGTCTTGCCCGAGCCGTTGGGCCCGGAGACGCGCACCCTGGACGGCCCGTGCATGGAGAAGGTCACGTCCCGGCTCCACAGGTCGCGCTCCATGCCCGCGTACCTGAAGTTGAGCTCGCGGGCGTCGAAGACGAGCTTGGAGGCGGGCAGGGCGGTGTCGGGAAAGTCGGCGTAGATGACGGGATCGACCTTCTGGCTCTCGAAAGCGCTGCGGGCGGCGTCGACCTTGGCCTCGAGCTCGGCGTCCGCCGAGGAGCGGATCCTGCCGAGCGTCCTCTGAGCGCGCCTCTTCCGCGCTCCGAGCAGGACCTTGGGCAGGCCGCTCTTGATCCCGGACTTGCGGCCCTGCCTCATGCGCTTCTCCTGCGCCCGGAGCTTGTCCTCCCTGACGGCCGCCGCCCCGTCGCGCTCCCGGGCGGCGGCTGAGAGGTCCCTGGCGAGCCTGGCCCGCTCCCGGCCGCGTTCCTTCTCATAGAACGCCCAGTCCCCTCCGAAGACAGCAAGCCCCCTGTTGGAGAGCTCCAGGATCGCGTCCACCTCGCCGAGCAGCTCCCGGTCATGGGAGATGACGAGCAGTCCCCTGGCCGTCGTGCGGACGAACTCCAGCACGCTCTGCCTGGCGTCCCGGTCGAGGTTGTTCGTGGGCTCGTCGAGCACGATGAAGTCCGCGCCCGAGGCCAGGGCCCGGAGCAGGCGCACCCTGGTCCACTCGCCGCCGCTCAGATCCGCGCACGAGGACTCGGGGGCCACGCGGGCCTGCAGGGCCGCCACGGTCTGGGCGTCCTCCCGGGCCACCTCGGCCCAGAGCCCCTCGATGCGCTCTTTGACCGGGACGTCGGGCTGGGCCTCGAACTGGGTGAAATACGAGACCAGGGAATCCCTCTCGATCCCGCCGGAAGTCGGGGTCAGCTCGCCCTGGGCCAGCCTGGCCAGAGTGGACTTCCCCACGCCGTTGGGCCCGATGAGACCGTACTTCCTCCCGGTCTCCAGGGAGAGGGAGAGCCCCTTGAACACGAGGACGCCGTTGGGCCACTCGAAATCCACGGACCTGAAGATGATGGCCATCGCTCGGGTGTCCCGGGGATCAGATCTTGAGCACGACCTTGCCCATGGGGCCCGCGGCCAGGCGGGAGAAGGCTTGGCCCAGGTCTTCGAAGTCCCAGACCGAGTCCACCAGGGGAGAGCGTCCGGTCCGCGACAGCAGGCGGACCGCCTCGGCCCACGCAGCCTGGGCCTCGGCCGGGGCGAAGGCGCCCACATGGACGCCTCCCAGGCGCACGCGCCGAAAGAAGAGGGTCGCGGTGTTGAAGGAGGGCACGGGCCCGGCCAGCCTGCCCACGCACGAGACCTTCCCTCCTTCCCCGAGGACGTCGATCACCTGGCCGAAGGACTCGCCTCCGATGCTGTCGATGGCGAGGCCCACCCGGACCCCCTTGAGGAAGGCCTTGACCGCGGCCCCCCAGCGCCGGTCCTCGGCTGAGAAGACCTCGTGGCAGCCCTCGCCTTGGAGCCGCTCGGCCTTGGCCGGGTCTCGGGAGAGCCCCAGCACCGTGTGTCCCATGGCCCGCGCCAGATGCACGGCCGCCGATCCCACGCCTCCCGAGGCGCCGGTCACGAGCACGACGCAGGGCAGCACAGGCCCCCACATGGTCAGGGCCTGGTAGGCGGTGAGATAGGTCAGGGCCGCGCTCCCGGCCTGCTCCGGCTTCCACCCGGCCGGCAGGGCGGCCAAGGACTCGGCCGGTACGACGGCGAACTCGGCGAAGGTCCCCCAGCGGGTGACCCCGGCCTCGCCGCGCAGCACGAGCCGGAGCTCTCCCGCGGCGAGTCCCTCGACCCCCGGGCCGAGCGCGACCGCCTCGCCCAACCCGTCACGGCCGAGGATGTGCGGGAAGGCCGGCTTGGCGGGATAGAGCCCCTCGGCCAGATAGCGGTCGGCCGGGTTCAGGCCCGCGAAGCGCATGCGCAGGAGGACTTCCCCAGGCCCCGGCGAGGGCCGGGCGGCATCCGCCAGACGGAGGTCCGCGACGGACCCGGTCTTGTCGAGCAGCCAGGCCCGCATCTAGATGGTGCCCGCATCCACGACGAAGCGGTAGCGCACGTCGCCCTTCACGATGCGATCGAAGGCCTCGTCGATCTTGGATGCCGGGATCACCTCGACCTCGGCGCCGATCTTATGGCTCGCGCAGTAGTCGAGCATCTCCTGGGTCTCGGCCAAGCCCCCGATCAGCGAGCCTGCGAGCTGGCGGCGCTTGAGGACCAGGGCGTGCGCCCCGACCTCGAGAGGCTCGGCCGGAGCCCCGACCAGGACCATGGTGCCGTCGCGGGCCAGGCACCCCAGGTAGTCGTTGATCGGGTGCGGAGCCGAGACCGTGTCGATCATGAGGTCGAATCTGCGGGCATGCAAGGAAACGGCGCGGGGATCCGAGGTGCACGCGAACTCCGCCGCGCCAAGGCGCTTGGCGTCGGCCTCCTTGGCCCTGGAGGAGCTCAACAGCGTGACCTCGGCTCCCATGGACGCCGCCAGCTGCACGGCCATGTGCCCCAGCCCGCCCAGGCCCAGGACCCCGACCTTGGTCCCCTTGCCGGCCTTCCAGCGCCGCAAGGGCGAGTAGGTCGTGATGCCGGCGCACAGCAGCGGCGCCACCCGGTCGAGCGGCAGGCCGGCCGCGATCTTATAGGCGTAGTCCTCGTCCACCACGATGCGCTCCGCGTAGCCGCCGTAGGTCGGCGAGCCGTCCGGATACGCGCTGTTGTAGGTGAAGACGAGCTTCCCCTCGCAGAACTGCTGGAGCCCCTCCTTGCAGCTGGGGCAGGTCCGGCAGGAGTCCACGAAGCAGCCCACGCCGGCCGCCTCGCCGGGCTTGAAGCGCGTGACGCGGGAGCCGACGCGGCTGACCTTGCCCACGATCTCATGCCCCGGCACCATGGGGAAGCTGGCTCCGCCCCATTCGTCGCGCGCCTGGTGCACGTCGGAATGGCAGATGCCGCAGAAGAGGATGTCGATGACGACGTCCTTCTCCCCAGGCTCCCGCCGCTGAAAAGAGAACGGCTCCAGAGCGGCCCCGGCCTTGTGGGCCGCGCGGCCCCGCACTGCGATCGCGGTCAGCATGGTCCTTCCTCCCCGCGGCCTTGAGGCCGCGCAAGGATATTGTACCTTGCCTGGGTCAAAACGCGCTCACCCCCGACCCGGCCCGCCGCATGGAGAGGCTTGCCATCATTATTGGCATATGCTATCAATGCGTCATGGTCCGGCCTTTGAAGCGCCGCCGCATCGCCAACCAGCCGGGCGCCACCTATTTCAAGCCTCGCGGCATCCCCATGACCGAGCTGGCGGAGGTCGTCCTCACGCTCGATGAGATCGAAGCGGTCCGGCTGGCCGACCTCGAAGGCCTCTATCAGGAGACCGCCGCAGCCAAGATGCGGATATCCCGTCAGACGTTCGGGAACATCATCCACGCGGCCCGCGCCAAGATCGCCGACGCGATCGTCGAGGGAAAGGCCCTGAGGATCGAGGGAGGCTCGTTCCGGATCGCGGACCGGGACGCGGACGCCCAGCGCGCCGGAGGACGACGCGCGAGGCGCCTGCCTTCACGAGCTGGAGACTGCGCAAGGAGGAAGTCATGAAGGTCTGCATACCGACGGGAACGAAGGAAGGCCTCAAAGCGAAGGTCTACGGACATTTCGGGAGCGCGCCTTATTTCACGCTCTGCGACAGCATGACCCTTCGCTGCGAGATCATCGACAACGGGAACCTGCAGCATGAGCACGGCATGTGCAGCCCGCTCAAAGCCGTGGGCGGCGCAAGGCCGGATGCCGTGGCGGTCGGAGGCATCGGGATGGGAGCGATCCGCGGGCTCACCGCCGCGGGGATCAAGGTGTATCTCGCTCCCGGCTCCACGGTGGAGGAGGCGGTCGCGGCCATCACATCCGGCCGGCTCAAGGAAGCAGATCCCTCGTCAGCGTGCGGCCATCATGGCGGGTCCGGCTGTCATTGAACGATGAGGAAGAGGGCGCAAAAGCCCCTGGGCGTGGACCGCGAGATCTACGACGCGGACCTCTACGACGGGTTCAACCGCTTCATGGACGACGTGCCCTTCTACCTGGGCCTGGCGCGGTCCGCGGCCGGGGCCGTGCTCGAGCTCTGCTGCGGCACGGGCCGGCTGACCCTCCCGCTCGCCAGGGCGGGCATCGACATCACGGGCCTGGACTTCACGCCGTCCATGCTCGGCCGCGCGCGGGAGAAGGCGTCCGCCGAGGGGCTCGGCATCCGCTTCGTCCGGGGGGACATGCGCCGGGCCTCCCTGGCGAGGAGATTCAAGCTCGTCTTCATCCCTTTCAACTCGATCCAGAACACCTATTCCATCGCGGACGTCGAGGCCGTGCTCGCGAACGTGCGGCGGCACCTGTCCCGGGACGGACGGTTCGCCTTCGACGTCTTCAACCCCAGCCTGGACTACATCGTCAAGGCCGGGCGCAAGGTCCAGCGCGGCAGGATCAGGTTCTCCCTTCCCGACGGCCGCCGCGTGAGGATCGACGAGGCTTACCGCTACGACGCGGCCCGGCAGACGGGCAGGGTGACCTGGATCCACCACGTGGGGAGCAGGACCTTCGCCTCGCGCCTGGACATGCGCTGCTTCTACCCCCTGGAGCTGGACGCCCTGCTCAAGTACAACGGGTTCGAGGTCCTCAGGAAATACGGGTCCTTCAAGAAGGAGCCCTTCTCCTCCGGCTCCCTCAAGCAGATCTACGTCTGCCGCAAGCGGTAGCAGGATGGACACCGTCTACGCCGCGGCCCGCATCATGCTCCTGATGTTCATCGCGGGAACTTCCCCATGACCCTCTCGCCCTACCTGCTGGCCCTGCTCTCCGCCGCCCTCTTCGGCGCCGCCGCGCCCGCAAGCAAGGCGGCGCTGGGCCACTTCTCCTCCAACCAGTTGGCCGGCATCCTCTACCTGGGCGCCGCCCTGGGGAGCCTGCCGCTCCTCCTGAAAGGCCCGGTGAGGATGCCCTGGTCCATGGACGCGGCCAACCGCCGCCGGCTCCTGGCCGCGGTCCTCTTCGGCGGGGTCCTGGGGCCGGTCCTGGTCCTGCTGGGGCTCGAGCTCTCGCCCGCGGCGTCGGTGTCCCTCTGGCTCAACCTCGAGCTCGTGGCCACCGCGGTCCTGGGCGTCCTGTTCTTCCACGACTCCCTGGGACCCGCGGGCTGGCTCGCGGCGGGATCCGCCACCCTCGCGGCCTGCGTCCTGGCCTGGGGCGGCGGGACCGCCGGGATCCAGGCAGGGGCCCTCATCGCCCTGGCCTGCGCGTGCTGGGGTCTCGACAACCAGTTGACCTCCCTCATCGACGCCATCTCTCCGGCGGAGTCGACCTTTTGGAAGGGGCTGGCCGCCGGGACCGCCAACCTGGGGCTCGGCCTGGCCCTGGCGCCCTGGACCGCGGACGCGGCGAGCGTGGGACAGGCGCTCCTCATCGGAGCCCTCTGCTACGGGGTCAGCATCACCCTCTACATCGCCGCGGCGCAGAGGCTGGGCGCCACGCGCAGCCAGGTCCTGTTCTCCACCGCCCCGTTCATGGGCGCGCTCATCGCGGTCGCGTTCCTGGGAGAGAGGCTCTCCAGCGTCCAGGCGCTCGCCGGAGCCCTCTTCGTCCTGGCCATCGTCATGCTCACCTTGGACCGGCACGGCCATCGGCACCGCCATTCGGCCATGGAGCACGAGCACGAGCACGGCCACGACGACAGCCACCACGACCACCCCCACCCGGACTCGGGCGACGGGGAGAAGCACTCCCACCGCCACCTCCACCCCGCCCTGGAGCATGCCCACCCTCACTGGCCGGACCTGCATCACCGGCACCGGCACTAGATTTTGACCGGAGTTTGGTAGGATAGGCTTATGGACGGCATGGGCGTCACCCTGGACCTCGCCATCTCGGTCCTCCTGCTGGGGCTCAACGCCTTCTTCGTCCTCGCCGAGTTCTCCATCGTCAAGGTGCGGGCCTCCAGGCTATCGGAGCTCTCAAAAAAGGGGAACGCGACCGCGGCCCTGGCCCACGCCATCACCCAGGACCTCGACGCCTACCTCTCCACCATCCAGCTCGGCATCACCATGGCGAGCCTCGGCCTGGGCTGGCTGGGCGAGCCGGCCCTGGCCAAGACCATCGCTCCCATCCTTGAGCGGCTGCCGTCCGTGTGGGGAGGCCTGCTCTCGCACTCCCTGGCCTTCGGCATCGCCTTCGTCTTCATCACCGGCACCCACGTCGTCATCGGCGAGCTGGCGCCCAAGTCCCTGGCCATCCGCTCCCCGGAGCGCTACTCCATGTGGTGCGCGCGGCCCCTGAGCTTCTTTCACACGGTCTTCTTCGTCCCCATGTCCGCGTTGAACTGGCTCTCCAACCGCCTGCTGCGGCTCTCGGGCCTCATGCACACGCCCTCCGAGTACGGCTACTCCATGGACGAGATGAAAGCCCTCCTCTCGCAGGCGCAGGAGCAGGGGCAGATCTCCCTGAGGAAGCTCCTGCTCTTCGAGAACCTCTTCGATTTCGGCGCCGCCACCCTCAAGACGGTCACCACCCCCACCGAGAAGGTCGCGTTCCTCTCGCGAAAGCTCGGCCTGGAGAGGAACCTCAGGACCCTCTCCGAGACGAACCATTCCCGCTACCCGCTCTGCGAGTCCGGGATGGGCACGGCCTTCGGCTACCTCCACATCCGGGACTTCCAACGCGCCCTGCTCGACCCGGCCTGCGGGACCCCCGACCCCTTCTCCTTCAAGAGGGACGTCATGAGGCTCGTCGAGACCACGCCCATGGAGGAGGCCCTGGCCCGGATGCAGCGCGGACGCAGCCACCTGGCCCTGGTGACGGGCCCAGCCGGAGCGGTCCTCGGCATCGTGACCCTCGAGGATGTCCTGGAGGAGCTCGTGGGAGAGATCCGCGACGAGTTCGACAAGCCCGGGTCCGGGGACCTCGACTCCCTGCTCGTCCCGGAGGCGTCGGACCTATCCATGACGGAGCGGGACAAGGAGGCGGCGCTCAAGGCCCTGCTCGGCCGCCTGCACCGTGCCGCGGGAAGCTTCGACCTTCAGGAGGCGTGGCAGGCCCTGTGGGCCCGGGAGCAGGGGCTCTCGAGCGCCATGGGCCGGAGCACCGCGTTCCCGCACGCGCGCCTGGCCGGCCTGGCGCGCCCCCTCATCGCGGTCGGAGGCTTCCCGAAAGGGCTCCGGTTCGACGCCCTCGACCGTCAGCCCGTGAGGCTCGTGTTCCTGATCCTCACCCCGCTGGGAGAGCCCGCGGCGCAGCTGCGCATCCTGGCCAAGCTCGCCGCCTTGATCTCCGACGAGGCCCTGCGCAGCCGCCTGCTCGCGGCCGCGGACGTCGCCGGACTGCGGACCATCATCAAGGCCTTCGACCAGCACGCGGCAGGCTGAACGGCCCTGCCCCGTTCCGAGGCCCCCGCGGCTCAGCCCTGCTTGCCCAGGCCCCGGATGAAGGACCAGCACAGGCCCAGGGGAAGGAGGATGAAGCCCAGGTAGACCAGCGGCGTGCCGGGGTCGCGGTTGACGAGGAGGTTGGAGTACCGCGGGTTCTGGGGGTCCCAGCCGGACTGGTAGATGGTGTAGCCCCTCCAACGCAGGGGGTTATTGACGTTGATGCTCTTGCGGGAGATCACCACGCCGCTCTCGACCACGCCCAGGTCGCTGCGGAACTGCTTGATCCTGGCCGGCTCGATCTCGTAGCGGAGGTCGTAGCGGGAGCCGCTGCCGGCGTGGAAGTCGCCGAACTTGGCGAAGACCCAGCGCTGCTCGGTCCCCTTGCTGTCCGTGATCTCCAGGCGCAAGGCGGGGTTCTCCGGGGACTGGGAGCGCGTGGCAGGGCCGGTCTCGCTCATCACGAAGTCCGGGAAGAACTCCTTGACCGCGATCTTGACCTCGCCCCCGCGCAGGACGGCTTCCTTGCCGGGCTCGATGGAGACGATGTCGTTCCAGGCCTCCCCCCGCCGGGCCACGGCCAGCCGGTGCACGCCCTCGCCGTAGTACTCGACCTCGAACTTCTCCAGAAGCACGGCGAAGGGCATCCGGAAGGCGCCGCGCGAAGCCTCGACAAGGTCGCGGGCCTCGCCCTCGAAGAGGGGCATGCTCCCGCGCCGGCCGGTCACGCCGCTGACCATGCCGCCGGCCAGGATGACGATGATGCCGATGTGGCTCACGAGCACGTCCTTGCGCACGCGCATCCGGCCGAACCTGCGCCAGGAGCAGAGCGTGATGTTGACCGCGAGCATGGCCAGGAGGAAGACGAACCAGTAGCTGTGGTAGAGGTCGTCGATCTGGAGGCCGCGGAGGAGCCCGGCCCAGGTCCCGAACCTCTCCATGTACCACTCCGGCCCCTCGCCCTGCGGGATGAGGGTGCCGAGGATGGAGGCTGCGATCAGCAGGGGCAGGAGCCAGTAGAGGAGCTTGGCGGACGCCGTGAAGTCCACGAGCCACTTGCCCGGCGCGGCGGGAACGGGGACGACCGGCTGAGGAGCGGGCTTCATGACCGCCTCCCGGAGGGACGAGGCACGCGGCGCAGCGCCCGGCCGAGGGCCCGGGCCGCGGCGTCGAGGTCCGCGGGCTTGTGGCAGCTCGACAAGAAGGCCGCCTCCCACTGCGCGGGCGGGAAGTACGCGCCCTCTTCGAGGAGGGCCCTGAAGAACGCGCCGTAGGAGCCGGCGTCGGCCTGGAGGGCCGAGGTGTACTCGGTGACGGGGTGGTCCGTGAAGAAGACGGTGAACATGGAGCCCACGGAGTTCACGGTCACGGGCACGCCGACGGCCGCGGCTTCCTGCCTGATGCGGGCCGTGAGCTCCCCGGCTCGGCGCGCCAGGGCAGGGTAGGGGTTCTCTTCCTTGAGCAGGCGCAGGGTCTCCAAGCCGGCCGCGACCGCCACGGGATTGCCCGAGAGGGTGCCGGCCTGGTAGACCGGGCCCAGGGGAGCCACGAGGCGCATGATGTCGCGGCGGCCGCCGTAGGCGGCCAGGGGCAGGCCTCCGCCCACGATCTTCCCCAGCACCGTGAGGTCGGGCTTGATCTTGCAGACGCTCTGCCAGCCGCCGTAGGCCAGGCGGAAGCCCGTGATCACTTCGTCGAAGATGAGGAGGCTGCCGTGCTTGGTCGTGACGCGGCGCAGGCTCTCCAAGAAGCCGGACTTGGGGAGCACCACGCCCATGTTGGCGGCCACGGGCTCGATGATGACCGCGGCGATGCGCTTGCCCCACCGGGAGAAGGCGGCCTCGAAAGCCTTGGGGTCGTTGTAGGGCAGGGTGATGGTGGTGCGCGCCCAGGCCCGGGGCACGCCCGCAGAGTCCGGCACGCCCAGGGTCGTGGCTCCTGAGCCGGCCGCGACGAGCAGGCTGTCCACGTGGCCGTGGTAGCAGCCCGCGCACTTGACGATGAGGTCGCGGCCCGTGAAGGCCCGCGCCACACGGACCGCGCTCATGTCGGCCTCGGTGCCGGAGCTCGTCAGGCGCACGAGCTCCATGGAGGGCAGGGCCGCGCGGATCCGCTCGGCCAGCTCCACCTCGGCCGCGGTCGCGGCCCCGAAGGTCGAGCCGCGGCGCAGGGCGCGCTCGGCCGCCGCCAGGACCTCGCGCCTGGCGTGGCCCAGGATGAGCGGCCCCCAGGACAGGCAGAAGTCGAGATAGCGCTTGCCGTCCTCATCCGTCAGCACGGCGCCCGCTCCGGAGCGCATGAACACGGGACTGCCGCCCACGGACTTGAAGGCCCTCACCGGCGAGTTGACGCCGCCGACGAGGATCTTCTGCGCGCGGGCGAAAAGGCGACGGGACCTCATGCCAGCCATTCGGGAATCCTCCAAGAGATTCGGGCCCGGCCATGACGGCGCCGGAGAGGCACGGATTCTAGCAAAGTTGCCTCGGGCGGCCAAGGACGCCGGGCAGGCATGGGCGGCTACGGCGCGGCTCTGATGGCGCGCTCGGCGTCGCGCAGGACTTCCTCGGGCATCTTGGGCCCCATGTACTGCTTCTTGATGATGCCGTCCTTGCCGATGAGGAAGGCCTGGGGCAGCCCGTAGAGGCCGTAGCCGGGCATGGCCTTGCCTTCGGACCGCAGCACGGGATAAGACATGCGGTTCTCCGCCGCGAAGGCCTTGAGCGCGTCGGAGGCCAGATCGTCCGTGCACACGGCCAGGACCGTGAACCCCTTCCTGCCGAGACGCTCCTGGAGCCCGTTGAGCATGGGGAGCTCGTGCAGGCAGGTCTGGCAGGTGGTGGACCAGAAATCCAGGAGCACGACCGTGCCCTTGAGGTCCGCGAGCGCGGTGACCTTGCCCTCCAGGTCGGGCAGGCTCAGGTCCGGAGCCGGGCGCGACGCCGTGGGCCCAGGGCCGTTGCAGCCCATGGCCAGCAGGAGGGCCAGTCCCGCAAGAGCGCGGCTCCAGGTCGAGGATGCCATGCAGGGATGATACCATTTGGACCCCCGCCCCCCCAAGGACGGGCTGCCGGGCAGGCCGCTCAGCCCGATTTGGTACAATCTGTCGGTGTCAGACATCGTGCGTGTTGCGTGACTCGACGAGTTATGCAACACGCACGATGTCTGACACCAGTGTATGCGCATCTTCCTTTCATTGCGATTCAACATCGGCCTGCTCTGCGCCCTCATCCTGGCCTCGGCTGCCGGGACCTTCCTCCCCCAGTCGACCGAGGACCCGGCCAGGGTCGAGGAGTTCATCGCGGTCCACCCCTCCCTGGGGCCGCTCTTCCGGCTGCTCGGGCTCTTCGACCTCTACCATAGTCCCTGGTTCCTGGCGCTCTGGGCCGTCATCGTCTTGGACATCGCGCTCTGCAAGCTGAGCAGCCTCCCGGGCCCGGCTTCGGACGAGACCGCCGAGGACCTCGAGGAGGCGGCCCGGTCGCGACCGCTCTCCGGACGCTGGACCGTCCCGGACCAGGCCAAGGCCTTTGCCGCGGCCACGGACCTGCTCGCGAGCCTCGGCTACCGCGTCCGGCGCCTAGCCACCGGGACCATGCCCATGGCCTCCTCAGCGGAGCTCCACGGCTTGCAGGCCTGGGGCTCGCTCGTCGCCCACGCTTCCCTGGTCGCGATCCTGGCCGGCGGCCTGCTCAAGGGGCTCTTCGGCTTCCATGAGTTCGTGGCAGCGGCCGAGGGCGGCACGGCCCCGGTCACCGGGCGGCCGGGCTGGATCATCGGCGTCACGGACTTCAGCGTGGAGCGCTACGAAGACACCGGGGCGAACAAGCGCTTCACGACCCGCCTGGCCGTGTACGAGCACGGCCGCCTCGTCGAGGAGAAGGACATCCGCGTCAATGACCCGCTCTCGGTCCCGGGCCTGACGTTCTACCAGGACAGCTGGGGAGCGACCGGCATGTGGCGCAGCGCCAGCCTCGCCTGGCCGGACCGCGAGCTCGAGCTCAGCAAGGACGGCCCCATGGCGGACCCCGAGTCCGGAGCGAGGTTCTCCGCGGACCTCTATGCCGCGGACTTCGGGATCACGGCGGACGGACGGCCGGACAACCTGACCACCGAGCCACGCAACCCGGCCCTGAGGGTCACGGAGAGTCCCCGCAAGGGGCAAGCCCGGACCTGGTGGCTGCTCGAGCGCGAGCCGGCCGCGGCCTTCATCGAGGACGCCTCCGGCGTCCTGCACGAAGCCCCCCCGCCCGCGTTCCGCCTCGCGTCCGTGGACCCGGTGCTCTTCTCCGGAGTCCAGGCCGTCCACGACCCGGGCTACCCCTTGGTCCTGGGAGGCTCCCTGGCCTGGCTGGCCGGCATGGTCCTGAACTTCTACCTGCACCGCAGGAGGATCCTGGTCGTGGCCCTCGCCCAGCCGGGCCGCGAGGCGCGGCTCTGCGTCGGGGCCCTGAGCTCCAGGGGCCCGGCCGCCTTCAAGGAAGATTTCGATCGTCTCATCGCCCGCATGCGGGAGGTCTCGTCATGATGGAATCGGTCCTGTTTCAGATCGCCTCGGCGCTCTACGTCGCGGGCACCGGCCTGGGGTTCGTGTACCTCTACAACCGCGACGAGCGCCTCAGCCGCTGGATGCACAACCTCCTCGCCGTGGGCGTCGTCTTCCACCTGGCCTCATCCGGCATCCGGCTCAAGCACTTCTGGGACATCCCGGAGAACCGCTGGTACCTGCCCGTCAATTCGTTCTTCGGGGCCCTCTCGGCCATGGCCCTGGCCATCACCGCCACCTTCGTGGTCGTGGAGGGCCGCCACCGGCTCGGCATCCTGGGCGCCTTCGTCCTTCCCTGGGCGTGCCTGGCGGCCCTGGGCGGAGTGTTCCGCGTGCACTCCATGGGCGACACCGAGATCTACGGCCTGGCCCCCGCGCTGCAGAGCTACTGGATGAACATCCACCCTCTCGTCATCATGGTCGCCTACGCGGTCTTCGGCAACGCCTTCGGGGTCGGCGTGGCGCTCCTGGTCCAGGAGCGGCAGCTCCGCTCCAAGAGGCCGCAGGAGCTCTGCTACCGCCTGCCCTCCATCGAGGAGCTCGACACCCTCAACTACCGTCTCGTCGCCGCGGGCTTCCCGGTCCTGACCGTGGGCATCATCATGGGAGGCATCTGGGCCCACAACGCGTGGGGGCGCTTCTGGGGCTGGGACGCCAAGGAGACCTGGTCTTTGATCACGGCCCTGGTCTACGCCGTGTTCCTCCACCAGCGCCTCGTGAAGGGCTGGCGGGGACGCAAGGCCGTCTACACCTCCATGCTGGGCTTCGCCTGCGTCGTGTTCACCTTCGTCGGGGTCAACTTCCTCAGCCGCCTCCACGGGTACCTCTCCGCCCGGTGATCTGCTGACATGGAACTGCTCCTCGCAGGACTCAACCACAAGAGCGGCGTAGCCGCCGCGGCGCGGGACAACCTGGCCGCGGCGGGAGCGGCCGAGTTCCTGCGCCGCCTGCGCGAGGCCGGCTGGGAGGAGGCCGTGGTCCTCTCCACCTGCAACCGCCTTGAGATCTACGCGGCCGCGGCCGGCGGCGAGCCCAAGGAGCGCCTGGGCGCCCTCGCCCGGCTCATCGAAGCCGCGGCCGGCGCTCCGGTGGGCGGCCACCTCTACCTGCGCTCGGGCTTCGACGCGGCGCGGCACCTTTTCGCCGTGTCGTCGGGCCTCGACTCGCTGGTCACCGGCGAGAACGAGATCCTCGGGCAGGTCAAGTCCGCCTACGAGACGGCGTTCGCAGCGCGGATGACGGACAAGCTCACCAACATCATCTTCCAGCGCGCCATCTTCGTGGGCAGGCAGGCGCGCGCGGACACCGGCATCTCCGCGGGACAGCTCTCGGTGGCCTCCGTTGCCGCGGCCCTGGCCGAGCGGATCTTCGGCACCCTGCAGGACAGCTCCGTCCTCATCCTGGGCGCGGGCCAGATGGCGGAGATCGCGGGACGGCACCTGCTGAGCGCCAAGCCCTCTCGGCTCCGGATCGCCAACCGGACCTTCGAGCGCGGCTCGGAGCTTGCCGCCGCGCTCTCTCCGGCCGCGGAGGCCGTGCGGTGGGAGGACTTCCCGGCCCTGCTCGAGACCACGGACATCGTCCTGGCTTCCACCGGGGCCCCGGAGCCCGTGCTGACCCGGGCCATGGTCGAGTCCGCCATGCCGGCGCGGATGGGACGCTCGCTCTTTCTCATCGACATCGCCATGCCCCGCGACATCGAGGACGCCGCGGGCGAGCTCGACCACGTCTACCTCTACACCCTGGCCGACCTCCAGGGGATCGTGGACGAGAACATGTCACGGCGCAAGAAGGAGATCTCGGCCGCGGACCGTCTCGTGGAGGCCAAGGCGCGCGAGTTCGCGGACTGGCTGGCCGCGGTCAGGGCCGGGGAGCAGGCCAGCCTCAGGCACCACCCGGGCCGCAGCCTCAGACGCGGAGAAGTGTCCCCAGGAGGAGTCGGAGCGGCGCGGGACGGAGAGCCCCAGGAGGAGCGGTCATGAAGATCAGGTACGGGACGCGGGGATCGGCGCTGGCAGTGGCGCAATCGGGCGCTTTCGCCTCTGAGCTCGGCCGCCTGCATCCCGGGCTCGAGGTCGAGCAGGTCACCATCCAGACCAGCGGCGACCGCTTCTCCCTGGCCCGGCCGGACGCCCCTTATAAAGAGGGGCCGGCGGCTCCCGGGGATGCCGCGCCCAACGTCAAAGCCATGTTCGTCAAGGAGTTGGAAGAAGCCCTCCTCGCCGGCGCCATCGACTTCGCGGTGCACTCCAGCAAGGACCTCCCAGGAGACCTTCCCCCGGGCCTCACGGTCGCGGCCTTCCCGGAGCGCGAGGACCCGAGCGACGTCTACATCGGCGGGCCCGCGGCTCCCACGTGGAGCGCGGTCCGGGCAGGAGCGCCCGCGGGCAAGCCCCCCCTGCGCGTGGCCACCGCGGCCCTGCGCCGCCAGATCCAGCTCGGTCTCTCCGCCCCCGGGACCGTCTTCGTCACCATGCGGGGCAACGTGGACACGCGCCTGCGCAAGCTCGCAGAGGGCGCGGCCGACGGCCTCGTCCTGGCGAGGGCGGGCTTGAAGCGCCTGGGCCGAGGCGACGTGGCGCATGAAGTCTTGAGCGAGGACGTCATCGTCCCGGCCCCGGGCCAGGGTGCTCTGGCCGTGGAGGCGCGCGAGGACCGCAAGGACGTCATGGACCTGCTCGGGACCTGCGACCACGCCCCCACGCGCCTGGCGGTCGAGTGCGAGCGCGTCTTCCTGCGGCTGATGGGCGGAGGCTGCCGCACCCCGCTGGGCGGCCGGGCCAAGGTCTCGAGCTCGGCGCTCGAGTTCCTCTGGTTCTGGTCGGATGACGCGGGCCGCCAGCCCTGCCGGGGGAGCTTCTCCTGCGCGGCCGACCTCGCCTCTTTCCAGGAGAAGGCGGCCGCGGTCGCTAAACGGTGCCTGGCATTGTATTGATTGTATTTTTCCTTTGGGAAAATACAATCAATACAATGCCAGGCACCGTTATTGGATAAGCCGCCGGACCGCCACCGAGGCGCAGGCGAATCCCATGGCCCCGGTCACGAAGCTCGCGGTCCCCATGATGACGCTGCGCTCCTCGCAGGTGTGGTGCGGGTTGTCCGCGTGGGGACAGACGCAGACGAAGCCCTTGCCCTTGTCGTAGGCCGGAGGGATGGGGAGCGTGGGCTCCTCCGCCGAATAGACCGCGGTCAGGCCGAAGTCCCCCTTCCTCGGGAAGCCGTGCTTCTGCCGGAGGATCTTGCGCACCGCCGCGGCCAGGGGATCGACCTCGGTCCTGGAGAGGTCCGCGACGCGCACCAGGGTGGGGTCGAGCCTGCCGCCCGAGCCCGTGGAGCACACCGCCGAGATCTCCTCCTGCCTGCAGAAGGTCAGCAGGCGGCACTTGGCGGTCACGTTGTCGATGGCGTCGATGACGAAATCCGGGATCTCCTTGAACACCTCGGCCTCGGACTCGGCGTTGTAGAACCGCGGCACCGGGATGACGCGCGCCTCGGGGTTGATCTGCGTGAGGCGCTCCGCGAGGACCTCGGCCTTGAGCCTGCCCACGCACGACGTGAGGGCGTGGAGCTGCCGGTTGGCGTTCGTGACGCAGACCCTGTCGAAGTCCACCAACGAGAGGGTCCCGACCCCGCTGCGGCAGAGGGACTCGGCCGCCCATGAGCCCACCCCGCCCAGGCCGATCACCATGACGTGGGACCCGGCCAGCTTGTTCATGGCCGCGTCGCCCACCAGACGGGTGAAGCGATCGAAGCGCCGGTGGCGCTTGTAGTCCTCCCACTCCTCGGCGGTGAACTTCCCGTGGCCGCTCACGCCGGGATTGTACACTTTTAACGAGGCGGCCAGGATGGTATCATGTCCCCTGCCGCTCCCCATACGGAGGATATCCATGAACACCGTCCTGCTGACCGCCGTGCTGGCCGCCATGCCCCTGTGGAGCATGCCCCCGGCCGAGACCCCCACGGTCTCCGGAGTCGTCGCCGAGACCATGGACTCGGGAGGCTACACCTACATCCTCCTCAAGGACGGCAAGTCCTCCCAGTGGTTCGCGACCCCGCCCATGAAGGCGAAGAAGGGCGAACGCCTGACGCTCCAGTCCGGGATGGTCATGAAGGACTTCAAGAGCCCGAGCTTGAAGCGCTCCTTCAAGAGCATCATCTTCTCCGGCGGGCCCGCGGCAGCGGCCTCCGCCCCTTCCGCCGACCCGCACGCCGGGGGGATGGGCGCGGGCCACGGGGGTTCCGGGGCGCCGCACGGCATGGGCGGAGCAGGGGACAAGACCCCGGCCATGGGCCACGGAGGAAGGATCCCCCTCGAGGCCGGCCTGAAGGTCGAGAAAGCCCCCGGCTCCGACGCCTACACGGTCGCCGAGCTCCACCTCAAGAGCAAGACTCTCGACGGCAAGAAGGTCTCGGTGCGCGGCAAGGTCGTCAAGGTCTCCCGGGCCATCATGGACCGCAACTGGGTCCACCTCCAGGACGGCAGCGGGGACGCCAAGAAGGGCACCCATGACCTGACCCTGACCACCTCGGAGCTCCCCGCGGTCGGGGAGGTCGCGGTCTTCAAGGGCACCCTGCGCAGGGACAAGGACATCGGCATGGGCAACCGCTTCCCCGTGCTCGTCGAGGACGCGGCCCGGGTCAAGTAATCAGAGGACGCCGAGGCAGCGCTTGGCCTTGGCCACGATCGCCAGGGGCTCGCCGCTCTTGTGCACGAACTCCGCGCCGTAGCGGATGACCTGCTCTTCGATCTCCCGGTCCCTCATCCCTGAGATCACGAAGATGCGCGTCTTCTCCAGGGCCGGGATGCGCCTGAGCTCGGAGAGCACGTGGATGCCGTGGATGCCCGGCATGAGGACGTCCAGGATGATGAGGTCGGGCAGGAAGGCCTGCGCGTCCGGGATGCCCTGCTCGCCGTAGTGGCAGGCCCGGACCTCGATCCCGTCCTGGGAGAGGCCCGCCCCGAGCGCCGCGGCGAGGTCGGCGTCGTCGTCGATGATGAGGACCTTCTTGCGCGGCCCGGGACGCTCCGCCATGGTAGGAGTATACCATGTGACGGTGCCTGGCATTGTATTAATTGTATTTTTCGTGAGAAAAATACAATTAATACAATGCCAGGCACCGTTCAAGGCCGGCCCCGTCGGCCAAATTGCTAGAATGTGCCCATGACGACCGAGACCCCGACCCCGGCCCAGGCGGCCCCCGCGGACTTCATCCGCGACATCGCCGAGGCCGACCTCAAGAGCGGCAAGCACGCCAAGATCGTCACGCGCTTCCCGCCCGAGCCCAACGGCTATCTCCACATCGGACACGCCAAGTCCATCTGCCTGAACTTCGGGCTCGCCCAGGAGCACGGCGGGGTCTGCCACCTGCGCTTCGACGACACCAACCCGGTGGTCGAGGAGGTCGAGTACGTCGAGTCCATCATGAAGGACGTCCGCTGGCTGGGCTTCGACTGGAAGGACAAGCTCTTCTACGCCTCGGATTACTTCGAGCGCCTCTACGGCTACGCCGTCGAGCTCATCAAGCGAGGCTCGGCCTACGTCTGCGACCTCCCCGTAGACGAGGTCCGCCGCGACCGGGGAGACTTCAACAGGCCCGGCAAGGAGAGCCCCTTCCGGAACCGCTCCGTCGACGAGAACCTCGACCTCTTCGGCCGCATGCGGGCCGGAGCGTTCCCGGACGGCACCAAGACCCTGCGGGCCAAGATCGACATGTCCTCTCCGAACATGAACATGCGCGATCCCGTGCTCTACCGCATCAAGAAGGCCTCTCACCACCGGACCGGCGACGCGTGGTGCGTCTACCCCATGTACGACTACGCCCACCCGCTCTCCGACGCCTTCGAGGGGATCACCCATTCCATCTGCACCCTGGAGTTCGAGGACCACCGGCCCCTCTACGACTGGATCCTCGAGGCCGGACCCGCGCCCTGCCGCCCCAGGCAGATCGAGTTCGCCCGGCTCAACCTCACCCACACCCTGATGAGCAAGCGCACGCTCCGCGAGCTCGTGGAGAAGGGACTCGTCTCGGGCTGGGACGACCCCCGCATGCCCACCCTGAGCGGGATGCGCCGCCGCGGCTACTCCCCCGAGGCCATCCGGGCCTTCTGCGGCAGGATCGGGGTCACCAAGTCCCCCTCCCTGAGCGAGGTCGCCCTCCTCGAGGACACCCTGCGCGACGACCTCAACCGCCGCTGTCCGCGGGCCATGGCCGTCTTGAAGCCCGTCAAGGTGGTCATCGAGAACTATCCGGAGGGCCAGGTCGAGGAGCTCGACGCCGTCAACCACCCCGAGGACCCCTCCCAAGGGACCCGGAAAGTGCCGTTCTGCCGCGAGCTCTACATCGAAGCCGAGGACTTCCGGGAGGAGCCGCCGCCCAAGTTCTTCCGCCTGGCCCCGGACCGCGAAGTGCGCCTGCGCTACGCCTACTTCGTCAAATGCGTCGGGGTCGTGAAGGACCCGAAGACGGGCGTGGTCACGGAGATCCGCTGCACCTACGACCCCGCGTCGCGCGGCGGGAACTCGCCCGACGGCCGCAAGGTCAAGGCCACCATCCACTGGGTCTCGGCCCGCCACGCCTTGAAGGCCGAGGTCCGGCTCTACGACCACCTGCTGGCCCTGGCCGACCCTTCGGCCATCCCGGAGGGAGGGGATTTCCGCGACCATCTCAACCCGAAGTCCCTCGAGACCCTGCCAGGCGCCATGGTGGAGCCCGCCCTGGCCTCGGCAGCCGCCGGGAGCCGCTTCCAGTTCGAGCGGCAGGGCTACTTCTGCGCGGACGCGGAAGACTCCAAGCCCGGAGCCCCTGTCTTCAACCGCACGGTCACGCTGAGGGATACCTGGGCCAAGATCGAGAAGGCCCAGCCCAAGAAGGGCTCCTGAGGCCCTGACCCGGAGGAGCATCCATGACCCCCGTCGAGACTCTCGACCGCGCCCTGCCGGAGTTCGGACTCACCGCCAAGACCCTCGAGGCCCAGACCTCCGAGTCCCTGGCCAAGGCCAAGGCCCGCCTGGACGCCCTCGCGGCCCTGCCGGCCGGCGAACGCACCTTCGAGAACACGGCCATGGAGTTCGACCGCGCCCAGGACGACCTGGGCACAGAGTCGACGGCCCACGCCTTCCTCCAGCACGTGAGCCCGGACGAGGACATCCGCAACGCCAGCCGCGGCTGCGAGGCGAGCCTCGACAAGTTCCTCATCGACGTCTGGAGCCGGGAGGACCTCTACGCCGCGGTGAGCGGCTTCGCCGCGGCCTCCCGAGGCCTCAAGGGAGAGGATGCCAAGCTCCTCAAGAAGACCCTCGACGCCTTCCGGCGCAGCGGCATGGCCCTCCCGCCCATCGAGCGAGCGCGCCTGAAGGTCCTCAAGGGACAGCTCGTCGAGCTCGAGCTCGCCTACCGGACAAGGCTGGGCGAGATCAAGGACTACCTTTCCGTCACCGAGGCCGAGCTGGCGGGCTGCCCCCCGGACTACGTGGGCCGGCTCAAGCGAGACGGGGCCCGCTACCGGGTCACCATGGACGGCCCGGACTACCTCGGCTTCATGCAGAACGCCGAGGACGCCTCGGCCCGCGCCAGGCTCGAGAAGCTCTACCACTCCCGCGGAGGCCCGGACAACGTGGCGATCTTCGAAGAGGCGCTGCGGGTGCGCGGCCGCATCGCCGAGACCCTGGGCTGCAAGAGCTACTCCCATTTCGTCCTCGAGGAGCGCATGGCCAAGGACCCCAGGGCCGCCCTGGCCTTCCTCGGAAAACTGCGCGCCAAGCTCCGCCCCGGGGGGCTCCGGGAGCGCGCGGAGCTCCTGGCCCTCAAGCGCCGGGACCACCCGGGAGCCCGGGCCCTGGAGACCTCGGACTACTTCTACTACTTCAACAAGCTCAAGAAGGAGCGCTTCCACATCGACGAGGAGTCCACCAAGGCTTACTTTCCCCTCGAGGGCGTCCTCTCCGGCATGCTCGAGCTCTTCGGCAAGGTCCTCGGCGTCCGGTTCACCGAGGTCCGGCCGGCCCGCGCCTGGCACGCCGATGTCCGGCTCTTCCGGGTCGCGGACTCCAAGAGCGGCTCGGAGATCGGGCACTTCTACCTCGACCTCCATCCCCGCGACGGCAAGTACAAGCACATGGCGGTCTTCGGCCTGGTCTGCGGCAGGCGGGAAGACGGCGGCTACCGAAAGCCGGTCTGCGCCATGGTCGGGAACTTCAACCCCCCTTCCAAGGACCGTCCCTCCCTGCTCAAGCACTCCGAGGTGGCCACCCTCTTCCATGAGTTCGGGCACGTGGTGCACCAGGTCCTCACCCAGGCCAAGCATCCGCGCTTCTCCGGCACGCAAGTCCTGCGCGACTTCGTGGAAGCCCCCTCCCAGCTCATGGAGAACTGGGTCTGGCAGGAGGAGGTCATGGAGCGGCTTTCCGGCCACTACGAGGACCGTTCCCGCAAGCTTCCAAAAGAGACCCTGAAGGCCATGATCGCGGCCCGCCAGCTGGGATCCGGCCTCCGGAACCTCAGGCAGATCCTCTACGGGACCGCGGACCTGGCCTACCACAGCGGGCCGTGCAAGGACACCACCGCTGCCTGGCGCGCGATCCACGACCGGGTCACCCTCTTCAAGCTCCCTGAGGGCGTCCTGCCCCAGGCCAGCTTCGGCCACCTCATGGGCGGCTACGAGTCCTCCTACTACGGCTACCTGTGGGCGGAGGTCTTCTCCGCCGACATGTTCACCCGCTTCCAGAGGGAGGGGCTCTTCAACGCCAAGACCGGGGCCGACTACCGGAGGCTCATCCTCGAGCCCGGCGGCGGCCTCGACGAGGCCGGTCAGGTCCGAGCCTTCCTGGGCAGGGCTCCCAACGAGGCCGCCTTCCTCGAGACCCTCGGGGTCGCGCCCAAGCGCGGGTGACGCTGTTCATGCCAGCCCAGGACTTCGCGCCCAAGTGGATCGCCTGGGAAGCCACGGGCCGGTGCAACCTCTCCTGCGTCCACTGCCGGGCCGCCTGCAAAGGCGAAGCCGCCTCCCGGGACGTTCCCGGCCTGGGCCCCAAGGACTTCTCCACGGCCGAGGCCAAGGCCCTCATCGAGGGCGTCGCCTCCTACTGCAAGCCCGTGTTCGTGCTCTCCGGAGGGGAACCCCTGCTCCGGCCCGACATCTTCGAGTTGGCGCGCCACGGCACGGAGCTGGGGCTCAAGATGGCCATGGCCACCAACGGCACCCTCGTGACGGACGAGACGTGCCTCAAGCTCAAGGAGAGCGGCATCCGCATCGTCTCCCTCTCCCTCGACGGCCCCTCGGCCGAGGTCCACGACGCGTTCCGGGGTCAGCCCGGAGCCTTCGCCGCGACCCTCAAGGCCGGCGAGCTCTTCAAGAAGCACGGCATCGACTTCATCATCAATTCCTCCTTCACCAAGCGCAACCAGAAGTGCATCGGGGACGTCTACCGCCTGGCCAAGAGCATCGGGGCCAAGGCCTGGTACCTCTTCATGGTGGTGCCCACGGGCAGGGGCCAGGACCTCCTGGCCGAGCTCATCAGCAAGGAGGACTACGAGGCCATCCTGGAGTGGCACGCCCGCATGGAGCGCTCGGAGGCCGACCTCCTCGTGCGTCCCACCTGCGCCCCCCACTACTACCGCGTCGTGCGCCAGCTCGCCAAGGATGACGGGGTCCCGCTCAAGCAGCGCTCGCTCTCCTTCTCCACCGGAGGGGGCAAGGGCTGCATCGCCGGGCAGAGCATCGCCTTCATCGACCACCAGGGCGGGGTGCACCCCTGCTCCTACTTCCCCGGAGTGGCGGGCAGCCTCAAGGAGTCCTCCTTCAAGGACATCTGGGAGAACTCCCCCCTCCTGCGCTCCCTGCGGGACTTCAAGAGCTACAAGGGCCGCTGCGGAGAATGCGAGTTCCTGCACGTGTGCGGCGGCTGCCGGGCCCGGGCCGAGCTCATGTCCGGCGACCTTCTGGCCGAGGAGCCGCTATGCGGCCATATCCCGCTGCGCCGACGCAAGGCGACCAAGGACGAGACCCAGCCATGAAACGAACCGCCCCTGACCGCGGCCCTGCCGCGAGCCCTTCCACGAGCGTCAACGACCGCTTTCTAAGAGCCTGCCGAAGGCAGCCCGTGGACAAGCTGCCGGTCTGGATGATGCGCCAGGCCGGCCGCTATCTCCCGGAGTACCGCGAGGTCAGGGCCAAGCACCCGTTCCTCGAGATGTGCCGGACCCCCGAGCTGGCCGCCCGCGTGACCCTTCAGCCCGTGGAGCGCCTGGGCGTGGACGCGGCCATCCTCTTCTGCGACATCCTCATCCCGGTGGCTGCCATGGGCGTTCCCCTCAAGTTCGAGGAGGGCAAGGGTCCCATGCTCGGAGCAGGGGTGCGCGACAGCGCAGGGGTCAAGGCCCTGCGCCTGCCCGACCCCGGCAAGGACCTCAAGTTCGTCATGGACGCCATCCGCCTCCTGCGCGCGGAGTTTTCCAAGATGGGGAGCAAAGGCGTGCCCCTCATCGGGTTCGCCGGGCTTCCCCTGACCCTGGCGTGCTACATCATCGAAGGCGGCAAGTCCTCGGATTTCAGCAGGCTCAAGGCCATGATGAAGGACGACCCGACGACCTTCGAGAGCCTCCTGGACCTCCTCGCCCGGATGACGAGCGACTACAGCAGGGCCCAGGTCGAGGCCGGCGCCCAGGCGTTCCAGTTCTTCGACACCTGGGCAGGCATCCTCACCGCATCCGAATACGAGCGCTTCGTCCTGCCCCACACCCTCAAGGCCATGGAAGGCGTGCCGCGCTCGCAGGCGCCGGTCATCCACTTCGCCGGGGACTGCCGCAGGATCCTTCCCTTCCTCAAACGGATGCCCGTAGACGTGCTCTCCATCGACTGGAGGGTGCCGCTCGACGAGGCGGCCCGGACGGTCGGACCGGACTTCGCGCTCCAGGGCAACCTCGACCCCGGCGCCCTGCTCCAACCCATCCCTGAGATGGAGGCCGCGGCCGCCGAGGTCGTGGCCAAGGGCCGCGCGGCCAAGAGCCACATCTTCAACCTCGGCCACGGCATCACCCCGGAGGTCAAGCCCGAGACGGCCCTGGCCCTGGTCGAGTTCGTGCACGGCCAGAAGGCGGCGCCATGAACTCCAGCATGGAGAACGCCTCGTCAGGCCGCGTGGGGGTCTGCCTGCTCACCATGGGCGAGCCAGAGACCGAGGCCGAGGTCCGCCCCTATCTGCGCCAGCTCCTCTCGGACCCGGACCTCGTGCCCTTCCCGGTCCCGCTGCTCCAGCCCGTGTTCGCCGCGGCGGTCTCGGCCTTCTCAGGCGGCCGTCTGCGCCGCGCCTTGAAGGCCATCGGAGGCGGCTCCCCCCTGGTCCGGCTCACCCTGCGCCAGGCGCGCGCCCTGGAGGCATCCTTAAAGGAAGACGGGGACTTCAAGGTCTACCCGGTCATGCGCTACGGCAAGCCCTCGGCGCGCGACGCGGTCCGGCAGATGAAGAGCGACGGCGTGCGCCGGGTCGTGGCCGTGCCCCTCTACCCCCAGTTCTGCAGGGCCACCACGGGCTCGAGCCTCAAGGACCTCGACGCTGCCATGAAGGCCGAGGCTTTCGACGCCCCGGTGAGCCACACCGGTTCCTGGCCGGACCACCCGGGCTATATCTGCGCTCTCTGCGGCATCGTCATGGAGGCCTTAGACAAGGCCCCCCAGGAGAGGCGGCACCTGCTCTTCTGCGGCCACGGCATCCCCCTTTCCATCGTGGAGAAGAAGGACCCCTATCCCTCGGAGATCGAAAAGACCGTCTCCAGCGTGCGCCGGGTCTTCCCCAAGCTGCCCTCCTCCCTGGCCTGGCAGGGCAAGACCGGCCGCGGCGCGTGGCTCGAGCCGAGCGCCGAGTCCGAGGTCCGCAGGCTGGCAGGGCTCAGGGTGAAGACCCTCCTGGTGCTTCCGGTCAGCTTCGTGAGCGACCACTCCGAGACCCTATGGGAGCTCGACCTCTCGCTCAAGGCCGCGGCGCTCGAGGCGGGCATCACCACCTTCCTGCGCGTCCCGGCCCTGAACGACGCCCCGACCTTCACCGCGACCCTGCGCGACCTCACGCTCTCCGTCCTATCTTGAACCCCCTATGATGAGAATCCCATCACGAATCCTCCGCTTGACGGCAACGGCCGCGCTCCTCGCGCTCTCCATGCCCGGGCAGGCGTCGCCATCGGCCCTCGATCCCGAGTTGGCCGCCACCCCGGCTTATGAGCTCCTGAGCGCCCTGGACCTGCTTGAAGTCTCTCCTAGCAAAGGTCTCAAGGTCGAGGGCCCGGCGCTCCGCCCAGACGGCTCGAAGGTCCTGCGGGTCACGCTCGAATCCAGACCGGGTCCGGAGCTCTTCAGCGCCCGCGGGCTGAACATCCTGCAGGTGGAATTGGCCAATTCCAAGATCCTGCCCCTTGAGAGCTTCGAGCTCCTCTACAACAGCCGAGACAGGCTCATCGCCGTGCTCCCGGTCATCCCCGACTCCAAGGAGCCGCGCAGCCGCTCGGATTGGGAAGCGCTCCAGCCCAGGTACTTCGACGTCAGTCCCTTTTACCTCGCGGTCCCCAAGGCTGACGACCCCGCCCGGATCGAGAAGTGGCGGGCCTTCGCCGTCAGCTGCCGGGCGGATCGGGCTCTGATCGACACCATCCTCAAGGAGCGCTTCCAGAGCCTGGGCGAGGCCTTTCCGGAGTTCCTCAAACCGGCATTCTCGTACCGCCTCCACGAGCTCGATGCCAAGACCGGGACATGGGACGTGAATGATTTCACCCCCCTGGTCTTCGCGACGGAACTCCCCGAGGGCATGCTCGTCAGCACCCTCGAGCCCGAAGAGTTCGTGCGGCTTTTCGCAGAGCCTGCGCCGGGCAAGCACCGCCTCGTCATCCCCACCTTCCCCACCGTCTACGCCCTGGCGAACATGACCCCGGATGAGACCGAATACCTCAAAGCAGTGTACAAGAGGTTCGACCTTGGCCCGGATGCCGACATCCTGGTCGTGGGCCCCGGCACAGGAGTCGACACTTGGATCGCCTCTTTCCGGACCCGGAGGCCGGTCCATGTGATCGGCATCAACCCTCTCGAGGTGGCCAACACCAAGGCCACGGCCAAGATCGCCGGATTCCCATTGACTGCCATGGTCGGAGACAATGCCGCAGATGAACTCGGCAATCCCAGGTTCACGGGAAAGCGCTTCGACGCGGTCTTCTGGAGCATGCCCGCTGTCTGGGAGGCCAGGCCCGCCGGCCCGGTCCCCCCCTCGTTCACCAATTTCTGGGATGGAGACATCGGAGGCGGCATCCTCGAGCGACTCGCGAAAGCCCTGCCCAAGCTCCTCAAGCCCGATGGAGTCTCCCTGCTCTGGAATTTCGCGCCGACCGTGGTCGGCCGCAACATGGTGGCGGCCACGCTCGAGACAGCGGCCACGGACAAGAAGGTCTTCGATGTCCGCGTCGAGCGGTTCCTGAAGCGCTCGCAGCCCTCGCAGGAATTCTTCAAGGGACACCTCTACACGGTCACCCGCAAGCGATGAGTCGACGCATCGCCATCGTGGGAGCGGGCATCTCGGGCCTGGCGACCGGCCACTACATCCGCAAAGGCCTGGCTTCCACGGGGGAAGATGTCGAACTCGCCATCCTTGAGTCCGACTCGGTCCCCGGCGGCACCATGCGCACGGTCCGGGAGGAGGGTTTCGGCATCGAGTGGGGTCCCAACGGTTTTCTGACCAACAAGCCCCATACCCTCGCCCTGGTCAAAGAACTCGGGATCGAAGACCGGCTCCTGCGCTCCTCCGACTCGGCTCGCAAGCGTTACGTCTTCACCGGAGGCAGGCTCGAGCGCCTCCCCGAGACGCCGCTCTCCTTTCTCACCTCAGGCCTGCTGACCCTCCCTGGCAGGCTGAGAGTCATGGCCGAGCCCTTTGCCCGGTCCCCCCAGCCGGGGAAGGACGAGTCCGTGGCTGAGTTCGCGGTCCGGCGGCTGGGCACGGAGGCCATGGAGAAGCTCATCGAGCCCATGGCCGCGGGCGTGTTCGCAGGCAACCCGGACAAGCTCTCCTTGAACTCCTGCTTTCCGCGCATCCGGGAGCTGGAGACCCGATACGGCGGCCTCATCAAGGCCATGGTGAGCCTCCAGCTCGAGCGCCGCAAGAAAGCCACGTCCTTGGGCCCGGATGGCAGGCCCAAGGAGATGTCCGCTGGCCCAGGAGGCGTCCTCACCTCCTTCGATCAGGGGGTCCAGACCATCATCGAGACCCTGGCCGGCCGCTTCTCCGAGAGCCTCAGGCTCGACGCCAAGGTCACGGGACTCAGGCGTCTTGGCTCCAAGTGGGAGCTGGCCGTGACCGAGAAGGGCAGGCCGACCTATCTCCAAGCCGACTGCGTGGTCCTCTCCTGCCCTTCCTACGCCGCCTCAGGCATCGTGGGAGGACTCGACGCTCAGCTCTCAGCAGAGCTCGCAGCTATCCCGTATGTGCCGGTGGCTGTGGCCGCGTTCGGCTGGGATGCGGCCGGCCTCAGCCGGCCCTTGGACGGCTTCGGCTTCCTGGTGCCGAGGCTCGAAGGCCGCCGCATCCTGGGAGCCCTTTGGGACTCAAGCGTGTTCCCTGTCAGAGCCCCTCAGGGCCGCGTGCTCATGCGCGTCATGGTGGGAGGCGCCAGACAGCCTGAGCTGGCCCTCCTGCCTGAGGAGAGGATCCTGTCCATGGTCGGGGAAGAGCTTGCCGACATCATGGGGATCCATGCGCCGCCTATCCTGCGCAAGGCCTTCATCCACCCCAAGGCCATCCCTCAGTATCCTGTCGGTCACGGCGCCGCCCTTGAGCGGCTGTCCACCCGGCTCCAGGGCCTGCCGGGCCTCTTCCTCAACAACAACGCCTACCGCGGCATCGGCCTCAATGACTGCGTGCTCCAGTCTCGCCTGACCGCCGAAGCGCTGGTGTCAAGCATTCGATAAGCCCGAAAGCCCCCAAAAGAAACGCAACAGCCGGTGTCAGACACCGGCTGTTGCGTTTCTACCGATAGGGGGAAAGGGTTGCGCCACCTGTCGCAAGGAGGTAGTCGAAGGACAGGTGGCGCAATAATCTTTGGCCGGCAGTGAGACCTACATCATCGTTTAGCGATCGCTCCCTTGCCTCAGAACGCCCAGTTCACTCCGACGTTGTAGACGTCGTACTTGCCGTTGTTGAGACCGTCCGTGCGGTCGTCCCAGCGGTCGGACCGGTAGTTGAAGCTCGCGGTCAGGCTCTTCAGAGCCGGCGGAGCGTACTCGAAGCCCAGACCCAGCCTCTGGATGCGAACTTCCCTGGGCTGAAGATCCGTCACGTCGCCGACCGGCCTTCCGGCCTGTGACGCCCCGGTCCTGAACCAGTCGAACTCCAGATGCACCGGCGTGCCGGACACGGACCGCGTGTAGGCCCCGTTGGCCAGCAGGGTGAAGCCCGCGGGCAGGTTGACCCGGCCGTTGGCGCTCAGCGTGTTGTTCTCCTCCACATGATTCATGGAGGGGTCATACAGGAGGTCCACCACGGTGATCGTGGCCGAGACGTAGTTGCTGGTGCCGAACCAACCCTCGGCGTGGGTCTTGTACTTGTCGTAGGCGTAGTTCACCGCGGCCGAGCCGTACTTGCCCGACCAGCCCGCTCCGCCGCGCCATTCGCGGCCGAAGCTCGCGGTCTTGGTGAAGTTCGAGACATCGTTCCGCTGGCCCACGTAGTCGAAGCCCCCGTCCACGTAGAAGCCCATGGGGCACGGAATGAAGAGCTCGGCTCCGGCCTCGTCGCGCCAGGTCGGCTCGCTCTCGAAAGCGGGCCGGTTGGCGTACATCTTCTTATAGTGCCCGCCCAGGCTGGCCTCGAAGGGAAGCTCGACTTCGACTTCCACGTTCATGCGGTGCTGTGTGTCTTCCTCGGCCACGCCGTTGGAGTGGGTGCCGTAGGGTATGTCCACAGCGTTGCGTCCCGCATCGAGGCTCGAGTAGACGGCTTGGTTATTGAACTGCTCGGTCGGAGCATTGGTCCGGCGCACGTAGTCGAGTCGATAGCTCGCCTTGAGCTCGACCGGGTCGATGACCTTGTAGCGGGCCCCGATCTCGCCGCGGAACGCTCCGCGGTCGATCTGGTCGGCGCTCACTCGGCGGTCAGCGGTGCCGGCGTTGCCGTTCGAGTCCCAGAACTCCTTGTTCTCGCGCACGTTCATGTTCCGGGCATTGAGCCTGGAGTAGAGCACGAGGTGCTTGATGCCGGTGTACATGGAGTTGAGACTGGCCGTGAAGATCCTCGTCCGGAAGCCGTCGTTCAAGTTCTTTCGGTCGTTGAAGACCATAGCCCCGGACACGGACGTGTCCTGGCTGGGGTTCCAGCGGTACTTCACGTCATGGATGTGCCACCTGGTGTGCGGCGTCGGCGGCTCGAGCGGATAGTCGATGGTCGCGGTCGCGGGCACGCCCGTGGGTCCGAACACGTAATCCTGGAAGTCGCGGTAGGAGAACATGTACACCGCGCCCGCGTCCTCTCCGAACTCGAGGCCGAACCCGAGGCTCTCCTCGTTGACCTGCCGATCGACCGGGACCTCGGAGGCGTTCGTCGTCTGTCCGCTCTGCGCGAAGCGCGTATAGGTGTTCCCGAAGTCCGTGTTGCGGTAGAAGTCGAAGTAGAGGGCGTCGACGAGCGGCACGCCCTTCACCTGGGCGCTCAAGTCGTAGAACCTGCGGGCGAAGTAGGTCTCGCGCTGCCTGGGGAAGCCCAAACCGCCGCGATTGAACCACTCGTCCTTGTACAAGGTGCTGACGCCGTCGCCTTCGCCGGGCATGGCGAAGTTGTACTGCCAGTAGGTCTTATTGAGCTCGATGCCCGTGCGGAAGTAGCGCTGGCGGTGCGTGATGGTGTCGAAGTTCCCGGAGATGCGCAGGAAATCGCCCATCAGGAAGAGCAGCCTGGCCTCCTCCTCGGCGCTGTTGATGCCCGAGACCCCTCCCTCGAAGACCGTGTACGGGCCCTTGCCCGCGAACGGCCCGAAGGCGGAGAAGTCGAAGGCCCCCTCGTACCCGTCGTACTGCCTGCCGTCGTACTCGCCCACGAAGCCCTTGGCTCCATCATCGGTCGAGAACAGGAAGTTGTTGCGGACCTCGGCCGTGTAGCCCGAGGAGGAGTCCTCGGCGCGGACCGGAGCGGCCCAGAAGGCGCCCAGGGCGAGCGCCAGGATCAGGATTCGGTTCATCGTTCTATCCCCCAAATGTCTCACGTTATCCTACTTCTTGAACGCCGCGTTGCGGTCCGAGCCGTGGACCTCACGGTGGCAGTCCGTGCACCGGCCGCGCTCCGCGAACTTGAAGGTGTCGAAGGCGGAGGCGCCGTTGGACCGCTCGACGTGCGGCCACTTGTGGCAGCGCAGGCAGAGGAACGGCTGGGCCTGCTTGAGCATGCTGATGTTGACCGAGCCGTGCGGCTTGTGGCAGATGAGGCAGTTCTCGATCACCGGGGGATGCTCCCGGGCGAAAGGACCGGCCTTGCCGGCGTGGCACTTGAGGCAGGTATCCTCCACGGACTCCGCCTTCATGTTGCCCTCGACCCCGCCGTGGACGTTGTGGCAGCCCGTGCAGGTCATCCTGCCCTCGATCACGGGGTGATGGGAGGCGAGCTGCATCTCGCCGCGTTCCTTCTTATGGCAGGAGAAGCAGAGCTCGGAGGATTCCTGGACCAGGTTCCCCTTGCCTACGCCCTTGTGAACGCTGTGGCACTTCACGCAGGCCAGCCCGGCTTCCTTATGGATGCTGGTGCCCCAGAGCATGAGATGGCGCTGGGACTTGTGGCAGGAGAGGCAGCCCGCGTTGGCTTCCTGGGCCGGCATGGCCTCGGGCTTCTTGATGGTGGCGAAGCCCGCGTTGCTCCGGTCGCCGCCCGCGGCGACGTGGAGGGAGCCCGCCCCGTGGCAGGATTCGCAGGACTTCTCAAACTCGATCTTCTTGACAGCCGGCATGCGCTTGGCATGCGGCGACTTCTTGAAGCTCTCAGCCTGCTCAGCATGACACCCAGCGCAAGCCGAGGCGCCCACTTCGGTCGCCTTCTCCTGCGCTGCCGCCGCGGACACGAGCCCGCTCACGCAGGCCGCCGCGACGATGAACGACATCAGACGGTTTCGCATCTTCACCTCTCCTCCTCTATGAATGTGGAGAAATCCAAGCAGAGTATACCAATGGGGCTGGGATGTCCAAACGATGCGGGACATATCGGTGTATGATGTTGGTCATCCTTTTTCATGACCAAGCAGGACCGCCCCGACGAGGAGCGCCCGCGGAGGCCTGCTCCGCGGTCCGGGCCGAGGGATTCCCCTAGAGGCCCGGCGCGCCGTTATGGCACATGCTGCACTTCATCTCGACGACGTCTACGCCCTCCACCGGGTGCTTGAACTGCTGGGTGGCGAGGCGCGCGCGCGCCACGTCCTGCGGCGGGCCCTGGGCGAGCACCGAGTGGCAGGCGTCGCAGGACTTGGTCACGACCGCGCCGTCGGCGCTCTTGTGCAGGCCGTCGTGGCAGCGGTAGCACCCGTCGGAGTCGCGGTGGCCCGCGTGGTTGGGGTGCACGCGCCAGTCGGTCTTCATCTCAGGAAAGATGTAGGAGGAGAAGAGGCGCGCCACGGTCTCGGCCGCGGCGTCCACCGCCGGGCGCTTGGCCTCCAGGACCTTCGGATAGTTCTTGGCGTAGAACTCGGGCAGTCCCTTGCGGATGGCGGCGAGGGCCTCGGTCTGGGTGGCGTAGGAGGCGGCCAGCAGGCGCACTGACTCCCTTTTGAGGAAAGGCAGGCTCGGGTCGAGCTGGCCCAGCTCGAAGGCGCCGTCCACCACCCGGTCCGCCGGCTTGTAGACGTGCGAGGGCCGATTGTGGCAGTCCACGCAGTCCATGAGGCGCAGCGGCATCTTGGCGATCTCTTCGGGCTTGGGCGGATCCTCGGTGGTCGTGTACTCGGTGACCTTCCCGTCCGGGCCGACCAGGCGGACCCACGGGATGACCTCGCGCGACTCATCCGAGACATAGTAGACCTTGTTCTTGATGTTCATGTGCCAATGGATGCCGCCCGCGGCGCCCGTCTCGGGGTCCCCCCCGCCGACCTTGAGCAGCATCTGGACCTGCCAAGGGGAGTTCTTCTCGTCCGAGATGCGGTGCGTGAAGACCTTCTGCAGGCCGCCGAAGAACTTCGCGGGCCAATGGCACTTCTCGCAGGTATCCTGGGCCGGGCGCAGGCTGTGCACCGGGGTCTTGATAGGCCGCGAGAACTTGTTGAACGTCACGGAGTAGACCTGGTAGAGGCCGGAGAGTTTCGAGCGCACGAACCACCCCGCGCCCTCTCCGACGTGGCACGACACGCACGGCACACGCGCGTGCGCCGAATACTGGTAGGCGGTGTGCTCGGGCTTCATGACCTCGTGGCAGAGCTTGCCGCAGAAGGTCACGGACTCGGTGAAGTGGTAGGCCCGATAGCCCGCCACCGAGAGGGTGGCGGCCACGACCACGGCCAGGGCGAGGGCGCCGACCGCGATGACTCGGTCGCGGGCGTCGTTGAGGTCCAGGCGCGGCAGGGGCAGGGTCTGCCCGCCGTGGGTGCGGCGGTAGTGCTCCCACCACATGCCCATCCCGGCCAGGGCCGCGCCGCCGACACCGGTGCCGGGCAGGACCATGTAGATCATCATCCCCAGGTAGGCGTTGCCCGAGGCGGACAGCATGTCCAAGAGCATCAGGGGGATGCCCAGGCCGGCGCTCAGGACGGTGACGCTGAGGCCGAGGTAGCTGACGGGGTTGCGCAGGAGGCTGAGGAATTTTGTCGTCGGGGTTTCGTTCATTCTAGGAGTTGGCGTAGGAGTGGAGTCCGCTCATGAGATAATTGACGCCGAAATAGGTGAAGAGGACGAAGACGAAGCCGGCCACGGAGAGCCAGGCCATGCGGCGGCCTTGCCAGCGGTGGGTGCGCCGGAGGTGCAGGCCTGCCGTGTACACGAGCCAGGTGATGAGCGACCAGGTCTCCTTGGGGTCCCAGGACCAGTAGGAGCCCCAAGCCTCGTTGGCCCACACCGCGCCCAGGATGATGCCCGCGGTCAGAAGCAGGTAGCCCAGGCCCATGGAGCGCTCATTGAAGCGGTCCAGGGCAGCGGTCACCCCCTCCGTCGAAGGGAGAACAGACTGCGCCTCCGGGGGCCTGGCCCCCTTGGGCCAGGCGAGGATGAGGACCGAGGCGAGGAAGGACAGGGCCAGGGCCGAGTAGCCGAACATGATGACCGCCACGTGCAGGAGGAGCCAGTCGGACTGGAGCGCGGGCACCAGGGGCGACATGGCGGCGTCGAGCAGCGCGCAGACCCCGAGGAGCACGATGGTGAGGGCCGAGACCCCGGGCGCAAGCCATGCCTCGTTCTCCTTGCGCTGAAAGAAGAAGGAGATGCCGGTCAGGCCCCAGGACATGGACGCCAGGGACTCGAACTGGTTGGCCAGGGGGGCGTGCCCCGCCTCCTTCCAGCGCAGGACGAGGAAGGCGGTCTGCAGGAGCCAGGCGAACGCGAGCAGCCAGCGGCCCCCGGTACGCCAGCCCGGCTTGACGAAGAGGTAGGCTCCGGCGAAGACCACGAGGGAGGCCCCGTAGGCCGCAAACGACGCGTTGAAGACAGTCATGTTCATCGCGACACCTCTATTTATAGGAGAAGAGCATGGCGGAGACGATGCCCACCACCAGGGTAAGGCCGGCGGCCAGGGCCGCGAACCCGAACACCCTGGCCCACTTCACGAACTCGACGGAGGGCGCGGGGCCGAGCTTGCTCTTGACGCCGCCCGCAGCCTCCAGGCTCCGGAACTCCTCGGGCCGGTCGTAGCTCAGTTCCTCCGCGGGGACGGAGCCCGTGAAGATCACCATGTCCATGGGGAACTTGTCCGGCCGGAAATGCGTATTGAAGAAGTGGATGGTGAAGATGAAGCCCACGGCGAGCAGGGCCTCGTCGCTGTGGATGATGGTGGCCACGTTGAGGACCCAACCCGGCAGGACGCGGGTCACGAGCTCCGGGAACCAGAGGGTCAGGCCCGTGGAGCCGATGATGGCGATGCCCCAGAACACCGCGAAGTAGTCGAACTTCTCCCAGTAGGTCCAGCGGCCGTACTCGGGACGGGGTCCCCGCCCCACGTACCACAGGACCGTGGCCAGGGCCTCCTTGGCGTCGCGCAGGGTGGGGATCATGGTGTTGGGCCCGAAGAGCAGGCCGAAGACCCCGCCGGCGGCCGGGAGCTTGCGCTTGAGCAGGTCCCAGAGGTGCGTCATGAAGAGCCCGAACATGACCACCGCGGCCAGACGGTGGATGAAGCCCGCGCTCTCGAAACCGCCGAGGAAGTGGGCGAGGGCGCCCGCCCAGCCGGTGTAGGAGAACTTGAGCATCATCCCGGTGAAGGCCAGGGTGATGAAGCTCACGATCATGACGGCGTGCTGGCCCCGCTCCAGCGGGGTGAAGCGCACCACCTGGGGAGCCGAGGGGTCGTGGGGCTTGGGCGGCCGCTGGAGCCTGGCCTGGAACGCGCGCGGAGCCCAGAGCAGGGTGTGCACGCCGAAGACCGTGAAGGTCCCGACCAGGAGGCCGGTCATCAGCCAGAAGGTCCAGAAGACCAGCGGGTACTTGTGCCGGTCGTGGTGGGTGCTGTGGGTCAGGTATCCGGCGAAGCGCCGCGTGGCGCCCGGGTGGCACTTGCGGCAGGTGTCGACGATGTTGTGCCTGCTCAGGGTGGAGCGCGCGTCTCCGACCGGGAAGACGGCGTGGTTGCCGTGGCAGTCGTGGCACTTGGCGGTCTTGCCGTAGCCCAGCTGGGACACCTTGCCGTGGTAGGTCTCGAAGTAGGTCGCCGAGACCTCCCGGTGGCACTTGCCGCAGCGGCCCATGATCTCCAGCTTGAAATTGCCCACGTCGGTCCGCTTGATGGTGTGCGCGGTGTGGCAGGTGCTGCACCCGGGCTTGGGCCGGTCCGCCTTGTCCTTGGGGCCGGGGGCGTGCACGCTGGCCGCGTACTCCTCGTAGACCCCGTGGTGGCAGCGCGAGCAGGTGACGGCGATGTTGACCGGGTTGACCGTCGATGCCGGGTCCGCGGCGGGAAGCTCGCCGTGGGCCGTGTGGCAGCTGGAGCACGTGGCCGTGACCGTCAGGCCGCTCTTGAGCAGGCCCTTGCCGTGGATGCTCTCCACGTAGTGGGTGGTGATGTCGTGCTCTTTGCCCTTGTACTGGCGCGCCGCTTTCTCGCCCTCGCGATGGCACCGGGCGCACAGGGCCGGGACCTTCATGGCGAAGGTCGCGGACTTCGGGTCGGTCCGGCCGAGGATCCCGTGGGTGCCGTGGCACTCCACGCAGGACGGGGCGTTGGGGCTGTCCTTGGCGAGGAGTTTGCCGTGGATGCTGGACCGGAAGAGCTCGGCATGGCTGCTGTGGCAGACGCCGCAGTCGACCTTGGCGGCGACGGTGGCGCAGGGCCGGGACTTCGACGGCGTGACTCCGACGTGGCACTGGGCGCAGGCGACGCGGCGGTGCATCGAGCCCTGGAGCTCGGCGTGGTCCACCTGGAGGCCCTTCTTCCCGGACGGGTCCGGCTTGCCGTGGCAGCGCAGGCAGTCCCGGTCGGCCATGCCCTGCTCGTAGAAGACCTTGCGCACCTTGTGCGGCTGGTGGCAGTCCACGCACACGGGGATGACGTCCGGCCGGCTCTGCCAGAGCCTGCCGTCGATGATCTTGCGGTGGGTGAGCTCGATCTGGCTGTGGCACTTCTCGCAGGTCTTGGCCACGTTGGCCCTGGCGATGGAGGAGCGCGGGTCCGTGTGGGGAAGGATGCTGTGGCTGGTGTGGCAGGAGGCGCACTGCGCCGAGACCTTGAGACCCTTGCGCAGAAGGCCCTCGCCGTGGATGCTCTCGGAGTAGTTCTCCAGGATGCGGCTCTGGTGGATCTCGCGCTGGCGCTGGACCGTGCTCCCCTCCTGGTGGCAGGAGCCGCAGACGTAGGGGATGCGCAAGGGCGAGACCGCCGAGTCGGGGTCCGAGACCGGCACGATGTCGTGCTTGCCGTGGCAGTTGGCGCAGGAGGGTGAGAGCTTGTCCCCGCGCGCCTTGGCCTTGCCGTGCAGGCTCTCGGCGTACTTCTTCTGCTCCTCCGCGTGGCAGGAGCCGCAGGCGACGCGGTCCACGCTCCCCGGGTGCTCCTTCTTGCCGCCCTGCAGGTCCGCGTGGCAGGCCACGCAGCCCAGGCTCCCGTGCGTCGAGGCCTCGAAGCGGTCTCCGACCACGTGCAGGGACACGGTCTTGCCGTCCCGTTCCGCGGAGAAGGAAGCCTCTCCGTGACAGCCCAGGCACTCCGAGCTCTCCTGGCCGGCGGCGGGCGCGGCAGCCAGCCACAGCAGAAGGACCGCAGGCAAAGCTCTCTGGAAAAAGGTCACGGGGCAGCGCATCAAATACACTATATTGCTTGGAAACGCCCCTCGCCATGACCCGGGACAACCGGACGCATGATTTCCGTCATGGAGGGAGCGGCGGGATCAACGCTCGGCAGCGACCGATTCAAGGCCGGACTTGTCCTTGACGTCGATGCTCTTGCCCGAGACGCGGATGAGGCCCCGGCGCTGGAAGGCCGAGAGGCCCCGGATGACGGTCTCCGGGGAGAGGCCGAGGTTGTCCGCGATCTCGCGCCGGCTGTAGGCGGGCTTGAGATGGCACGGGAGGGAGGAATTCGACACGGGAGGCTGCTTGAGCGCGAGCAGGAACGCGGCCAGCCGCGCCTCGGCGGACTTGAAGGCCATGCCGACCACTCGGTCCATGCACCGGCAGAGGCTGACGCTGATGCGCTGCAGGGATCTGCGGCCGAACTCGGGCTCCGCGCGCTCGAGGTACTCGACGAGACCGCGATGCAGGAAGCACACCACGGACTCCCGGAGGGTCTCGGCCGAGGAGCAGTAATGGCCGCCCGCCCAGAACGGCGCGTCGCCCACGAGGTCCCCGCAGGAGAGGTAGGAGACCGTCAGCTCGCGGCCGTGCGCGTCCGACTTGACGAGCTTGACGTCCCCCACGCAGAGCATGTGCATGCCCTGCGGCTGGTCGCCCTCGTTGAAGATGAGCTGGTGGGCCTTGTAGAGCCGCATGCGGCGTTCGGCTTTGAAGCGCTTGAGCGAGTCCGGGGACAGGAAGTTGAAGAAGCAGCGCTTCTTGCAGTCGCAGTCACGGCAGTGGTATTCCGGCTCAAAAGGGCACTCGAGGTGCGTGGGGATGGGTCTCTTATATCCCATGGGATCTCTATATCAGGTGTTTCGACCATTGATACTATCATAAAAAGCCCTCGCCCCGCATACGCGCAGATGACGACCGTCATGCCCGGGCTTGGGACCCGCTTATTTAGAGGAGAGGTTGAAGACCCCGTCCCAATCTGCCGGAGGCGGTTCCTTGATGTGCTCGGCGATGGTCTTGGCGTAGAAGAAGCTCGGCCCGTCCTCAGGGAACACGGCCAGGACCTCCCGGAAGGCCGCCAGGGACCGCTCGAATTGCCGGCCGTTGTAGAGGGCGACGCCTTCCTCGTAGCGCGGCAGGGCCTTCTTCCAATCCTCCGGAAGCGCGCCCTTGCGCGCCAGGGGCTGGTAGACCCGGATGGGGACGGCCTTGCCCACCACCCTGACCCGCCCCAGCTCCCGCGCCTCCACGGCTCCGGAAGCGTGCTGGATGGTGGTCTCGCTGGCCATGATGTCGGTGCCGAAGAACTTGTTGGCCCCCTCCAGCCGCGAGGCCAGGTTCACGTCGTCTCCGATGACCGAGTAGTCGAATCGGTGCTCCGAGCCCATGTTGCCCACGATGCAGGAGCCGGTGTTGAGGCCCGTCCGGATCCTGACCGGCACGAACTTCGCGCCCGCGGCCTCGGCCGCGGCCTTGCGCTCCTCGTTGAGCCCCCTGAGGGCCGCGTGCATGCCCAGGGCCGCGAAGAGCGCGTGCTGGGCATGGTCCGGGTCGTCCAAGGGCGCGTTCCAGTACGCCATGATGCAGTCCCCGATGTACTTGTCCACGGTGCCGTGGTTCTCGAGGATGATCTCGGTCATGGGCGTGAGGAAGCCGTTGAGGAACTGGATGAGTCCCTGCGGGTCGTAGAACTCGGAGATGGTGGAGAACCCGGCGATGTCGCAGAAGTGGAAGGTCATGACCTTCGACTCGCCTCCGAGCTTGAGCCTCTCCGGGTGCGCGGCCAGCTGCTCCGCCAGGACCGGGGACATGTAGCGGCTGAAGGCCCCGCGCACGCGGCGGCGCTCCCCCTCGCTGCGCAGGTAGCTCATCACCGTGACGAAGGCGTGGATGACCAGGATGACCGCTGCCGGATAGACCGCGTCCAGGAGCCAGCCCAGGCGAGTGAACGCGAGCCACGACAGCACCCCGGCGCCGACCGCGGCCGAACCCGCGATGAGCAGCCCCCACCCCGCGCCGAATTTATAGAGGAGCAGGATGAGCAGGCTTCCCAGGACCACGAGGTACACGACCTCGGCCCCGTCCGCCCAATCCGGCCGTTCCAGGAAGCGGCCCAGGAGCATCTGCTCCAGGGCTTGGGCATGGACCTCCACGCCCGGAGCCATGGGGCTCAGGGGAGTCGCTCTCTGGTCCTTCAAGCCCGCGGCGCTCGTGCCGACCACGGCGATGCAGCCGTCGAGCCTGGAGCGGTCGAAGCCCTTGTCCATGACCTCCCACACCGGGATCGTCCTGCCGGAAGCCGGGCGCGTGTAGTAGAGCAGGAGGCGGCCGTTCTCATCCGTGGGAACAGAGAGCTTCCCGATCTTGATCCTCGCGATGCCCGTGCGCGCCCCGAAGCTCGCCTCGCCGCTCGAACCGGCCGTCTTGATGCCGATGGTCGAGGCGCCCTGGGCCACGCGCAAGGCCTCGGCAGCCAGGGAGGGCACCAGGGTCTCGCCCACCCTGAAGACCAGGGGGACGCGGCGGATGATGCCGTCGGAGTCCGTGATGGAGTTGAAGGCCCCCGAGCCCGCCGCGGTCTCCTCGAGCACGGGGAGGTTCTTGACCGCTCCGTCGAAGGGGATGACATAGGGCGCGGGGTCCTCTCCGGAGAAGCCGAAGGCCGCCTTCACCACGGGCACGGACGCGTTGGACTCGGCGGTCAGGACCGCGCCCAGGACCACGGGCGACCGGGAGAGCTCCTGGCCGAGGAGCCGGTCGTGGTCGGGAAGGGCCAAGAGCGCTGACCGGACCGCCCGGAGCCCCTGGGTCTGGGGCCAGAGGGGCAGCATCCGCGAAGCCGTGGTGCGGTCAGGCTCGGCGAAGACGATGTCGAAGGCCACGGCCGAGGCTCCGCTCTGCGTGAGGCGCTCCACGAGCCTGGCCACCAGGGTCCTGGGCCAGGGCCATTGGCCGAGGCGCTTCAAGGTCTCGTCGTCGAGGTCCACGATGCGGACCGGCGCCTCCTCGTAAGGCCTGGGCCTGAGCCTCTGGTAGTGGTCGAAGAACCTGTTCTGGAGCTCCTCGATGGCCGGGGGCTGGGCCAGGCGCGCTCCGGCGCAGACCAAGAGGATCACCCACGGAACGACGATGTAGAGCCAGCGGCTCAAGGCTCCTCTCTGGCGGGCTTCCCACCTGGACCGCAGTTGGGCGAGGGGCACGACCTTCTTGAGCTTGGAGAAATCCGGGATCGTGGTCTCGAGGTCGCGCAGGCCCATCGGCCTATTCTTCTATTTAGCGGTCCGAAAAGCAAACCGCCCCGCGGGGAATCCCCGCGGGGCGGTCTCGGACGTCGAGCGTCTTAGTTCGGTCCTCCGCCTCCTACGCTCCCCTCAGCGATCACGAGAGGGACGTCCGTGACGCTCCCGCTGCCCAGGATGCTCGCGCCGTCGTCGAAGTTCGCCGCGGCGTCAGCCAGCGCGGCCGCCGCCCCGCCGGCGTTCCTAAGGTCGACGTCGATCGAATAGCTGCCATCGACTCCCTGGATGGAGGCAGCACCCGCCAGACCTGCGAAATCAACCAAGCCGCTGTCGACCGTGCCGGAAATCTGTCCGCCGGTCAGAGCCGTGTCGTCGGCCAGCATGCTCGACTGGAGCCGGTACTGCCGGGTCCCGAAGTCCACGTCCAGGGTGAAGTCGAAGGTATCCGGACCCCCGTCTCCAGCGCAGATACCGAGGTCGCATCCCGACAGGGTGAACGGCTGGGCTCCGCTCGCGTACTGCCCGGCGCCGCCCTGGATGATGCGCAGGTCGTCGAAAGTCGAGATCCCATCGGCCGCGGAGAGCGCCGGGACCGATCCCGGGCTTCCGGACAGATGACCGTAGGCCAGGTTGCCGTTCCCGTCATCGAAGGCTGCGGTCACCTCCGCCCCCAGGGCGGCCAAGCCCGAGACATCCTTCAGGGAGAAGTCCACCGTCAGGTTCCCGCTGGGAGAGATGACGTTGAGCTGCGCCGGCCCGCTCATCGCGGAGAAGTCCGTGGCAGGGAAATGGACGGAATCCATGATCGCGGTGCCGAACGCGTCCTGATAGGCGCTCACAAAGACCCCCGAAGGGCCCCCTCCGATCATCTGGGTGTCGAAGTCCACGAGCAGGCCGTAGCGGAAGTACCCGGTGTCCAGGGGCCCGACATTGGCGCAGGTCGCATATCCGCACTGGATGAGGTTGAAGCCTCCTGCCCCGGAATACCAGCCCTTCCCGGTCAGGATCTGGACCGCGGCCCAGTCCGACACGTCCTGGCGGGAGGCGTAGCTCATGCCCGCCCCGACGCTCCCGCCGTCGTTGAAGTACGCGGACGCGTCCAGCCCCATGGCCGCGCTGCCGCTCACGTCCCTGAGGGAGAAATCCATGCCCAGGTTGCCGGAGGGCGAGAATTGCGTGGGGAAGAACGCCGCGCCGGACGACCCTCCGTAGGGCTGGGGCGGGATGACCACGGAATCAGCCACGACCACGCCCGAGAAGGGCTCGTCGCTGGCATAGACCCAGCCCAAGGACCCGCGGCCGCCGAACTCCTGGGCCCCGAAGTCCACGAAGACCGCGTAGTTGAACTGGCCGACCGGGTCGCCGCAAGGCCCCCAGTTGCACCTCGAGAGGACGAAGTCTCCAGCGCCCCGGAAGAACCCGGCCCCGCCAGGGATGGCCTGCACCGCGGCGAAGTCCGAGGGGTCGAAGCGCGAGGCGAAGCTCCAGCCCCTGCCCACGGAGCTCCCATCATAGAAGTAGGCCAGGACATCCAAGCCCATGGCAGAGACTCCCTCGACGTCCGCGAGGGTGAAGTTGAGCCAGGAGTTCCCGGTATCGGAGTAGTAGGTGTCGAACATGTTCGACACCCCGGTCCACCCGCCGTAATTGGAGGGCGTGATGTCGAACGTCTCGAAGATCGAGACAGGACTGGTGAACTCGCCGCCCGGGTCGAAGGCCTGGAGGATGGCCCTGGAGCCATTGCCGCCGAACTGCAGGTTGGCGAAGTCCACCTTGACCAGGTACTCGAAGTAGCCCCGGGGGTCCGTGCACGGAGAGCCCCCGCACTGGGTCAGGCCGAACGCGCCGCGGCCAGCGAACACGCCGCCGCCCTCCGAGATGCCGTTGAGCGCGTCCCAAGAGGAGCCGTACATGCCTGCCATGGGGCCTGAGGCCGAGCCAGAACCCAGGGTGAAGGTGTTGTCGAAGCCCGCGCTGACGTCCAGGCCCGTGGCAGCCAGGTCCCAGGCGTTCTTAAGGGAAAAGTCCACGCTGAAGTCGCCGGTGAGGGAGGTCCCTGAGATGTTCGCGCCCCCGCTCGAGCCGGCGAAGCTGGTCTCCGGGATGGAGAGGTGGTCTTTGATGGAGGTCTCGGTCTGAACGTCCGTGGCCTCCACGTAGGCCGAGGCCGTGTAGGTCTTGGCCCCGAAGTCCACGCTGAGGAGATAGGCGAAGAACCCGTCGGGAGCGACGCACGCCCCGCCGTTGCACTGGGTGAGCGTGAAGGGACCCGCGCCGCCGAAGCGGCCGGACCCGGCCTGCAGGCTGAGCACATCGGCCCAGGCAGCGGCGCCGTCCGCGAAAGGCTCGGAGCGGGAGGAAGCAGCACCGCCGTAACCGGATGTCCAGTCGTTGTCGTAGTAGTAGACCGAGGCGGCCGCGCCCATGGCAGGGACGCCGGCCAGGTCCTTCAAGGAGAAGGTCGCGGTCAGGTAACCGGACATCGAGTTCGCGCTGATGACGCCGTTGCCTTCGGCCGGGAACGGGGTCGGGTCGATGCCCACCTGATCGTTGACCGAGGTCCAGGCCTGCGCATCCTCGGCCCAGACCCAGGCTCCGCCTTCGTAGGTCTTGTTGGCGAAGTCCAACAGGAGGGCGTAGCGGAATCCGCCGGTGGGGGCATAGCAGACGTTATCCATGCACGAGTCGAGATAGAAGGGTCCTGCGCCCGCGAACCAGGCGGTCCCGGTCGGGACGGCGTTCACCGCGGTCCAATCCGAGACGCTCTCCCTCAGGGAGCTGTCCCAACCGTAGCCCGTGGTGGCGCCGTCATTATAGTAAGCGTAGGCGGTCAAGCCCGCGGCGGAGACGCCCTGGACGTCCTTGAGGCTGAAGTCCATGGAAAAGTAGCCGTATTCCGAATAGAACCAATCCGAGTTGTAGCCGCCGAGCAAGGCCTCGCCCGAGCTCCCGGCATAGCTCTCCGCCCAGATCTCCATGGAGTCCGCGATCTCGATGCCTGTCCCCGGATCAGCGGCGTGAAAGCTGGCGACCGAGCCGTTTCCTCCGAACTGCTGGTTGGCGAAGTCGATGTAGACCAGGTAGTCGAAGGACCCGGTCGGAGCCGAGCACGCCCCCTCCCCGCAGTTCGTCAGGTTGAACTCGCCTCCCCCTTGGAAGACCCCCAGCCCGCTGGGGATGGCCTTAATCGAGCTCCAGAGCGAGTCAAAGCCGTCCGAGACGCTCAGCCCGGCCGAGGACAAGCCGCTTCCGATGGTGACGCCGTCGTTGTAGGCCGCCGACGCGTCCAACCCCGCGCCAGCGACGCCGTCCACGCTCTTGAGCGTGTAATCCACGGTCAGGTTGACATCGCTCGTCTGGATGGCGGGCACGCCGGAGGACCCGGCGTAGCTGGTCTCCGCGGTCATGAACTCGCCCCAGACATTGACCCCGGTGAGGGAGTCCGAGAGGATGTAAGAGACACCGGACTGGCCTCCGCCGTAGGTCTGCATCCCGAAGTCGATGCGCAGCAGATAGGCGAAGATGCCCCTGGGGTCCACGCAGGCGCCGCTGTTGCACTGGGTCAGGGAGATGGGTCCTGCGCCGGCGAACACGCCCACCCCGCTGGGGATGGCCAGCACGCCCTCCCAGGTGGTGTCCGCCAGGATCCCGGCCTGGCCGGCCGAGTAGGCCCCGCTTCCCGTGGTGGTGCCTTCTTCGTCGTAATAGGCGGTCAGGCTGAGCTCGGCAGCCGCTGCCCCGTTGACGTTGTTCAGGGAGAAATCCACGGCAAAGGCGCCGGATTCCGAGGTCCCGGTGCCGGCGGCGAGACCGGACAAGCCGGCGTAGCTCTCGTCCTTGACCATGGTGAAGTCGTCGACCGCGGTCGCGGTGGCGTCGTCGCGCAGCCAGAGGTAGGCGCCGCCGGAATAGGTCTGCGCCCCGAAATCGAGCTCGAGGAGATAGGCGACGAACCCCTTGGGGCCGCCGCACGCGGCTCCGCTGCACAGGGCGGGGGTAAAGAAGCCGATGCCGCCGTAGCGGCCGACCCCGGCCTCGACGGTGCGCACGTCGTCCCAGGTCGAGGGCCCGTCCGCGACGACGACGGCCGAGTCGGTCACGGCGGTGTCTCCGCTGTCGGCAGACGCCGTCTCCGTGATCGCGTTCGAGACGTCCGTCACCGTCGCGAAGCTCCCCAGTTCAGCGACCGTGGCCGCGGCTCCGGCCGTGTCCTGCCCGGCCAGGGAGGTCACGTCGCTCCCCCCGGTCGAGCCGGCGTCCATGCCGCCGCCCAGCATGTCGCCCCCGCCTGCGGTCTCTCCGGTCGCTTCCCCGGTCACCGTGGCCCCGTCCCCGGATGCAGTGTCCCCGCCCGAAGTCGCGGAACCGTCTCCCGAGCCGTCGCCGGAAGCCGTGTCCCCGCTGGAGGCGGAAGACGCGGTCCCGCCGCCGTCGCCCTCGCCGGAGCTCGCCTGCTCCTCGGGCGGGGCCAGGGCGCCCATGATGGCGCCCAGCTGCCCGGACGGGATGATGGTCGGGGGCGTGGGCGGCGCGTCGTTGGAGTTCATGGTCGAGCCGAAGCCCGGCTGGGTCACGTCCACGGAGCCCGCGTCATTGCCCAGGTTGAACGCTCCGGGCCGCTCGCCCGCGTTGTTGTCCGCGCCGGGACCGAGCAGGATCGCGGTGGTCGAGCCGTCGTCGTTGACCATGCCGGCCACGATGGTGCCGCGGATGCCCATGGTGCCGGTCGGGAACTTGACCTTGACCTTGGACGGGTCCTTGGCGCCGATCTTGCCGGTCACGAAGCGGAACGCGCCCTTGGTCACGGAAGCCGTGACCTCGCCCGCGCCCGAGGCCGGGTCGTAGACGAACTCGTCGAGGACCATGGAGGCGTTGGGGCCCAGGGTGAACGTGGTCTCGTCCTTGAGCATGACCTGCATGTGACCCTTGGCATCGGTCGTGACCTTCTCGTTGAGGAAGAGGGGCTTGCCGCTGGCGACCTCCCGGCCCACCGCCTTCTTGGCGGGGACCGCAGCGGGAGGGAAGGCCATGACCTTGCCGCGCACGGCCCCGGCCACGCCGATCTGGGTCAGGACAGGTCCCACGGCCCCTGCCGGACCGGCCAGCAGCAGGGCCAGGCACGCGGCCGAGATTTTCCTTAGCGCGAGGCGGAGATTCTTCATGTTTTTATCCTCAGAGGTCCCACTTGTACGTCATCATGGTCGAGAACTTGTTGTTCGTGTAGCCGTAGCTTTCGATGTTGGCGAAGGACTGGAAGTACTCGTAGGAAGCGGTCCAGGTGAAGCCCTTCATGGGCTTCCAGAGCATGCTCATGGGCAGGCCGTACGTGGCCCGGGCCCGCACCGTGTCGTCCATGCGGATGCGCTGGCTGATGACGCGCTCGGCGCGGTCGTAGCGGTCGAAACTCACCGTGCCGGACGCCAGCAGGAACTGGCCCTTGCCGAGCAGCCAGGTGTGGCCCAGGGTGATGGCCTCCCGGTCGAAGCTGTTGAAAGGCTCGAGCGCGCCGGTGCGGGTGTGCTCGAAGCTCAGGCTCAGCTTGTGCGCAGGCGCCAGGCCCACGGTCAGGCCCGCGCCCAGGTTGAACTTGTCGCCCGTGCGCTGGGGACCGGAGGGCACGACCTGGGTGCGGGTGAACTCCTGCCGGTCATAGCCCAGGTTCAGGTAGGCGCTCAAGGCCTTGCCGAGCTTGCGGTCGAAGCGGCCCTTGACCGAGTGGCCGCGCATGTAGGTGGTCTGGGCCAGGAGGAGGTGCGTGAACCCGACCGAAGGGGTGAACTCGCCCCATCCGCCTTTGATGCCCAGGCCGAGGTCCGCGCCGAAGACCTGGAGGTTGAGGTTGCTCATGTCGGCCTGCTCGCTGCGATAGTAGCTCAAGCCCCCGAAGACCTTATGCCCGGCCTGGAAGCCCAGGTCGTAGTCCGCGTCGAGGTTGGCCATCATCACGGCGGAGATGTCGCTCTCCCGGGTGCCGGTGAAGAGCACCACGGGCGTATCGAGGAAGAGGCGCCTGCCCGTGGACGGGGCCGCGTTCTTGTTCTCATCGTAGTCCATGCCCGCGCCCACGAGCACGCTCATGTGGGCGCGCCGCCTCCGGGACCGTATCTGGCCGATATAGTCCTCGATCTCGGCACGCAGGCTCCCGGGCATCTCCTCCTTCCTGAGCTCGACCAGGAGCCGCTCGGCCTCGGAGAGATTGTCGAGCCGGAAGAGGATCACGGCGTAGAGGAGCTTGACCTTGGGGAGGTCGGGCTTCACGAGGAGGATGCGCTCGAGGGTCGAGGCCGCGGCGCGCAGGTCTCCCTTGCCGACCCGGGTAAGGGCGTAGCGGTAGTTGAGCTCGATGTTGTCCGGGTCGGCCATGACCTGCTCATAGGTGACCTCAGGGACCTTCTCGCCGACCTGGCGCCTGCGGTTCTCCTCCACGGCCTGGTCGATCTCGTCCTGCGCCTGTCTTCGCTGGCGCGGCTCGGAGGTCTGGCGCTCGATGTCCTGCACTTCGCGGGCAGGGTCCTGCTGGGCGGAGGCGTAGGTCGCGGCAAAGGGGAGGAGGAAGAGGATACCGAGGAGTTTCATGGACGTTCATTTTATCATTTTTCCCGTCGGAACTTCCATGACTTTGGTCACCTTCCAAGTCCGGCGTCGACATCCGGCATCCAGGCTCCTGCCTCTAGGAGTGTGTCCGAGTAATAGCATGCGCCTGCGAAACCCGAGCCTGAGCCGGATGCGACAAGCGACGACCGAGCATGCCGAGGCATGTGAGGGAGGAGTGAGAAAGCAGCCGGCCAGGAGCGAGTTTCCCCGTTCTTCTAGGAATTGCGCAAGCCACGCTTGCGCAATTCCTGCTGGAAGGGGCCGCTCGCCGTCGGGCTGCGCCTTCGTTGCTCGTCGCTCCGATAGCTACGGCTATCGTCGTTCCTCGCGCCTCGGCTCGCTCCGACGGCGAGCGGCGCAGGCGCATGCTATTACTCGGACACACTCCTAGTGCTCCGACCGCCTGGTTTTTGCCCTTTCGGCCGGCCGATTTCGAGCCGAGCCGCGGAGCGAGGAGGGAGCGGACCGAGCGTCCGGGACCGACGAGCGACGAAGGCGCAGGCCGAAATCGGCCGGCCCCGCTATCAAGGAATTCCTTCGAGTTCGCATGCTCTTCTCATCTGTCAGCGGGGGAGCCCGCCTTCCGCCGGCTGCCGCGTTGCTCGTCCCGCTCTGCGGGACTGTCCCTTCCGATGATCGATGGGAATGGGACGTCAGTCGAAGGCGTCCAGCCTTCTCCTTCCTCGCGCCTTGCAGCCGGCTCGAATCCGGGCTCCCGAAAGGGCAAAAACCAGGCGGTCGGAGCACTAGTGTGATAGAATGATGTATTGAAGATCCTCCTCATCAACCCGCCGAACCCGGACCCGCCGCCCTCCTATTATGGGCCGCACTACGGGCTCTCCCTCATCGGAGCCGTGCTCGAGGCTGCCGGCCACCGCGTGGCGGGCCGCGACTACGACCTCTGGAAGAGGGAGGCGGTCCTGGCCGAGCTCCCGCGTCTGGCAGCCTCGGAGAGCCCTGACCTCGTCGGCCTCTCGTGCCTGAGCTCCAACCGCTGGACCGTCATGGCCATGGCGGACGCGGTCAAGAAGGCCTCTCCCAAGACCACGGTCGTGGTGGGCGGCCCCTGGGCCACGCTCGAGCCGGGGTTCGTGCTCGGCCGGTGCAAGGCGGACATCGTGGCCGTGGGAGACGGGGAGGAGACGGCCCTCGAGCTCGTGGGAGCGCTTTCAGACGGGCGCTCTTTGGCCTCGGTCCGGGGCCTGGCGTTCCGTCAGGCCGGGGCGGTCCGGCGCACCGGGGCGCGGGGTCCCTTCCAGGACGTGGACTCCCTCCCCTATCCCGCCTTCCACCTCTTCGACGCGGCCGGCCAGCTTGAGGCCAGGAGCAGGCCCGAGGCGCAAGCCCTGGCAGGACACATCTCAGCCGCGGGCCGGCGCTGCCTGGCCATGCACAGCGCGCTCATGGTGCTGGGCTCGCGCGGATGCGTGTACCGCTGTCTCTTCTGCCCCATGAGCACCTTCCAGGGCCCGGTGCGGCGGCACTCGCCGAGCTACTTCATCGGCATGGTCGAGCACCTCTGCAAGACCTACGCTCAAAAGCGCATGGTCTTCGGCGACAACTACTTCACCCTGGACCAGGACTGGGCTGGAGAGATCTCCGACAGGCTCGTCCGGAGCAAGCTGGGCCTTCAGTGGATCTGCATGACCAGGCCGGATGCCGTGAGCCGGAGCCTGCTTGCGAAGATGGGCAGGGCCGGGTGCCGCGAGATCGCCTACGGCTTGGAATCCGGCTCCCCTGCGGTCCAGAAGCGCATCGGCAAGAGGATGCAGCTCGACCGGGTGGGCCCTGCCCTGAAAGATACCAGGGACGCCGGCATCTCCGCCACCCTCATGCTCATGGTCGGGAATCCCGGCGAGAGCACGGCCACGGTGCGCGAGACAGCCGGGTTCTGCGCCGGCCTCGAGCCTGACCGCGTGCTCGTGCACACGACCAAGGTCTACCCAGGCACCGCGCTCCATGCCCTGGCTGAGAAGCAGGGCGTCATCCCTGCGGGCTTCTACGAGCGCGACGACCACCGAGCACCGCCTTACACCGGCGAGCGGACCCTGGCCGAGCTCAAAGCCTTCAAAGGACTGCTCCAGCCGCGCACGACCTTCCTGGGAGCAGGAGCAGGGTGCGTCAACGGCTGCTGCGAGCTCAGGCGGCCCGGCGAGGGGGCCCCGGTCCTGCCCAAGCTCCTGGCCCTGGCCTCCCTGCGCGCGGAGCGCACGGTGCTGGGCGGTGGAGAGCCCTTCCTGCGCAAGGACGCAGCCGAGCTCCTGGCGGAGGCCCTGGTCCTCCAGATGCACGGCCTGTGGTTCTACACCACGGCCAGGCCCCTGGCCGCTCCCAGGCAGGAGAAGCTCTGGGAAGCCCTGACCGCTTCCCTGCGCAAGGACGTGGCGCGAGGCGTCATCGTCCCCCTCTTCTCCTCTGACCCGGCACGCCACGATCGAGCGACCCAGGTCCAAGGGAGCCTGGTCCAGGCCAGGGCAGGCATGCTCCGCTGGAGACGCGCCGGCGGAGAGGTCCATGCCTGGCTGCACTTGAGCAAGGAGAACGTGTCCGGCCTGGCTGCGTGGCTGGCCTGGACCGCTGACCACGGGGTCAGCAAGGTCTCGTTTCTCTTCGGCTCCTCTCCTCCCGGCTGGGGCACTGCTGACTGGAAGGACCTCCCGTCCATGACAGAGGCCTCCCAGGCAGTGCTCAAGGCCTCGGCCGCCGCAGGAGCCCTGGGCATCGAGGTCTCCAGCTTCGGCATCCCTGAGTGCCTCCTGTCCGATGACCAGGTCCCGAGCGTGGAGAACCGCCGCGTCTTCGACGAGTTCCTCCCCCCTTCCGGCGAGCCTGTGTCCTTGCGCGGACTGCGCTGCGAGAAGCTCAAGACCAAGCCCTCTGCCTGCAAAGCCTGCGGCAAGGCCAAGCTCTGCGAGGGAGTCTGGAGGCGATACCTGCGGCTTCACGGGAGCTCGGAGTTCCATGGCCTCTGACCCGGGACCGTTCAACCTCGACCTCATGATCACGCGGGCCTGCCCGCTCTCCTGCGGCTATTGCCGCATGGAGCGCAGGCCAGGACCTGTCCCCGGCCAGGTGTGGCGCAAGGCAGTGGACCTCCTCCTCCTCGAGTCCGGCCCGCTCGAGCTCCAGTATCTGGGCGGAGAGCCTCTCCTCGAATACGACCTTCTGCTCAAGATCTCCTCCCATGCCTCGGACCGCTCCAGAACCGCGGACCGGGACCTTCGCCAGGTCGTGACCACCAATGGCCTGCTCCTGACCCCGAGCCGCTCCCGCGAGCTGGCCAGGCTGGGGGTCGGAGTCATGCTCAGCATGGACGGCAGCCGCGAGAGCCAGACATCCCAGAGGTCCATGGGCGCTCCCGGCTGGGCCCGCCTGCGCCGGAACCTCGAAGGACTCCTTGCCTCGGGCAACAGATGCTTCGTCAATCTCGTGGTCACCCCGGAGTCCGCTCCCAAGCTGGCCGGGAACACGGCTTTCCTGGTCAAGGAAGGAGTGCGCTGCCTCCAGATCGCCTACGGCCTGGGCGTGCTCTGGGACGAGGCGAGCCTGGCATGCCTGGAAGACCAGCTCCGCAAGGCCCGCGAGATCGCGCAAGCCTCTGGAGTCGAGCTCTACAACCGCGGGGGCAAGGCTGAACCCGTGGTCTTGAGCCCCCAGCACCTGGTGGACACGGACGGCACCCTTTTCGTGGGCACGGCCATCGTGCTCGAGAAGCTCTGGCCTGGGCTTCAAGCGGCGTTTTGCAGCGGCAGCATCAAGACCATGGCCCGCTTGCCAGGCCGTTCCATGACCAGGACAGGCCAGCTCGAGCGCATCAGGAGAGCGCGCCTGGAACCCGAGGCCCGAGCCATCCTGCTCAACAACCTGGCCGTGGGCCAGCGCATGAAGCGCTTCTGGACGGAGGCTCCGGTCCGATGAAAGGCGAACCCACGGACCGCCGCGGCCTCATCCGCCGACTCAGCCGCATGGGCCTCGACCCCAAGGACCCGTTCCGCAGCGCGGTCATCGGCGAGGTCTATCTCATGGCAGGCATGGATTGCAACCTGCGCTGCCGGGCCTGCACCATGTGGGGGCGTGGAGGGGCCTGCCTCCACCGGGACTTCCTGGCCAGGATATCAAAGCCCGCCCCGCTCTCGCGGCTCCTGACTTTCATAGACGAAGCCGCGGCCTTCAAGCCCGAGTACCTCAACATCTCCGGAGGAGAACCCCTCATGACCCGGCGCTGGGCTCCCCTCGCCGAGCGCGGCCGCAGTCACGGGATCAAGACCATCCTCACCACCAATGGAGTCTACCTGGAGCGCCACGCGGAACGCGTGGCCGCCCTCTTCGACCAGGTGAGCATCTCCATCGCATGCACCCCGGCCATGAGAGAGAAGCTCGGCATGGGCCCGCCGGGACATGGCTCGGCCCTCATCCGCGGGCTCAAGGCCCTGGCTGACGCGCCCGGCGGAAGGCCGGTCCTGCGCCTGCTCTGCGAGGTCTTCGATTCCAACGGAGCCCACCTCCTGGAGCTCATGGACCATTTCGACGAAGAAGGCATCAGGTTCGATGAGATCCTCTTCATGCACCTCATCTCGAACAAGCCGGAGGTCTTGAAGGACCAGAAAGCCGTCCTCTCCTCGGAGTTCGGCCTGGGCTTCGACCTCTGGAAGGGCTACGGCTATCCTGTCAGGAAGATGGATTACGCGGGCCTGGACCGGACCCTCAAGGCCCTGCGCAAGCGCTTCCCCCAGAGCCGCTTCAACATCGACCTGCAAGGGGTCAAGGCCCTCAGGGATTACTACGCGGGCCGCAAGCAGGGCTTGGGCCGCGCTTTCTGCGAAGGCCCCTGGAGACAGGTCAACCTCTTCCCGAACGGAGACGTGTGGACCTGCCCGGATGTCATCCTCGGGAACCTCAAGGACCAGGCGTTTGCCAAGATCTGGGACGGGCCTGAAGCTCGCGCCCTGCGCCGCAGGGTCTACCAGAAGCTCCTGCCGGCGTGCAGGGGCTGTTTCTCCTTCTACGAGAAGGAACAACCCGTATGCCTGTGATGGCGCCAGGGATCGACCGAATCCACTTGCCCTCCGAGCAAGTAAATTTGGTTAATCCCTGGCGCCAGCGTATCCCATGGAAAAAATAGTCCTTTACGGCAAAGGCGGCATCGGCAAGTCCACGGTCGCCGCAGGCTTGAGCGTGGTCTACGCCCAGAAGGGCCTGCGCGTGCTCCACGTGGGCTGCGACCCCAAGCACGACTCAGCAGTCTCGCTCGTGCCAGGAGGCCTGGCTGAGACTTTCCTGGAGAAGCACCAGCGCGTGACAGGCATCAGGGATCTGCCCCCCCTCACAGCGGAGCAGCTCGTGGTGCGCGGCCGTCTTGGCATCGACTGCGTGGAAGCCGGCGGCCCGGAGCCGGGATTCGGCTGCGCCGGCCGCGGCATCGCGCTCATGCTCGAGGCTTTCGAAGGCCTGGCCATCCTCGAGTCAGGCCGCTACGACGTGGCGGTCTTCGACGTGCTTGGGGACATCGTGTGCGGAGGTTTTGCCGCGCCCCTGCGCCGCGGCATCGCGGAGAAAGTCGCGGTCCTGGTCTCTGAAGAGCTGATGTCCCTCTATGCAGCCAACAACCTGGCCAAGTCCATCCGCGCGTATGCCGGAGACGGCGCAGCCTTGGCCGGGCTCGTCGTGAACCTCCGCGACCCTTCATCCGACCGCGGCATCGTGGAGCGCTTCGCCGAGCGCATCAACACCCGCGTGCTCGGGTTCCTGCCTCGCGACCCGGCGGTCCGCGAAGCCGAGTATTCAAGGCAAGGCACCGCGGTGGAGCGCTCCCCCTCTTGCGGATTCTCCAAGGCCATCAAGTCTTTGGCAGAGACCCTGCTCAAGGTCCAGGCCAAGGATTGCCCCTTGCCCACGCCCATGGATGGCAAGGCGTTCCAGGAGACCTGGTGAAGGAAGCTCCCAGGACCCACCTGGTCGCAGGCAGGACTGCGCTCAAGGCCATGGCTCGGGCCCTGGGCCTCGATGCTCAGACTTCCGGCTGGAAGCTCCAGGCCCTGTGCAGCCTGGGAGAGGACAACATCCGGCTGGGACTTGTCAGCCCCAAGGCCGGCCAGCGTCTGGCCTTCTGCCTGGTAGCCAAGGACGACCCCACAGCCCTGGCCAAGACCCGGAACCTCGGCCTGGCTCCTGACGGAGATTCCAGCCCGGCGCTGGAGCGCTTCCTCAAGGCCATGTCGCTGCGCCTTGGGCCCCTCAGCCTTCAGGACATCCTGGCCCTCATCAGGAAGGACCCTGAGACCTTTGCCGAGGTCGAGCCCACCGGGCCTGCGGAATCCCGGCTCATGGTGCCCTTGGCAGCAGGCCCCATCAACCTGCTCGAAGCAGGCTGGCGCAATTTCTTCGGGGACCAGGACTTCGAGGTCCTGCTGGGCTATCCTGAGCTCAGCATGAAGGATACCGTCTACGCCCGCTACTCTGACCGGGAATGCCTCTACTCATGGGCAGGCAATGACCCGCGCAAGTGGTCCTTCTTCGCCTATCCCATGCGCGTGCCCTCCGACAGCTTCGGAGCGGCGGTCTTCCGCAAGGGCGTCATCATGGAGCTCTCGGAACGCGACATGGTGCTCGGCCCCGCCGAGAAGGCCGACGCCCTCGTCTCCTCGGTAGCGGAGCGCGCCAAAGCCTCGGACGCTCAGTTCGTGGTGTTCAACCACTTCTGCACCACCATCGTCATGGGCGAGGACTTCGCGGAGGTCGGCCGCCGCATGGAGACAGCCAGCGGCAAGAAGACCATCCGCTGGAGCCACCGCGACCGCGACCTGCTCGACAACTTCGGAGACTACTTCCGCTCCACCATCGGAAAGCCGGGCTTCTTCGACCAGACCCCGGACCCGGACGCGGTCAACCTCTTCCACTTCCCCACGGATTACAGGGAAGCCCAGCTCGTGCCGTTCTTAAAAGAGCTGGGGCTCTCAGTGAACCTGAGCCTTTTCCCGGATGTCGAGTTCCCGGCGGTGGCGAAGCTCCCCAAAGCCCGATTGCAGATCTTCTGCGAAGCCACCTCGTATCAGGCCAAGCTCCACGAGCTCCTGTCCAAGGGCCCAAGGCCGGTGCTCACCGTCAAAGCTCCCTATGGCATCGAAGGCACCAAGGCCTGCTACGAATCCATCGCCAAGGCCGCTGGCAAGGAAGCAGCCTTTGCCAAGGCGTGGGACAGGAAGGTCTCCTCGGCAGGCCCGGTCTGGGATGCCATGCGCAAGAAGGCCTTCGGCATGCGCGTGGCCTTTGTGGCAGCTGACAACACCCTGCCCAGGCTCTGGGCCCTGCGCCACGGCCAAGGCCCGCCCTTGATGAGGATGCTCCAGGAGATGGGCTTCGGCGTGGACATCCTCTACCACGACCCCCATGCCGAAGGCGTGGAAGCTCCTGAAGGCAAGGACATGACCCTTTCGACCTTCCGCACCCCTGCTGAGCTCGCGGAAGCCCTCAGGCAAGGGAGCTTCCAGGCTGTCTACTCCGACATCTTCTTTGACTGGCGCCTGACCAAGGCCGGCAAGGCCCGCTTCTCCAGCAAGGATTTCGAGATGGGCTTGGACGGCGCCCTGCGCTCTCTGCAAAGACTCCTTGGAGCCTGCGGCATGCCCTTCTACAGCCGCTACTCCAGCCACCTCGCAGGCATCGAAGGGAGGGAAGATGCCTGAGCGCCTTGGCATCCGCATCGACCCGCCCTATCTGCACGGCGCGTTCCTGGCCTTGAACGCTGTCTCAGACGCGTTCTTCCTGGGAGACGGTCCTGACTGCATCAGGGCCAAGGCCGAGCAGGTCCATGGCAGGCACGACCTCTTCTCCACCCTGCTCTCATGCAAAGGCGAGCACCGCGTGCACTACACAGGCGTGGACGTGTTCAAGGTCGCAGGCAACATCGAAAGTCAGATCAAGGCAGGACTCCAGCGCATCGCCGGCCGTCCGCGCTGCGCCGCCGTCTTCATGGGCTCGATCCCCATGTGCACCATCGTAGGCACTGACTACGACCGCATCCTTAGGGAAGTCTTCCCCAAGTCCTCCAAGCCCGCCTTTCTCATCCCCCCGCAGACCGGCCTGTCCGGAGATTGGCTCGACGGCTACGCCTCTTTCCTGCAGACCCTGGCCCTTGGCATGGACCTCTCAGACGCCAGACCCAAGCCCGAGAAGGTCGGCGTGGTCGGCCATTTCATGGGCCGCAACGAAGGCGACCACAAGGGCAATGTGAAGGAGCTGGAGCGGATGCTCCGAGCCTTGGGACTCGACCCTGTGTCCATCTGGCTCTCAGGCGGTTCTTTTGAAAGACTTCGCGCCATCAAGGATGCCGGCACCATCATCTCCCTGCCCCACGGCCGCAAAGCAGGCAAAACCCTCGCTGAAAGGCTCAACGCCAAGCTCATAGAAGCTGAGCTCCCCTTTGGCCTTTCCATGACCCAGCGCTTCATCGAGCAGATCGCAAAGGAGACCGGCAAGCAAGCCAAGGCCTCCGCATACATAAAGGAAGAGCTCAAAACCCTGTCTCCGCGCTTGGCTTGGCTGGGCAAGGACGGCATCCAAGGCCGCAGGTTCGCTTTTGCAGGAGACCCCCACCACGGCCGGGGATTCGCCGAGATGGTCGAAGAGCAGGGCGGGAAGCTCTTTGGCATGATCCTCCTGTCTGACCCAGGCCACGTGCCTCAAGCCGTCCGCGACACCATGTCAGCCAAGCCCAACACCACCTTCGCGCCCTACCAGCACGAAGTGGAGCAGACCTGGTGCGGGCTCTCGAAGAAGGACGCTGACCTCCTGGTGGGCTCGACCATGGCCATCGAGTTCATCCAACCCCAAGTGCCTTGGCTTGAGTTCGGCTACCCCTCCGACTACACGCACTTCCTGAAAGACGAGCCCTTCCTGGGCTTCGAGGGCGCTCTGCGGTTCTTATCCAGGCTCGCCAGCGCTGCTGCCAGGCCTCTGTAACTTCAGCTGGCATGCGAAGCCCTCCTTGCCCATCGTTCCAGAGGCAAGTTTTCAAGTGGCTGCCTCTAATTGAGATTCTCCGCCCAACACGGCAAAGCCGTTCAGTTCAAGAAACACGAGTGCCGCGGTCAAGGCTGTCCGCTTGTTCCCATCAGTGAGTGGAAGAATGTGCCCTCCGACCCGCTCTGCGGCATGGCCACGGCCGACTCGAGTAGGCCCAGGTCCCGGACTCCGGGTCTGCCCCCGAACGACTTGACCAGATTCTCGTGGAACTCAAGGACTTCCGCGAGGGAGCGGAAGCGTGGCAGCATTAGTCCGCCAATCGCTTGAGTGCCCGACCGAACCGCTTTTTGACCGCCTTGTATGCCTTTCTCACGTCTCGGACCTTGCTTGGCTCAGAGATGGGTGAGATGACCAGATTCTTGCCATCCGTGGTGATTTCCAGCGGGGTGTCCGGGGAGATGCGAAGCAGGGATAGAATGGCCTTGTCGATGACAATGGCTTCGCTGTTGCCGACCCGAGTAAGGAACTTGACCATGGCCGCCTCCGTTAGTACATTGTTATTATATCAGGTCTAACGGTAATGTCAAGACATCTGACCCTTGCCCCCGACGAGCGATGTCTGACCATCTTAGCACGGAACCGAAAGGCCGGCTCAGTGAGCTATTGAAGAAACGTTCTCGACGAGGAAGTCGCCAAGGAAGAGGCAGTCCGGACCTCCCGGCCTGGACGCCATGGCGGCAAAGCAGGTGAGCGCGTCTTCCGGAGAGCACACGATGGGCTCTCCCCTGCGGTTGAAAGAAGTATTGAGCACCATGGGCACCTTGGTCAGGCCATGGAACCTGCGGATGAGCGCATGGTAGCGGGGCTGGAACTCTCGGCGCACGACCTGGGGCCTGCTCGTGCCATCTACGTGCACGATGGCGGAGACACGGGAAGCCTGGCTCCTCTTCACAGGCAGGGTGAAGAGCATGAAGCGGGAGTCGAACGCATGGTCGAACCATCGGCTCTCATGGCCTGAGAGGATGGAAGGGCCGAAAGGCCGCCAGGGCTCGCGGTCCTTGATGCGGTTGACGCGGTCCTTGAGCTTGGGGTTCCTGGGGTCCGCAAGGATACTGCGGCTGCCAAGAGCGCGGGGACCGAACTCGAGGCTTCCGTCGAACCAGCACACGACTTGGCCATCGGCCAGCCGTCGGCCGGCCTCTTTGGGAGCGTCCTTGACCGGCTTGAAGGGGACTCGGGCTTTCTTGAGAGCTTTGAGGATGTCCTGCTTGGAGTAGCTGGGACCAAGCAGGCTGTGCCGCAGCACCGCACGCTGCCGCACTCCGGAGAGACTGAGGGCCTCAAGGCCTGCGCCAAGAGCAGTGCCCGCGTCATTGGCTCCCGGCTGGACGAACATCTTCTTGGGCTTGAAGACTTCGCGGAGCCTCTGGTTCAGCCTGCAGTTGAGCGCCACTCCGCCCGCAAAGCACAAGCCTTCAGCCCCGGGTTTTAGGCCGGCTGATTCGAGAAGGCCGATGATGGTGCTCTCCAGAGCGTCCTGGAGCGAGGCTGCCAGGTCCTGGTGCGCCTTGGTCAGGGGCTCTCCTTCGCGGCGAGCCAGCTTGTGGAAGGACTCGTCGATGCCGTCACTGTGGATGGAGGGCCATGAGAGAAAGCGCTTCAAGTCATGTCCGGGCTTGCCAAAAGAGGCCAGGGCCATGACGCTTCCTTGGCCATGCGCTCCAAAACCGAGCAGACGGGTCACGGTCTCATAGACTCCGCCGATGGAGCGGTCCGTCAAAGACAGAAGCTCCGACACAGGCTGGATCTTCTCACCTTGGCCGTGGAACACTGCCGCTGTCTCGCGGTCCCCCCTGCCATCCACGGTCAGGATCCAGGCTTTGGACAGCCCGCTCATGCGAAAAGCGCTGGCAGCGTGACAAAGGTGATGGGGTATGTACACGACCCGGCCTGCTTTCAGGAGAGGGAGCTCGGCCTTGGCATCCAGGGGAGAGAAGGCGCGGCGGTAGCGCGCAGGGATGCCGTTGACCGCGATGAGGTCGAGCTCGTCCAGGGAGAGTTTCCTTGGGCCAAGGAGTCCTGCCAAGGCTCCTCTGGGAAAGGTCTCTTCCACGCATATGGTGGGATCCATGGCAAAGCCGACCCCAGGCCTTCCTGGAGCGTGCCAGCCATGGTGCCTGCTCCTGGAATAACGTTCCTCTTCCACGGCGGATTCGAGCTTCCCGTCTTTGAACAGGGCCGCTGCGTGCTCCTGCAAGGTGGTGACGGCAAGGCCAAGGACCCAGCGGGGTCTGCGCTCAGGTCCTGGCTTGGGAAGAAGATAGGACGGAGGAAAAGGCAAAGGGCTCGCCGGCCCGGGCTTGCCTGCAAGCCTGGACAACCAACCCGGCCGATGGAGCAGGGCGCGGGACAAGGTCGCGCTCGAAGCTCCGTAGACGGGCCTTCTGGCATCCTGGGGGCAGGCTTCAACGCAGTCAAAGCATCGCAGGCAGCGGCCGACCGCCGCCTTGTCTTTGAACGCTCCGCCCTTGTCCAAGCACTGCACAGGGCAGACCCGGACGCACAGGCCGCATTTCTTGCAGCGCTCCTGGTCCGCGGTCACTGGCAGGTCAAAGCCTGAGAGAGCCTGGGCTGCGATGCAGGGCCTGCGCGCCACGCCCCACTCAAGGCCGTCGAGCAGGATGTCGCAGTGCTCCGAAGGGATAGGCTCTCCTTCGAGTTGATGCGCCAGCCAATCCAATGCCTCGGGATGAGACGAAGCTGCCACGAGCCAGGCAGAACGCACACCCTTGGCTCCGCCGGGCCTCTGCCAGGAGAGGAAACAGGGCTTGGCATCTCCTGATTGGACCTGGGACCAGCGCATGCCTTCCCGCCACTCGCGCATGCTCAAAAAAGAACCCGGCCTGGGACTCAAACCCGCTGAAGGCGCAAGGCCCAAGCGGGACACGAGCAAAGGCAGGGCTTGGCGCAGGCCAGCCGGGCCGAAGACCTCAACCAGGGACACGGTCAGGACCTGCCTCTGCCTGAGGTCCAGGACCTCACGCATAGGTATTGAAGAGCTGTACTCGACTCGGCACTGAACCATGGGCGAGAACATGCCCTTGAGCCAAGTCACTGCGCGGGCTTCCTTCTCCCAGGAGACTGCCCTGGGGATGCGCAGGCCCAAGCCTTGGTCCGTGACAGACAGGGAGAAGCTCCCCAGGCCGAGATCGCACAAGCCTTCCTCGACGGCGGCTGAGCTCACGCGAGAGCCGAAGAAGTCGAAGAGGGGGCTTGCCTTGCGACGGAGCCGAGCGCCGTCCTTGAGCAGTCTGGGCATTAGGCTTCCAGGAGGTCAGCTGGTATTATATGAAAGAGTCCTGGCTGCGCCATGGCGAATCGCGGCCGCGGCGGGGACGGACGGAAATGGAAGCGCCCCGGCGCGCGATCCGCGCCGGAGCGCCCTGGGTCCGTGGACCGGTCTTGCTTAGCCCTGGACGATGGACTTGGACGGGCAGGAGGCTTCGCAGGCAGCGCAGTCGATGCACTTGTCGGGCGTGATGCTGTAGCGCGCATCGCCCTTGACGATGGCTTCCGACGGGCAGGTCTCGAAGCAGGTCCCGCAAGCGGTGCAGGTCTCGGTGATCTTGTAGGCCATGGTTCTCTCCCTAAGGCTGAGGATGATGTATTTTACCAATTCCAGCCCCTGACAGCAAACCCTGGCCCCAGGTCTTTGACGCGTTTTTGACCTCTCCCGGGTAGGATGCCCTGTCGGAGACGTGATCCCAAAGGAGGAAGAAATGCACCACAAAGCCAAACCCCTGCCGAAGCAGCACCACTCTCTCACCCCTGTGCTCTCGATCCGCAACGCTGACCAGGCCCTGGAGTTCTACAAGAAGGCCCTGGACGCCAAGGAGCTCAACCGCCTCGACGGCCCGGACGGCAAGCTCGCGCACGCTGAGCTCAAGATCGGAGACTCCATCCTGATGCTCGGAGAGGAGTGCCCGAAGATGGGCTGCCTGTCCCCCACGGCCCTGGGCGGGACCGCGGTCACGCTCTACCTCTACGTGGAAGACGTGGACGCCTCCTTCGCCAAGGCGCTCTCAGCCGGAGCCCTGCAGAAACAACCGGTGGAGGACATGTTCTGGGGCGACCGCTGCGGCACCTTGACCGACCCGTTCGGCCATGTCTGGACCCTGGCCACGCACCAGAAGGACCTCACGCCCAAGCAGATCGCCGAGGCCGCTGAGAAGGCCTTCACCCAGACGGCCCGGGCTTGACCTAAGGAGGAGCTCCCCTGCGCTCGAAGGCCATCACCATGGCCTTGAGGGAGGCGAGGTCGACCTTGCCTGAGAGCGCGATGGGGAGCTCCTCCACTTGGTGGAAGCGCTCAGCCGGCGGGATCCAGGGCTTGGGAAAGCCGGAGTCCGCGAGCTTGCGCTGGAGCTCGGCCACGTCGCGGCCGTCCTTGTAGAGCACGACCAGGCGCTCGCCCTGCTCCGGGTCCGGCACCGAGGATACCAGGAAAGCGGGCTGAGGGGAGCCTGAAACGTCCTGGAGCGCGGTCTCAAGGGCGCGGTGCGGGACCAGTTCACCGCCGATCCTGGCGAAGCGCGTCACCCGGTCCGTGATGGTCACGAACCCGTCCTCGTCGATGAGCGCGATGTCGCCGGTCACGTACCAGCCGTCCCTGAGCCACTCGCCGCCTGCCTCGGTGCCGGGGAGATAGCCCTTCATGACATTGGGGCCCTTGACCAGGAGCAGGCCCGGCACGCCCTGCGGGGTCGGCTCCCAGGTCTCAGGAGACACGGTCTTGAGCGAGACTCCGGGCAGGGGCCTGCCGATGGTCCCGACCTTCCCCCCTTTCTGCCTGCCTCTGGAGCCCATGACGTCCGGGATGTTCACGGCCGCGACCGGAGAGAGCTCCGCGGCTCCATAGCCCTCCAGGGGCAGGACCCCGAACTTGCCGAGCCAGGCGGAGGCCAGGGCCTCGGAGAGCTTGTCAGCGCCTGCCACGACCAGGCGCAAGGTCTTGAACGAGCGCTCCGGCACGCGGCGCAGGTACATGGCCAGCATGGCGGGCGTGGCGGCGAGGATGGTGGCGCGGTAGCGCTCGGCGAGCCTGGCCACCTTCGCGGCATCCGTGGGGTCGCAGTGGAACACGGCGCCGAGGCCCGTCAGCAAAGGAAGCCAGAGCGTGCCCGTGAAACCCAGGGCGTGGTGCAGCGTGAGCACGCCCAGCACGCGGTCCTTGGGCAGGGTGGCGTAGACCTGGGCCACGGCCTCGACATCGGCGAGGATGTTGGCATGGCTCAAGACCACGCCCTTGGCCTTGCCGGTCGAGCCGCTCGTGAACAGGACCACGGCGTCGGCATCCACGCCTTCCGGAGGCCGGACCGCGAGGTCCGAAGGGTCTTCCGAGAGCAGGCTCAGCCAGCCGGAAAGGAGCACAAGCTTCCCTGGCCGCTCGATATCCTCGAGGAAAACCGCGCCTTCGGGCTCCCAGCCCAGGCGCTTGACCAGCCTGCGGGAGGTGATGACCCGGTCCGCTCCTGCCAGGCCGGCGCGCTCCGCAGCGGAAGCCCGCGTCAGGGAGAACCCCAGCATGACCGGGATCCTGCCGGACAAGGACAAGGCCAGCACGGTCAAGGCGCCTTCCACGGAAGCGGGGAGCATCACGGCCACGCGCTGACGGGTCCCAAGCCTGGGCTCCAGGGTCCGGGCCAAGCACGAGGCGGCGGCGTAGGCCGAGCCGTAGCTGAGGGACCGCTCCCGCGAGTCGGCCAAGGCCATGCGGAAAGGGTGCCGGGCTGCGCGGCGGATGAACTCCACGGCGAGGGTGTCCTTCTCCGCCAGGCGCAGGCGGAAGGACTCGGAACCGAGCTCGGAGATGGCTTGCCGGACCTGGTGGGCCGAGGCGCCGGAAGGCAGGGCCTTGCCGAAGTTCACGGTCACGGGGTAGGGCACCCGGCCGGGCAGCTTGAAGAGCACGGTGCCTCCCTCGAAGCTGAACAGGCTCCCCCATAGCCGGTCGAGATGCACGGGCACGATGGGAACGTCGAGGCCCTGCACGACCTTCTCGAAGCCCTTCTTGAAGCTGTTCATCTGCCCGTGCCGCGAGACCGTGCCCTCGGCGAAGATGCAGAGCACCTTGCCCTCCTCGAGGACCTTCCGGCAGGCCTCAAGGCTCCGCAGCACGACCTTGGGGCTGTCGCGGCCCGAGACCGGGATGGCGCCCATGGCCTTGAAGAACCAGCGCGCCACCGGGATGTTGTAGTAGGTGCGCGACATGAGGAAGTGCACCACGCGGGGGCTTGCGGCCGCGATGAGCAGAGGGTCCGCGTAGGAGATGTGGTTGGCGACGATGAGGGCGGCGCCGGCCCTGGGGCAGTGCTTGCGGTCCACGATCCTCATCCGGTAGAGCAGGAAGATGAGGACCCTCGCCAGGGTCCTGGCGAGGATGAACCGCAGGGGCGGGCGCTCCGTCATGCCCCCTTTCTGCTCTCGTCTATGTACGGACGCTTCTTGCGCGGCTTCATCTTGGACACGATCCAATCGTAGAGGAAAGACGGGATGTTCGGCGCCACGTAGACCGTGAACCAGGAGAGCTGCCACGGGAAGGCCACCAGCCGGTCTCCGCGCTCGATGCCGTCGAGGGCGCGCCGGGCGCCGTCTTCGGTCTCGAGCAGGAACGCCATGTCCGCGGGCTCGTTGCGGTCCGTGATCTCGCTCTTGATGAAGCCCGGGCACACGGTCACGACCTTGACCCCGGTCCCGGCCAGGTCCACGCGCACGGACTCGAGCATGGTGACCATGGCCGCCTTGCTCGCCGAGTAGGCGCCCGAAGCCGGCAGGCCCCGGTAGGCGGAGAGGCTGGCGATGCCCGCGATGGTGCCGCGGCCCGCGGCCGTCATGTCCGGAATCACGGCCTCGAGCCAGTGGGCCGCGCCGAGCACGTTGGTCTCGAAGGTCCAGCGGTAGTTCTCGGCGCTGAAGCGCTTGGCGTCCACGGAGTCCCCGACGCCGGCGTTGAGGACGGCCAAGTCGAGGCCTCCCCAGGCGGTCTTGATGGCGGCGTAGTGCCGCGTCACGGTCTCGGGCTCGGTCACGCTGCCGTGGAGCTCGAGGCAGTCCCCTGCCGCGGCGCCCCAGCAGGACTGCGCCGCGCGGACCGCGGCCGCGGCGGACGCGAGCTTCTCCCTGCGCCTGCCCGTGAGCGCGACCTTCCAGCCCCTGCGGCCGAGCTCGACCGCCATGGCCCTTCCCAGGCCGGAGCTTGCGCCCGTCACCAGGGCCCTGCGCTCGCCGGGCTCGCTCATGCGGCCTTCCGTTGGGACTTGATGAAGCCCACGATGCCCTCGACCAGGCTCGGGAGGAGCTCGGGGGGCTTGGCCTTGCGGAACTTCCGCACGAAGTCCCTCTTGGTGAAGTCGAAGCCCACGTCGAAGCCGGCCTGCTGGCTCAGGTAGTACTTGTGCTGCTGGATCCAGATGTAGAGGTCCGTGTAGGTGCGCTCCGGGAAGTCCAGGAGCACGCCCTCGCCCAGGATGATGCGCACCGCGGGCAGGAAGCGCGTCTCGTACCAGCGCAGGCTCGCGTACACGAGGCCCCTCTTGGCCAACTCGGGGCACCCGCGCCTGAAGTCCGCGATCTCCTCGAAGAGCTTGCCGTAGCTGGTCAGTTCCGTGGCCTTGACGGGATGGATGAGGATGGCGCCGGCGAGTCTGGTCTCGCGCTCGAAAGCCCTGCCTTCGAGCTTGATCAGGAAGCGGCGGGCCGCCTCCGTGTCGTAGGCGTACTTCTTCTCCGGCGACAGGCTCAGCCCGAACTCGACCTCCATGACCTCGGCGTCGATGTCCACGGCGTCGAGCTCGGTCTTGGCCACCGTGACCCGGTTGTGGCCGTCCACCACGAAGTAGTGGTCGAGCAGGCCGTAGACCTTGATGGGCGGGAGGATCTTGCCGGAGAGCATGGCCGCCTTGACGCTCTCGTACTTCTCCCGCACCCCTCCGGGCTGGGGCATGAAGTTCTCGGTGAACTCCTGGTAGCGGCCGAGGCTGCCCACGATCCGGGCCACGGGGATGGGGCGCACGCCCTTGCTCACGCGCACCACGCTGTCGAGATTCTTCTCGATCGCGGCGAACTCCAGGAGGGTGTCCTTCTCGGCGCCCATGGAAGGATGAGATATTATCAAACAACCCGGCTTGCCTTCGATGACTCCGGTCATTCTCCGTGTCCGAAGCCGGGCTCAAGCCCGGCCTGCGATTTTCTATCATGTGCCGGTCATGTCGGCATCAAGCCCGAGGCTCGAGAGGGAGTTCGAGACCCTCACGGTCATGGTGGAGCTCCACTGCCTGAGCGCGCACGGGACCGCGGCCCCTCCCTGCCCTGACTGCCGAAGCCTCCTGGACTACGCCCGGGCCAGGCTGGACCGATGTCCCTTCGGGGCGGACAAGCCCACCTGCGCCAAGTGCCCGATCCACTGCTACAGGCCGGCGGAGCGCGAGCTGGTCAGGCGGATCATGCGCTTCTCCGGCCCCAGGATGCTCTGGCGGCACCCCCTCCTGGCCCTGCTCCACGTCCTCGACGGGCTCCGCGAGCCTCCGAAGAAAAGGCCGAAGCCCGGCTGAGAACGCCCTCGAATCCCCGGGGCGTTTTTCATAGAATGTCCCTTATGGCGATCAGCCTATTCAACACCCTCACCAGGCGCAAGGAAGCCTTCGCGCCCATCGAGCCGCCCAAGGTCGGGCTCTACACCTGCGGGCCCACGGTCTACAACTTCCAGCACGTGGGCAACTACCGGACCTACATCTTCGAGGATTCCCTCAAACGGGCCCTGCGCTTCTTCGGCTACGAGGTCCGGCACGTGATGAACATCACGGACGTGGGGCACCTCGTCAGCGACGCGGACGAGGGAGAGGACAAGCTGGAGATCGGAGCGGCCAGGGAGGGCAAGTCCGCCTGGGACATCGCCAAGCTCTACACGGACGCCTTCCTCTCGGACAGCCGGGAACTCAACCTCCTGCCCCCGGACGTGCTCTGCAGGGCCACGGACCACATCCCCGAGCAGATCGGCCTCATCAAGCGGCTCGAGTCCAAGGGCCTGGTCTACCGCACCTCGGACGGGCTCTACTTCGACACGGCCAAGTTCCCGGGCTACGCGCGCCTGATGGGCGCGGAGCACGTCAAGGGCCTCGAGGAAGGCGCGCGCGTGGCCGCCAACCGCGAGAAGAAGGCCCTGACCGATTTCGCGCTCTGGAAGTTCTCCGCCAAGGACAAGAAGCGCCAGATGGAGTGGGAGTCCCCCTGGGGCACGGGCTTCCCGGGCTGGCACATCGAGTGCAGCGCCATGGCCATGAAGTACCTGGGCGAGACCTTCGACATCCACTGCGGCGGGGTGGACCACATCCCCATCCACCACACCAACGAGATCGCCCAGGCCGAGGGCGCCACGGGCGCGCCCTTCGTGCGCTGGTGGATGCACGCCGAGTTCCTCCTCATGAACCAGGCCAAGATGGCGAAATCCGCCGGCGGCTTCGTGACCCTGGCGGACGTCAAGGCCAAGGGCTTCGACCCCCTGGACTACCGCTACCACTGCCTGACCGCGCACTACCGCCGCCAGCTCGACTTCACCTGGGACACCCTCGAGGCGGGCCGCACCTCCCGCCGCCGCTTGAGGGAGGCTTCCCTGGAGCTCGCCAAGGAGCCGGCCGCCGCGGCGCCCGAGGCGTTCGAGAACGCCTTCCGCGAGAGCCTGGGCGACGACCTCAACATGCCCGGGGCCCTGGCCGGCGTCTGGGACTGCCTGCGCTCGGACGCTCCGGCAGGGGGCAAGAGGGCCTTCCTCGAGAAGGCCGAGACCGTGCTCGGGTTGGGGCTCTTCCAGGAAGAGAGGGTCGCGCTCCCTCCCGAAGCGGAGGGCCTCCTGGCCGGCCGGGCCAAGGCCCGGCAGGACAAGGACTTCGCCCTGTCCGACAAGCTCCGCAAGGACCTCGAATCCCTGGGCATCCTCGTGGAAGACACCAAGCAGGGTCAGAAATGGCGCAGGAAGTAGGCCGCTCCTTCTGGGTCGGCGGGGTCCACGCCGTGGAGGAGACCCTCGCGGCCAAGCCTGAGGACGTCCTGGAGGTGCTCCTCGACAGCGACGGGGTCCGCTCCCCGCAGCTGGCAGCGCTCCTCCAGGCTTGCCGCGCTTCCGGCCGCAAGGTCCGGCTCGTCCAGCGCCGGGAGCTCGACCGGGTCTGCTCGGGCAGGCACGGCGGCGCCGCCGTCCGGGTCGCGGCAGGGGCCAGGCAGGACCTCGCGGGCTTCCTCAGGGGGCTCGACGAGGAGAGCAGGAAGGACGTCGTCCTGGCCGCGCTCGACCAGGTGCAGGACCCGCACAACCTCGGAGCCATCGCGCGCTCCGCCGCGAATTTCGGCGCCGCGGGCATCATCATCCCGGAGCGGCGGGCCTCGCCCGTCACCCAGACCGCCATCGCGGCCTCAGCCGGCGCCATCCAGAAGATCAAGGTCTTCCAGGTCGTCAACCTCTCCCAGGCCCTGGCCGCCTGCAAGGCGGCCGGGTTCTGGATCTACGGAGCGGACGCGGACGGCGAGCCCGCGTGGAAGCTCAAGCTCAACAGGCCCATGGTGCTCGTCATCGGCTCCGAGGGGGAGGGCATGAGGCGCCTGGTGCGCGAGTCCTGCGACAACCTCGTGGGCATCCCGCAATCGGCCTCCGGCGTCGAGAGCCTCAACGCCTCCTGCGCTGCCAGCGTCCTCCTCTATGAGATCTGGAGGCAGAGGACCGCCCCATGAGCCACGAGCACCACGGCCACCACGGGCACGAGCATCACGCCCACCACGAGCACGACCGCCGCCGCCGGCCCGAGCGCAGGGCCCCGGCGCGGCCAGAGCCCCACCATCCGCCCATCGCAAGCTACGGCCAGCGCCCCCTGGCAGCCGCGTTCCTCCTGACCGGCATCATCTTCCTGGCCGAGGTCGCGGGAGGCTGGTGGACCGGGAGCCTTGCCCTGCTCTCGGACGCGGCCCACATGGGCGTGGACCTCAGCGCCCTGGGCATGGCCCTCCTGGCCGGGCGCCTCAAGTGCATGCCCCCGGACCCCAGGCGGACCTTCGGCTACGAGCGCATCGAGGTCCTGGCCGCGCTGGTCAACGGCCTGCTCCTGCTGGTGGCCGTGGGCGCCATCCTGGCCGAGGCCTACGAGCGCCTCCTCAACCCGGCCCCGGTCGCGGCCGGCCCCATGCTCTTCATCGCCTTCATCGGCCTGGCCGCCAACCTCGTCTCCGGCCTGCTCCTCCAGCCCCACAGCCACGACAACATCAACATCCGAGCCGCCTTCCTCCACGTGGTCCTGGACGCGCTCGGCTCCATCGGCGCCATCGCAGCGGCCGGGGTCATGCTGGCCACGGGCTGGACCCGCGCCGACCCCTGCGCCAGCATCCTCATCTGCCTCGTGGTCATCATCACCGCGATCCTGCTCGTGCGCGACTCCTCCCACATCCTCCTGGAGGGCGCGCCCCCCCACCTGGACCTCGAGGAGATCCGCGAGCACCTCTGCCTCATCCCCGGGGTCAAGGACGTGCACGACCTGCACCTGTGGTCGCTGACCAAAGGAAGCGAGTCTTTGAGCGGGCACGTGGTGGTGGCTCCGGGCACGAAAGCGGAGGCCGTGCTCAACCATGGCACGGAGCTCCTCAAGTGGGAGTTCTCCCTCTCCCACATCACCCTCCAGGTCGAGCTCCAGGCCGAGGGAGACCGATGAGGCTGGCCGCTTGCGCGGCGCTCATCCTCGCGCTCCTCGTCCCGGCCGCGGCCTTCGGGGCCGAACCCCCGAGGCTCGTGCTCGTCGTGGTGGTCGACCAGATGACGGCCGGCCAGCTCGAGCGCCTGGCCCCAAGGTTCCGCGGGGCCCTGCGGACCCTCCTCGACGCGGGCGCGGTCTTCACCGAGGCGCACCACCGCCACGTCCCCACCCAGACCGCGGTCGGGCACGCCGCGATCATGACCGGCAGGATGCCCGCCAGCCACGGCATCGTGGCCAACCGGTGGTGGGACCGCTCCCAAGGACGGCTCGTGAACGCCCACGACGACGCTCTCCACGGCATCGGGCCGGAGCAGCTCCTCTCCTACACCCTGGGCGACGCCCTCAAGGCGCGCCATCCGGGCTCCATCGTGGTCTCGGCCTCCCTCAAGGAGCGGGCCGCGATGATGATGGCCGGCAAGAAGGCGGACGCTGCCCTGTGGCTCGACGAGGACAAGGCGGCCTTCGCGACCTCCTCGTACTACGGCGCGGCCCCGGCGTGGCTGGAGGGCTTCAACCTCCGCCTTCACGCGGCCGGCGGCAGGCTCGAGGATGTCAAGACCGCCCGGAGCCTCGAGAATCTCTGGAGTTCGCCCGAGGCCCACAGGCTCCTCGAGGACCTGGCCCGCGAGCTCCTGAGGGACTATCCCCTGGGCCGCGACTCTTCCCCGGACCTTCTCGCGCTCGGCTTCTCGGGGACGGACGACGTGGGCCACCGCCACGGGCCCGACTCCAAGGAGATCGACGAGAACCTCCTCGCGCTCGACGAGGTCCTCGGCCGCATCCTCTCCGACATCCTCGTCCGGGTCCCCAAGGAGCAGCTCCTCGTGCTCTTCACCTCGGACCACGGGGTCATGCCCCTGCCGGAGAGCCGCCTCGGCAAGGGCCTGGGACTGCACCGCATCGACCCCAAGAAGTTCGAGGCCCAGGTCGAGAGCGCGCTCCAGCTCATCTATCCCGCTCCCCAGGGCAAGCTCGTGGAGCACCTCTGGCTGCCCCACCTCTACCTCAACCGCTCCCTGGCCGAGACCCGCGGGTTCGACTGGCCCCTCCTGCTGCGCGACGCGGCCAAGAGCATCCTCTCTCTCGACGGCGTGGCCGAGGTCTTCACCGCGGAGAGGCTCTCGGCGACCGAAGACGTGCGCGTCTCATCCTCGGCCTACGCCGGGGTCTACCGCGCGAGCTTCCACCCGGCCCGCTCCGGAGACCTCCTCATCCGGCCCAAGGAGGACTTCCTCTTCAGCAGGGACGGCACCACGCACTCGACCCCATACCGCTACGACACCCACGTCCCCCTGATCTTCTGGGGCAAGGGCGTCGCGGCCGGCACGAGGCCCGGCCAGGTCCGGGTCACGGACGCGGCCCCCACCCTGGCGGTCCTCCTCGGCGTGGACCTCCCCCCGGACAAGGGCGGCCGGGTCCTGGCCGAAGCCCTGCGCTGATAGGACTTCAGGCCCTCCGCGGCCTGAAACCGAAGGCCTACTGAGCGGGGTCAATCGCGGTCATTGGCCCAGGTCATAGGGCCGCGGCCCGGGTTCCTGTATCATGGAGCCATGCCGACCTTCCTGCTCAGCGTCCTCCTCGCCTTCGCTTGCCCTGCCGCGGCCGGGCCGTTCCCGGCCTCCCTCGACGGACTCTTCGACGGCAAGGCGAAGGTCGAGGTGGACCTCATCCCCAGGTTCCAGCCCAAGAGCCTGGTCCAGCCTCACCCGGGGACCGCCCCAGCCTTCGTCGCGGTCAAAGTGGAGCTGAGCGTCCTTCCGGTCTCGGACTTCGACCGGCAGGCCCAGGTCGTAGACGCCGGCCTCAAGGTCCTGCTGCGGGAGCACGGCTTCATCCGGGACATGTCCTCTGAGCCCGAGCTCCTCGACAGTCCCGGCCAGATCCCGCAGGACCCGGGCCCGAGGCCTTTCGTTTACGAGGTCCGGGGCTTCATGCCCGCAGGAAGCTTCCCCGCCTCAAGCCGGGCCGGGCTCAAGGCGGCCAGGGATGACAAGCGCCCCGCCCCGTCCGAGGACGAGTCGGCTCTCCTCTCCGTGCTCATCGCGAACCTCAACCGGATGCTCGCGGTCCCGGGAGTCGCGGCCGCAGGCCTCGGCTGGGACTGCCTGGCCAAGGGCGAGCACCTCCACGTCCTGCCGCACCATCCCGCGATCGTGGTCGAGACCGCCCGGCACGCCGTGCCTGCGTCGGTCCGCAGCGCGCTCCTGGGCGCCCTGCCGGAGCTCAGGGACGCCCCCCTCTTCGTCGGCGTCCGACCCCGGCCCTACCCGGCGTTCTGAACCGCCCCAGCGCGTCCTCCCGCGTCCGGGGAATGTGCTAGCATAGACGCGATGATGATGAGAAGCTCGGCGTTCCTCGTCCTGCTCGCTGCCTGCCTTTCCTTCGCCGCCTGCGCGCCTGCCATCAGGAGGGCCGCCAGCGATGGTCGGACTGCCGATGTGCTCAAGGAGCTCGACAGAGGCGCCAAGATCGACGCCCCGCTCGACGGCTGGGGAGAGACCGCGCTCGGCGCCGCGGCCAGGAACGGCAGACTCGACACGATGAAGGCCCTGCTGGACCGGGGCGCTGACCCGAACGCGAGCGCGGGAGACGCCATGCACGGCGCGGCGTACGCCGGGCAGATCGAAGCGCTCCGCCTCCTGCTCGACCGCGGCGGCGACATCAACCTTCCGGATGACGGGCCAGGAGCCACGCCCGTCATGGACGCGGCCTCCTCCGGGAAACTGGATGCGCTCAAATTCCTCGCGGAGCGGGGAGCGGACCTCAACGCGCGCAACAAGTATAACGGCACGGTCATCGCCTTGGCCGCCTACTTCGGGCACGCCGAGATGGTGCGCTACCTGCTCTCCAAGGGAGTGGACGCCGAGATTTCCTGGGGTCAGCAGGGCACGCCGGTCGAAGCAGCGGAGAAGCAAGGGCACCCCGAGATCGCGGCCATGATCCGGGAGGAGCTGACCCGACGCAAGCCCGCGGCTCCCGCCGCCGGCCTCGATGCCGAGTCCGTGCGCCGCATCGTGGAACAGGCGGTCCAAGCGGCGAAGCCCGGGACGCCGGCGGTGCAGGCCGCGGCCCCGGAACGGCCGAGTTATCGTCTCGCGGAGGACCCGGCGAACTACGCGGTGGTCGTGGGCATCGAGAAGTACCCCGACCTTCCCGACGCCCGGTTCGCCGAGAACGACGCCCGCGCCATGCGCGAGCATCTGCTCGCGCTCGGCTTCCCATCCCGGAACATCGCCCTGCTCACGGGGACGCAGGCCAGCCGCGCGGCGCTGGTGAAGAACCTGGAGGCATGGCTGGCGCGCAACGTCGGCGAGAAGTCCACCGTCGCCTTCTACTACTCGGGCCACGGCGCCCCGGACCTCAAGACCGGTGACGCCTACCTCGTGCCCGCGGACGGAGATCCCGCGTATCTCGAGGAGACCGGCTACCCGCTCAAGCGCCTCTACCAGAAGCTCAACGCCCTGCCCGCGGCCAGGCTCATCGTGATGCTCGACTCGTGCTTCTCCGGGACGGGCGAGCGCTCTGTGGTCCCCAAAGGCACGCGCCCTCTCGTGCCCCGCGTCAGCCTGGGTGGTCCAGGCCGGATCACGGTGCTCGCCGCTTCGCAGGCCGACCAAGCCTCAGGCGCCTACGAGGAAGGGGCTCATGGTCTCTTCACCTATTTCCTGCTCAAGGGCCTCGATGGGGCGGCCGGCCCGGCCGTGACCGCCGGCGCGCTCCACGACTACCTCACGCCCAAGGTGCGCGACGAGGCCAAGCGCGCCAACCGGGACCAGACGCCGCAGCTGCAAGGCGACCCTGGGATGCGGCTGCGCTGAGCGGCCCGGAAGGCTACGGGAACGGGACCAGGCGCCGCAGGCCGTGGCCGAGGATCACGGGATAGAGGGCCAGGTTGCGGGCCATGGCGGCGGGCCAGCAGTAGCCGGGGACCTCGGGCCTCCCTCCTGCCTTGACCTCGGCCAGGCAGAGGCCGAGCTTCCGGAGATGCGACGGGCCGAAGGGACCGTCATGGATTCTTCCGATGATCTCCAGCGGCAGGCCCGCTCCGCCGTGCAGGGCCCCGACCCAGGCTCCCACGATGGCCGCGATGGTGTCCGTGTCCCCTCCGGCAGCGATGGTCGCTGCCACGGCACCGAGGGGCTCGGCCCCGTAGCGGACGAAGCAACAGGCGGCCAGCGCAGCGGTGTGCACGCTGTAGCCCGAGTTGCCGAGCTCCTTGCCTGCCTCGGCAGGAGCGAGGTCCCGGCCTGCCAAGGCCAGGCCGCGCTCAAGGGCCTCCCTCAAGGAAGGCTCCTCCACCACCTCCATGGCCTTGGCCGCCAGAGCCAGGCGGTCGTCACGAGGCCCTGCCGAGGCGCAAAGCCCTGCCAGCTCGGCCGCGAACAGGGCGGCTTCCACGGCGCGAGGGTCCGTATGCGTGACCAGGGCCAGGCTCCGGCCGAAGGTCCGGCGCTCTCCGGGCTTGTCATGGAAGAAGACTCCGACCACGGCCGCGCGCATGGCCGCGCCGTTGCCGGCCGAGGCTACGCCGCTCACCTTGAAGCCCAGGCCGATGCGCAGGCACGCCCTGACCGTGGCCAGGCCCACGCCCCAGGGCAGGCGGAGGAACCAGCCTAGGAGCGACCTCCGGAACGCCCGGGCGCAGGCCTCAGGATCGTCGGGATGGCGGGCCAGGCTCTGGGCTACGAGCGCGCTCTGCTCCGTGTCGTCCGAGACGAAACCCAGGCTTCCCAACAGGTGAAAACGCTCCACCCTGCCGAACCGGCGGAGGATGACCGCGCTGGAAAGCCCTTCGGCCGGCAGGCCGAGGCTGTCGCCCAGGGCCGTGCCCAGCAGGACTCCGGTCAGCCGGTCCGAAAGCTCCATGCCTACTTGGACGTGGCCACGTAGACCCCGTCCCAATCGCTCTCCGGCGGATTCTCGCGGAAGGCCTGGATGCGCTCGGCGTAGAGGTCGTGCAGGACCTTGAGGGAAGGCTCGAGCTTCCGGCACCGGCCGAGGAGCTCCACGGCCTGGCCCCATTTCTGGCCGCGGTAGGAAGCGAGCATGGCGTCGTGGGCCAGCTGGAGCTCCTGGAAGACGGGACTCTCTTTGACGCCCGCGTCCCCGAGCAGGGTGAAGATGCGCACGGGCTGGAGCTTGCCCTTGACCCTGATGAGGTCGAGCTCGAGAAAAGCGAAGTCCTGGGCCATCTCCCGCGTGCTCCCGCCGACCACGATCTTGACCCCATAGTACTTGGACTGCCCTTCGAGGCGCGAAGCGAGGTTGACGTCGTCGCCCAGCACCGAGTAACCGAAGCGCTGTTCGGACCCGAGGTTGCCCACCACGGCGTCTCCGGTGTTGAGGCCGGTGCCGATCTTGATGGCCAGGTGCTTGCGGCCCGCGGCCAGGGCCTCGGCCTCCCAGGCCTTGTTGAGCTCAGCGAGCCGCGCGTGCATCTCCAGGGCGGCCCGGCAGGCGTTGGCCGCGTGCCCCGGGTCGTCGAGCGGGGCGTTCCAGAAGGCCATGATGCAGTCGCCGATGTACTTGTCGATGCAGCCCTTGTGCTTCATGATGATCTCGGTCATCGGGGTGAGGAAGCCGTTGATGAGGCGCGTCAGGCCGATGGGGTCGCAAGCCTCCGAGATGGTCGTAAACCCCCTGATGTCGCAGAAGTGGATGGTGATGTTGCGCAGCTCGCCGCCGAGCTGGAGCTTCTCGGGATGGGCCGCGAGCTGCTCGACGAGCACGGGGGGCAGGTACTGCCCGAAGGCGCCGCGGATGTGCTTCTTCTCGCCCTCGGTCTTGAGGTAGCCCATCAGCGAGGCCACGGTGTAGACCGCGAGCACGGTCAGGCTGGGGAAGACCGGGTCGAGCATGAAGTGCAGGTCGGAATAGCTGTGCCAGGAGAACGCCACGGCGCCGCCGATGGAGGCCAGGCTCAAGCCCAGGCACAGGGCCGCGCCCAGGCGCGGCAGGAGGAAGATGAGGGCCAGGCCCATGGCCAGGAGGAAGACGACCTCGGCTCCGGAGGCCCAGTCCGGCCGCTTGAGGTTGTCGTCGACCAGGACCTGCTCGACGATGTTGGCGTGGATCTCCACTCCGGGGGTCACCGGCTCCGTGGGGGTCACGCGCAGGTCCATGAGGCCCAAGGCGCTCGTGCCCACGAACACGATGGCGCCTTCCAGGTCCCCCTGCGGGATGCCCCCCTCGAGGACCTTCCACGCGGGGATGGTGCGCTTGGGGTTCCTGCGGGAGAAGTGGACCCAGATCCTGCCCCAGGCGTCCGTGGGGATGACGAACTGGCCCACCTTCACGGCCACGATGCCGGTGTGGCCCCCGGTGTCGTCCTCGTCGCTGGCTCCCACGGATTTCACCATCACGTTCTTGACGCCCTGGGCGGCCCGGAGCGCCTCGAGGGCCAGGCTCGGGACGAGCACGCTGCCCCTGCGCATGAGGAGGGGCGCCCGCCGGACCACGCCGTCGCGCTCCGCCATGAAGCTGAAGCAGCCGTTGCCCGAAGCCGCCTCCTCGAGGACCGGGAGGTTGACCACCGCGCCGGGATAGTCCGGGACGTAGCTCAAGGGGCTGTCCCCGCCGTAGCCGAAGGCGGCCTTCACGGCCGGGACCTTGTCATTGGGAGTGGGCACGACCGTGAACCCGGTCACCACGTTGGCCCGGCGGAAAGCCTTGGCCAGGACCTTCTCGTGGTCGGGCAGGGACTTGGCGCGCGCCTTGAGGCTGTCGGTGTCCGGCCCGGCGGGCCAGAACCTGACCACGGTCCCGGGAGAGGTCCGGTCAGGCTCGGCGAAGACCATGTCGAAGACGATGGTGGAGACGCCCAGATCGGAGAGCTTGGTCACGAGCCTGGCCACCAGGGTGCGCGGCCAGGGCCACTGGCCCAGGCGCTCAAGGCTCTCGTCGTCGAGGTCGATGACCCGGACCGGCGTCTCCTGGTAAGGCCGCGGCTTGAGCCGCTGGTAGTAGTCGAAGACCTTGCACTGGAAGTCCTCGATCCACCCGAAGCCCGAGACCCTGAGAACCAGGGCCAGGACCAGGACGATCAGCGGGGCCGTGTAGCCGGGGAAGAAGCGCTGTATCTTCGTAGTGTTACCACTATACAAAGTGGGTCTATCATTGTAAAATCCGGTACCTATGAATTTCCTGTTTCTTCTGAGCCTCATCTTCCAAGCCCCGGCCTTCGCCGCAGCCCCGCCCCAGCCCACCGGCGCCGAGGAGGTCATCGGCCGCCAGGCTCCCTCCACCCTGCAGGAGAAGGAGCGGGAGCGCAAGGCCGCCCAGGCCGCTGCCGAGCGCAAGGCCGTGGAAGGCGACCGCGTCGCTTTCGCCCAGGTCCTGGCCGACCCGGACAACATCGACCTCAACTACCGCTACGCCCGCACCCAGATCGCGGCGGGCGACGTCAAGGGCGCGGCCGCCACCCTCGAGCGCATCCTCATGGTGGACCCGAGCCTGCACCGCGTGCGCCTCCTCTACGCCCTGGCCCTCTACCGCCTCGACAACCTCAACGAGGCCAAGCGGGAGCTCGACGCCTTGAGCGCCCTCTCCCTGCCCCCGAAACTCGCCGCGGAGCTCTCGGACCTCTCCAACCTCATCACCAAACGGCTGCGCAGCACCCACGTGGACGTGATGATCGGAGCGGGGTTCGACTACGACTCCAACCGCAGCGCCACCCCAGGCTCGGAGCAGCTCCTCTTCGCCGACAACTTCATCGCCCTGACCCCGGTCAATCCCGTGACCGAGGACACCGCCATGATCGGGCTCGGCACGGTCCGCGTCACCCACGACGCGGGCACGCAGAACGGGCACGAGGTCTTCGGCGGCTTCGGCTGGTACCGGGCAGAGCAGACCGTCCACGACAACCTCGACCTGCAGGTCTTCAGCATCGACCACGGCTGGATCCTCAAGTTCGGACGCAACACCCTGACGCCCAAGGTCAACTGGGACCACGTCTACCTCTCCGAGGAGAAGTTCCTCGAGCGCCCCGCCATCAGCCTCAGGTACGACCGCCGGCTTTCGGATCGGCTCGGCCTCGACTTCGAGATGAAGCTCGCCGACGACATCTACTTCCGGACCTCCGGCGTGCCCCGGGCAGAGGAGCGTTCCGGCCGGCAGTGGGACTTCGCGCTGGGTCTCGGCTACGTCCTCAGCCCCGCCGCCAGGGTCCACGGGGGCTACACCTTGACCGGGAAGAACGTGGAGGACAAGTCGTTCGAGTACAACGCCTTCGACCGGCACTCCGTCAACACGAGCCTCTCCTACCTGCTCGGCAAGGGAATGTTCCTCCTCGTGTCAGGCATCATGGACATCGACCGCTACGACGCGCGCGACCCCATGATCGGGGTCAAGGTCCGGGACGACCTCACCTACAGGGCGCGCCTGACCTTCGGCACGCCGCTCGGCTTCATCCACAAGCACTTCAAGGACTTCACGTTCACCCAGTCCTACGAGTACTACCGGGCCGAGTCCAACATCACCAATTACGCCTACGACAACAACAAGCTCTCGTCGCTCGTCACCTACAAGTGGGGGTGGTAGAACATGAGACTCTTCCTCATCCCGGCCGTCGTCCTCTTCCTCGTTCCCTCCGCTCAAGCCCAGCTCACGAAGATCGGAGCCGCGGGCGCCGTGCGCGGCAGCGTCTCGGCCATGGCCCCTGGCCAGGCCGTGGGCCGCGTCATGGAGAGCGGCAAGGAGGTCTACCTGCGCGACGCGGTCACCACGGACGCCGACGGCCGCATGCAGGTCCTCCTCCTCGACGAGACCGTCTTCACCATCGGCCCCAACAGCTCGCTGACCCTCGACGAATTCGTCTACGACCCGGCCAAGGGCGCGGGAAGGATGACCGCCCGCGTGACGAAAGGGGTCTTCCGCTTCGTCACGGGCAAGATCGCCCGCGAGACCCCCTCCAACATGAGGGTCAAGCTCCCGGTCGGCGTCATCGGCATCCGCGGCACCATCGTGGCGGCCAAGATCTTCTCCCCGACCAAGGTCACGGCCATCCTCGTGGGCCCGGGGCCCAGGAACAACGCCTCGGAAAGGCCGGGAGCCATGGTGGTCTCGGCCGGAGGCCAGGACTCGAGCGCCAGCAGGCCGGGCATGGCCATCGATGTGACGCCTGCGGGCCCCTCGGCGCCCTACATCGCGCCGCCGAGCCTGGTCAACGAGGTCGCAAGCGCCCTTGCGCCCAAGTCCGACGAGCCTGCCTCAGGCTCGGGCGGAGGAAGCTCGGGGAGCGGGTCCGGGACCGCGTCCTCATCCGAAGGCTCGGCGACCGAAGAATCGGGCCAGACCACGGCCGGCGCCCTGGGAGACCTCTCGAACACGGATTCCATCGCCGAGGCCACGCAGGACAACTCCAACATCACGGAGAACGCCTCCCAGTCCACCCTCGGCGGTGCGGCCATCGTCGACGGCCTCTCCAAATGGGACGACGTCCGGACGGTCCAGACCGGCAGCGGCTATTATTCCGGCAGCGGCTCCTTCGTCTGCTCGGGCGGCGCCTGCGGAGGGTCGTGGACGGGCGTGGTGAGCTTCCAGATGGATATCGATTTCGTCAGCCGCACGATCGCAGGAGGCGGCTCGCAGATCCTCCTCCTCGGCGCGGGAGGCCTCAACGGTCAGATGACCAACCTGTCCTCGTTCTCGTACGACAGCCTCTCCGGGAACGCCAGTTGGCTGCTCAATGCCGGCAACGCCTCGAACTCCTACTTCTACGGTTCCCAGATCGAGCTGATGAACGCCAGCGGCAAGGCAGCGGCTCAAGCGAAGGTCACCGCTGCCTTCAACGACGGCTCAGCATTGGGCACGGGCTACGCCACCGGGAACTTCTACTGAGCCCGGAGCCCGCTCACCAGAGCGGCCCGAGCGCCCGCCTCTCGGCGGGCGCTCCGTTCTCCAGCAAGCGGCCGACCGCGTCCATGTTCTCCTGCAAGCCAGGGTGGAGCGGAGAGCTCTTCGCCACCTCGCGGTAGCGCTCCATGGCCTCGCTGTACCGGCCCTGCCGGGCCAAGGCGTTGCCCAGGTTGAACCGGGCCTCCACGAGTTCAGGGGAAAGTCGCAGGCTGGACTCGAACCGGGACACGGCCTCTCCCAACCTTCCCAGCTCCAGGAGGGCGTTGCCCAAGTTGTACCGGGCCAGGGCAGAGGAGGGCTCGAGCCTCAGGGCCTTGGCGTATTCGGCGCAGGCCTCCTCCAGCCTTCCGCTGCCTGCCAGGGCCAATCCGAGATTCACGTGAAGGCCTGGTGTTCCCACGCTGAGCCCCTCGGCTTCCTTATAGAAGGGGACGGCCTCAGCAGACCGGCCAGCCTCAAGCAGGTCATTGCCCGCGTTGTAGAGCACCGCTGACAACCGCCTGCGGTACTCCATGTGCCCAGGCCTAAGGCGCAGCGCCTCCCTGAACCGCACCGCCGCCGCCTCCCAGCGGCGCTCGAACGCGAGGAGCGCGCCCAGGTTGTTGTGCGCCACGGCAGTGTCCGGGTCCACGGCGAGCACGCGCTCCCATAGGACCTGGGACTCCTTCCAGAACGAGGACTGCCGCCACGATAGCCCCCCGAGGACCGAAACCAGGCCCAAGGCCGCGGCAAGGCAGGAGAGCTTGCCTTTCCGGCCCGCGCGCTCGAGCAGCAAAGCCAGGCCCCCCCCTGCCAGGATGGCCCAGCCCATGCAAGAGATGTAGGAATAGCGGTCAGCGACCAAGTGCACGCCGATGGGCACGATGCCGGACACAGGAGCCAGGGTCAGCGCGTAGAACGCGGCCGCGGCCAAGAGAGCGGGCCGACGCCTGCCCCACGCCCAGACAGCGGCCAAGCCGAAGGCCGCAAGCACCGCGGCTCCGATGAAGGTCGGCGTGAGGGGGTTGAACGGCTCAGGCATGCCGTGAAGCGCTGAGAGCCCTGAAGGCCAGACCGTCTTGACGAGGTAGAAGACCAGGGCGTAGCTGGCCACGGCCGACCGCTCGACCAGGCCCAGGTCAGCCGTGGGCCTGATCTGCACGATGTGCGTCTGTCCCACATAGCTCACCACGGACGAAAGGACCGCGGCCAGAAGAAAGGGCCACTTCTCCAGGACGCGGTTCTTCCACGGCTCGAGGCGCCACTGCCAGGGCGAAGGAGGCAGCCGCCGCAAGGGGAAAACGTCGAGGAGCAGGAGCACGAAGGGAAGCGTCACTGCCATGGGCTTGGACAGGAGAGAGGCCGCGAACGCGGCCAGGGAAGCGGCCCAGCCCAGGAAGGCGGAGCGGCCCTCGGCCCTGGTCGAGGACAGATAGAGCCGGACCGACAGGAGGAAGAAGAACGCGCAGAGCAATCCCCGCCGCTCCGTGACCCAGGCCACGGTCTCGGTCCTCAGCGGGTGGAGTGCGAAAAGGAGCGCGCTGAAGAGCGCCGCTGCCTCCAGGACCCAGCCCTTCCGGCCCGGGGCCTCCCCCCCGTCCTGGCGCGCCGCCAGGAGGAAGCGCGACACGGAGAAGAATAGTCCGGCTCCGGCGGCATGGAAGAGGAGGCTCGTGAGATGGTAACCAAAGGGGTCCATGCCCCAGAGGCTGTGGTCTACGGCATAGCTTAGCCACGTCACGGGTTGGTAGTGCCCGGCCGCCAGGTTGGAGAACATCCACCGGATGTGCCCGGGGCTCAGGCCGCGGTAGAGCGTGTTCTCGACCAGTACCGCGGTGTCGTCCCAGTTCACGAACCCGGCCCGAAGGACCGGCAGGAAGGCCGCGAACGCGGCAGCGGCCGGAACCAGGGGCAGGGCCCAGCGCAGCAGGGCTTCTCGGTGACGCCGTATCATTCAGCGGGCGCCAGGAGGGAAGCTCTCCTCGCTCGAGAGAGAGCCGAAGCCCGCCTTCGGAGCCTCGTCCGCGGGAGGAAGGGGAGACCCGGCAGACGGGAGGCCCTCTCCCGGAGCGGTCTGCGTGGACACGGAGAGCTCTTCCGGCAGCACGGTCTCGCCCTCCTCATCCGGCAGGTAGCCCGAGGCCTTCATGCGGCCCATGATGCGGCGCATGTTCCGCTCCACGTAGCGGCCCCTCTTGGCCGGGCTCCAGCGCTTGGGATTGGGCAGGACCACGGCCATGGCCACGGCCTCGTCCACGGTGAGGTCCCCGGCGGACTTGCCGAAGTAGGCCTGGGCCGCGGCCTCGGCGCCGAAGATGCCCTTGCCCCACTCCGCGATGTTGAGGTACAGCTCGAAGATGCGGCGCTTGCCCAGCACCTTCTCGAGGCGGTAGGCGATGAGGACCTCCTTGACCTTGCGCAGGGGGTTCTTGGACGGCGAGAGGTAGAGGTTCCGCGCCACCTGCTGGGTGATGGTGCTCCCCCCGTAGACCAGGCGCTTCTCCTCCCAGTCCCTGGCGAAGGCGGTGCGAACCGCGTCCCAGTCGACCCCGTCGTGACGATAGAACATGTCGTCCTCGGCGATGAAGACGGAGTGCTTGAGGTGCTCGGAGATACGGCTCCACGGGAGCCACTGCATCCGGAGCTGGAACTTCTTGCCCGCCTTCGCGGCCTGGGCCCTCCTCAACTCGACGTAGCAGGTGGTCTTGGGATTGCTCTTCTTGAGCGGGGTCACGTCCGGCAGCCAGAGCAGATAAGAGATCGAGACTCCGGCGAGCGCAAGGCAGCCCAGAGAAAGGAACCGGACCAGCGTCCAACGTTTCCTCGAACGCCTCATCCGCATAATCTAGCTTTTTTGTAGAATGCGGGTGCCATGCCCAAGCCCGGCATCGCCGTCGGCCGGTCCGTGCCCAGGGTGGACGCGGACGCCAAGCTCCGCGGGGTCGCCAAGTACATCGACGACCTCCGCCTTCCGGGCTGCCTCTACGGGGTCACCGTCCGCTCCACCATCGCCTTCGGGACCATCAGGAAGGTCGAGCTCGACCCCTGCTGGCCCTGGAAGGACGCGGTGGTCGCCGGGCCCAAGGACATACCCGGGGAGAACTGCGTGGCCGTCATCGAGGCGGACCAGCCGCTCCTGGCGCCGGGAAGGGTCATGCACCCCATGGAGCCGCTCCTCCTCGTGGCGCATCCGGACCGCAACCGGGTCTGGGAGTCCTCCAAGCACGTCCAGGTCTCCTACGACGAGAGAGACCCGGTCCTGACGGTCTCGGAGTCCCTGGCGCGCAAGCAGCTCCTGCGCGGGACCGACAACGTCTTCAAGCAGTACCTCATCGAGAAGGGGGACGTGGCCACGGCCTTCGCCGGCGCGGCGCACATCGTCGAAGGGGAGTACCGCACCCCGCACCAGGAGCACGCCTACATCGAGCCCAACGGCATGGCGGCCTGGGTCGAGGCCGACGGCGCCATCGTGGTCGTAGGCTCCATGCAGTGCCCCTACTACGTGCAGAAGGCCTTGAAGCGCATCTTCCCGGGCCGGGACATCCGGGTCATCCAGGCGGTCACCGGAGGGGCCTTCGGCGGCAAGGAAGACTACCCCTCCATGCTGGCCGGCCACGCGGCGCTCCTCGCCCTGAAGAGCCGCAAGCCCGTGAAGATGCTCTACGACCGCTCCGAGGACATGGCCTCGACCACCAAGCGCCACCCTTCGGTGGTGCGCCACCGCACGGCCCTCTCCAAGGAAGGCAGGCTCCTGGCCCAGGACATCGACGTGGTCTTCGACGGCGGGGCCTACCTCACGCTCTCGCCCGTGGTCCTCTCACGCGGCACCCTGCACGCCACCGGGCCCTACGAGTGCCCCAACGTGCGGGTGCGCTCCAGGGCCGTGGCCACCAACAGCCCCCCGAACGGCGCGTTCCGCGGGTTCGGGGCCCCGCAGACCCTCTTCGCGGCCGAAGCCCACTGGGAGAAGATCGCGGCTGAGACCGGCCTCGACCCCCTGAAGCTCCGGCGGCTCAACCTCGTCAGGGAAGGCTCGGTCCTGGCCACCGGGCAGGTCCTCAAGGAGAGCGTCAGCGCGGCGCAGGCCCTCGAGAGGGTCGTTGCCCGGAGCTCCTATGAGAAGACGCGGCGGACCCACGCCGTCTGCAACCGCAAGCCCGGCAAGGTCTGGAAGGGCATCGGCCTCGCCCTGGTGCACCACGGCCCGGGCTTCACGGGCAGCGGGGAAGTCATGCTGGCCAGCCGCGCGGCCGTGGCCCTCGAGCGGGACGGCAGGATCGCGGTCCTCTCAGCCACCACGGAGATGGGCCAGGGCGAGGCCACGGTCCTCGCCCAGATCACGGCCGAGACCCTGGGCCTGGACCTGAGCCTGGTCAGGGTGGAGACTCCGGACACGGCCAAGGTCCCCAACAGCGGGCCCACGGTCGCAAGCCGCACCACCATGATCATCGGCGGCATCCTCATGAAGGCGGCGCTCAAGCTCAAGGAACGGGTGGTCCAAGAGCTGGGCTCCTTCCCCACCACGACCAAGGGCCTCAAGGAAGCGGGCCGCAAGCTGGCCTCCAAGGGACCGCTGACCTTCGAGGAGGAATACCGCAAGCCTCCGGAGGTCGTCTGGGACGAGGCCGCGTACAAGGGAGACGCCTACGGGGTCTACGGCTACGAGGCCGTCACCGTGGACCTCTCCGTGGACCGCACGACCTACGAGGTCAAGCTCCGGGCCGTGCACACCTCCACGGACGTGGGCCGCGCCATCCACCCGGAGCTCGTCCGGGGGCAGATCGCAGGCGGCACGGTCCAAGCCCTCGGCTGGGCCCTCACGGAAAACGCCGTGTTCCAGCGGGGCCGCATGTCCAACAGCCAGTTCACCAACTACGTCATCCCCACGTTCTCGGATGCGCCCCCCATCGACCTCGACATCATCGAGAACCCCTACTCCCGCGGCCCCTACGGGGCCAAGGGCATCGGCGAACTCCCGCACAACGCGCCGGCCCCGGCCGTGGTCGCGGCCGTGCGCCAAGCCACGGGACTGCTCATCGGAGACCTCCCGGTCCTGCCCGAGAAGATATGCCACGGGCTCCTGGCGCGGAGGAAAGCCTCGTGAAGAGAGAAGCCTCCCGGGCGATCTCTTTCGTCGTCAACGGAGCGGAACGCACCTACAAGGGCCCTGCCTTCAAGAGGCTCATCGACGTCCTGCGCGAGGACTTCGGCCTCACCGGCACCAAGGAGGGCTGCGGCGAGGGAGAGTGCGGGGCCTGCACCGTGCTCCTAGACGGCAAGCCGGCGGCGAGCTGCCTCGTGCCGGTGAGCCAGGTCCACGGCAGGAAGGTGGAGACCGTGGAATCCCTGGCGCGCGGAGAGAGCCTGAACCCCCTCCAGCGGTCCTTCCTCGAAGAGGCCGCGGCCCAATGCGGCATCTGCACCCCCGGCATCCTCCTGACCGCCTGGTCCTGGGTGAAGGCCGGAGGCTCGGCCGACCCCGAGGCCGTCCGCAAGCACCTTTCCGGCAACCTGTGCCGGTGCACCGGCTACCAGAGCATCGTGGACGCCGTGGTGAAGACGGTCAAGAAGAGGAGAGCGGCATGAGAGGCATCCCCGGCTCCATGCAGGTGCTCAGGCCGCGCACGGCCGACGAGGCCGTGGAAGCCTTTGCCGAGCATCCGCTCGCCCTGCCCGTGGCGGGCGGCACGGATGTCATGGTGCTCTGGAACATGGGCCTGCTCAACGACCGGCCCGTGCTCGACCTCTCGGCCGTGGCAGGGTGGCGGGGCGTGCGCAAGGCCCCGGGCGGCTTGCGCGTGGGAGCCCTGACCACGCACGCCGAGCTGCGCGACCACCCCGAGATACGGCGCTCCTTCCCGCTCCTGGCCCAGGCCTGCGCCGAGGTCGGGAGCGTCCAGATCCAGAACCGCGGCACCATCGGCGGCAACATCGCCAACGCCTCCCCCGCCGGAGACACCTTCCCGGCCCTGGCGGTCTACGAGGCCAAGGTGCACGCGCGCTCGCGGCACGGCGTGCGCGTCATCCCCTTCCTGGACGTCTTCGCCGGGGTCAAGAAGACCGTGCTCAACCAGGCCGAGCTCATCTCGGCCGTGGAACTCCCTTTCCTTCCGGCCAAGCCGCACCGGACCGTGTTCCGCAAGGTCGGGACCAGGTCGGCCCAGGCCATCTCAAAGATCGTGGCGGCCGGCCTGCTCTGGCTCGGCAAGGGACGCGCCGTGTCCGAGCTCAGGTTCGCGCTCGGCAGCATGGCTCCCACGGTGCGCAGGCTCAGGGCGGTCGAAGCCCGCGTCGCCGGCCGCAAGCTCGGCCCGGCCCTGGTCGCGACCGCCGTCGAGGACGCGGCCCGGGACGTGTTCCCGATCGACGACATCCGCTCCACCGCGGAGTACAGGCTCGCGGTCTCCCGCAACATCCTGCGGTCCTTCCTTCAGGCCTAAAGGGCAGTTTTTCCTAGGCACTTTGCGCTCTTCCATGGGGACCGATGGTCTCAGGTAGTTCTACGCATCAGAGGCTATCCTATGGCCGATGACCAAGGTGCCGCTGTTCCGCACGGGAGCGCTGCTCGCTCTGGCCGCGCTTCTGCCCGGCACCCTCCTCGGCCAGACGATCTCGCGCGTAGCCCCCGTAGCCCCGGCAGCCCAGACCGCCGCTGCCGCGGCCCGGGTCCCGCTGGTCCAGCAAGGCTCGTTCCTGCAAAACATGGCGCTCACGGGAGCGCTCACCCTGGGCTCGATGCAGCCCGTGCTCGCACCCGCCCTGCCGGACCTGGACCTGCCCCCAGGCCTGCCTTCCACCGCTCTTGAGGTCCCCGCGCCTTCCGGCGCAGTCCCGGTCGTCCATGTCGAGGGCACGCCCTGGGCCGCGGCCAGCCTCCCTCCGGGCGAGGCCGGGGTCGAGACCCCCTCACCTTCCCTCCCGACTGCCGAGCGCCGACAGGGCGGCCGCGAAGATTTCAGGCATTCCCGGGCCGCCCGGTCCATCGAAGCCTCGCTCTCGGAGGCCGGCGCCCTTTTCGACGGCACCAAGGTCCAGTCCCAAGGCGTGGTGGACGTGGCCGAGAACCAGACCCCGACCCCGCCTGCGAGATCCTTCAGCCGTCCCGAGACCGCGAACCTCTCCGGCTCGGCCCTGCTGGATTCCGCCCACGAGATCTCCGGCCGGGGCTTCAATGAGAAGAGCTATGCCGAGGCCCGGGACTTCATGTACTCCGTCGCGGACCATGTCGAGCACCAGGGACGCTCCGGCATCCTCGACGCCTATTCCGGCACCTTCCTCCCGGGCAAGGGCGGCGACGGCGGGGGCTACAAGGAGCCCGGCGACGCGAATGGAGACGGCTACACGGACCACGGGGTCAACACCGAGCACATCTGGCCGCAGTCCTTCTTCGACCGGGCCCTGCCCATGCGCTCGGACCTGCACCACCTCATGGCCACGCTCGAGCATCCGAACTCCATCAGGAGCAACTTCCCCTTCGGCAAGATCACCAACCCCAGGCCGGAATACTCCAACAGGGGCGGGGCCAAGATGGACCGCGGCGTCTTCGAGCCCCCGGACTTCACCAAGGGCCGGGTCGCCCGCGCGGCCTTCTACTTCTTCGCCCGTTATTACAACCGGCGGATCTTCTTCAAGGGCGGCGACCGGTTCTGGAGCAGGGGCATGATCGAGACGCTCATGAGCTGGAACCGCGAGTTCCCGCCGAGCCAGTTCGAGAAGGACCGCAACGACATCGTAGAGCGCTTCCAAGGCAACCGCAACCCGTTCATCGACGACCCGCTGCTCGCGGAGCGCATCGGCGTGGACGCCTTCCTCGGCCGCGACAGCGGGGGCAGCGCCAAGAACGACCGCCCCCAGGGGAGTTCCGCCGAGCACCACGGCCGGGGCGGCAGCCAGGGAGAGTCCGGCCGGCGCTCGCACGAGACCGCGGGCCGCTCGGCCGAGCCCAAGGCCCAGGGCCCGATCCGATCCACCCCTTCGCTGGACGATGACTTCCTGCTCGGTCTCAATAACGACGGCTGGAAGGGCTCCCAGAGCCGCAAGCACGGCAAGCGCTGGGAGAAGCGCCCCAACCGTAAGAGCCGCGACGACCATTACTCCCGCTCCTAGCCTTCCCACCGCGCCGCGGGCTTGATATCATTCAGGAGTGCTCAGGAGCCTCAAAGCCTCCGCGACCCTCCTCTATCTCGTCCTCCTGGCCGCCGGCCTGGAAGCCCTCACCGCCTGGTCCGGCCTGGACCGGTTCCTCCTTGCGCCTCTCCTGTACTACCAGGCCGCCCTGCCGGACCTGCATCGCTCCTGCGGAGATGCGAGGCTCTTCGAGATGCGACCGTCAGCCCAAGCCTCTGAGCGGGGACTGACCTACAGGACCAACCGGCTGGGCCTGCGCGACCCGGAGCGGCCGACCCCGAAGCCTCCGGCCACCCTCAGGATCGTGGTCCTGGGAGGCTCGACGACCTTCGGAGCCGGAGTCGAGGCAGCCGAGGCCTTCCCGGCCCGCCTGGAGCAGGTCCTCCAAGGCCCGGGCCGCATCCGCGCGGAGGTCTGGAACGCGGGGCTCTGCGGCTACGTGCTGTCCCAGGAGGTCGCCCTGGCGAGGAAGCTCCTGGCGGAGCACGAGCCTGACCTGCTGATCTTCCAGCACCTCAACGCGGGCAGGCGGCCCTTCCTCCCGGGGCAGGACCCAAGGCAGCACTTCGCAAGGGAGCCCTCGCTCTATCCGGAGAACCTCCCCTTCCTGCCCTTCGGAGACCGCGGGCTCGGGCTCATCAGGCGCTCCTCCTTCATCAGGGCCTGGGTCGCGGCCCTCAACAGGCCGGGCTGGGCCCGGAAGAACAACGACGCTTTCTCGGATGAGAACGCGAACCTCGAGACGTTCCGGCGGTTCGCGGAGACGAGCCCTGTCCCGGTGGTGCTGGTCCCGCTGCTCCGCGACCATGGCCCAGGGTTCCCGTTCACGGGCGCGGCCCAGGCCAGGCTCTTCCGGCGCGAGAACCTTCCGGACGTGCCTTATGCCGAGTATTTCCTCGCGCATCCTCCGGCCTGCGTCCACGACTGGTACGGCCGCACCATGGCGGCGGAGCTCGCGAAGCTCGGCCTAGCGCCCGCCAGGCTCTCGGGCCTCGACCGCAGGAGGGACACCTGCTCGCGCGAGCCGCCCATGGGCGTGGCGTCCCCATGGCTCGCGTCCCCTGGCGCCCTCAGAGAACCCCTCGCCATCCTCGAGCAGCTCTCGCGAGAGCATCCCAGGGACGCCGGGGTCTGGCTCGCGCGGGCGGATGCCAACCGCCGCGCAGGAGACCACGGCCTCGCCATGTCGAGCATCCAGCGGGCCCTGGAGCTGCGGCCGCAGGACCCGGAGGTCCTCGGCCAGGCAGCCATGATCTGCTCCGGCCGGGCCGAGTGCGGCCCTGCCCTCCGGCAGGGCCTGAGGCTCGCGAAGGCCTCTCCCGCTGATCCGGAGGCATGGGTCCTCCTCGCCGAACTCTCCCTCAGATCCGGCGACCCCTCAACCTCCAGGCGGAGCCTGGCCCGGGCCCGCGGCCTGGGGCCGGGGCCCCTGCTCAAGGTCCGCATGGCCCTGTGCCTGGAGACCCTCGATGAGGCGGGGGCCGGCCTGGAGCTCTGGGCCGCGGCTCTCCCGGGCCTGACTGACGTGTCCCTCACCCTGGCGTGCGCTGAGCATGCCAGGGCAGGACAAAGACCCATGACCGCGTTGGCCTGCCTCCGGCGCGGCCAGGAACTGGCCCTGCTCCAGGGCGGGCTGGTCCTGGACCAAGCCTGGCTCGCTCTGGCCGAGTCCCTGCAGCCGGAGGACTCCGCCCATGAACCCCGGCGGACGGGACGTCCCTGCGGCCAGGCGTGCGCGGCCTGCGAACGGCTCGACACGCTCCGTCCCGATGACCCGGCCGTCCAGCTCGCTTGCGCCGAGGTCGCGGCCCGCGCCGGAGCCGTCGCAGCCGCGGCCGGCAGGCTCAGCCGCGCAGACTCGCCCGGGCTCCGGCCCCAGGAACGCCGCCGCCTCGCCGCCTGCTACCGGGACATCGGAGAACCGGCTCGGGCCCTGGCAGCGTTCCGGAAGCTCCTGGCCGGCGACGCTCCGCCGGCCAGCGCGGACCTCCTGGCCGCGGCTGAGGCCGCTGTCTCGGCCGAAGAGCGCGACGAGGCCCTCCGGCTCCTCGGAGCAGCGGAGAAGGCCGGGCTCTCGCTTGATGAGACGCGCCGCGCCGCGGGCCTCTACGGGACTCTGGGAGCAAGCGCAGCCAGCCTGCGCTTGCTCGACAAGCTCTCGGCCCAGGAGCCCCAGACCCCATCCTCCCTGGTGGAGCGCGCAGCATCCAGCGCTGCCGCGGGCCGCCGCTCCCAAGCCCTGTCCCGACTCGAGGCCGCCCTGGCCCTGGGCACCACGGCTGAGGAGCTCAGGCGCGCAGCAGCCGCCTTCCGCAACATGGGAGAGCGCAACCGGGCCCTGGACCTCTACGCGGAGCTCGTCCGGCGCGAGCCGGGCAAGGCAGCCGCCCACATCGACCTTGCCCAAGCGTCTGCGGACGCGGGCCGGCGAGAAGCGGCCCTGGCGAGCCTGGCCCGCGGCCGCGGGCTGCGGCCCACCGCCGAGGAAAGGCGCCTCATCGCCCTGGCCTACCTCTCCCTCGGAAGCCCGGCCGACTGCCTGAGCCTGCTCCGCACGGTCCCGACCTCGGGCCAAGACGCCGCGGACCGCTGGTCGGACCTCGGGGTGTGCGCGCTGCAGGCAGGCTCCCGGAACGAAGCTGAGGCCGCGTTCCGCAGCAGCCTGAGGCTGGACCCCGGCCATCTGCCCGCGGCCGCGGGCCTTGGGTCCATGCTGGCAGGCTCAGGCAGGGCCAAGGAAGCCTTGGCCGTCTACGACCGCGCCCTGTCGAGGCCCGCGCCCCGGCGCTGGTCCGGCCTGAGGCAGGACATGGAGGAACACGCCTCCTCCATGCGCTCCCATTAGAGCGCCCAGTCGAGGATGACCTTGCCCGACTTGCCCGAGGCCATCAAGTCGAAGGCCTCGACGAAGTCCTTCACCGGGAAGTGGTGGGTGATGACGGGTTTGATGTCGAGGCCGCTGCGCAGCATGGAGCACATCTTGTACCAGGTCTCGAACATCTCCCTGCCGTAGATGCCCTTGATCAGCATGCCCTTGAAGATGACCTGGTCCCAGGGGATGCTCGTGTCCTTGGGCGGGATGCCCAGGAGCGCGATCTTGCCTCCGGCCCGCATCACGGAGACCATGTCGTTGAACGCCGCGCCGCTGCCCGACATCTCCAGGCCCACGTCGAAGCCCTCGCTCATCCCCAGCCTCTTCATGACGGCCGGAAGCTTCTCCTTGCGCACGTCCACCACGGTCTCCACGTTCAGCTTGCGCGCCAGCTCGAGCCGGTGCTCGTTCAAGTCCGTGATGACCACGTGCTTGGCCCCCACGTGCCGGGCCACGACCGCTCCCATGATGCCGATGGGGCCGGCCCCCGTCACGAGCACGTCCTCCCCCACGAGGTCGTAGGAGAGGGCGGTGTGGACCGCGTTGCCCAGGGGGTCGAGCACGGACGCCTCGTCATCGGTGATGCCGTCGGGGATGGGAAAGACGTTGACCGCCGGGATGCAGAGGTACTCGGCGAAGCACCCGGGGCGATGCACGCCCACGCCCTTGCAGTCGTTGCAGAGATGCCGCAGGCCGGCCCTGCAATTGCGGCAATGTCCGCACACGATATGCCCCTCGCCTGAGACGCGCATGCCGGGCTTGACCCCGTCCACGGACTTGCCGACCTTGACGACCTCGCCCACGAACTCGTGTCCCACGTGCATCGGGACCGGGATGGTCTTCTGCGCCCATTCGTCCCAGTTGTAGATGTGGACGTCGGTGCCGCAGATGGCCGTCTTCTTGACCTTGATGAGGACGTCGTTCTCGGTCATGGCCGGCTTGGCCGCGTCCTCGAGCCACAGGCCTTTGCAGCGTTCCTTCTTCACCAGCGCTTTCATGGGCATCTCCCCCTTCATGCCACATGATGCTACAAAAGTGCCTCGCTGCGGTGCTTGCCTACCGCTTGCGGATGGCGCCCGCGACGTGGAAGACGCACCGGTCGCCTCCCTGCAGGGAGAAGGGCAGGCTCGTCCAGGCGACCGCGATGCGCTCCCCCGGGAGGATGCTGGCGTTCGCGTACATGGAGTAGTCGGGGTAGTGCCTCAGGGGTCCCGTGAGAAAAGCGAAGCGGACGGTCCCTTCTACGACGTAGATGTCGTCGCTGCGGTTGGTCACGGAGCCGCTCACCTGCATGGGCGTGAGCCGCTCACAGGACGTCTCATACTTCAAGTCATCGGCGCGGGGGTCGGCCTGGGCCGGAGCGACCGCGGCCCATGCCCAGACAGCCAAGGCCGCAGCGGCGGCGCATGCCGGCAGGCCGGGCATCCTCTTCATGAGTCCCCTCCTACTCTGTTAGATGCGCGGGAGCGTCCGGGGATGCGCCGACCCGGGGCCGTTATTTTGTATTTTAATGCATCGCCATGCTCCAGATCCTGGGCTTCCTCGGTCTCGTCGTCCTGGTCTACCTCGGGATGCAGTATTACGCGGCCTTCTGGCTCATCCGCAGTTTCCCGGGCCTGCCCGTGGCCGCCTCGACCGTGCGGATCGCGGTCCTGCTCCTGGCCCTCCTCTTCCCCCTCTCGGTCTGGTCCCTCAGGCACGGAGGCCCCTTGGCCCAAGGCCTGGCCCTGGGCATGTACGTCTGGACCGGGATCCTGCTCATCTGGGTGTTCTGGGCCCTGTGCGGGGACCTCGCCCTGCTGGCGGCTCGCATGCTCGCGCCGACGGCCCCGGCGCGGCCTTGGCTCGGGTGGGGCGTGCTGGCCGCGGTCGCGCTCTCGAGCGCCTACGCGGTCTGGAACGCGGCACGCCTGCCTGCCGTGGTCACGGTGGAGGTCGTCCTCCCCCGCCTGCCCGCGAGCCTCGACGGCTTCACCATCGTGCAGATCTCCGACCTGCACGTGGGCCTGACCGTGCCCCTCAAGAGGCTCGAAGGCATCGCGGCCATGGTCGACAAGCTCCATCCGGACCTCATCGCCTTGACCGGCGACCTCGTGGACCAGGCCCGGCCCCCCAGGAAGCCATCGCCAAGGCCGGCGCCCGCCTTCACGCCAGGTACGGCAAAGTGGCGGTGCTCGGCAACCACGAGTTCTACCACGGCCTGGAAAACTCCCAGGCCTGCTTCCAGGGCTGCGGAGCCCGGGTCCTGCGCAACGAGGTCATGGACGTGGCAGGGCTCCAGGTCGCGGGGATCGACGACATCATGGCCGCCCGCCTGACCCGGGAGGAGGTGGCCGGGGTCATCTCCAAGCTCGACCCGGCCAAGCCCTCCATCCTCCTCTCCCACCAGCCGCGGCTCGTGGACCTGGCAGCCGAGAAGGGCGTGGGCCTGATGCTCTCCGGCCACACCCACCAGGGACAGATCTTCCCCTTCGGTCTGGTGGTGAGGCTCTCCTACCGCTATTTCTACGGCCTCTACCGCAGGGGAGCGATGAGCCTCTACGTCACCTCAGGAGCCGGCCATTGGGGACCGCCCATGCGCTTCCTGACGAGGTCGGAGATCGCGGTGATCGTGCTCCGCGCCCCGGCCGCGCCATGAAGCCGGGCCGGGGCTTCCTGCCCACGACCGTCTCGGAGATGGAGGGTATGGGCTGGCGTGAGCTCGACGTCCTTCTGGTCACGGGCGACGCCTACGTGGACCACCCCTCCTTCGGCGCGGCCCTGCTCGGCCGCTGGCTCTCCAGCCACGGGTTCAAGGTCGGCGTCATCAGCCAGCCCCAGTGGGACAAGCCCGAGGCCCTGACCGGCATGGGAAGACCGCGGCTCTTCGCAGGGGTGAGCGCGGGCAGCCTCGACTCCATGCTGGCGCACTATACGGCCTTCCGCAAAAAGCGCTCGGACGACGCCTACACCCCGGGCGGCCGGGCCGGAGCCCGCCCCAACCGCGCGTGCATCGCCTACACCGGCCTGGTCAAGGCCGCCTTCCCCGGCCTGCCCGTGGTGCTGGGCGGCATCGAAGCGTCCATGCGCCGGGCCAGCCACTACGATTTCTGGAGCGACGCGGTCCGGCGGTCCATCCTCCTCGACTCCAAGGCCGACCTGCTCGTCTACGGGATGGGCGAGCGGCAGGTCCTCGAGCTCGCCCGGCGCATGGCGGACGCCGGCCCGGCTGCGAAGCCCCGGGCGGCGCTCACCGGCATCCCGGGCACGGCGTTCATGGGCGACGAAGCCGACGTGCCCGAGGGCGCCCCCCTGGTCCGGCTCCCAGCGCACGAGGACATCGTCGAGGACCCCAGGCAGCTCATGGCCTCCACGCTCAGCCTCGAGGCCCAGCTCCGCTCCGGAGCCTGGGCCCTGCAGCCTCACGCCGGCCGCTCGGTGGTGTTCGCGCCTCCAGCCTCCCCGCTCTCCTCGGAGGAGCTCGACAGGCTCTACAGCCTGGGGTTCACCAGGGACCCGCACCCCTCCTACAAGGAGGCCATCCCGGCCGTGGAGATGATCCGCTTCAGCGTCACCAGCCACCGGGGCTGCGCCGGAGGGTGCTCCTTCTGTTCCCTGGCCCTGCACCAGGGACGCGGGCTCTCCTCCCGGAGCGCCTCCTCCATGGAAGCCGAGGTCCGGTCCCTGACAGGACATCCGGAGTGGAGCGGCTCCATCACGGACGTGGGAGGCCCTTCGGCCAACATGTGGGGCGCCTCGTGCAAGGCCGACCCTGCGGCATGCGGCCGGTCGAGCTGCCTGACTCCGGCCATCTGCCCTCGCTTCCAGGACGACCAGAAGGCCCTGACCGCCCTGCTGCGCCGCCTCAAGAGCCTTCCCGGGGTCAAGCACCTCCGCGTGGCCAGCGGCGTGCGCCACGACCTGGCCCTGCGCTCGCCGGCCTACGCCGAGGCCCTGATCAGGGAGTTCACCGGAGGCCAGCTCAAGCTCGCTCCGGAGCATTCCTGTCCCAAGGTGCTCGAGCTCATGCGCAAGCCCGCGTTCGCGTCGTTCGAGCGCTTCCTGAGCGTGTTCGAGCGTGAGTCCAGGTCAGCGGGCAAGGAGCAGTTCGTCGTCCCCTACCTGATCAGCGCCTTCCCGGGCTGCACGGACTCGGACATGCGGCTCCTCGCGGCCTGGCTGAAGAAGAAGGGCTGGAAGCCGCGGCAGGTCCAGTGCTTCATCCCCCTGCCCGGGACCGTGGCCGGAGCCATGTTCCACGCCGGAGTGGACCCGTCGGGCAGGCCCATCCACGTGGCGCGCGGGGACGCGGAGCGGCTGAGGCAGCACCACATCCTCATCCCCTCCGACTTCAGGGCCTGATCAGCTCTGGCCGGACTCGAGGTCCCGGACCTTGAGGTAGAGGCCCAGAGCCAGGAGGGTCAGGAAGAGGCTCGCGATCCCCAGCCCCACGCGGCGCTGGCCGAACTCGCGCACGGCCTCGTCAGCGCTCCGGCGCGCCTTGAGGGTCGCCTCGATGCCGGGGGACGCGGCCTCCGCGACCTTCTCGGGCCGGAAGGTGTGCACCGAGGTCTTGGACTGGAACAGGGACATGCGGGCGCCGTCCCAGAGGTCCCTGGCCTCGGCCATATCCAAGCCCTTCTCCTCGGCCGCCTGGATGGACTTCTCCGCGGCCAGGTAGGAGTCCGAAATCTCATCGAGCTTCGCCTTCATGATCCCGGCGGCCTTGACCTGCCGCGAGTCCGAGGGATGGCACTTGCGGCAGATGCCGTCGCCGGTCGAGAGGAGCTCGGAGGTCGGGTGCTTGATGTCGTGATGGTCGTGGCAGGTGGCGCAGATGTGGAACTTGCGCTTCTTCCAGGCCTTGGCCATGGGTCCGGCCTCGAAGAACTCCTCGTTGTGCGCGTGGCACATGCCGCACACGTGGCCGATGTTCTCCACTCCGGGCGGGACCGCGCCGTGGTTGCCGTGGCAGGTGTTGCACACCGGGGCCGCGGTATCGCCCTTCTCGAGCAAGGCTCTGCCGTGCACGCTGCCCGTATACTTGGCCACCTGGTCGGCCGGGAGCTTGTAGGAGGCCATCAGCTTGGCATCCGAGTGGCACTTCCCGCAGGTCTGGGGGATGTTCTTGGAATAGACGGTCGAGGAGGGGTCCTTGGCCGGCCGGATGGAGTGCGCCGTGTGGCAGTTCGTGCAGACCGCCACCTTGGCGTCGCCCGCCTGGAGCCTCTTGCCGTGGATGCTGGTGAAGTACTTGACCTCCTGATCCACGGGCAGGGAGGGATTGTACTTCTTCATCGTCGCCGGGTCGGAGTGGCACTTCCCGCAGAACTTCGGGGTCTCGGCCTTGGTCGGAGCGCCGATGAAGCCCTCTTCCGCGCTCATGGCCTTCCCGGGATCGTCCGACGAACTGTCTCCCCCGTGGCAAGAGGAGCAGGAGAGCCCGACCTCGCGATGGATGTCCCTGCTGAAGGACTTCAAGATGGCTTGGTGCGCGTCCCCCATGGTCGCGTGGCAGATGACGCATTGGTCCTTGGCCGGAGCGGCCTCGCAGGGGGCAAGGAGGAGGGCGGTCAGCACGGCGAAGATGCTCGTCATGACAGATGCCCCCAGAGGGTCATGGCCGCAAGCCCGGCGATGCCTCCCCAGCCGACCAGCTTGACGGCCCCGTCCTTCATGGAGTCCGGCAGGGCGGCCTCCCAGAACGGAGCGAGGAGCCAGAGGACCCCGGCCCCGTTGAGCACGATGATGCCCCAGAGCTCTCCGGGGATCAGGAGGATGCGGGCGGGAAGGAGCTTGAGGAACTGATACTGGGCCAGGAAATACCATTCGGGCTTGATGCCGGCCGGCGCCGAGGCCAGGGCGTCGGCCTTCCGGCCGAGCTCCCACGGGAAGAACACCGCGAGGATGGCGATGGCGTTGAGCACGAGGAGCCAGAGCACCGCGTCCCTGAGGAAGAAGTTCGGGAAGAAGGGCATGGTCTTGGGGGCCTCCTTCTCATGCGCCATGCCCTGGATCTGCACGAAGGCCAGATGGATGCCGACCGTCAACGAGAGCAACGCGGGAAGGACCGCGACGTGCAGGCCGAAGAACCGCGACAGCGTCGCCCCCGTGACTTCCTCGCCCCCGCGCACGAACTTCAGGAGCCAGGGTCCGGCCGCGGGCACCTGGCCGATGATGTCCGTGCCCACCTTGGTGGCGAAGAAGGCCAGCTCGTTCCACGGAAGGAGGTAGCCGCTGAATCCGAACGCCATCGTCAGCCCCAGCAGGGCGCAGCCCGTCACCCAGGTCAGCTCGCGCGGCTTGCGGAAGGCCTTCATGAGGAAGACGCTGAACATGTGGATGAACACGAACAGGACCATGATGTTGGCGGCCCAGCTGTGCACGGACCGGATGAGCCAGCCGTAAGCCACCTTGGAGGAGATGTACCGCACGCTCTCGTAGGAGGAATCGGCGCCCACGCGGTAGTACATGAGCAGGAGTATCCCGGTGAAGACCTGCAGCCCGAAGATGAAGAGGCACACCCCGCCGGCGTAGTAGAAGAAGCTGCCCTGGTGGACCGGCACGGACTTGTGGCTCGCCCACTCCATGGCCTTGCGGACCTGCAGCCGCTCGTCGAGCCAGTCCAGGCCCGCGTCGTAGAGGGTCTTCATGCCGTCCTCACGACCGCGACCTCGTCTCCGGAGACCTTCACCTCGAACCGATCGAGCGGCCTAGGCGGCGGGCCGGAGACGTTCTTGCCGCTCAGGTCGTATTTCCCGTTATGGCAGGCGCACCAGACGATGTCGTTCTCCTTCTGGTACTGCACGATGCAGTCGAGGTGCGTGCAGGTCGCGGTGAGGGCGTGGAAGCCGCCCTTGAGGTCGCGGATGACGATCACGGGCTTGCGTCCGAACTTGAAGATCTTGCTCGAGCCCGCGGGGAAATCCTTGGTGGAGCCGACCTTGATGGAGTCGGGATCCGCCTCGACCTGCTCCGGGGGCATCATGTAGCGCAGCACGGGGTAGACCGCCGAGGCGAGGCACCCGAGCGCCCCTCCACCGAGGATCAGGTTGATGAATTGTCTTCTGTTCATGGGAGCAGTGGGATCCTCGCGACGACTCTGACCGGATCGGCGATGGAGGTCACGCCGCCCCGCCGGGCTTGTTCTCCCATGGAGGCAGCAGCCAGAGCAGGCCCGCGAGGACGAAGAACGGCAGCACGGCGATGACCGAGGCGCTGAAAAGCCCCTCGCGCCCGGCCAGCTCCAGCTTGTAGGTGGTGAAGCCCATGAGGCTCTTGGAGAAGAACTGCCCTCCCACCACCACGTTCCAGCGCATGGCGAAGATGCCGATGAGGCTCAGGGTGCCGGACACGGCATAGAAGACCTTGCGGACCTTCTCCGGAAGCTCGAAGATCTGCGTCAGGCCCAACAGCAGGATGGGCAGGAGCGAGCCGAGGCAGATCTGGATCACGATGAGGCTGATGTAGAGCTTGCCTTCGATGAGGAGCTGGATGATGTCGAAGTGCTCCTCGGCTTCGTAGGCGGTCTGGATGCTCTCGAGCATCTCGAGGGAGAAGGCGACGATCACCGCGGTCAGGAAGTACTTGGCGACCGTGTCCAGGCAGGGCATCTCGATCTCCACGTCCCGCGCCCAGCACAGGAACATGTAGAGGAGCATGACGCCGGCGATCCCGGACGCCATGGCTGAGAACAGGAAGATGATGGGCATCAAGGGCGTGGACCACCAAGGGTTGGCCTTGATGGAGCCGAAGATGAAGCCCACGTAACCGTGGAGGAGCACGGCCGAGGGCAGGCCGATGATGGTCAAGGCGCGGCCCACGCGGTCGTCGATCACGAAAGACTTCTCCGTGGGCTTGAACACGCCCAGGGTCATGACCTTGTAGATGAGCCGCTTGAGCCAGGAGGGGTCGGTGTCCGCCCAGCCCACGATCTCCTTGCGGTAGTCCAGCCAGATCTCCATGAGGAGCACGGCCATGAGATACCACAGGTAGACGAAGCCGAACATGGCCATGGCCGAGGTCGGGTTGGGGGTGAAGAGGATGTTGAAGGACCGCTCCGGATGGCCGAGATGCACCTGGAGCGGCAGTGGAGCGATCATCAGGAAAGCCAGCGCGGTCAGGAGGCTCAGGCGGTAGGTGGGCTTGAGGACCTTGACGTTGAACACCCGTTCCAGGGACGCGAGGATGAACGCGCCCGCCACCAGGCCCGTGAGATAAGGATAGAGGACGATGAGGATGCTCCACTGGAGCTCAAGCTCGTTGGGATAGATGAAGCCCGTGACCTTGTCCAGGGTATCGCGCAGGGCGATGACGACGGAGTCGTGCACTACCGGACCTCCTTGTCGAGGCCTTTGTAGACCAGCTTGGGCTCGGTGCCCATGTTGGCTTTGAGCGTCTGGACCTTGTTGTTCTCGCGGAACTTGGAGACGTTGCTCTGCGGGTCGCTCAGGTCGCCGACCATGCGGGCGCCGGTGGGGCAGGCCTCCACGCAGGCCGTGACCTTGCCGCGCCTGAGGCGATGATAGCAGACCGAACACTTGTCCGCCACCTGGAGGATGGGATGGAAGTAGCGGGTGCCGTACGGGCAGGCCTGGATGCAGTAGCGGCAGCCGATGCAGTACTTCCGGTCGATGAGCACCACCCCGTCCTCGGTCTTGAAGGTGGCGCCCACGGGACAGACCTGGACGCAAGGCGAGTTCTCGCAGAGGTTGCAGAGCTTGGGGACGAAGAAGCTCTTGGCCACGGTCTCCGGATTCTCGACCGGCGGGTAGCCGTCCATGCCGCCGTTGGGGGAATCGATCTTGATCTCGTTATCCTTGCGGATGATGTACCGTTCGACCCAGGTGCGGACGTAAAAGGGCTCGCGCGGCACGTCGTTCTCGGTCTTGCACGCATCCACGCAGCGGCCGCAGCCGATGCACTTCTCGATATCCACGCAGAAGCCCCAGTAGGGCTTCTTCCTTCGCCACGGAGGCTCGCGGTAGAACTTCTCGGCCCACGCGACCGGCGCCGCCGCCGCCGCCGCGGCGGCGGTCAGAAGAGCGCTCGCCGTCAGCTTCAGGAAGTCGCGCCGGGGGAGCTCTCTCATATTCAGGAAGTCAGATCTTGGGGGAGTGCGGCTTATGGCACATGCTGCAGGCCATGTCCGGGTTGTGCTTGCCCCCCTCCACGGTAGGGAACTTCGCGGGCTTGGAGACCGCGGCCTCGTGACAGCGCAGGCAGAAGCCCCTCATCGAGGACTCCTCCGGCTTGAGGGCCTTCGCGGTTTTCGGCGCGGCGGCGTGCGCCGCCAGCGCCCCGTGGCAGGACTCGCAGCTGATGCCGCGGTGGCTCGAGCCGGCTTTCTCCCGGGCTTGCGTCTTGTGGCAGGGGCCGCACTCCTGCTGCCCGGCGTACCGGACGGGAAGGGCCTTGATCTCATCGAGGGCCGCCGCGCGGTACCGGCCGAGCTTCCCGTAGCTCTCCGGCTTGACCACGGACCGGACCGCGACGAAGAGCGCGATGGCGACCAGGAAGATGGCCGCGACCCGGAGGAGATGCTCGATATCCTTCATAACCTGCTCTTACAATCTAGCACTTGGACGGACAGGCGGCCATGACGACTGTCATCCGACTGCGCCGACCGCAATCCAAGCCTAGCCCCGGTAGATCTCCAGCACCTTGCCGTAGTAGACCGTGTGGAAGTCGTCTCCGGGGTAGTACTGGCGCACGAGCTTCGGGTCGAGGTTCTCCTTGACGACCTGGGTCTTGTGGATGGTCCGGCACTCGAAGTAGAGATCGCAGCCGTCGATGACGGAGACCCCTTGGGTCACGCCCGGGAGTAGGTGGAAGCCGCAAGCCTCGACCTTGTCCGTGTCCCTGCCGGACCGGCTGCCGCAGAAGGCGAGCTTCTTCTGCAGCTTGTCCAGCGGCACGTTCAGGGAGAAATGCTTCGCCGTTTCCATGAGCCCGAAGGTGTGCCGGGAAGGCCGGACCAAGACCTCCAGGACGGGCTCGCCCCACACGATCCCCATGCTGGCCCACCCGATCGTCATGACGTTGCGCTTGCCGCCCTCGTCGACGAGGAGGAAGGCGCCCGGCTGGGGCAAGGCCTTGCAGAGGTCCTTGAACCCTTCGGAGAACTCGATCTTGGCCCTCTTCATGCACCCTCCTCGCGCGGTATCGTCAAAAGACGTAGTAGACCCGGAGACCCGGGATCAGGAAATCGAAATCATCGTCGTCCGTCCCGTCGCGGTCGTAGTCCACGACGTTGAAGACGTGATGGAACCGCATGTCGAAACCCACGGTCAGCGACTCGAAGACCTGCTGGTCGATGCCCACGCCGACGTTCACGCCCATGCCCGTGCTGGAGAGTTCCCGCTGGCTGACGTGGACCTCGTTGAGGTGCGTCGGCTTGGTGGTGTACCCGGTGAGCTTGTTATCCCCGGCCTTGTACCAGAAGTGGTAGAGGCCCATGCCCACGGTCACGTAAGGGCGGTAAAGGAGCTCCTCGAACTCCACCCACTTGCCGACCTTGAGCACGGGATTGAGCATCATCCAGTTGAGCTTGGCCGTGGAGGTGAACCCGATGTTGTCGTTGTGCCCGTCGGGAGGGCTGTCCCAATCCACCTCGGTGAACTTCCCGCCGAGGCGATGGCCGGTGGAGTATCCCAGCTCGCCGCCGGCCGAGAGCCACTCGTGGAACTGGTAGAGCCCGAATGCCTGGAGATGGAAGGACCGCCGCATGTAGTCGCCGGCGTGATGCGTGGGGAAGGCCCAGGCAGGGCTGCCGCCCAGCTCCCATTTGCCGACCTGGGCCGAGCACGGGACCGCGGCCGCCAGGGCGGCGACGGTGAGCAGCCGACGGACGTTGCGCCGCCATCCCATAGGACGAGATTCTATTCTTATCTCTTCGTCGAGTCAACCTGCTGGAATCTCCTGCTTTCTCGACGGGAGTCCTACTAGAATCTAGCCCCCAGGCTGATCCTGTGGCTGTTCCCAAGCCCGCCGAAAGGCGTCATGGAGTAGTCCAGTCCCATGCCGTAGGCCTTGACCCCGAACCCCGCTGCCAAGCCCATCAGCTCGCTCGTCTTATACGCCCCTGAGATCAACCCATGCGTGGAGGCATAGCCCATGCGCAACGCCAGTTGAGGACCCACGGAAAGCTCAGACCCCAGGCTCACCTCGGAACTCCCCGAATAGGGCCTGTTCCTGTAGTCCAAGCCCACGGTCAGGCCAAAGGGCAGCTTGTAGCCTAGCCCGCCTGCAAGGGTCAAGGGAAGCTGAGAGCTTTGATCGAGCATCCTGATCCCAGGCCCGAGGTTCTGAAAAGCCAGGCCCGCGCTCATGGCTCCTGGCCCGAACTTGCCCAACTCATACCTTGAGCCCAAGTCAAAGGCCGCTGTGTAGCCCGTGTCTGAGCCGATGTTGGTCCGAACGAACTTGGCATTGATGCCTAGCCCCAGCCGGGGCAAGACCTTCCTGGCAAAAGACACGCCCAAGGCCAGGTCAGAGGCAGTGAAGCCCCCGCTGGTCCGTCCTTGAGCATCCCTAGCGTCCAGGTCGCCCTGGCCCAGGTAGCTGATCCCTGCGCCAAAGGTGCCGTACTTGGTCGGCTGACCATAGCCCAGGAAGCTGTAGTGGCTCTCAGCTACGAGGTTAGCGTACATGGCGCTCACCTCGCGCTTCTCCATGGAAGCCAAGCCTCCAGGGTTCCAACCCATGGCTGTGAGGTCCTCCCCAACAGCCGTGTAGGCTCCGCCAAGGCCGATGGCCCGGGCACCCACTCCGATCTTCAAGAACTGGGCAGTCTCGCCTGCCCAGGCCTGGGTTCCCGCAAGGAAGACAACGGCTAGTATGGTTTTCATGATGCTCACTTGATAAGGCCTACTTTCTTGACCACAGTCACGTCCTTGAACCCGGCCTTCCTGGCTCGCAGCATGTAGGTGTAGACCCCTGAGCCCACCCGATGAGCGTCCCATACGCACTCGA
>JACRDQ010000007.1 GCA_016218545.1 Elusimicrobiota bacterium
CTCGGGCGCGCTCTCCTTCATGCAGCTCTTCGACAAGCTCACCGACGTGGTCAAGCAGGGCGGCACGCGCCGCGGCGCCAACATGGGCATCCTGCACTACACCCACCCGGAGATCAAGGACTTCATCACCATGAAGTCGCAGTCCGCCACCATGGAGAACTTCAACGTCTCCGTGGCCATCGACGAGAAGTTCATGAAGGCCGTGGCCGCGGACGCCGAGTACGACCTGGTCAACCCGCGCACCAAGGAGACCGCGGGCAAGGCGCGCGCCAAGGAGGTCTTCGACTTGATGGTGGAGTGCGCCTGGAAGTCGGGCGACCCGGGCTTCATCGTCATCGACCGCATCAACAAATCCGGCTCCAACCCCACCCCGGTCCTGGGACAGATCGAGGCCACCAACCCCTGCGGCGAGCAGCCCCTGCTGGCCTGGGAGCCCTGCAACCTGGGCTCCATCAACCTGGCCAACTTCGTGACCGGCCCGGCCCTGGAGGGGACCTACGACTTCAAGCGCCTCGCCGGCGCGGTGGAGCTGGCGGTCCGCTTCCTCGACGACGTCATCGAGGTCAACAACTACCCCCTGCCCGAGATCGAGCGCATGGCCAAGGGCAACCGCCGCGTGGGCCTGGGCGTCATGGGCTTGGCCGAGACCCTGGCCCGCCTGGGCATCGCCTTCGACTCCCCGGCGGCCCTGGAGTTCGCCAACAAGCTCATGCGCTTCATCAACGACACGGCCCTCTCGGCCTCCGAGTCCCTGGCCCAGTCGCGCGGGGTCTTCCCGAACTGGAAGAACTCCATCTACGACCCGGAGTCCGTGCACTTCCGGGGCGAGCGCCGCACCCCCCGGCACTGCGCGCGCACCACCATCGCGCCCACGGGCACCATCGCCATCGCGGCGGGCCTGCAGGGCAGCGGCATCGAGCCCTTCTTCGCCATCGCCTACACCCGCTACAACGCCAAGGCCCTCGACGCCATCAAGAAGGGCGAGGCCCCGTCGGACAAGGACGTGTTCTTCGAGGTCAACCCGCTCTTCAAGGAGGTCGCCGAGAAGCACGACTTCTTCGGGATGAAGGAGAAGGACCTCTGGAACCGCATCAACGAGAACCACAGGGCCGTGCGCGGCATCTCCGAGATCCCGGCCGAGATCCAGCGCCTCTTCCCGACCGCGCACGACGTCTCGCTGGAATACCACATCCAGATCCAGGCGGCTTTCCAGAAGTACACGGACAACGGCGTCTCCAAGACCGTCAACCTGCTCTCCACGGCCACGGTCCAGGACGTGCGCAGCGCCTACTCCCTGGCCTACGAGCTGGGCTGCAAGGGCATCACCATCTACCGCGACGGCTCCAAGGCCCAGCAGGTCCTCAACCTGGCCCCGACCCCGTCCAAGTCCAAGCGGCGCGACCCGGAGACCGCCTTCGGCGCCTCCTCCGAGTACTACCAGATCAAGACCGGCTACGGCCCCCTGCACATCCACATCAACTACGACGAGCGCGGGCCTTACCAGGTCTTCACCAACATCCCGCCGCTGGGCACCGAGATCTCGGCGCTGACCTCTTTGGTCGGCATCCTGCTCTCCAAGTACTTCGCGGAGGGCGGCGACCCGCTCAAGGTGCTCAAGCACCTCAACTCGGTCAAGGGCGACAAGCCCATCGGCTTCGGGGAGAACCGCATTAACTCGGTGGCCCACGCCATCTCCGTGGCCCTGCGTCAGCACCTCAAGAAGACCGGCTGGCTCACCGAGGGCGAGGACGCGGCCCAGAAGTCCAAGCTCGAGGGCCTGGCCCTGCCCAAGGCGGAGTACTGCCCCAAGTGCTACTCCTCCAACGTGTCCTACGAGTCGGGCTGCTCCGGGCCGACCTGCCACGACTGCGGCTTCTCCGAGTGCAGCTAGGCTGACCGCCGCTGACGGGAGGCGACAGCCGGGGCTTTGACAGACCTCTGACCCGGGGGTACTATCATGTTGTGATGGCATGGGATACCGCGCGCTGCCGATACGGCCATTCTTCCCTGTCTTATATAACGGCAGCAAGGGGGTGTGCCATGAGCAAGACGAAAAAACGGGGCGCTTCGGGCTTCACGCTCATCGAGCTGATGATCGTGGTTGCCATCATAGGTATCTTGGCGGCCATCGCCATACCGAAGTTCGCCTCGCTCATCCGCAAGTCCAGTGAGGGCGCGTCCAAGGGCAACCTGGGTGCCA
>JACRDQ010000039.1 GCA_016218545.1 Elusimicrobiota bacterium
GCTTGGATTTGAGCGACGCATCCAGGTCCGACACGACCGGCTGATTGAAGCCTATGAGGGCTTCTTCACCCTGGCGTGCATCAAGATCGCGCTGCGGAAATTCAGGAATCATCGTCGATGAATGCGAGACTAGCTCTAGACGTTGAGCGCGTCTTCCTTGGGCTCTCCGGCCTGGTAGTAGGCATCCTTGCCGGCCTTGAGCGCGGCCGCGATCTGGCTCTTCTTGGCCGGGATGCGCTCCTTGAGGTCCTTGAGCTTGCCGATGAGGCCTTCGCCTTGCTCCCGGCGCTCCTTGAGCCAGTCGCCCAGCTGCTCGCGCGTCTCGGCGCCGGACCGCGGGGCCAGCAGCAGACCCGCCGCCGCGCCCAGCACCGCGCCGAAGAAGAACATCGTCAGACCATTGCCGTTTTCATTGTTCGCCATGGGGCACCCTTCCTTTCTTGTAGAACGAGATCGCTCGGCGTGTTTCGAGCTTCCTCCGATTATAACATAACGCGCGTCCGTGGTCGCGGCAGCCGCGGTCTTGAAGGCCTCGCCGGACGTCACAGGTCGGGATGACGGTCGTCATCCCCGGTTATGTCCCAGGCCATTGGGCGGGAACGTCCGCACGGCTATAATGAACGGCAACCATGTCCGCCCCCGGAGGTCTCATGCTGCGACGCTTCACCCTGGCCTGCCTCGCGGCCTCGATCCTCTTGCCCGCCGCCGTCATGGCCGACGACAACGCCGAGTGCCTGGGCTGTCACGGGACCAAGGATTCCGGCGCTCCCTTCGTCAAGGAGAGCGAGTTCGCGGCCTCGATCCACGGCAAGCATCTGTGCACCTCCTGCCATACGGACGCCTCCGCCCTCCCCCACCCCAAGCCCCTGGCGCCCATCTCCTGCAAGAACTGCCACCGGGTGGAGAGCCAGATCTACCTCACCTCGGACCACGGCCGGGCCGTGGCCAAGGGGATGGGAGAGGCCGCGGCCTGCAAGGACTGCCACGGTCACACGCACACCCTGCTCAACTCGCGCAACCTCAGGTCCCCGGTCAACCGGGTCAACATCGCCAAGACCTGCATCCGCTGCCACGACGACGACAAGAGGATGGGCAAGTTCAAGCTCACCATCAGCCACCCCTTCGAGTCCTACAGCCACAGCGTGCACGGCGAGGCGTTCAAGGACGGCAAGACCAACGCGGCGACCTGCAGCGACTGCCACGGGACGCACGACCTCCACGGCGCGGCCAACAGCCAGGGCCGCATCTTCTGGCGGAACGTCCCGGACACCTGCGGCCGCTGCCACTCCAACGTCCTGTCCGTCTACCGCGTGAGCATCCACGGCCAGACCTCCAAGGCCGGGGTCAAGGAGTCCCCGGTGTGCACGAGCTGCCACGGGGAGCACACCATCAGGCCGGTCAAGGACGCGGGCTCCTCCGCTTACGCCGGGGCCGTGACCAAGACCTGTTCGGCGTGCCACGCCTCCGAGTCCTTGGCCGCCAAGTTCGGGCTCCCCCTCGACCGGGCCAAGAGCTACCTCGACACCTACCACGGCCTGGCCTACCAGCGCGGCGACCTCAAGGTGGCCAACTGCGCCTCCTGCCACGGGTTCCACGACGTCCTGCCGCACACGGACCCGCTCTCCTCCATCCACCAGGACAACCTCGCCAGGACCTGCGGCAGGTGCCATCCCGGGGCCGGCGCCCAGCTGACCAAGGGCTCCGTGCACGGGCCGAGCAAGGGCAAGCACTGGTCCCTCCACCTGGTGACGGTCTTCTATTACTTCGTCATCCCCCTGACCATCGGAGGCATGCTCTTCCACAACGGGCTGGACTTCCTGCGCAAGGCCCTGCGCGACGGCCACGGCCACGCGGTCGGCCACGGCGGCGACCTGCGCATGAACGTCAACGAGCGGGTGCAGCACGCGGTGCTGACCGTGACCTTCATCTTGCTGGCCGTGACGGGCTTCGCCCTGAAGTACCCCGAGGCCTGGTGGACCATGCCCTTCTCCCTGGCCGACGAGGGCCTGCGGCGCGGACTGCACCGCTGGGCCGCGGTCTTCTTCTTGGTCCTGTCCATCTACCACCTCGGCTACCTCCTCCTGACCCAGCGGGGCCGCGGCATCCTCTGGGGCCTGCTGCCGCGGCTGCGGGACGCCAAGGACGCCGTCTTGCTCATGCTCTACAACCTGGGCCTCAGGTCCGAGCGGCCGGAGCTGGCCACCCCCTACAACTACATCGAGAAGGCCGAGTACTGGGCCCTGGTCTGGGGGACTTTCGTGATGGTGGTCTCCGGCCTCCTCCTGGCCTTCTCCAACCTCACGCTCAGGTACCTGCCCCTCTGGGCGCCGGACCTCGCCACCCTGGTCCACTTCTATGAGGCGGTGCTGGCCTGCCTGGCCATCGCCACCTGGCATTCCTACTGGGTCGTATTCGACCCGGACGTCTATCCGATGAACTGGTCTTGGCTGACCGGCTATGTAAGGAGGAAGAGATGAAGTCCCTCGCTTTCGCGGCGCTGCTCACCCTGGCCTGGCCCACCCCGGCCCAGGCCGCCTTCTCCGGGCCGGACGCCTGCGCCCCGTGCCACGCGGAGGAGCACGCCGAGTGGAAGGGTTCCGTGCACTCGCGCGCCTTCAAGGGCAAGTTCAAGGCCGCCTGGGAGGCCGATGGGGCCAAGGCCCGCTGCCTGGAGTGCCACACCACGGGGCATGTCCCGGGTTCGGCCAAGCACGCGTTCCCGGGCGTCACCTGCGAGTCCTGCCACGGCGCCATGAGCTCGGGCCATCCGGGCGACGCCAAGATGCCCATCCCGGTCTCGCCGGCCATGTGCCAGGGCTGCCACAAGCAGACCTACAAGGAGTGGAAGCTCAGCAAGCACGGGGCCAAGAACATCCGCTGCTTCGACTGCCACAAGGTCCACGGCCAGGGCCTGCGCGCCGGCGGCAAGGAGGGCCTTTGCGGGGCCTGCCACCCAGGCCGCTTGAAGGACTTCGCCCATGCCACGCATCACGTGGAGGGTCTCACCTGCATGACCTGCCACATGCCGGTCTCGGCGCGCGCCGGGACCATCGAGGGCACGGGCGCGGCGGGCCACACCCTTTCCGTCGGCACCGAGGTCTGCGTCCGCTGCCACGAGGGCACCGTGCACCAGAGCTCCAAGCTCCCGGTCCTGCGGGGCGAGGTGAGCGACTACCGCAAGCAGCTCACCATCGCAGGTGTCCGGGACGTCTTCGAGCTCAAGGAGCAGGCCGACGACCTCAAGTGGAGGCTCGACCGCTCGCGCCAGAGCCTGTGGCTCGTGGCCACCCTGGGCCTCGTGGCCGGGCTGGCCCTGGGCTGGCTCTCCTCGTGGTACCTCTGGCGCAGGAGGAGCGCGTGAAGTCCAAGGGCAAGGCGGCCCGCCGCGGGCTGACCCGCAGGGACTTCCTCGCCAAGACCTGCCTGGCCGGGGCCGTGGTCGCGGCCGCGCCCTCTTGCCGGGCCGCCGAGGGCGGCAAGCACGGGGTGCCGGTCGGCGAGCGTCCGGCGGTGCTCACGGACCTCACGCGCTGCATCGGCTGCCGCTCCTGCATGCGCGCCTGCCGCGACGCCAACGACCTGCCCGTCACCGGCCCGGACGAATCCATCCGCCTGACCAAACGCGAGGAGCTCTCCGTCTTCCAGTGGACCGCCGTGAACCCCGAGCGCGGCCGCGATCAGCAGGGGCACCCCGCGGTCCGCAACGTCAAGCGCCAGTGCATGCACTGCCTCGAGCCCGCCTGCGCCTCGGTCTGCCCGGTCGGCGCCCTCCATCAGACCCCGCAGGGCCCGGTCATCTACAGGGCGGAGCGCTGCATCGGCTGCCGCTACTGCATGGTGGCCTGCCCCTTCGAGGTCCCCCGCTTCGACTGGAACTCCGGCCTGACCCCGGTCATCGGCAAGTGCCAGTTCTGCGCCCCCCAGCGGCTCTTCGAGGGCCTCCCGACCGCGTGCTCGGCCGCCTGCCCCACCGGCGCGCTCAAGTTCGGCAACCGGACCGGACTCGTCTTCGAGGCGCGCGCCCGCATCGAGTCCAGGGCCGCCTATTACGTGCCCCGCATCTACGGCGAGGAGGAGATCGGAGGCACCTCCTGGCTCTACATCTCCGACGTGCCGTTCGAGGAGCTCGGGTTCAAGAAGCTGGGCAAGCGGCCGCTGCCGTCTTTGACCTGGGACGTGGTCTCACGCCTGCCCGCCGTGGCCCTGACCGTGGCGGTGCTCCTCGGCCTGGTCTCGGCCGGGCTCTCCAAGAAGGGGGAGGAGCATCCATGATCGACTCGCTCGGCTGGCTCATCCTCTCGGGTTCGGCGACGGGACTCCTGGCCGTGACGATCGCGGTCGCGCTGGACCGGCGACCTCCGTGGCTGAGGACCGTGGGCCTGGGCTCGCTGGCCGCGCTCTGGGCCCTGACCGCGGTCGTCCTGGTCCTGCGCTTCACCAAGGGCATCGGCGCGGTCTCGGCCATGTCCGACCGGTTCCCGTGGGGCGTGTGGATCGGCATCGACGTCATGAGCGGCGTGGCCCTGGCCGCGGGCGGCTACACCATCACGGCGAGCGTGCACCTCTTCAAGATGCACCGCTTCGAGCCCATCCTGAGGCCCACGGTGCTGACCGCCTTCCTGGGCTACATCCTCGTCTCCGTGGCCCTGCTCATCGACATCGGCCGCCCCTACCGCATCTGGCATCCCCTCGTCATGTGGCAGCACCACTCCATCATGTTCGAGGTGGCTTGGTGCGTCACCATCTATCTGCACGTCCTGGCCCTGGAGTTCAGCCCGGTCGTCTTCGAGACCCTCAAGCTCGCGGCGCCCATGAGGCTCATCAAGCTCATCGCCATCCCCCTGGTCATCTTCGGGGTCATCCTCTCGACCCTCCACCAGTCCTCCCTGGGCTCGCTCTTCCTCATCGTCCCCGAGAAGCTCTACCCGTTGTGGTATTCGCCGCTCCTGCCGGTCTTCTTCCTCATCTCGTCCGTGGCCGCGGGGCTGTGCATGACGGTGGTGGAGTCCTTCTTCAGCTCCAGGATCTACGGCCGGAGCCTGGAGATGCATCTCCTCTCCGGCCTCGGCCGGGCCGCCGGCTGGGTGCTGTGGCTCTACGTGGCCGTGCGCGCCATCGACCTGACCGCGCGCGGGGCCTGGCCGTCGCTGACCGGTCTCCTGGGCCTGAGCTTCCTCATCGAGTACGTCGGCTGCTTCGTCCTGCCGGCCCTGCTCCTGACCCGGGCTTCGATCCTGTCCGACGGCCGCAAGCTCTTCTTCACCGCGATCACGGTGGTGGGCGGCGTGGTGCTCAACAGGCTCAACGTGAGCTGGTTGGGCATGCTGCCCACCGCGAGCACGGTCTACTTCCCCTCCTGGGGCGAGCTGTCCGTGACGCTCTCCTTCATCACCGCCGGCGTGGTGGCCTTCGGCCTCGCGGTGCGCTTCCTGCACGTCTTCCCCGCCCACGAGGGCGCGGTGGGCCTGTCCAGGGAGCGCGTGCCCGCCGTGCTCGGCGAGGTCGAGGACGACGAGCTCGTGGCCGCGGCCGCCCGGTCCTTGGGCGTGACGGCCGATCCGGACGAGGTGGCCGAGCGCGTGGCCCGGGTGCGCGAGCGCTTCGGAGACGACGCCTCGTTCCGGGCGTGGCTCGCCGCGGCCGGGATGGACCTCGCCCAGTTCACGGATTCCGTCTCGGACCAGGTGCTCCGGGAGACGCTGGTCGTCAAGGCCAGGGGCCTCGTGGTGACGGATGAGGAGGTCCGGGAGTGCTTCCGGGCCAACGCCGAGAAGCTGGCGGGCAAGCCGGCCCTGCGGCTGCGGCACATCCTGGTCCACGACGGCAAAGACGCCGAGGACCTGCTGGCCGTCCTCCATGCCGGCGCGGACTTCGCCAGGGTGGCGTCGCAGGTCTCGGAAGACGAGACGACCCGCGAGCGCGGCGGCGACCTGGGTCTGCTGACGAAAGGACTGCTCCACGCCGAGTTGGAGAAGGCCGCCGCGTCCCTGAAGGTCGGCGAGACCGGGGGCGTCGTGCACACCCAGCTCGGCTACCACCTCCTGAGGCTGGAGGCCGCCCTCCCGGCCAGGCCCGCGGACTTCGACGAGGTCAAAGAGGACCTCAAGACGAGCCTGCTCAACGACAAGGTGACCATGGCCTGGCCCCTGTACCTAGCGGAGCTCAGGGGAGAGGCCCGGCGCGCTCCCTCCCGGGAAGCGGCCGAGAACGCCTGAGGCCGGGACCTCCGGTCAGTCGAGGGCCGGGTACTTCTTGAAGTCGCCGAGCTTGTAGCGGTAGAGCCGCGGCAGGCCGTCGCGCGCGATCCAGATCCGGCCGTCCTTCCACGTGAAGCCCGAGAGGGCCTCGCGGCCCATGTCGAGCGCGGGCAGGGTGTATTTCGCGACCACCCGCAGCTGGTTGTCGAGGCGGTGCTGGTAGACGATCCTGGTGTCGGCGTCCGCGGACCAGAGGAACTGCTCGTCCTTGAAGACCGCCGCGGGCGTCTTGCCCGGGCTGCGGAAGGACGCGATGACGGTGAGGTCGCGGTCGAGGTCGTGCTGGTAGAACCGCTGGTGATGGCTGTCCACGGACCAGAGGTAGCGGCCGTCCCAGTAGAGGCCCGTGGGGTTGGCCCCGGGGCTCTTGATGGAGTCGACGAGGGTGAGCCCCGCGTCGAGCCTGCGGCGCTGGATGACCTTCTTCCAGGAGTCCGCCACGAAGAGGACGTCCTCCGTCACGGCCAGCCCGGTGATGTGGGAATCGGGCAGGTGGATCGCCCTGACGGTCTCGACGCTCGCGCCTTGGAGCCGGTGCTCGTAGACCGTCTGGCTGAACCAGTCCGCGGTCCAGAGGCGGTCTCCCTTCCACACCACGGAGACCGGGTGCTGGTAGGGGACCTGGAAGGAGTCGGGTCCGCGCAGGACGTGGGCCATGGCCAGGACGCCGATGCCGACGGCCGCCAGGCCCGCGACCCACTCCCAGACGATCTTGGGGCCCTGGGCGCCTTCCCCCTGCGGGGAGCGGGGGGCGGGCTCGGCCTGCGCCGGGCGGGAGGCCGGGGCCGCGGCCGGGACCCCTTTGGTCTTGAGGACGCTCATCACGGTGTCGACGAGCTCCTTGTTGCTGAAGGGTTTGGAGAGGTACTGGCTGGCTCCGAGCTTCATGACCTCGACGGCCGACTCCACGCTGCCGTAGCCCGTCACCATGATCACCGGCAGGTTCTCGCGCTTCTCCCGGATCCGACGCAGTATCTGCACGCCGTCCATGCCCGGGAGGCGGATGTCCAGGAGGACGAGGTCGATGTCGCCTTTGTCGATGCGCGCGAGCGCGGCCCCGCCTTCGGAGGCCTGCTCGATCCGATGCCCGCTGCGGGACAGGACCGAGCCCAGCGCCATGCGCATGTCCGCCTCGTCGTCGACCACCAGGATGTTAGCCATTCGGGACCTCCTCCTTGAGCGTGCAGACGGCTTTCGAGCCTTTGTCCTTGACGCTCGTGAACTCGAGCGTCCCTCCGTGAGCGGCCAGGATGCGGCGGGCGATGGCGAATCCCAGGCCGACGCCCGCCGGCTTGGTGGAGAAGAACGGGGTGCCGACCTCGCGGACATGGTCCGGGTCCACGCCGACGCCGGTGTCCTCGATGACGATCTCGACGCAGCGGGCTCCGTCGGCCGCGTCGGCCCGGCGGGAGGAGAGGCGGGCGCTGCCTCCCTGGGGCATGGCCTCCACGGCGTTGACCAGGAGATTGGAGAGGGCCTCGGTGAGGAGGGACCGGTCGGCGTTGAGCTCGCCCACGCCCTTGGCCACGCTCTTCTGGAGGCGCACGCCCGAGCCCCTCAGGCGCGGCTCGAGGCGGGCGGCGACATCGTCGAAGAGCTTGGCGACCGGGACCGGGGCCAGCTTCAGCGCCAGGGGACGCGTGAAATCCACCATCTCCTCGACCCTGCCCGAGAGGTTCGTCACCGCGCGGAGGATGGCCTCCGTGGGCTCCCGCTCTCCGGCCGGCAGGCTCGGGCGGTCGAGGAGGGACTCGGCAAGGCTCCTGATGATGCCCAAGGGGTTGCGGACCTGGTGGGCGATGCCGAAGACCATGCGCTCGAGCTCGGGCTCGGCGGCCTTGCGCAGGGCCGGCTCGGTCTCCCAGAGCGGGGGCGCGGACCCCTCGGAGGCCGGGGCGGCCGAAAGGCGCTCCGAGAGCTCCGCCACGCGGGCTTCCAGGCGGCGGACGTCCTTCTCCCTCGAGGCGGCCTTCTCCCGGGCCGAGGCGGCGTCCGCCTCCGCCCGCCGCACGGCCTTGGCCAGGCCCTCCTCGATGGATTCCTTGTCGGCCCCGAGCGCGTCGAGCTTGGCCGTCCAGCGGCGCTCGAGCTCCCCGGCCAGCGACTCCTCCTTGCGGCGGTGCTCCTTCTCGAGCGCCTCGACGCGCTCCTGGGTCAGGCGGAGCTTCTCGGCGACGACCTCGAGCTGGGACTCCTTCTCCGCGGCGAGAGCCTGGAGCTTGCCCGTCCATTCGCGCTCCAGGGAGCGGGAAAGGTCGGCCTCGCGGCGGCGGTGCTCCTTCTGCATCGCCTCGGCCGTCTCCTCGATGGAGCCCTTCTCGAGGGCTTGGCGCTCGGCCGCGAAGGCCTTGAGCCTGGCGGTCCATTCCCGCTCGAGGGCCGAGGTGAGCTCGGCCTCGCGGCGCCGGTGCTCCTGGTCGAGGGCCGCCAGGTCGGTCTTGGCCTTGCGCGCCTTCTCGATGAGCTCCTTCTGCAGGGCTTCGCGCTCGGCCGTGAGCTCCTCGAAGCGGGCCGACCATTCGCGATCCGCGGCGTCCGTGAGCTCGGCCTCGCGGCGCCGGTGCTCCTTGTCGAGGGCCTGGGCCTGGGCCTGAGCGTGGCGCAGCCGCTCCTGGAGGTCCTTCTCGGCCGCGGCAGCCGCATCCCTGACGGCCTGGAGGCGCTCCTCCGCCTGCTTGGCCGCCTCATCCTGCCGCCGGCGCGCCTCCTTCTCCGCGAAGGCGACTCGGGCCTCATAGCCGGCGTCCTCGGCGCGGGTCTGGCGCAGCCGCTCCTGGAGGTCCTTCTCGAGGGCCTCCTGCCGGGCCGCGAGCTCGGCTTCGCGCCGGCGATACTCGCTCTCCAGGGAGGCGGCCTTCTCCTTGAGCGACGAGCGGGCGGCGGCGGCCGCGGCCTCCGCCTCGGCGATCTTGAGGGAGAGCTCCTCTTCGAGCCGGCGCTCCGCCTCCTTGACGGCCGCGGCCTTGGCCTCCACGGAGCGTGAGGCTTCGGTCCTGAGCTTCTCCCCCTCGGCGTCGAGACGGGAGCGTTCAGCCTCGAGGGCGGTCCTGCGTTCCCGCTCATGGGCGGCGGCGTCGGCTTCGAGCTCGGCGCGCCTGCGCACGAGCTCGGCCTCCAGGTCGTCCTTCTTGGAGAGCCACTCGGCCTCGAGCGCCGCGGACCGGGATTCCATGTCCGCCCGCTTGGCCTCGAAGTCCTCCTCGACCTGGCGGAGGCGCTTGGACCACTCGGCCTCGAGCGCGGCCTGCCGGGCGCCGTGCTCCTTGTGGGCCTGGGCGGCGCGCTCGGCGGATTGCGCCTCGAACACGGCCTGCCGGTCGGCGTGAGCTTCGAGGAGCTCGGCCGCGCGGTCGCGCAGCAGGCGCTCGACCTCGGCTTCCCGGGCAGTCAGGCTCTCGCGGCCCTGCTTGGCCTCGTTCTGCAGGGCGCGGCGCTCCTCTGCCAGCTTCTTGGCTTCGCGCTCCGCAGCCGCGGAGCGGTCGGCCTCCCGGCGTTCGACCTCCTGGCGTTGGCGCGCGGCGGTCTCCTCGAGCTCCTTGCGCTGGGCCTCCCAATCGCGCTTCTGGGCCGCGAGGGCCTTGTCGAGCTCGGCCGCCGCCTTGCGCGCCCGCTCCTCTGCTTGGCCGCGCTCGGCCAGCTGCAAGGCGGCTTCCTGGGCCTTGGCAGCCTGCTGGAGGGCCGCCTCGGAATCGGCCTTGAGGCTGGTTTCCTTCTCGGACCAGCTCGACCGGAGCTCCTCCTCGAGCGAGAGGTAGCGCTGGTGGAGGGCCTTCTCCCGCTCCTGGTACATGCGGTCAAGGGCGGCGCGCTCCGAGGCCATGCGCTCCTGTTGCTGGGCGACGGATTCCTTCTCCTTGCGGCGGAAGCGCTCCGCGAGCTGGGACTCGGCCATGCGCACGCCGCTCTCGAGGGCCTCGCCGCGGCGCTGGAGCTCCTCGGTCTTGGCCTTGAGGTCGGAGGCGTTGGAGGCGAGCTGGGCCTCATGCTGGGTGCGCAGGGCCTCGCGCTCGCGCTGGAGCTCCCGCTTCTGGCCCTCCAGCCAGACCTCGTGCTCGGCCGCGAGGTTCGCCCGCGCCTTCTCGAGCTCCTCGGCGAGCCGGGACTGGAGCTCCGCCTCCTTCTCCTTGATCCTGCCCAGGGCCTCGGCCCGCGCCCGGTCGGTCTCGTACTGCGCCTTGGTCCGGGCGGCCTCGCGCTCCTCCTCGAGCTTGCGCAGGAGTTCGGTCTCGCGGGCCTTCCAGGCCCGGTCGAGCTCGGCGGCGCGCTCGAGGTAGGATTCGTCGAGCCGCGCGGCCTTCTCCCTTCCCTCGCGCTCGAGTTCGGCTTTGCGCGCGTCGAGCTCCAGGGAGCGGCGCTGCCATTCCTGCTGGAGGTCGGCTTTCTCGGCCTCGAGGATGGCGTCCTTGCGCAGGCCGAACTCCGTCTCCCACGCCTTGGCCCTCTGCCGGTGCTTCTCCTCGAGGGCCCGGATCTCGGCGGCCAGGCCCGCGCGGGACTGCTCGGCCAGGGACTCCTCTTTCTGCGCCCAGCGGGCGGCGAGGTCCTTCTCCATGGCGAGGTACTGCTCGTTGAGCGAGCGCTCGCGCTCGCGCAGGGTCTCGTCGAGCTCTCCGCGCAGGCGTGAGATCTCGCCGGCCTGGGCCTGGAGGAACTCGGCTTCCTTGCGCGTCCAGCCTTCGTTGAGCTCCTCGTTGCGGCGCCGGTAATAGGCCTCAAGGGCCTGCCTTCGGTCGGAGAGGTCATGCTCCTTGGCGCGGGCCTCGATGTTGAGGTTCTCGAGGTGCTTCTGAGCCTCGGCGTGGAGGCGATCCTTCTCCGCGGCCAGGGCGCGCATCTGGCGCTGGGTCCAGTCGGCCTTGGCGGTCTCGGCCGCGGCGAGGGCCTCCTTCTTGGCCTCCTCGACGCCAAGGCGGTAGGTTTCTTCGCGCTGGGCCAGGTCGGACAGGAACTGCTGATGTTGGCGCTCCAGGGCGGCCGCGTGGGCGGCGACGAACTCCGCCTCCTTGCGTGTCCAGAGCTCCTGGAGGGAGCGCTCCATGTCGAGGTACTTCGCCTCGCGCTGGTTCTCCCGCTCCTTGACCGAGGCCTCCACGCGCTTGCGCTCTTCCTCCCAGGCCCGCTCGCGGGACCAGAGGTCCTCCCAGAGCGCCGCGTGCTCCTTCTCGGCCTTGCCGAGCTTTCCTTCGAGCTCGCGCTGGCGGGCCGCGGAGGACTCCTCCCTGGCCCGGAGCGCCTCGGCGCGCTCGCCGAGGAGGCGGTCCTTCTCCACGACCTCGAGGCGGTGGGCTTCCCGCAGGGCCCCGGTCTGGGCCTGGAAATCCGCGCGCGCGCGGGCCAGCTCGTTGGCCGCGTGCTCCCGCTGCAGGGCCTCTTCCTTGAGGTGGGTCTCCCTGGCCTGGGTCAGGGCGGCCTCGTGCTGGGCGTGGAGCTCGTCCTCGCGCCTGCCCCACGCCTCGCGCAGGTCGCGCTCGGCCTTCTCGTACTCGGCCTTCACGGCCCTGGCCCGCTGGTAGAAGTCCTCCTCGGAGCGCTTCCGCTGGGACTCGTAGAGCTCGCGCGTCTTCTCGGACTCCAGGTGGAACTCGCGGCGCTGGGCCTCCATGGCGGCCTCGTGGGAGCGGAGGAGCTCCTGCTCCCGCAGGTGCCAGCGCTTGTCAAGGTCCTTCTCCTTCTGCCCGAACTCGGCCAGGAGGGTCTTCTTCCATTCCCGGAACTCGGATTCGAGCGCGGCGTGCGCCCGCTCGGCCTCGGCCAGCTTGGCGCGGTGCTCCGCCTCGAGGGTCCGGGCCTTCTGCTCGAACTCGGCCTCCAGGGCGGCGCGCTCCGCCGCGACCAGCCGGGTCGACTCCTCGAGCAGGGACTGGTGCCTGGCGTTGAGCTCGTCGGCCAGGGCGGTCTCCTTGCGGCGGAGCTCCTCGTCCCGGGCGATCTCGCGCGCCTGGCTCTCGGAGTCGAGGGCGCGCTCCCGCTGGGCGAGGGCGGCGAGCCGCGCCTCGTGCTCGCAGTCGAGCTCGGCCGTCTTCTTGGCGATGAGATCGTCCTGCTGCCGGACGCGCTCGGCGTCCTTGAGCGCGGCGTCCTGCCCGAGCTGGGAGACGCGGTGGCGGAACTCGTTCTCGAGGTTCTCGGTCTTGCGCTCGAGTTCCTTGGCCCTGGCCGCGTGGTCGGCCTCGAGGACCCTGGCGCGCTGGTCGAACTCCTGGGTGAGCTTGAGCTTCTCGGCCGCGAGGTCGGCGGAGAACTTCTCGAGGAAGCGGCGCTCCTTCTCGGTCCAGCCGTCGAGGAGGCGCCGCTCGGCTTCCGCGTACCGGGCCTCGGCCTCGTTGCTCTTGCGCAGCACCTCCTCCTCGAGCTCCTTGCGGCGGCGTTCGAGGAAGGCCTCGACCTCTTTGGAGCGGTCCGCCAGGGCGCGGGCGCGCTCCTCGAACTGGCCGTGGACGGCCTGGTCGAGCTTCTCGCGGGCGGCCTTGGTCTTCTCCCAGATGCCGGCCTCGAGCTGCGCCCAGGCGGACTGCAGCTCCGCCTCGCGCTGGGCGTGGCGCTCGTTGAGGGCGGTCTCCTTGACCCGGAGCTCCCGCTGGAGGCGGTCGGCCTCCGCCTGCAGGCGGGTCTCGAGCTCGGCCTGCCCGCGGGTCAGGGACTCCTTGAGGCCTTCGTTCTCCTCGCGGAGCTTCTGGACCTGGCGGCGCTGGGATTCGACCTCGAGGGTCAGGTTCTCGACGGTCCTGGAGATCTCCTGGTCCCGCTGGGACCGCAGCTTGTCGATGAGGGTGGAGTCCTTCTGGAAGCGGTTGGCGAGCTCGATCTTCTCGCGCGTGGCGGCCAGGAGCTCGTTGTCGCGGGCCTCGAGGACCTTGCGGACCTCCAGGAGCTTGGCGTCCTTCTCACGGATGCGGTCGGACATGGCGCCGAGCTCGGCCTGGACGCGCGCGAGGTCCTCCTCGAGGCGCCTGCGCAGGTCCTCGACCCGGGCCCGCTCCTCGAGGCGGACCTCGGAACGGGCCCGCTCCCGCCAGGCGTCCTCGCCGGAGGCGCGTTCCCTCCGCTCGGCCTCCCAGCCCGCGGCCTGCTTCTGCCACTCCGCGATCTGGGCGGAGAGCTCGGCGGTCCGGGTCTCCAGGAGCTTGCGCTTGCTGATCTCATCCTGGGCCTCGGCCTTGAGCTTGGCCCCGAGGTCCTGGAGATCCCGGATGGTGGCCAGGGCCCCGCGCAGGGCAAGACGGGCCGCGTCGAGATCGTGGATCTCTTGGAACGCGGCCTCGTCCCAGTTGTTCATTCAGCTAGTCGCGGCGCTCCGCGCCGGTGACGTCCCTGGGGATGATGAGCTTCTGGCCGGGGACAAGGTCGCCTCCGCGCAGCACGCGGTCCTCGTTGGCTTGGTAGAGGTCGACCCACTGCTCCGCGTTGCCGAAGACTTTCTCGGCGATGCTGCGCAGGGTGTCTCCCGGCTGGACCACGTACACGGAGGGCCGGACCGCGCTCTTTTGGGCCTCGAGCTCGGCCCGGGTCCGCTGGAGCTCCTTCTGGAGCTGTAGGACCTCACTGGAGGAGGCCGCGGGTCCGGCCGGCTCTCGAGCCGGGGCTGCGGCGGGCCTCGCCGCGGGGGCCGGGGCGGGCCGCCGGGTCCGGTCCGGCACGGCGAGCATGGGGCGGACGACCCAGCCCGAGCCGGCAGGAGCGGACACCTCGACCATGTCGCCCGTGAGCCCCTGGCTCTGGGGCAGGGGGCGGACCTTCCCGAGTTCGGCGTGGAAGATTCCGTCTACGGCCGAGACGTAGATGGATTCCCCCCATCCAGGCCCCGTGCCGGGCGCCAGGCGGAAGTCGAGGAGGAACGTGCCGGTCAGGGGCGCTCCTCGGCCGTCCGTGACCAGGCCGGACCTCCTCAGGACCGGACCGGCCTGGGTCAGGCCGGCCCATCCAAGAATCAGCGCGACGATGACGACGAATCTCCGCATCGGATCCTCCCGTCTTGGTCCGCGGAGCGGCAGCAGGCCCCCGCGAGCCTAAAGGATAGGTTGTGATTGTTAATTTTTCAAGTCGGTCGCTTGAAACGGAGGACCACCGTGGTCCCCTTGCCTTCCTGAGACTCGAAACCGACCTCCCCGCCATGTTCCGCCAGAATCTGGCGGGAGAGATAGAGCCCCATGCCGGAACCGGCTTCCTTGGTGGTGAACCCAGGGCTCGAGAGGCGCCGGAGGGTCTCGGGCGACATGCCTGCCCCCGTGTCCCGGACCACGGCGGAGAGCCCTTTCCTGCCCGCGGAGGTCTTGACGCTCAGGGTCCCGCCGTTGGGCATCGCCTCGATGGCGTTGACGAAGAGGTTGTAGAAGACCCCCTCGACGGCGCGGAGGTGGATCTTGATGGCCGGAGTCCTGCCCCAGGACCGCTTGATGACGATCCCGTGCTTGCCGCAGGTGGTCTCCACCAGCGAGAGGGCGGCCTCGGCGGCTTCCTCGAGCGTGTGTTCCCTGACGGGTCCCTGCTCGCCCTTGGCGAAGTCGAGGATGTCGGTGAGCATGTGCTGGACCTTCTTGCAGCTGCGCTGCGCCGCCCGGTATTCGACGCGGGTCGGGGGCCGTCCGTCCGTCGCGCAGGTCTCCAGGGTCGAGGCGAGGACGTGAATCGGGGTGCGCACGTCGTGGGCGAAGGCCGCGGTCATGCGGCCGATCTGGGCGAGCCGTTCCAGCCGCAGGAGCGCTTCCATGGCGTTGTGGTCGAGGGAGGCTGCGTCCAGCGGGAGCCCGTCGGCCGATTGCCCGAGGAGGCGCCCTACGATGCGTCGAAGGGTCTCGTTCATGGGTCCAGGCCCTGAGGATAGCTATTCCGTCGCTGTTTGCACAAGGGGTCAGGTCTGGACAAAGGGACATTCAGGGCAGTCTTATTCGCTTGGATGTCCTTATGTCCAGACCTGACCCCACAAGAGTACTTGCGGGAAGGCGGTCAAATCGTTACAATGTGCCACCGGAGGCGATGATGAAATCGGAGGCAGGCTCTTTGAAGATGGAGACGACCAAGGTGGCTGACGGGCTGATGAAGGTGAAGCTTCCGTCCGGCAAGGGCCTGCTCAAGGTCGTGCTGGAGAAGAAGGACGACGACGCCAATTGCGTCTATCTCGAGATCTCGGGCGTCCGCAACTTCGAGGCCGGCAACGACTGCGACACCTGCCATTTCTGGTTCAAGTGCCTCCGCGAGCCCCGCTTGGGCGGCAACCGCAAGATCATGAACCTGCCCAAGACCATCCAGATGCCCAGGCCCGTGGATGAGACGCTCATCCGGGAGATCTCCCCCCTCTTCGAGCTCCTCGAGAAGGGCGAGTACTACGTCTTCGAGACGAGCATCAGCCTGACCGGCCCCTACGGCAGCGAGGACGAGGGCTCCTACTTCTTCAGCGACGAGTTCCATGAGCTATGGGACATCTCCGACCCGGTCGAGGAGGACCTCCTGTCGGGTTGGGAGCACTTCGAGGGCGAGCGGCCGAGGATCTACCGCCACGGCGAAGGCAGCTTCGTGGAGAAGCAGTTCGACTTCGTCATCCCCCTGGTCAAGCAGGCGTCCCTGAGCGAGGAGAACGTCAAGCTCTACCGTTCCATGATCGCCGAGGGCGACCGCCCGCGGATCCTCCTGCTGGGCATGTACCAGCGGGGCATCCCCGAGACCGTGCGGCGCAACCAGACGCGCACGATGCATTCGTTCTTCGCGGGCTTCGTCCTGGACGGGCACCACAAACTGGCGGCTTACCGGCGTTCCCGCGTCCCGGCGAAATTCCTCGTCATCCTCGCGCAGAAGGCGAGCAAGTTCCACCTCCGCAAGGATGAGACCGGTCCGGCACGCGCCCACCTGGAGAGCAGGCTGACCACCCTGGTCGGCTGAGGCTCTTCCTCCGTCCTTTGCCCTACGCGCGCGTGCGCGCGTGACACCGGCTTGCGCGCTCATGGCCTCCTCCCCCGCTCCGCAGGGCGTCCGATTCTAGGCCTTTGGGCCCAAAAAATACTAGGCCCTTAGGGGCTTGAAATTAGGCCTTACGGAGTCTACACTATCGCTATGTTCCGGGTGTCGCGCTCGATGTCCGCGCTTGCGGCGGCTGCTTTTTTTGCCGGCGCGTGCGTTCCCCCCGTCGAGGCTTCGGTCATGGAGGCCCGCACGCAGGCGGCCGCTGCCCCTCGCGAATCCTTGTCCAAGGGCGCGGTGGAAGCGCAGATCGAGCTCTATCGGGTGACCGACGAGCTCGTCGCCCATCTCAAGGGCGTCCGGAAGGCCGACCTGGCCGGCCTGGAGGCCAGGCTCAAGGCTCTTTCAGGCAGGCTCTCCGGCCAGTCCGGCCTGACCGCGGCGGAGCGGGCCGACCTTTCCGAGGAGTTGGCTAAGGTCTCCGGCCTCCTGTCGGATACCCGGGTCGTGCTCTCGGGCTCGGGGGACGCCTCCGCCAAGATCGAGGTCCTCCTCAAGGCTGCGGACCGCCGCTCCTCCGAAGGCTCGGTGGAAGAGCTCTCATCCCTCGTCTCCGGCCTCAAGGCGGCTTCCGAGGACCCGGCCCAGGCGGCCTGGGTCTTCGAGCGGATGAAGGCCCGGTTCAAGGACCGGCCCGAGGTGCTCTTGGAGTTGGGCTCGGTCGAGGAAGCCCTGCGCAAGGACGCCGTCGAGTTCACGGACCCCCGCAACCCCAACCTCCTTTCAGCCAAACCCAAGGACATCCAGCTTCAGGCGCCGGCGCCTGAGGCCGGCCGCAAGAACGGGTCGAAGGGAGGTCCGTCCACCGGCGAGCGGCTCGAGGTCTCGGTCCAGGCCGCGGTCGCCCCCTTCTCGAACGCGCTCCTCGACCCCGCTCAGCAGCAGTTCGTCTCCGAGCGCGTCGGACGGCGCGGCGTCCTGGCCGAGCTGGCCAGGGAAGTGCTCGGCGCCGCGGCCTCCAGGGACTTGGGCTCCATGGTGGCGGCCCTCGCGGACAAGCACGCCGAGACGCTCCGGAAGCTCGGCTTCGTGGGGCCGGCCTCCGGCCCGGAGGAGGAGATCGAGCGCTTGAAGGCCGTGGGCGAGGGCAACAAGGCCTTCGGCCTCTACCTCGTCCAGCTCATCCAGTACCGCTTCTTCGTCCAGCGGGCCCTGCTGGGCGACGTCATCCCGCTGGGCACCAAGCTCGAGGCGTGGGAGGTCGGGGCGGACATCCCGGCGGACGCGGAGATCTACTTCCATGAGGAACGCCAGGACGGCGTCTCCTACCGCGGCTTCCACTATTCCTTTAAAGACGGGACGAGCCGGTTCCAGGGGCAGAGCCTCACGGACGACACGGCCCTCATCGTGGTCACGGACCCGGTCACCAAGCGCTCCTTGAGGACCAAGGTGACCTTCGACAAGGACCGCCAGGTCCAGGAGGCGCACACCGTCGCGATCAGCGTGGAGACCGGGCGCAGGATCCGCGAGGAGATCGCCGACATCGCCCGCAAGCTCACGACCGTGATCCTCTTCGACGAGACCGGCACGGCCGTCCGCGAGGAGACCGTCGACGGCGTGGGCGGCGGCCGCAGCATCAAGGACTGGCAGCAGGGCATCCTGGTCGACGTGGCCAAGGACCGCAAGACTTCGGTGCGGGCCATGCCGGACGCCAAGACCGGGCCCGGCTTCAAGGCCCAGTACGGCGTCATGGAGGAGAACGGGACCTTCACGGTGACGAGCATGGTCCTGGCGGACGGTAAGACGGTGGAGATCGTCAACCGCCGGGTGCAGAAGATCCTCGACGCCGCCAAGAAGCTCATCGGGTGGGAGGTCGAGATCGGAGACCTCCTGCGGACCCCGCGCGGCGACGACCGCTCGCGCCTGAGCCGCGAGATCGCGCGGGAGATCTGCAAGGCCCTCGAGCTCGACGACAAGAACGCCCGCCTGAGCCTGCCCATCGGCAACTTCCTCTGGGACTTCGCCTTCAACGAGCCCTCGACCAAGTCGATCCGGCTCTTCATCGACGACGGCAAGTCCTTCAACCTCATCTTCGACTATTCCGACGGCAGCCGCAAGGTCGTCAACGGGAAGGTCATGGCCGGGACGCCCTACGGCAAGGACAAGAAGGTCTCCGCCGGCACGTTCGTCGTGATGGGGCTCATCCAGGTCGCCCCGGACGGCAAGGGCACCCAGGACCCCAGGCGCTGGCTGGAGTACGCGGCCGAGGGTCATCGCCTGAAGTGGTACGAGACCAAGAGCACGGTCAAGCCCGAGTGGTACCAGGTCTGGAAGGCGGTCGAGAACAACCTCCATACCTGGGTCGGCAAGGAGGTCTGGAAAGGCACCGCGGCCCAGGGCGGCTGGGTGGAGGAGGGCCGCGAGGAGAACCAGAAGGTCACCACGGAGGAGCCGCAGTCCTCCAAACTGGGCTGGCTGGGCAGCCTGCCCATGAAGACCCCGGGCCTCGGCTGGGTCCTGGAGAAGGGCGGCCAGGCCGGCAAGACCATCTACACGGGCCTGATGGCCGCGCCCCAGGTCCTGGCCAGCGAGATCAACCTCTTCGGCATGCGCGACGAGTACAGCCTCGAGGCCGCGGCCAGCTACTACAAGAACCCGGCGATGCGGGCCCTGCTCAAGGACAAGCCGGAGGAGTTCCTCGCGCGGATCACGCCCGGCGCCCGCACGATGCTCGACGGCCAGGCCCTCGTCAACCGGGGCAAGCTCCTCGAGTCGCAGGGCATCACCGCTCACCGGGCGCCTGACGCTTACCGCCAGGCCATGGCCAGGCCCGTGTCCGCGGAGGAGGCGGCCTCGGCCTTCGAGAATTTCGGGGCCGGGTCCTACGGCTCGCGCCTCATCGAGATGGGCATGGAGAGCAAGGGCGCGGCCGCGTGGGCCTACAAAGCCGGCGGCGTGGCCATGGGCGCGTTCGAGAACATCGCGGAGACCACCTTCAACCCGGTGGTCTGGGCCACCTTCGGCCTCGGCCGGGCCATCACGGCTCTGCAGGGCTCCGAGGCCCTGCTGGGCAGCACCAAGCTCCTCCAGGTCACCCTCGGCGCGGCCAAGCTGACGCACTCGGTCCTCTACAGCACCATGATGGGCTCGTTCATGGTGGGCACGGCGGACAACCTCGGCAAGACCATCCAGTACTGGGGCGACAACCCCAAGTTCTACGAGAAGCTCTCCGCCACCACCGCCGACGCCTTCTTCACCTACCTCATGTACAAGGGCTGGAAGGACTCGAAGCACGCCCAAGAGGAGCAGCTCCGGATCGAGGAAGCCAAGCTCAGGGCCCTCGAGAAGTCCTTGAAGGGCGCGGAAGGCGCCGAGATCCCGAAGACCGAGACGAAGATTCCCCAGGCCGAGGGCAAGGGCACGCAGACCGACGTCAAGCTCACCCAGACCGAGGGCTCTTCGGCCAAGGTCGATCCCAAGGCCGGCCCGGACGCCAAGCCCGCTCAGGCCCCTGAGCCCAAGTCCCCTGCAGCGGATGTCAAGGCCCTGACCGAGGCCATGGCTCCCAAGCCCAGCCTCCTTCAGCGCGCCTTGAACGCCTTGCGCGGCGGCAGGGAAAAGGCCGCTGAGCTCAATGCCGGCAACGAGGCCAAGCTCGCTGAAGTCAGAGACGCCAACATGCAGGTCAAGCCCGGTGCCGAGGCCAAGGCTCCCAAGGCCGGCGAGTCCAAGGCTCCTGTGGTCGAGACCAAAGCTCCTGTGACCGAGGCCAGGGCTCCGGTGGCTGAGGCCAAAGCTCCTGTGGTCGAGACCAAGGCTCCGGTGGCTGAGACCAAGGCTCCGGTGGCTGAGACCAAGGCTCCGGTGGCTGAGGCCAAGGCTCCGGTGGCTGAGGCCAAGGCTCCGGTGGCTGAGACCAAGGCTCCGGTGGCTGAGGCCAAGGCTCCGGTGGCTGAGGCCAAGGCTCCGGCAGCCAAGGCCAGGGTCAGGGCTCCCAAGATCAGCGATTCCAAGGCCCCGAAGGTCGCTGAGACCCAGGCCCCGAAGGTTGCTGAGACCCAGGCCCCGAAGGCTGGCGAGGCCAAGGCCCCTGCGAATGAGACGGGTAAGGTCAATTTCAGGTCCCGCGCGAAGACAGGCGGCCAGTCCGAGACCAAGGCCAAGACTGGGACCGAGTCCACCCAGGTCCGCAAGGACATCGGCCGCAGCGGCGAGGCTGCCAAGGGTTCCAAGGGCCCCAAGACCCGGGCCCCCCGCGTGAACGGCAAGGACGCGAAGGTCAAGGCGACGGAAAAGGCCGCCGAGGTCAAGGACGGCGTCAAGAAGGTCGCGGTCGAGGTCAAGGAGGTCAAGGCTGAGAAGGGAGCCAAGGCTCCTGAGCAGGTCTCGGTCAAGGAGAGCAAGGCCGCGCCCGAGGCAGCGGCGAAGAAGGGTTTCTGGCAGAGGATCGGAGAGCGCTATCGCGGCTGGTCCTCCAAGCCTGTCTCCCAGTTCCCGGTGCTCCCGGACCGCGAGGTCATGGGCGACCGGCCGAAGGGGGATGGGAGCGACAAGAATCCGCCGGGCAAGGGGCCGGACTCCGCCGAGGTCCCGATGCCCAAGGATGAGACGCCTCCCACGCCTCAGGAAGAGACCGCCGATGTCCCTCCGCCTGCTGACGAGGAAGAGGATGCGCCGGCAGGGGACGAGACCGCGGGCAGGGAGTCCGCCCGCCAGGACCAGCAGGACCCCGGGCAGCAGCCTGCGAGCCAGAAGGCGCCGGCTCCCGCGCCCAAGTCCGATACCCCGAACACTTCCTATGCGGGCGGTCCCTCCGGCGGCGGGGAAGACGGAGGAGGAGGCGGTTCCAAGCTCAAGGACAAGCAGGTCAAGGTCGGCGGTTTCGGCGGCAAGGGAGGAGGCGGAGGAGGCGGGGGCGGTGGCGGCGGCGGCGGTGGCGGCGGTGGCGGCGGTGAAGGCGGGTCTGGCTCGGGCGGCCATGCTCCCAATGACACGACGTTCGGCGGCGGCGGCCGCAGTCCTGCTCCGGTGGGCGGCAATGTGGACCCCTTCGTCGGAGCATTCAGCGCATCGCCGATCATTGAGAACAAGGGCATGGCCGGGGCTGTGTCCGCGGCACGGGGCGCCCGGGTGGTCCCCACGCCGGCCCCTGGCGGGCACGCCTCTCCCAGGGCTGCGCTGGGATCCAAGTTCGACGGTTCCAAGGAATCCGGCAAGCGTGCCGAGGCCCAGAACACCGGCGGCGGCGCGCCTCCCAAGGGTTCCCCCTCCGGGGCGTGGGATTGGCAGCCCGCTGCGCTGAAGACCAAGCCGATCGCTCCGGCCGAGCCGCAGTCCCAGTCAGCCTCTGCGCCGGCCCAGCCGGGCCGGTTCCAGGACGCGACCGCTTCGCATGCCGCGTCCCGGCCTTCCGCGGCCGCAGAGCCCGAATCCGAGGACTACTCCTACACCTACCTCTCTCCGGCCCGGCAGAAGTACGAGTTCCCGCCGGTCAAGTCCCAGTCAGCCCTCTCCCGCCGCGCCACCTTCTCGGTCGCGGCTCAGGCGGCCGCGGCCTTGGCCCTCGGCTGGCTGATCTTCTCGTCCGACCTTCCCTTCCTCCTCGGGCTCTCCAAGAAGCGCCGCAGGAAGTAATCTCCCCAGACAGGAGTCCGCTGGAAATCCAAAATTTGTAGAATGACTGCCGCTTTGAGGCACAGCCCAGGATGACGTCACCATGATCAGCCGTTGCCCTAATTGCGGCGGAGAAGTCGATGATTCCGCTCCCAAGTGCTCGCATTGCCATTGGGACTTCATCTCCCTGAAGGTCATGCCTCCTCCAGGGGGAGCTGCCGCCTCCAGCCAGGCGGAAGCTCCGCCGGCCGACCTCCCTCGCTCGCGCGGACCTGAAGTGGACCTCGGGGGAGGAGTCATCATCGAGTACCTGGGGTCGGACGCTCCTCGACCCGCGGACGCGGTCCGCGAGCGGAGGTCACGCACCAAGCCCGGCAGGCCGGCGCCCGAGCGAACAGAGCCGAGCGAGGCCCTCGAGTCCGCTCCCCCGGTGGAGGAGCCCAAGTCTCCGCCGGAACCCCCCAAGCCCGCGTGGGTGACTCCGGTCCTGGTCGATCCAGCGGAGCTCGCCGCCAAGTTCGAGAGCCTCCGGCCTAAGCCGCAGGCCAAAGCCGAGCCTCCTGTGGAGACGGTCAGGGCCGAGCCGAAGGAAGAACCCCTGAGGACCGAGATCCCGCCCGCGCCTGCGAAGACCGAGATCCCGCCCGCGCCTGCAAGGGCCGAGTTCCCTCCCGCTCCGTCCAGGCTGGGAGAGTCCCTGCCGCATTTCGCTCCTCCGGGCCCGGAACCTTCGGCCAAGGCTCCGCCGCCCCCGCCTCCTCCGCCGACACCTCCTCCTTCGGAGCCTGTGGTTTTGAAGCCCAAGCCCTTATGGGAGGCTCCCACGGTCGTCTCCTCTGAGGACGTGGTGGCGCGCTTCGAGCGCTCGCGCGCCGCAGCGGCAGAGCGCGCCGCTTTCCTCCCTGACCCGGCGCAATTCCCCGACCTCCAGCATCCCCCTCAGCCTGCTGCGCCCCCGCCTGCTCCGGTCAGCCAGACGGTCCCTGTTCCTCCGAGCCCGGCGATGCCGCCGCCCGCGCCTGCTCCTGCGCCTGTGGCGCCTGCTGCTCCTGATGAGGCTGTCCTGGCTGTCGTATCCACCCCAGCCGCGGCGCCCAGCCAAGGCGCGGGGGTTCCGGAATCCTCCTCCCCTATCCCGGAAGGTCTGCGGCGCTACATCATGATCGCCGTCGGAGTGGTCGCGTTCGCGGCCCTGGCCACGCCCCTGGCGGTCTTCTTCGGACTGCGCGGCCGTTCCTCCACTCCTGCCGAGCCTGCGGCCGCGGTCCAGGCTCCTGCTCCGCTGCCTGCGGCCAGCCCGGTCCCGGCCCAGCCTTTGCCTCCCCCTCCGCCCGTCGCCGCGCAGCCCAGGCCGGCCCCGGCGCCGGCCCCTGTGGTCCAGTCTCCGCCGCGGCAGCCGGAATCCAGGCCTGTCCCGGCTCCTCCCGCGCCTCCGGCGCAGGAGGCTTCCAAGAAAGCTCCCGAGCCCGAGGCTCCCGTCGCCGTGGTCCAGGAGCCCGCAACAGCCAAGCCGGCGCCCGCTCCCAAGCCGTCAGGCAAGCGCTGGGTCTTCAAGGGCAGGGTCTACGACCTCATCAACCTCTCTCCGGTCTACGACGCCAAGCTGACCTTCCTGGACCCTTCCGGGCGGGAGGCGGGGAGCACGACGACCAAGGACGAGGGACGCTTCGAGGTCTCTCTGGAAGCGCTGGCCAAGGGCGGCTACAGCATGACGGTCCAGCACGCTGACTACAGGACCAAGTACATCGACGACATCGACCCGCCGTTCGACCAGCTCGATGACAACATGCGCAGGCCTCTGGCGAACGCGGCGCCCGTCAACAGGCCCTGGGTCGGTTCCGCGGACAAGTCGGTCAAGCGGGACTTCGTGATGATCCCGAAGGCCGTCGAATAGCCATCAGCAGTTCGACGTCTGCGATCTCCTTGGGCACATCCGTGAGGTCGAGCGGAGGGCCGCTCCGCGCGACCACGACGTCGTCTTCGATGCGGATCCCTCCGAAGCCCCGGAAGGCCTCGGCTCTGGCGAAGTGCACGGAGCCCCGGAATTTCCTCCTGTTGGCGGGATCGTCGAGGAGGGCCGGGATGAAGTAGATCCCGGGCTCCACCGTCACGACGAACCCCGGCTCGAGCTTGGCCACGAAGCGCACCGGGACCTTGGTCGGGTTGGGAAGCCGGCGCTTCCGGCCGCCCGAGGGGTCGTGGACGTCCAGCCCCAGCATGTGGCCGATGCCGTGCGGGTAGAAGAGACGGACCGCGCCGCCCTCCACGAGCCCCGAGACGTTCCCCTTGAGCAGCCCGAGCCCCTTGAGCCCCTCCGCGATCATGGTCATGGAGCGAACGTGCAGGTCGGCCGAGAGGACGCCGGGGCGGGCCGCGTCGATGACGGCCTTCTGAGCGTCAAGGACGATGGAGTACACGTCCCGCTGGCGCGCGGTGAACCTGCCGTCGACGGGGAAGGTGCGGGTGATGTCCGCGGCGTACCCGAGGTGCTCCGCCCCGGCGTCGATGAGGACGAGGCTCCCCTTCCGGATGCGCTGGTCGTTGCCGTGGTAATGGAGCACGGCGGAATTGGCGCCGGAGGCCACGATGCTCTCGAAGGCGAGGCGCTTGAGGCCCCGACGACGGCATTCTGCTTCGAAGACCGCCTGGACCTCGTGCTCGAACATGCCGGGCCGGACCGAGGCCATGGCGGCGCGGAAGGCCAGTCCCGTGACGGAACTCGCGCGCCGCAGGAGCGCCAGCTCTCCGGCGTCCTTGACCGCGCGCAGGCAGTCCAGGGCGTCGCGCAGGGCCGCGGGTCTGGCCGTCAGCCCCCGGCAGGCTCCGGCGTCGATCCCGGCCATGCGTCTCTGGGCGGCCTTGTCAGCGTAGAGGACGCGGTAGCCGCGCCGCGCCCGCCGCAGGACGGAGGCGAGACGGTGCGTTTGGAGAGCCCTCTGGAAGCCGTAGGCCTTCCGGGCCTCGTCGGGGCTCGGGACATGGCCCAGCCAGACGCGGTGGGTGCTGTCCACTTTGGGGATGAAGAGGGTGTGCCGCCGACGCTTGGGGTCGATGAGCACCCAGCAATCCGGCTCCTCGACCCCGCTCAGGTAGAGGAAATCCGAGCCTTGGCGGAAGGGGTGGCAGACGTCTCCGTTGCGCAGGACCGGGGAGCCGCCGGCGAGGAGGATGAGACCGTCAGGGAGTTTCCGGGAGACCGCGAGCCGGTGCTGGAGGAAGGTATCCATGGCACCCGATTATAACAGAATGGGATGCCTAGTAGAGCCAGCCGGGGACGCCGGAGGGACGGTCGTCGCGCGGAGGGGCCTGCTTGGTCTTCTTGCGGGGCTTCTCTTCCACCTCGATGACCTCCGCGTTGGCGGGCATGTCGTCCTGGCCGGTCGAGACCTCGATGAAGGGCCGTCTGGTCCGCGAGCGGGAGGATTGGACGATGCCGCCGAAGCGGTAGCCGAAGGTGAAGCGATGGTTGTTCCCCGCCGACCCGGCCGCCCATGCGTAGTCGAAGGAGAACCGCTGCTTCCACTGCATCCCGAGCCCCGCGGTCAGGCCGAGGACCTGCCTGTTGAGCTGCCAGCCGAGCCGGAACCCGAACATCCGGTTCCAGAAGTACTCCATCCCCACGGCCGCGTGCCAGAGCCGGTCGTAGAAGAGGTAGTCGCCGTCCGCGGAGAAGAGCAGGTCATGGGTGGGCAGGGGCCGGTAGAGGTAGGCCGTCCCCATCCGGATGGTCGCAGGGAGAGGGTCGCTGGACTCGACGAAGCGCATCTTCCCGCCCAGGTTGGCGGCCGCGAACCCCAGGCTCACGCCCAGGTCCGGGCAGGTCGCCAGGTAGCCGAGGTCGCCCGCGACCGCGGTGGCGGAATAGCGCTCGGCCAGGGAGGAGTGGATGAGCTTTCCCGCTCCGCCCACGAAGTGGTTGATGTTGTAGGTCTTGCCTCCGGATTCGATGGGAGTCATGCCCAGGCGCTCCGAGTATCCCCCGGCGACCACCACGTCGTAGCCCGCGCTGATCGTGTCGGAGCGTCGAAGCGACCCGTCCGGGGCGAGCTCGTTGAGCTCGATCTCCCCTCCGCGGGAATAGAGGACCGAGCCTCCGACGCTTGAGAAGCCCTCGCCCGCGAGCCCGCCGAAGGGGATGGGCCCGCCGTAGGCGAAGTGCTGGGACGAGGTGTCGGTCTGGCCGGAGAGGAACGACGCTCCGACCTCGTGGGACTTGAGCTGGCTCAGGCCCGCGGGGTTGTAGTGGAGGGCGGTGTGGTCGTCGGCCACGGCCGTGAACGCGCCGCCCATGCCCAGGGCCCTGGAGCCCATCGGCACCTGCAGGATGGAGGCGGCCGTGGTGCCGGGGGCCTCGAGGCCGCGGGCCGAAGACGCCGCGAGGGCGAGCCCGACGAGGCACAGGAGGGAGCGGTTCATTTGACCACCACGATCTTCTGGGTCTGGCGCACGCCGGGCGCCTTGAGCTCCAGGAGGTAGATGCCGCTGGACACGGGCTTGCCGTTCATGTTCCTGCCGGACCAGTCCAGGGTGCCCTTGCCGCCGGGAGCCGTGTCGTCGAAGAGGGTCGCCACGAGGGTGCCGTCGACGGTGAAGAGCTTGAGGGTCGTGCGGCCCGCGGTCGGCACCTCGTACTTGATGGTCGTCTTGCCGCCCTTGAGAGGATTGAAGACGCTGTTGAAGGCGGTCAGCTTGGACTGGTTGCTGCTCAGGTTCAAGGGGCCGGAGAGGCCGACGCTGATCGTGCTCCCGGTGACGCCGTAGGCGAAGACCTCGAGGTGCACCGTGCCCACGGCCGGGAAACGGCTGCCGAAGGCCCCGTTGAGCCTGACCTGGCCCGAGATCTTGCCGAGCGCGTTATGGGAGGAGACCCACGCCAGGTAGGTGGAGGCGCCGCTGCCGGGCACCGCCAGCGTCTCCGGGACGACGTCGAGGACGTGGTTGCGCAGTTGGGCGTAGGCGAAGCGGTAGGGCTGGACGCTGACGTGGGTCGTGACCGAGGCTTCGAAGGAGATGACGTCGTTGTCCATCGCGGCCGTGACGATGGCCGCAGCGAGGGCCTTGGCCCTGGGGATGCTCAGCTCGAGGCCGTACGGGACCGAGGAGTTCACTCCGGAGGTCGAGAAGGTCTCCGACTCGGCGCCGGTGATCTGGATGTAATAGAGTCCGCCCTCGGGGATGTCGTAGTTCAGGACGACCTCCGAGGCCGTGGTGGTGCAGTCGAAACTCTCGCAGTACGCGTTGTCGACCGTGTTGATGCCGTCGAACGGAGGCTGGACCAGGGTGAGTTTGCGCTGCTGGCTGTCGTAGAGGGTGATGGCGTAGGCCTTGAAGAAGTTTCCGGAGGCGGGCAGGGTCATCCTGATCCGGAGCCTCCCGGGGCCGGCCCCGAAGGAGTAGGTGTCGACGTCGGCGGCCGGGTAGAGCGCGGCCTCGAGCATGGTCATGGTGCCGACGTCCACCGCGGTCGTGAAGCCGTCGTTGCGCTCCCACCCGTCGCCCACGGGGGACGGCAGGCCGTGGGCCTGGAACGCCGTGGTGATGACGGCGCCCACCTGGTTGGCGCCGCCGCACTCCGAGACGGTCCCCGCGCCGTCGACGCGCAGGAGGGCGTCGTAGAACTCGGCGAAGCTCTCGGGGAAGAAGAGCAGGGACTGGAAGATGAGGCCGTCGGCGCAGGACGCGGGCCGCGCGAGGTCGTTGATCACCTTCTTGCGGATGTCCCAGAAGGCCTGGACGATGAAGCCGGAGTCGTCGTGCACCTCGCCGTACCAGTTGGTCGTGTTCATGACCCGGCAGTTCGGCGGGCAGTTCATCTCCATGACGGGCGTCGGGTTTCCGAGCGTGCTGTTGAACCAGAGGCCCGAGGTCGAGTGGTTGAGCGCCGTGCCGGCGAAGTAGTAGGCCAGGGCCTCCTGGAGGGCTCCGGACTGGCCGAAGTAGGGGGAGGAGAAGATCCGCTCCGCGACGAAATGGGTGTACTCGTGGCGCACGGCCGTGGCGTCGTCCGTCGAGGCCAGCGACGGGCTGGCCGAGTTGACGTCGCCGAAGACCAGGTTGTTCATCTCGGGGTCGTAGTACGGGCTCAGGAGGTCCGGGCCGGCGTAGACGTTGACGTTGAGCGGCTCGTTGATGAAGGCGATGCTGGACCTGTTGACCCCGGCCATGAAGAAGTCGTGCTGGGCGTTGACGTGGTAGAAGGCGCTGAACTCCCCGCCCAGGTTGAGCGAGGTGTGGGAGGAGGGCCACCAGGCGAGGCTCGAGCCGTTGACGTTCCAGTCGTCCGGCGCGGAGAGGGTGAGGTAGCTGGAGACCAGGACGTCGTAGCCGTGCTGCTGGCCGGAGGCGTTGGACCTGAGCTGGAGGGTGTAGGTGCGGCCGTGGACCGCCGCGCCGTTGAAGGGACCGCGGTTGCCGACGTAGGAGGCCACCGGGCTGCCCGCGCCGTCGAGGATGAAGAGCTGGTCGCTGTCGACGACCTGGCCCAGGGAGTCGATGATGTCCCAGGAGCCCACGCTGAACTGGTTGAACACGGGCAGGACCTTCACCGCGTTCGGGGCCACGACGTCGAGGCTGACGGTCTCCTCGAGGATCGTGTCGGTGGGGTAGGGATGAGGCGAGCTGACGGGGGTCGCCACGGTCTGCCAGACGCCGAGGCCGTTGTCGTAATGGGCGCTGGGCCCCCGGAAGTTGGCCACGTTGGCGTAGGGGCCCTGGAGGGAGGTCGCGATCTTTCCCTTGGTGTCGCTGCAGAAGAAGCCCTGGGCATTGGTGTCGGCGTAGTGGCTGCCGTCCTTGACGTAGACCCGCTGGTTGCGCATGGGCTTCCACGCGTAGGGAGTCTGGAGAGGGTCGATCTCCGCGATGAGCGCGGTGACGGTGCCTGAAGTCACGCAGGCCTGGTAGCGGTGGTCGTCATAGCGGAACAGGACCTGCCCGGTGTGGGCGTCGACGTAGTATTTCCAGTGCCGCCACCCCTGGCGGACGCTGAACTTCCAGGCCAGGTGGCTGCGCCCGCTGAGCTCGCTCGGGTAGATGACGAGGCTCCCTCCGGGGCGGTCCATGGGCCCGAGCTCGGCGCGCACGGACGCGAAGGCGGCGTCCGCATTGAGGGATGGGTCCGGTCCCAGGGCCAGGTCAGGCTCCCAGGTCGAATTGAGGCCGATGACTTTGCCGCCGTCATCCACATGGACCTTGACCCGGGAGAACTCGACCGGTATCCCTTTATAGGTCTGGCGGTACAGGAGGTGGCCCATGCCTGGGCCGGCATTCTGGCGCTCGAGGACCAGGTCCCCGGTCTCGATCGAGGTCAGGTCGCGGGTCTCCCTAAGGAAGGACTCGGCCACGACCCGATGCCCGCCCCTTCGCGGGGGCGAGGCGCCGGCCGTGAGCGCCTCGACCGTTCCTGTCCTCGGGCTGAAGCGGATCTTCCAGCGTCCCCCCTCCCTGCGGTTGAACTCGCCGAACGCCCTGCCCGCGGTCCTGCGCGGAGCGCGGCGCTCCCTTCGCAAAGCGCGGTTGAGGCCGAAGCGCTTGCGGTCCTCGGAGGAGACCCCGGCGGGACGGAGCGCGGCCGTGCGCGGCACGAGGCCCGAGACCAGCCATGCCAGGCTCGCGCAGGCGAGCGCGAGCGCCCAGAGGAGGCGGCGCGTCCTCACGGCCGGCCTCCCTGGAACTGGAGCTTCTTGACCAGCGCGGCCGCGGCGCGGACCTTCACCCGGGGCTCTCCTTGCTCGAGGGCCGGCTGGAGGAGCCTGATCGCGTCAGCGGTCTTGACCGACTTGAGGATCTCGATGGCCTCGAACTGGACCTCAGGGACGTTCTGCTCCATGGCGTCCTGGACGAGCTTGAGGTCCACGGTCTCGCCCCGGCGGGCGAGCCCCTCGATGGCCCGCAGGGAGACCGCCGGGTAGGTCTTGTCGTCCATGGCGGCGCGGAGGATCTGAGTCGAGCGCGGGCCCGGGATGCGGCCCACGGCTTCCACGGCCGTGGCCCGGACCTTGATGTTGGCGTCCCGGACCCCTTTGCCCAGGTACTCGAGGACCATGGGATCGGGGAAGTTCCCGAGAGCCCGCATGGCCTCGACCCGGACCTCCGGGGATTCGTCCTCGGAGACCGCCCGGAGCTCCTCGAGCCCGACGGTGAGCCCCGTCTGCCAGAGGGCCTTGGCCCCGGCCGCCCGGACCGCGGGGTCCTTGGCCTTGAGCGCCGCGACCAGGGGGGCCACGAACTCTTCGAATCCCAGGCGCGCGAGCGCGATGGCCGTGGCGTCCCGGACCACGTCCGAGGGGTCGTTGAGGGTCTTCTCCAGGACCTCGACCGCCTCCACTCCGCCGATGACGCCCAGCCTCTCCACCGCGGCGGCGCGCACCTTGTTGCGCTTGATGGCCGCCAGCTCCTCGGCGGGCCCCCAGCCCACCGACACCGCGGCCGTCGAGGTGTGCGCGGCGCGGGCTCCGGCCTTGGCCGGGGCAGCGGGCTTGGCGGTCGGGGTGGAGGACTGGACCAGGGACGCGATCTCCTTGAAACCCCGGCTGTCGCCGAGGAGCTGCAGGCTGTTGGCCGCCTCGAGCCTGACGTAGAGGTTCTTGTCCTTGAGCATGCGGGTCAGCAGGCGCAGGGCCGACTTGTTCCCGAGCTCGCCGAAGGCCTTGGCCGCCTCCAGCCGCACCTCGGAGTCGGGGCTGCCGCAGTTCTCGACGAGGAACTTCAGCGCGGACCGGCCGGCCTTCGCGTAGTCGGGCTGGTCGGCCTGGGGCGCGGCTTGGGGAGCCGCGACCAGAGCCGGGGGCTCCGCTGCATGCGCGGTGGCAGGGGCGAAGAAGAAGAACAGGAGCATGCACCCAAAGGATAATCAGGCGAATTTGCGGAAATATTGCGAACCTAATAGATGCTAAAATAGCGCTCGGCCGTATCCTTCCTGCGCGGACTGGCGTCGGATGAGGGGAGGGGGTGCGGAAAGTGACAAGGGCCCGTAGCTCAATGGATAGAGTACGTGGCTTCGAACCACGTGGTCCGGGTTCGATTCCTGGCGGGCCCATGTCACTTTCCTCCCCCCATGGGGGAGGAAAGTAGTCGTTAATTTGATAGGATAATCCCATGGGTGGCCATTCACATTGGGCGGGGATCAAGCACAAGAAGGGCATCACTGACGCCAAGAAGGGAAAGGTCTGGACCAAGCTGGTCCGCGAGATCACGATCGCGGCCAGGCTCGGAGGCGGCGACGCCGCCTGCAACCCCAGGCTCCGCAAGGCCATCGACGACGGCCGCGCGGCGAACATGCCCAGCGAGAACGTCAAGCGCGCCATCCAGCGCGGCACCGGGGAGCTTCCGGGAGCGGCGTACGAGGACCTCGTGTTCGAGGGCTATGGTCCCGCGGGCGTGGCCATCATCGCGGAGGCGACCTCGGACAACCGCAACCGGACGAACTCCGAGATCCGCTTCATGTTCCAGGAGCACGGCGGCAACCTCGGCGTGACGGGCTGCGTGGCCTGGATGTTCAAGCAGAAGGGCGTCCTGCTCGTGCCCAAGTCCGGCGGCATCACCGAGGACCAGCTCATGTCCGTGTGCCTGGACCTCGGGGCCGAGGACATCGACTCCTCGGGCTCCTCCTTCGAGGTCCTTTGCGAGCCGAAGGACTTCGACAGGCTCCGCCAGGGCATGGAGGCCGCAAAGATCCCTCTGGAGTCCTCGGAGATCGGCAGGATCCCGGACACCATGGTCCAGTTGAGCGAGGCCGACGCTCCCAAGGTCCTCGGCCTCATGGAGGCCCTGGAGGACCATGAGGACGTCAAGAACGTCTACGCCAACTTCGACATCCCCGAGCAGGTCCTTGAGAAGCTCGGGGGCTGACGCCGGCCGGAGCGCGGCGTGAGGATCCTGGGCATCGACCCGGGGCTGGCGCGGACCGGCTGGTCGGTCGTCGAGTCCGAGCCCGGCCGCGACCCGCGCCTGGAAGGCTCGGGCCTCATCGAGACCCCGAGCGATTCCCCCCTCCAGGACCGGCTCTGCGACATCCACCGCAGGCTCTCGGGCGTGCTCTCCGAGCACCGTCCCGGAGAGGTCGCGGCCGAGGAGCTCTTCTTCCTGAAGGCTTCCCCCAGCGTCCGCGGCACGCTCGAGGCTAGAGGCGTCATCCTGCTGGCGTGCGCCCACGCCGGGCTCGAGGTCCATCCCTACGACCCGCGCACGGTCAAGGCCTCCCTGACCGGGAGCGGGGCCTCGGGCAAGGCCCAGGTCCAGCGCATGGTCCAGCGCGTCCTGCGGCTGGCCGAGCCCCTGTCCCCCGACGACGTGGCCGACGCCGCGGCCATCGCTCTCTGCCACGCGCGCATGGGCAGGCTGGGCGGCCTCAAGGTCGTCGACCGCATCGGGGGAGGAAGGTCCCCTCGGGGGGACGCGGCATGATCTGCTCTTTGCGGGGGACGCTCCTCTCGCGGTCCCCGGACCGCGCGGTCGTGGAGGCGGCCGGGGTCGGCTACGAGGTCTTCATGGCGCCGTCCGCGGTCGCGCGCCTGCCCGACCCCGGGACCGAGGTCTTCCTGCACGTCGCGGAATCCGTGCCGATGTACGGCGGAGGGGCCACGCTCTACGGCTTCCTCACCCAGGGGGAGCTCGACGCCTTCGGCATCTTCCGGGACCATGTCCCCTCGACCGGCGCGAAGAAGGCCCTCGAGTACCTCGACAAGGCCTCCAAGTCCCTGCCGGACTTCCGCCGCGCCGTCATCGAGAAGGACGACCGGATGCTCTCGGCGGTCTTCGGCTTCACCAAGAAGACCTCGACCAAGCTCGTCGAGGCCTTGAAGGAGAAGCTGGGAGGCCTTTCGGTCGCCGGGGACGAGAAGTTCGGCACGGACCGCAGGCGCGGCCTGCCCGCGAGCGCCATGGGCCAGGCCCTGAGCGCGCTCTCTTCCTTGGGCTACCGCTCCTCCGAGGCGCGCGCGGCCCTGGGCGCGGTGGCCGAGGAAGCCGCGGGCTCGGAGCTCGACGCGGGCGAGATCGTGCGCCTCGCGCTCAAAAGGCTTTCGCCGTGACCAAGCTCCCTGAAGGGCCCGCGCCGCGGGAGGAGTCGCTCCTCGACCCGGGGAAGGCGGCCGACGACGTCCAGTTCGAGCGGGGCCTGCGGCCCCAGACCCTCGACGAGTTCACCGGCCAGGAGGCCCTGAAGTCGAACCTGCGGGTCTTCATCGAGGCCGCGCGCAAGCGGGGCGAGCCGCTCGACCACTGCCTCTTCTACTCCCCCCCGGGCCTGGGCAAGACCACCCTGGCCCACATCATCGCGCGCGAGCTGGGCGTGAACCTGCGCTCGACCTCGGGCCCGACCATCTCCAGGCCGGGGGACCTGGCGGCCATCTTGACGGACCTGGGCAAGGGCGACGTCTTCTTCATCGATGAGATCCACCGCCTCTCCCCCATGGTGGAGGAGTCCCTCTACCCCGTGATGGAGGACTTCAACCTCTACGTCTCCACGGGCAAGGGGCCGGGGGCCTCGGCCCTCAAGCTGTCCATCGAGCGCTTCACCCTCATCGGCGCCACGACCCGGGCGGGCCTCCTGACCGGGCCGATGCGCGACCGCTTCGGCATCGTCGGCAACCTCTCCTTCTACGCCCCGGGCGAGCTGGAGGCCATCGTGCGGCGCTCCGCCGCCATCCTCGGCATCCCCGTGGACGGCGAGGGCGCCTCGGAGATCGCGCGGCGCTGCCGCGCGACCCCGCGCATCGCCAACCGGCTCCTTCGCCGGGTCCGCGACTTCGCCGAGGTCCGCTCCCGCGGCCGCATCACGGGCGAGGTCGCGCGCTTCGCGCTGGAGCGCCTCGAGGTGGACCCCTTCGGCCTCGACGCCCTCGATCGCAAGCTGCTGTCCGCGCTGGTCCAGAAGTTCAACGGCGGTCCCGTGGGGGTGGACAACCTCGCCATCAGCGTGTCGGAGGAGATCGACACCCTCACCGACGTCATCGAGCCCTTCCTCATCCAGTGCGGCTTCATGGCCCGGACCCCCCGCGGCCGCGTGGCCACCCGGAAGGCCTTCGCGCACCTCGGGGTCGAGCCTCCGGCGCAGACCCTCGAGCTCCTCTGACGATGCGCGCCGCAGCCCTGCTGGCGCTGCTCGGCCTCCCTCTCCGGGCCGCGGCGGCTCCCGCCCGCACCGTGCAGATCGGCATCGTGCAGGGCTCCCGGTCCCTGACGCTCGTCCCTCAGGCCGCCTACGTCCTCGTCGAGCCCTCCGGGGTGCGGTGGGAGGTCGCGCCCGGGCAGGAGTACCGCGTCCTCCCGGTCAGCGCCGCGCGGGTCCGGTTCGGGGCGTGGCGGGTGGCGGCGGACTCCAGGCTCGAGCCCGGCTCGCCCTCGGCCACGGTGAAGGTGGACGGCGGCCGCTATGCCGGGAGCCTCATCGTGCGCGCCAACGTCGACGGCACCGTGAGCCTCGTCGACGAGCTTCCCGTTGAGGACTACCTCAAGGGCGTCCTGGCCGAGGAGATGGAGCCGGATTGGCCGCTCGAGTCCCTCAAGGCCCAGGCCGTGGTGGCCCGCACCTACACCTACTACAACCTCGACCGCTTCCGCAGCGACGGCTTCGACCTCGGCCCGGATACGCGCTCGCAGGTCTACAAGGGCGTGGGCCGGGAGTCCGCGGCTATCCTCAAGGCCGTGGCCTCCACGAAGGACGAGGTCCTAGGCTTCGACGGCAAGCTTCTGAGCGCCTACTACCACTCCTCGTGCGGGGGGCACACCACGAGCCCGAGCTCGGTCTGGGGGAAGTGGGTCGAGAGCCCCAGGCCCCTCAAGGGGGTCAAAGACCGGTACTGCCACGCCGGGCCCCACGCCAAGTGGACCGCCTACTTCGCCGACGCCGACATCATGGCCGCGGTGACGGACCAGGTCCTGGGCGTGGTGTCCATCGACTCGCTCTCCGTGGGCAAGCGCGACCCGGCCGGGTTCGTCGAGGATTTCCGCGTCTACGCGGGCGGGCGCTCCAAGATCTCGGCCAAGGAGTTCCGACGCCGCCTCGGGGCCAAGGAGCTCAAGAGCCTCAAGATCCTGCGGATCGTGCGCCGTTCGCGGGGCGTGGAGTTCGTGGGCTCCGGGATGGGGCACGGGGTGGGCCTGTGCCAGTGGGGGGCCCGCATCCAGGCCGAGAAGGGCCGGGGCTACGAGGAGATCCTCTCCTACTACTTCCCGGGCTCGGTCCTCTCCGTGGTGTCGGGCAAGTCCCCATGAGGCTTTCCGACTTCGACTTCGACTATCCCGAGACGGCGGTCGCCTCGGAGCCCGCCGCGCCGAGGGACTCGGCCCGCCTGCTGGTCGCGCGGCGCGGGCCGGGCGGCCCGCGCCGCGAGCACCGCGTCTTCAGGGACCTGCCCGGCCTGCTCGAGCCGGGCGACTGCCTCGTCCTCAACCGCACCAAGGTCTTCCCCGCGCGCCTGCTCGGCAGGAAGGCCACCGGCGGCAAGGCGGACCTCCTGCTCGTCCGGGAGCTCGAGCCGGGGCTCTGGGCCGCGCTTTCCTCGGGTCTCAAACCCGGGATGAGGCTTGAGTTCGCCTCCGGGCTCTCCGCCGCGGTGGAGTCCCTCGACGACGAGGGGCAGTACGTCTGCCGTTTCTGCCGGACGGCCATCCTCGGGTTCCTTCAGGAGCACGGCCTCACCCCCCTGCCCCCCTACATCCGCAAGGCGCGGCGCAGCCGCGGGGCTGCGGCGGACGGGACCGCGGCGGGCGACGGGGACCGCTACCAGACCGTCTACGCCCGCCATCAGGGCTCCATCGCCGCTCCCACCGCGGGCCTGCATTTCACGGAGGCTGTCTTCTCCGCGCTCAAGGACCGCGGGGTGAGCACGGCCTGGGTGACCCTCCACGTGGGGCGGGGCACTTTCAGGCCCGTCGAGCACGACGACCCCAGGCAGCACCGGATGCTCCCGGAGTGGTACCGCGTGGAGGCGGAGGACGCGGCCGCGGTGGCGCGGGCGCGCGGCGAGGGCCGCAGGGTCGTGGCCGTGGGCACGACCTCGACCCGGACCCTGGAGACCCTGGCCGCGGGTCCCGGGTTCTCCTCCGCGGCCGAGGGCTGGACCGACCTCTTCATCCTCCCCGGCCACGAGTTCAGGGCCGTGGGCGGCCTGGTGACCAACTTCCACCTGCCGCGGTCCACCCCGATCCTGCTGGCCGGCGCCTTCCTGGGCCGGGAGCCGCTCCTGGAGGCCTACCGGGAGGCCGTGTCCATGGGCTACCGGCTCTTCTCCTTCGGCGACGCCATGCTCATCCTGTGACGGGACGGCCATTTCGTACCATGCTCCACGGAGGACGGACACCATGACTGATCGCAGCCGCTCGGGCGGCGTCTTCGAGGTCCAGGCTCGCGACGCCGCCACGCGGGCCAGGACCGGCGTGCTGCGCACCCCTCACGGCGACGTCGAGACCCCGGTCTTCATGCCCGTCGCCACCCTGGGCTCGGTCAAGGCCCTCTCCCAGGAGGACCTCTCCGAGCTTGGCGTGCGGGCCATCCTCGCCAACAGCTACCACCTCTACCTCCGGCCCGGCTGCGCCGAGATCAAGGCGGCCGGAGGCCTCCACGGCTTCATGGGCTACGACGGGATGATCCTCACGGATTCGGGAGGCTTCCAGGTCATGAGCCTCTCGGACCTGCGCGAGGTCGACGACCACGGCGTGAGCTTCCGCTCTCACATCGACGGCAGCGCCCATCGCCTGACCCCCGAGAGCGTCATCGAGGTCCAGGCCGCGCTGGGCTCCGACTGCTGGACCACCCTGGACGTGTGCCCCGCTTATCCCTGCACCGAGGCCCAGGCCGAGGACGCGCTCAAGCGCACCATGGCCTGGACGGACCGGTCCGTGCCCGCGGTGCGGCGCTTCAAAGACGAGGGGGCCGCCTCGCTCTTCTTCCCCATCCTGCAGGGCTCGGTCTATCCCGAGCTGCGCAAGCGCGCGGCCGAGCACCTCTCCCGCGTGCCTCACGACGGCGTGTCCATCGGCGGGCTCTCGGTCGGCGAGCCCAAGGAGCTGACCTGGGCGAGCCTGTCCGCGGCCGCGTCCTTCCTGCCGGACGGAGAGCCCCGCTACCTCATGGGCGTGGGCACGCCGGAGGACGTCTGGGAGGCTTCCGCGGCCGGGGCGGACATGATGGACTGCGTCTTCCCCACGCGCGTGGCCAGGAACGGGCAGGTCTTCACCCGCACGGGCCGCTACAACATCTCGAACGCCCCCTCGCGCGCCAACTTCGCGCCCGTGGACCCGGAGTGCCCCTGCTTCGTCTGCCGCAAGTACACCCGGGCCTACCTGCGCCATCTCTTCAGCTCTCGGGAGCTCCTGGTCTACCGCCTCTTGACCTACCACAACCTCTTCTTCATGCTCCGCGTGATGGCCGAGGTCCGCGGGGCCATCCGCGAGGGCAGGTTCGTCCAGGCGAAGAAGGACTTCCTGGGCAGGCTGGCCGAGGCCGGGGCGCCTGCGCCGCGCCCCTGATCAGTCCCGGCGCTGGGTCTGCTTCTTGGCCTGGCCGGCCTGGTAGAACTCGGGCTTCTTCTCGACGGACTTGAGGCTGCCCAGGCCCGAGGCGAAGCTCTCGAGCTCCGCGTGGCAGGAGGGGCCTTTCATGCCCTTGATCTCCAGCCGGACCTCCCCCTCCGGGGTGATGAGGACCTCGAGCTCGTGCTTGACGGCCATCACGCCTCCCACTTGCGCGCCACGAGCCTGATGGAGCCGTCCGCCTGGTTCTTCTCCTCGGCCACGGTGTAGCCTTGGCTCTGGAGCTGCTTGACGACCTTCCGGTAGGAGTAGCGCTGGACGACCTGACTCACGGACTTGTCTTGGCGGGCGCGCTGGGCCGGGGTGAGGCCGTGGCAGTCCTTGACGATGGCGAAGCCCTTCGCGGTCTTCCGGATGCCGGCCTTGCGGCCCACCCCGTCGTCGAAGACGGCCTCGACCGGGTGCCGGACCCCGTCCGAGGTGGCCAGCTCGTAGGACTTCACCAGGTCCCGTCCGATGTCCGCGAGCGCGCCGATGAAGGACGCGAGGTCGTCGAAGCTGACGGCGAGGTCCGCGGTCTCGGACATCAGGGCACCTCCACCTTGCGCGTGAAGCCTCCGGCGGCGGCGGACGCGGGGGCCTGGGGCGCGGCGGCGGGCCGCGCCCGGGAGGCCGCCCACTGCCGCAGGCCGTCGATGTCCTCCTTCATGGTGCGCGAGAGCGGCACCGTGGAGGTGAGCGCGGACTTGAGGTCCTCGTTCGAGAGCTCGCGGCCGCGGTGGAAGGCCTCGTAGAGCCCCTCGACCACGGCCTGCTCGAGCTCCGCTCCGGAGAAGCCCGCGGAGGCGCGGCTCAAGGCCTCGAGGTCGAACGCGTCCGGGTCCCGGCCTCGTTTCTTGATGTGGATGGAGAGGATGGTCCGCCGGTCCTCCTCGGAGGGCAGGTCGACGAAGAAGATCTCGTCGAGCCGGCCCTTGCGAAGGAGCTCGGGCGGAAGCATGGTCACCGAGTTGGCCGTGGCCGCGACGAAGACGGGCTTGGTCTTCTCCTGGAGCCAGGTGAGGAACGTGGAGAAGACCCGGGCCGTGGTGCCGGCGTCGGAGAAGTTGGAGGACTGGCTGCCGGAGAGGCCCTTCTCGATCTCGTCGAGCCAGAGGATGCAGGGCGCGACCGACTCCGCGGTCCTGATGGCGCGGCGCATGTTCTCCTCGGACTGCCCCACGATGCCGCCGAAGACCGCGCCCATGTCGAGGCGCAGGAGCGGCAGGCGCCAGAGGCCGGCGATGGCCTTGCAGGTCAAAGACTTGCCGCACCCCTGCACGCCCAGCAGGAGGATGCCCCGCGGCTGGGGCAGCCCGAACGCGAGCGCCTTCTCCGAGAAGGCCATGCCCCGCTTGTGGATCCAGTCCTTGAGCAGGCCCAGGCCTCCGATCCCGCCGAACTCCTCGCGGGCCTCGAAGAACTCGAGCAGGCGGGACTTGCGGATGATCTGCTTCTTCTCCTGGAGGATGACGTCCACGTCGCTGGCCACGAGCTTGGAGTCGAGCACGATGGCCTTGGCCAGGGCGTTCTCCGCCTCGGTGAGGGTCATGCCCATGGCCGCGTTGATGAGCTTCTCGACGTCCTCGGTCTGGAGGTTGACCTGGAACTTGGCGCCTTGCTGGGCCGCGCTCGCGACCTCCTTGAGGAGGTCCCAGAGCTCGGCCTTGCCGGGGAGGTCGTAGTCGACCACGGTCACGTCCTTCTCGAGCTCGGTCGGGATGACGAGCACGGGCGAGAGCAGGATGATGGACTTGTAGCTGGATTTGAGGGCGTCGACGTTGTCGCGCAGTCTCCGGATGACGCCCGCGTCCTGGAGGAACGGGTGGAAGTCCTTGAGCACGAAAAGGGCGGGCTCCTGGGAGCCCGCGACGAAGTCCAGCGCGGCCTGCGGGTCCTTGGTCGACGGGTCCGGGGTCCCCCCAGCCTCGCGGAAGCCCTGCGTCACGGTCCACAGGAAGAGCTTCTTCTTGTGCCCGGAGGCGAGGCGGGAGAGCATGCGCTCCGCCCGAGTCTCCTCCCAGGAGACGAGGTAGATGAGGGGATAGCGGGCGCGGATGAGGACCTCGAGTTCCGTCTCCTGCGGGTTGGCCATGCTCATAGTCTAGTCAAATGGGGCCGCCTCTTGGAAGCGGGTTGTTCGCGCGTGACCGGCCGGAGCCCCACGGGCAGGGCTCCGGTCAGCGTGACCGAGCCTCCGGGCGCGATGTGGACCTCCAAGGTCCGCTCAGGCCAATCCTGCTCGAGGACGCGGCCGGTCCGGGCGTGGAAGGTCTGATTGGAGGAGCCGGCCCAGGCCGGCGCCGAGGAAGCGGACTCCCGGAGGAACGGCCCTGCGATCACGGCGTCGGCGCGGTCCAGGACCCGGGATCTCGCGGGACAGCGCCGCGCGCCCTCGAGGTCATAGCCCGTGAACACGACCGAATCCAGCGCCGGGTCCAGGAGGGCGAGGAGCTCGGACACGGCCTTGGCCTGGAGCAGGGGCTCGCCTCCGGAGAGGGTCACGCCCCGCAAGCCCGGGGTCCGGGCGATCCTGCGGGCGAGGCCGCGGACGTCCAGCTCCTCTCCGCCGTCCGGATCCGAGAAGGCGGCGTTGGAGCAGCCGGGGCACCGGAGGACGCAGCCCTGGACCCAGACCACGAACCTCTCTCCGGGTCCGTTGGCGCGGCTGCGCTCGATGATGCGGCCCACCCTCAGTCTCATGCTAGTGAATCATGGCTGAGCTGCCTGCGTGGTGTCAAGCCTCCATATTAAGGTATCATCTGGATGTGGGAGCCTTCCTCCAGATCGTGGGCGCGTATCTGCTCGGCGCAGCCTATGTGGCCGGAGGCGCTTTCATCCTGGCCGCGGCCCTGCTGCTGACGCCCGAGTCGCGGCGCGGCGCCAAGGACTTCGCCAAGGGTTCCGCAGCCGCCATCCTGACGGGTGTGGTGTGGTTCCTGCTCGCCTCCCTGCTGGCCGTGGTCACCCCGCGCCTGCTGGGCCTTGAGCACGCCCCCCCGCACGCCGGCCTGGTCTCGCCCTGGCTCTTCGGCTTCGTGTGGCTCTTCGTCACCTTCGGCGGCTATCGGGCCATGGCCACGGCCTACCGTCTGGTCTCGCGCGGCCTGACCACGGGCTGGGGCGCGCGCATCGCGGCCGGCGCGGTCGTGATCGCCTTCTCGCTCGCCTGGACCTCCGCGCTCCTCGTCCCGCAGTCGGTCTGGGCCCCGTTGGTCGGCTCTCCCGGGGACCGCGCCGCCCCTGCGGCCCAGTGAGCCCTGCCCGGGCGCGACTTGCGCTCGGCCCGTCTCCTTGACCGGGGCCTCGAAAAATGGCCTAATATGCGGCCAAATTTAGAGAAATAACAACATCCAGTCGGGGGTTCTGACATGACTTCTCTCGTCGAAACGATGAAGCCGGCCATGGCGCTCGTCATCATCATCTCTCTGGGAGCGCTGGCCGCGGCGGTCTGGCTCGTGCAGTGGGTGCTCAAGAAGGACATCGGCACGCCGGAGATGCAGAAGATCTCCAACGCCATCAAGACCGGCGCCGAGGCCTTCCTCAGCAGGCAGTACCGGACCATCGTGACCCTGGCCGGGGTCTTCGCCGCGGTCATCTTCCTGCTCTACGCCTTCGTCCGGACCCCCAACGAGCACGACCCGGCCAGCCCCATGATCCTGGCCCTGTGCACGACCGTCTCCTTCATCCTGGGCGCGGCCTGCTCCCTGGCGGCCGGGTACGTCGGCATGTGGACCTCCATCCGCTCCAACATCAGGACGGCCTCGGCGGCCCGGACCTCCTTGAACGGCGCTCTGCAGGTCGCCCTGCGCGGCGGCGCGGTGAGCGGCATCTTCGTGGTGGCGCTCTCGCTCCTGGGCGTGGGCGGGCTCTTCGCCGCGCTCCGGCTCTTGGGCTTCGAGTACACCAAGATCCCCTTCATGATCGTGGGCTACGGCTTCGGCGCCTCCTTCGTGGCGCTCTTCGCCCAGCTCGGCGGCGGCATCTACACCAAGGCCGCGGACGTGGGCGCGGACCTCGTGGGCAAGGTCGAGGCCGGCATCCCGGAGGACGACCCGAGGAACCCGGCCGTGATCGCGGACTTGGTCGGCGACAACGTGGGCGACTGCGCGGGCCGCGGAGCGGACCTCTTCGAGTCCACGGCGGCCGAGAACATCGGCGCCATGATCCTGGGCGTGGGCCTGGCCTCCTACTTCGGCTGGAAGGGCGTGCTCTTCCCGCTGGTCGCGCGCGCCATGGGCATCGTGGCCTCCGTCATCGGGGTCATGGTCGTCCGGACCGACGAGGACGGAGACGCCATGGACGCCTTGAACCGGGGCTACTACCTGACCTCGTTCCTCGCCACGATCGGCTTTGCGGTCTCGGCGAAGTGGCTGCTCTCCTCGGACGTCTACCCGAACGCCTGGATGTACTTCTCGGCCTGCGGCCTCATCGGCATCCTCATGGCCCAGGCCTTCGTGTACATCACCCAGTACTACACGGAGTACAAGTACCGTCCCGTGCTGTCCATCGCCAAGGCCTCGGAGACCGGCCCGGCCACGAACATCATCGCGGGCGTGGCGGTCGGGTTCGAGTGCACCGCCATCCCCATCCTGGTCATCTCGGTGGCCATCCTGGCCTCCTACAAGCTCGGCGTGGCCGCCATCGGACCCGCGGGCGGCCTCTTCGGCACCGCGGTCGCGACCATGGGGCTGCTCGGCACCTGCGCCGACATCCTGGCCATGGACACCTTCGGCCCCAGCACGGACAACGCGGGCGGCATCGTGGAGATGTCCCGCCAGCCCGAGGAGATCCGCAAGAAGACCGACCGGCTCGACGCCGTGGGCAACACCACCAAGGCGCTCACCAAGGGCTACGCCGTGGGCTCGGCCGCCCTGGCCGCCTTCCTGCTCTTCTCGGCCTACCTCGACGAGATCAAGAACTACACCGGGGTGCAGATCAAGGTCGACCTCGCCAAGCCCGAGGTCTTCGTGGCCGCCATGATCGGCGCCATGATGGTGTTCCTGTTCTCGGCCCTCTCCATCCGGGCCGTGGGCACGGCCGCCTACGAGGTCATCCGCGAGGTCCGGCGGCAGTTCAAGGAGAAGCCGGGCATCATGGCCGGCAAGGAAGACCCGGACTACGCGGCTTGCGTGGACATCGTGACCATCGGCGCGCTCAAGGCCATGATCCTCCCCGGCATCCTGGCCGTGGCCGGCCCAGCCGTGGTGGGCATCGCCTTCAAGGTCTTCATCACGGAGGCGGACCCGACCATCGCGGCCGAGGCCGTGGCCGGCATGCTCATGATCGGCACCGTGGCCGGCGTCCTGGTGGGCCTGTTCCTCAACAACGCGGGCGGCGCCTGGGACAACGCCAAGAAATACATCGAGACGGGCATGCTCGGCGGCAAGCGCTCCGACGCGCACAAGGCCGCGGTGGTCGGCGACACCGTGGGCGACCCCTTCAAGGACACGGCGGGGCCCTCCCTGCACGTGCTCGTCAAGCTCCTGGCCACCGTGACCCTGGTCCTGGCGCCCCTGTTCCTATAGAAGATAGTGCTATAATCGAGGTCCCATGCAGAACCCACAGAATCCCATCGTCAGCCTCATCCCCATCGTCGCGATCTTCCTCATCTTCTACTTCCTGCTCATCCGTCCCCAGCAGAAGGAGGCCGAGAAGCACAAGAAGATGCTCGAGGCCCTCAAGAAGGGCGACCGCGTCCTGACCAACGCCGGCTTCTACGGCACCATCATCGGGCTGAAGGGCGACGACCTCGAGGTGCGCTTCTCCGATTCCGTGAAGCTCCAGATGGCCCGCTCCGCGGTGACGAAGCTGCTTTCGACCGAGTCCGGCATGGAGCTTTCAACGGCGAATAAGGAGAAATCTTGATGAAGCTGCGCTTGGCCCCCACCGCTACGCGCCTCCCCGCGGGGGAGGCTTGTGGATTATGAGCAAGCTCCAACTGAAGTGGACCGGCGTCGGCCTCCTGGCCGCCCTGGCCCTGTTCCTCCTCTACCCCACCATCAACTGGTATTCGATGGAGCAGGGTGAGCGCGAGAAGCTCGAGACCTTCAAGATGCGGCCCAAGCATCTCGTCAACCTCGGCCTGGACTTGAAGGGCGGCTCGCACCTCCTCATGGAGCTCGACATCGACAAGCTCGACCCCAAGGCCGACATCCCCGACGCCATGGCCAGGGCCATCGAGATCATCCGCAACCGCGTGGATCAGTTCGGCGTGGCCGAGCCCCTCATCGCGCGGCAGGGCAAGCGCTGGATCGTCGTCCAGCTCCCCGGCATCTCCAACGCGGCCATGGCCAAGGATATCGTGGGCAAGACCGCGCTCCTGGAGTTCCGCGTCGTCCAGACCGGCGAGAAGGCGCAGGAGGCCCTGGGCAAGATCGCGGAGCTCGGCGCCCCCTTCGCCGGCGAGTCCGTCTCGACCGCGGCGGCCAAGCTCGTCCCCGCCGGGATGGAGCTCTTCAAGGGCAAGGAGAGCCAGCTCTACCTGCTGAGTTCGACCGTGCCCTTCACGGGCGCGGACCTCGAGACCGCGCGCGTGGAGACCGGCGGCAACTACGGCCTGCCGGTCGTGGCCTTCAAGTTCAAGCCCGAGAAGGGCAACGAGTTCGCGTCCTTCACCGGCGCCAACGTGCAGAAGAACATGGCCATCGTGCTCGACAAGGTGGTCTACTCCGCTCCGGTCATCAAGCAGAGGATCTCGGGCGGCTCGGGCATCATCGAGGGCGAGTTCACGATGCAGGACGCCCACGCCCTCTCCATCGTGCTCCGCGCGGGCGCTCTGCCCGCGCCGGTCAAGATCATCGAGGAGCGGACCATCGGCCCGACCCTGGGCGAGGACTCCATCAAGGCGGGCCTCATGGCCACGGCCATGGCGGCGCTCTTCATCTTCATATTCATGCTCGTCTACTACAAGGCCTCGGGCCTGGTCGCGGACCTCGCCCTGGTCCTCAACATCGTCTTCCTCATGGCCGGCATGGCCTACTTCGGCGCCACCCTGACCCTGCCGGGCATCGCGGGCATCATCCTGACCATCGGCATGGCCGTGGACGCCAACGTCCTCATCCTCGAGCGCATCAGGGAGGAGTTGGCCCTGGGCAAGCCCATCAGGCTGGCCGTGGACGCGGGCTACGAGAAGGCCTTCAGCGCCATCCTGGACTCGAACCTGACCACGGTCTTCACCGCGATCTTCCTGTTCCAGTTCGGCACCGGTCCCATCAAGGGCTTCGCCGTGACCCTGATGATGGGCCTCGTCGTCAGCATGTTCACCGCGATCTTCCTGACCAAGCTGATCTACCACACCTATCTCGCCAGCCGCGACGTGGCGGAGTTGAGCATCTGACATGCAAATCATCGGCAAGACCGCCATAGACTTCGTCGGAAACCGCTGGAAGCTCTTCCTGTTCTCCGGCATCCTGATGGGCGGCTCCATCGTGAGCCTGGCCACCAAGGGCCTGATCTTCGGCATCGACTTCACGGGCGGGACCGTGGTCCAGGTCACCTTCGAGAAGCCCATGGCCCTGGGCGACCTCCGCAAGGCCGTGGAGGAGTCCGGGATATCGGACGCCTCCCTGCAGAGCTTCCCCAAGACCAACACCTTCTCCATCCGGCTGAAGACCGGGGAGGATGCCTCGGCCGTGGACATCGAGCGCCATGTGGCCGGCATCCGGAAGGCCCTCGGAGACTCCAAGTTCCGGGTGGACAGCCAGGAGTTCGTGGGCCCGGCCGTGGGCAAGCACCTCTTCCGCCAGGCCCTCTGGGCCATCGTGCTCTCGCTGTTGGGCATCATCGTCTACATCGCCTTCAGGTTCGAGAACCCCATCTGGGGCGTGGCCGGCGTCATCGCCATCGGCCACGACGTCCTGGCCACGGTGGGCCTGTTCTCGATCACGGGCAGCGAGGTCGACCTCCTCATCGTCTCGGCCCTGCTCACCATCGCGGGCTACTCCATCAACGACACCATCGTCATCTTCGACCGCATGCGCGAGCTCATGAAGCTCTACCGGCACGACCCGCTCGACACCGTCATCAACCGGGCCGTCAACGAGACCCTCTCGCGCACGATCATCACCAACGGCACGGTCTTCACCGTGGTCTCCATCCTCTTCCTCTTCGGAGGCAAGGTCATCCACAACTTCGCCATGGCCATGGTCTTCGGCGCCTGCGTGGGCACTTACTCGACCATCGCCATCGCGTCCCCCATGGTCTTCGAGTGGTACAACCGCACCAGGAGGCCGGGGCAGGCTCCCGTGCCCGTGGTCCGCGGAGGCAAGGTCCGCAAGGCCTAGCCCCCGGTCGCGGGCCTTTCCGTAGGCCCGGACAGCGTCATGAGAAAGGTCAAAGGATTCAAGCTCGAGGTCAAGCCCAAGGAAGTCGCGCGTCTGTCCAAGAAGGCCGGCGTGGACCTGGCCTCCCTCGGCGTGCAGTACGCCGCGGCCGAGGGCCGTCCTCCGGCCCTCACCCCGGCCGGCCTGGCGGTCCTCTCCAAGGAGGTCGCCGCGGTCTCCAAGCTCCTGGTCCCGGCCGTGCTCTTCGAGACCTTCCCCGGCTCCTCCGCCTCCGACCCGTCGAGCAAGATCCTCTCCCCCATCCCGGGCGTGGCCTTCAGCCTCGTCCTGGCCACCCTGGGCGAGGACGCGGCAGCCAAGAGGCGGGAGCTTGCGGCCGGAGAGCCTGAGCGGGCGCGCCTGTGGCGCGTGATCTGCGAGAGCGCCCTCTCCGAGGCCGTGCGCTTCGCCACCTCCATCATCGAGTCCGAGGCCGCCCTGGAGAACTGCGAACTGAGCCCCCTCAACCCTCTGAGCGGCTCCGAGGCCCTGGCCGCTGCCCTGGACCGCCTCGACTGCGCCAAGATCGGGGTCAGCCTCGGCGACGCCGGGCTCAGGCCCGAGGATTCCGCGGTCGTCACCCTTAGCTGGCTCTCGAAGTCTCGCGGCCGCAAGCCGAAGGCCTAGTGCTCCGACCGGTCATGATCCGGTCGGAGCACTAGAAGCCGTCCCAGTCGCGCAACTCGACCATGCTTAGAGCGCTCGCCCCCTATCTAGGTTATCTCTACATGACCCTGGTGGGTTGGACCACCCGGTGGCGTGTCCTGGGCGGGGAGCGCAAGGCGGGCCTCAGGCGTTCCGGCCGGCGCTTCATCTACGCGTTCTGGCACCAGCGGCAGGTCTTCTTCACTTACTCCCACCGGCACGACGGCGCCAAGGTGCTGGTCAGCCGCAGCCGCGACGGGGAGGTGGTCGCCCGGATCATGGACCTCTCGGGCATCCCTGCCGCCCGCGGCTCCTCGTCGCGGGGGTTCACGGCCGCGCTCATGGAGATGTCCCGGACCGTGGAGGCGGGGTTCGACCTGGGTATCACCCCGGACGGGCCCAAGGGGCCGGCCAGGGAGGTCAAATCCGGCGTCATCTTCCTCTCCCGGAAGCTGGGCATCCCCATCCTGCCGCTCACCAGCGCCGTGACGAACAAGGTGACGTTCTCGAGGAGTTGGGACCGCTTCCAGGTCCCCCTCCCTTTCGGGCGAGGCCTCGTGGCCTACGCCGCTCCCATCATGGTCGGGCCGGAGGACGACCCCAAGGCCAAGGCCGCGGAGCTCAAGGCCGCCCTGGACCGGCTCGTGGACGAGACCGACGCCGCGGTCCTGCGCGAGCCCGGGCTCCTCGACGCCGCCTTCGCCCGCGGCGTGGCCTTGCTCTCGACCGTGCTGGCTCCCGTGATCGCCGCGGGCTTCTGCCTGAAGATGCTGGCCTCGCCCAGGCGCAGGCTCGTCATGTCCCTGCCCGAGGAGTGGCGCGAGCGGGCCGGCTGTCCCGATGTCTCGGGCCTCGCCAAGGAGCCGGCTAGGCCGGTGCTCTGGGTGCACGCAGCCTCGGTAGGCGAAGCGGCCGCGGCCCAACTCCTCATCGAACGCGTGCTGGCCGGGGATGACGCCCCGGCAGTGGTGGTCACCTGCAACACGGCCTCGGGCCGGGCCCGCGCTCTCAAGATCCCAGGGGTGGCGTGCGCGTGCCTGGCTCCCCTCGACAGCCTCCCGACCGTGGGCCGGTTCCTCGACGCGGTCCGGCCGTACGGCCTGGTGCTCATCGAGACCGAGCTTTGGCCCGGCATGCTCGAGGCCGCGTTCCGGCGCGGCATCAGGGTCGGCCTGGCCAACGGCCGTCTCTCGCCGAGGAGCTTCGGCGCCTACCGGGTCTTCCGGCCCCTGGTCAGGCCTTTCCTGAGGCGGCTGGACCGCATCGCGGCCCAGACCCCGGCCGATGCCGAGCGCTTCCTTGCCCTGGGTGCGCCTTCGGACAGGGTGTCCGTGTGCGGCAACATGAAATTCGACCTGCTGTCTCCTCCCGGAGGCATCGAGCGGGTCCGGACAGCTCTCGAAGGCCTGGGCTGGAGGCAAGCCCCATTGCTCGTGGCAGGGAGCACTCATCCGGGCGAGGAGGAGGCTCTGGTAGCCGCGTTCCAGAAGGCCCGGCGCTCTCACCCGGGCCTGAGGCTCGTCCTGGCCCCCAGGCACGCTGAGCGCAGCGCGGACACCGCAGCCATGCTGACCAAGGCCGGGGTCCGCTTCGCTGTCTGGTCGCGCCTCTCCGAGGCGCAAGGATTGGGAGACCTCGAGTGCCTGCTCGTGGATGCCATGGGCGTGCTCTCATCATGGTATGCATACGCTGCCGTGTGCTTCGTGGGAGGGACCCTGGTGCCGGTCGGAGGGCACAACCTCCTCGAACCGGCGGTGCACGGCAAAGCGTCCGTGTTCGGGCCGCACACCTTCCATACCGAACAGTCCAGCCAGGCCCTGGTCAAGTCAGGGGGCGGGCTCATGGTCCGCGGGCCTGAAGACCTCTGCCAGGCCTTGGAGAAGCTCCTTGCCCATCCGGACCAGCGGCAGGCTGCCGGAGACCGTGCCCGACAGACCCTGCTGGAGCTCCAGGGCGGCATCGAGAGGACCCTCTCCCACCTTGCCCCCTGCCTCACCCCTTGATGGGGCACCATCGTATGAAGCGGCTGATGCCCTGGGTGGTCGCCGGCCTGACCTTCCTCGCCTTTGTCCCGGCTCTCGAGAGCCTCTTCGTCAACTGGGACGACCAGGCGAACTTCCTGGAGAATCCGGACTTCCGCGGCCTGGGGATGAAGGAGCTGGGCTGGATGTTCTCCACCTTCCACCTCGCGCACTACCAGCCCGTGACCTGGCTGAGCTGGGCCTTGGACAAGGCTCTCTGGGGCACCAACCCGTTCGGCTATCACCTGACGAACCTCCTCCTTCATTGCGGCATGGCCGCGCTCTTCTACCTGGTCTGCCGGCGCTTCCTGGACCGGGGAGCGCCTGAGAGCGCGGGCATCCATCCCTGGGCCGCTGCCTGGGCAGCCCTGTTCTTCGCGGTCCACCCCCTGCGCGTGGAGGCCGTAGCCTGGGCCACTGAGCGCAGGGAGCTGTTGTCAGGCTTGCTCTACCTCTGGGCCGTGGTGCTCTACTTGAAGCGGCATCAGGAGGGAGCGGGCCGGCAGCCGAGCCTGTGGCGGGTCACAGGGGTCGGGGCATTGGCCATGCTCTCGAACGTGAGGAGCGTTTCTTTGCCCGTGGCCCTGCTGGTCCTCGACTACTATCCGCTCGACAGGTTGAGGCTGCATGCGGGAGGGTCCCGGCTCGGTCTCGTGAAGGAGAAGCTCCCTCTCTTCGGCCTGGCCCTTGGCGCGGGCCTCCTGGGCCTCCTGGCTCAGTTCACGACCTACACGCTCATCCCGATGGCCAAGGCGGGCTTGCCGGCGCGGCTGGAGCAGACCTGCTTCGGCGTGGCGTTCTACCTCTGGAAGACCCTGGCTCCGTGGGGCCTGTCCAACTGGTATGGCGACAGCTACATGGCTCCCCGGACCTGGCTGGTCGCAGCCGGAGCCCTGGCCGCGGTCCTGCTGACCCTCTGGCTGGCTTGGCGCGGGATGGCCGGACGCGGCAGGGTCTTGTTCGCGGCATGGCTCTGGTATCTCGTCACCCTGTCGCCGACCCTGGGCCTGGTCAAGTCCGGCAGGCAGATCGTGGCTGACCGCTACAGCTACCTGCCTTCCCTGGCCTTGGCCTTGCTGTGCGCGGCCGGGCTCGCCAAGCTCCGGGCCAAGACCAGGCAGGGGCGAGGCCCCGTGTTCGTCGCTGCGGCTGCCTGCGCCTTGGCGGTGCTGCCGCTCCTCGGGAGCCTGACCTGGAGACAGTGCCGCGTCTGGAACGACACGGTCAGCCTATGGTCTCGCGCGGTCAGCGTGGACCCCAGGTCCGTGTTCATCCGCACGAACCACGGCATCGCGCTCCTCCAGGCCCGGCGCTTCGATGAGGCGGTCCGGGCCTTCGAGTCGATCCGCGAGGACACGGTCGACGGCATGGACCCGGACTCCGGGGTGGCGTTCTTCGGCTTCATCCGGTTCCTCACTGCCATGACGCACCACAACTGGGGCGTGGACCTCATGTACCGGGACCGGCCCCTGGAGGCGGAGGAGCACCTGCGCAAGTCGCTCTTCTACAACCCGGACCTCGAGAGCGGACGCACGGCGCTCGGCCTGGCCCTGCTGCGCTCAGGCAAGCTCGACGCCGCCATTCCCCTCCTGCAGGAGGCTATGGAGGCCGCTCCAGACGCAGTGGACCCGAGGCTGAACCTCGCCCAGGCCTTGGCTGCCAAGGGCAGGAAGAAGGAAGCCTTGGCCCAGTACGAGGCGGCCTTGAAGCTCTCTCCCGGGGATCCGGGCGTCCTCGAGGCACGGGCGCGCCTGCTGGACGCGGGCCGCAAGGGTCCGCGATGAAACGGGGCTGGTGGCCGTGGCTTGCCCTGGGGATCTGCACGGCCTGGGTGTTCCGCGACGTGCTCTCCCACGGCTTCTTCAATTTCGACGACTATGAGAACTTCGTGGACAACCCCATGGTCCACGGCCTGGGCTGGGCGAACATCGCCTGGATGCTCACCTCCCTGCACATGACGACCTATCAGCCGCTCGCGTGGCTGGCAGGAGGAGCGGTATTCTCCGTGGTCGGGCCTTGGGCTCCCGCGTTCCATGGGTTGAGCCTCGGTCTGCACGCTGCCAATGCAGCCATGCTCGGCCTCCTGCTGTGGCGCGTGCTCCGCAGGGCCGCGCCAGGGTCTCCCTCTGCGCCGAGCCTGGCCGCGGCCCTGGCCGCCGGCCTGCTCTGGGCCGTGCATCCGACCAGGGTGGCTGCCGTGGCCTGGGCCACCAAGGTCTCGGACCTCATGTCCGCCTTCTTCTTCCTCTCAGCTTGCCTGGCCTATGTGGGGCCTGGCCCAGGCAAGCCCGGGGTCTGGAAAGCAGCCGGATTCTTCCTCGCATCAGGGCTGTCCCGCTGGACCGGCATCACCCTGCCCATGGTCCTGCTCCTCCTCGACGTCTTCCCCCTCAAGAGGCTCGACCCCCATCCCCGGACCTGGTTCAAGGCTCCCGGGTTCTTGGTCTGGGTCGAGAAATGGCCGTTCCTCGCAGCAGCAGTCGGGCTGGGCCTGGTCAATGCCTGGGCCAAGGCGCAGATAGGCGGCATCAGCCTGCTCCACGGTCTGTGGCAGCCGGTCGATTCCTGCTTGGCCTCTGTCTTCTACCTGCGCAAGCTCCTTTTCCCCGCTGACCTCGGGGTCCTCTACGCCATCGTGGTCCCGGGCCGTCCAGCGGCGCTCGCGGCCGCGAGCGCGGTCCTCCTGGTCCTGGCCGTGACCGCGGGTTTGCTCGCGTTCCGCAGGGCCGCGGCCTTGTGCTTGGCCGGCTGGCTGCTCTGGCTGGCCGGCCTCCTGCCCACCTTCGCCGCATCAAGCGACGGGACGGTCTTCGGCCAGGACAGCTACACCTACATCCCGTCCATGGGTCTGGCCCTGATCCTGGCTCAGGCCTTCCAAACGGTGTTCGAGAAGAGCTGGCCGCGGACCGCCGCTCGATGGGCCTCGGTCCTGGCTGTTGTCCTTGCCTGCGCCGGCCTGGCTGCCTGGAGCGCCAAGCAGACCGCTGTCTGGCGCGAGCCCCAGGCGGTCTGGAGACAGACCGTGGCTGCGGAGCCCCGGCTGTGGATCGCCCACGTCAACCTCGGGTCCCTGCTCCTGGAGCAGGGCCGCTGGGACGAGGCCCGGCTGCACTATGCCCAAGCCCTCCGGCTGCGGCCCGGAGCGCCGGAGTGGAAGGCTCAGATCTCAGAGGCCCTCAGGCAGATGCCGTCCTCAGCCCCGGACCCCCGGGCCCTGCCTGAGCAGGAGGCGCGATGAGAAGCGGGAAGGACGCTCCCTTGAGCCCCAGGCTGCGCCTGCTCGCGCTCGCGGCCGTGGTGCTCGCTGCCGTGGCCGCAGCCTACCTGCCCGTGCTCCAGAACGGCTTCGTCAACTGGGACGACGCCGAGGCCATCCTCGAGAACCCCCGCATCCTGAGCCTCACCCCTGCCAATTTCCGCTGGATGTTCACCACGCTCTATTGGGGCACCTATCAGCCTCTCGGCTGGGTGGTCTGGTCCCTGGTCGTGAAGATACAGGGACTGGCTCCCATGGGCTTCCATCTTGTGAGCCTGCTGACGCACCTGGCTGTGTGCGCCAGCCTCTTCTTCCTCACCCGGAAGCTCCTGCGGCTCGGCCTGCCCCGCTCCGAGCCGGGGCAGGCGGACCTCTGGGCGGCGCTGGGCGCCGCGGTCTTCGGTCTGCACCCCATCAATGCCGAGGTCGTGTCGAACGCCTCGGGCTACGCGGACCTCTTGGCAGCCGGGTTCTTCGTGACCTCGATCCACAGCTATCTCAAGCGCTTCGACCCCGGAGCCAGGCCGCGGCTGTGGCTTGCGGTCTCATGGTCGCTTTTTGCCCTCTCCGGCCTGTGCCGATGGCGGGGAGTGAGCCTTCCATTCGTCCTGCTGGTGCTCGACGCGTATCCCCTGGGAAGGTTCGCGGCTGCCGCCGGCAAGAGACGGGAAGCCCTCAAGGCCGCGCTCCTGGAGAAGCTGCCGTTCCTGGCGGTCTCCTTGGCCGTGGTGGCGATCAATGCCGCTGGCAAGGGCCTGGAGGCCGGCTCCAGGCTCCCGAAACTTGCGGACGCTGCCGCAGGCACCCTCTTCTTCCTGCAGAAGCTCGCGCTGCCGTGGGGGTTATGCCCCTTCTACCCTCCAGGAGCGCCGGGCACGACCCTTTCCTGGCCCGCGGTCACGAACATCGGGCTCGCGGTGGCGCTCACGGCCTTCCTCATCAGCCGTTGGCGCTCATGGCCCGCTGCCTTGGCGGTGTGGCTCCAGTATCTCATGGCCATCGCTCCGACCCTGGGGTTCTTCAAGGACCGGCCCATGTTCGTCTACGACCGCTACGCCTATTGCGCGCTCCTGGGCCTGCCCGTGCTCATCGCCGCGGTCTTCATGAGGCTGCGCTCCGCGGGCCTTTCCTCCGGCGGCGGCCCTGTCCTCGGATCGTCCAAGTCCGGCAGCGCCCTGGGTTTCCGTCCCCTTCTCGCCGCTGCCCTGGCAGGCGGCCTGCTCATGCTGGGCTGGCTGACCCGGAGGCAGGTCCTGACCTGGCATGACCCGGTGAGCCTGTGGAATCACGCGCTCGTGGCTGTGCCCGGGTCCGCGGTGGCGCACACCAGGCTCGGGGACGCCTTGTTCGCGGGCGGCAGGGGCGAGGAAGCGCTCGTCCATTTCTTCAAGGCCTTGGACCTCTCTCCAGGCCACGCCGATCTCAACAACAGGATCGGGAGCACTTTCTTCCACCTCGGGAAGCTGAAGGAGGCCATGACGCGCTACGCCATGGTCCTGGATGCGGACCCGGGGTTCAGCGAGGCGCACTTCAATATGGGCATGGCTTTGGCGCGGCAGGGACGCTTCGGTGCGGCGGCGGACCGCTTCCGCCGCTTCCTGGACCTCCAGCCCGGCCACCCCCTGGGCCTGAGGTATCTCGAGGCGGCGCTCGCTGAAGAGGCCAGGGTCCAGGCCAAGGCCCGGGCGGTCCGTCCCAAGGCCCGCCGGGCGAAATGATATAATCACGCTTCCTCCCCCGTCGGGGGCGGAAGCCCGAATGCCCAAGAAGATCCTCGTCATCAGGCTCTCCTCCCTGGGGGACGTGGTCCTGACCGCGCCGGTCTTCCGGAGCCTCAAGGCGGCCTGGCCGGACTGCGGCATCTCCATCCTGGTCAAGCCCCAGTTCGCCGGCGCCCTCAAGGGCAACCCTCACCTGGGCGGGATCATCCCGTTCCACGGGCTCAGGGACGCGGTGAGCCGCATCCGGGCCCAGGGCTTCACGCACCTCCTCGACCTTCACGCCACGCCCAGGTCGCTCCTCATCCGCCTCATGAGCGGCGTCCCCGAGGTCTCGGTCTACCGCAAGGACGCCCTGGCGCGGCGGCTCTTCGTGAGCTTCGGCCTGCGCTCCCCTGCGCTGGAGAAGCACACCATCGAGCGCTACCTCGCGGCCCTGGCTCCGTGGGGCGTGGCCGGCGGCGGACTGGGCCTGGAGTTCGGAGACTACGGCGAGGCCTCTCCTCCGGGCGCGGACAGGACCCCGGCCCCCTCCCCCGGACGCATCCTGGTCGTGCAGACCGCGTTCCTGGGAGACTGCCTCCTGACCCTGCCCCTCCTGCGGGAGCTCAAGACCCTCTCTCCGTCCTCCCATGTCGCGGTCCTCACCACGGAGCGCACCCAGGAGGTCTTCGCCGGCTCGCCGTGGGTGGACGAGACCATCCTGGACAAGAAGCGCGGCGAGCACGCGGGCCTCTTCGGCGCCCTGGCCATGGCGCGCCTGCTGCGTTCCAAGGCTTTTGACTGCGCCATCATCCCGCACCGGTCGTTCCGGAGCGCCTTCATCGCGTGGCGGGCCGGGATCGCGGAGCGGGTCGGCTTCTCCTCGAGCGCCGGGAGCTTCTTGCTGACCAGGCGCCTGCCCTTCGCCTGGCACATGCACGACCTCGAGCGCAACCTCGCCCTGCTCCTGCCTTTCCAGGCGGACCTGAGGCTCAGGCCCGACAGCTCCAGGTATCTCGAGCCCCCGGCCCAGGAGAAGGTCGCAGCCCGGCTCCAGGAAGCGGGGATCGGGCCCGGGGACCGGGTGGTCGGCATCCACCCGGGCTCCACGTGGCCCACCAAGAAGTGGTTCGAGGCTCGGTTCCGTGGGCTCAGCCTGAGGCTTGCGGCCGACGGGGTCAAGGTCGTCATCGTCGGAGGAGGCGCGGACCGGGTCCTGTGCGCGAGGCTTGCGGCCGACTCGGGGGCCGCGGACCTCTCGGGCGGCTCCCTCGACGAGCTCAAGAGCCTCATGTCCAGGCTCTCACTCTTCGTGACCAACGACTCCGGGCCCATGCACGTGGCCTCGGCCTCCGGGGTCCCCACGCTCGCGATCTTCGGCCCCACCACCAGGGAGCTGGGCTTCTTCCCTTACGGCCCCGGCCACCGGGTGCTCGAGGCGGACCTGGCCTGCAGGCCCTGCGCCCTGCACGGCGGCCGCTCCTGCCCGCACGGCCACTTCCTGTGCATGGGTCTCATCACCACGGACCTAGCCTACCAAGCCGCCAAGGAGATGCTGCGCGCTCAGGGCGTGCGTCCTTGAAGGGCTGACGTCCTCCTTTCCCGGAAAGGTCCGGCTACTTCTTCCAGTCCTGAACGGCCTTCGGCGCGATCAGGTGGTACCGGTGGTCCAGGTAGATCTTGCGCATGAACACCGAGGCGAAGAAGGCCAGGAGCACGGAACTCATGACCTCGAGGCCCCAGGTGTAGCAGGTCAGCACGAGCAGCAGGCCGAACACGGCCAGGGTCGCGATGCCGACCTTCCTCAGGAAGCCCTTCCCGAGCCTGGCGAAATGCTCGGGACCCACCATGAGCACGGTCGCGTCCTCGGTGGCGATGGTCTCCCTGCGGTTCGGGAGCATGTGGGAGGCGGTGAAGCTCAGGAGGTAGGCCGCCGACCCGATGAGGATGAGCATGGCGATGGACATCTCCGCGCCCGGAGCCGCCTGGATGCCGAAGAGCCCCTCCTGGAGGGAACGCATGACCCCGAATTCCAGACCGTGGGTGTAGAGCCAGGACCCGGAGGAGTAGGAGAAGGAGTAGGCGAGGTTGGCCACGGACATGAAGCCCGCGAAGAGCGAGCCCGCGGCCTTGCTCGGGATGACCGCGCCCACCAGGCTGAAGGTGCTCATGCGCGTGAACCCCACGAACACGGAGAGGACGAAGCCGTAGACGCACATGAACCCGAGCCGCACCTGGAGGGAGGACAGGAAGGGGAGACGGGCCTGGAGGCCCCCCGTGATGTTCGAGAACCAGGGCTCCACGGTCAGGTACTGCGTCAGGTTGGCGAGGATGCTCAGCACGATGACGATCTGGAAGACCTTCTTGAGGCCCCAGCGGTCCTGCCAGCCTGTCCCGTATTTGGCGAAGGCGAGCACGCCGATGAAGTAGCCCAGGTAGGCGCAGCCGTCCGAGATCCCGATCTGGGTCTGCGTGAACTTGAGGGTCTCGATCATGTAGTTCGTCCACAGGGCGCCCATGGCGGGCTGGAAGTGGAAGAGGAAATAGAAGACGATGATCCACATGACCGGCCCGGTGTTGAGGCCGTCCCAGAAGTTGAGCACCGACTCCTTGAGCGGGATGGTGGGAGCCTGGTCCTTGGGCAGGTAGAAGACCACGGCGAGCACGAGCAGCGGCACGGCTGCCAGGCCGACCATGAGCCAGTCGAAGGGCATGTGGTCCGCGATCCAGCCTCCGCAGACCGCGGAGAAGATGCTGGTGCCGTAGATGGCGGCCCAGCAGATGGATTGGTTCAGGCCCACGGTCGTGGACTTGGACTGGCCCGAGGCTTTGGCCTCGGAATCGCCCTCGACCACGGTGGCGCGGTCCACGGAAACGTCCGTGGCGGCCAGGAACACGGACAGGATGAACATGTACCAGAAGAAGACCTTCACGTTGATGTCCACCAGCGGGGTCAGGGCGTAGAAGACCACGGCCGCGGCGAGCAGGAAGGTCAGGATGACCTTGGTCTTGCCGTAGGCGTCGATGAGGAAGCCCAGGACCGGCTTGAAGCTCCAGGCGAGGTAGGACTGCGAGAAGATGCTCTGGGCCGCGGCCTCGGAGAGCTTGTAGTCCACGGTGAAGTGCTTGAAGAAAGGCTGGTACGTGATGCCCTGGAAGGGGTTGGCGATGCCCTGGAGCACGTACTCCAGGGCGAAGACCACCTTCATGGGGTTCATGCCCAGGAAGGTGCGCCCGGAAGACGGGGCGCTGCCGGTCCTGGGTTCCTGGGAAGGGGGATCCTGGCTCATGGGGCTCCTTGGCGTGAAAAGGCTCGCAAGAACCTAGCAAATCATGCAGGCCCAAGGACAGATGAGACCTGAATAAATGATAGAATCCCATCAAGCTGATGCGCATCCTCCACATCGAGGACGAGGTCTGGGATTCCGGGATCTCCCACTATGCCCTGACCCTGGCCGGGGCCTTGAAGGACAAGGGCCATGAGGTCCATTTCTGGGGCCGGCAGGGGAGCGTCCCCTGCGTCAAGGCCCGGGAACTGGGCCTGGCGGTCGAGGAGTTCTCCCATCCTTGGCTGACCCTCCCGCGCCTGAGGGCGCGGGTCAAGGCCGTCGGGGTGGAGGTCATCAACGGGCACACCGGTTCGTCCCATTCCCTGGCAGCGGCCGTATCGGCCGGGCTCGGGGTGCCGGTGGTGCGCACCCGGGGGGATGCCAGGCCCCCTTCGGGCAGCCCCCTCTCGCGCGCCCTGGCCAAGCGCACCTCCGCGTTCATCGCGGCCAACTCGCTCATCAAGACCCAGCTCGAGGGCGCCTATCCCGGGTCCCGCGTCGAGCTCGTGTTCCAGGGCCTGCCCGCGCCCCCTCCTTCACCCATCTCCGAGGACCGCAACGTGGGCATCGTGGGCCGGCTCGACCCGGTCAAAGGGCACGAGACCCTCATCGCGGCCTCGGGCAAGGTGCTGGCCGAGTTCCCTTCGTCCCGGTTCCTGGCTGCCGGGTCAGGGACCGCGGAGCGCGACGTCCTGCTCCGGGCCCTGGCCGCCAAGGCGGGGCTCGGCGGGAGCTTCGAGTTCCTCGGGTACGTGCCGTCCGTCGACGAGTTCATCAGCCGCTGCCGCGTCGGGGTCGTGGCGTCCACCGGGTCCGAGGCCGTTTCCAGGGCCGCCCTGGAGTGGATGTCCCATGGCCGGCCCGTGGTCGCCTCCCGCGTGGGGTGCCTGCCCGACCTTGTGGAGGACGGGGTCACGGGGCTCTTGGTCCCGCCGGGCGAGCCCGACGCGCTCGCGGACGCCCTCCTGCAGCTCTTCCGCGAGCCCGGCCGCACCCTGGCCATGGGCGCCAAGGCCAGGGAGCGCTTCGGCTCGCGCTTCTGCGTCGAGCGCTTCGTCTCGGAAACCGAAAGGATCTATCGTGACCTGCTACACCGTCTACCATCTTGACGGCGAGCGCACCCTCAGGGGAGGGGAGCGCCAGCTCCTCTACCTGGCGGCCGCGCTCGAGAGGCGCGGCCACCGGAACGTCGTGGTCTGCCGGAAGGGCTCTGCCTTGGCCGCGGAGGCCAAGCGCCTGCGCCTGGCCACGGCCTTCCTCCCCTGGCTCTTCGAGTGGGACCCGGCGAGCGCCTTGATGCTGCGTGCCCTCATCCGGCGGGACGGCAGGCCCGTGGTGCACGCCCATACCGCGCACGGCGCGGGGCTCGCGGCCCTGGCCGGCGGCGGCCTGGCCAGGGTCGTGCACCGCAGGGTGGACTTCGAGCTCAACGGCTCCTGGAGCAGGACCTTCAAGTACGATTCCGCGGACCGGACCGTGGCCGTGTCCGAGGCCATCAAGGCCATCCTCGTGCGGGGCGGCATGGACCCGGCCCAGGTCGCCGTGGTGCCCGACGCGGTCCCTTTCGGTCCCGAGGAGAGCGCGTGGGCCGGCCTGGCCGAGGACAGCCTGAGCCCGGCCACGCCCGAGGCGCGCGCCAGGGAGCGCGGCCGCATCGCGGCCAAGTTCGACATCGAGCCCGACCTGCCCTGGGTCGGCAACCTGGCCGCCCTGGTGCCGCACAAGGACCACGACACCCTGATCGCGGCCGCCTACATCGCCTCGCGCAAGAGGCCCGACCTGCGCTTCCTCATCGCAGGCGCCGGGCCGCTGGAGTCCGCCCTCCTGGCCCAGGTCGAGCGCATGGACCTCAGGGGCAAGGTCTGGATACTCGGCTCCGTGGAGGACGGTCCCGCGTTCCTGAAGTCCCTCGACGTGCTGGCCCACTCCTCCTGGGGAGAGGGCATGGGCAGCGTCCTGCTCGAGGCCGCGGCCTGCAGGGTCCCCGTGGCAGCCACGGCCGCGGGCGGCATCCCGGAGGTGGTCGAGGACTCCAAGACCGGCCTCCTGGTCCCTCCCAGGGACCCCGAGGCCCTGGCCGGCGCCATCCTCTCTCTGGTGGAGGACCGGGGCCTGGCCTCGGCCCTGGCCACGGCCGCGTACGCCAAGGCCGCCCGGTTCTCCCTGACGGCCATGGCGGACAAGATGGAGGAGATCTATGACCGCGTCACCGCCTAGCGCCTCCTTCTCCCCCGGCGGCAGCGGCATCCCGGGAGGGCTCTCCGCCTTCATCATCGCCCGCGACGAGGAGGAGGACCTTCCAGGCGCCCTGGAGAGCCTTCGGGGCCTGGCCGACGAGGTGGTGGTCCTGCTGGCCGAGGACTCCGCGGACCGCACCGGCGACTTGGCCAAGGGGGCCGGTGCGCGGGTCTCGGTCCGCAAGTTCGATGATTTCGCTTCCCATAAGAACGCCGCGCTCGCCCTGGCCACGAAGGAATGGGCCCTCTCCATCGACGCGGACGAGAGGGTGACCCCGGAGCTCCGCGAGGAGGCTCTCCAGGCCTTGCGCGCCGCCGGCCCGGGCCTTGGCGGCTTCGAGATCCCGTTCGCCGTGTTCTTCATGGGAGGCAGGCTCAGGTTCGGCGGCCTGGGCGGGGAGCGGCACCTGCGGCTCTTCCGCCGGCGGCTGGGCAGCTTCACGGGCGGCGCTCTGCACGAGGGCGTCGTGGTCCGCGGCCAGGTCCTCGGTCTCGGGGCGCGCATGGAGCACCACCCCTACCGCGACCTCACGGATTATCTCGAGAAGCTCGACCGCTACACCAGCCTGGCCGCGGCCAAGCGCTACCAGGCGGGCCGCCGCTTCCGTTGGTGGCACCACCTCGTCCTGCCTGCCGAGTTCTTCCTGCGCGCGGTGCTGAGGCTCGGCGTCCTCGACGGCAGGCCGGGCCTCGTGTGGGCCGGGCTCTCGGCGTTCCATAGCTGGCTCAAGTACGTGAAGCTCGCGGAGCTGGAGAGCAAGGAGGCGCGCCCGTGATCGGAACCGCGACGACGATCGCCGCAGCCGCGGCCGCGGTGGCCGCGAGCTGCCGTTGGAACTGGTGGCGTCCCAAGGTGAGCGGCTTGGCCGCTCTGATGTACCACAAGATCGGCGACTACCCCCCCGGCTCCAAGCTCAAGAAGCTCTGGGTCACGGAGGAGGACTTCCGCAGTCAGATGCTCTGGCTCAAGGATCACGGCTGGACCACCATGACCTTCCGCGGGCTCAGGGACGCGGAGCTCGGCAAGGCGCCCATGCCCGAGAAGCCCTGTCTCGTGACCTTCGACGACGGCTACGCCAACAACTACGAGCTCGCCTACCCCATCCTTTCGGGGCTCGGGCTGAAGGGCAACATCTTCCTGGTCTTCGACACGGTCGGCAGGCATAACGCCTGGCACGACCCGGCCTCCGAGTCCTGGCTGAGGATGGTGACCTGGGACCAGGTGGAAGAGATGCAGAAGTCCGGGGTCGTCGAGTTCGGTTCCCACACGGTCAGCCACCGCAACCTGGCCTCCATCAGCCTCGACGACGTGTCCTGGGAGCTGCGCGAGAGCAAGCTGCGCTTGGAGGACAAGCTCGGCCGGGAGATGGTCGGCTTCGCCTACCCCTACGGCGCGGGCGCCTTCGTGCCCGAGGTCCGCGAGCGCGCCCGGGAGGCGGGCTACCGCTACGACTTCTCCATCAAGCAGGGCTTGAACCCCCTGCCGTGGGCACCGGAGTCCGGTCCCCTGAAGCGCCTCCTCATCCGTGGCGACGACGACATGTTCGACTTCGACCTCAACATGACCCGCGGGAGGGCCCGGTTCTAGTGCTTCCCCCGCGAAGGGTTCTGGTCATCCAACTGCGCCGCATCGGGGACGTCCTTATGGCGACCCCGGCCGTGGCCGCGCTCAAGAGGCGCTACCCGGAGGCCGTGGTGGACTTCCTGGTGGAGCCCCCCTCGCACGAGGTCCTGGCGGGCAACCCCGACATCTCGGAAGTCCTCGTCTACCGGTCCGACGGCTGGCAGGACTACCTCTCCTGGCTCCTCAAGGTGCGCCGCAGCCGCTACGACTGGGTCATCGACTTCATGGGCAATCCCAGGAGCGCCATCCTGACCGCGGCCTCGGGCGCGGGCCTGCGCGCGGGGCCGTCGCACGTGGGCCATCGCTGGGCCTATAACCTGCGCATGACCCAATCCTCGGTCACCCGCTACGCCGGCCGCGAGAAGATCCGCCTGCTCTGCGGGCTCGGGGTGCCGGACACGGACACGGATTTCCTGCCCAGGGTCTACCTCGGCGGCCCGCAGGCCCCGGACCCGGCCGGCCCGGTCGCCCTGGCCCCGGCATCGAGAAAGCCCACCCGCCGCTGGCCGGCCGGGCACTACGCGAGCCTCGGACGCATGCTCCGGGAGCGCCTCGGCTGCGGCATCAGGGTGCTCTGGGGCCCCGGGGAGAAGGCCCTGGCCGACGAGGTCGTCTCCGGCATCGGCCCGGGCGCGTCCGCGCCCGAGACCAAGACCCTGGCCGAGGCCGCCCGGGTCCTGGCCGGGTGCCGGCTCCTCGTGACCAACTGCAGCGGGACCAAGCACCTGGCCGTGAGCCTAGGGGTCCCCACGGTCACGGTCCACGGCTCGAGCGACCCCGCGAGTTGGACCCCGCCGGACCGCAGGCACGTCGCGGTGCGGCGCGAGGACCTCGACTGCGTGGGCTGCGGCTTCAACGAGTGCCCCAAGGAGCCGGCCTGCCTGGAAGGCCTGGCCCCGGAGCGCGTCTTCGCGGCCGCGGCCGGGCTCCTGGATTCGGTCTACGGGAAGAAGGGGGCGTGAGGTGTCCATGGACCTGCCCGGGCTGCGCGCCAGACTCAAAGGGGGCCTCGCGGGCAAGGCCGCGCTGGGAGCGGCTTCCCTGGCCTACGGCGCCGCGGTGCGCACCCGCCGCCTGCTCTACGACTGGAACGTGCTCGGATCCTCCAAGCTGGGCTGCCGCGTGGTCTGCTTCGGCAACCTCACGGCCGGCGGGACCGGCAAGACCCCGGCCGTGGCCCTGGCGGCCCAGACCCTGCGCCAGCGCAAATACGGGGTGGTGATCCTCAGCCGCGGTTACGGCCGCAAGGCCGGCAAGAAGGAGGTCGTCGTGCTCCGTGACGGCCACGTCCCCCCGTGGACCGAGTGCGGAGACGAGCCGTGGATGCTCCACCAAGCCCTGCAGGGGCTCGACGTGCCCATCCTCGTGGCTCCGGACCGCGTGGCGGCCGGGCTCCAGGCGCTGTCTTTCTTCCAGCCGGACGTCATCCTGCTCGACGACGGCTTCGGGCACCTGCGCCTCAAGCGCGACCTCGACGTGCTCATGGTCCACGCGGCCCGGCCGTTCGGCGACCGCCGCCTGCTCCCCTACGGAGACCTGCGGGAACCCCTCTCCGCGCTCTCCCGCGCCAAGCTCATCGTGCTCACCCACGCCGACCAGGTCAAGCCCTCGGAGCTCGACCTGCTCAAGGACGAGCTCCAGGAGCGCAGCCCCGGCGCGGCCGTGGTCGAGTCCTGCCACCGGCCCGACTACCTGCTCGACGCCTCCGCCGACCGGAGGCTCGAGCCCGGGTCCCTGCGGGGCCAGAAGGCCGTCTCGCTCAGCGGCATCGCCGAGCCCGAACAGTTCGAGTCCCTGCTGGCCTCCTTGGGGGTCGAGCTCGTCCAGCGCTGGCGCTTCCCGGACCACCATCCCTTCACCCTCGAGGAGGTCCGTTCCATCGCCAACGCCCGCAAGGGCTTGCCCGTGGTCACGACCATGAAGGACCTGGTCCGCCTGCCCGAGGGCTGGAAGGAGGCCCTGGGGCCCGGGCTCCACGGCCTGGCGGTCAAGCTTGAGATCACCAAGGGCAAGGCGACCTGGGCCAAGCTCCTGACCGAGGGGCTCGTCTCCGCGCATGAGTAGGGCCTGGCTGCTGTCCTGGGGCCTGCTGCTCGCCTGCGGTCCCGCGGTGGGGGCGGACATCTTCACCGCGTCCTTCACCGACCCCCGCGAGCTCGTGGGCCTGGGCGTGGAACCGTCCACGGACGTGGTCTCGGTCCCGGGGTTCCCTCAGACCCTGGTTTTCGACGTGTCCTGGGGCGTCATCGGCGTCGGGCAATCCACCCTGGAGATGAGCCGCCTGGTCGACTTCAACGGCAGGCCCGCCTACGAGATCGTGTCCCGGGCCGTGTCCAACGGCTTCTGCGACACCTTCTTCAAGGTCCGGGACGTCAACTACTCCTGGCTGGACGCCCGGACCCTGAGCTCCCTGGGCTACCTCAAGAACCTCAGGGAGGGGCACTTCTACCGGGACGAGTGGACCCTCTTCGACCACGCCGCCAAGCGCTACCTGGCCAAGTGGGCGGGCCGGGACCACCACTACAGCGTCCGGCAGGGCACCATCCCGGTGCCCGTGCAGGACATCCTCTCGAGCATGGTCTTCATCAGGACGCAGGAGCTCAAGGAGGGCGCGGAGATCATCCTGGACGTCAACACCAAGGAGAACTGGCCGCTGGTCGTCAAGGTGGTCAAGAGGACCAAGGTGAAGGTCCCCGCCGGCAGGTTCGACACCTTCCTGCTCGAGCCCGCTTTGCGCAAGGAAGGCATCTTCATCCAGAAGGGCAAGCGCCTGCGCGTCTGGGTCACGGCCGATGAGCGCAGGATCCCCGTGCTCATGAAGGTCGAGGTCTTCTTCGGGCATATCACCGCGGCCTTGCACACCTTGAATTAGTATAATCAGGCCCATGGAAAGTCGTCCCGCGGTCCTCACCCCGGCCGAGCGCCGCAAGCTCAAGGGCTGGGTGGAGAGGTTCTCGGGCAAGAGGGTCCTCGTGGTCGGGGACCTCATGCTCGACGAGTTCATCCGCGGAGGGGTCCACCGCATCTCCCCCGAGGCCCCGGTCCCGGTCGTGGCCGTGCGGACCGAGGACTTCGTGCCGGGCGGGGCGGGCAACGTGGCCCGGAACGTCGCCTCCCTGGGCGCGGGCGTGTCGGTCCTGGGCGTGGTGGGCGAGGACGCCGCGGCTTCGCGCCTGCTCTCCGATTTCGCGGGCCACGGCATCACGGTCGACGACGTCCTCTCCGACCCCCAGCGCGTGACCTCCCAGAAGTGCCGCATCATCGCCGAGCACCAGCAGGTCGTCCGCTTCGACCGGGAGACCACGGGTCCCCTCTCCCCCAGGACCGAGCGCGAGCTCCTCGCCCGCCTGCCCGCGGCGGTGGCCAAGGCCGACGCCGTGGTCCTCTCCGACTACGGCAAGGGCGTGGTGACCCCGGCCGTGGTCAAGGCCGTGCTCTCCGCGGCCGGCCGCAGGCGTCTGCCCGTGACCGTGGACCCCAAGCCCGAGAATTTCAAGCTCTACCGCCGCGTGACCTGCCTGACCCCCAACATCCACGAGGCCTGGGCCGGCATGCGCCGCATCCCCGAGGCGGGACAGGAGGCCCTCGACCGCCTGGGCCGGGGCATCCTCTCGGAGCTGGGCTGCGCCTCCCTCATCATCACCCGCGGGCCTGCGGGCATGAGCCTCTTCAAGAAGGGCAGCCGCGCGGTCGTCCACATCCCCACCGAGGCCCGCGAGGTCTACGACGTGACCGGCGCCGGGGACACCGTCATCTCCGTGCTCACCCTGGGCCTGGCCAGCGGCGCCTCCATCGAGGCCGCGGCCGTCATCGCCAACTGCGCCGCCGGCATCGTGGTGGCCAAGCTCGGCACCGCCACGGTCTCGGCAGACGAGCTCGTCAGGGCGCTGGGCCGATGAGACGGACCGCGGTCATCATCCCGGCGCGGTGGGGCTCGACGCGCTTCCCCGGCAAGGTCCTCGCCCCCCTCGGAGGCAGGCCCATCGTGCAGTGGTGCCATGAGGCCGCGGTGAAGTCCGGCATCGGCCCGGTGGCCGTGGCGACCGACGACCCCAAGGTCGTCAGGGCCGTGGAGGGTTTCGGCGGCCGGGCCGTGCTCACCCCCAAGGCCCTGGCCTCGGGCACGGACCGGGTCCGCTGGGCCATGCGCCGCCTGGGGTGGAAGCACCCGTTCGTGGTGAACCTCCAGGGAGACGAGCCCCTCATCACGCCCGCGGCGCTCCGGAGCCTCGACCGGCTCCTCCGCCGCTCCGGAGCCGACGTCGCGACCCTCGTGACCTCCTTGAAGGACCCCGACCGCCTGAGCCGGCCGGACGTGGTCAAGGCCGTGCTGGCGCGCGACGGCCGGGCCCTCTACTTCTCCCGCTCCCCGGTGCCCTTCCGCAGGCTCGAGTGTCCCAAGCGCTGGGAGCACATCGGCGTCTACGGGTACAAGGCGGCGTCGCTGACCAGGTTCGTCTCCCTGCCGCCTTCCCCCCTCGAGCGCGCCGAGTCGCTCGAGCAGCTCAGGGCCCTGGAAGACGGGATGTCCATCTACGCGGCGGTCGTGCCCTCGCGCGGCGCGGCCATCGACACGGCGGCTGATCTCGCTGCCGCGGAACGCGTCGTACGGAGGATGAAATGACGAAATACATCTTTGTCACGGGCGGAGTCGTGAGCTCCTTGGGCAAGGGGATCACCGCCGCCTCCCTGGGCAAGCTCCTCGAGGCCCGCGGTCTCTCCGTGGCCATGCTCAAGTGCGACCCCTACATCAACGTCGACCCCGGGACCATGAACCCCTTCCAGCACGGCGAGGTCTTCGTCACCGAGGACGGGGCCGAGACCGACCTCGACCTGGGCCACTACGAGCGCTTCCTGAACAAGGAGATGCACCACATCAACAACATCACGGCCGGCAAGATCTACGAGTCCGTGATCGCGCGCGAGCGGCGCGGGGACTTCCTCGGCACCACGGTCCAGGTCATCCCCCACATCACCGACGAGATCAAGGCCCGCTTCAAGCTCCCGGCCAAGGGCGCCGACATCGTCATCATCGAGATCGGCGGCACCGTGGGCGACATCGAGAGCCTGCCCTTCCTCGAGGCCGCCCGGCAGATGGGCCTGGAGGCCGGCCGGGAGAACACCCTCTACATCCACGTGACCCTCGTGCCCTTCATCAAGGCCTCCGAGGAGCTCAAGACCAAGCCCACCCAGCACTCCGTGGCCAAGCTCCGGGAGCTCGGCATCAGCCCGGACATCATCGTCTGCCGCAGCGAGAAGCCCCTCTCCGCCGACATCAAGGCCAAGATCAGCATGTTCTGCAGCGTGCCCAAGGAGTCCGTGGTGGACGCCCCCGACGTCGCCAGCATCTACGAGGTCCCCATGGTCTTCGACAAGCAGGGCCTCGACGACCAGGTCGTGATGCTCCTGCGCCTGCGCTCCCGCGCCAAGGACCTGGAGAGCTGGAACGGCGTGGTCCGCCGCCTCCGGAGCCCCAAGCATGAGGTCTCCATCGCCCTGGCCGGCAAGTACACCGACTACAAGGACGCCTACAAGTCCGTGCACGAGGCCCTCCTGCACGGCGGCATCGCCAACGACTGCCGCGTCGCGGTCCGCTACCTCGACACGAGCGACCCGGCCATCCTCGACCAGCTCCGCGACGTGCACGGCATCCTGGTGCCGGGCGGCTTCGGGGACCGCGGCATCGAGGGCAAGATCCGGGTGACGGGTCTGGCGCGCGAGGAGCATATCCCCTTCCTGGGCCTGTGCCTGGGCCTGCAGATCGCCGTGGTCGAGTTCGGCCGCAGCGTCCTCAAGCTCGCCGGCGCCCATTCCACGGAGTTCGACCCCAAGACCCGCTATCCCGTCATCGACCTCCTGCCGGAGCAGAAGGGCGTGGAGGCCAAGGGTGCCACCATGCGCCTGGGGACCTACGAGTGCTCCTTGAAGAAGAGCAGCCTCGCCCATCGCGCCTACGGCTCTACGGCGGTGCGCGAGCGCCACCGCCACCGCTTCGAGGTCAACAACAAGTTCCGCAAGCTCTACGAGGACGCGGGCCTGCAGGTGACCGGGACCTACGCGCCCAAGAACCTCGCCGAGATCGTCGAGCTGCGCGGCCACCCCTGGTTCCTGGCGGCCCAGTTCCATCCCGAGTTCAAGAGCAGGCCCGAGGCTCCGCACCCCCTCTTCCGCGACTTCGTGGCCGCGGCCCTGGTCCGGGCGCGCGGCGCGGAGCGGTCCGCGGTCCGCGGCCTCTCCGCGGAGGACCGTGGCTAAGTCCCGCACGGTCGGCATCGGCAAGGTCGCGGTCGGCAACGACGCGCCCGTGGCTTTCATCGCCGGGCTCTGCAGCCTCGAGTCCGAGCGCATGCTGCGGACCGTGGCCCGCGGCCTCAAGGAGGCGCTCGCCAAGGCCGGGGCGCCCTTCATCCTGAAGTGCTCCTTCGACAAGGCCAACAGGACCTCTCTGGACTCCTTCCGCGGCCTCGGGGCCAGGCTGGGCCTGGCCATCCTCCGCAAGGTGGCCGATGAGTTCCAGGTCCCGGTCCTGACCGACGTGCACGACCCGGGCCAGGCCGAGCTCGCGGCGGAGTACGCCGACGCCCTCCAGGTCCCGGCCTTCCTGTGCCGTCAGACGGACCTCTTGCTGGCGTGCGGCCGCACGGGCCTGCCGGTCAACGTGAAGAAAGGCCAGTTCCTCTCCCCCTGGGAGATGGCCCGGGCCGTGGAGAAGATCGAGTCCACGGGCAACCACCGCATCCTGCTCACCGAGCGCGGCACCTTCTTCGGCTACGGCAGCCTGGTCGTGGACATGCGTTCGCTGGAGGTCATGCGCGGCCTGGGCTATCCCGTGGTCTTCGACGCCACCCACTCGGTCCAGCAGCCCGCCAGCCGCGGGCGCTCCACGGGCGGGGAGCGCGAGCGCATCTGGGGGCTCGCGCGCGCCGCCGCGGCCTCGGGCGTGGCCGCGGTCTTCCTTGAGACGCACCCCAGGCCGGAAGCCGCCCTCTCGGACGGGCCCAACGCCCTGCACCTCAGGGACGTCCCGGAGTTCATCAGGCAGGTGGTGGAGATCGACCGGGTCGCCAAAGGTTTTCTGAACGAGAGACGAGGGAGGCAGGCTCGATGAAAAGGCATCAGCCCCCGCAACTGCTTGCCTCCCCGTGGGGGAGGCAAGTGACATGAAATGTTCCAACTGCGGTCAAGATAACAAGGACGCGGCCAAGGCCTGCCGGAAGTGCGGACGCGACCTGCACACGCCGCCGGCGTGGTTCCCGGACGCGCGCTGGCACCTGCGCACCCTGGGCGTCATCTACGCGTGTCTGGTCGTGTTCTATTTCGGCGTGAGCTTCGTCCTGCGCAAGCTCCCCAAGCCCTACCATCTCCGGGAGATCCCCCCCGAGATGACGCCCTGGCTCAAGCGGCCCGGCATCCCGAAGCACCTGCCCGAGGAGCAGCTCAAGGCTCCCGCCGCCCCTCCGCGGCCCGTGTCGGAGGCCTCTCCCAAGTGAGCCGCGGCCTGGCCCTGGCCGGCCTCGTCATCCTCCTCTCGGCCTCCTGCAAGACGGCCAAGCCGGACCCGCACGCCCCTCAGCAGAGCCTCGAGGGCTTCACGATGACCCGCTCGAAGGACGGGGTCCCGGTCTGGAAGCTCAAGGCGCGGCTGGCCATCCTGCGCGAGGACACCAAGAAGGCCCTCCTGACCGAGCCCGTGCTCGAGGTCCAGGAGGAGGGCAAGCTCGTGCTGAGAGCCCGCGCCCTGCGGGGCACCGCGCACATCGAGACCCACGACGTGCTCCTGACCGGGTCCGCGAAGCTCGATTTCGTGCAGGAGGATTCCGTCCTCGAGACCGAGGAGCTCCAGTTCGTGCCCGCCACCCGCCAGTTCAAGAGCGACCGCGACGTCGTGCTCCGCAGGCCCGGCGCCGTCATCCGCGGCACGGGCTGCGTGGCGGGAGCGGACCTCTCCGAGGTCCGCGTGTTCAACCAGCGCTCCGTGATCCAGCCCGGCGCCGCGAACCGCGGGACGGGCCTGAGGGGTTCCAGCCGATGAACGGAGCCTTCCTCTCCCTCCTCCTCGGCGCTCTCCCCCTGGCCGCGGAGTCCCCCTCCGCGGGCAAGACCGAGGCCCGCCCGCGCCCCCTGGCCGCGACTTTCGTCAGCAGCAAGGAGTGGATGATGCGGCGTGCGCCGGTCAAGGAGGAGGAGTTCATCGGCGACGTGCGCTACTGGACCTACTCCAGGTTCGTGCGCGCGGACTGGGCCCTCTACCGGCACGACGACGAGACCTGGACCGCCAAGGGCAACATCCGGGGAGAGCACACCCTGCCCAAGGGCCGCGGGGTCTTCGAGGCCTTCGGCGACAAGGCCGTCTTCGACCAGAAGCGCCGGACCGGGTCCCTTCGCGGGAAGAAGGGCTACATCGACGTGGTCCTCACGGGCCCCGGCGGAGCCAAGGACTACGGCCGCGCGGGCGGCCTGGAGTGGGAGATCGAGAAGAGCGCCGCCTTGGTGGGCGGAGTCCGGCTCTGGGGAGAGCGGGTTTCGGCCTGGGCGGACCAGGCCTCCTACGACTGGCGTGACGGCACCATGGTCCTCTCCGGCGGGAGGCCCGTCCTCCACAAGAAGTTCGGTGACTGGAGCGCGGCCATCAAGGCGGACGTCATCACCGCGCTCCAGCCCGCCCGAGGGGCCCCGTCCGTTCCCAAGGAGCCGGGCTTGCCCGCTCCCGGCATGATGCCCCGCTACCTCCTTGCCGAGGGAGGGGTCACCGGCTGGCTCGACTTCAAGAGCCAGCCCGTGCCCTCCTTGGAGCCATGAGGCTCTCCGCCGTCGACCTGCGCAAGCGCTACGGCGAGCGCGAGGTGGTCAAGGGCCTGCGCATCACCGTGGACTCGGGCGAGATCGTGGGCCTGCTGGGCCCCAACGGCGCGGGCAAGACCACGACCTTCTACAGCATGGTGGGCTTCATCCGGCCCGAGGGCGGGGCCATCATGCTCGACGAGGAGAACGTGACGGAGCTCCCGATGTACGCCCGCGCGAGGCGGGGCATGGGGTATCTCGCCCAGGAGCCCACCGTGTTCGCGGGCCTGACCGTGGAGCAGAACCTCCGCGCCATCCTCGAGAGGACCATCGACAGCAGGCTCGACCAGATGCGCAGGGTCAAGGAGCTCCTCGAGGAGTTCGGGCTCTGGGACCTCAGGCGGCAGTTCGCGGGCAGCCTGTCCGGCGGCGAGAAGCGCAGGCTCGAGGTGGCCCGCGCCATGATCCACTCGCCCAAGCTCCTCCTGCTCGACGAGCCCTTCGTGGGCATCGACCCCATCACCGTAGGCGAGCTCAAGAAGATGATCCTCAAGCTCAAGGCCCAGGGCATCGGCCTGCTCATCACGGACCACAACGTCCGCGAGACCCTGCCCATCCTGGACCGGGCCTACCTCATCTACGACGGCAAGATCCTCTTCGAGGGCGCCTCCAGGAGCCTGCTCGACGACCCCAAGGCCCGCTCCCTGTACCTGGGAGAGGACTTCAAGATCTGAGGACGGCATGACCGACCCGGCAGCCAAGAAGAAGATCGTGGTGGTGGACGACGACCCCATCATGAGGGACCTCTACGACGCCATCCTCTCGGACGACTTCGAGCTCCAGTTGGCCGAGGACGGCGAGGCGGGTCTCAAGCTCATCAGGAAGGTCGTCCCCGTCCTGGCCATCATCGACGTGAACATGCCCAAGATGCACGGGTTCACGCTCTGCCGCATGCTCCGCCAGGAGGCCGCCCTGGCCGCGACCAAGATCATGTTCGTCTCGGCCAAGTCCTACGCCGGCGACATCGCGGCCGCCAAGGAGATCGGCGGCGACGAGTACCTGGTCAAGCCCTTCGAGACCCAGGCCCTGCTCAAGAAGGTCCAGGCGCTGACGGCCTGAGCGCCGGCTGCGGCCTACGGCGCGAGGCTCCGGCGCTTGAGCAGGAGGAAGGCGAGCTTGAGGTGCCGCGGCAGGACGTCCCCTGAGAGCGAGCTCATGATGCTGGCCGGGTTCTGGATCTCCACCGAGGCGCGCCGCTCCGGGTCGTAGCCGTTGCGGTACTCGTCGGCCAGGCCCATGGTGTGCCCGAACTCGTGCGCCGCCGTGGCGTAGTGCAGGTCGCGGCTGAGCAGGATGACGTCAGGGCCGGCCATGGAGAGCCATTTGGCGTTGTCCCGGATGGTGAGGGCGCCCTGCGAGAAGGCGGCGCCCGGGGCCAGCTTGGTGATGGTCACCTCGGTCCTAAAGGCGTGGGTCTCGCCCCGGAACTCGAAGCTGCCCTGCCAGTACTCCTCGATGGAGGCCTTGACGCTGCGGAGCACGTTGTCGTCCTGGATGTCGGTCTCGAAGGAGGCCTTGACCGCGTAGCCCCCTTTCTCCGGCACGAGGCGCAGGTTCTTGTTGTCGGGCACCCAGACGATGCCGTGGCTGCTGCCCGCGATGGAATCGGGGTTGATGAAGGTGTTGACCAGGGAGTACGAGGTCACGCGCTCGATGCCGCTGAAGAGCACCCCGGACTTGCGCTTGTAGTCCTCGAGCAGGCTGATGAGCTGCTGGGCCGTGAACTCCATGGCCCTGCGCGAGAGGGTGCCGCGCATGGCGATCTGATAGCGGCTGAGGTGCTTCTCGACGAGGAACTGCCACTGCTTGACCGTGGCCGCCCAGTCCGCGGTCTTGTTGACCAGGGAGACCTCGCCGTCGCGGCTCTTGCCGCGCTGGTCCTTGGGAGGGGCCGGCTTGATCTGCCAAGGGTGCTCGGGTTTCTGTTGGGCCTGCCCCGTCTCGCCGGACGGGGCGGTCCTGGACTGGGCCGGAGAGGGTGCCAGCAGGCTCTCGACCTTGCCGTGGAGCTTGCGCAGGGTCCGGATGGTCTGCAGGTAGTGGGTGACCTCGAAGAGGGCGGCGCGGCTGGACAGGAAGCGGCGGTCCACTTCCGCGAGCACGCGGCGCTGCATGGGCTTGAGGCCGGGGTTCTGGCTGAGGGCCCGCACCGTGACGCTGAGCTGGTCGTTGAGGGCCTGGCTGAGCCGGCTGCGCTCCACGGGAGGCAGGCCGCTCTCGGCCACCCGGCGCAGGCACCCGACCAGGGAGCTCAGGGCCAGGGCCATGGCTTGCCGCTCGTTGCGCAGCCAGGGCACGATCCGGGCCGTGGCAGCGGGATGGCCGAGGATGAAGGCATGGAAGCCGGGCGCGGTGAGGAGCGGCCTGGGCCCGGTGACGAGCTCCCCGTAGAGCCAGGAGACCTGGGCTTGGGTGAGGGGAGCGGCAGGCCCTGCAGGAGGCAGGTCGTCCTGGGCCTGGACCTGGGCCGCTCCGGTCATGGCTTTCTCGATGTCCTGCCCGGCCTTCCTGCTCTGGTCAGGAGTGGACTTGAGGTCAGCGGCCAGGGCCATGGGCTCGGCCATGGCTTCGGTGAGCTGCCTGACCTTGGCTTCGACGCGCTCCGGGGACTTGACCTCGACCGGGACCTCGGCCATGGCCGGCACCGCAGGCGCGGAGGCTTGGAGCTGGAACTCGGGAGCCGGCAGGCTCAGGGGAGAGGCTGAAAGGGGTGTCAGGCCCAGGCTGGGAGCAGCGATGCTCGGGGTCAGGCCTGTCTGGAACGTCCCCCCAGCGAGCGGGGAGAGGGCAGCGGCCTGGACCGCGGAAGGGATGGCCTTGACCCTGATCGGGGCGGTCCGGGCGCTTTGGGACCAGGCAGAGCCGGTCAGGACCAAACAGACCGCCAATACTCGGGACAGGAGCGTCATCTTCAAGATTATGACGGTGGAATCAGGGTTACGGGAGGGTCCTAGGACCCAGCCGGCGGGAGAAGAAGGCCTAGAACGGAGGACCTAAGTATAGATCTCCAGATGCGCGTGCAGCCCGGTTTTCCTCGCCAGGCAGAGGCCCTGGTCGAAGAGCTTCTCAGCCTCGGCGGTGCGGCCCATGGCGTGCCTGACCGAGGCCAGGGCCATGAGGCTGAGCACCATGCCGCGGTGCTCGTTGAACCTGGAGAACCCGTCTAAGGCGAGCTTCATCCTGGAGTCCGCGTCCTGGAGCCGGCCCTCGGCCATGGCGATCTTGCCCAAGCCCCAGTCCACGTACGCGAGGTCCACCGGGTCATTGATCTTCGAGTAGAGCTGGTGCGACGCGGCGTAGCGTCGGCCGGCTTCCTTGAGCCTGCCCAGCTGCCTGAGGCAGTTGCCTTGCCCGCATTCGGCATAGGCTTGCGCGAAGAGGTCCTGGGTCTTGGCAAAGACCTTCCTGCTCTCCTGGTACCAGGCCAGGGCCTTGGACAGATCGCCCTTGATGCGCTCGATGCCCCCCAGCCCGAGCATGGCATAGCCTGCTCCTGTGGGGTCCTTGGCCATGAGCGCCAGGAGCCTGGACTGCCGGTAGTCTTTGAGCGAGCCTTCCAGGTCCCCGCTGAATCGTCGCGCGCCTCCCAGGGCCCAGAGCACGAAGGCCATGGCGGCAGGGTCCTTGCGCTTGCGGAAGAGCTTGAGGAAGGCGGTGAGGGCCCGGATGCTGGCGGGATAGAGTCCTTCCGCCCTGTCGAGCAGGACGCTTTCAAGCCTGCACCGCTCAGCGAGGTCCAAGAGCCCCTCTTTCTCGGCCAATGCGAGCCCCTGGGCCAGGAGCCTGCGGGCCTTGGGGCACTCGCCAAGGCTCCGCAGGGCTGAGACCAGGCCCAGGCAGGCTTCAAGCCAGCGCTCAGGGTCGCTCGAGCGCTTCGTCAGAGACAGGGCAGCCTCGTACCATGTGCCGCAGTTGCCCAAGCTCCCCATGGACCTGAGGCACTCCGCAGCCAGGAACGCGTGCTCGCCGGCCAAGGCTCGGGGCGCGCCATGGCCCAGGGCCAGCAAGGCGTCCTGGGGTTTGGCCCTGTCCAACAGGGCCTGGGCCTTCTCGAGGTTGCGGACTGCCTTCAGCGTCGCGTTCTTGCTCATCGCATCAGCCTCCGGGCTGCGTCGGTCACGATCCCTGTCGCCGACCTTCCGATGGAATTGGTCTCCTCGTAGTGATGCCCTGGCATGCGGGGAAGGAGCGTCAGGCTCTTGCGGATCTTGAAGTCGTACTCAGGCACGATGTACCCGATCTGGTCATTGGCCAGGTTCACGATGAAAGGCGTCCGGCAAGGCATGAGCTCCCTGAGATAAGGGCCTGCCGGGGCTTGGGAAAGGTCGGGAGGGTCCGGGTTGGCCGGATCCGTGAGGGGTTGGGAGCCTCGGTACTCGCCCTTGTAGCCGCCCAAGGCCAGTTCAGGGAAGAGCTCGCCTGGGATCCCCAAGCCGCAGGCCTGGCCCAGCTTGAGGAAGCTCACCTCGGTCCTGACCCACGGCCGGTCCTCCTCGGAGAGCCGGGTGAAGAGGTGCCGGGCAGCCAGGGTGTAGGCTTTGCTCTCCGCTAGAGGTTTTCCCGCCGCGTCGAAGAGCGGATGTCCGAAGGTCAGGGAAGGCAGGAACAGGAGGTAGCGCGAGTTCTCCACAGGCAGGGAGACTTCTTCCGACCTGTACTCCACCTTGAACCCGGCAAGGGCCTTGGCCTTGGACAAGGCCTTGAGCGCGGACCCTGCCAGCTCAGAGCCGATGCGCTCGACCTCGGCGAAGCCCCTGGGACCCTCGAGTTCAGGGGTCATGAGCCCGCCGATGGACCCGGCGAGGAACAGGCAGGCTCCTCCGCGCTCAGCCTCGAGCTTGGCGCACAGGGCCCCTGCGAAATCGGCGCTCACCAGGTCATTGCCCGCGTCGAGCACCTCGGGGTGGCAGGACCAGTTCACCAGGGTCGCGATGGGCTTGCCGTCGAGGGTCTCGGCTGAGACCACGGTCAGGTGCGGGTCGATGACCGCCGGGTCGCGCCGGTCCCTGCAGAGCCCCTTGGGGTCGAGCCTGGCAGCCGCGGTCTTGAGCTTGGCCGGCTTCATCCGGTCATAGGCGGTCAGGACCGCCGCGGCCACAGCCTCCTTGACGCCTCTGAGGTAGCCCCGGTCCACGCCCGAGATCCCGGGCGCAGGCCCCCACATGCCCAGGGTGTCGGGCGCGGAGTGCGTGTGGCCGGCGGCGACGAAGAGGCTGCGTTCCGGGGTGTCGAAGCGCGCCATCCTGCGCAGGTCGAGCACGTCGGCGCGATAGAGGCCCAAGAGGTCCAGGGAGGCCACGGCCACGGTCTTCGTGCCGTCGGAGAAGACCGCGACCCTGGCGTAGAGCTTGTCGTGCACGCCCCTGGCTCTGCGGCCCTTGGCTCCGTAGCCTGCCAGGAGCACCCGGTGGGTGTCCAGGCTCGGGGTGATGTCCACGGAATAGGCCCCTGCCATGGAGACCTTGGGCGAGGCAAAAGCCCGGCCGCTGCCCTGGGCCAGGATGAGGGCCAGGCAGGCCGCTGTCCGGCGCGCGCTAGCCTTCATTCCCCCTCCCATGGCGGCAGCCTCTCCTGAGCGGGCAGCCCTCGCACGAAGGGGTCTTCCTGCAGTGCTGTTTGGCGAGCTCCACGAACAGGGCGTGGCACTCGGCGTAGAGCCTGGCCGAGGACGGGAGCTTGGAGACGAGGAAGGCCTGGGCCTCGCGATAGGAGGAGCCGGGCCCGTACCAGCCCAAGCGGGAGCCGATGCGCAGGGTATAGGCGTCCACCACGAACGCGGCCCTGCCTCCTGCATAGAGGAGGATCGAGTCCGCGGTCTCTTGCCCGATGCCGTGCAGGGACAGGAGCTCCTCGCGCAGCTCGGACAAGGGCCCGCTGAGCCAGGCTCTGAGCCCCCCCCTCTTGCCTCGGGCATGGGAGGCGAAGGCCTTCACCTTGAGGGCTTTCTGCCGGAAGTAGCCCGAGGAGCGGATGAGGCGCTCGAGCCTGGGGCCGGGCATGGAGGCGAGCCGGTCCAGGCGCATGGCGCCCTCTTCGACGAGCCGGGACACGGCGCGGGAGGCATTGGTCCAGGCCGTGTTCTGGGTCAGCAGGGCTCCGACGCAGACCTCGAGCCTCTGGGCCTCGGTGAGCTCGTCCCACACTCCGGGACGATACGCGGGAGCCGAACCTCTGGCCGGGGTCACGGGCCACCAGCCTTGCGGCCCGAACCGGGCCAGCAGGGCGGTGCAGGCTGCGGCTGGAGTCCAGACCTTGGTCGCGACAGGCACTATGATCGGAGCACTTAGGAGGCGAGGACCTTGTCCAGCTTCTTGTAGAGCTTCTCCTGGTCGAAGGGCTTGGTGAGGTAGTCGGAGGCGCCGTGCTGGAAGGCGGTCTCGATGTCGCCCATGCGGTCGAGGGCGGTGATCATCACGATCTTGATGCCCTTGGTGGCCGGGTCGGACTTGAGGATGCGGCACACGTCGAAGCCGCCCATGCGGGGCATGAGGATGTCGAGGAGGAGGACCTCGGGGTGCTCCTTGCGGCAGAGCTCCACGGCCTCGACCCCGTCTGCGGCGGTGAACACCTTGTAGCCCCGCGCGGACATGAGGGCCTTGATGTTCTCGGAGACGGAGAACTCGTCCTCGGCGATGACCACCTTGATGGACATGGCGCTATCTTACAAAAAAAAGCCTTTCACGAGGGTCTGAGCGCGGCCACGGCAGGCGGCTTGAGGGTCGTGGGCAGGCGCAGCATGAGGCGCGAGAGGCCGTCAGGGTCCACCCCGAACCCGAAGTCCCCGCCCTGGAGCCTGGCGATGATCCGGAGCACGCCCAGGCCCATGCCCACGGAGCAGAGCTGCTGGTTGGGCCGCCGCACCGCCGGGTAGTAGAGCTCCAGGGAGCGCTCCGCCTCCTCGGCCGACATCTTGGACCCCTGGTAGACGATCACGGTCTCGACCTCGCCCGGCAGGGCACGGGAGAGGATGGTGATGTCCCCGCCGGCGCGGAACTTGCGCGCGTGGAAGAGCATGCTGGAGACGGTCCGGAAGAGCCGGTCCGGGTCGGCCATGACCGGAGGCACGGCCCCGATCTCGAGGTTGACCTTGACGTCCGTCTCGGCCACGGAGGAGCCCACGGCGCGGACCACGCCCTCCACCGCGTCCTGGATCGAGCAGGACTCGACGTAGATGACGAGGTCCCGCCTCATCACGTAGTGGATGAGATCGCGCAGTTCCCCCACGATGGAGCCCATGCGGCTGGTCTGCGCGCGCATGAGCTGCATCCATTTCATCTGGTCCTGCGGGAACTCGCCGAACACGCCGCTGAGGAAATTGAGGGCCGTCATGTTGACCGCGGTGAGAGGAGTGTTGATCTCGTGCCCGGCAAAGCAGAGGAGCCGGCCCAGCTTGTCCACGGACCTGCGCCAGAGGAAGAAGGCCGCGATGGACGCGAGCGCGGCGCCCAGGAGGAGGCCCAGCCAGAAGAGCTCGATGGCGCTCATGGCTGGAACACCACCCTGCTCGTGGCCCGGGTCTTGGCCGCGTAGCCCACGTACTCCCTGGCGCTGGCGCGCAGCTCCTTGAGCGAGCTCTTGGGCAGCCTCTTGACCACCTTGGCGGGCAGGCCCAGCACGAGGCTGCGGGGGGGCGCCTTCAGCCCGGCCGGGACCACGGCTCCGGCGCCCACGATGCTGCCCGCGCCGATGGAGGCCTCCATGAGCACCGCGCCCATGCCGATGAGGCAGTCGTCGCCGATGATCGCGCCGTGGATGACCACGCCGTGCCCCACGGTCACCCGCTTGCCCAGCTTGGCCGGCTTGCCCTTGCGCGTGTGCACGACCGTGAGGTCCTGGATGTTGGTCTCCGAACCGATGGAGATCCTCTCCACGTCGCCGCGGAGCACGCACAGAGGCCAGACCGAGGCTCTGGGACCGAGGGAGACCTTGCCGATGACCTCGGCGGAGTCGTGGATGAAGGCGTCGGGAGCGATCTTGGGGCTGTTGCCGTTGAAGGTGCGTATCATGTATCCTTGGGGATTATAGCATGACCGAGCTTAAGCGAGGAAATGGTTGCCTCGATGGCCGTAGGAGGCAACCATGAACAAGGAATGCGATTTTCTCGTGCTCGGAAGCGGCATCGCGGGCTTGCTGGCCGCCCACAAGCTCTCGAGCCTGGGCCGCGTCGTCGTGGTCACCAAGAAGGACGCGGCCGAGTCCAACACCAACTACGCGCAGGGCGGCATCGCCGCCGTGACCTCGACAGCCGACGACTTCGAGAGCCACGTGACCGACACCCTGCGGGCCGGGGCCGGGCTGTGCAACGAGGACATCGTGCGCCTGGTGGTGCGGGAGGGGCCGGAGCGCATCAAGGAGCTCATCGCGCTCGGGGTCCAGTTCACCCATGCCAAGGCCCTGCGGCGCTCGGGCAGCCGGGGCGCCATCAGCGAGGAGGTCACCGGCACCAACCTCGACCTCGGCCTGGAGGCCGGGCACTCCCACCGCCGGGTCCTGCACGCAGGAGACATCACCGGCCGCGAGATGGAGCGCGCCCTGCTCTCGCGCTGCAGGGAGAACACCCGCATCGCCATCCTGGAGAACTGCCTGGCCGTGAACCTCATCTGCGGCTCCGCCCGCGGAGCCAAGGAGCGCCAGCCCCGCTGTTTCGGGGCCTATGTCATGGACGAGCGCAGCGGCAGGATCCGTGCCCTGAGCGCCAAGGCCACCGTGCTCGCCACCGGCGGGGCGGGCAAGGTCTATCTCTGCACCACCAACCCCGACACCGCGTCCGGCGACGGCATGGCCATGGCCTTCCGCAGCGGGGCCGCCATGGCCAACATGGAGTTCGTGCAGTTCCATCCCACCTGCCTCTTCCACCCCCAGGCCAAGTCCTTCCTGCTCTCCGAGGCCCTGCGCGGGGAAGGCGGCAGGCTCGTGCGCAAGGACGGCAGCGCCTTCATGGCCAAGTACTCGCCCATGAAGGAGCTGGCGCCCCGCGACATCGTGGCCCGCGCCATCGACTCCGAGCTCAAGCGCACCGGCGACGACTGCGTCTACCTCGACATGACCGCGCTTCCCAGGAAATTCCTCAGGGAGCGCTTCCCCAACATCAACGAGAAGCTCCTGAGCTACGGCATCGACATGGCCGTCGAGCCCATCCCGGTCGTGCCCGCGGCCCACTACTTCTGCGGCGGGGTCAAGACCGATTCCTGGGGGGCCACCACCGTGCCCGGCCTCTACGCCTCGGGCGAGGTGGCCTGCACCGGCCTGCACGGCGCCAACCGCCTCGCCTCCAACTCCCTGCTCGAAGGCTGCGTGTTCAGCCACCGCATCTTCCTCAAGCTGGGCGAGCTCTGGCCGGGCTTGAAACGCCTCGTCATCCCCCCTGCCAAGGCATGGAACCCGCGCAAAGCCGTGCCCATGGACGAGGCCGTGGTCATCACCCAGAACTGGGACGAGATCCGGCGCCTCATGTGGAACTACGTGGCCATCGTGCGCTCGGACCGCAGGCTCGACCGGGCGCTCCACCGCATGTGGCTCTTGAACGCCGAGATCGACCAGTACTACTGGAACTACATCCTCACCCCTGACCTCGTGGAGCTGCGGAACCTCGCCGTGGTCGCGACCCTGGTCATCACCTCGGCGCGCAAGCGCAAGGAGAGCCGCGGCCTGCACTTCAACCTCGACCACCCCAGGGCCCTGGCCAGGGAACTGCGCGACACCGTGCTCGTCAAGAAGCGCTAGCGCCCTGTATCCCTGCCTCGGCGAGCCAGGCCCCGGCTCACAATGACTTGACCGAGATGAGGCAAGGGTTGGCTTCTGACCATAGCTTCGGCATCTCCTCCAACGGGATGAATCCCGCCTTCTTGTAGAACGCGCGCGTCTCAGCGTAGTGCGGGTCGGGCCGAGACGCGCTGAGCGTCTTGACCTGGAGCAGTCGAAAGCCCCGTCCACGGAGCCAGTCCTCCGCCTCCTTGACCAATGCCATGCCCACCCCGCGGCCGCGGCACTCGGGCCGGACCCCCATCACATGGATCTCGGCGGCTTCAGGGAAGTGTTCCTTGATCGAAAGGAAGCCGACTTCGCGCTTCCCGTCGAAGGCCGTGAAGGCGGGCAGCTCGGCGACCTCGCGGCCGTAGTCGATGATGGCTTGCTCGATGCCGAACCACTGAGGCAAGGCCCGGAGGATCGCCTCGCAGACCTCCGAGGAGCCCGGTCTTGGACCGACGATCCGGATCCCGGAGGTCATGCCTCGACCAGCACGATCCGGGTCCCGTCCTTGGAGTCCTCGAAGCGCTCGTTGACGGAACCCGTGCATTCGACCAGCTTCGCCATCAACTCCGGCCGGGCCTTCTTGAAGGATCCGGCGCCTTTGAGCTCCAGCTCGAGAGTCCCCCCGGGCTTCACCGTCACCCGCGACATGCCCGCGCTCGGAGAATCGATGTAGGACATGCAGTCGATCCACGCGTCCATGTTCGCGCCGTAGAACCCGGGGAATCCCATGGCGTCCGCGAAAGCCCGATGGAACGAGGCCTCATCGCGGACTTTGCTGAGATCGACGACGACTCTCTCCGATGCCTTCATGCGGGTCGGTTCCCCCTAGTCCACCCTGAGGCGGACCTCCGTGGTCCAAGGCGGCCTCGAGAACGCCAGACGCCGCGTCTTGTCTTTCTCAACGACGATGTCCACCGCGTCGCCCAAGCAGTCAGCAACCCGGAGCGATAATGCCCTTTGGCCTTTCATAGGGTCGGTAGGTCTCCCGACAGTTCTGTTACTGCCTATCTCTCCGAACCTTCAGCTCAACCATGTGTCCCCACGAATGATCCAAACAGTCTGCGAATCTGGAAGATGTTGTCGGTCTGGAACAATTCGACTATCGTGGACTCTGGCTGCCTAATTATGAGTTGCTCAATTTCGGGTTTCAAGGTTGACTGAAACAATTGGAGTTCCCTGCCGATGCGGAAAAGCGGATTAATATTGCCGCTGCCCCAAGAGCGCAGGCTAAGTATAAGACGCAAGTGGCGCATGTCTTGGTTCGTACCGATTTTGAGATGGGTAAATTCGCTGTGCTTCACTTCTAGCCTTTCCAATAGCTTCAGAAAGTAATGATTCACGTATAGTATGCTACGGTACTCTGCCGCCGCATAAGAAGTGGCTTCCTTTTCCACCGCGACGAAGATTCCCACGATATCTCGTGGGGTCAGTCGGCCGAACCATTCACCGCCAGAAAATGGAATGCTTCCATCCAGGTTGCCCGCAATCTTGAAGTTGACGTTATAATCAGTCGGGAGAAAGACAAGATGTCCTTCAAGCTTGATGGCTCGCTGGATGATTTCTGTCTTCTCGTCATCTGAGCCATACCCAAGAAGAATGAGGTACTTGTGGTCCTGCATCCAGAGATTTGACAAAATGGCCCAAACATCAGCCGAAGGGAGAGAGCTTCTTTCAACATCGTCGATTACGGTAATAAAGGGGTTCCCCCATAGCCGGGAGTTCAACAGGCAGGAAACGATATAGAAGGCTTTCATCTTGTTACAGACAAACAAGAAGGTCGCGACTGAAACAAGAGCCACCACAATCTCTCGGTATTGAAGGAGAGATGGTTTGGATATCGCTATTTGGCCGATGGCGGCGAGAACGACCAGCGATGATGCAGTAAGACCAATCCAGATTGGTCGCGGGAGCAGATTGAGGTAGGCTTCATTGGGAGTGGAGACCGCAAAGAATGATCGATAGAGGTAACGTGACTTTGCTCTCAAATCTGGTTCGAGGTTGCGAACGAATGTCGTTTTGCCAGAACCCCATGCTCCAATTACAAACACTGGACGGCAATCGGATTGATTTAGGGAGCGGAGGATTTCTGCCTTAACATGAATGCGGTCTTCGCCAAGAACCTTCCTCCGATGTAGGATGAAGTCGGGAGGCTCGTTCGCAAACAGTCTCCAAGCGTTTAGAAGGGCATTCTGCAATTTGAACATGCTTGTATTGTCAATCTGACGGATAATAGGCCGCTAGAAAACATGCGGACACATTCTGGCGGCCTGGTAAGACTGACGATTTAGCCGGCCAGCCCGATTCGGCCTCTGAATCCAATCATAGCATGGAAAGGGCAGGCGACTGGGCCGGCGGGAGTCCCGGGCTTAGAACTTGGAGCGGGAGAGCAGGTACTCTTTGAGGGCCACGGCTTGGTTGTGCTTGGGGTTGCGGGAGGAGAAAAGAAGGGTCAGCCTGCCGCGCTCGGCTTCGTCGATGAGGATGGTCAGGGCGTGGGAACGCTGGGAGAGCTCGTCGAAGTAGCGGCTCTTGAACTCACGCCACTTCGAGGGGTCGTGCTTGAACCATTTGTGCAGGTGGATGGTGGGAGCCGCGTCCTGGAGCCAGAGGTCGGCCGCGGCCTTGGCCTTGGTCATGCCGCGGGGCCAGACGCGGTCCACGAGCACGCGCACCCCGTCCTCGGGGAGGGCGGGCTCGTAGATGCGCTTGGTCTTGATGTCCGGTTCCATCGGGATCCTCTCCGATAGGATGGCAGGTCAAGGTCAAATCCCGGTCAAGGGGGCTGCCCGACGGCGAAGGGGGTCCTGGGGCAAAATGGTACAATGACAAGTCGTGGATAAAATACGCATCGTCGGCGCGCGCCAGCACAACCTCAAGAACGTCTCCCTGGACCTTCCCAGGGGCAAGATGATCGTGGTGACCGGCCTCTCGGGGTCGGGCAAGTCCTCCCTGGCCTTTGACACGCTCTATGCCGAGGGGCAGCGCAGGTACGTGGAGAGCCTCTCGGCCTACGCGCGGCAGTTCCTCGAGATGATGGACAAGCCGGACGTGGACTTGATCGAGGGGCTCTCGCCCGCGATCTCGATCGAGCAGAAGAACCCCTCGCACAACCCGCGGTCGACGGTGGCCACGGTCACGGAGATCTACGACTACCTGCGCCTGCTCTACGCCCGGGTGGGCAGGCCGCACTGCCCGAAGTGCCGGCGGCCGATCAAGGCGCAGTCGGCGCAGGCGATCGTCAACGAGATCCTGCGCAAGCACGACGGCCAGTCGGTCTCCTTCTACTCCCCCCTGGTCCGGGGCAGGCCGGGCACCTACGAGGAGCTCTTCAAGCGCCTGAAGCGCTCGGGGTTCCAGGCGGTGCGGGTGGACGGAAAGCCCAAGGACCTCGACACCACGCCGTCTCTCTCGCGCTACCAGAAGCACACGATCGAGCTCTTCGTGGACAAGCTCAAGGTCTCCGCGGACGACCGGCAGAGGCTGGCGGACTCGGTCGAGATCGCGCTCAAGGAGTCGAAGGGGCTCCTGGTGGTGGAGCCCGCGGCGTCCCCGAAGGACGCGGCGGTCATGAGCGAGCACCACGCCTGCCCCGAGTGCGGGGTGAACCTCCCGGAGCTCGAGCCCCGGCTCTTCTCCTTCAACTCGCCCTATGGCGCGTGCTCGGCTTGCGGAGGCCTGGGGGTCAAGACGGAGGTGGACGCCTCCCTGGTGGTCCCGGACGGCGGGCTCTCGGTCAATGACGGCGCCCTCCTGGCCTGGTCGGACCCGATCACCACGCGCACGAACCGCTGGAAGAAGTCGTGGTCGGGCTACTACACGGAGATCCTCCAGCAGGTCTGCCGCCAGCACGGCATCGACATGGACGCTCCCTGGAAGGACCTCGCGCCCAAGGAGCGGCAGATCCTGCTCTACGGCGGCGGCACCTACAAGCCCTCGTGGGCCAAGAACGACCAGGAGTTCGAAGGGGTCATCCGCAACCTCGAGCGCAGGCTGTCTGAGTCGGAGTCGGAATTCGTCAAGGGCGCGGTCATGGACCGGTTCATGCGCAAGAGGGTCTGCCCGGATTGCAGGGGCGCGCGCTTGAAGCCCGAGTCCCTGGCGGTCCGGGTCGGAGACAAGGGCATCGCGGAGGTCACGGGCCTGTCCGTGGCCAAGGCGAGCGCGTTCTTCAAGGGCCTGGACCTGACCGCCAACGAGACCTCCATCGCCAAGCCGATCCTGAAGGAGATCAACGCTCGCCTGGAGTTCCTCACGAGCGTGGGTCTTGATTATCTGACCCTGGACCGGGCCTCCGAGACCCTGGCGGGCGGAGAGTCCCAGCGCATCCACCTGGCCACGCAGATCGGCTCCGGCCTGACCGGCGTGCTCTACGTGCTCGACGAGCCCACCATCGGCCTGCACCCGCGGGACAACACGAGGCTCCTGGGCACCTTGAAGCGCTTGCGGGACATCGGCAACACCCTGGTGGTGGTCGAGCACGATGAGGAGACGATCCGTTCCGCCGACTGGATCGTGGACCTGGGCCCTGGCGCGGGCAAGCACGGGGGCGAGGTGGTGGCGCAAGGCACGGTCTCGGACATCCTCAAGGCGCCGCGCTCCCTGACCGGGGCCTACCTCTCGGGCAGGTTGAAGCCCCTGGAGCGCTCGCTGACCAGGCGGGCCAAGGGCTCCCTGCGCGTGCTCGGGGCCAAGCAGTTCAACCTGAAGGACATCGACGTGGAGATCCCCCTGGGCATGTTCGTGTGCGTGACAGGCGTGTCAGGCTCGGGCAAGTCCACCCTGGTGCACGAGATCCTCTGCAAGGCCCTCTCCATGAGGCTCAACAACGCCAAGGAGCCTCCCGGCCAGCACCGCGGCATCAAGGGCGTCGAGCAGCTCGACAAGGTGGTGGTGGTAGACCAAAGCCCCATCGGCAGGACCCCGCGCTCCAATCCCGCGACCTACACCGGTCTATGGGCGCCGATCCGCGAGCTCTTCTCCATGATGCCGGAGTCCAAGGCGCGGGGCTACAAGCCGGGACGCTTCTCCTTCAACGTCAAGGGCGGCAGGTGCGAGAACTGCCAGGGCGACGGGACCCTGCGCATCTCCATGCAGTTCCTGCCGGACGTCTACGTTCAATGCGACGAGTGCCACGGGCGCAGGTTCAACGACGAGACCCTCACGGTGCGCTACAAGGGCAAGAGCATCGCCGAGGTCCTGGACATGAGCGTGGAAGCGGGCCTGGAGTTCTTCCAGGTGCACGCTCCGATCAAGCGGGTCCTCGCCACCCTCATGGACGTGGGCCTGGGCTATATCGCGCTCGGACAGAGCGCCACCACGCTGTCGGGCGGCGAGGCCCAGCGGGTCAAGCTTGCGACCGAGCTCTCGCGCAGGGGCACGGGCAGGACGCTCTACATCCTTGACGAGCCCACCACGGGCCTGCACTTCGCGGACACGGCCAAGCTCCTCGAGGTGCTCCACCGCCTGGTGGACGCGGGCAACACGGTGCTGGTCATTGAGCACAACCTCGACGTGGTCGCCACCGCGGACTGGATCATCGACCTGGGCCCTGAGGGCGGAGACGGCGGCGGGCGCGTGGTGGCGGTGGGCTCCCCTCGGGACCTCGCCAGCCACCCGACCTCCCACACGGGCCGCTACCTGAAGTCCATGTCAGGCATCCGCTAGGGCCCGATGCGCGGAAAGACGGAAACGGAAAGAAACGCAACAGCTGGTGTCTGACACCAGCTGTTGCATTGCTGGCTCGGAGCGGGGGCTAACGGCGGAAGGAGTTGAAGCCGCGAGCTTCGATGGGCGTGGCCATGCCGCCCGGGTTGTTGGCCGAGGCTGAGACGCGCTCCACGTTGCGCTTGTGCTTGGGGTCGGTCACCCAGGCCTTCCAGGCCTTCTCCAGCACGGCCAGTTTCTTGTAGCGGTAGCCGACCCAGAGGGCTTCCTCGAGGGTCCCCCCGTCCCTGATCTTGGCGCAGAAGGTCTTGAAGGCCAGGGGCGAGGAGTGGACCCGGTGCAGGTAGTAGACCAGGGAGTAGGCTTGCACGTACCAGCCTGCCACGGACTTGTCGTCGGCGCCCTTGTCCTTCATGTCCACGGTGGGCGAGGTCTCGAAGAACCCGGCCAGGGGCATGTAGAGCTTGGGGTCCCAGTAGGCCATGGTCTGGTACCAGTCGGACTTCTCGGGCTGGGCGGCGTAGGCCCCCTCCTCCATCATGGCCAGGCCCTCGTTGAGCCAGGTCGGAGGGCTCCTGCCGACCTCGCTCCAGAAGCTCTCGAAGAGCAGGTGCGTGGTCTCGTGGCCGATGACCTCGAGGAGCTTCTTGCGGTCCTCCTTCTGGTCGTAGACGGCCACGGCCTTGCGGTCGTAGATGGCCAGGCCGTTGGACCACTCCGGCGGGCTGAACTCGCCGGCCACGTAGGACTTGCGCTCCTTGTAGAGGTAGAGGGTCAGGCGCTCCTTGGCCATCCAGGGAGAGAACTGGGAGAGGTCCATGCGCAGGCGGGTGTGGATCTTCTCGAGGCTGAGCGTGAAGCCCGGGGGCATCCAGGGCGACTCGTGCTTGATGACGAAGTGCGGGGAGACGCTCTCGTTCCAGGAGTCGATGGCCAGGCACGCGGGAGCTGGTCCGAGGAGGATGAGGCAGGAAAGGGCGGCGGCAAGGGTCCGTCCTCGGCGCAAGGGGTGCATGCGAGTAGATTAACAATATTTTTATTTGTCCGCCAGGGTCCAGTTTGGTAAAATGTCCCTCCAAACCCACGATGAAGACCCTTTTCCTCAACCCCCCATCATTCTCAGGATTCGACGGAGGAGCGGGTTCGAGGTTCCAGGCGCGGCGCGAGGTGCGCTCCTTCTGGTACCCGACCTGGCTGGCCCAGCCGGCAGCCCTCATCCCGGATTCCAAGCTCATCGACGCCCCGGCCGACGGCCTCTCGGTCGAGGACGCCGAGGCCCGGGCCGCCGGGTACGACCTGGTCGTGATGCACACCTCGACCCCCTCCTTCGACAACGACGTCAAGGTCGCGGAGCTCCTCAAGAAGCGCTATCCGGGCGTCATGATCGGCCTGGTGGGCGCCCACGTGGCGGTCCTGCCCGAGGAGTCCCTGAAGGCCTCCCCGGCCGTGGACTTCGTGGCCCGCGAGGAGTTCGACTACACCTTGCGCGAGGTGGCCCTGGGCGAGCCCCTCGAGAAGGTCAGGGGCTTGAGCTGGCAGCGGGACGGCCGCATCCACCACAACCCGGACCGCGAGCTCATCTCGGACATGGACGAACTGCCGAGCGTGCTCGACATCTACAAGCGCGACCTCGCCGTCGAGAACTACTACATCGGGTACCTCAAGCATCCCTACCTCTCCCTCTACACCGGGCGCGGGTGCCCGAGCCGCTGCACCTTCTGTCTCTGGCCGCAGACCGTGGGCGGCCACGTCTACCGCACCCGCTCAGCCGAGAGCGTCATCGCGGAGATGGCCCGGGCCAAGAGCCTCTTCCCCCAGGTCAAGGAGTTCTTCTTCGACGACGACACCTTCACCGCGGACCTCGAGCGCGCGGCCGTCATCGCCCGGGGCCTGGGACGGCTCGGGATCATGTGGTCCTGCAACGCGCGGGCCAACGTCCCCCTGGAGTACCTCAAGATTTTCAAGGAGAACGGGCTGAGGCTCGTGGTCGTGGGCTACGAGTCGGGCAACCAGACCATCCTCAACAACATCAAGAAGGGCATCCGCGTGGACATCGCCCGGCAGTTCACCAAGGACTGCAGGAAGGTGGGCGTGACGGTCCACGGGACCTTCATCCTGGGCCTGCCCGGAGAGACCCAGGATACCATGGAGGAGTCCCTGCGCTTCGCCTGCGACCTGGACATGGACACCATCCAGGTCTCGCTGGCCGCGCCCTACCCGGGGACCGAGCTCTACCGCCAGGCCATGACGAACAAGTGGTTCGATGAGGCCTCCCTCGTGCGCAACGACGGGACCCAGGGCTGCACCCTGCAGTACCCGCACCTGCCCTCCGCGGCCATCACGGCCGGGGTCAAGCGCTTCTACACCCGCTTCTACGGCAGGCCCAAGCCCATCCTGCGCATGCTCGTGAAGATGGCCCTCGACCCCGAGGAGCGGCGCCGCAGGCTGCGCGAGGGGCGTGAGTTCCTCAACTACCTGCGCGGACGCGATGAGTGCGCTTGCCTGGCGCAAGGACGCCCGGTCCCCGGAGGGCAGACGTCCTCCGCTCCCGGAGGGGGCGAGGCGCGAAGGCGCGGCGTGTCAGAGAGCGTCGATGCTTGAGGGCCTCCTCTTCGACCCGCCGTCTTTCTCCGAGGTCCTGAGGAGCGTCTTCTGCGTGGCCGCGGCTTTCGCCGCGGTCTTCTCCGCCGGCTTCTCCCTCTTCTGCGCCGCGTGCGCGGGCTTCGTGCTGCGCGGGCGCCGTGGGACCGAGCTCCCCGAGGCGGAGCTCCCCCCCGTCACGGTGCTCAAGCCCTTGAAGGGCCGCGACCGCGGCCTCTACCAGAACCTGGCCAGCTTCTGCAGCCAGGACTACCCGCGCTTGCAGATCCTCTTCGCCCTCGACGACCCCGAGGACCCGGCCCGGGAGGTCATCGCCGAGCTCAAGAAGGACTTCCCCGACACGGACATGGAGGTCGTCATCTCCCCGGAGCGCATCGGGTGCAACCCGAAGATCAACAACCTCGCCAACGCCTACCCCAGGGCCAAGTACGGGACCCTCGTGATCGCGGACTCCGACATCCGGGTCAGGCCCGATTTCCTGCGGGTCGCGGTGCGGCCCCTCAAGGACCCGAAAGTCGGGATCGTGACCTGCTTCTACCGCGCGGGCGAGGCCAAGGGCGTCTGGGGCATGCTCGACGAGCTGGCCATCAACGCCCACTTCATGCCCCAGGCCCTGGCCGCGGCGTTCATGGGCGTCAAGTTCGCCATGGGCGCGGCTATCGTGCTGCGGCGCTCCGCCTTCGACCGGACCGGCGGGTTCAAGAACCTGGCGGACCACATCGCCGACGACTTCTTCCTGGGCAAGTCCATCCAGGCCGCGGGCTGGCGCCTGGCCTTCGCCGAGGCCGTGGTGGACGTCATCCCGGACGTGGCCTCCTACGCGGACCACATCCGCCACCAGATCCGCGAGCACCGGGTCATCCGGCTCTGCAAGCCCGGCGAGTACGGCGGCATCCTTCTCCTGCACGGCTTCTCCCTGGTGACCCTGAGGATGGCGCTCGCGGGGCCCGACCTCCTGGGCCTGGGCCTGCTGGCCATGATGTGGGCGAGCAAGGCCGCCTCGGTGGCCTGGATCCAGCGCCGCGTGCTCGGCCGGTGGGCGAGCCTGCGCTCCCTTTGGCTGCTCCCCTTGAGCGAGTGGACCGCGTTCGCCTCCTGGGTGTGCGGCTTCGGCTACAACCGGGTCATGTGGCGCGGCGTCTTCTACGACATCCACCCCAACGGCAGGCTCACCCCGCTTGCTCCGACCATCCCGGCGCGGGCCGGAGCGCCGACCGCCTGAGCGCGGTCCCCGCGGCATGAAGACCCTCGAGCGCGTCATCCTCGTCGTCGGAGCGGCCATGATGGTCGGCCTGCTCATCAAGCTCGACCCGGCCGCGGTCTGGGCCAACATCATGCAGGTGGGCTGGGGCCTGGCCATCCTGGTCCCCATCCACATCGTGGACCATATCATCAACGCCCAGGCCTGGAAGCTCTCCTTCAACCCGTCCGAGGGAGCGCGGGTCCCGTTCTGGCGGCTCGTATGGGTCCGGGTCGCGGGCGACGGGGTCAACTACCTCACCCCGAGCGCCACCATCGCGGGCGAGGTGGTGCGGCCCGCCATGCTCGGCACGGAGGTCCCCTCCGAGGCCCGGGTGGCCAGCGTGGTGGTCGCGAAGTTCACCCAGTCCCTTGGGCAGGCCCTCTTCATCCTCACGGGCATCGTGTTCATCGCCGCGGCCCGCATCCCCGTGGCCGACGAGTTCAAGGGCTGGTTCTACGCGGCCGTGGCGTGCCTGACCGCGGTCTTCACGGCCCTGGTCCTCTACGCGGTCCTGGCCCGCAAGAGCAAGGAAGAGGCGGCCGAGCCCTCCCATGACCTCCTGCCCGCTGACGGAGCCCGGGCCGAGGAGCGCAAGGGCTGGAGCCTGAAGTCCTTCAAGCGCCAGATGGGGACCTACTTCCGCAGGCACCCGGGCCGGTTCGCGGGCTCCATCCTGCTCTTCGCCCTGGGCTATGTCTGGGGCACGGTCGAGGCGTTCCTGATCTGTCATTTCCTGGGCCTGCCGGTCACCGTGACCATGGCCTACGCCATCGAGGTCCTTTCCTCGGCCGTGGACGGCGCCTTCTTCATGGTGCCTGCCAAGATCGGCACGCAGGAGGCGGGCAAGACCGCCATCTTCGTGGGCCTGGGCTACCCTGCCGCCACGGGCTTCGCCTTCGGTCTGGCGCGGCACCTGCGCGAGCTCATATGGGCCGCCTTCGGGTTCGTCCTGTTCTCGCTCCACCGCAGGGCCCTGGACCGCGGGACGGCCAAGGTCAGCCGGCCCGAGCCCGAGACCGTCAGGGCGTAAGAGCCTATCCCAATTACTACGATGGCCCTGGCGAGGTCGAGTCTGGCCCGGATGATAGGCGGAGCGGCGAGGGCATACCCGCAGCGGTATGTCCTCGCCGCTCCAACGACGCAGACGGGCCGGAATCGGCCTCGCCCTTCGGGAAGCCCTGATACCGGCCGAACTCATCGTTGGGCAGGCGGGGAAATACCGCTGCGGGTATTCCCCCGCCTGCCCGCCTCGACTTCGGCACGGTCTCCGGGCTTCCAGGGCCATCGTAGCAATTGGGATAGGCTCTAAGCCCGCCGTGACCCCGAACCCGCCTTCCACGGGACCCCAGGCCTTCCACCCGGCGTTCGGCCCTGCCGCGCTCTTGGCGTTCTCGGTCCTGGTCTTCCTTCCGAGCCTCTGGAACGGGTTCGTGCTCGACGACCTCTTCTACGTGGTGCACAACCCGGTGCTCAGGGATCCGAGCCAGTGGCCGCGGTTCCTCTACGACCACACGGCTCTGCTCTCGGAGCGCTCGCTCTCCAGGCTCATCTGGAGGCCTTTGCTGGGCCTGAGCTATGCCTTGAACAGCCTCCCTGCCGGCGCTTCGGCCTTCTGGTTCCACCTCCATGACAGCCTCCTGCACGGGGCCAACACCCTGCTGGTCCTGGCCCTGCTGCTCCGCCTCACCGGGACCGGGCCGCACGCCTGGGCCGGGGCCGTGCTCTTCTGCTGCCATCCGGTCCAGGCGCAGAGCGTGGCCTACGCCGGAGGCAGGCCGAGCCTGCTCTCCCTGGGTTTCTGCCTGGTCTCCCTGCTCCTCTATGCAGGGCCGGCGAAGGGCTTCCGTGCCCGCGGGTCGCGGCTCCTCCTGAGCGTCGGGGCCTTCTGTCTGGCCCTGCTGTCCAAGGAGTCCTCGCTCTTCCTGATCCCTGTGCTGGCTGCCTTGGATCGGCTGGAGTCTCCGGACGGGCCTTCGATTCGACCGGCCTTGAAGCGGTTGGCGGTCTTCGTCGTCGCCGGCATCCTCTACGTCCTGGCCCGAGCCTGGGTCCTGGGCTTGGTGTCCCAGCGCGGGCCCTGGGGAGGCGGCTGGGTGGAGCACTTCCAGCTTGCGTCCCACGGCCTCTTCAAGACCGTGTCCCTGGCTTTCTGGCCCGTGGGCTTGAGGGAGCCTTACGGCTTCCTCCTTTCCCCCCATTTTATGGCCGAGTCCGTGCTCATGGCCGCTGTCTTGGCCCTGGCCGCGGGCCTGGCGGTCTGGGGAGCCAAGCTGAGGCGCGTTTGGGGCTTGGGCCTGTTCTGGGCCTTCTGCGCGCTCCTTCCGGTCTCCAACATCGTGCCCTTCGGAGCCTTGGCCGCGGACCGCTATCTCTACGCTCCCATGGCAGGCGCAGCCATCCTGGCCGCAAGCCAACTTAAAGGCCGTCTCAAGGGCTGGGGAGGAGGCGCCGCGCTCCTCCTGGCCGGGGTCATGGCATCCGCTTGCGCCGGAGCCCAGCTCAAGTGGCGCTCAGGCTTCGTGCTCGCGAGCGAAGCCGCGGCTGCGGCGCCCAGGGACCCGTACCCCGCGCTCAGGCTCGCCAGCTACTACCTGGAATGGGGCATGCTCGCGCGCGCCGAGGAGCTCGCGGTCCGGGGGTTCATTCCCGAGGCGCCCCCGGACGTCCGGAGGCTCGCCTACAGGAGGCTGGCTGTCATCCGCATGACTGCGGGCCAGTGGGCCTCTGCCCGGGAGCTCCTGGAGGCCTCGCTCTCGGCTGACCCGGGCCAGCGCGGAGCCCTCGAGCTCCTGGCCAGGTGCTGTCTCGCCATGGGCGACGCCAAGGCGGCCCGGGACGCCTCGGCTCGGGCCGCGGTCCTCCCATAAAAGAACCCCGGGCCCGTTCCCGGGCCCGGGGTTCTTCCCGAAAGCCGTCTGCGCCGAGCTAGGGCAGAAGGTCGTCGGTGCAGGCCTGCACGCTGCAGGAGATGGTTCCCGGAGGCGCGATGTAGGTCACCACGTAGGCGCCGTACACGGCCGGGGTCGGGGTCTTGCGGGTGAGGGTGAGGAGCCACGAGGGCGTGGTCGTCTGCGTGAGGTCGGACCCGGTGAAGTACTTCATGGTGCCCAGGTTGACGTCGAAGGTGGTCGCGGCGATGGCCCCCGACGCGTAGGTGCCGTTCTTGGCGAGGTAGCGCTCTTGAGCGCCTTTGAGGCCGGAGAGCCACTGCATGGACTCGGCGAACTTGCCCTTTTCCACGACCTTGAAGTACTGGGGCACCGCGATCGCGGCCAAGATGCCGATGATGAGGACCACGACCAGCAGCTCGATCAGGGTGAAGCCTCGTAAAGCTTTCTTCTTCATTGCGCTACCTCCAGGAGGCGGCTAGTGCGCCGGCTCCTGAGGATAGTATATCCCACTTGCCTGGACGATGTGTGGGCGATTTGTGTGCGAGTTGTGAATTCCCTATAATGGGGCCACACTCCCATGCCGCGCATCATGATGGTCGAAGACGAGTCCTGCATCATCGAGGCCGTCGACAAGACCTTGGCCTCCCAGGGCGGCTTCGCCCTGACCGCGGTAAGGGACCCCTCCAAGGCCCTGGCCACGGCCATCAGCGAGAAGCCCGATCTCATCCTGCTCGACATCCGGCTTCCCGGCTCGGACGGCAGGCACGTGCTCAAGGCGCTCAAGGAGAACGCGGCCACGCGGACCATCCCGGTCATCTTCCTGACCGGCATGTCGGGCGAGGGCGACAAGGTCATCGGACTCAACATGGGCGCCGACGACTACGTCGTCAAGCCCTTCGGCGCCATGGAGCTCATGGCCCGCATCCAGGCCGTGCTCCGGCGCGCCCGGCCTCATGCCGGGCTGGACGCGGTCAGCATCGGAGGCTTGAAGCTCGACGCCTCCAGCCGAGGGGCCAGCTACAAGGGCCGCCCCCTGCGGCTCCAGCCCAAGGAGTTCGAGATCCTTTTCCTGTTGGCCTCCCAGCCGGGCAGGGCGCACACCCGCGGCTGGCTCATCGACAACACCTCCTCCTACGGCATGCCGGTGAGCACCCGCAGCCTGGACACCCACATCAAGAACATCAGGCGCAAGCTCGGCGCCGGCGCGGACCTCATCGAGACCGTGCCCAAGGTGGGCTACCGCTTCGTCCCGCCCCATGAGCGCCTCTAGCACGGCAGCGGACGGGCGCAGGCCGGTCTACTTCGCCTTCCAGGGACTGCTCATGGCGGTCCTCATGCTCATCTTCCTCACCCACCGCCAGGACGCCGCCTCCTGGCTGCCGAGATTCGGTTTCCTGCTGGTATTCCTCACCGCGACCCTGGGGCTCATCCGCCTGGCGCCCGCCTCCCTGCTCTCCACCTGGAGGTTCCAGGTCGGGCTCTTCCTCACGGACGGGGTCCTGGCGACCGTGGCACTGGCCTGGACCAAACCCATGCCGGAACTCTACCTGATCTTCCTGCTCATCATCTTCGGCGCCGCCCTGACCAGGAGCATCGCGCAGAGCCTGGCCATCGCCCTGGTCGTCTCCGTGCTCTTCCTGGTCGCGGCGTGGAGGCCGGGCCGCGGCCTCCCGGTCAGCCAGGACTTCTGGGTCCAGTTCATGTTCCTATGGGTGATGTCGGCCCTGCTGGCCGTGCTCTCCCGCGACATGCAGTTCGCCCAGAGTTTCCGCGAGCGCCGCCTGCGCGACCAGGTGGCGGCGGCGGAGCGCCTCTCGAGCCTGGGCCGCCTCTCCGCCGAGGTCGCCCACCGCATCAAGGGGCCCTTGACCACGATCATGGTCAACGCGGACCTGCTCGAGGCCGAGTTCCCGGACTCCAAGAAGGCGGTCGCGGACCTCCGCCAGATCCAGGAGTCCGCGAAGCACTGCAAGGAGATCCTCAAGACCCTCCTCGACCTGGGCCGCATCGAGGAGATGGACCGCTCTCCCATGGACCTGGCCGAGGCCGCGGCTTCCGCCGTGGGGTCCGTCGGTCGCCAGGCCATGAAGAAGGGCGTGCGCCTCGTCACCTCCGGCCTCAAGGAGGAGGCGCCCATGATCGGGGACCCTTCCCTGCTCCACGAGGCCGTTTCCGCGGTCTTGCAGAACGCCGTGGATGCCGTGGGCAAGGGAGGCACGGTGAGGGTGACCCTGACCAGGCGCTCGGCCGGCCTGGAGTGGATGCTCTTCGGGAGCGGCGCCTGCTACGTGCTGCAGGTCTCGGACGACGGCCACGGCATCGCTCCGGAGGACCTCGGCAGGATCTTCCAGCCCTTCTTCACCACGGCCAAGGCCGGGGGCTCGGGCCTGGGGCTCTCCTCGGCCCTGCGCATCCTGCAGAAGCACGGCGGGACCATCGATGCCGAGAGCGAGGGCCTGGGGCGTGGGGCGAGCTTCAGCCTGGTCCTGCCCCGGCCGGCCTGACGCTCCCGGCCAGCTTGACCCCGGACCGGGATAGGCTCTCCCGGACCGCGGGGCTCCGCAGGGCGAGGTATTCCGCGTGGGAGTGGTGGGTCGGGGTGGGTCCGGACTCCGAGCGGGCCGTGGGATCCGTGGTGGGGTGGAGGTAGAGCTCGGTGACGCCCGCTGGGAGCCTCGGGATCAGCCACAGGAGATAGTCCTCGGTCATCATCCCTGAGCGCAGCAAGCCCAAGGTCCTGTCCGGGGAGGTGACCCGGCCGTCCGCGGGCAGGAGACCCTTGAGCCGCAGCCGCAGGGCCGCGAACACGCAGCCCAGGGCCAGGGCAGGCGCCGTGCCCGGTCCCCCGAATCGGGCCCTGAGGCCCGCCTCCCCGCCGGTCAGGCGCACGCGCGGGATGCCGTGGCGCAGGGCCGCCGCCACCACGAGCGGGAAGACCGTGGGATGCACGTGGGCGTTGAGGTGGCTGTCGAGATGGGTCGGCTTGATGCCGAAGGAAAGGCAAAGCCGCACCTGCTCCTCGATCTCCTCGGCCAAGCCCCTGCCCCCGCTCAGGAAAGACTTCAAGCCCCAGGCCGCGGGCGCGTCGGAGCAGAGCTCCAGGTGCACGCCCACTCCCAGGCCTGGATTCTCCCCGGCGATGCGGACCGCCTCGGACGCGGCGGCTCCGCGGACCATGAGGCTGGCGTGGGTGAGGACGCCGTGCCGGTGGGCGAGCGAGACCGCCTCGTTGACGCCCGGGGTGCTCCCGAAGTCGTCGGCGCTGACGATGAGGCTGGGGGCAGGGGAGGGCGTCAAGGCACGAGGCGCTCGAAGGCCGCGCTGATCGAGCAGCTGCCGTCGGCTCCCGCGGCGCCGACGGTGATGACGGGGTAGAACGAGTTGCTCGGGGTGCAGGTGCACGGGCAGGACCCCGGCGTGCCCGAGCAGGTGTAGGAGATGGCGTCCGTGTGGGAGCCCGCCATGTTCTGGCACACGGTCTGGTTGGCGCCCCAGAAGGAGACGAGCATGGAGAGGGCCATCTCGTCGTACTTCTCCCCCATGCTCCCGTAGGCCTGCCGGTGGATGAGGCGGTACTGCATGAGGACGATGGTCATCATCCCGGCCGCGAGGATGCCCATGATGACGCTCGTGACGAGAACGTGCACCATCACGGAGCCCCGTTCGTTCCTGGTCATTAGGAGTCTCAATCAGTCGTGCCGGTGTCCGTGGGCCGATAGGTGTACGGCTTGTTCGCGCGCACGAAGGTGTCGACCTTGAGGTTGTTGGCGACCGGGATCGAGGCGCCGGGCCCGGAGGTCGGCCGGGTCATGAACCCGACCGCGAAGTGCATCTCGATGCCGTCCCCGCGGTTGGCGAAGATCGTCGGGCTCAAGGTGGCGTCGTCGTCGCGGAAATGGAAGTTCCGGACGATCACGTCGGCGCCGGAGGTGGGGCCATGCGCGCCGGCCGTGCACGGGGCCGCGGGGATGTTGTCCGGGCAGACGAGGGCGTTGCCGATCGCGTACTTGCGGACGAGGCCGGGCATGCCTCCGCCGATGTCCGTGCTGCGGCAGTAGTAGAACGCGGTCACCGCCGTGTTGACGTCGAGGCGCCCCTCACCCGGGCAGGACCCGGTGCAGACGGCGTCGTAGAGGACCCTCGAGAAATTGGTGCAGCCGGAGAGCACGTTCCCGCTGGTCTTGGGCGCCGGGGCGGCGATGAAGGTGGCCTCCTCGACCTCCCTGTTGAGCTGGTCGAGGGCGAGTACGGTCCAGCCGCTGACCTCGCCCTTGAGGGTGGTGTCCACGTGGGAGCGCAGCAGGGAGGCGAGCACGCTCATCAGGGCGATGAGCACCGTCGAGCTCAGCGCGAGCGCGATGAGCAGCTCGACGAGCGTGAAGCCGCGTCTCTTAGGGCTCATCCCAGTCCACATAGACGTCCACCTCGGGGATGCTGCGGGTCTCCGTATTGGCGACCCCTCCGGTCGGGTCCATGGCCCCTCCGGAGAAGAGCTCCATCCTCCTGACGACGTAGCGCACGGACGCGTTGTACGGCGGAGCGCTGAACCAGGCCGGGAGCACCCCGCTGGTCAGGGTGTGGGTGCCCACGCTCAGGGCGTTGACGTTGCCCATGGAATCGGTGATGGTGCCGTCGTCGTTGATGGCCGCGGCGCCGTTGATGGTCCAGTTGCCCGCCGCGGTCGTGCCGCTGGAAGGCCCGCGGAAGCCCCAGTCGATCGCGGTCTGGGAGTCGTCGCCGGTGACGTAGCCCTTGAGCCTCTCGGTCAGCTGCCGCGCGGCTTGGTCTGCGATGAGCCGGCGCATGGCGCGGCCCCCGCCCTGGCGGGCCGTGATGGCCACGCTGAAGACGGAGCTCGTCACGATCGCCACGAGCAGCATCGCGATCGAGACCTCGATGAAGGTCGAACCGCGTTCCCCATCCATGTCCGGCTCCCCTCGGTCGGACCGGCGCTACAGGCCCGTCACCGACGGCGCGTTCGTGCCGACCGCCTCGAGCGTGCCGTTGAGATCCACTGCGAACGCCCACGTGACGTAGACCCCGGTCGCGTTGCTCCGCCGGCCGGCGCAGGCCACCCAGGCCTTCGAAGAGAACGTTTTCCCCCCGCAGGAGGTCGTGACGCTGCCGTTCGCGGCCCAGAACTCGTAAGGCCGCTTGCTCCACTCCTGCGCCGCCATGTACTTGCACTTGAGGAGCTCGCAGCCGTCGCTGGCCCCCGTGTCGGGGCAGGTCCCCGCGTTGCAGGAGTCCGTGAGCTGGCCGGCGCGGAAGGTCGTCGCCCGCGCGTCCATGGTGGCCATCCGGTTGGCCGCGGCCAGGGTGCGGACCGCGGAGATCGCGTCGTCGGCCTTGGTGGACTCGACCGCCCTCATGTACTGCGGGATGCCGTAGGCCGCGATGATGCCGATGATGGTCACCACGACCACGAGCTCGATGAGCGTAAATCCTGCGCGCCGGGGGCGCCTTCTCATGACGGGGGACCCTCCATTCCTATAGCATAGCCCCTGCATCTGTGCAACCTGAGGACGACCTGTGTTCAAGTTGTGAATCATTTAGCCCCCAGCGATGACATCTTGAAGATAGGCAGGAACACGGCAAGCACGATGGTGCCGACCACGATGCCGATGCCCACGACCATGATGGGCTCGATGATGGCCGTGAACCGGCGGGTGAACTGCTCGATCTGTTCGCGGTAGAACCCGGAGAGGGTGACCAGCATCTCGGGGAGCTTGCCCGACTCCTCTCCCATGAACATCATCTCGGTGACCAAGGGAGGCAGGACCCCGGTCTTCTTGAAGGCGCCGGAGATGGATTTGCCGCTGGCGACGTCGTTGCGCACCATGCGCAGGAAGCGCTGGAAGATGATGTTGTTCGTGAAGACGCCCTCGAGCACGGTGATGGTGTTGAGGATGCTCACGCCGCTCTCGATGAGGGCCGACATCGTGGTGAGCAGGCGTTCCACGAGGATGTTCATGATGAACTGGCCGAAGAAGGGGATCCCGAAGATGAGCTTCCACTTGGTCACGTTGCCCGACTCGGTGGAGGTGTAGGCCCTCCACACGAACGCCAACCCGACGATCACGAAGACCAGGGCCGCCAGGTGGTGGACCAGCACGTCGGAGATCAGGATGATGGCTTTGGTCAGCGGCGGAAGCTGGACGCCGAACTGCTTGAAGATGTCCGAGAAGACGGGCACGATCTTGACGATGAAGAAGGTCAGCACGCCCATGGAGATGAAGAAGAGGATGCCGGGGTAGGCGAGGGCCGTGACGACCTTCGCCTTCATCTCGGACTGGGCGGAGAGGTAGGCGCCGATCTGCTTGAGGGACTTCGGGAGCTGGCCGCCCATCTCTCCGGCCTGCACGAGGGAGACCCATAGGGAGTCGAAGGCCTTCGGGTGCTTCTCCAGCGCCTTGTAGAGGGCGGTGCCGCTGGCCACGTCCTTGGTGACCTGGCCCACGGCGAGCTGCAGGCCCTTGGAGCTCGAGTGCTCGCCCAGCAGCGAGAGCGCGCGCACCAGGGGCACGCCTCCGTTGAGGAGCGTGGCCAGCTGCTCGGCGAAGAAGACGAGGTCGGTCTCGGCGACGCTCGCCGAGGTGGCTGAGGCGGCCTTGCCGGCCAAGGACGAGCGGGCGCTCTTGTCCGACGAGATCGAGAGGATGAAGTAGCCCTTGCCCTGGAGGACGCCGATCGCGTCGTTCTCGTCGTTGGCTTCCAGCGAGCCCGAGATGGTCTCGCCCTTGCTGTCTTGGACCGTGTAGGCGAAGCGTGCCATGGGTCTAGTCTCCCATCGTGATGGACATGATTTCCTCCACCGTGGTCAGTCCCCGCAGGACCTTGCGCCAGCCGCTGGCCCGGAGGCTGAGCTTGCCCAGCTTCTCGGACACGGCGCGCAGGCGGGTGAGGTCCCCGCCGTACTTGTAGATGATCTCCCGCATCTCCTTCTCGATGGGGAAGACCTCGAGGATGGCCTTGCGGCCGCCGTAGCCGGTGCGGGCGCACTTGTCGCACCCTTTCTCCTTGTAGAACATGAGCGTCTCGAGGTTGGGCCGGTCCTCGGGCTTGAGCATGGCCTGCTCGACGACCATCTTGGCGTCGGCCGGGTCGGGCTTGTAGGGCTTCTTGCAGATCGGGCAGAGCACGCGCACGAGGCGCTGGGCCGCGGCCAGCACGAGGGAGCCCGAGAGGAGGAAAGGCTCGATGCCGAGGTCGATGAGGCGCACGACCGTGGAGAGGGCGTCGTTGGTGTGCAGGGTCGAGAGCACGAGGTGGCCGGTGAGCGCGGCGCGCAGGCAGGTCTGGGCGGTCTCCTGGTCGCGGACCTCTCCGACGAGGATGACGTCCGGGTCCTGGCGCAGGAAGGAGCGCAGGGCCGCGGCGAAGGTGAGCCCGATGTTGGCGCGCACCTGGACCTGGTTGATGCCCTCGAGCTTGATTTCGACGGGGTCCTCGATGGTCATGAAGTTGAGCTCGGGGGTCTTGATGGTGTTGAGGACCGTGTTGAGGGTGGTGGTCTTGCCGGAGCCCGTGGGACCGGTGAGGAAGATGAGGCCGTGAGGGAGCCCGGCGCACCGGAGGAAGTCCTCCTTCTGCTCGGGCTCGAGGCCGATCTTGTCGATGTTGAGCTCCACCGCCCCCTTGTCGAGCAAGCGCATGACCAGCTTCTCCCCGTAGACCGTGGGGCAGATGCTGACGCGCAGGTCGATGACCCTGTTCTGGATCTTCATCGAGAAGGTGCCGTCCTGGGGCAGGCGGCGCTCGGCGATGTCGAGCTTGGAGAGGATCTTGAACCGGGAGACCACGGGGCTGAAGAGGCTCTTCGGCGGAGGCATGCGCTCGTAGAGGCAGCCGTCGATGCGGAAACGCAGCATGACGCGCTCGTCGTAGCACTCGAGGTGGATGTCCGAGCACCGCTCGGCCACGGCCTGCTTGAGGATGGCGTTGACGAGCGCCACCGCGTGGGCGTCCTGTCCCCCGGCCGAGGTGTCCTTGTCGAGGTCGAGCTTCACGTCCGAGTCGGGCATCTCCTCGGTCTCGGTCTGCGAGGACTGCTGCTTGTCCATCGTCTTCTCGATGATCTCGCGGCCGCCGCCCTGGTAGAACTCGTCGATCGCCTTGATGATCTGGGTCTTGGTGGCGACGAAGGGCTGGACCTCGCGGTTGGTGAGGAGCTTGAGGTTGTCCATCATCACCATGTTGTCGGGGTTGGCCACGGCCACCGCGATGACGCCCTCGTCGAGGAAGAGGGGCAGGACCAGGTTCTCGCGGGCGAAGGACTCGTTGATGAGCTTCTCGAGGTCCTGGCCCTTCTCCGCCTTGAGGATCTTGTTCTCCTTGGAGGCATAGGGGATGCCGATCTGCTTGGACACCGCGATGGCGATGTCCTCCTCCGTGGCGAACCCGAGCTTGATGACCGCCTCGGCGAACTGGCAGCGCGCCTGTTGGGCGGTCTTGACGGCCTTCTGATGCTGGTCGGGGTTGAGGACGTTGCTCTGGAGCAGGATCTGGTCTAAAGGGGGCTTCTGCATATCTGAAGTATAACTCCGTGAATGGGAATGTTCAAGAGGAAATGTATGATATCAGCGCTGTTAATACCAGCCCGAAAACGGAGATCGGCTTGAAAAACAAGCCGAATACCGTTTTATCGCCTTAAAGCCTGGCACCTAGTCGGAGACCAGCCTTTCCCGGGATAGAGGAGCCAGGCTTGCCCTGAACTCCGGCCGCTGAGCTCCAAGCCTGGCACCTAGTCGGAGACTAGCCTTCGGCTAGTCTCCGACTATGGTCGGAGTGATGAAGAGGACCAGGTCCGTGTTGGTCCTGCGGCTGCTGGTGGAGGTGAAGAGCCAGCCGACGAGCGGGATGTAGCCCAGGAACGGGACCTTGCGGACCACCTTGGTCTCGGTGGACTGCAGCAGGCCGCCGAGCACCAGGGTCTGGCCGTTCTTGACGCGGACCAGGGTGGAGGCTCCCCTCGAGATGGGGTCGAAGATCCTCTGCGCGCTCGAGGAGATGGCGGCCTCCTGCGCGTCCGTGAAGGTGGGCTGGACCAGCATCGTGATGTAGCCCTCCTTGTTGATCTGCGGGGTGACCCGGAGCACGAGCCCGGTCTGCACGCGCTCGACCGTGACCGAGGCCGTTCCCACGCCTCCTCCGGAGGAGGAGGACTGCTGCTGGGTGGCCACCGCGGAGTTGCGCTGCATCTGGATGATGGCCGGCTTGTTGTTGAGGGTGAGGACCTTGGGTTTGCCGAGGAACCGGGCCTCGGAGCGGCTCACCAGGGCTCGCAGCACGACCTTCAGCGAGGTCAGGTCGAAGATGGCCGAGGTGAGGCTCGTGCCCGAGGTGGGCGCTCCGGTGGCGCCGCCGGCCGCGCTGGCTCCGGCGGCCGTCGCGTCCGTCGCGGCCGTGGCGGCGTTGGAGGTCGCGCCCGTGCCGCTGAGGTCGTTGGAGATCGGGTCGAAGAAGTGCGCGTTGCCGAGGTTCCTCGGCAGGTTCAGGGGGAAGGAGGTGTCGCGCTTGCCCGCGGTGAAGCTCGCGAGCTCTCCGTTGGCGCCGCCCCACTCGAAGCCCAGTTCCCGTGCCCGGTCGGAGTTGATCTCCACGATCTGGGCTTCGATCATGACCTGCGGGGTCTTCTTGTCGAGCTCGACGATGATCTGCTCGACCTGAGGGAAGGACTCCGGGATGTCGGTGACGATGATCGAGTTGGTCCGGGGCTCCAGGGCGATCTTGCCGCCCTTGCTGAGCACGCTCTGGATGACGCTGACCATCGAGATTTCTCCGCTGGAGCCCGACCCTCCTCCTCCTCCTCCGGCGTTCGACCCGGGGGTGATGGCCGCCTGGTCCGAGTCCACGGTGCCCACCGGGATGAGCGGGACATAGGCGAGGGTGTAGATGCGGGTGATGACCGGCTCGGCCGCCTTGGACCTGGGCGCGATAACGAAGGTGTTGCTCTTGCCGATCTGCTGGTAGGTCAGCCCCTTGATCTCGAGGAGGATCTGCAGGGCCTCGCGCACGGTCACGTTCTGCAGGAAGGCGGTGATCTGCTTGGTCTCAAGCCCCTCCGTGATGATGAAGTTGACCTTGGACTGGGCGGAGATGGTGTCGAGGAAGGTGGCCAGCGGCGCTCCCTTCACCCGGACCGTGACCCGCGTCTCCAAGGGGTTGAGCGGGGAGGCGGGCGCGGCCTTGGCCGGCGACGCGGCTCCGATCTGGATGCCGCCCACGGGCCTGGCGGGCGCCTCGGGCGCGTCGCCTCCGGGGGCCGGACCCTCGTCGGTGGGCACCCCGAGCGGGCCTGCCTCGCCCACGGGGCCGGACTGGGTCCCCTTGAAGTCGGGGTTGGCCACGGGCTCCTCGCGCCTCCTTTGGGCGAACGCGGGCCCCGAGGTGGAGAGGACGATCTGGATGGCCAGGCCGACTGCTCCGAGCCGCTTCGCGGTGCGCTTTGCTGTCATCATGATGTTCCCCCTGACGCTGCTGCGGTCCGTCATTGCATGCGCTTCGAGAACGTCCGTCCTTTATGCGCGAACGTCACCGAGTTCTGCGAGATCTTGACGACCTTGACGCCGGTGTTGCCGATCCATTCCCCCTCGCCGTACATGTCGTTGTTGATGATGGCCTTGTTGCCGTCGGGCATGGTCACGATCCCCTGAAGGCTGAGGGTCTGATCCACGGGCCGCTCGCGCTGGGCCCTGGCCTGCTTGGCCGCTTCCTCGACTTCCTTCTTCTTGATGAGCTTCTCGAGCTCTTCCTGCTCGACCAGGAATTGGTCGTAGGGGGAGAGCAGCGGGTCGCGCCAATCCACGGCGACCAGATCGGCGGTGCTGACCGCGACCTCCGCCGCCGCAGGAGGCGTCGCCGCGGGTGCTGCGGCAGCGGCCGGGGCGTCGGCGGGAGCGGGCTGGGCTTCGGGCCGGGCGGGCTGCGGCTGCTGGGACTGTGTGGTCTGCGTCGGGGCCGCCGGCTGCGCCTGGGGCGCAGGCGCCGGGGTCTCGGCCGGGACCGGCGCCGAGGCGTCCTGCTGCGGCGGAGGCCCGGCAGGGTCGGGCTGGGCGGCGGGCAGGGCGGCATCCACGGCCGTGATGGCGGCCTGCGTAGCGGCCTCGGTGCTCAGGGCGGCGGCCGCGGCGGGGACGTCCCCTGCCGGGCCGGCGGTGTTGATGGGATTAGTGAACTTCTGGCCGTTGGAGGGCTCCGGGAAGAGCGGCCCCTCCGGCACGCGCACCTTCGCCTTGTCGGCCAGCTTGCGCTCGCGCTCCTTGGCCGTGTAGGACTTGTAGTACATGACGGCCGGGACCGCCAGCACCACGGCCAGGAAGAGCCAGCCCAGCGAGCCCCGGGTCCTCATGGTCTCTCCCCCACGACCCCGTTATCGACCATCCCCTCGCCATGTACGGTCATCGGTCCAACCTCTGCTTGGGGATGATCGTCGTGACCTCGCAGGTCACGTCCGTGACGCCGATGATCGCGCCCTGCTTCTTGACGAGGCTGACGGCCTGGATGTGGATGAGGGGCGTGCCGGTCTCGATCCGGTTGAGCCAGCGCACCGCTTCCATGAACTTGACCGAGGTCCCCATGCTCGCCTGCTGAGTGATGAGGCCGCTCACCTCGCTCTCTCCCATGGGAGGGAGCTTGTCCGGCACGATGTTCTCGGCCTTCAGGGATTCCACGAGGGATTTGAAGAGCCACTGCTCGCGGTCCTCGAGCCGGGGCAGCTGGCCGTAGGACCACGAGAGGCGGTCGCGCCTGGCCCGGAAATCCTCCGCGTACTGGGAGACGGACTGCGCCGTCACGATCTTGGCGTTGATCGCGCGGACCTTCTTGGCCGCCGGCTTGTAGAAGAAGGTGTTGGACGCGAAGACCAGGGCCAGTCCGACGACGAGGGGCCGGCCGAAGTGCGCGAGGCCCTTCTCCCGGACCACGGAGACGACGAGGGTCAGGTCCTCTTGGAACCTCTTGGCCAGGCCGCCGAAGTCGAGTTGGATCATGGCGTCTTCTTGCGCACCTTCAACACGATGTCGAACATCGTCCTCTGCTCGAGCTTCCGCTTGTAGGCGTCCCGCTCGACCGCCGAGCCCGGCCCGGTCTCGCCGGTCTGGGTCTGGCGGCTGATCTGGATGTTGATGTCGTCGAAGATCTTGTTGAGAGCCGGCGACCGGGAGAGGTTGTCCTTGAAGTCGAGGGCCTTCTGCTGCTCGTCGCCCACGTTGGCGCCCATGGAGTGCCCGTTGAGGCGGATCTCGTGCGGATTGGCGAGCCCGGGCTTGAGCGGGTTGCTGACCGAGACCCGCGTGAGCCACACCTTCTCGGGCAGGGCGTCCACGATGGCCTTGAGCACGGGGACGACCCTCATCCGCGAGGGCCCGAGCTCGGGCAGGGCCGCGGACTGCACCTGCATGGACGCGAGCATGGCCTCGATCTCCGTCGAACTCTTCCCCTTGAAGATGGTCTCGATGTCCGGCTGCGGGGCGAAGGAATGCAGGGTCCGGGACTTGAGCCAAAGGTTGACGTTCTGCCAGGCCCCCGCGCCGAGGAAATAGGCGGCGGCGAGGAGCGAGAACCCGAAGAAGTACTTGACCGCGAGGCGCTCGGGGTCCCCGATCTTCCCCACGGGGCTGAGCTCCAGCGTCAGCATGGACGGGACGATGTAGCGGAGGGCGGCTCCGACGGAGGAGAAACCGCCCCAGTCCCCGCCTTTGATGCCGAGCAGGCCCGCGGTGTCGTGGTTCTCGACCGGCATGGAGAGCTCGCCCGCGAAGACGTCCTTCCAGGCGGCCAGCTCCGGCGTGGAGCCGCTCACCCGGACCGCGGCGAGGTTGGGGATGCTGAGCTGCTTCTGGGCGAAGGCCACGCAGCCGCCGAGGTCCACTTTGCGCTGGTCGGAGACGTAGGCCTCGGGGCCGAGGAAGACCTCGCGGAAGAAGACCGGGATGCCCTTGTCGGAGATGAGCACGCGCACGCTGCCGCCGTCGAAGTGGACCTGGCCGTAGGGCTCGCGCAGCTTGCCGGGCTCGATGGAGTTCCAGAGCCTCAGCACGGAGCACGGGGCGACCTCGAGGCCGATCACGCGCAGGCCGAGCGCCCCCATCAGCGCGGTGATGTTCGGCAGGCTCTTGGAGGGGACGCACGCCACGAGCGCGGCCTGCCTGGGTCTGTTGTCCGGGCCGGCCGGCATGGGGGACACCTGGTAGTCCAAGGACAGCATGTCCAGGGGCACCGGGATGAACTTCTTGGCCTCGAGCGGGATGGCGGACTTCCAGAACCGGCGTTCCACCTCGGGCATCGTGAAGTAGCGCAGGAGCCCGAGGTGATGCGAGAGGGTGATGACCACGTCCTTGGAGTTCCATCTCAGTTGGGAGATGGCCTGCCGGATGAGGGCCGAGAGCTTGGGGATGTCGGAGAGGAAATCGGTGGCCAGGGTCGGGGTGGTCCCGCCCTCCTTGCCGGCCTCGGGCACGGGGACGGGGACCCGCACCAGGTGGTCCACCACGACCTTGCCCTTGGCCACGTGCGCCTCGGAGACGTAGATGACCTCCGGGCTCAGGTAGATGCCCATGCAGCGGGAGAGTTTCGGCGTCGTCTTGCCGAAGGCCAGCTGTTCGATGAGAGGGTCGATCTCCATGCGCTCCTCAGGGCGTCTCCGCCGCCGCTTCCGTCAGCTTGATCTCCACCTTGTCCGCGTCCGAGGCCGAGGAACGGATGACGATCCGCTCCGGCGGCACGCCGTATTTGCGCATCAGGCGATCCGCGGCGTCGCCGGCCCTCTTCTTGGCCAGGGCCGCGGCCTCCAGGCCAGCCCCGGCGGCGTGGCCGGTGATCTCCAAGGTGCTCTTCTTGTCGTTCTCGAGGACCGCCCCCACCTGATCGATGACGGCCTCCGCCTCCGGCGAGAGCTCCGGGGAATCCGGGGCGAAAGAGAGCTCGAAGTCCTTGGCGCCGGCTGCTGCGGCGCCGGCCGGAGCCGTCGGCTGACCCTCCGCGTCGGGCTCGGCCTTGTCCTGGGCCGCGGCCGCGAGCTTGCGCTTGGCCGAGGCCCGGGACTTGCGGGCACGGGCCGGCCGCTTGGAGGAGACGGCCTTGCCGACCGTGACGCCCTTGACCAGGGATTCCGGGGAATCCAAGCCTCCGGACCCGAGGTCCGCGGGAGGCGGGCCCGCGGGAGCGGCCTCGACCTCGCCCACCGGCTTCCTGGAGCGGACGGACGGCCGTTCGGGCGACGGGGCGCCCGCGAGCGTGATCCAGCGGTGCAGGGTGCGGGAGCGGTTCCTGCCGTCCGTGGCCGTCAGCACGCACTCGTAGCGGCCGGCGGGCATGGGGTCTCCGAAGTAGTTCTTGCGGCCGTTCCAATAGATCTGATGGAAGACAGGCCCCGAGCCCACGACGTCGTTCAAGGGGGCGAGGTCCTCCCCCTCCTCGAGCGAGGGCCGGAGGAGCCGGAACCTCCACGAGGCCAGACCGGCCGGCGGCTCGAGCACGGAGAACTCGATGACCGAGCCCTCGCCGCGGCCGGGGTCGACCCGCTCGGGCTGCACCCCCAGCGAGACCGTGGGGCCGGCGTCGTGCGCCGCCTCCCCCTCCATGACGAGGTCCAGGGGCTTGTTATAGACGAAGACGAGAAGGATGCCTTTGAAATTCCTCAGAGCCTTGGGGATCTCGACCTGGCTGGAGAGCAGGTTGACCCGGACCCTGGCGGGCGAGATCCCGGCGGTATAGAGATGCGCGCTGATGCCCATGGTGCGGCGCATGTCGAGCACCTTCGGGTCGCCGACGGCCGCTCCCTCGGGCATGATGAGGATCTGGGCGTTCTTGAGGGAGAAGGCGATGCTGGTGAGGGCCTCGAGCAGGGGCTTGGCGGTCTTCTTGAAGGCGATGCCGGACTGGAAGAAGACGGGCGTGGGGATGCCGATAGCGTCGGGGTTGCCGGCGCTGTCGAGGGCGACCTGGACGTCCGAGATGGCACGGAGCTTCTCAAGGTTGGACGTGTAGATGGCCCGGATCTTGGCGCGGATGTCCCGCTCGACCGCCTCCTTGCCGGGCTTGCTCACCCGCACCCGCGCCGGTTCCTCGGCGGCTTCCTCCTCCTCTTCCTTGACCTCGACCGCGGGCCGCTTGCGGGACTTGGGCTCCGGGGCGACCATCCTGGGCGCCTCGGGCTCCACGACCACTTCGTGGCCCTCGGGGGCCGCCGGAGCCGCGGCTCTCGCGGGTCCCGGATTCTCCACGGGGTCGAGCTGGACGGGGAGTCCCGGCGCCGCGTCCTTGGGAGGGGCGCCCGTGTTGAGCCGCTGCGTGATCAGGTTGATGTACTCGTTGGCCAGGGGCCGCTCGGAAGCCTCCCCCCGCGTCAGCACGTCCATGAAGCGGTCCATGGCCTGGCCGTCCTCTCCCCGCTCGTAGAACATGATCCCGAGCTTCATCTGCCGGCTGAGCGCGCGCTCCTGGCCGAAAGCGTCCGCCGCCAGGACGCAAAGGCACAGGCCCAGGGCTTGGGCCAATGCGAGGACCGCTCCGACAGAGCTCGTCTTCGGGCTCACGCTAATAGGTTTAGGCTATCCGCATTACTGATTTATTGCGACTGTCCGAGGACCGCGAGCCCGGCGCGGGCGTCCGCGTTGCCGGGGTCCAAAGAGAGGACGGCCTTGAGCTCCCGCGCCGCGTCCTCCCTGCGGGAAAGCCGGATATAGGCCCGCGCGAGGTTGAGGCGGGCGCCGATGAGGCCGGGCTCGCGGCGCGCGGCCCGTTCGAGGTGCGCCAGGGCGTCCGCGTCCCGCCCGCCCGCCAGGAGGACCGTGCCCAGCATGAAGTTCGCCTTCGCGGAATCGGGCAGCACCGAGGCCGTGCGCCGGGCCAGCTCGAGGGAGGAGGCCGAGTAGTCCCTCCGGAGCAGGCGGGCCTCGAGGCCGCGCAGGTCGTCGAGAGCCCTGAGCAGGGGCGGAGGGGGCAGGCCCGCGCGCCGGACCACGACCCTCAGGTTGCTCTCCGCCACGCGGAGGTCGGGATTGAGCTCGAGCGCGCGGACGTAGGCTTTCTCCGCCTCGGCCCAGCGGTCCTTGTTGCTCATGACGAACCCGAGGTTGTTCCAGTGGTTGGGGTTGTTGGGGAAGACCTTCAGGGCCCTGGCGAGGAGGCGCTCCGCCTTGTCGAGCTGGAGGACGCTGCCCTGCAGGTAGAGGGCGCTCAGCGCCGTGTAGATGTCCGGGGAGATGGGGTTGATGGCGAGCGCGCTCAGATAGTAGGACTCGGCCTGGCCGGGCTGGCCGAGCCTGGAGCTCTTGATGGTGCCGAGGTTGAAATAGATCTCGTCGTAGCCGGCGTTGGCCGAGAGGGCGTCGGAGTAGATCCTGGCCGCGTCCTCGAACCGCTCGACGCGGGCGTAGGCGTTCCCCAACTCGTAGATCGCGTTGACCTCGGGCGGGCCCCAGGCCTTGGAGCGCTCGAGTTCCTTGACCGCCGCGGCGGAGGAGCCGCCGCGCAGGAGCTTGAACCCCTCGAAGTAGTGCGCCTCGCGGAACCAGGTGCTGACCCAGTACCAGGACACGGCCAGGAGCAGCAGGGCCCCGGCCGCGGCCGCGGCCCGGACGGTCCGCGAAGGGCCGGCGCTCCGCCAGCCGCGCCCCGGAGGCTGGAGGGAGCCCGCGGCCGTGCCCGCGGCCCACCAGAACATGAAGGCCGGCATGGCGAAGTGGAGGCTGACGTTGAGGAGGTTGTCCGCGAGCATCCCCCCCGCCCCGCAGGCCGCGGCCAAGCCCAGGCTCTCGCGCGCGCTGCGGGCGGACCGCCACCGGGGCACGAGGCTGCGGAAGAAGGTCGCCCACAGCCAGAAGAGGACGCCGAGCCCGACGATGCCGGTCTGCGCCCAGATCTCCATGATCTCGTTGTGGGCGTTGTTGGCGTGCGTCCGCATGGTGCGGAAGAACTCCATGGCGCCGAGGAGGTGCCCCTGGTAGAACGGGTAGAAGAGCTCGTAGAGGCCCCAGCCCTTTCCGGTCAGCGGGTTCTCCGCGCCCATCAGCCACGAGCAGGTCCAGATGAGGACGCGCTGGTGGAACGGGCTGTAGTAGCCGTCCGCCTGGCTGAAGGTCTTGATCTCGGTGAGCCTGCCCAGGACGCTCGGGTGGTAGGAGCCCGCGATCCGGCTCTCCGGCCAGAGGATGATGACGGCCGTGGCCAGCCCGGCGAGCAGGCCCGCGGCGCGAGGGGCCTCGGCCACGCGGCCGCGCACGTCCTTGGAGAGCGCCAGCAGGCCCAGGGCCGCGACGGTGCCGCCCCAGGAGGACCGGGTGAGGCTGGCGAGGATGGCGGTGCCCATGGTCAGGAAGAGCGTCCCGTAGACGATGCGGCGCGACAGGGTCCGGCTGTTCAGGAAGAGCACGGCGGCCAAGGGCATGAGGACGACGTTGAACGAGGAGAGGAAGTTCGGGTTGCCGAAGGTGGAGACGGACCTGCCGCCGTAGGGGTTGAGGATGCTCGGCCAGATGAACTCGAAGTTGAAGTACTGCAGCACGCCGTAGGCCGAGGCCAGGAAACCCGCGGTCAGGGCCAGGTGGAGATAGTCGGCCACCCGCCCGGCGCGGGAGAGCCAGGCCGCGCCTCCGAATCCGAGTCCCCAGAGGAAGGCGCCGTAGCCGTCCCAGACCTGGGGCCAGATCCCGGTGGGAGCCCGCGCTCCGCGCATCTGCGGGAACATGGCCCAGAGGCCTCCCCAGACCAGGGCGAAGGCCGCCCAGGCCAGGGCAGGGCTCTCGTCCCAGGACGGATCGCGGGAGCCGGGCCTGAGCTTGGACTGGGATTCGGACTCGGACTCGTCCTCGGAACGGCAGAGGGACGCGGCCAGGTAGAACGGGAGGACCGCGTTGACCAGCGCGAAGATGGAGACGCGCACGCCCTCGTAGAGCATGGCGGGGCGGAAGAAGGACGCGTGCCCGACGAAGGCCACGCCCCAGCTGAGCGCGGCCGCGCATGCCGCCGCCCCGAGGGGCACGTCGAGCGCGGTCCTCGGGAGGAGGAAGCTCCCCCCTGAGGCTGCCGGCCAGAGGAAGTGGACTCCCACCGCGACGCAGATGAGGATGTTGAGCAGGCAGATCTGGGTGACGTAGGGGTTGCGGGTGAGGTTCGTGAAGAAGATCAGAGGGGTGACGAAGAAGGCTGCGACGATGAGGAGGTGCCTGATGCGCGCGGTCATGGGCGAGGATAAAATGTCGTTGGATTATACAGAATTAAAAAGGCGCGCAAGTCCCCGGCCGCTGACTCGGACCCAGTCCTAGCAGATGCGGGGAAGCTGCTCGCCGCTGAGCATGTCCACGAGCCTGCTGGCCCCGATGGAGCTGCGCAGCACCACGCTGGGACGCCCCTCGGGGCCCACCCTGCCGATGACCCTGGCGTCCGAGGACTCGGGCCTGGCCCTCATGGCCGCGACCGCGGCCTCGGCCTGCTCGTGGGGCACGACGGCCACGAGCCTGCCCTCGTTGGCCACGTAGAGCGGGTCGAACCCGAGCATCTCGCAGGCGCCTTCGACGTCCTCGCGCACGGGGACGAGCTCCTCGTCGAAGTCGATGCGCACGCCCCTGGCCTCCGCGAGCTCGACGAGGCAGGTCGCAAGTCCCCCCCGGGTGAGGTCGCGCAGGACGCGCACTCCGATGCCCGCGCCGAGCAGGGCTTCCACGACCCCGTTGAGGGGAGCCGCGTCGCTCTCGATGGAGGATTCGAAGGAGAGCCCCTCGCGCACGGCCATGACCGCCATGCCGTGGCGTCCCACGTCCCCGCTCAGGATGACGGCGTCGCCCGGCCGGATGCTCGAGGGCGCGACCGTGAGGCGGTGCTCGATGACGCCGATCCCGGAGGTGCTGATGAAGAGTCCGTCGCCCTTGCCGCGGCCCACGACCTTGGTGTCGCCGGTGACCAGCTGCACGCCCGCGCGCCGGGCCGCCCCGGACATGGAGGCGGCCACGCGCTTGAGGTCGGCGATGGGCAGCCCCTCCTCCAGGATGAAGGCCGCGCTGAGGTAGAGGGGCCGCGCCCCGCACATGGCCAGGTCGTTGACCGTGCCGTACACGGCCAAAGAGCCGATGTCCCCTCCGGGGAAGAAGAGGGGCGAGACCACGTGCGCGTCCGTGGTGAAGGCCAGGCGCGCGCCCCCGACTTCGAAGACCGCGCCGTCATGCCTGGCCTCGAGCATCGGGTTGGAGAAGGCCGGGAGGAAGACCTCCTCCACGAGGCGCTGCGTGAGCCTTCCCCCTCCGCCGTGGGAGAGCTGGACGCGCGGGTGGTCGGTCTTGGGCACGGGACAGACCGGCCCTTCCATGGACGGGGTCCCTCGTCCGCCGTCAGCGCTCATGGGCCGCTCCTGTCCGCCTGTAGCGATGGTAGGCCGCGCAGGCCCCCTCGGAAGAGACCATGGTGGCTCCCAAGGGGCGCTCCGGCGTGCAGCGGGTCCCGAAGGCCGGGCATTCGGGGGGCTTCTTGAGCCCCTGCAGGATGAGGCCGCTCAGGCATTCCCCGGACTCCGAGACCTTGTGGTCCGCCACGCCGAAGCGCTTCTCCGCGTCGAGGCGCGCGTAGGGTCCGCGCAGGCCGAGGCCGCTCCGGGGGAGCTCCCCGATGCCGCGCCACTGGCGCGGCACGACCTCGAAGACCTCGGCGATGAGGCCGCGCGCTCCGGGGTTGCCCCCGCTGCGCACGGAGCGGGCGTACTGGTTCTCCACCGCCGCGCGCCCCTCCTCGAGCTGGCGCACGGTCATGAGGACGCCTTGCAGTATGTCGAGGGGCTCGAAGCCCGTGACCACGATGGGGACGCGGAAGCGCGCCGCGATGGGCTCGTACTCGGCCAGGCCCATGACGGTGCATACGTGGCCCGCCGCCAGGAAGGCCTGGACCCGGTTGGCGGGAGACGAGAGCACCGCCTCCATGGCCGGGGGCACGAGCACGTGCGACACGAGGATGCTGAAGTTCCCCAGGCCCAGGCGCAGGGCCTGGTGCGCGGCCATGGCGTTGGCCGGAGCCGTGGTCTCGAACCCGACCGCGAAGAAGACGACCTGCCGGTCCGGGTGCTGGGCGGCGAGCTTGACCGCGTCGAGCGGGGAGTAGACGATGCGGACGTCCCCTCCGGAGGCCCGCACCGAGAAGAGGTCTCCCTCCGAGCCCGGCACGCGGAGCATGTCGCCGAAGGAGCAGAACAGGACGCCGGGCATCGCGGCGATGGTCACGGCCTTGTCGATGAGCTCGACCGGGGTCACGCACACGGGGCAGCCCGGGCCGTGGACCAGGGTGAGGCCGCGGGGGAGGAGCTCGTCGACTCCGAACTTGATGATGGAGTGCGTCTGCCCGCCGCAGACCTCCATGATGGTCCAGGGCTTGGTGGTCGTCTTGGCGATGGCCTCGGCGCAGCGACGGGCCGCGTCGGCGTCGCGGAACTCGGAGAGGAACTTCATGCGCCCGCCTCCTCGGCGTCTGCGGCCTCGCCGAGCTGGCGAAAGTACTCCAGGGTCCGGGCGGCCTCCGCCTCGTCGAGGACGCTGAGGGCGAAGCCCACGTGCACGATGACGTACTCCCCCACCTTGGCCTCGGGCACGTAGGCCAGGCAGGCCTCCTTGACGACCCCGCCGAAGCTCACCTTGCCGGTGCGCGAGAGGGGGTCGGCGCCCTCCTGGATGCTGAGGATCTTTCCCGGCACCGCGAGACACATCTCAGTGTTCCTCCTCGGAGGGCTTCTCGGCGTCCTTCCACCCGAGGGCCGCGGCCGCTGCCTGGCCGAGGGCGATGCCCCCGTCGTTGGGCGGCACGCGCTGGTGCCAGTAGGGCTTGAAGCCCGCTCCGGCCAGGCCCGCCACCGCGGTCTCGGTCAGGAGCGCGTTCTGGAAGCAACCGCCCGAGAGCACGACCTTGCTGACGCCCGCGGCCCGGGCGACGGACACGATCGCGTCGGCAAGGGCGCGGTGGAAGCGCGCGGAGATCGTTCCGGCCGGGACCTTGGCCGCCCGGTCGGAGAGGATGGCGCGCACCAAGGGTTCCCAATCCAGGACCAGGGGGCCGGGCCCGGCCGAGAGGCCGACCGGATAGCTCCCCGAGCCGTCGAAGCCCTCCGCCGCGGCTTCGAGCTCCATGGCGGCCTGGCCCTCGAAGGCGTTCTTCTCCCGCAGGCCGGCCAGGAAGGCGGTTGCGTCGAAGAGGCGGCCGGCGCTCGAGGTCCTCGGGGTGCCGGTCCCCTTGAGGCACATCTGGCCGAAGAGCTTGCGCTCCTGGCCGGAGAAGCTTGCGAGGCACTCGAGCCCCTCAAGGCCGGCGGGGTCGTTCCGAAAGGCCTCGAAGAGGAGACCGAACGCGGACCTTCTGGGCTCGCGCACCGCGGTCTCGCCGCCCGGGAGCGGGAAGGTGCGCCAGTGCGCGGCTCGGCTGAACCCGCCGGGCCGGATCAGGAGGAACTCCCCGCCCCACACCGTGCCGTCCGGGCCGTACCCGGTGCCGTCCCAGGCCGCGCCCAGGACCGGGGCCGCGAGCCTGTTCTCCGCCATGCAGGCGAGCACATGCGCCAGGTGGTGCTGGACGCGCGTGAGCGCAAGCCCGCTCCGCTCGGCGAAGCGCGTGGAGGCGTAGTCCGGATGGCTGTCGCAGGCGATGGCCTGGGGCGCGAGTCCGTAGAGCTGCGTGAGGGAGGAGAGCACGGACTCGAAGGCCGCAGACGATGCCTGGGTGCCGAGGTCGCCGATGTGCTGGCTCAAGTGGACCCCGTCGCCGACCGTCACCGCCACGGTGTTCTTGAGATGGCCTCCGGTGGCGAGCACGGCCGGGACCTTGCGGCCCGCGGGAGGGTCGAGGCGCACCGGCAGGGGAGCGTGGCCGCGGGCCCGGCGCAGGAGGAGCGGCCGGCCCGCCACCACGCGCGCGATGGAGTCATCGACGTGCCGCGCGATGGGACGGTCGTGCACGAGGAAGACGTCCGCGATGCGGCCCAGCCGCAGGAGGGCGTCAGCCTCGTCGACGCAGAGGGGCTCTTCGGAGAGGTTGCCGCTCGTGGCCACGACCGGGAACCCCAGGTCCGCCATGAGGATGTGGTGAAGAGGGTTGGAAGGGAGCATGGCGCCGACCGTGGGCACGCCGGGTGCGACCCCCTCGCAGAGCGCCGCCCCCTTGCCGGGCCTGCGGCGCAGGAGCACGATGGGAGCCTCGGGGGAGGTCAGCATGCGGACTTCGACGTCCCCGGCTTGCGCGGCCTCGAGGATGGAGTCCAAGGAAGGGAAGAGCACGGCGAAGGGCTTCTCCGAACGCCTCTTGCGCTCCCTCAGGCCCGCCACGGCTGCGGCGCTCCGGCTGTCCGCCATGAGGTGGAAGCCGCCCACCCCCTTGACCGCCGCGACGCGGCCGGAGCGGAGCGCTTCCTCGGCCATGGCGAGGGCCGCGTCGCCGAAGGCCAGGGCCTTGCCTTCCCGGTCCCAGAGCGCCAGGCGCGGCCCGCAGGCCGGGCAGGCGATGGGCTGGGCGTGGAACCTGCGGTCCGAGGGGTCCGCGTACTCCCTGCGGCAGTCCGCGCACATCTCAAAGCGCCCCATGGTGGTGGCGGCGCGGTCGTACGGGAGGCTCTCGATGATGGTGTAGCGGGGGCCGCAGTGGGTGCAGTTGGTGAAGGGGTAGCGGTGGCGGCGGGCGGCCGGGTCGCGGAGCTCGGCCAGGCACTCGGGGCAGGTCGCGATGTCCGGCAGGACCAGGGTCGTCTTGTCCCCCCCGGGCGCGCTCTCCCGGATCTCGAAGCCCGAGAAGCCGCACGGGTCGAGGAAGGAGTGCTCCATGCCCTCGATGATGGAGTTCGGCGGCTTCTCGTCCACGAGCCTGGAGAGCAGGGCCTCGAGCGCAGGGGCCGGGCCTTCGGCTTCGATGGTCACGCCGGCCGCGGAGTTGTTGACCCAGCCTTTGAGGGAGAGCTCGCGGGCGAGCCGGAACACGAAGGGGCGGAACCCCACGCCCTGCACGGCGCCGCGGACCCGGACCCAGACCCTGGCCGCGGGGGCTTGGTCAGCCGTCCGGGTCGAGGTGGTAGCCATGCTCCATTCTATCAAATGACCGGGTAGGGCGGGGTCGGAGGCGAGGTTCGAGATGAAGAAAGCCGAGGATGGGATTCGAACCCACAACCTATCGCTTACGAAGCGATTGCTCTACCGTTGAGCTACCTCGGCGCGAGAAAAACTGCGCGGAGATTCTATCATAATTATCGGGCGGAGCGTCACGGCCCGTCGGAAGAGCTCAGGGGACGAAGGGGATGACGTTGAAGCCGCGGTCCTTGAAGCGGGCCTGCGTCATGGTCACCACCTTGTCCCGGGCGTCTCCTTTCTCGTCGAAGGAGATCGTGCCGAACATCCCGTCGTGGCGCTGGAGGCGGATCTCCGAGACGATGTCCTCGCGCCTGGGTCCGGCCTTGGCGAGCGCCGCCAGCACGATGCGCGCGGCCTCGTAGGCGAAGTGGTCGAACGGCTTGATGCCTTCCCCGGACTCCTTCCAGCGGTCGCGGTACTTGGCGATGAAGTCCCGCGCCGAGGGCAGGACCTCCACCGGGACGCCGACCATGGATACATAGGCCTCGTCCGAGGCCGGGCCCGCCACCTCGAAGAACGCCGGGGTCTTGGCTCCGTCGCCCGCAACGAAGACCGCCTTGACGCCCGCTGCCCGCATGCCCTTAAGGAACAGGCCTGCTTCGGTGTAGAGGCCGGCGAAGTACACGGCCTGGGGGTTGCCGGCCTTGAGGCGGTTGATGAGCTTGGCGAATTCCTTGCGGCGCAGGTCGAGCCTTTCCGCCACGGTGAGCTTGCCTCCCAGGCGGACGAAGACCTTGCCGAACTCCGCGGTCAGGTCCCGGCCGTAGGCGGTGCCGTCATGCACGACCGCGACCGAGCGCTTGCGCAGCTTCCGGTAGACGAAGCGCGCGGCATAGGCGCCTTGAACGTCGTCCGTGGCCACGAGCCGGAAGGCGGTCTTGGCCCCGGGCCAATCCGGCCTGGTCTGCTGGAGCGTGACCTCCGGGTTGGTGGCGGAAGGCGTCAGCATGGCCATGCGCGCTCCCGCGTAGACCCGGGCGGCCGGGATGCAGCAGTCCGAGCTGTAGTGGCCGATCACGGCCACGACCCTGGGGTCGAGCACGATGAGGTTGGCCGCGCTCACCGCCTCCTTCGGGTCCGACCGGTCGTCGAACGGCACGACCTCCACGCGGAAGGGCAGCTTGCCTGCGGCATTGGCCTCCTCCACCGCGAGGGTCACGGCTCGGTGGAGGCCGTCCCCCTCGGTCCCGAGGTTCCCGGTCATGGGCGCCGCCACTGCGATGCGCACGGGCTGGGCCTTCTTCCCGCACCCTGCCAGGAGCAGGCCTGCCGATAAGACGATGGCCCACCTGCCCAATATGGGGAATATGGGTTCAGTCTTCGGCTTATTCAACTTATTTCTGCTATGTATAGCCATTCGTCCGGAATAAGTCGAACAAGTTGAAGACTGACCCCAGCGAGTCCATATCGAATCAGTTGAAGACCGACCCCGGCAGTATATATAATATACAGCCTTTTCTACCATGGAGGGATGATGATAAGGACCGTATCCGCGTGGCTGACGCCTTCCCGCTGGATCTACCGCAAGCCCAAGGATTGGGCCGAGAACCTCAGGCCGGACCTGTCCGACCCCCACCCGGACGCCGCCATCCCGGATGACCTGCAGACCGCGGTCCTTCGCGCCCAGAACGCCATGCTGCAGCAGCAGAACAAGGAAGAGGGGTTCTGGTGCGGGCGCTTGAGGGCGGACACCACCATCGACTCCGACACCATCATGCTCCTGAACTTCCTGGGCAGGGGCTCCTCCATCAAGGTGCGGCGCTTCGCCAACCGGCTCCTCAAGGCCCAGCTCACGGACGGCGGGTGGCCCATCTACCCCAGCGGCCCGGCCGACATCTCCGCCACGGTGAAGGCCTACTGGGCCCTCAAGTTCGCGGGCCACTCCCCCAACGAACCCAGCCTGGTCCGCGCGAGGAAGAAGATCCGGGAACTCGGCGGCATCCACAAGGTCAACACCTACACGAAGTTCTACCTCGCCCTGTTCGGGCAGTACGACTGGGACGGCGTGCCCACCATCCCGCCCGAGCTCATGATCTTCCCGAACTGGTTCTATTTCAACATCTACCAGATGTCCTCGTGGACGCGCTCCATCGTGGTGCCGCTCTCCATCGTCTGGGCCAGCCATCCTCGCATGCCCTGCCCGGCGCACGCCGTGCTCGACGAGCTCTTCCCCGACTCCCGCCGCCACGTCCCGCTCTCCGAGGCCGTGGGGCCGCACGCCATCGTGTCCTGGACGAACTTCTTCCTCTGGTGGGACCGCGGCCTGAAGTTCGTGGAGGGCAACGGCCCTCACTGGATCCGCATCTGGGCCCTGCGTCTGGCCGAGGACTGGGTGCTCGAGCGCCTCCAGGGCTCCGACGGCCTGGGAGCCATCTACCCCGGCATCGTCAACACCATCCTGGCCATGAAGTGCCTCGGCTACGGAGAGACGGACCCGAGGCTCCTCGAGCAGTTGGCCGTGCTCGAGAGGCTCGAGCTCCCGGGAGAGGACCTGCAGATGCAGCCCTGCCAGTCCCCGGTCTGGGACACCGCCATCTCGGTCATCGCCCTGGCCGAGTCGGGCCTGGACCGCAACCACCCCGCGCTCGTGCGCGCCGCGGACTGGCTCATCTCCAAGGAGATCACCACCGAGGGCGACTGGATCGTGGGCAACCCCAAGGGCCACCCCGGAGGGTGGGCCTTCGAGTTCAACAACGAGTTCTACCCGGACGTGGACGACACGGCCATGGTGATGCTGGCCCTGCGCCACGTCTACCTCGACGAGCCGCTCACCGTGCTCCGGGAGAAGGCCTGCCAGCGCGGCCTGCACTGGATGCTGTCCATGCAGTGCTCCAACGGCGGGTGGGCGGCCTTCGACAAGGACAACACCAAGACCATCTTCAACAAGATCCCCTTCGCGGACCACAACGCCATGATCGACCCTCCCGCGGTCGACATCACGGGCCGGGTCCTCGAGTTCCTCGGCTACATCGGGTTCGACCGGACCTACCCGAGCGTGGAGCGCGCCGTGCAGTACCTCAAGGCCGAGCAGGAGACGGACGGCTCCTGGTACGGCCGCTGGGGCGTGAACTACGTCTACGGCACCTGGCAGGTCCTGCGGGGCCTGGCCGCCATCGACGAGGACATGTCCCTGCCCTACATCTGCCGGGCCGCGGACTGGCTCAAGAGCGTCCAGCACGAGGACGGAGGCTGGGGCGAGACCTGCGCCACCTACCACGACCCGAGGCTCAAGGGGCGGGGTCCCTCCATGCCCTCGCAGACGGCCTGGGCCGTGCAGGGGCTCATGGCCGCCGGGGTCTACGACGAGGCCGTGGAGCGCGGCATCGAGGCGCTCATCCGCACCCAGCGGGAGGACGGCACCTGGGACGAGGCGGATTTCACGGGCACGGGCTTCCCCAAGGTGTTCTACCTGGAGTACACGATGTACCGGAACAACTTCCCCCTCCAGACCCTGGGCACCTACCTGCGCATGGTCAAGGAATCCCAGCGGGCCGCGCTCCGGATGGGACTGGCCGGGAGCCTGTCCGAGGCCCGGATCTAGTGGCGGCCCCGGTCGGTCTTCAGGCCGCGGTCCTGCGGCACATCCTCAAGCACCGCTTCCTCGGGACCCGGCGCTACCCGCTGGTCCTCATGCTCGAGCCGCTCTTCAGCTGCAACCTCGCCTGCCGGGGCTGCGGCAAGATCCAGTACCCGCCCGACGTGATGAAGCGCACCCTCTCGCCCGAGGAGTGCTGGAAGGCGGCCGACGAGTGCGGGGCCCCGGTCGTGGCCGTGGCCGGGGGCGAGCCCCTCATCCACCCGGAGATCGTCCGCATCGTCGACGGCCTCATCGACCGCGGCCGCTACGTGCACCTCTGCTCGAACGCGCTCCTCCTGGAGAAGAGCCTGCACAAGTTCAGGCCCCGCAGCCGCCTCATCTGGAGCATCCACCTCGACGGCGGCGAAGAGGTCCACGACCGGGTCGTGGGCCGCAAGGGCGCCTACCAGACCGTGACCCGGGCCATCCGCGCCGCCAAGGCCGCGGGCCACCGCGTCATGACGAACACCACGGTCTTCGTGGGCGGCAAGCCGGCGTCCTTCCGCGCCTTCTTCGACGAGTGCATGGGCATGGGCGTCGACGGCATGATCATCTCCCCGGGCTACGCCTACGACCAGGCCCCGGAACGCGGGATCTTCCTCGACCGGCCCGGGACGCACGCCTGGTTCCGCGAGACCCTCATGGACTGGCGGAACATGGGCTGGGACTTCAACCACAGCCCCTACTACCTCGACTTCCTCGAGGGCAAGCGCGACTACGAGTGCATGCCCTGGGGCAATCCCCTGCGCCACGTGCTGGGCTGGCAGCGGCCCTGCTACCTCATGTCCGAGGGCGCCCCGGCCGCGAGCTTCCGGGAGCTCCTGGAGACCACGCCTTGGGAGCGCTACGGGCGCGCCAGCGGGCACCCGAACTGCGCCGATTGCATGGCGCACGTCGGCTACGAGCCGGCCGCGGTCCAGGAAGGGTTCGCGAGCGTGGGCAACTTCCTCAGCCTCGTCAAGGAGTTCACGAGCGTCAAGAGGACCCCGCGGCAGAAGGCTCCCGCGGGCGGGCCGGCGGCCCGATGAGGGACGCGGCCTTCGTCACGGGCGCGACCGGGTTCGTGGGCGCGAGCGTGGCCCGGAACCTGCTGGCCAAGGGCCTGCGGGTGCGCGCGCTCGTGCGCCCGGACGGCGACACGCGGAACATCCGGGGCCTGGACGTGGAGATCGTGCAGGGCGGGCTCGACGACCTCAAGGCCCTGTCCGCCGGGTGCGCCGGCTGCCGCTACGTCTTCCACGTCGCGGCCGACTACCGCATCTGGGTCCGCGACCCCGCGCAGATGTACGCGGCCAACGTCCAGGGCACGGTGAACGTGCTCAAGGCCGCCGGCGCCGCAGGGGTGGAGCGCATCGTCCACTGCTCGAGCGTGGCCGCGGTCCGGCCTCCCCGTGGGCGCTCGCCCGCCGACGAATCCTCGGCGTACCGGAGCGAGCGCGAGCCCGTCGGCACGTACAAGAAGTCGAAGTACCTCGCCGAGGTCGCGGCCCTCGACTTGGCGACCAAGGGCCTGCCGGTGGTGGTGGTCAACCCCTCGACTCCGATCGGCCCCTTCGACATCAAGCCCACGCCCACGGGCAAGATCATCGTGGACTTCCTCAACGGCCGCATGCCCTCCTATGTGGAGACGGGCCTCAACCTCGTCGACGTCAGGGACGTCGCCGAAGGCCACTGGCTCGCCGCGGTCAAGGGCAGGGTCGGGGAGCGCTACATCCTCGGCGCCGAGAACATGACGCTCGGCGGCATCCTCAAGCTGGTCTCGGAGCTCAGCGGCGTGCCCGCGCCCGCCTTCAAGACCCCCTACGCCCTGGCCTATCTCGTGGGCGTGGTCGACACGGCGCGCTGCACCCTCTTCGGCGGAGACCCGATCGCCCCGCTCGACGGGGTGAAGATGGCGGCGCACCACATGTGGTACGACTCCGCCAAGGCCCGCCGGGAGCTGGGCTTCACGCCCGGGCCCGCGCGCCTGGCCCTGGCGGATGCGGTGGAGTGGTTCCGGGCCCACGGCTACGCCCCCCCGGCTCCCTCCGGGAAGGCCGCGTGAGGGTCCAGGCCGTGGCCTCAGGCGCGGCTCCCTCGCAAGCGGGGCCGGCCGCGGGGCACGGAGCGGTCCTGGTCTGCGCCGCGACCTCCTGGGAAGCAGGCCCGCTCGCCCGCGGCCTGCGGCTGGGCTCCTTCGGCCTCCGTCTCAGCGACGGGGTCGTGACCGGCAAACGGGTCATCCTCCTGCGCACGGGCATGGGAGCTCCCCGTGCGTCGGCCTCGCTGGAGGGCCTCCGTGACCTGCCGCGCTTGGCCTGCGGCCTGAGCGCGGGCCTTGCCGGAGCCCTCGACCCGCGCTTGAAGGCCGGAGACCTCGTCGTGGACCTCGGAGGCTCGGAGCGGCGCTGGGAAGCCGCGGCCTTGAAGGCCGCGCAGCGTTGCGGACTGCCCTTGAGGTTCGGGCGGGTGGTCACGGCCGCTTCGGTGCTCGGGCCCGCGGAGAAGGCCGCTCTGGCCGCCTCCACCGGGGCCGCTGCGGTCGACATGGAGACCGAGGCCCTGCGCTCCTGGTCAGCCGGCCGCGGTCTGCCCGTGCTCGCCGCGCGCGTGATCCTTGACGAGGCCGCCGAGACGGCCCCGGCCGCGTTCCCCGACCCCGACGACCGCTGGGCCCTCGCCGCCGGGGTCCTGGCCAGGCCCTTGGCCCTGCCTTCCCTGCTCGTCACGGGCTGGCGGGCCCGCCAGGGCCTCAAGGCGCTCGCACTCTTCCTTGAGGAGTTCCTTCCCCTGCTATGAGCCTTCTCTCCGATTTCATCGAGCGTCATTCCGCGGTCGTGGACCGCGAGCTCGACCGGCTCCTCAAGGCCCGCGCCGAGGAACCGGCCAGGCTCCGCTCGGCCATGCGGTACTCCGTCTTGGCCGGAGGCAAGCGCCTGCGGCCGGTGCTGGTCTTTGCGGCTGCGGAGGCCTGCGGTTGTCCCCCGGGCCGGGTGGCCGGGGCCGCGGCCGCGCTGGAGATGATCCACGCCTACTCCCTCATCCACGACGACCTGCCCGCCATGGACGACGACGACCTCCGGCGCGGCAAGCCGACCAACCACAAGGTCTTCGGGGAGGCCATGGCCATCCTCGCGGGCGACGGGCTCCTGACGTACGCCTTCGAGGTCCTGTCGGCCAACGCCGCCTCCCGCGGCCTCGACGGCCGCTCCACCTGCGAGCTCATCCGCAGCGTGTCGGAGGCCGCGGGCGCCAGGGGCATGGTGGGCGGCCAGGCTGCGGACATCGAGTCCGAGGGCCTGCTCTCCAAGCGCAGGCCGCGCCGGGAGCTCTCGGCGACCTTGAGGTACATCCATCTCCACAAGACCGGGTCGCTCATCACCGGCAGCCTCGCTGCCGGGGCCATCCTGGCGAAGGCCTCCCGGGCGCGCCGGACCGCGCTCGAGAGCTACGGCCGGGCCTTGGGCCTGGCTTTCCAGGTCGCAGACGACATCCTCGACGTGGTCGGCGACAAGGAGAAGCTGGGCAAGAAGGGCTCGGACCGCGACAACGAGAAGCTCACCTACGTCTCGCTCTACGGCCTGGAGGCCGCGCGGCGCGAGGCCCGCAAGCTGGTGGCCGAGGCCCACCGGTGCCTGCGGCCGTTCGGCTCCGGCGCGCGGGTCCTCCACGAGCTCGCTGACTACGTCATCGAGAGGGATCATTGATGCGGGACGGCAAATGGCTCCAACCCCGGTACGCGACCCGGGACGTGTTCGAACGCGACTATCCGGTCATCGACTTCGCCGGGCTCGATGTCTACTGCCCGGGCTGCCGCACCCCGGTGAAGCTCTCCCGGAAGGCGGCCTCGGGCCGCATCGGGGGCTGGTGCAAGCGATGCGACCGGGGCGTCTGCCCTTAGAGTGATGGAGAGATATGACCACTGACACCGAGACGAAGCAGGACGAGAGCATCGAGGAGGCCACGGAACGCGATCCCTCCAAGGTCGAGCAGCGCCGTCCCCCTTCCAAGGGCCTCTGCCGCCGGTGCGGCGAGAACAAGCCCATCAACCGGCTGATGCTGTGCTACCCCTGCTGGGTCAAGACCCGGCTGGAGGAGCGCGGCTGGCGCGAGGGCATGCCCCATCCCGACGACTGCGGGTGCGTGGGCCTCGGCGCCCACCCTGACCTTAAGTCCGACGGCAACTAGCCTGCGAGGGCGTCAGACATCGGCCGTGTCGCATCACTCGACAGAGTTATGCAACACGGCCGATGTCTGACACCAGCGGTGTTGCGTTACTTGAAGAAGGTCTTGCGGTAGAAGGCCAGCTCGCGCAGGGAGTCGCGGACGTCCTCCACGGCCACGTGCCGGTCCGATTTCGGAGGGAACTGCGCTCCGTCGGGATACCAGCGCCGGACGAGCTCCTTGATGGTGCTCACATCCACCGAACGGTAGTGGAAGAAGTCATGGAGCCGCGGCATGTAGCGGACGAGGAAGCGCCGGTCCTGCCCGATGGTGTTGCCGCACAGCGGGGAGGCGCTCGCCGGGCACCACTCGGAGACGAAGGCCAGGGTGCGTTCTTCGGCCTCGGCGAGGGTCACGGTGGAGGCCCGGGACCTGGCGATGAGTCCCGAGCGGCCGTGGTGGTCCAGGCACCACGGGTCCATGCCCGAAAGGACCTTGTCGGGATGATGGATGGGCAGGCAGGGGCCCTCGGCCAGGACCTTGAGGCCGCCGTCGGAGACCAGGGTGGCGATCTCCAGGATGGTGTTCCGCTCGGGGTCGAGCCCCGTCATCTCGAGGTCCAGCCACACCAGGTTGCTCGCCTGTTTCACGCGGAACCCATGATATCAAACCGGTGTCCAACAAGCCAGGAGCCGGCGCCCCGCCGGATGGGCCCTGCTCCTTGACGGGTCGTGAGGCGTAATGTTAGGATACCGCCGGACAGTGACATTGTCGGCCCCAGCACCGAGACCGGCAGTGCGAAGGATGTGCCTAGGACGGCACTGCATATCAAGGAGGTAGGACAGATGAACCTGAGCAAGATGGGTCGGTACGTGAGCCTTCTGGGATGCGCTCTCGCCCTGGGCATGGCCGCAGGCTGCGCTTCGAGCTCCAAGCCCTCGCAGCCGGTGGGCCCCGCTTCCCCCGAGTGGGTCATGAAGGGCTCCGGCGCCTTCAAGGACTCCAACGGCATCAGCGTGATTTACGGGGTCGGCGCCTCGCAGGGCGTCAAGCTCGTCCCCCTCGCGCGCCAGAACGCGGACGCCGCGGCTGACGCCGAGATCACGAAAGTCGTCAACAATTACGTCTCCACCCTGGTGAAGTCCTACATGGCCTCCACCACCGCCGGCGACCTGAGCAAGTCGAGCGACGAGCAGCACGTCTCGAGCACGCTCAAGACCTTCGGCCAGGCCTGCCTGCACGGGGTGCAGAAGATCGACCATTGGAAGGATCCCTCCGACGGGACCCTCTACACCCTGGCCAAGCTGGACATGTCGGCCATCAAGAAGACCCTCGAGGAGCAGAAAGAGCTCGACTCGAAGGTCCGCGACTTCGTGCGCGCCAACGCGGAGAAGGCGTTCGACGAGCTGGCCGCCGAGGAAGCCAAGCACTAAGCTGAACGCGGGCGGGCGCCCGTTCCGGGCGCCCGCCCGCGCCGCTTCCCCCTCGGACCGTCCTCACCATCATTATAGGGATACCCATGAACATCTATATTTCCGCGTTCCTCTTCCTTGCCGGCCTGCTCCCCGCCGTGACGGGCTGCGCCGCCTCCACCAAGGTCCAGCGCATGGACGTCGACGAGGTCAAGGACATCAGCGGCAAGTGGAACGACACCGATTCCCGCCTGGTCGCCGAGGAGATGATCCAGGACTGCCTCAACGACGCCTGGCTCCCCGAGGCCAAGGAGGCCCGCTCCGGCAAGCCCTCCGTCATCGTGGGTACGGTGCGCAACCAGAGCCACGAGCACATCAACACCGACACCTTCGTCGAGGACCTGCAGAACGCGCTCATCAAGTCCCGGCAGGTCAAGTTCGTGGCCTCCAAGGGAGAGCGCGGCGAGGTCCGCGACGAGCGCCGGGACCAGGACACCAACGCCTCCGAGGACACGCGCAAGGAGCACGGCCAGGAGACCGGGGCGGACTTCATGCTCTCCGGCGCGATCAACACCATCCAGGACACCGAGGCCGGCAAGACCGTCATGTTCTACCAGGTCAACCTCAAGCTCGTCGACATGAAGTCGAACGAGATCTCCTGGAACGGCAAGAAGAAGATCAAGAAGTTCATCAAGCAGGCCAAAGTGTCGTGGTAGCAGCCGTCCTCCGGGCCGCGGCGCAGGGGCGGGCTTCGATGCCCGCCCTCGTCTTCCTGGCGCTCCTGGCGGTCGCTGGCTGCGCCCCCTCGGTGGCGACGAAGAGGGCCCTCAACACCTTCATCTCCGCCGGGGACTATGCCGGCGCCGAGGCCCACATCCAGAAGGTGAAGGAGAGCCCGAACTACGGCAAGAAGAACATGGTGCTCTATTACCTCGACCTGGGCACGGTCCAGCACCACGCGGGCAAGTATAAGGAATCGGACCAGAGCTTCGAGAAGGCCGAGAACCGCATGCGGGAGCTCTACACCAAGTCCGCCACCAAGGCCGTGGGGTCGATGATGATCAACGACATGACCACGGACTACGCGGGCGAGGCCTTCGAGCGGGCTCTCACCAACGTGTTCCGCGCCCTCAATTACGTCTTCCTCGGCGACCTCGAGGAGGCCCTGGTCGAGTCGCGCAAGGTCGAGGTCTTCCTGGATGAGCTCAACAGGGGCAAGGAGAAGAAGAACACCTACAAGGACGACGCCTTCGCCCGCTACCTCGACGGCATGCTCTATCAGGAGGCGGGCAAGTCGGACGACGCCCGCATCTCCTTCGAAGCCGCGGAGCGCGCCTACGGGTGGTACGCCTCGGACTACAACACCCCGCTTCCCAGGTTCGACATCTCCGAGGACATGAGCATGGGCGAACTGGTGTTCCTCCACTACGCCGGGGTCGCGCCCATCAAGATCAGCAAGACTTTCCAGGTCCTCTGGAACGACGCCATGCTCGCCGTCAACTCCAGCGAGATGAAGGACGACCCGGAGCGCAACTCCGCGCAGTTCAAGAACGCCCTGGCGGCAGGCGTCGCGGGCAAGTCCATCACGGTCTCCTACCCGGAGTACATCCAGGACCCCTTCCCCATCGCGGACTCCGACATCGTCGTCGGCGCGCAGACCGCGCCGACCGTGCTCATGGAGGACGTCTCGGCCATCGCCCACAAGGCGCTCAAGGACCGGCAGGCCATCATCCGCACCAAGTCCATCGCCCGGGCCATGATCAAGTACATGATCTCCCAGAGCATCAACAAGGAGATGGAGAAGAAGTACGGGGCCAACTCCCTCGGTTCCGTGCTGACCAAGATGACGACCGGCATCGCCTCGGCCGCCACCGAGGTCGCGGACACCCGGAGCTGGACCCTGGTGCCGTCCCAGATCCGCATGGCGCGGATGCGGCTGAGGCCCGGCACGTACTCCGTGACGGCCAGGTTCAAGGCCTCGACCGGGCTCGTGATGGCGACGAAGGAATTCCCCGACGTGGTGGTCAAGAAGGGGCAGCGGGTCTTCCTCCACCACCGCACCGCCTGCGAGCCCGGCTGCGCCGCCGGCACGGGCAGGAAGTAGCGTCGGCAGGAATGTTGCACATTCTCCTTTTACGTAAGGGGGACCCATGATCGACCTCGTCAAGAACCTCGCCGCCGTCAACCGCAGGACCAAGGCCTCCGTCATCAGGGAGCTCCTCAAGCTCACCAACAAGCCCGAGATCATCTCCTTCGCGGGCGGCCTGCCGGACCCGGCCACCTTCCCGGCCGAGATCTTCGCGGACATCGCGGGCGACGTGCTCAAGAACAAGAGCGCCCGCGCGCTCCAGTACGGCCCCACCGAGGGCATGCCCGAGCTCCAGGAGCAGATCCTGCGCATGCTCCGCGAGGACGAGGGCATCATCGTCAGGCCCGAGAACATCCTCGTCACCACCGCCTCCCAGCAGGCCCTCGATCTCGTGGGCAAGGCCTTCATCGACCTCCTCGACCCCATCATCGTCGAGCTCCCGAGCTACATCGGAGGCCTCCAGGCCTTCAACGCCGCGGGCGCGAAGATGATCGGTGTCCGCGGAGACGATGATGGGCTGCTCGTCGACGACCTCGAGAGGAGGCTCCACCAGCTCCGCGACGAGGAGGAGCACTACAAGTTCGTCTACATCGTCCCCGACTTCCAGAACCCGAGCGGGGTCACCCTGAGCGAGGAGCGCCGCCGCAAGGTCGTGCGCCTGGCCGAGATGTACCACGTCCTCGTGCTCGAGGACTCCCCCTACCGGGCCATCCGTTTCGAGGGCAAGGACCCGCACATGCTCTTCAAGCTCGGAAGGCTGGGGAACACCGTCTCCCTGTTCACCTTCTCCAAGACCCTGGCGCCGAGCCTGCGCCTGGGCTTCGTGGTCGGCCACGAGAACATCATCCGCAGGCTGGCCGTGCTCAAGCAGTCCATGGACCTGTGCACCTCCCCCCTCTGCCAGCTCCTGGCCTCGGAGTTTCTCGCCCGCGGCCACTACCGGCCGCACGTGGAGCACCTGCGCAGGCTCTACAAGACGAAGAAGGAGGCCATGGTCGACGCCCTGGCCCGCTACATGCCCGAGGGCGAGGGCATCTCCTGGACCAAGCCCGAGGGCGGGCTCTTCCTCTGGGTCCGCCTTCCGGAGTATATGAACACCGACGAGCTGTTCTACGAAGCCGTCAAGGAGAACGTGGCCTACGTCATCGGGTCGGCCTTCCATTGCGACGGCTCCGGCCACAACACCATGAGGCTGAACTTCTCCTATCCGACCGCGGAGCAGATCGACGAGGGCATCAAGAGGCTGGCCAAGGTCGTCAAGGCCAACCTGCGCAAGGGCAAGCCCCGGCCTGCGGTGCTCGCGCGCTAGAGGACCGGGTCTGGACCGCGGGAACGCCGCAGCCGTCGCCGCCTTCCTCGGTTCATTCCTGCTCTTCTCGGTCGAACTGGTCGCGGCCAAGCTCCTCCTGCCGTCGTTCGGAGGCAGCGCTCAGGTCTGGACGACCTGCATGGTCTTCTTCCAGGCCGCGCTCTTGGCCGGGTATCTCTACGCCCGCCTGACCACCGGCCTCCTCCCCCCCAAGGCGCAAGTCCTGGTCCACCTCGCCCTGGTCGCCGCGGCCGCCCTATGCTCGTTCCCGCTGCGCCTGGTCCCGGTGGAGGCCGCCGGGCCGGAACTCCGGCTCCTGGCCAGCTTGGCCCTCTCCGTGGGCGCTCCCTTCCTCATCCTCTCCGCCACGGTGCCCGTGGTCGGAAGCTGGGCGGCCCGGAACGCGGGCTCCGAGGACGAGGCCTACACGCTCTACGCCGCCTCCAACGCAGGCGCCCTGCTGGGGCTGCTGGGCTACCCTTTCGTGGTGGAGCCCCTGCTCTCGGTGTCCGCGCAGTTGCGGGCCTGGCAGGCCTGCTACGTGGTCTACGGCCTCGTCCATCTGGCCTGCCTCCCCCGGGCCTGGGGCGCGGCCTCAGGCGGTCCCCAGGGGGCCGCCGGGGCCCCGCCTGCCCGGCCAGGGCCGGCCGCCATGTGCGCGTGGGTGGCCCTCTCAGCCGGCCCCAGCGCAGTCATGCTCGCGGCCACGCGCTTCCTCACCGACACACTGGCCGCGGTGCCGCTCCTCTGGGTCCTGCCGCTCGGCATCTACCTGGCGACCTTCATCCTCGCCTTCAAGCGAGTGCCTTGGCGGATGTCGGGGCGAGGCCTGGTCCTCCTGGCTGCCGGCGCGCTCCCGCCCCTGGCGTGCGCCTGGCTCCTCGGTTCCGCGGCCCTCGCGGGCGCGGGGCTCAACGTCCTGGCCCTGTTCCTGCTCGCCATGATCTGCCACGGGTCCCTGGCCGCGTCGAGGCCCGCTGCCGCCGGAGCGGCGCCGACCTTCTATCTCTGCGTCGCTGCCGGCGGGCTCCTGGGAGGGATGGTCATGGGCGTGCTCCTTCCCTGGGCAGGCCGGGGACTGGCGTGGCTGGGCCTTGAGTGGCTCGCGGCAGGGTCCCTGTGCCTCGCCGCGCTGGTCGCGCGGGATTGGGGGACCTGGCGTCGGGTGCCCTGGTTCAAACCGGCCTGCCTGACCCTGCTCGCGATCCTGGGGGCCGCAGGAGGGCTCGCGTCCTGGGTCGGCCGGGACGGGCGGAGCCTGCGCAACTTCTACGGCGTCTACAGGGTCTTGGACGAGGAGGGCCTGGTCAAGTTCTTCCACGGCAACACCCTCCACGGCATGCAGAGCCAGGACCCTTCCAGGCGTTCGGAGCCCTTGGCCTACTTCCACCGCCTCTCGCCCGCAGGCGAGGTCTTCCAGGTCTTCGGGCCGGGAGCGCGGAGGGTCGCGGTCGTGGGGCTGGGCGCCGGGGCCTTGGCCGCATACGGCAGGCCCGGCATGGACATGACCTTCTACGAGCTCGACCCCGACGTCGAAACCCTGGCGCGGCGGCATTTCTCCTTCCTCTCCGACTCCCGGGCGCGGATCAGGGTCGCGGCCGGAGACGCCCGCTTGAGCCTCTCCCGGGACCGGGAACAGCGCTACGACCTCATCGTCCTGGACGCCTTCAACAGCGGGGCCGTGCCCGCCCACCTGCTCACGATCGAGGTCTGGAGGCTCTACCTGGAGCGCCTCTCCCCGGACGGGCTCGTCCTGGCCAACATCTCCAACAGGTTCCTCGACATGAGGCCCCTGCTGGCCGCCGTGTCACGGGACTTGGACCTGGCGGGGGCCGCCCTCCACGCCCGCCCCCCGTCCGGGCTGGAAGCCGAGTTCTATCCCTGCCGCTGGGCGGTCCTCAGCCGCGACAGGGCCAAGGTCGAAAGGCTCCTGGGCGCGGGCTGGTCCGAACTCTCGGGCTTCGCCTCGCCGAGGGTCCGCTCCTGGACCGACGACCGCGCCAGCATCCTGCCGCTCCTGCGGCTTTGAGATCCGTGGACGTCTGACGACGCTCTCCTGTATTTGGTATAAATTCCACGATGAAATCGAGCCTGCTCCCGTCGTCCAAGTCCCTCAAGAAGGCGGTCGCCGTCGCCTGCGTCTGCGAGTTCATCGCGGTCCAGGGCTTCGCCGCCACGTTCAACATCACCGGCACGGGCGACGCCGGCGCCGGGACGCTCCGGCAGGCGGTCACGGACGCCAACGCGGCCGTTGGGGCCGATACCCTGGCCTGGGGAGCGGGCAGCGGGGGAGTCATCACGCTCCTGAGCGACCTGCCCGGCGTGGCCGCGGACACCACACTCGACGTCAGCGCCGCTCCCGCGGCCGTGACCATCGCGGGCGCTCCCAACGGCGCGCCCCTCGGCGGTGCCGTGACCTTCCACAACACCAACGCGGGCCAGGACGCCACGATCTCGGCCATCCTCTCGGGCGCGGGCTCCCTGACGAAGACCGGAGCAGGGACCCTGATCCTCACGGGCGCCAACACCCACGCCGGCGGCACGGCCGTCAACGGCGGCATCCTCAACATCAATGCGGACGCGGCCCTGGGCGATGCCGCGGGCTCGTTGATCTTCGACGCCGGAACCCTGAAGACCGCGGCTGCGGTCGCGTCCGCGCGCTCCGTCGTCATCAACTCCGGCGGAGCCACCGTGGACACCGCGGGCGTGGACTCGACCTTCTCCGGGAGCGTCTCCGGGGCCGGAGGGCTGACCAAGATCGGGGCCGGCATCCTCACCCTCTCCGGTTCGAGTTCCTATACCGGAGGGACCACGGTCAACGCCGGGACGCTCGACGTCAACTGTGACGCCGCCCTGGGCCAGGGCGACGGGCCGCTCGTCATCGACGGCGCCACCCTCAGGGCCTCCGCCACTCTGGCCACGGTCCGGGCCGTCACCCTGGGCGCGGGAGGAGCGACGTTCGACAGCGCGGGCGTGGACTCGGCCCTGTGGAGCACGGTGAGCGGCGCGGGCTCCCTCACCAAGATCGGGGCCGGCATCCTCTACCTGCGCGGCGCGAACACCTATGCCGGGGGCATCCTGCTCAACGCGGGGACCGTCAACATCATCAGCGACGCCAACCTCGGCGCCTCCGGCTCGGCCGTGACGTTCAACGGCGGGACCCTGCAGACCGCAGCGGACATGGCTTCCTCCCGCGCCATGACGGTCAATGCCGGCGGAGCCACCCTCGAAGTCCAGGACGAGACCCTGTACCTTTCGGGCGTCCTCTCGGGCGCCGGGGCGGTGACGAAATCCGGCGGCGGGACCCTGGTGCTCACCGGAGCCAACACCTTCACGGGCGGGACCACCGTCGCCGCGGGCGCCATCCGACTCGGAGCGACCAACGCCCTCCCGGCCAATCGCGCCCTGACGGTCAACGCCGGCGGCAGCTTCGACATGGGCTCGTACACGCAGGCCGTGAGCGCCTTCACCTGCGCCGGGACCACGCGCCTCGACTTGCAGCCTGCCGTCATCAGCCTCGCGGCTTCCGGCGTCGCCACGGTGACGGGCGGCACCCTCGAGCTCAGTCTCGGGCCCCAGGTGGTGACCGAGGGGCAGACCTTCAAACCCATCACGGTCGGAAGCTGGGTAGGGACCTTCTCCTCCATCATCTCTCCGGCAGCCCTGAGCTTGACCCCGACGTACAACGGCACCGACCTCACTCTCACCGCGAGCTTCGTGCCGCTCGCCTCCATCGCAGGCACGGGCAACCAGCGCGCGATCAGCGCGGGCATGGAGGCCCTGAGGATCAACGCGGCCGGCGACGCCGCGACCGTGATCGGAGAGCTGAACACCCTCGACGCCACGCACCTGCGCGCGGCCCTCGACCGCGTCGGGCCCACCGCACTGGCTTCCATGGAGGGCATCGGCCTGGGAGCCTCGGGCGTCCACTCCGGGGCTCTGAGCCAGCGGATGGCGGTCCTGGCCGGCCTTTCGCGCGGCGCAGACGCGGTCTCTACCGCGGGCCGTTCCCCCTCCCCGTTCCCCGGGGTCCTGGTGGCCGAGGCCGGAGTCCCTGACGCGGCGCCGGAACAGCCCGAGGAGCGCCTCCTGGACTCCTCCTGGGGGCTCTTCGCCACCGGGATCTACCGTGACGGGAGGCTGCGCGAGGCCAACACCTCCGCGGGCCTCCAGCCGGGGTACGCCTTCAACAGCGCGGGCTTCGTGGCCGGGGCGGACCGGATCGTCCGCGACGGCCTGGCCGTGGGCCTGGCCGCGGGCTACCTTCGCGGACATTCATCCATCTACTCCCCTGCGAGCGGGGTCGTGGACAGCCACAGCGCCCGATTCGGGGGCTACGCCACGGTCTTCAACGAGGCGTTCCACGGCGACTTCTACCTCGGCGGCGCGGTGGACCTCTTCTCCACGCGGCGCGACGTGGTCTTCGCCGGGCTTTCCAGGACCGCCACGGCCAATCCCGTGGGCGGAGAAGTCAATGCGGACGCGGGCGCCGGCTACGACCTCAAGACGAGCGGCTGGGGGACCTTCTCCCCCTTCGGCGGCCTGAGCTACGACCGGATGATGATCGGCGGCTTCACCGAGGACGGGGCAGGCTCCCTCAACCTGATCGTGGGACGCCAGACCGCGGAGTCGCTGCGCTCGAGGCTCGGGGTGAAGGTCTCGGAGAGGTACGACGCTGGAGCCTACGCCTTCACCCCTTACTTTAGCGCGGGCTGGCGTCACGAGTTCCTCAGCCAGAGCCGCGCCATCGACGCGCAGCTCTCCGCCGCGGGCCCGGTGTTTTCGGTCAAGACCGGGGACTACGCCAAGGACGGGACGATCTTGGGAGCCGGGTTCACCGTGGACCGGGGCCGCCGGGTGGCGTTCAAGTTCGACTACGCCGGGGACTACCGGTCGCACTTCATGGACAACGTCTTCAACCTCGGCGCGCGCCTGAAGTTCTAGTGCTGCGACCGACGAGCGACGCGGGCGCAGCCCGAAAGCGACCGGCCGCTCTCTCAAGGAATCTCATTACCACATAGAGCGGAGGCCCGCCTTCGGCCGTCTGTTGCGTTGTTCGTCGCTCCTCAACGCCTTGCAGCCGGCTCGAATCCGGGCCTCCAAGACCCCGGTTATGAGGCGGTCGCAGCACTAAAAGGGTGCTACTTCGGGCTGAAGAGCTCGAAGAGCTTCCGGGCCGGGCCGAGCACGGGGCTCAGGAGGCTCTCCACCGTGTTGAGCCGCACCTTGGGCTCGCGCAGGGGCCCCGTGATGCCGAACTTGATGGGCAGAGGCAGCTTGAGCACGCGCACCGTGGCGTCCAAGCCGAGCCGGTCGGTCTTGAAATCCACGGTGCCTCCCACGTCGAGGTCGAGGGTGAGGCTTGAGAGCCGGCACTGGCGCACTTCCATCACCCCGCTGCGGAAGACGTAGACCCCGTGGATGCGGGTGAAGGCGACATCGGTCAGGTCCGGGAGCATGTTGAGCCCGGGGAGACGCTGTACCTGCTGGACCGCCAGGAGGGGCATCAGCAGGACCTTGGCTACCGTGGACTTGGAACACAGGGCGTCGAGGCTGCGGAACCTGCCCGAGACCGCGGTCATGGTGGAGACGCCGTCGATCTCCGAGAGGTCCTTGGTCACGTCCCGGAGGTCCCACGCGAGCTCGAGATCCTTGGCCGAGAAGAGCGGGTGGGCCACCTCCCCGACCTTGAACGAGCCGGCCAGGGCAAGGGGCGCCGGGGCCCGGCGGGTCACGGCCGCGGGTCGGGCGTCAGGCACGGCCTTGACGGACTCAGGGGCCGGGGCCAGGAGCTTCTCGAGGTCCAAGCGGTCGAGCTCGCCTTCGAGGACGACCTTGAGCCTGCGGCCCAGGCCCGTCAAGGCCAGGCTCAGCGTGAGTTCCCCCCCCGCGGCCCTGCCTCGCAGGCGATCGAAGACCACGTCCCTGCCCTTGAGCCTCCCCTCTCCGGAAAGGCCGGAGACCTGGATCCCCTTGAATTCCCCGGCGAGGCCTTTGAGACTGAAGTCTCCGGAGGCGGTGAGACTGCCGAATGCCCCCTGCAAGGAGAGTGCCCCATCCACCGTCCCGGAAAGCCCGAGCTTGCGCGTCCTGGGGATGAGGCCCCCGGCCTGTCCCGCGTCCAGGGAGACCTTGCCGGTCCGCAGGCCCAGCCGGGCGCGGCCGGAAGCGTCCCTGGTCAGCCGGCCCTCGAATTCCACGGTGCTCGGGCCGAGCTCCACGGCCAGGGAGCGGAACTCGACCTCCTTGGGCGCCAGGCGCAGGCGGCCGCGGACCCTGGAGGCGGGCACGGAGAGCCCCCGGGGCACTCTCCTGAGGAACCCGAGGTCCTCGGCCTCGAAGGCCGGGATGTCGATCTCTCCGGAAACCTCGAGGAAGGGCTGGGACTTCGGGCCGAGGGCCAGCACGCGGCCGGAGGCGTCGACCGCGCCGATGGGGCTGGAGGCGTGGAAGGAGAGGACCTCGAGGTCCTTGCCCTGCAGCTTGAACACCCCGGAGACCTTGGTCTCCGGAAGCATCGGCAAGCCGTCGGGGAGCTTGAGCTTCCGGGCCAGGAGCGACACTCCGGCCGAAGGCACGGAGGCCGCCAGCCTCATGTCGAGCGCCTTCTTCCTCCGCCCCGCCTCGATCCTGGTCCCAGGCACCAAGTCGATGTCAAGCTTGCCCCTGGCTGCGACCGCTCCGGCCTCCATGAGGGCCGCGTCGATGCGGAACTCGGGGGACCGGAACCGACGGATCGTGCCTGAGGCTGCGGCGTCGATGCCCCAGATCTTGGTGTGGAATGAGGCCACGTCGGCGGACATCCGGTCCGGATCGAACCCGGCCAGGTCGAGCATGCCGGAAGCCGTCACGTCGCCCTCCAGCACGCTCTCCGTGAAGAAGCGCTTGGCGCGCAGCGAGACCTCCACCGGGAAGGCGCCGTCCGCAGCGACGTTGGAGGCCCCGACGCTGATGGAGGAGAGCTCCCACCCGGTCTTCTTGAGAAGGTTGCGGTAGGAGAACTCCCCCCGCGACACCTCGACGTGGCGCACGTCGAGCTCCAGGGGCGCGGCGCCGTTCTTCCTCATCCGGCGCCGCTTCTTCGGGCCTCCGAGACCCGGGATGTTGAGGGTCCGGTCGAGCCTGCGGACGAGGTTGAAGCGCGCGTCCTCAAGATAGACCGTATCCGCCACGACCTTGCGCCTGGCCAGCGGGAGCCACCGTATCCTGAGCCGGGCCCTGCCCGCCGCGGCGAAAACGCCCTCGCCGAAGCCCTCCTCCTCCGAGACCTCGAGCCCCTCCACCACGAGGCCCTGGACCAGGCCCACGGAGACCGCGGTCAGCCTCACCTCGCGGTCGAGCCTCTTTTCGAGCTGTGCGACGACCATCTCCCGCAGCCGTTCCGGGGGCAGGAGGACCCTGAGGGCCAAGGAGCCTGCCCCGGCCAGGACGGCCAGGAACAAAACGCCCAGGACCAGTGTCTTAAGGAGGACGCCGAAACGGCGGGCCATGCCCAGGTATCAAACAGAATTCGACGGTCCAGGGCAAGTCCAGCCGACTGAGAGGCTCATTGACAAAGCCGCCCGCGCTTGCTTGAATGAAACCATGACCAAGAGGCTGTTGTGCGCCGTCGCCGTCGTCGCCCTGGCCGCTGCTCCGTGCTGGCCGGCCTACGCCAATCCCAAGAAGGCCAAGCCCAAGACGGGGCTGGCCCTGCTCTTCTCCAGGATCTCGGCCTACATGACCTCGGACCCCGTGGTCAGCGCCAAGGTGACGGCCGTGGCAGCGGTCCGCGGCGGCATCCCCACGGACCAGGGAGAGGACCTCGACCAGCGCCTCATGGACCGGGCTTCCTACCTCCGCGAGCGTCTGCTGGCCAAGCCCGACGCCCGCGACGAGGCGTCCCTCAGGAGGGTCTACCAGGCCCTCTCCGTGTCCCAACTGGTCCAGTCCCTGGAGCTCCCCCTGGAGCCCGAGATGGCAGACGAGGCTCGGGCCGCGCTCAAGGGCTGGGCGGGTCTCAGGCACGCTCCGACCCTTCCCAGGACCCTCAAGTCCTACCTCTCCTCCCCGCCCGAGAAGCCCGAGGGCAAGGAACTGGTGTCCGCCGGTTGGGCCTCCTACGCGAGGACCATCACCCCTGAGCTCGGCTCCGGCCGTGCGGCCGGGGCTCCGAGCAGGGTCGCCCTCCCCGACACGGTCAAGCTCGACGAGGCCCTCGCCGGCCTGCGGAGGACCTGGATGGAGAAGGCGGTCACCACTGCAGATGCCGCCAGGGCGCATTTTCTGGCAGGCTTCACCTACTCCGAGCTGGCCCGAGCGGACCTCAAGGGCGCGGTGGCCCCGGCCGAGACCGTGGCGCAGACCCCTGTTCCCGCGGCTCCGGCCGCGGTGACCCCTTCGCCCCGCAAGGTCGCTGCCCCGGTCGCGGCCGCGACCGAGGAGCTCTTCAACCCCCGCTTCATCTACTCCAAGGCGGCCAAGTCCGTGGTGCTCATCGTCTGCGCAGCCGAGGACGGTCAAGGCGAACTCGGCTCCGGCAGCATCATCGACGCCTCCGGCAGGGTCCTGACCAACGCCCATGTGGTGGTCCGGGACTCGACGAGGAAGCCCTGGCCGAGCATCAGGGTCTACCTGAAACCCGCCAAGATGACGGGCGACAACAGCCGGGATCTGTCCAACCCGATCGTGGCCGAGGTCGCGGGCTACGACAACGGGCTCGATCTGGCGCTGCTCAAGCTCCAGAACCCTCCTGAGGGCCTGAGCCCGCTGGAGCTGGTGGACCCCGAGTCCGTGGAGATCGGCGACAAGGTGGCCGCCATCGGCCATCCCGAGCAGGGCGGCCTCTGGACCCTGACGACCGGGGTGGTGAGCAGCCTTCTCGCGGACATCGGCAACGTCAAGGGCAAGAACGTCTTCCAGACCGACGCCTCCATCAACCGCGGCAACTCCGGAGGCCCCCTCCTGGACGCCGCCGGCAACATCGTCGGCGTCAACACCCTGATGTCCCGCCGCGCCGCGGACGGCCTGGCCATCACGGCCGTGAACTTCGCGGTCAAGGCCGACGTGGCCAAGCGCTGGCTGACGAAGGCCGGAACCCGGGTCGCGTACGCCTCGCCCGCCCAGACCGGCCAGGGAGGCCCCATCACCGTGTCCGCCGGCGTCCCGCCCGTGAGGATCATCCGCACCGCGTCCGCGCCCGGCGCCAAGAAGGAGGCCAAGGAAGCCGTCTCCGAAAGCAAGCCTTTCACCCGCGAGGACGTCATCGCCCAGGCCATCAAGGAGATGGAGGAACTTGAGAGCGAGATGCGCTCCGAGATCGACAAGAGGAGGCACCAGCTCAACCCATGACCGCCATCCTGCTGCTCGCAGTCCTCCTCGGCTCGCCGGTCCAGGCCGCCGCCGCGCGCCAGAACGTCGTCGAGTTCCTCGAGGCCGAGATGCGCAAAGACCCGGGCATCTCGGCAGCGGACCGCGGAGCCATCCTGGGCTCGATCCGGCAGCGCTTCGCCGCGTACGCGGTGGAGGTCGTCCGCGACCGCAAGCTCGAAGGCGCCAAGGTCGTGCTCCATATGATCGTGGAGGGCACCTTCGACAACTCCTCCCCTGAGCGGATCGCGGACGTGTCGTTCGCGGCTTATCAGGCGATCAGCCGCGGAGCCCCTCCTGACGTGGTCGAGGGCATCGCGCTCTACGGCTACCGCAAGAAGATCGCTTGGGAGACCATCAGCGTCTGGGCCAACGGCTACAACGAGATGTCCCAGCGCGGCGTGCCCGGAGACGTGGCCGCGGACCTCGTGGCCAACGCCGTGGACCGCGGCTGGGACGACTACACGTTCACGACCTTCAAGCGGTCGCTGATCGACGCCAAGAGGGCGGGGTTCGACGTGAAGGATTACGCCACCTACCTCTTCGGGCACATGATCCAGGGCAAGGCCAGGCCCGGAGAGCTCTCGGCAAGATCCATGACGTACTTCCGGTCCCTGGCCAGGAAGAAGGCCAGGCCCGAACTCCCCCCCTACGAGGGCGTGTTCACGCATAAGCCCGAGCCTCCGGCCCGCTATGAGGCGCAGCCCGAGCCCGCAGTCGAGGCGCCTCCAGCGGTCCAACCTGAGGCGCAGGCCGAGGCTCCGGTCCCGGCGCCCCCTGCCAAGCCCCGGTCCGCGAAGATCACCTACGATGAGGTCCAGACCGTCGAGTCAGAGCCTCCCCGGGCTCAGGCCAAACCCCAGCCCAAGGCCCTGCCCAGGCCCGCGCCCAAGCCCGTCCGCACCCCGGCCGAGCTGGGCATCGTCATGTCCCGGCTCTGGCCCGGCCTGGAGAAGTCCTCGAAGTCCTATCTCGGCACCCCTTACGTCTGGGGCGGGACCACGCATAAGGGCATCGACTGCTCCGCCTTGACGCGGAACTCCTACCGCGAGAACGAAGTGGGCATCCCCAGGGTCAGCCGCGACCAGTACAAGGTCGGAGAGAAGGTGTCCCTTCCCGAACTGCGCGAAGGAGACCTCGTGTTCTTCAACACGATGGGCGTAGGGGTCTCTCATGTCGCCATGATGGTGGATCCGAAGACCCACAAGTTCATCCACGCCTCTTCCTCGCGCGGGGTGATCATCGATGACCTCAGCAAGAACTGGTTCAAGACCCGCTATCTGGGCGCCAGGCGCGTCGTCCAATAACCCATACACCGGTGCCGGCGGTTTGCGTCATCTATTGACAAAAACGCGGGCTGGGCGCATACTATTGGCGTCTGACGGATCCCGCGCCATGCGAGGGCGAACCCCATGACCCGACCAGCCCTTTCCCTCCCGGTCCTGCTCGCTGCAGCCTTCCTCCAGGTGTCGGTCGCCTTGTCCGCTCCCCCTCAAGCACCCGGCCCGGTGGAACGCATCTTCCTTTCCCAGCTCAGAGGCCTCGAAGCCCAGGCCGGGGATTGCGAGGACCTGCGCAAGTGCGCGGGACTCATGTCTCCGGCGCAGAAGGAGCTCGCGCGCACCGAGCTCCTCACGCTCGAGGGCCGCACCCGGGAAGGGGCTGTCCTGAGCCAGATCAGCCAGGGCTTCCTGGCCCTGGGATTCCCCCAGGACGCGGCCCGGATGCTCAAGATGGGCCCTTTCGACACCGGGCGGGCTTCCCTGCTCTCTCAGGCCGCAGGCGAGTTCCATCGCCAGGGCCGCTACGACCTGGCCATGGCAGCGGCCAAGGACGCGCTCTCCTTCGACCCCAAGGACGAGGCTGCCCTGGCCGTGCTTCAGCTCTCCGAGCGCAGGGTCCAGAAGCGCGAGCTCTCCAGCCTCCCTGTCCGCGAGCAGTCCGAGGTCGGGGCGGAGCAGGGGATCGGACAGCCCGGCGCAGTCGCCCTGGCCAAGGGTCCGCCGCGGAGGCCGGCGTGGCCCTCCTTGTCCATGGAGGTCTACCACATGCCGGACACCAAGCCCCCATCCGGCTGGGAGACCTTCATCACGGGCATCGGGTCCTTGGCCAAGGTGTATTTCCATTCCCCGAGCAGCGAAGAGAAGAAGGACATCGAGTCCCTCAAGAGGAAGCTTGACGCGCTCCCCGCGGGTAAGGCCCTCATCGCGGACATGGGCGGCTGGGCCCGCGTGGAGAAGGAAGTGTATTTCCTCGTGACGTCCATGCCCGGCGGCACCGCGGCCTACGTCCGTCCCATGACCCCTTGGGAGGCCGTGAAGACGGGCAAGCATCAGGTCCTGGCCATCAACAAGGACCTCATGAAGTCAGGCCCGGAGACCGTGGTCCCGGTCTTCGGCCATGAGCTCTCCCACGTGGCGGACAAGCTCAAGGGACGCACGGAGTTCGACCTGGCCGTGACCAGCGAGCACGCAGCGCACCTCAGGCAGGTCTACCTCTTCCAGGAGCAGGAGAAGGCTCTCACTCCGGCTCGGCGCAAGGAGCTCGAGAAGGAGCGCATGTGGATGTACCAGAGGTGGGTCGCCTCCATGTGGGAGGACCACCTGCTCAAGCTCTACCCCAAGAAGGAGGACTACCAAAAGGTCTTCGGCGCGAACAAGAACCTCCAATATCTCGCCGGCCTGGCGTACGAGGACATCGCCAAGAAAGCGGTCGAGGACGGTACGCCGCAGGTCCTCTACCACGTCTCCGACCTCTATGCCAATGCCACGCATGAGCCGGAGGTCACCGAGGACGAGCTTCTCAAGAAGATCAAGGCAGAGACCGGCGACTCCAAGCGCTCGGCCTTGGAATCCCTGCTGAAGAAGCTCAGGGAGGCCCGCAAGGGCTTCCTGGCTGCCGACCAGGACTACCGGGCCCGCACCGGTCAAACCCTGCCGTGACCGGCAAGGCGCTGGCCGGCTTGGCGCTCCTGCTGGTCGTGCTGGGCTTCGTCTGGCTGCGGCGGGAGTTCCGCGTGACCCGGCCCTCGTTCCCGCTTCAGAACGTGGACGCCCCCTCCTTCAGCGCCTCTTACCCCAGCCACTGGGACCAGATCGACCTCTCGGACCCGCGGCTCGGAAGCAGGGAGGTCACCTTCATCAACCACCGGGCTCAGGCCGGCGACTTCGAACCTTGGGACCGGCCGCGCATGGCCATGACCGTGCGCGACGAGGGCTCCTGTCCGGAGCTCGGGACGCTCGTGGCCCGCCTGCTCAAGGACGCAGAGCAGCCCGGGAAGGCCGAGACCTGGCTCTTAGCCAGCGGGGTCGAGGCACGGACCTGGACCGAGCAGCCCGCCGCCACGGACATCCCCTCGGTCATGCGCTGGGTGGCCCTGCGCGGCTCCAACGGCCGCTGCTACAGCGCGGGTTTCCCGGTCCCCATGGACCGCCTGACCCGCAAACGCTACGAGCACCTCTTCAGGTCCGTGCTGGGCTCGATGCGCTTCAAGTAGCGTCGGGCCTGCGGCTGGCCGTGGCAGCGGGGATGAAGAAGGCGCACAGAAGGGTGCAGGCGGTGCCGATGAGCATGAGCGAGCTCGCGGCCCCGTAGGTCCCGAACGAGACTGCCAACGAATCGTAGAGCTTGCCCCCCAGGGTGTTGGACGCATAGGCCGACACGTTGAAGACCGCCATGAAGGCGGCGAAGGCCGTGGCCTCGGCGTACGAAGGGCAGGACCGGGCCGCGAGGTCCATGAGGCTGAGCCTGAAGAACACGCCCACGCCCCCGAAGAAGACCGTGAGCAGGGCCGCCGAGACCGGGCCGCGGTAGAAGAGGTAGAGCAGGCTGAGCGGAGCTCCTATCCAGACCGCGCCGCGCGCGATGGCCTGCGCGCTCCAGACCCTGCCTTCGAGCCTGCCGTAGCACGCGGCTCCCGCGACCCCGGCCACGCCTCCGAGAGTGCTGAGCAGGCCGATGAACTTGGGCCCCAGCCCCAGTGCGCCGGTCTGGTAATAGAACTGGGCGGTGCCGAGGAACGGGTTGAAGTTCCAGAACAGGATGAGCAGGCTCAAGGCCCAGAAGGTCCGTTCCTTGAGCAGGGCCGAGAGCGCGCCGACCGCCTGGCCCGCGGGTCTGGTGCTGGGCAGGTCGTGGACGAAGAAGGACGAGACCAGGATCAGGGCGGGGAAGGCCGCTGCCAGGCCGAAGATCCAGCGCATGGGGACATGCGCGGTGAGCCAGCCGCCGCCGATGCCGGTCAGCACCAGGGTGGCGTAAAGGGTCGCGATCTGGACCGCCTGGTAGAACCCCGTGGTCCTGGTGGCCTTGCCGCGCTCGACCATGACCCCGTCGCAGACCACGTCGCTGAGCACGACGCCCGTGTTCACCGCGGTCATGAGCGCCAGGAGCGGCCAGTAGCGGTAGTCCGGCAGGCAGGCCAGGCCGAGGAGCGCCACGGCCGGGACCGCCGACGCCAGGGCGATGTGCGGCATGCGGCGGTGCCCCCCCCAGGGCACCATGTCGGTGAGCAGGCCGAACAGGGGCTTGGCGAGGAACGGGGCTGTGATCCAAGCCACGAAGCCCGCGGACTCCCCGGCGGACAGGCCGAGCCCGTCCTTGAGGAGGTAGGAGAGCGGCTCGAAGACGATGCCCAGCATCCCCTGGGCGAAATAGTTGACCGCGAAGAAGAGCGCCAGCCTATCGGAGGACAAGGAGGGTGGTCTCAAAGAGGAACAGGGTCGGCAGGGCCAGAGCGACCTGGGAGAAGACGTCCGGACCCGGGGTCAGGAAGGCCGCCAAGAGGAAGGCCAGCACGTAGGCGTAACCGCGCTTGCTCCTCAGGAACTCCCTGGAGACGATCCCGGCCTTGTTGAGGATGATGAGCACCAGCGGCAGCTGGAACACGGAGCCGAAGGCCACGCACAGGGCGGCGGCGAACCCCACGTAGGAGCTGACCGCCATCAAGGGACGCACGCTCTCCGACCCGCAGGCCATGAGGAACTTCATGGCAGCCGGGAGCACCACGAAGTACGCGAGGGAGACCCCGGCCAGGAACAGGACGTAGGAGCCGGCCACGAAGAGCCTCAGAGGCCCGCGCCACCCCGCCTCCATGGCTCGGGCCACGAATCCCCAGACCTGGGAGAGGACCACGGGCAGGGCCAGGAGCAGCCCCCCGAAGAGGGAGAGCTTGATGCGCGTCATGAACGCGTCCGTGGGCGCGGTGAAGACCAGTTGGCCCGCGGGTCGCGCCACCAGTTCCAGGAGGGTGCCCGAGACCTGGAACAGGGCCGCGGAGCAGACCCCGACCGAGACCAGGGCCACGATGAGCCTGCGCCGCAGCTCGGCCAGGTGTTCCGTCAGGGGCATGGCCGGGTCGTCAGGCCTGGGGCTCGGAGCTTCGGCGGGCAAGGCCGGATCAGCCATGGTAGGAGGGCGTCTCCGCGCTCAAGACGGTGTGCTCGCGTCCCACGCACCAGGGCAGGCGCACCACCGCGGCGCCGAGGGCTTCGACCACGGCCGCGGTCTCCTGGTCCGGGAAGCGCTGGTCATGGCCCAGGGCGATGATGTCGGGCCGCAGGTCCCGCACGGTCTGGGCGAAGCCGTGCGGCGCGCCCAGCCTGACCTCGTCGGCCACGCCGAGCGAGCGCAGCCACGCCAGGCGCCGCCGGCCCGGCACCGCGCCGGGCTTGCGGTTGTGGCGGTCGTGGGCCAGGACCACCACGAGCTCGTCGCCGTAGGAGCGCGCCAGCCGCAGCATGGCCAAGTGGGCCTGGTGGACGCGGTTGAAGCAGCCGGCTGCGAGGACCCGGACGCGGCGCTTCATCTGCCTTTCCCCCCGTCGGGAGGTTCGTCCCACCCTTCGCGCCAGGCGGCCCTGAAGGCGTTGATGGCGCGGCCCAGGGAGGAGGCCAGCTCCGGGATGCGCTCCGGCCCGAGCACGAGCAGCGCGATGACGGCCACCAGCAGGAGCTCGCCGTAGCCGAGGTTGGGCAGCATGGGCTCAAAGTACCAGTTTTCCCGCCGGTGATTCAAGAATGCGTCGGCGCAGTAGGGAGTTCTACGATATCGAGTCCGTAAGAGATACACTTGTCCGCACCCGGCCCCGCGTGAGAGAATCTCTTGAGACGTCCAATTGATGCAGCCATGCATGGGGGAGTCATGAGAGCGGGGGAAGCGCGGCGGATGGAAGACGGCGGCGGGGTGAGGATCGAATCCCCGCTGCCCGGCGAGCGGATCCTCTTCCGCTGCCCTCCTGTCATGGTCCGGGCCGGGCGCGAAGGCCCGGTCGAGGTCTCCATCGACGACGGCCCCTGGAGGCGCTGCGAGCACCGGATGGGCTATTGGTGGCTCCGTTGGCAGTTCAACAGGCCGGGCCGGCACCACGTGGTGGCCCGGCAGCGCATGTCCAGGTCCGGCCCCGCCCGCTTGAGCTCGTGCTGGTTCAGGATCCTGCCGACCGTTGCCTGCGGACACTAGTGCTCCGACCGGCCCCCTCCCCGGGACTTGCCTCTCCGGCCCCCTTCATGACAGAATAGGGCCGTTCCGCAAGGAGGTCCTCATGGGCGTGGAGACGAAGGCGGTCTACAAGGGAGACGAGCGGGTCGCGGTGACCCACGGGCCCACGGGCTCGGAGGTCCTCACGGACCTGCCTCTGGACAACGGCGGCCGGGGCAGGGGTTTCTCGCCCACGGACCTGCTGGCCGCGTCCCTGGCCTCGTGCATCCTGACCATCATGGCCAAGGCCGTGGCCGGAGACGGAGTCGACCTCAAAGGCGCCTCCGTGACCGTGGACAAGAAGATGACGCCGCCCCCCAGGAGGGTGGAGTCCTTCACCGGGACCATCACCCTGCCTCCGGGCTTGAGCGAGAAGACCCGCGCCAAGCTTTCGGCCTGCGTCCAGGCGTGCCCCGTGTCGCGCAGCCTGCACCCGGACGTGAAGCTGGACCTCGAGGTCGTCTAGAAGATCGCGGCGGCGAAGGACACCAACCCGCCCATGGGGTCCGGGGCTTGGCCGTAGGAGAGGAGCTTGCCCGATGCCTTGCCCCCGGAGAGCGCGGACATCCAGCGGCAGGCCGTGTAGACCGCCGAGAGCCCGCAGACCTTGCGCCAGTCGCCGTCCTTGACCACGGAGAGGTAGAACTCGTCGGCCTTGAGCGCCAGGGCCAGGTCCAGGGAGGCGCGGTCCTCTTTCTCGATGCGGGCCTCGCCCTCCGGGCCGGGCATCTCCTTGTCCCCGAAACGCGGTCCGACGTGCGCAAGGTCCACCCCGGCCAGGACCAGGATCCTGGCACCGGCGTCGGCCCGGGCCTTGAGGGCCGCGCCGATGCCGGCGATCGCGCCTTCGACCGTGGCCACCCCCGACGGGGGGCGGTCCGGGCAGAAGCGCTCGAAGGAGGAGACCAGGATGGGGACCCAGGCCGGGGCCTGGTCGCGCCAGAGGTGCTTGAGCCAGACCGCCTGGAACTCGAGCGAGTGCTCCATGCGGTGGACCCACTCCTCCTCCAAGGGGTCGTACCATAGGTTCTTGCGGACGTCCTCGTAGACCCCCTCGTGGAGGAGCATCGGGCCGTAGGGCGTCTCGAAGGACTTGCGCGTGAGCACCCAGGGGGCGTTCGGCCCCACATGGGAGACGCCGAGGGCGACTACGATGTCGGGAGGCCGGGTCCGGGACAGAGCCTGATAGGCCCAGGCGTAGACCGGGCCGCCTCTGGAGAAGTCGATGTGCGGGGCGATGAGGCCCAGGGCCGGCCCGGCCTCGGGCTCGGCCGCGAGCTCGGCCCCAGGACCCTTGGGGCCGCGGAGGGCGTCTCCGAAGGACTTGGCCAGCTCGAGGACGTCCGCGGGATAGGCCGTGCCCTGGTGGAAGGCCTTGCGCACGGGACTGTCCTTGAACTCCTGGAGCGCCTTGCGCCTCATCTGGGCGGTGTGCGGCGTCTCCAGCAGGTCGGCGTTGGCCAACTCGGCTGCGAGCTGCGTGACGAGCTCCGGCTTGAGGATGTTGCCGGTGTTCTTGGCGAAGAGTTCGGCCACGTCCGCGGCCGTGCGCTTGCCGTCCAAGAATGAGGCGATGAGCATGCCTCCGGGGGCCAGGGCCACGCCCTTGGGCGTGATTCCCTCGGGGTCCCTCAGGAGGAACATGCGCTCGCCCTCGTGCTCGATGGGCACGGCCTCGAGGCTCTGGCGCAGGGGAGGCAGGGGGAGGTCCGTGGGCGGCATCAGTCCAGGGCCAGCTCCAGGTAGAGTCCCGCGGCCATGGTCAGGCCATAGTCGCTCGAATGGCCCCAGGTCGTATAGAGCCCGCCCTCGGGGTCGAGGACCTCCACGAAGTTGCGGTGCTTCATGACCACGGCCTCGACCGCGGCTTTGTGGCCCGCGTAATCCCGGCCGAGGCGCTTGAGGCCGTTGAGATAGGCCAGGCCGAGGTGCGGCCAGACCGCGTTGTGGTAGTCGGGAGAGAAACGGGTCAGGGGAGGCATGAGGCGGTGGTCGTGCCTCCCCTGATGGGCGCGCATGGGGGAGGGCCGGGTCAGGCCCTCGCGCTCGATGCGCTTGACCAGGGCCTCGCGCAGGTCCTTCTTGAAGAGCCCGAAGTAGAGCGCGTAGACCCCGGCGTCCACGCCCATCTCGTCGCCGACCGAGCAGTCCACGAAGTGGTCCCCCCTCCAACGCACCCGGAGGAGCTCGGCCTCCAGGGTCTTGGGGTCCGCGGGAGCGTCGAGGCCGAGGAAGACCGCGTCCGAGAGCATCCTGAGGCAGCAGACGTTGTTGTAGGTGGAGGAGGGGCGCATGATGGTGTCCATCCAGTCCCCGGTCACGGAATCCGCGATGAGCCCGTCGGCGAAGTGGCGGCGGCAGTAGTCGTCGAGGAGCCACTGGAGCGAGAGCGCGCACTCCTTGGTCAGGCCCATGCCGGTCCAGCGGCAGTACTCCGCCATGGAGATCACCAGCCAGGGCAGGTTGTCCCCCCTCCAGTATGGGGCGTCGAAGCCCCGGCGCCTGCTGAAGCAACTCGGCGCCCGGCCCAGGCGCCGGGACTCCCGCACCATGTAGTCGAGGAGGTCCCTGAGGTAGGTCAAGGGCAGGACCTTCTCGGCCCCGCGGAAAGCCTTGCCGAAGTCCGTCACCCACATGTAGCGCAGGTGGCCGGAGGCGGCCAGGAGGACCTTCCGTGCGTTGCGGCGCAGGACCTCGCCAGCGAGCTCGACCGGGTTGTCGCCGGGCAGGGCCGGGATGCCGCGGCTGCGCACGCGCATGGAGTCCGTGACGTGGCGCACGAGCGAGACCACTCCTTCGGCCGTCACGGAATAGGGGCCGATCTCCATGGTCTACGCTCTAACGAGCTCCCGCCATTCCCGCGCAGACCCGCTGCGCGGGTGCCCCTGCTTGGTCATTGGCAGGATTATATGAATTTGTTAACTTGGACGGGTGAAGCGGCTCCTCGTCGTCCTGGCCTGCCTGGCCGCGCTCCCCGGCTGCAAGGAGCCTGCCAAGGCTCCGGCGGCCGAGCTCCAGGGGATCCATGCGGAGCAGCGCAAGGCCATGGTGCGGCTGGTCGCGGGCTATTCCCGCGATCACCGGGTCACGGACCAGCGGGTCCTGGAGGCCATGCTCAAGGTCCCTCGTCACGAGTTCGTGCCTCCCGAGGCCGCGGCCCGCGCCTACGACGACACCCCCCTTCCCATCGGCGAGGGACAGACCATCTCTCAGCCCTTTATCGTGGGCTACATGACCCAGGCTCTGGAGCTCTCCCCCGAAGACCGCGTGCTCGAGGTCGGCACAGGCTCCGGGTACCAGGCCGCGGTGCTCTCGCTCCTGGTCCGCGAGGTCTACACGGTCGAGATCGTAGAGCCCCTGGCCCGCCGCGCCGCCGCCGCCCTGGCCGGGCTCGGCTACGGGAACGTCCACGTCAGGGCCGGGGACGGGTATCGGGGGTGGCCCGAGGCCGCGCCCTTCGACGCCATCATGGTGACCTGCGCTCCGGAGCAGGTCCCCCAGCCGCTCCTGGATCAGCTCAAGACCGGGGGAAGGCTCGTCATCCCGTTGGGGCCTGAGCTCAAGGACCCCTGGTCAGGCCAGGAGCTCGTGGTGGTGCGCAAGACCGCCAAGGGCCTTGAGAGCGCACGCAGGATGGGGGTGCGGTTCGTGCCCATGACCGGCGAGGCCGTCCAGCATCCCTCCAAGACACCCTGAGCCCCAGCCGCCGATGGCCTGTCCCTCGGCGACTGGGGCTGTGATGGGGCACGTTGAAGGCTTCAGAGCGGACTTGGTATGATGACCGCCATGGCCAAGAAACCCGTCGTTCTGCTCGCCGTCCTCGACGCGGTCGGGCTCACCACCCTCGAGTATCTGCTGCGCCGCCATCCAGGCAAGGTGCGCTTCCCCAACCTCTCGCGCCTGGGCCTGGGCTCCATCGTGGCCCCGGACCTGAAGGCCCGCTTCGGCAAGGCGTCGGGCCGGGACTTCGCCGCCGGCGTGGAACAGGCCTCGGCCTCGGCGGACAGCGTGATCGGCCACCGCGAGATGATGGGCATCATCGACGACCGCACCTACGGCCTCTTCCCGGAAGGCTTCCCCCCGGACTTCATCAGGGCCCTGGAGGAACGCATCGGCAGGAAGACCATGTACAACCGGATGGCCGGCGGGGTCGAGGCCATCGAGCGGAACGCGGCCGAGCACGCCAGGACGGGACGGCCCATCGTCTACGCCAGCAAGTGCGACCCCGTCATCCAGGTCGCCATGGACGAGGCCGTAGTCCCCGTCCCGGAGCAGCACGCCATCGGCGAGAAGGTCTTCGAGCTCGCGCGAGAGCGCGGCATCCAGGTCACTCGGAGCATCAGCAGGGCTTACGTCCGCTCCAAGTCGGGCGAGGTCACGCGCACGGCCAACCGCCATGACACGGTCCTCCCCCTGGACGGCAGGACCCTCGTAGACGTCCTCTCCTCCGCCCGGGTCTGGACCTCGGCCGTGGGCAAGACGAGCGACCTCGTCAACACCCGTTACCACGAGACCATCAAGCTCACGGAGCGCGCCTACCTCGACCCGAGGCTCGGCCTGCGCTTCGTGCATCCCAAAGGCAAGGACACCAACCCCTTCGTGACCCAGGGCGTGGTCAACGCCCTGACCTCGGCCGGGGCGTGCTTCCGCCCCAACGGCGCCTTCATCTTCGCCAACTTCGTGGATTGCGACAGTCTCTACGGCCACACGCGGGACATCCCGGGCGCCCTGGCCAGCATCGCGGAGTTCGACCGCATCCTTCCCATCCTCGAGCGGGCCCTGGGCCCGGGAGGACTCCTCATGCTGACCGCGGACCACGGCATGGAGCACCGGCCGGACTACGGCTTCCATCACAAGGAGCCCGTGCCTCTGCTCGTGGAGCGTATCGGAGGCGCGGCCTCAAGGGAGTTCCGTCCCCTCGCCAAGGCCGAAGGCATGACCGGCATCGGCCGGCTCATCGCCGAGGAGTTCGGCTGCGGGAAGGACTACGAGGTGACGAGGGTCAGGCGCTGAAAGCCTTGACGATCAGCCTGAAGCAGTCGAGGTAGGTCTTGACCTTGGCCTCGTCGAGGTCCCGGTAGGGGATGGTCACGGAGATGGCCTTGCCGTAGGCCTCGTTGTCGTCCGGGAAGAGCGCGCGGCAGGCCTCCCGGTCGGTCTCCGGGCAGACCTCCTTGGAGACGATGATGGTGACCTTCTCCATGGCCCAGAGCATGACCGCGTCGCGCCAGCGGTGCGTCTTGCTGGACCTCAAGCGCAGGGTGGGGCTCGGCTGGAGCCCCTTGTTGGCGCGCATGCGCCAGGTCATGGTCGGGTCGTCGCCGAAGACCTCGAGGGCCTGCTTCCAGAACGCCGCGAACTTGTCCGCATCCGAGCCCGGGTTCTGGCGGACAGCCTCCAGCAGGCTCGCGAAGGCGTCGAGCTCCTTCTTGGCGAGCTCCGGCGCGACCTTCGAGACCTTGGGTTCGGCAGGCTTGACCCGCTTGAGGTCGAACTCCCCGGCCTCGTCTTCGGAGGGCCGCTCGAACTGCCCGACGTACAGGAAGACGCGCTCCGCGGCCAGCAGGTCGCGGACGAGCACTTTCCTGCCCGAGAGGCCCGTGACCTTGTAGATGTTCTCGTCCTTGAGGTTCTTGAGGAGCTCCCCGGGCTTGATGTCCTCGAGCTGGAGGCCCGAGGGAGCGGGGGCCGCGGGTTCAGGGGAGACGGGCGCGGGCTGGGGTTCGGGTTCCACGGGCTGCTGGGTCGGGACCTCGGGCTGCGGCGCGGGAGCAGGGGCGGGTGCCGCGGCCTGGGCCGGGGCGCCGTCCTGAGTCTGGGTCTGGGATTCTTTGGCGAGGTCTTCGTTTTCCATGTTCAGAGCTATGATAGCATCTTATTAGCGGCCGGTCTGTCGGACGCAGTACGGATGGTCCTTGGGGCAGGTCTCGCCCCCGGGCGTCAGCTTGGTCTTCGGGTTGTCGAGCGGGCCGGTCGCGTGCACGGTCGCGCCGAGCAGGCCGCCCTTCCCTCCTCCGACCCAGACGTCCACGGTCTTGGCCGCCAGGTCGATGGTCCCCTGGATGGCGGCCCCGGTCTTGTTGCTGCACACGAAGCCCTTGGGGTAGGCCGGGCTCGTCCCCGAGACGGTGAGCACCCCCTTCTTGAAGGTGAAGCGGGTGTCCACGAACTGGAAGTCCAGGGTGTTGATCCCGGGCAGGCCCGGCACCACTGCCGCGATGCCGTTCAAGGTGGAGACCGGCCCTGCCAGGGCCTTGAGCGACGGCTCAGAGCGCAGGAACTGGATGAGGTTGTTGACCTTGCCTCCCGAGGTCGCGCAGGAGTCCACCTTGGACTCGTTGCCCGGGATCTTGACCGGCATGCCCACGTAGACGTCGGCCGTGCCCGAGATATCGGTGAGCTCCGGGGTGATGTCCACGAGCTCGGTCTTGAGGAAGATATCGTTGAGGTTGAGGTTCTGGTGGTCCAGCTGGCGCACGATGAGCGTGCTCTTGAGGTCGAGCTTGCCCTGCGAGACCGCGGTCGCGGTGGAGGCGGGCCCGGCCCCGGGCGCTCCTGCGGATTGCAGGGAGGCCTTCGAGGCCGCGTAGAGCCGCTTGGCCTCGAGGAAGCGCGCCAGGTCCACATAGCCGAACTCGCCTTCGAGCTCGACCTTGGGGTTGGGCGTGAGGTAGTCCTTGGCCGAGACCCAGAGCTTGAAGCGTTCCCCGCCCACGCGGCCCTCGAAGGCCTCGAGCTTCGGACCGCCGAAGCGGTAGACGCGCACCGAGTCCTCGTCCGCCTCCATCTCGCCGGAGAAGTCCGTGATGTCGAGGCCGTAGACCTTGGCGCCCACCTTCTGGAAGACGAGGTAGCCCTTGAGCTTGTCCACGCTCATGGCCCCGAGACGCCCTTCGATGCGGCCGATCTGCCCGAAGAAGCTTCCTTTGAGGCCGAGGTCCTTGGTCGCGGGAGAGATCCCCGCCAGGGAATCCAAGGAGATCTGGACCGTGCTCACCTTCATGTAGAAATACCACTGCCGCCAGTCCGTCTTGGCCGGGTCGAGGAGGTTGAGCTTGGAGTTCTGGTCCGTCCGGAACACCGCCTTCACCTTGCTCTTGCCCACGGTCGCGCCGAAGAAACTGGGCCTGAGCACGTCCGGGGTCCCCTTGAGGTCGAACTCGAGCTCCGCGGCCGGGACGTCGAGGCCCTGGGGGGCGTTGGGCAGGGGGATGTCCGCGCTCTTGAAGGCCGGGAGCTTCACCTTGCCCGAGAGCTGGAAATCCGGCTCGAGCCTGCCCGCGAGGAGCTTCTTGGCCGTGGCCGTCAGGGTCACGCTGCTGTCTCGGGCCTTCACGGTGAGGCCGTCGATGACGGCGTCCTCGCCGGAGAGCTCCACCCGGCCGTCGATCTCCATGTCCGGGATGCGGATCTTGGGCGGCAGGCCCGCGACCGGGAAGGGGATATCTGAGGTGGTCAGGCCCAGGACCCTCATGGCGACCTTGGCCTCCACGTCGGCCGAGGGCTTGCCGGAGCTGAGCCTCGACACGGTGCCCGAGACCGTGACCTTGCCGAACCGGGACACCTTGACCTCGAAGCCGGAGAGCCGCGCCGTGTCGTCGGCCACCGAGACCTTGCCCGAGGCCTCCACCGGCGGGATGGAGATCCCGGCGGGGATGGCGGTCGAAAGGGCGATGGGCAGGTCCGCGAGCCGCGTCTCCGGGATGCGCATGGAAAGGGTCACGTCCGGCTCCGGCATCTTGGACGAGAGCTTGCTCACGGAGCCGGTCACGGCGACCTCGCCGAAGCGGGTCGCCACCTTGAATCCTTCGAGGTCGAGCCGGTCCCCTTTGAGGGCCGCCTTGCCCTCGATCTTGGCCGCCGGGACCACGAAGTCCTTGGGCACGGCCGCGGGCAGGGCCGCGGGCAGGTCGGAGGCCTTGAACTCCGGGGTGTTGAGCAGCACGCCCACGGAGGCCTCGATCTCGGGCTTGGGGCTCAGGGGCTTGCGCGCCGAGCCCGAGACCGTCACCTTGCCGAACTTGGTCACGATCTCGGTCTGAGCCAGGGAGGCCGTGTCTCCCGCCAGGGAGACCTTGCCTTGGACCTTGACCGCCGGCACCGCCAGGCCGGCCGGCGCGCCCTGGAGGTAGGGCCGGAGCTCCGGAGGCAGGTCCGAGAGCTTGAAGTCCGGGGTGTCGAGGCTGAGGTTGAGCTCGCCCTGCATCTGGGGCTTGTCCGAGAGGGCTTTGAGCATGCTCCCCTTGCCGTCGATGCGCGCGTAGGGCGGCACGCGCACGATGAGGGAGTCGATCTTAAGGTCTCCCCCCTTGAAGCTGCCGCTGTAGCGGACCATGGCCTCTGGGACCTTGACTTTGGGCACCCCGAGGAACTGGAGCCCCTCCGTGGAGAACCCCTTGGAGACGACCTCGAGCTCTCCCTTGAAGTCCGGCGGGGGCGAGGCCTTGAGGCTGGAGAGATGCGCGTCAGCCAGGCGGATCTCGAGCATCGTAGCCCCCTTGAGCCCCACCTCCGCGCGCAGGTCCATGTCCGGTGCCGTGAGGTTGCGGACCTGTCCCGCGGCCGTGAGCGTGACCCCGGCGTACTCGAGGGAGAGCTTCTTCGACGAGGCGGACATCTTCGAGAGGTTGCCGCCCGCGTAGTCGGCGCGGCCCTTCCATGCGAGCTTGGCGTCGTAGGTCTTGCCTCCGTACTGCGCGTCCACGGCCAGGGAGAGGTCCGCCTCGAAGGGGCTCGAGAGCCCGAGGTTCCACGCGGCGGCCTGCAGACGGCTCACGCGCACCTTGGCTCCCAGGGCCTCGTCCTCGATGGAGAGCTCTCCGTCGACCACGGCCGCCTCGGAGACCTTCAGGTCGAAGGGCATGGCGCCGGGCGCCGACGGCGCGGCGGGTCTGGCCGGAGCCGCGGCCGGGGCGGTGGAGGCCGTCAGCAGGTCGGAGAAGTTGAAGGAGCCGTCCTTGCGGCGGAGGACCTGCACCTTGAGCCCTGAGACCTTGAGCTTGTCCACGGTCACGTTCCGCCGGAGCAGGGGCAGGAGCTTGATCTTGAGCTGGAAGGAGTCGGCGCTGATGAACCTGCCGGCCTTGAAGTCCGGCTTCTCGGAGACCTCGACGCCCTTGGCCACGAGGCCGCTGAGCAGTCCCAGGTCCACGGATCGGAGCTTGACCTCCCGGTGGAGGAACCTGCGGGACTGCGTCAGGAGGAGCTCCCGGGCCTTCTCCGGCGGCAGGTACTTGCGCAGGGCCATGCTGAGCCCCACCGCGGCCACCACCCCAAGCACCGCCAGGCCGGCGGCGATCTTCACGAGCAATCCGATCTTCTTCATGGCCTCACCCGTCCTCCGTTCGAGCACGATATTATCATTTTCGAAGAACCGGGGCTCCGGGCTTGCGCCTTGAGGCCCCGTTTTCTACCATCATAGGATGAAACCAGCGACCCAGCTCATGAAGCGCCGCCTCGTCTGCGTCCTCCCGGAAGCGAGCGTCGCCGAGGCCGCGCGGGTGATGAAGAAGGGCAAGACCGGCTCCGTGCTGGTCGGCAGGCTGCCCAAGCCCGCGGGGATCTTCACCGAGCGGGACCTCGCCCGCAAGGTCGTGGCCCAGGGGCTCGACCCGAGGAAGACCCCGGTGTCGGCGGTCATGTCGCGCAAGCTCGTCACCGTGGACTCCAGCGAGCCGCTGGAGAAGGTCTTCGCCTCCTTGGCCAAGGGCCACTTCCGCCACATCCCCATCACGGAGCGAGGCGCCGTGGTGGGCATGATCTCCCTCACGGACCTCGCGGAGGTCTTCAGGGAGATGGCGGCTGAAGAGAAGTTCCTCCAGTCGTTCTAGATCGTGTAGCTAAGGAGGAAGTCCTTCTTCTTGTCGAGGAGGGCGCCGAGGTCCACGTCCGGAGGAGGCTGGAGCCGGCGGGCCACGCTGCACTTGAACCTCAAGCCGGACTCCTCAAGCTCCGAGGTGTCCGCCACGACCGGCTCGGGTTCGGACTGCTGGACGGGCACGCCCGGAGCCGCCTGCGGCGGAGGAGGCGGGACCCGCTCGGGCTCCTCGAAGAGATACACCTTGGGCCTGGCGGGATTGGCGGGGTTGGCGCGGACCACGACCCCGCGCCTGCCGTCGTCAAGACGCACCAGGCTGCCCACCGGATGGAAGCCTACGCATTGCACGAGGGTCTTGACCGTGGTCGCTTCGAAGCGGACCCCCCGCCGGGACATGATGGCCGTGAGGATGCGGTCCGGCCTCTGCTTCTTCCAATAATACCGGTCGCTGAGGGTCCCGAGGTCGTAGGCGTCCGCGATCTCGATGATGCGGTGGTAGGCGTCGGGGACGTACGCCGGCGGAGCCGTCTTCTCGGCCGGGACGCGCGCCCGCGGCAGGATCCCGTGGTGGTGGGCGGCCAGCAGCGCGGTGGGCAGGGAGACGTCCTCGTGCCTCGACAGGAGGAGGAAACCCCAGTCCGTGTGCTGGCGGGCGACCAGCCGCTCCGCCGGGGAGAGCGGGGTGTGGTCCGCGGTCCACTCCGTGGGGATGGTGACGCGGCCCATGTCGTGCAAAAAGGCGGCCATCACCATGCTCGTCATCTGCCCGGAGTTGAGGCGCTGCAGGTCGCCCATCACGGCGGCGTAGATGGCCACGTTGACGCTGTGGCGCAGGTGCGGGTCGAGCCCCTTGCCGAGCAGGGGCAGCAGGAGGTAGGGCTCCGGCCCCTTGTTGCGCATGGTGGCGGTCATGTCGTCGATGAAGCGGTAGAGGGGCTTCAAGTCCGCGTCAGGGCCGGTCTTGAGGGCCTCCTGGGCCACGCGCAGGGTCTCGACGGCCTTCACGTACCAGTCGTAGAGGGTCTTGCGTCTCCCGGTCCGGCTCTTGCTGGCGATGTCGTCGACCTCGGCCTCCACGATGTGGATGGTCTGGATCCCTTTGCGCGCCAACTGCTCCGCCGGGGCGACGCTCGAGGGCTTGAGGGACTCCGCGTTGAGGATCTGGAAGAGCGTGGAGAGGTCCTCCAGCGAGACCCCCCGCATGAAGGTCAGGTACTTCACGCGGCAGCGGCTGAAGCGGTCGACCAGCATCTGGTTGCTGACCGTCTCCTCGATGGACATCGAGCCCTCGATGTAGAGCAGCTCGTCCATGAACCCGAAGCCCACGTCCTCGGCCTCTTCCAGGATGGGCGCCAGGATCTCCATGAGGCGCTTCAAGGTGCCGACGACCTCGCTGTGCGCGGGAGGGTAGAGCCGGAAGTTGTTGAGGCCGAAGTTCATGGTCCGGAGGGCCTCGATCATCTGGTTCCACCGGACGTTCTCGGCGCGGGACTTCCTGACCTTGCGCGCCATCAGGCCCCCCCTTCCTTGCGGAGCTGCTCGAGGGCGTGCTTGGCGGCCAGGCGGAGCTCCTTGTTGACGCCGGTGAAGATCTCGTACCACGAGCGGCGGCTGGTCTCCTTGAGGAAGCGGATGACCTCGTGGCCCGGGAAGCGGCCCAGGGCGCGGACCAGGGAGACCCTGGTCTCGTAGTCGGGCACCTTCGGGTAGGCGGCAAGGAGCCGCTTCTCGATCCCCGGCGTGCGCAGGAGCGAGAGGGCGATGACGGCCTTGGGCACGTCCTCGCGGTGAGGGGTCTCGGCGACGAAGCGCGCCATGCCGTCGGCCGCCGCGGGCCCTCCGAACTTGATCAGGAACTTCATGGCCGCCTCGCGTGCCTTGGCGTGCTCGTGCATGAGCACCGGCGCGACCCGTGCGACGGACTCCGGCAGCCCGAGCTCGCTGAGGATGCCGAGGACGTTGACCACGAGGAACCAGTCCGTGTCGGAGACCGCGTTGAGGAGGTGCTCGGAGCCCATGCCCTTGGCGACCAAGGCGAGGAAGGCGCAGAAGCGGGCCCTGAGGTCCTTGTCCGAGAGCCTCCGGAGCTCCTCAAGCAGGAAGGGCATGAGGTCCGGGCCGAGGAAGAGGCAGAGGTCCGCGGCGGCGGCGACGGCCGGGGGGTCGGCCATGGCCGGGGTCCCCAGGTGGGCCGCGAGATGCTCGGTGAAGATGGGGTTGACGAGGCGATCCCGGAGGCGGGTCTTGAAGTCGGCGTGGAGCTTGGCCATGGACGGGTCCTTCGCCATCGCGGCCCAGCGAGGGAACTCGCGGAGCAGGACGTCCACCCGGCCCTGCACGCACAGGTCCCGCAGGACCCGGAGGTAGGTCGCCAGCGCGAACTTGGGCTGGCTGGGCGCGGCCGGGGCGTCCAGGATGCGGTGGACCTCCTCGAGCGCCCAGCCCAGGGACTCCCGGTGCTCGTGGATCCGGTGGTCGTTGGCCCGCGCGAGGTCGGCCTCGTCGTAGAGGGCCGCCCAGGAGGCCAGGACGGGCTCGGACCAGGCCTGGACGTCGGCCTTCGAGGCCCTCCGGCCGCGGACCTTGGGCTTCCAGGCCATGCGGCCGACGAGCTCGCGGAAGCGCTCCCTGATCCTCGGGGAGTAGAGCTTCCAGGGCATGGCCTCCTCGAAGCGCTCGAGGCCGACCTCCCGATAGAGGACCCGGTCGAGCAGGCCGGTGACGGTCTCCGCCTCCTTGCCCTTGAGGTCCTCGCTCTGGTGCAGGAGCAGGGTCAGGAAGTCCGGGAGGCTCTCGGCCTTCAGGAACGCGGTCAGCTGGTCCTCGGAAAGCTGCCCGGGCGCCTGCTCCTTGGTCTCCGTCTCTCCGGTGGAGACGAAGGTCAGGATGAAGTTGAACTGGAGCCCCTCGATGCGGGCGGACTGCAGGGCCTTCTGGAGGTCGGCGAGGGTGTTCTTCTCGTCGACCTTGGAGGTGAGGATGCGGAAGAGCTCGCACATCCCGGCTTGGTTGATGCGGTTGGTGAAGAGGATCCCGCCCACGGCCAGGGTGTGGAGCGCCGTGGCGAAGGCCGTGGTCTCCCCCCCTTCGGGGAGCGGGGTGTCCTCGAAGCGCACGGTCTTGGCCTTGACCTCCAGGGTGAGGGTCTGCTCGCCGCCCAGGGTCTTCTGCAGGAGCGCCAGCATGCGGTCCGCGATCTGCACGATCATCGGATGGCCGGCCTTGTAGAGCACGCTCGTCTTGGCGCTCGTCATCAGCGACGCGAGGAAGGCCGCGATGGCGGTCTTCCTGCGGCCGAGCTCGACGCCCTGATCGGCGGTCTCTGACATGGGACGGGCCGGCGCTAGTCCTTGGGCACGAGCACGATCTCGATGCGCCGGTTGAGCGCCTTGTTCTCAGGCTTGTCGTTGGGCGCCACGGGCCGGTACTGGCCGTAGCCCGTGGCCACCAGGCGGCCGGGCTCGAGCTTGGAGCTCTCCTGCAGATAGCGGGCCACGGCCGTGGCCCTCGCGGTCGAGAGCTCCCAGTTCGTGGCGAAGCGCGACTTGAGCTCGCCTCCGATGGGCACGTTGTCCGTGTGCCCCTCGATGCGGATGTCCTTGTCCTGGACGCCCTTGAGCACCTTGGCGATGTTGTCGAGGACCTTGCGGCCGTTGGGCTTGACCGAGGACTCTCCCGAGTCGAAGAGGATCCGGTCGACCATGTTGACCGTGAGCTTGCCCTTGAGCTGGGTCAGCTGGATCTCGCCGGCCGAGATCTCCGCCTTCAGGCCCGCGGCGAGCTCCTCGAAGCTGCCCTTGGCCTTGGCGAGTTCCTCCGCCTTGGCCTTCTCGATCTCCGCCTTGTCGCGCTCCGCAGCCGAGACCTTCCCCGTCAGTTCCTGGATCTTCGCGTCCTTGATCGCGTCCGAGGCCTTGCGGTCCCCGGCCGCTGCTTCGAGCTTGCGTTGGAGGGATGCGGCCTCGGACTCCTTGGCCGCCTTGATCGCGGCCAGCTCGGTGGTCGCGTCCGAGAGCTTCCGCGCCAGGACGTCCTTCTCCTTGCTGAGCTCGGAGACCTTCTTGGTGAGCTCGCCCTTGCTGGATTCCAGGGACTGCCTCAGGTCGCGGTTGGAGTCCTCCAAGGATGCGACGCGCGTCTTGACCGAGGCGAGCTCCTCGCCCGTCCCCTTGACCTTGGCTTGGGCGGTCCCGAGCTCATCCTTGAGCGCCAGGGAGGCGTTGGCGTACTCGGCCTTGCCGGCTTCGAGCTGCTGGCGCAGGCCCTCGCTCTCCTTCCTGGAGGCTCCAAGCTGTTCGTCGAGACTCGCGGCCCGGGCGGCCTCTGATCTGGCCTGGGCTTCCACGGACTTGTATTTCCCGGTGGTGACGCAGCCGGAAAGGGGAAGAAGGGTCAACGCCAGCCACAGCTTCGATCTCATGGACGACCTCCTATGGATATGCCGCGTCAGGATACGAAAAAGTCCCTGCCTAATCAATGTCTGGAGCCGGAAGCGGAGGCAGCGGCCAAGGCCAGCCACCGGGCCTGGTGGCGTTCAGCCTCCCGGACCCGGCCCATGGAGAGGAAGACCGCGGCCAGGTTGTGGTGCGTGTTGGCAGAGGCCGGAGCCAGGGCCAGCGCCTTGCTCAGATGATAGGCGGCCTCCTCGGCGCGGCCCAGGCTGAAGAGGTCCGCTCCGAGGTTGTTGTGGACCTTGCCGAGGTCCGGCTCGAAGGCTCCTCCTCGGCGGAAGAACGCCTGAGCCAGGTTGAAGCGGGCCATCTCGTCTCCCGGGTGGCGCGCCAGCTGGTCCTTGAGGTGGAGCACGGCCTCGTCCTCCCTGCCCATGTTGATGAGCGCGGCCGCGAGGTTCGTGCGCGCCGGGTGGGACGCGTCATCCACGGCCAGGGTGTGCGTCCACAAGGAGACCGAGTCCTTCCACACCCGGGTCTGCCGCAGGGAGACCCCGGCCAGGAGAGCCAGGAGGCACGCTGCCCCGCACGCGAGCGCGGTCCGGCCTCTCCTCGCGGCCCAGGCCCTGGCCAGCAGAGCTCCGCCTGCCAGGTAGAAGGCCGAGGCTGCGAGGTAAGCGTGCACGTCCTGGGCGAAGAGGGGCCCTGGACCCTTGAGGCCGAAAGGCGGAGCCAGGCTGGCCAGGAAGACCACCCACAGGGACAGGAGCCCTGGGAAGCGGCGCGCCCAGACCGCCGAGGCCAGGGTCACGAGGCAGGTCAGGGCCAGGGGCTCCCAGGTCCCGAACCCGGCGGCAGGTCCGAGCTCCTTCAAGGGGATGAGTCCCGCGGGCCACAAGACCTTGGCGGCGTAGTGCAGGACCGCTGAGCCTGCCTCGAGGAGACGCAGGTTCAGGCCATAGCCTGCGCCGTGCGCCTTGGCCAGGGCGTTGGCCAGGAGGATGAGGCCCGCGACGCCGGCGAAAGCGGCCAGCTCCGCCCAGGCGCGGCCGCGATCCTTGCGGAAACGAGCCAGCGGGTGCACGGCCAGGAGCGCCACGGCCGCAGGGAGGACGACCCCTTTCCAGCGGCAGAGGCCCGACACCGCCAGGAGCGTCAGGGACAGGGCCAGGAGCCGGTTCCGGGAGGGTGCTTGGGCCTCCAAGGAATCCAGATAGGCCAGGAGGCTCAAGAAGAGGAAGAAGATGCAGAGCAGGTCCGCGAAGCCCGAGGCCAGGGCCACGGTCTCGACCGCCAGGGGGTGCAGGCCGAAGAGCAGTCCCGCGAACACCGCTCCGGCCAGGAGCGCGGCCCGAGCCGAGGGCCCGTCTCCTGAGGCCCGGTGGAGCCTGAGCAGCCGCCAGGAGAGGAGGAAGAAGAGGCCGGCATTGAGGCCGTGGACCAGGCTGCTCGCCAGGTGGAACGCCAAGGGCCTCATGCCCAGGGCCTTGTAGATGAGCGCGTAGCCGAGCCAGCCCGCGGGCTGGTAGGCGCTCATGTGGTCCGTGGTGAACATCCAGGCCAGGGAGGCCGGGCCCAGGCTTCGGATGTAGGGGTTCTCCACGATCATGGCGTCGTCGTCCCAATTGACGAACCCGTTACCCAGGGAGGGCAGGTAGAGGAGGGCCGCCAGGCACGCCACCGCGAGGAAGGCCGCGGCCGGGACCCAGGAGCGGCCGGTCGGACCTGGGGAGCGTCCGCTCAAAGGGGCCGGGCCGGGATGCGATGGGCCTTCATCTTGGCGGCCAGGGCGGGCCGTGTCAGTCCCAGCTTCTTGGCGGCATCGGGCAGGGAGAAGCCGGCCGCCCGGAGGGTCTCGACGATGTGCCGCTTCTCGAGGTCCCTGAGCCTCTCGCCGGCATGGCCCGCCGGCGGCCTCGGCCCGGGGGAGAGGATCTCGGGGGGCAGGTCCTCGCAGGCGACCGCGGCCTCCGAGGACATGATGAGGGCACGCTCCATGGCGTGCTCGAGCTCCCGAACGTTGCCGGGCCAGCGGTATGCCTTCAAGGCCTCGGCGGCCTTGAGGCTGAAGCGCTGGGCCCGGCCTCCGTTCTTCTTGCGCGCGTTGCGCAGGAAGTGCTCCGCCAGGGGGAGGATGTCCTCCGGCCGCTCGCGCAGGGGCGGGATGGTGATGGGGAAGACCTTGAGGCGGTAGTAGAGGTCGTCGCGGAACTTCCCCTCCTCGACCATCTTGGCGAGGTCCTTGTTGGTGGCGGCCACGAGCCTGCCGGAGACCTTGATGGGGTGGTTGTCGCCCACGCGCCGGACCTCGCCGTCCTGCAGGGCCCGGAGGAGCTTGACCTGCAGGGCCGGGGTCGTCTCGCTGATCTCGTCGAGGAAGAGGGTGCCGCCGCTCGCCTCCTCGAAGAGGCCGCGCTTGTTGCGCTCCGCGCCGGTGAAGGAGCCCTTCACGTGGCCGAAGAGCTCGCTCTCCAGCAGGCCCTCGGGGAGGGCCCCGCAGTTGATGGCCACGAAGGCGCCGTTGCGGCGCGAGGACTTCTCATGGATGGCGCGCGCGACGAGCTCCTTGCCCGTGCCCGACTCCCCGCAGACCAGGACCGTGGCATCCGTCACGGCCACCTTCTGCACGAGGTCGAGCACGTTCGCCATCTGGGTGCTGACGTAGACGATGTTGTCGAAGCTGTATTTCCCCTTGACCACCTCGCGCAGGCGGCGGACCTCGCCGAGGAGCCTGCGGTGCTCGATGGCCTTGTCGAGGACGATGGCCAGCTCGTCGGGCTCGACGGGCTTGGTCATATAGTCGTAGGCCCCGTCCTTCATGGCGGCCACGGCCGTGTCGATGGATCCGTGCCCGGTGATGAGGATCACCTGGGTCTCGGGCTGGGACTGCTTGGCGATGCGCAGGATCTCGAGCCCGTCCGGGACGCCGATGCGCAGGTCGGTCACCACCGCGTCGTAGTGCTGGGAGGAGACCTTGGCCGCGGCCTCGCGGCCGTTCTTGGCGGAGACCACCTCGTAGCCCCGCCTCTTGAGGTCGAGGGCCATGAGCGCCGCCAGCGAGACGTCGTCTTCCGCCACGAGGATCCTGGGTCTGTCCATCACTCCTCCATCCAGGGAAGGCGCACCGTGAAGGCCGCGCCGTCTCCCGGTCTGCTGTCCACGCCGATCTCCCCGCCGTGGGCCTTGACGATGCGGTCGGCCGTGGCCAGGCCGAGGCCCGTCCCCTGCTGCTTGGTCGTGAAGAACGGCTTGAAGATCTCGCGCTGCATGCGTCCCGCGATGCCGGGCCCGGTGTCCCGCACCCGGAAGAAGACCCAGCCGGGCTCGCTGCCCGTGGACACGCTGAGCTTGCCGGTCCCGGCCAAGGCCTGGAGGGCGTTGACCACGATGTTCCAGAGCACCTGCCGGATCTGGTCGGAGTCCATGGGGCAGGGCCGCAGGGAGGGGTCCAGGGACATGCTCACCCGCGTGTGCCGCAGGAGGTCCTTGTTGGACTGGGCGATGCCCAGGACCTCGGATACGAGGGCGTTGAGGTCCACGCGCGCCAGGCGCAGGGAGGGCTGCCTGGCGTACGCGAGGAAGCCCGCCAGCACGTCGGTGAGCCTCTTGCTCTCGTTGCGCAGGAGCTTCATGACCATGCCCCGGTCGGCCTCCCCGAGGTCGCCGGCGGCGAGCTGCGAGGCCGCGATGACCACGGAGCCCAGCGGGTTGCGGATCTCATGGGCCACCACCGCGGCCATCTCGCCGATGTTGGCCAGGGCCTCTGACTGGGCGACCCGGGTCCTCAGGGAGAGCTGCTCGGTCATGTCCATGCCCACGGCCACGAAGCCGAGGACCTCCGCTCCCACGTCCCGGACCGCGGTGATGGCGAGGTGCAGGGGGACCTCGCGGCCGTCCTTGGCGCGGTCCACGATGGTCCCGCGCCAGAAGCCGCGGGCCGGGTCGCGGAGCGCCTCCCACACGCGGCCGTAGAGCTCCGGGGTCGACTGCCCTGAGCTCAGCATCCTGGGATTGCGGCCGATGACCTCCTCGCGCCGGTATCCGAAGGCGCGCAGGAAGGCGGGGTTGACCTCGAGGATGTTCCCGTCGTGGTCGCAGGACCACATGAGGTCGTTGGAGGTGCGGAAGGCCAGGGAAAGGGAGAGCTCACGGACCCGTTCCGCCGACGTCCGTTGGGCCTTCAAGCTCCCTTTACTCCCTCAGGCGCATGAAACATTCCTGCCATTTATGGTATATTCTATGAAAGACCAAGGGAACTCCGCAAAGCTCATGCAAGGCACCGCCCTCAAGACCGTCCTCAGGACCGATCTGCGTCCGGCTCTGATCGGACGGCTGCGCATGGCTGACTGGATCGAGATGCCGGAGCGGCTCTTCGCCATCGAGATCCGCAAGATCGAGAAGGACCCCCTCTTCCAGAAGCTCTTCTTCGGCGCCGGGGAGTCTCCGAGCGCCATCCGCCGCCAGCGCTGGCCCAGGTCCAGGATGGCGCTCAGCTTCGACGAGATCGGGCACCGCACCGTCTCCGGCGGGGAACGCGCCCGCGTGGAGGACATCCTGGCCTCCCGGACCAAGCTGGTCTCCCAGATCCGCAAGATCGGGAGGCAGGCCTTCGAAGCCTATTTCCTCCACTCTGACGAGCCCCTCGGCCTGGCCGAGATCGGCCGCCGGGTCTCCATCCCCCTCGAGGACGTCAAGCGCATCCACGACATGCTCCTCGAGATCGGGACCCAGGCGGAGTTCGAGGGGCCGCTGGCCGGGGCTCCGGCGGCCAAGCGCTACACCTGCATCGCCCGGGTCTGGGTGGACGAAGACGAGCCCTCCTTCGAGTTCTTCTCCCCCCACTGGGCCCGCGGCCGCTACCACATCCGCTACGACCTCATGGAGGAGTGGAAGCGGGAGGGCGCGCTGTCCTCGGACGAGCGGCGCAAGCTCCCTCACCTCATCAAGCGCATCGAGACCGTGAACCTCAGGCAGAACACCGTGTTCCGCATCGTCGAGAGCCTGGCACAGCTTCAAGCCGCGTTCCTCCGGACCCACCAGGACGACCAGAAGCGGCCCATCAGCCTGCGCCAACTGGCCTACCGCCTGGACCTGGCCCCGAGCACGGTGAGCCGCGCCCTCTCGGGCCGCTCCGTCATCCTCCCCTGGGGCCGGGAGACCCCGCTCATCGCCCTGGTGCCGGGCCGGCGCAAGGTCCTGCGCGAGATCCTCTCCCGCTGGCTCTCCGAGCCCGGCCGCAAGACCGACGCGGCCCTCGCCGCCCGCCTGCGCGACGACTACGGCATCAGGGTCTCCCGCCGCACGGTCAACGCGGTCCGCAACGAACTCGCCGCCTGACGCTCCGCTCCGCCGAGCGCGCCGACTGCGATCGCAGAACGCCCTACTCCTGGTAGGCGGGCTCATCCGAACAGCACCCCGGCTGGGAGGCCTTGAGCCTTTCGTAAGCCTCCTGGAGCTCCGCGTAGTCCGCCTGGGGAGGACGGGACACGTCCTCGGAGCTCTTCGGCGCAGGGCTCCTGCGGGCTTGGGGCTCAGCCAGCCTCGCGCGGCCGAGCTCGGCATAGCGGGCCTGCAGGGACAGGGCCTCCGCGTGGACTCCGGCCGCGAAAGCGCTCCTGCGGGACTCCTCAAGCCGGCTGAGATGCCCGGCCCCGGACGGGCCTCCGAAGAACGCAAGCCTCCGGTCCAGGGACTCGACGAGCTCGCGGATGTCCTCCAGCCCGCCTTGATTGCGCTCGTTGGCGTCGAGCTCGTAGCCCAAGGTCTCCAGGCGCTCGGCCGGGATGAGCCCGCCGCCTACGACCTTGCGGACGCGGTAGCGCCAGACCGGCACGCGGCTGAGGACCTTGGCCGCGTGCTCCTTGAGCGGCTCGAGCCCCTCCTTGCGCCGCGTCCAGGTCCCCACGGGGTCGGCCAGCTCCTCCCAGAGCAGGGAGGAGTTCGACTCCTGGCGCAGCATGGCTGAGGCGAAGGCCGCGGTGCTCCGGAGCATGGCCGCCGAGATGTCGTCCATGCCGGGCGCGGCTCCCAGCTCCAGGCGGATCACCTCGCCCGCGAGGTAGCAGGAGAGTTCGTCGTCGAAGAACAGGTCCCAGAGGTGGATCCCGGCCTCCTCGGCTCCTGCCCCGTGCAGGGCGTGGCAGGCCTCGTGCCAGAAGATGGGGCCCAAGGCGTGGTCCTCCGCGCGCCGAAGGAGCGGGGAGACCGCCAGCACGGCCGTCCCGGAGTCCACGCGCTGGTGCCCCCAGAACCCGGCTCTGCGGGGCTCCTCGAAGCGGAGCTCGAGGCTCTTGCCCAGGCTCGCGTACCTTCGGGCCAGGTCCTTGGCGGTCCTCGAGCGCAGGGTGCGGCGGAGCAGGGGCAGGACGCGCTCCGCGTCTGCGGGCACGGTCGAGGACACCACCACGAAAGCCAGCGGGTCCGGCGCCGCGGCACGGCCCCCCGAGGGGAGCGCGAAGAGCGCCGCGGCAAGGAGGAGCGCCGGCTGGGTCAGACCGGCACGACCTTGATGGGATGGCTCAGCTTCCGGCGGAGCACGCCCTCGATGGAAGCGAGGGTCCCGGCCCCGGCGCTGGGGCAGCCGCGGCAGGCGCCGTGGTAGGAGATGTAGATCTCCACCCCCTCCGGGGTGTCCTTCAAGTCCACGAGCTCCACGTCCCCCCCGTCGGCGGCCAGCATCCCGCGCACGGCCTCGTCGAGCACCTTCTCCACGGCCTTCATCTTGCGCACCAGGGTCATGGACGCGAAATCGTCCGACGTCGAGCCCGCGCGCATCTTCTCCTTGGCCATCTCGGCGCGGGTGTCGCGCAGGATGTCCACGAGGTAGTACCGCCTTTTCTCGTGCCCGCCCGGGGCCACGCAGGACTTGCAGAAGCCGCCGGCCTTGGTGTAGTGGGTGACGTCCTCCACGGACTTGAGGTCGTTCAAGCGGATGGCGTCCTTGATGGTGCCCAGGGAGACCCGGCCGCACTCGCACACGATGGTCTCGGTCTCCAGGGAGGCGAGGTCCACGCCCTTGTACAGGGAGACGGCCTTCTTGATGACGTCGTAGGCCATGACGCTGCAGTGCATCTTCTGCGGGGGCACGGCCGGGACCTCCGGGCTGTCCCGCAGGGCCTTCTCCACGTCGAGGTTCGTGATCTTCGACGCCTCGTCGACGGTGCGGCCCACGCAGAGCTCGGCCATCATGTCGGAGGAGGCGATGGCCGTGCCGCACCCGAAGCTCTTGAACTTGGCGGCCTTGATGACCCCGGCCGGGTCCACCACCCAGTAGAGCCGGACGGCGTCCCCGCACGCCTCGGCCCCGTGGTCGGCCACCACGAGCCGGCCGCCCAAGGACGCGGCCTCGGCCTCGGTGATCTCGCCGCGGTGGCGGGGGCTGTCCATGCGCTCGGAGACCTTCTTGGAGTAGAACTCCCAGAGCGCTCCGCCGATGAGGTCGTCTTTGCCCATGATGGACTCCTAGTAGGCCGAAGAGATGGCTCGCAGGCGCTCGACGGCTCGGCGGAAGACGCGGATGACCGCGTCCACCTCGGCCTCGGTCGTGAAGCGCGAGAGGCTCAGCCTGACCCCGGTGTGAGAGAGCTCCGGCCCGGCGCCGATGGCCGAGATGATGGGGCTGGCCTCCAGGGACTCGGAGGCGCAGGCGCTGCCCGTGGAGGCCGCGATGCCCGCCTTGTTGAGGTCCCAGAGCAGGGCCTCGCCCTCCACTCCGCGGACGCTCAGGAAGACCGTGTTGGGGACCCGGAGCTCGCGCCTGCCGACCACCATGGTGTCGGGGAGCGCCAGGAGCCCGTCCTCGAGCCGGTCGCGCAGGCGGCGCACCTCCCGGTCCTCGTAGTCGAGGTTCTGGACCGCCAGGTCCATGGCCAAGCCCATGCCCACGACGGAAGCCACGTTCACCGTACCGGCTCTCTTGTTGGCCATCTGCTCGCCGCCGTGCAGGAGCGGCGGCAGCCTGCGGCCTCGCCGCACGAAGAGCCCGCCCACGCCCTTGGGGCCGTGGAACTTGTGGCCGCTGAAGCTCAGGAAATCGACCGGGACCTCCTGGACGTCCACCGGCACCTTGCCGATGGCCTGCACCGCGTCGGTGTGGAAGAGGACCCCGGCGTCGCGGCAGACCTCGCCGATCTCCTTGACCGGGAAGATGATGCCGGTCTCGTTGTTGGCCCACATCACGGAGACCAGGGCGGTTCGCGGGGTGATGGCGTCGGCCACGGCCTGGGCCTCGACGCGGCCGTCGTGGTTGACCGGCAGGAAGGTCACCTTGGCGCCCAGGCTCTGAAGGAAGCGGGCCGTGTTCCCCACGCAGGGGTGCTCGACCGAGGTGGTGACGATGTGATCCTTGGCGCCCGCGCGCATGAGGTCGAACCAGACGCCCTTGAGGACCGTGTTGTTGCTCTCCGTGGCGCAGCCCGTGATGATGACGTCGTCGGTGTCCGCGGCGTTGATGCCCGCGTAGAGCCGGTTCATGGCCGTGCGCAGGGCTGGGTGGACCTCGGTGCCGAACTGGTGCAAGGAATTGGGGTTGCCGTACTGGTCGCAGAAGAACGGCTCCATGGCCTGGCGCACGAGGGGGTCTACGATCGTGGTGGCGTTGTTGTCGAGGTAGATCCTGGTCATGTTCGGCTGCGCGCTCCTGAAGCCATTATAGAACATCCTGGCGCTTCCGGTCGCTGGCAGGCCGTCCTACCCATATTTGATACCATAATGCTCCAAAGGATTCTGCAACACACTGGTGTCAGACATCGGCCATGTTGCAGAACTCTGCGAGTTTTGCAACATGGCCGATGTCTGACACCAGTTGATGCGATGAAGCTGTCCGAGACCTATCAGCGGTACGCCTTGGGCCTGGCCAAGGCCAGGGCGGGGAAGGCAGGCCGGCCGGGCCGGCGCAGCGCCCTGCTCGGGCGGCTGGCCCGGCTCGGGGTCAAGGGCTGGCCGGAACGCATGACCCTGCGCACCGGGGAGCTCCCCCGAGGGTGCGTCCCCTGCCTCAAGGGCCGAGGGAGCAACGTGAGCCTGACCACGCTCTGCAGCAGGGAGTGCTTCTTCTGCTTCAACCCCCTGCCTCGCGCCGATGACCTGAGCGTGCACGGCCGCGCAGCCGGCTCCATCAAGGAGGCGGGCAGCATCCTGGCGCGCCTGGCGCCTGCGAGCGTGGGCATCAGCGGAGGAGAGCCCCTCCTCTTCCCTGACCGGGTCCTGGCCCTGGCGCGGGAGATCCGCAAGCGCCTGCCCAGGGCCTGGATCGACCTCTACACCAACGGCGACCCCCTGACCCGCGCCATGCTCGAGGAGCTCAAGGCCGCCGGGGTGGGCTCGCTCAGGCTTAATCTCGCCGCCAACGGCTACGACCTGGCTCCGGTGCGGCTGGCCCTGCCGTCCTTCCCTGACCTGGCCGTGGAGATCCCCGTGATCCCGGGGCATGAGGCGCGCCTGCGCAGGATGGCTCTGGGGCTCGCCAGCCTCGGAGCCCGTCACCTCATCCTGCACGAGCTTTTCTGCTCCGGGCCCAATGAGGAGCGTCTTAGGAAGGCCGGGCTCCTCAAGGGCTCGGCTCCGGTCCTTCCTCCCGGCCTGACCTGGGCCGGGGTCGGCTCCAGCAGCGAGCTCTGCCTGCGGCTGCTGGCCTGGGCTCTGAAGAGGAAGCTCGAGCTCGGGCTCTACTATTGCTCCACCGGCACCCAGCAGTGGATCGCCGAGAACGCGCTCAAGTCCGGCAATGGAGGCCTGGGCGGCCGGAGCCGGCACGGCAGGGCCTGAGGCTCCCGGAACCTCAGCGGGTCAGGCACCAACGGCCTTCTTCCATGGTCCAGCGTTCCTGCCGTTCCACGGCCGAGCCCTCCGCCAAAGTCCAGCGGCCTGAGACGAGCACGCTCCCGTCGGCCGCCTTGGCTGAGAGGACCTCGAAGCTCCCGCCCGCCTCGGTTTGAGGGTCCTCGACCGACTTCTCCACGTAGGCGCCCTTGCTCCCGTTGTAGGGCTCGGCCGCCCTGACCGCGGAGCACAGGCAGGACTCGAACGCGTCGTCGAAAGCTCCCTGGCGCATGAGCTGGTGGCAGAAACTGAACTGCTCCAAGGCGCTTTGGACCAGGATCTCGCTGTCGCTGGCCGGAGCTCTGGAAGGCCTGGAGGGCTCGGGGGCCGGGAGCTCTTCCTCGGCCGCGGCCTTGAGCGGGACGCGGTTCGGGATGCCGGGCAAGGAAAGCTCCGGTCCCGGCGGAGGCGCCGCATCCTCTGAAGCCTCCGAGGGTGACGCCTTCTTCTTCCTCCCCCACTTCGGCCTGACAGGCTCGGGCGGGACCTTGGCCGCGGCCTCGGCGACGGAGGTCTTGCGGCGGCGCTTCGAGGGCTTGCCGGGAGGAGCGGCTGGCTGAGGCTGCGCCAGGACCGGCTCGGGCGGGGCCTGAACCGGCTGGGCAGGCTGGGGCTGGGCCGGAGCCGGGACAGGAGCCGCCTGAGGGTGCCCCTTCTTGCGGAGGATGTAGGCGGTCAAGGAGCCCCCGATGAGCACGCAGGAGACCGCGGCGATGAGCGGCAGGCGCAAGGACCTCGGCCGAGCCTGGGCCGCGACAGGCGCGGCTGCGACCACGGGTGCGGCAGCAGGGGCGGGCAGGACCCCGGGCATGGGAGCCGGCTGTGGCTGGCCGATGCGGCCCATGCCCCCTGGCCTGGAAGCGGGCTTCATGGGTCCGGCCATGGGCCCTGCGCCCATGGGAGGACGAGCCGCAGGACCTGCCGGCGGCTCCGCGGGCTTGGGCTGGGCTGGGGGAGCGGCCTTGCCGTCCATGCGTCCCCCGCAGGAGTTGCAGAAGACCGCGCTCCCCGGGTTCTCCGCTGCGCAGACCGGACACTTGACCGGAGGCGCGCTCGCCTTGGGCTTGAGCAGGGCCTCCCTCAACTCGTCGTAGTTGACCGCGGGCTTCCAGTCCTCGGAGCGTCGGGACCCGGCAGGGCAGACCACGCTCTCCGGGCCGAACCCCGGGGAGCGGAGGAGCTCCGGGACCTCGAGCGGTCCCTGGATGGCTTTGCCGTCGTAATAGAAGAACCTCACGACAGGCATGAGTGTAGAGGACGGATGCTAAGCCTTTGTTACAGGAAAACGGCCATGCCGGACCTAGCGACCCGAGACCTGGCGGCCGAACTCGAAGCCCTTCTTGAGTGCCCGGGAATTGAGGTCCTCGGTCCCCTTGGGCACGGAATCGAGCACGGCCTTCTCCACCGCCTCGTAGGAGACCAGGCCCGTGGTGCCCGCGAAGAAGCCCACCATGACGATGTTGAGCACCAGGCGCCGTCCCAGCTCCTCTGCAAAGCGCGTGGCCGGGATGCCGATGGTCTTGACCCCGGCCGGCAGGTCCTTGTCCGGATGGACCAGCTCGCTCTCGTGGAGGATGAGCCCGCCCGGCTTGACCGTGGGCGCGAAGAGCTTGTAGGCGTCGGGCGACATCAGCACCAGGACGTCGGGGTTCTTGACGTAGGGGTAGCCGATGGGCTCGTCCGACACGATGACCTGCGCGCTGCAGGCGCTTCCGCGCGCCTCGGGCCCGAAGGCCTGGATCATGGCCGCGTGCTTGCCGTCGTGGATGGCCGCGGCCTTGCCGATGATGCTGCCGCAAAGGATGACGCCCTGCCCGCCCAGCCCTCCGACGCGGATCTCAGTCTTCGGCATGGCCTTCCCCCTGGTAATCCTGAATGACGCTTGAATAGTGCCGGTTCATGGCGTCGAGCCACGTCGGCCGCTCGCGATCCACGAACTTCCCGCAGACGATGTCGCCCTGGAAGGTGAGTCCCGCCTCGCGGGCGTCCGCGCCGTCCTTGATGACCGAGCGCTCCTTGTAATACTTCACCTGGTCCACCCCGTCTCCGAGCTTGTTCCTGCGGGAGTAGAGGGTGGGGCAGGGTGCTAGGATCTCGATGAAGCAGAAGCCCTTCTTTCCCAGGGCCTCCTTCATGGAGCGGATGACCTGCCGGACGTGGAACACGGTCCAGCGCGCCACGTAGACCGCGCCGCACGCCTCGGCCAGGAACGGGAGGTTGAAGGAGGGCTCGAAGTTCCCGTAAGGCATGGTCGAGGCCGTGGCACCCAGAGGCGTGGTCGGCGCCACCTGGCCGCCGGTCATGCCGTAGGTGCCGTTGTTGATGCAGACGACCATGAGGTCCATGTTGCGCCGGGCGGCGTGCACGAAGTGGTTGCCGCCGATGGCGAAGAGGTCCCCGTCGCCGGAGTAGACCACGACCTTGAGGTCGGGGTTGCCGAGCTTCAGGCCCGTGGCGAAGGGGATCGCCCGGCCGTGCGTGGTGTGGAAGGAGTCCAGGTTCATGTACCCGGCCACGCGGCCCGTGCACCCGATGCCCGAGACCACCGCGACCTTGTCGAGGTCGAGCTTGGACTCGGTGAGAGCCCGCGCGAAGCAGTTGACCGTAGACCCGATCCCGCAGCCCGGGCACCAGATGTGCGGGAGCCGGTCCTGCCTGAGGTAGGCGAGTACGGGATTGACGGGCTGGATGGTGTCGGTGTCGCTCATCGGGATGCCCCCTCCAGGGCCGGGGAGCCTTTCTTGCCCGCCGCGGCCTGCATGATCTTGTCGAGGATGACGGAGACCTCGTGCACCGTGCCGCCGGGGTGGGGCACGCCCACCACCGCGCAGCGTCCGGCGGCGGCCCGCTCGACCTCCAGAGCCATCTGTCCCATGTTGAGCTCGGGCACCACGAAGGCCTTCACCTTCCTGGAGAGGTCCGCGAAGAGGTCCGACGGGAAGGGCCAGGCGATGACCAGGCGCGCGTGCCCGACCTTGACGCCCTTGCGCCGGGCCTCCTCGACCGCGGCTCCGGTCACGCGCGAGGTGATGCCGAAGGAGACCACCACCACGTCGGCTCCCTCGACCCCGTCCAGCCGGACGTCGACGAGCTCGTGCTTGCGCAGGCGGATCTTGTTGATCAGGCGCTCCACGAGCTTCTTCTGCGCGGCCGCGTTGATGACGGGATAGCCGCGCTCGTCATGCGTCAGGCCCGTGATGTGGATGCGGTAGCCGTCCCCGGCCTTGACCAGGTCGGGGACCATGTCCGCGCCCGTCTCGTAGGGCTTGTACTCGCCGGGCTTCTTCTTGGTCCAGCGGCGCTCCGTGAGCTCGATCTTGGAGGCCTCGGGGATGACGACCCGCTCGGTCATGTGGCCCACGACCTCGTCCATCATGAAGAAGACCGGGACCCGGAAGGTCTCGGCTAGGTTGAAGGCCTTGATCATCAGGTCGAAGCACTCCTGCGGGGAGTTGGGGCACAGAGCGATGATCTCATAATCCCCGTGCGAGCCCCACTTGACCTGCATCATGTCGGCCTGGGCCGGCAGGGTGGGCAGGCCCGTGGAGGGGCCGCCGCGCTGGACGTCCACCCAGACGGAGGGGACCTCGGCGATGGCGGCCAGGCCGATGTGCTCCATCATGAGGGAGAGCCCTGGGCCCGAGGTCACGGTCATGACCTTCTTGCCGGCCCAGACCGCGCCCTGGATGGCGATGGACGAGGCGATCTCGTCCTCCATCTGGATGAAGGTGCCTCCGATGTGCGGGATGCGCTGGGCGAAGCGCTCTACGACCTCGGTGGACGGCGTGATGGGGTAGCCGGCCACGAACCGGCAGCCCGCGGCGAGAGCCCCTTCGCAGGCCGCGTGGTCGCCGTCGATGAAATGGACGCCCGTCAGCACTCCCTTGGGATCGGCTTTCATTTGGTTTTGGCCTTCTCTAGGTCCTTGACCCGGATCCCGAAGATCGCGAAGTCGGGGCAGTAGAGCCCGCACATGTCGCAGCCCACGCAGGCCTCGGGCTTGGCCAGGACGGGGTAGTGGTAGCCTTTCGCGTTGAACTCCTTGGAGAAGGCCAGGCACTTGGCCGGGCAGAAGTCGATGCAATAGGAGCAGCCTTTGCAGACCTCCACGCGGACGAACACGGTTCCTTTACCTTTTGGGGCGGGTGTTTCGCTCATGGTGGTGTTTCATTGTAGGATTTTTTTCCGCGGTCCCGCCACTAGCTGCTCAGGCGCGTCGGGGCTTGCAGGGCGCGCAAAATTGATACAATCGCCTCAAGGTTTCGCGGCCTGATTCCAGAGTTTCGAGGAGGGAGGATGCAGAAGAAGATCACCGTGGTGGGCGCCGGCAACGTCGGCGCGACGCTGGCCCAGCGGCTGGCTGAGATGGAGCTCGGAGACGTCGTCCTCGTGGACATCCCGCAGCTCGACGGCATGCCCCAGGGCAAGGCCCTCGACATGGCCGAGTCCGGCCCGATCATGGGCTACGACTCCAAGGTCATCGGCGCGACCTCCTACGACCCCACGGCCGGGTCCGACGTGGTGGTCATCACCGCGGGCATCCCCCGCAAGCCCGGCATGAGCCGCGACGACCTCCTCAAAACCAACGCCGGCATCGTCAAGGCCGTCACCGAGCAGGTGGCGCGCTTGAGCCCCGACGCCGTCCTCATCATCGTCTCCAACCCGCTCGACGCCATGTGCCTGGTGGCCATGCAGACCTCGAAGTTCCCCAGGAACCGGGTGCTCGGCATGGCCGGCGTGCTCGACTCCAGCAGGATGCGCTCCTTCATCGCCGAGGCCCTGGGCGTCTCGGCCGAGTGCGTCCACGCCACGGTGCTGGGCGGCCACGGGGACACCATGGTCCCCCTGCCCCGCTTCTCGACCGTGTCGGGCATCCCCATCACCGAGCTCATGACCCCCGAGCGCATCGCGCAGATCAACCAGCGCACCCGGGACGGCGGGGCCGAGGTGGTCAAGCTCCTCAAGACCGGGTCGGCCTTCTACGCGCCCTCGGCCGCGACCGCGGAGATGGTCGAGTCCATCCTCAAGGACAAGAAGAAGGTCCTGCCCTGCGCGGTCTACCTGCAGGGCGAGTACGGCATCAACGGCCTCTTCGTCGGGGTCCCGGTCAAGCTCGGGGCCAAGGGCATGGAGGAGATCGTGCAGGTGAAGCTCACCCACGAGGAGGACGCCGCTCTCCAGAAGTCCGCGGCCGCGGTCAAGGAGCTCTGCTGCTCGCTCAAGTAGCCCCTCCCCCCGCCCCCGACGCGCCCCCGCCCGGCCGGAGACGGCCGGGCGGGCGCTTATTTTACAGCCCGGAGTCAAAGGTGTATAATCCCGAACCATGGAAACGCTCAATCGCATCGTCACTTCCTCTATAGGCCGCAAACTGGTGGTCGCCCTCATGGGACTGCTCCTGTGCGGGTTCCTGGTCGGACACCTGGGCGGGAACCTCTTCCTTTTCGTGGGCAAGGACGCCTTCAACGCCTACGCCCACCACCTGGAGACCTTCCCCCTCCTCGTGCCGGTGGAGCTCGGCCTGGCCGGAGTGGCCCTGGTCCACATCCTCGTCACCCTCTATCTCCAGCTCACCTCCCTGGCCGCGCGGCCCGAACGCTACGCGGTCACCCAGTCCAAGGGAGGCCGCACCTGGGGCTCCTCCACCATGATCTACACCGCGGCCGCGGTGCTGCTCTTCATCGTGGTCCACGTCGCGACCTTGAAGTACGGCGCGCGGCCGAGCCCGGAGGACCTCCACGGCCTGGTCATGCGGTACTTCTCGAGCTGGGGCTGGGTGGCCTTCTACGCCGGCTGCATGGCGTGCCTCGGCCTGCACCTCAGCCACGGGTTCTGGAGCGCGTTCCAGACCTTCGGCGTCGATCACCCCAAGTACACGCCCGTCATCAAGGGGCTCGGCACGGCCTTCGCCGTGGCCGTGTCCCTGGCCTTCGCCTCCATCCCGGTGTGGGCCCGTATCGCCATGGGAGGCTCGCAATGACCATGAGACTGGACGCGAAGATCCCCGACGGCCCGATCCACGAGAAGTGGGACAAGGCCCGCTTCGACCTCAAGCTCATCAACCCGGCCAACAAGCGCAAGTTCGAGGTGATCGTGGTCGGCACGGGCCTGGCCGGCGGGTCCGCCGCCGCGGCCCTGGCCGAGCTCGGCTACAACGTGAAGGTGTTCTGCATCCAGGACTCCCCCCGCCGAGCGCACTCCATCGCGGCCCAGGGCGGCATCAACGCGGCCAAGAACTACCCCAATGACGGCGACTCCGTCCGGAGGCTCTTCTACGATACCATCAAGGGCGGCGACTTCCGCGCCCGCGAGGCCAACGTCTACCGCCTCGCCCAGGTCTCCAACGCCATCATCGACCACTGCGTGGCCCAGGGCGTGCCCTTCGCCCGCGACTACGGCGGGACCCTGGACAACCGCTCCTTCGGCGGCGCGCAGGTCTCGCGCACCTTCTACGCCCGGGGCCAGACGGGCCAGCAGCTCCTGCTGGGCGCCTACGCCTCCTTGATGCGGCAGGTCGGCCAGGGCCGGGTGAAGGTCTTCCCGAGGCGCGAGATGATGGAGCTCGTGATCGTCGACGGCGCGGCCCGCGGCGTCGTGGTGCGCGACCTCGTCACCGGGAAGATCGAGTCGCACGCCGGCCACGCGGTGCTCCTGGCCACCGGCGGCTACGGGAACACCTTCTTCCTCTCGACCAACGCCAACTCCTGCAACGTGGGCGCGGCCTGGACGGCGTACAAGAAGGGCGCGGCCTTCGCCAACCCCTGCTTCACCCAGATCCACCCCACCTGCATCCCGGTCTCGGGCGAGCACCAATCCAAGCTCACCCTCATGTCCGAGAGCCTGCGCAACGACGGCAGGGTGTGGGTCCCGAGGAAGGCCGGAGACAAGCGCTCCCCGGACCGGATCCCGGAGGAGGACCGCGACTATTACCTCGAGCGGATCTATCCCTCCTTCGGCAACCTCGTGCCCCGGGACGTCGCGTCCCGCGCGGCCAAGCGCATGATCGACGAGGGCAAGGGCGTGGGCAAGACGGGCCTCGCGGTCTACCTGGACTTCGCGGACTCCATCCAGCGCCAGGGCGAGCCGGTCATCAAGGAGAAGTACGGGAACCTCTTCGACATGTACCACCACCTCACCGACGAGAACCCCTACCGGGTCCCCATGCGCATCTACCCGGCCGTGCACTACGCCATGGGCGGGTTGTGGGTGGACTACAACCTCATGACCACGATCCCCGGCCTCTTCTGCCTGGGCGAGGCGAACTTCTCCGACCACGGCGGCAACCGCCTGGGCGCCTCGGCCCTGATGCAGGGCCTGGGGGACGGGTACTTCATCATCCCCTACACCCTGGGCGGCTACCTCGGCTCGCAGAAGCTCGCCAAGGTCGACCCCGGCCACCCGGCCTTCGCCCCGGCCGAGGCCGGCGCCCGCTCGCGGGTCGCGCGCCTGCTCTCCATCAAGGGCAAGCGCACCCCGGCCTCCTTCCACAAGGAGCTGGGCAAGGTCATGTGGGACAAGTGCGGCATGTCGCGCAACGCCAAGGGCCTCGGCGAGGCCCTCGAGAGGATCCCGCAGATCCGCGAGGAGTTCTGGAAGAACGTCTCGGTCACGGGCTCGGGCGACCTCTTCAACCAGACCCTCGAGCGCGCCCACCGCGTGGCGGACTACCTCGAGTTCGCCGAGCTCCTGGTGCGCGACGCTCTGGAGCGCAAGGAGTCGTGCGGCGGCCACTTCCGGGAGGAGTCCCAGACCCCGGACAACGAGGCCAAGCGCGACGACGCGAACTTCTGCCACGTCGCGGCCTGGGAGCACGCGGGCGAAGGCAAGACGCCGGTCCGGCACGTCGAGCCGCTGAAGTTCGAGAACGTGCATCTGGCGCAGCGGAACTACGCCTAAGGGCAGCGGGAGGGAAACCATGAAAGTCACCCTGAAAGTCTGGCGGCAGAAGGGCCCGGACCAGCCGGGACGCTTCGAGGCCTACGACGCCGAGGTCCCCTCCACGGACATGTCGTTCCTGGAGCTCATGGACACGGTCAACGAGGGCCTCATCGCCAAGGGCTCGGACGCCATCGCCTTCGACCACGACTGTCGCGAGGGCATCTGCGGCATGTGCAGCCAGGTCATCGACGGCCAACCCCACGGCCCGGACCAGGGGGCCGCGACCTGCCAGCTCCACATGCGCAAGTTCAAGGACGGGGACGTGGTGACGGTCGAGCCCTTCAGGGCCAAGGCCTTCCCCGTCATCAAGGACCTCGTGGTGGACCGCTCCGCCCTGGACCGGGTCGTGTCCTGCGGCGGCTTCATCTCCATCAACACCGGGGCCGCCGTGGACGGCAACGCCGTGCCGGTGCCCAAGGTGGACGCCGAGGCGGCCATGGACGCGGCCGCCTGCATCGGCTGCGGCGCGTGCGTGGCGGCCTGCCCCAACGCGGCCGCCATGCTCTTCGTGGGCGCCAAGGTCTCGCACCTCGCGCTCCTGCCCCAGGGCGGCCCCGAGCGGGCCCGCCGGGTCCTGGGCATGCGCCAGGCCATGGACGCCGAGGGCTTCGGCCACTGCACCAACGAGGCCGAGTGCGAGGCGGTCTGCCCCAAGGAGATCAAGGTCTCCAACATCGCGCGGCTCAACCGCGAGTTCATCAAAGCGCTCGTCTGTTCCAAGGAGTAGGGAGGGTCATGAAGCTGCTCGAATACGAAGCCAAAGAGATCTTCGCGAAATACGGCATCCCGGTGCCCCAGTCCGGCGGGGTCATCACGGACGTCCAGCAGCTGCCCGAGGCCCTCAAGAAGGCGGGCTCCGGCCCCTGGGTGCTCAAGGCCCAGGTCCTGGCGGGCGGCCGCGGCAAGGCCGGCGGGGTCAAGATCGCCAAGACCGAGGCCGAGGCCCAGACCATCGCCCAGGCCATGGTGGGCATGAAGATGGTGACCCACCAGACCCACGGCAAGGCCCTCGTCGTGCGCGAGGTCCTGGTCAACAAGTGCTCGGACATCAAGCGCGAGATCTACATCTCGGTCGCCATGGACCGCAAGGGCGAGCGCCCCATCATCATCGCCTCCGCCGAGGGCGGGGTCGCCATCGAGGAGCTGGCCAAGGATAAGCCCTCGGCCATCCTCAAGGTCCCCATCGACCCGGTGCGCGGCATCGAGCCCTTCCAGGCCCGGAACCTGGCCTTCAAGCTGGGCATCCCGGCCAAGGAGGTCGGCTCCTTCGGCCGTTTCGTCACCGCGCTGGCCAAGGTCTTCCTGGAACTCGACGCCAGCCTCGTGGAGGTCAACCCCCTCATCATCACGCCCGAGGAGAAGCTCATCGCCCTGGACGGCAAGATCGTGACGGACGACAACGCCCTCTTCCGGCAGAAGGCCCTGGCCGAGCGGCCGGACCACGAGTCCACGGACCTCGAGCTCGAGGCCAAGAAGGTCGGCATCAACTACATCGGCCTGGACGGCGACATCGGGTGCATGGTCAACGGCGCGGGCCTGGCCATGGCCACCATGGACACCGTGGCCCTGGCCGGCGGCATGCCCGCCAACTTCCTCGACGTCGGAGGCGGCGCGACCGCGGACCAGGTCACCGCGGCCTTCAAGATCATCCTCACGGACCCCAAGGTCAAGGCCGTGCTCATCAACATCTTCGGCGGGATCATGAAGTGCGACGTCATCGCCGAGGGCGTGCTGACCGCGGTGCAGAAGGTCAAGCTGAAGGTCCCCCTCATCGTGCGGCTCGAAGGCACCAACGTCGAGCGCGGGCGCGAGCTCCTGAAGAAGTCGGGCTTGAAGCTCACCGCGGCCGACAGCCTCTGGGACGCGGCGCAGAAAGCGGTCAAGGCCGCCAAGGAGGCGAAATAACATGAGCATCCTTCTCGACAAAGACTCCCGCATCCTCGTGCACGGCCTGACCGGCGACGCCGGCACCTTCCACGCCAAGCAGTGCATCGAGTACGGCACCAAGGTCGTGGCGGGACTGACCCCGGGCAAGGGCGGGACCAAGCACCTCGACGTCCCGGTCTTCAACACGGCCGAGGACGCGGTCCGCGCCACGGGCGCCGACGCCTCCCTCATCTTCGTCCCCCCGCCGTTCGCGGCCGACTCCATCCTCGAGGCGGCCGACGCGGGCATCAAGGTCATCGTGTGCATCACCGAGGGCATCCCGGTCCTCGACATGGCGCGCGTGAAGAAGGCCCTGGCCGGCAAGCCCGTGCGCCTGGTGGGCCCCAACTGCCCCGGCGTCATCACCCCGGGCCAGTGCAAGGCCGGCATCATGCCCGGCTACATCCACAAGCCCGGGCACGTGGGCGTGGTCTCGCGCTCCGGCACCCTGACCTACGAGGCCGTCTGGCAGCTCACGGGCCAGGGCCTGGGCCAGTCCACGGTCGTGGGCATCGGCGGCGACCCCATCGCGGGCTCCAACTTCACGGACATCCTCAAGCTCTTCCAGGCCGACCCCGAGACCCAGGCCGTGGTCCTCATCGGCGAGATCGGCGGCACGGCCGAGGAGGAGGCCGCGGCCTACATCAAGGCCGAGATGAACAAGCCCGTGTTCGCCTTCATCGCGGGCCGGACCGCGCCTCCCGGACGCAGGATGGGCCACGCGGGCGCCATCATCGAGGGCGGGTCGGGCACGCACGCCTCCAAGGCTGCGGCCTTGAAGGCCGCAGGCATCACCGTGGTCGAGAACTTGAGCGGCATCGGCGAGACCGTGGCCAAGGACCTCGGCCCTGCCTTCGCTCAGGCCCGCTAGCGGGACCGGAGGCCGGATGACGCGGTCTTTGGTCCTGTCCGTCCTGGTCCTGCCCGTCCTCTGCCTGGCTCAGGAGCCTCCGGCCGCGGTGCTGACCGGCGAAGGCTACGAGAATGCCATGGCCGTAGACCGCATGGCCGAGCTCATCGGCTCGACCGACGCGGCCCAAGGAGGCTTCGAGTCCCGCCTGGCAGGGCTCGAGACCGAGTTCCGGGCCGTGACCGACCCCTTGCTCCAGGCCCGCATCCTCCAGCGCCTGCGCCTGGCCTACGCCCTTCCTGCGGAGCTCCAGCCGGCCGTCTCCCCGGCTCTCGGGGACGAGTCCTTCTCCGGCGCGCTGGCCTGGGCCCTGCGCCGAAGGCTCAGCTCGGTGCTCACAGCCACCCATGCCAGGGACGCCTGGGCCTGGGAAGAGGCGGGCCACGTGGCCTGCGCCCTCAAGCGCCTGCAGGAGTGCCTGGCCGCGTTCGAAAAGGCCATCAGCCTCGGCTCCAGGGAGCCCGAGCTCTTCATCGCGCACGCCAGGGTGAGCCAGTCCCTGGGAGACCACAGGCTGGCCTTCCAGGCCGCTGCCATCGCCCGCAGGCTCGACCCGGCCAGCAAGGAGGCCCGCGCCCTTCTTCGCGCCGAGAAAGGCAAGGCCTCCGCTTCCCAGGTCCCTTCCGTGCTCAAGAAGCCTCAGGGCGCTCCCCAGGTCTCGGCCCTCGACACCCTCGTGTCCCTGAACGTCCGGGAAGCCCCCCTGACCGCCGTGCTCCAGCGCCTGTCCGCGACGACCCGCGCCGACTTCATCCTGCCCGAGACCCTGCCGCAGAAGAACGTGACCGCGAGCCTCACCCGCACTCCCGCGGATGCCGTGCTCCGCCTCATCCTGGCCGACCGGGGGCTCAGCCATCACAAGGTCGGCGCGACCCAGACCTTCGTCATCCTCCCTGCGGGCCAGGTCCCCTCAGACCCCGGCAAAGGCATCGAGGATCCCCTGCTCGACAAGCGCGTGAGCGTCTCCCTCAGGAACGCGCCTCTGGAGGGCGCGCTCCGGCAGGTCTCCAGGCGGACGGGCCTGAAGTTCAGGCTGGCGCCCGAGCTCAAGCAGGTCGCGACCACCTTCTTCTTCAAGAACGCCTCTGCCCGCGATGTCCTGGCAGCCCTGTGCATGACCAAGGGCCTCACCTATGCCAAGGACCCCGCGGCGGGCGTCTACGAAGTGCGGCGGCCCTAGGGGCTCCCGGATGGAGGAGCTCGCGGCGCGCCTGGCCAAGGCCGGGATCAAGAAGGACCAGGTCGTCGAGTCCTTCAGCCGCTCCGGAGGTCCCGGCGGCCAGAACGTCAACAAGGTCGAGACCTGCGTGGTCCTGCGCCACGCGCCCACCGGCATCGTGGTGCGCTGCGACTCGGAGCGCAGCCAGACGCAGAACAGGCGCATGGCCTGGCTGAGGCTCGCGGATGCCGTCGAGGAGCGGCGCAGGCTCCTCGAGGCTGCCCGCCGCGACGCTCTCGAGCGGGAGCGCCGCCGCCGCAGGCCCAGGCCCAGGGGCCTCAAGGAATCCATCCTCCGCCACAAGAAGCGGCGCTCCCAGACCAAGCAGAACCGCAGGCGGCCGGACCTCGACTAGCCCGGCTCAGAAAGTGGCGCCGAGACTCACCCTATGGCTGTTCCCAAGCCCGCCAAAAGGCGTCATGGAGTAGTCCAGTCCCATGCCGTAGGCCTTGACCCCGAACCCCGCTGCCAAGCCCATCAGCTCGCTCGTCTTATACACCCCTGAGATCAGCCCATGCGTGGACGCATAC
>JACRDQ010000040.1 GCA_016218545.1 Elusimicrobiota bacterium
ACATTGGAACATGCATGACCAGCGATTCTCAATGTCAGGTCCGGCAATGTCAGGGTCTGACCCCGGACGTGCGGACGTGATGGGTCTTGACAAATCAAGGAACCGGGTCTACACTTGCGTTAGGCCAACCCCCACCGGAATCCCGGGGCCTGCGTGACGCGCGTTTCATTCCCGGGATGGGGATTGAGCCGCGCGTCGGTTGTTTTACGGAGGGAGCCATGAAACTCTCGACTCTGATCGTAGCTCTGATGCTCGCCGTGCCCGCCTTTGCCGGGGATGGGGAGCAGGCGAAATCCCGCTGCGACACGGCCGGCCTGAAGGCGCCCGTCGCGGCCATCCCGACCGGGATCGGCCGGGAACAGAACAAGGTCTGCCAGGCAGCGGTCTGGGAGTACCTGGATGTCCAGGGCAAGACCGTGCTCTTCAAGAACACCCAATACGGCCTCAGGCAGGCTTTCCTGGACGCTGGGACCGACACGGACCAAGCGGCCGCGGTCAAGGCCCAGCAGGAGATCCTCAAGTCCGTAGCCGACCAGTTCGACGCCGTGGACAAGAAGGCGGCGGAGATCGAGGCCGTGGTCAAGGACCTCCAGGTGGACCTCAAGACGGTCACCGGTGACGCGGCCACCCTGTCCGGGGTCGAGTTGGGCAAGCGTTCCCTCTCCAAGCTCATCGCCAAGGAGGGAGACGACCTGGCCGTCGAGTACAAGGCCGGCCAGACCGTGGCAGCCTCCAAGAACCCGGTGGTGGGGGGCAAGACCTACGCGGACCTCGTCGGCAGGATGTTCGAGCTCGCCAAGCTCGACCTGGTCCAGAGGCACCTCAAGGACTTCAACGAAGCCGATCAGCTCGACTACGTGTCGGCAGCGGACCCAAAGCCCAAGAGCTTCAACCTCGGGCACATGGGCAAACTGTATGGCGACGACGCGGCCTGCAAGGCTCAGGGCGACGTCCCCGCCTTCTGCAGCGTGGACAAGGCGCTGGGCAAGAAGGTCCGCGAGCTCTATCTCGAGGCGCGCAAGACCCTCAATGCCGCCAATCAGCACGTCAAGGCGAAGAAGTCGACCGTGGCCCAGATCGCGGAGGGTTATGACCGTCTCCTCGCCCAGGAAGGGGAGCAGAAGAAGGAGTTCACCGCGGCCGTGGCGGCCAAGTTCAAGGAGAAGGCCGCCGGCTTGAGCGGTTCCGAGCTCTTCGACGGGAACCTCACGAAGGAGCAGCTCGCGGCCGTGGAGCCCAAGCTCAGGGACCCAGCCGTGAGCGCCGAGGTGATCACGGAGAAGGGCGTCATCATGGACGGCAAGGGCAACAAGTACGGGGTCAAGCTTCCCGAGAAACTCGCCGCTCCGGGCGCCCAGAGGGACCAGCAAATTCAGGCCGAGGCTGACCGGATCCTCGCCGAATACAAGAAGGGCAACACGGTCAAGGCCGTGGCCGGGGAACTGGGCTTCGCTCTGAAGCCCGACCTCGCTCCCAAGGCCGCTACGGAGGCGGGCCAGAAGACGGACACCGGCACCGCTCCCGCCGGCGCGGTCAACGAGCTCGACGCCATGGCAGGGTGCGATTCCCCTGCGGACGCGTTCCGGACGGACGCGGAGCGCATCGAGGCTGAGAAGCTCGACAAGGCCATGAAGAAGCAGCGCGGCTATCAGGAGGCCCGCGAGGGCGCCCAGACGAAGATCGAGGAGTGCGTCGAGAAGGCCGAGGACAAGCGGGATGACGCGGTCTCGGCTGCCAAGTCCAAGGAGTACAAGCCTTGGGAGACGAAGACCTCGGTGGAGAGCCAGCGGAAAGCGGAGCTCCAGGCTGCCAACGACGCCTTCGCGGCTGACCGGAAGGCATGTCTGAGCAACCCTGAGTTCACCAAGGGACTCAAGGACATCGCCTCCTCGGAAGAGGAGCTCAAGACGGACAAGGGCCAGGCCACCGAGGTCGCGGGCGGCTACGAGAAGAAGCAGTTCGCCAACAGCGTGGCAGCCCTGTGGAAGGACTACAAGAAGCCGGGCTCGACGCGGATCAAGACCACGGCCTTCCAGCTCTCGAGCTGGTCCGCCGAGGACCTGCAGGCCGCCCTGCCGGACGGCAGGGGCTCGGTCATCGACGGGTTCTTCGGCGCGGTGGCGCGGGGCAACGCGCCCCTCTGGAACGCCGAGGCGTGCCAGAAGACCCTCAAGGGTATGGGCCTCAACCCCACGGAGGGCAACATCGACCGCGAGTGCGTGGGCGACAAGATCATGCGCTATGCCAAGGCGGTCGAGGGCACCTTCGCGGTCCAGGCCGGAGAGGTCAAGCCCACCGTTCCTCCTGTCGGCGGCACGTCCAAGGAGCGCGAAGAGGAGCTCAAGAGGAAGTACGGCATCAAGCTGGACTGACGGCTGGGAGGCATCGCCATGGAAGACAACAAGGCCGTCGGTTCCGTAGGAGGGCTCGAGCTCGCCCGGTTCAGCGAGCGGGTGGTGGCCTTCTGCCTCGACGCCGCGCCGTTCGCCCTGGGATTCTCCCTGTCCTTCGACCTGGCCCTGCCGGGCCGGGTGACGGGCGGGGGGTACGCCCTGTACCTTGCCTTGTGGACCGGGCTCTTCCTGGTCTACCAGGCGTTCTTCTCGAGCGACGGCAGGGTCTCCTTGGGCAAGCGGCTCATGGGCCTGAAGGTCGTAGACCTCGAGGTCGAGCCCCTGGGCATCGGCCAGGCCCTCATGCGGAGCGTCACCTATCTGGTGAGCTCGGTGCTGAGCCTGGGGTTCCTGTGGTCCTTGGTCAGCAAGTCCCGCCAGTGCTGGCACGACATGGTCGTGGGCAGCGTGGTGGTCCGGGTGGCGCATCGGGGCCCGAGGGGACTGCTCCTGGCGCGCGCCGGGGCCTTCGCGTGCCTGATGCTCCTGGCAGCCGGCTACATGTGGACGAACGTCTGGGCGCGGAGGTTCTACGGCATCCGGGCGGTCGTCTTCGCCAAGATGGGGCTCGATGAGATGGCGCAGCTTCAGCGTATCCACCATCTCTCGACCGGCCGCTTCGCCGAGGACCTGTTCACCCTGTCCAAGTTCTCGGTCCAGCCCAGGGCTTTCATGGAGCACATGACCCTGCTCTACGACCTGGACTACGGCGTTCGGTTCAAGGTGACCAAGGACGGGTATACCATCCTGGCGCGGGCCAAGAATCCCGGCCGGACCATGGTACGGCAGAGCGGTTCGTGATTTGAGGGGCGATCAGAGCCAGCCCCCCCCCGTTCCGGCGGGGGGGGGCTTCGTTTTGGTGCCTGGCATTGTATTAATTGCATTTTCTTTGAAAATGCAATTAATACAATGCCAGGCACCGTCGGTGTCCATTTGATATACTCACTTTCCTTTTAACGGGAACATGGCCAATCCCAAGAACAGACAACAGGGCCGCCCTGCGGCCTCGGCGGCGGGCTCAGGGCTCGCCGAGCTATTCGCCCACAAGGTCGTGGTCTGGTGGCTGCCGTTGCTCTACTTCTTCATCTCCTCGGCCTTCTACCTGAGGACCTACGATTCCGCCCAGGTCAAGATCACCCTGATGCAGATGGGCGGGCTGGCCCTGGCCACCTTCTGGATCGTGCGCCTCATGGAGGCCGGCAAGTCCGCCTTCAACAAGGACGACGTGGTGTGCCTCTCCCCGTTCCTCGCCTACCTCCTGGTGGGGGTCTTCTCCTTCCTGCACGCCCCCTATCACATGGCGAGCGTGGATTTCTTCCTGAGGCACGCCTTCTTCATGATCGCGGCGCTCATCGCCATCTACGAGCTCGAGTCCGCGGCCGTGGACCGCCTGACCCGCATCCTCATCCTCGCGGCCTGGGTCGCGGTGGGCTACGGGTTCTTCCAGCTCCTGGACACGAACTTCTTCCCTTCCGGGGTCGGCAAGGGGATCGACCCCTTCATCTGGAGGGGCGCTTTCGGCTCCCGCGTCTTCTCGACGTACGGGAACCCGAACTTCTTCGCGGACTTCCTCGTCATCATGTTCCCCATCCTGCTGATGCAGTACTTCAAGACGAAGAACCTGAGCCTGGTGCTCTTGATGGGGCTGCTCCTCGTCGACCTCGTGGCCACGGGGACCAAGGGGGCGTGGCTGGGGTTCGCCATGGTCTCCGCCCTCTTCGGGGTGATCGCGTTCGTCTACTTCCCCAAGGTCACGGCGCCTTACAGGAAGATCGTGCTGGCCGCGGTCCTGCTCGGCACCCTGGGGTTCGGCGGCTTCGTGGCGCGGGACCTCAGGACCCGCATGGTGTCCATCAATTTCCGCCTCTTCACCTGGGAGGCCACCTGGGAGATGATCCGGACCCAGCCCATCCTGGGGACCGGGGTCGGGAGCTTCCCGCCCATCTACCCGGCCTTCCGCCGCCCGCCCATCTTCCACATCGAGGGCAAGCACAACACGGAGACGGACCACTCCGAGAACGAGTACATCGAGCAGCTCTTCGACAACGGCATCCTGGGCTTCGGCGTCTTCATCTGGCTCGTGCTGAGCAGCCTCGTGGTGGGCTTCCGTGCGCTGGGACAGCTGACCACGAGCTTGGCCCAGAAGGACGGCCGGCCCCACCCGCGGGCCTACGACCTCATCGGCTACATGGTGGCCTTCATGGGGATGCTGGGCCACAACTGCTTCGACGTGAGCCTGCGCTTCGTCTCTTCCGGGGTCTACCTGGGCCTGCTCTCCGGCATGATCGTCAACCTCTCGCGCGGCAAGGCCCTCTACGAGCTGCACACGGCCTCGAGCGCGGCAGCGGCGGGGGGCGCTCCTCCGGGCGACGACAAGGCCTCGGAGCCGGGCTCAGGGCACCTCCTCAGCGAGTTCCTCATCTGGCCCAGCCGCATCGCGGCCTGGGGCGCGCTGGCCTACGCGGTGTGGCTGGTCTTCCGGGAGTTCAGCGGCCTCCAGGGCCCCTTGAGCCAGCTCCGCATGGGCGGCGAGGTGCTCCAGTGGTGGATCTCCTGGGCGGCGTTCGCGGGCTGCGTGCTGAGCGTGGGCTTCATCCTGGCCCGGCAGGCGTACCTGTCGGAGCGGCCGTGGGTCCCCCTGGTCATCCTGGCCATGCTCTTCCCGATGCGCATCTTCTGGGGCTACTTCAAGGCCGACGTGCACCACAACATCGCCATCTACTTCTCCAAGGAGCGGATGTGGGACCGGGCCCTCGAGCACTACCGGACCGTGACGGACCTCAACCCCAACTTCGTGATGGCCCACTACTTCCGCGGCAACGTGTTCAACGACCGCTTCGACATGCGCAAACTCTACAACGAGGCCTGGGGGGACCGCAACAACGCGCCTCGCGACGACTACGAGCGGGCGCTGGAGGCCTACGACGGGGTGCGGAGGCTGGCGCCCAACTACGTCCAGCACCATCACCAGGTCGGGGTCCTGCACCTCAAGATGGCCGAGGAGATGATGAAGACCGGCAGGCCGCAGGAGGCCGAGAAGTACCTCGACCGCGCCATGACGCGCTTCAAGCTCTACGAGGCCATCGACCCGGTCTTCCCGCCCAATTTCTTCAGGATGGGGCAGATCCACATGATCCGCAAGGACCACGCCGCCGCGATCAAGGCCTACGAGGCGGCCATCGACGCGGAGCAGTGCGCGGTGGCCCCGTCTTTGCTGGCCAACGAGACCCTGCGGACCACGATCCTCTCCTACCAGCCCTACACCCAGCTGCCGGGTGAGAAGAACCCGAAGCATCTCCACGAGTCCCCTGAGGCGTACATGAACCTGGGCAACGCCTACTTCATGATGGAGAAGTGGCCTGAGGCGGAGAGGGTCTACAAGAGGGCGCTCGCCCTCAATCCGCGCGACGAGAGCGTGCGCCGCAACCTCGGCATCCTCTACCAGCGGGCCAACGCGGTCGGACGGCTCAAGACCCTGCCTCCTCCTCTGGAGCCCGCGGCCGCGGTCAAGGAGGGCTTCACGGGCTTCGAGATCGTCCAGCCCCGCCAGGAGCAGGGGCAAAGGCCCGCGGTGGTGCCCCGGTAGGCCCCTTGGCCAAGCCGAGGACGTCCCGCCGTCCGGCCTTCCTCGCCCTGGCCCTCTGCCTCGCTCCCGCGTCCTCCTCGGCCTGGCCCGTCCCCGACGACGAGGTCTTCAAGCCCATGGAGGCTGAGATGGCGCGCGGCATGGGCATGAGCCAGGAGGGCTTCGCCCCTCCATATTTCCTGGCCTACCGCTTGACCGACATCCGCGCCTTGGAGGTGGCGGCCTCCTTCGGGGCCGTGAGCCTCGACGAGACCCAGGAGACCCGCGTCCTCTACGTCGAGGCCCGCGTAGGCGACCGCACCCTCGACAACACGGACCTCGGCTTCCAGGGTTGGCACGCCGAAGCCGGAGACACCGCCCCCGGCCTGAGGGGCCAGTTGTGGTCCTTGACCGACAAGGCCTACAAGGGCGCGGTGTCCGGCCTCCTGGAGAAGAAGGCCAAGCGCGCCACGGAGTTCATCGCCGAGAAGCTCGACGACTTCTCCGTGGAGCGGGCGACGGCCTCGTTGACGCCCGCCCCGCGGACGGACCTCGACGGGGAGCGTTCCCGCCTGCGCGCGCTCCTGCCCAGGCTGAGCGCCGTGTTCCGCGACTACCCCTTCATCTACGGGTCCAACGCCGCCGGGAGGCGGCAGTGGGCCCGGCAGTTCCTCCTGACGAGCGAGGGCACGCGCGTGGCGGCCGAGGGGATGCATGTCTCCGGGATCCTGCGGCTCTCGGCCATGACCAGGGCTCCCGACGGCATGAGGCTCGACGCCATGACGAGCTTCACCTACCGCGACTGGTCGGACCTGCCCTCCGAGGCCGAGCTCGCCCAGGCCGCGCGGCGGCTGGCGCGGGAGCTCGACGAGGGGCGCTCGGCCCCGGTCCAGGCCCCGCTGGCCGCGCCCGTCATCCTCGACCCTGAGGTCACGAGCGTCCTCTTCCACGAGGCCCTGGGCCACAAGCTCGAGGGCCAGCGCCAGCGGGACCCGGCGCACAGCCAGATCTTCAAGGACCTGGTGGGCAAGAGGGTCATCCCCGAGCACCTGAGCTTCATCGACGACCCGACCTTGGCGTACTACCGGGGGACGCCGGTGAGCGGGCACTACCTCGTCGACGACGAGGGCGTGCCGGCGCAGCGGGTCGCGCTCGTCGAGCGCGGCATCCTGAGGAACTTCCTCATGTCGCGCTGGCCCGTGAAGGGGTTCGCGAACTCCAACGGCCACGGCCGGGCCGACGCGTTCCGCCACCCCACGGGCAGGATGGGCACCATCATCGTCGAGGCGCACCAGCCCGTGCCCCTCGCGGCCCTGGAGCGCAGGCTCAGGGAGCTCTGCCGGGCCAAGGCCAAGCCCTACGGCTTCCTCCTCGTGGGCTCCTTCGGCGGGGAGAACCCGAACCTCAGGCGCGCCGCCCAGACTTTCGAGGTCAACCCCAGGCTCGTCTTCCGCGTGGACGCCAAGACCGGGGCCAAGACGCGCGTGCGCGGGGTCAAGATGGCGGGCACCCCGCTGGTGCTCCTCGACCGCATCGTGGCGGCCGCGGACGACGCCAGGCTGTCCAACGAGTTCGTCTGCGGCGCGGAATCCGGCCGCGTGCCCGTGGGACAGATCGCGCCGAGCGTGCTCATCTCCGAGGCGGAGATGCAGAGGATCCCCGAGGACCGGAGCGTGCCGCCCCTTCTGCCCTCGCCTTTCCTCGAGGATAGGCGAGGGAGAGCCGTCGAGGGTCCGCCCAAGGCGCGATGATGAGGTCCTCCCTGGTGTCGGCCGTTCTCCTCCTGTCCGGGCCGTTCTCCTTGCTCCCCTCCACGGCCTCGGGCCAGCGGGCTTCTTCCTCGCGGGACGCGCTGGACACGGCCATGGCCTTCGAGCTCGCCCGCTCCTCGGGGCTCAAGGCCGAGGGCTACCCCGCGCCCTACTACGTGAGCCTGACCGCCGCGGACATCGAGACCCAGGAGCGCGTCTGCGCCATGGGCAAGACGCGCTACTCCGCGGACCGACGCCAGCGGGTGCTCACCCCGGACATCCGCGTGGGCAGCCACGAGCTCGACAACCACCCCGTGGGCATGCCCGGCGAGATGTCCGGCCGGTCGCTCCCGTTCGAGGACGACGTCTTCGCCCTGCGCCACGGCATCTGGCGCCTCATGGATCTCGCCTACAAGGGCGCCTCGGCCGATTTCCTGCGCAAGCAGGCCCTGCGGGTGAGCCGGGGCAAGGCGGAGTACGATTTCGACGACCTCAGCCGGGAGGAGTCGCGGGTCCGGGCCGTGGTCCCGGACCAGGCCGGCTGGTCCTTCGACCGGCTCGAAGAGCTCTGCCTCTCGGGCAGCAGGGCCTTCAGGGCCGCGCCCTGGCTCCATCATGCCGAGGTGTCGGCCGCTCTCTCGCGCGAGCGCTGGAGGGTGCGCGACACCGAGGGCCTGGCCGTGGACTTCCCCAGGGACATCGCGGAGCTCGAGCTCGCGGCCGTGGACATCGCGACCGACGGGCTGAAGGTCTCCGCGGGCCGACGCTTCCTGGCCTCGGTCGAGGCCGGGCTCCCGGGTCCCGGAGCCCTGGAGGAGGAGGCCCGGACCATCCTCTCGGACTTGGCCGAGCTCAAGGTCGCGGTGACGACCTCGCCTTTCGACGCTCCCGCCGTGCTCGACCCATCCATCGTGGCCGCCGCGGTCCTGTCCGTCGGCACCCGGCTCTCCGGGGAGGAGCAGCGCAACCCGAGCGGGACCCAGGTCTTCCGCGAGAAGCTCGGCACGCGCGTCCTCTCGCCCATCCTCACCCTGGTGGACGACCCGACGCTCGCTTCCTTCCGGGGCAGGCCGCTCCTGGGCTCCTACGCTTTCGACAACCAGGGCGTCCCCGGCCAGCGCACGGTCCTCATCGAGCGGGGCGCGCTCAAGGGCTTCCTGCTCTCGCGCTACCCGGTCAGGGGTTTTCCGCGCTCCAACGGCCACGGCCGCAGGGCAGCCGGCTACCTGGCGGTCGGCGCGCCGGGGAACCTGATCCTCAGCGCGAGCGAGACGGTCTCCGAAGCCAGGCTGCTCGAGCTCCTGAGGAAGGAGCTCAAGAGGCGGGGAAAGCCCTACGGCCTGTGGGTGCGCAAGCTCGAGGGCTTCAGCCAGTCTCACTCCACGGGCCGCCAGGACGCCTTGCGGGTGTCCGCCCGCCTGGTCTATATGGTCGACGCCGAGACCGGGGCCAAGACCCTGGTGCGCAACCTCGACGTGGTGTGCACCCCGCTCACGCTCATGGAGAACATCCTGGCCGCGGGGGAGCGCCAGGAGGTCACGGACCTGGTGGCCGGCGTGCCCGTGTCCGTGGTCGCGCCGAGCCTGCTTGTCAGCGGAGTCGAGCTCCAGCGCTCCGAAGCCAAGCCCGAGAAGGCTCCCATCCTGCCTCCTCCGCCGGTGGAGTGAGGCATGTCCCGGAGGTGCTCATGAGGAAGGTCTTCGCCGCGTCTGCGGCTTTCATCCTGCTCTGCTTGGGCGGGGCAGCGGTCTTCGCGGCCCAGGGGAAGGCCAAGCCCTGCTGCGGTCCTGACAGCGCGATGGTGGGGGAGGACGCGGACAAGACCCAGGTGCACCTGCCCGTGGGCAAGGAAGTGTCGGTGCGGCTTGCCGGCGATCCCACGACCGGCTGGTCCTGGGAGGTCCTAGATGGAGCAGGGAGCGCCTTCTCGGTCGAGGAGCCGCTCTCCTATCACCCGGCGCCGAAGAAGCCCGGGGTCACGGGAGCCGGGGGTGAGTTCGCCACGCTCCTGAGGGCCTTGTCCGAGGGACGCGCCTTGCTGAGGCTGGTCTATCGCAGGCCGTGGGAGAAAGACGTCGCGCAGGCCAGGACGTTCAGCGTGGAACTGGTCGCGTTCGCGAAGACCGCCCGGCTCGACGAGGGCGCGGACCGGGGCTTCGTGCTCGTGCCCAAGGGAGCGCAGCTCCAGCTCAAGCTCATGGTGGACGACGAGACCCTGACCCAGGAGATGGTCCGGCCCAAGGGACCGGTGGCCTTCGTGGACTCCGACTTCAGCCCTGGGGAGAAGCCGCAGCACCTCTACCGCTTCCGGGCAGCGAAGGCGGGCGAGGACGAGCTCCGCGTCCGCTTCCGCAGGGATGGCCCGGTCTCGAAGGTCGTCCGGGACTACCGGGTGGCGGTCCGGGTGTACTAGACCAGGCGCCGTCTCTTGAGCGCGAAGACTCCCAGGAAGTAGAACAGGGCGGCGACCAGGGCGGCATAGAGGATGCTCAGCGCCAGAAGGCCTGCTTCAGGCAGGCTGGCCCGGAAGGTGGAGTAGAGCGGCTGGAGCTTTTGGTCGAAGGGCTGGCTGCTGGGCAGCGCGTAGTAGGCGGCGCTGCAGAGCTGCCGCAGGGCCGTGTAGAAGCCGCGTTCGAGCCGGCCTTCCGCGTTCGAGAGCCCCGCCGAGATCACCACGATCAGCTGGTAGAAAGTCTCCTCGCGCACCACCGCCAGCGACAGGATGGCGACGATGGGATGCAGCACGATGGTGAGGAAGCTCACCGCCGAGAAGAGCACCAGCAGGCGCAGGAGCTGGTCGACCCCGATGAGCAGCATCCCCCACTGGAAGGGGATGCGCCAGACCACGAAGAGGACGCCACAGCCCAGCAGGGAAACCGCCAGCAACGCGGTCCCCACCAGCATGCCGGAGAGGAAGTGCGCCAGGAGCCAGGTCTCGGGCCGGCACGGCTTGGTGACCACCACCCTGTAGGCTCGGGAGGTGAGGTGATGATGGATGGCGAGCATCGCGAGCGCGGCCGTCAGGAGGGAGATGGCGGAGGTCGCTTGCCGCAGGACCATCTGGATGATCTCGAACTTCGCCGCCGAGGAGAGGAAGAACAGGCTCGGGATCATGGACAGCGCGGGCATGCCGACGAAGAGGAGGGCGATGCCCAGCAGGAGCCTGCTGCGGCGATAGAACCGCAGGTTGGCCATGACCGTCGCGGCCAGCTGCTCACCCATGGCCCGGCCCCTGGTGGAGGACGTCGAAGAATGCGTCCTCGAGCGTCAGCCTCTTCAAGGAACATTCGTACAGCGTCGAGCGCTTCTCCGCGATGAAGCCGAGGAACTCCCCGAGCCGCGCGGCCGGCACGATCCCCCTCGTCCGCCCGGCCTCCGTCTTCGCCTCCCCCACGCAGGAGGGGGCCTGTCCGGCTGAGGAGAACTCGACGGTGTAGCTTTCCAGGTCGTACTTGAGCAGGTTCTGCGTCCGGTCCTGCAGCGCCACCCTGCCCTTGTTCATGATGGCGACGCGGGTGCACACCATCTCCACCTCGGAAAGCACGTGCGAGTTGATGACGAACGTGGCGCCGCGCCGGTTCATCTCCACGATGACGTCCCGGAACTCCTTGACCGCGAGCGGGTCCAGGCCCCGCGTCGGCTCGTCGAGGAACACGAGGTCCGGCTCTCCGAGCAGGCAGGCGGCCAGCCCCACCTTCTGCTTCATCCCTTTCGAGCAGTGGCTGATCCTCATGGTCTGGGACTCGGCCAGCCCGACCCGCTCCAGGGCGCTTCCCACCTTGGAGCCGGGGATGCGCATGCCGTAGAGAGCGGCGTAGTAATCCAGGGCCTCCCGGACGGTGAGGTATTCGTGATAATGGGGGTCCTCGGGGACGTACGCGATCCTGCGGAACAACGGCGAGCCGGGGTCCGGGGACTCGCCGCGCACGCGGACCGCTCCGCGGTCCGGAGCGATGAGGCCGAGGAAGCAGTACATGGCGGTGGACTTCCCCGCTCCGTTGGGGCCCAGGAGCCCGAAGACGTCCCCCGGCTCCACCGAGACGCTGAAGCCGTCCAGCGCGCGGATCTTGGGCTTGAACCAGCCCTGGGAGAAGGCGACGGCGACGTCCCGCGCCGAGATCACTTCGCCTCCAGGAAGAGCCGTCTCAGGACCGCCTCATCCTGCGCCCCTTCATCGATCTTCATGCCCCGGAGCCGTTCGAACACCGCGTCGCAGAAACCGCAGCGGCAGTCGGGCATGGGCTTGCGGCACGACGGGCAGAACATCCTTGCGGCGAAGGTCTTGGCTCTGCCCGCCAGCGCGGGCCGGCCGCGCTCCGGGCCCGAGCCCAGGCTCTCTAGCGGCGCCTGCCTCTTGAGCGCGTCCACGAAGGCCGTCGTGTCGATGCCCTCTTTCCTCTCGATGATCTCCAGGCTCTTTCTCACGAGGCTTTCGAAGACCACGTCGGCGTTCGCGATGGCGCCCCGCTCGTAGATCGCGACCTTCCCGTCCGCCCCGATCAGGACTGTGACCGGCCGGCCGCGCACGCGGAACGAGTCGGCGATGGCGTTGCCGTGGTCGATCCCCACCGGGAAGGGGAGCTTCTCCTGGCGGATGAACTCCCGGACGACCTCTTCTTTCTCGTCCGCGTCGAGCCCGATCATCAGGACAGGGTCGGCGCGGTGCCGTTCGATGAAGCGCGAGAGCTCCGGCATCTCCGAGCGGCAGGCCAGGCAGGTCGTCGAGAAGAAATTGACGATGAGGACCTTCCTGCCGATCGCGTCGGAGAGCTTGAAGTCTGCGCCGTCGAGGAAGCTGGTCTCGAAGTCCGGGGGATACCGGCCGTTCCAGGCCCTGGCCTCCCAGATGTGCTCGGCGATGTCCTTGACCTCCTCTTTCTTCGGAGGTTGTTTGGCCAGGAGGTTGAAGGCGGTCACCGCTGCGACGAGCGCGACCAAGACGGACGCCAGGTGCTTTTTCGGCATGGAGGTCTAGCCCGGATGGCGCTCCAGATTAGCACATTCGGGGCCCGGGAGGGGGAGTCCGCCGCCAGGGCTCCCTTTCTCTATAAAGAGATACAATGTCTTCCCTAGAACATGGAATCGACCATGCCTTCTTCAAGGAGTTCCGGCTCGATAGAGGTCCTATGCGGCAGGGCTTGGCCGTGGCTTGCGCTCGGCGTGTGCCTGAGGCTGGGCTTCGTCCTCTTCCTGGGCGGCAGGTTCTATCAGGCCGATGAGCTCGGCTACGACGGGATCGCCAGGAGCATCGCGCAGTCAGGGCTCCTCGCGCCGGCAGGGGCTGAGCGCATCTTCATGCCGGTCGCACCCTTCTTCTTCAGCCTCTTCTACAGCCTGGGCTGGGGAGTGCTGGGGGCCAGGCTCGGCGGAGCGCTCCTCTCCGCCTGGACCGCGTGGATGATCGGCAGGGCCGCGGCGGACCTGACCGGCTCCGAGCGCGCGGGCCGCTTCGCCCTGGCCGCGGCGTGCGTCTATCCCTTCTTCATCTACTATTCCGGCCTGCTCCTGACCGAGACGGCCTATCTGGCCTTGAGCGTGGCCGGGTTCTGGCTCCTGTGCAAGAGTCTGGGGGAAGCGGGCAGGTCGCTCGGCCTGGCCGCGGGAGCAGGGCTGGCGCTCGGCCTGGCAGGGCTGACGCGCACCGAGGGCGCGGCCGCTGCCGGAGCCGCGTTCTGCGGGACGGCGGTCCTCTGCGTCCTCAAGCGCTACTCCTGGCGCTCGCTCCTCCTGGCGGGGCTGGTGTGGGCCGCGCCCTTGGCGGCCTGGACGGTCCACAACAAGTCGCTCTGCGGCGCCTACAGGCTCGACCTTCACGGCGGCATCACCACCCTCATCGGGACCAAGTACTTCGAGTTCGACCAGATCGACACGGCCCTGGCCGTCCGGGCGCTGGAGGCGGACCCGTCCTTCGAGGAGGCTTCGAAGCTCGGCCCGGTGGAGCGGGACGCCTTCTACTTCGCACAGGCGCGCAGGTTCATGGTCGAGCATCCGGGCCGCACGGTCAGGCAGTGGGGACGCAAGTTCCTCAATTTCTGGAGGCTCTACCCCAGGCAGGACAAGGCCTACCCGACCACGGACGTGACCAGGCCCGGCATGGGCGCGGCTCCGGCGCTCCTGGCCCTGGTGAGCCTGCTCTTCGAGCCCGCGCTCATGGGGCTGGGGCTGTGGGGCGCCTGGCTCATGCGGCGCGACATGGCGAGGCTCTTCCCCCTGGTCCTGCTCGCCGCGGCCACCTGCGCCATCCACGTGCTCGTGGTCAGCCAGATGCGCTACCGCCTGCCGGTCATGCCGTGGTTCATGCTCTTCTCAGCCGCTGCCGCGGACCGGTGGCTCTCGTCCAGGGAGGCGCGGTCATGACCGGGCCGGAGACCCTGCGCGACATCGTGCCCGAGTACCGGAGCGGCAATCCAGCGGTGCGCTGGCTCTTCTGGAAGCGCGTGGAATGGGCCGTGGACATGGCGAGGCTGGGAGAGCGTCCGCTCGACATCCTGGACCTCGGTTGCGGGGAAGGCGCGCTCCTCAAGGCCCTGGCGGCCTCTCGTCCCGGCCATCGCCTCCAGGGCATGGACAGGCATCCGGGCGTGGCCGGCCTGAAGATCGCCGGGGCTTCGATCCGGCAAGGCGACCTGACCGAGCCGGGCGCGCTGCCGGCCGGGGCTTTCGACAGGGTCTTCTGCCTCGATGTCCTCGAGCACGTGGAAGCCCTGGAGGGGCCGCTCGGGGCGATCCGCGAGGCGCTCAGGCCGGGAGGGCTCCTGGTGCTGACCGCTCCCACGGAGAACGTCTTCCACAAGACCTGCAGGTTCATCCTCAAAGGCACCTTCTCCGAGGCGGAGGGCCCGGCGGCAGGCAGGCATTATCACAAGGCCGACACCCTGGCAAGGGACGTGTCCTCGGCGGGTCTTGAGCTCCTCGATGCGCGGTCCCTCCCGCTCCCAGGTCCCCTGGCCCTCATCAGGGTGATGTCGTTCCTGAGGAGGCCATGATGAAGACCGGCCTTGCCGGCCGTGCCTCGGCGCAAGGAGGCTCGCTGGTCTGCGTCGGCCTCATCCTGGGGCTCTTGGGCGTCACCTGGACTTTGCCGAGCAAGGAGAGGATGGCCGCGGTCCTTCCTCCCGGGGCCGACACCCCCGCCCTGCACCAGCGCCTGACCGAGTCCTGGGCCGGCATGCACCGGAAGCTCGGGATCAACCTCATGCTCAATCCCGAGGCCATGTGGAGGCTGCCCGGGGTGCAGTCTTGCGCGCCGGGCTGGACCAGCCCGCCGGACCTGCTCCTCAACCCCATCCGGTCCTTTTTCGTGCGCTCCGGGCACGACGACGAGCAGAGCTTCCTCATCGTGCTCTCGCGGATGAAGCCGCGCCAGCTCGATTTCCACCCGCACATGTTCATCTACGGCGGAGCGCACGTCTACACCCTCGGAGCCGGCCTGGCAGCAGGAGCCGCCCTGGGCCTGGTGGAGCTCCATCGGGGCTTGGCGCCCTACATGGCTGAGCCGAGCCGCATGGCCGCGCTCTACCTCCCCGGCAGGCTCTTGTCCGTGCTGGCTTATCTGGGCTGCGGCCTCATGCTCCTGCGTCTGGGCAGGAGACGCTTCGACCTTGGCGTGGGCTGGCTGGCGGGCCTCCTCTTCCTGTGCTCGCCTGCATCGGTCGTGCAGGCGCACGTGCTCAAGCATGCCGCGTTCTGGACCTTCTTCGGCCTGTGGTCCTTCGAGCGGAGCGCCGAGGTCCTGGCCGCGGGCCGGCTTAGGGACTACGCGCTGGCCGGGCTTGCGGCGGGCTTGGCCATGGGGACCTCCCTGGGGGCCTGGCCCGTGTGCTCCTTCGCGGCCGCGGCAGCGTGCATGAGGGTCTGGGACGGAGAGAAGCCCGGCGCGGAGCTCCGAGGCCTGGTCCTGGCCGGCTCGACCGCCTTGCTGGCCTTCTTCGCCACGAACCCCTACTGGCTCATCGACCACTCGGAGGCGTTGAAGGAATACGCGGTCATCAAGTCGGCCAATGCAGGGCTCTCGTGGACCCATCCCTTCGTCTTCCTGGCCGAGCCCTTGCGCCACGCCGTGACCCTGCCGTTCCTCGCCTTCATCGGCCTGGGCACCCTCTTTGCGGTCGCCGGCGCGAGGACGGAGAGGACCCTTGCGTTCGCCGCCCTGTGCTTCTGGCTCGGCGCGGCCAGCGTCGCCACCTTCTCCACGGTCTCGCCTGCCCGGGCCATGAGATACTATCTCGTGTGGATGGGGCTGGGGCTCCTGCTCGCGGCCAGGGCTGCCGCGGGGCCCGGCCCATGGAAGCGCGCGAGGCTGGCGCTGGCGGGTCTGGCTGCCTTGAACCTCATGCTCGAGGGCCTCACCTATTCCTACAACTTCAGACTCGCGGCTTCAGCGGAGTCCAACCAGTTCCGGGCAGGCCGCTGGATCTCGGCGAACGTGCCTCCCGGGGAGAAGGTGGGCTTCCTGCGCTTGCCTGCTCCGTCGAACTCCCCGTATTTCAGGTTCGACCGCTACGAGCTGACCTTCGTGGAGGAGGGGCTCTTCAAGTCCTTGCCCCCTGAGAAGCTGCCCCGCTGGATGGTGGTGGCCATCCCGGATTACGACGACCGGCCGAACATGGAGCCCAACCTCTCCCGTTACGAACGCGCCGCAGCCTTCGACCGGCCCAAGCTCGTGCCCTGGATCCGCGTCCATCCAACGGCCACCACGGCCAATCCCGTTTTCGAGATCTACAAGCTCAAGTCCTGACGCAAGGAGAAAGTCCATGAACCTGCGCTTTGCAGCCGTGCTCGCCGCGACCCTCGCCTGCCTGGGAAGCGCTCAGGCCGTGGAACCCAGGGTCCTGGGGTCCCGGAACAGCGGCATCCTGCACCTCGGCTTCACCGCGGACGGCACGGCCGTGGTCGTAGATGGCCTGGCGCGCTTCTCCTTGGACGGGGCTTCCACGTCTTGGGAGTTGCCCATATCCGTGTGGAGAGGGAAATCCACCACCACGCCGGATGTGCTCGGATTGGCGGTGGCCGCTGACGGCGCCATGGCAGTGGGGCTGAGGTACTTCCGGATGGGCCTCTTCGGGAACAAGTTCGTCTACCAGGCCGCGCTGGTCAGGCCGGGAAGAGAGCCCGAGTGGGTCCTCCTTCCGGGCGAGCTCAAGGATGGCGTCGCGAGTCTCGCCTTTTCCCCTGACAGCGGGCTCCTGGCAGCCTCCACGTTCAGCGATGATAAGCGGGTCTGGGTGTGGGACGTGCGCGCCCTGGAGGTCGTGCGGAAGATCGACCTCAAGATCGAAAGCTACGGCAACCCTTGGGACGCGCGCTTCTCCCCGGACGGAGCCAGGCTGGCCGTGGCCATCGAAGGGGAAGTCAGGCTCTTCGACACCCGGACCTGGGAGGAGACGGGCCGCATGCGCTCTCCGGACTCCGTGGGAGGATTCCGGACCGTGGCGTTCTCTCCTGACGGCCGGACCATCGCTGCGGGCCAGTGGGACGGGCCGATCCGCCTCTTTGACGCCGCAAGCGGCGGTCTCAAGACCACGCTCTCCGGGCACAAGAGCGGCGCGAACAGGGTCGCGTTCTCGCCTGACGGCGAGCTTCTGGCCTCGGGCTCGGACGACAAGACCGCGCGCTTGTGGGACCTCTCCTCAGGCAAGGAGCGGGCCGTGCTGGCCTCGCATACGAAGGACGTCAACGCAGTGGGTTTCTCCCCGGACGGGGCCAAGCTGGCTACAGGCGGCTCGGACGGGAAGGTCCTCCTCTACGAGGTCAAGGACATCCCTGAAGGGAGCTTCGTGGCTCCGACGCCCTCCTTGCCTGCCGCGCTCTCGCTGGCGGTCTCCTTCCTGGAGCCTTCAGGCGACGGCTACCTCGACGCGGGAGAGCAGGGGGTCCTCAAGGTGGAGACCTCCAACGCCGGCCCGGGGGAGGCCCATGGCGTGACCTTGAGCATCGAGCTCGAGGCTCCTTCCGGGGTCACGATGGAGCGCAGGGTGGCGCTCGGGTCCCTGGCTCCGAACGCGAAGTCTTCCAAAGAGGTCTCCGTCTACGCCTCTGAAGACGCCTCAGCCGGCAAAGCTTCCTTGAGCGTGCAGGCTACGGAGGCCAATGGATTCGACAGCGCGGCTTCGAAGGTGGAGTTCTCGGTCCGGCCGCTCCGGGTGCCCAAGCTCGAGGTCGCCGGGGTCTCGCTCGCCGGAGGCGACGTGGTCAAGGCCAACCAGGTGACCAAGGTCACGGTCCAGGTGCGCAATACCGGAGAAGGCCCGGCCAGGTCCGTGCGCGCCGCCTTGTCCGTGGGCGCAGACGTCTTTCCTGCCGGAGACCGCGAAGCGTCCCTGGGCGACATCCCGGCAGGCGGCACGGCCAAGGCGTCGTTCGAGTTCTTCGTCAACGCGCGCTTCAAGGGCAAGACCCTTCCGATCTACCTGGCGTTGAGCGAGGCCGGCGGCAAGGCCGGGGTGGAGGCTCGATCCCTCGGCCTGGCCTTGGGAGAGGCCCCGGCCGCCGCCACCCTGGTGGTCAGGACCAAGGAGGATGCTCCGGCCCCTGCCGCGGCCCTGGCCGAGAGCGTGGACGCTCCTCCGCAGAGCGCGACTCCGGCTGATCCCAACGCCTTCGCCGTGGTCATCGGCATCGAGCGCTATCGCGAGGAGTCGATCCCGGCCGTGGATTTCGCCGCCCGGGACGCGCGCACCTTCGCCGACTACCTGACCAAGTCCATGGGCTTCGACCAGCGCAACGTGGTCCTCCTCGTCAACGCCAAGGCGGACCGCACGGACATCGACAAGTACGTGGGCAAGTGGCTCAGGAACCGGGTCAAGCCGGACAGCCGTGTGGTGGTGTACTTCGCCGGCCACGGCGCTCCCAACCCGCAGACCGGGGAAGGCTACATCCTGCCCTACAGCGGAGACCCCGCCTACACCGAGGAGACCGCCTATCCGGTGAGGAAGCTCTACGAGGCCCTGTCCTCCCTGCCTGCGGCCGAGGTCACGGTCGTGCTCGACGCCTGCTTCTCGGGCCGCGGCGACCGCTCGGTCCTGGCCAAGGGAGCGAGGCCGCTCGTCAACGTCAAGGCCGCTGACGCGGGCTCGAACACCGTGGTCCTCTCGGCCGCGGGCGCGGACCAGATCTCGACCCTCCACCCTGAGGCCGAGCACGGGATGCTGACCTACTTCCTGCTCAAGGCCCTGCGCGGCGAGGCGGACAAGGACCGGGACGGCCGGGTGACCACCAGGGAGATCTACGACTTCGTCCTGCCCTCGGTGGAGCGCGAGGCCCGCAAGCTCAACGTGGACCAGACCCCGAGCCTGAGTCCGGCCCCGGGCGCCCTGGGCAAGAAGGCTGAATCGGTCTGGATCCGTCTGAAGTAGGCTGCCTGCGGCCTATTTGAGGCCGTAGATGAGGACTCCCTCGGCCTCATCGCGGTGCGCGAGGTCGAAGGCGCCTCCTGCGCCGGCATAGCCCACGAGCCGGTCATAGAACCAGCGCGTGGGGTCCGACACGCCCTTGGCCGCCGGGATGAAGCCCGCGTCCCTGATGACGAGCCAGCGGAAGCCCTCGGCGCGGAATCTTTCCGCGAACTCCTCCGGACCGTTGGAAGGGATGAAGAGGCGCCCTTTGAGGCCCGTGAAGTAGTGGATGCGGATCATGTCCATGGACACGATCCGGTCCTCAGGCGAGGCATGCGCCTTGAGCCAGTCGTAGGAGGCATGGGCCACGGTCAGGGGCTGGGCCAAGGAGGTCCGCACGGTGCGGGCCAGGAGCGGCGCATTGGTCGCCACGGCCAGGAGCGCGGCAGCGGCCAAGGCCCGGCCGAAGAACCGTTCGGGGACCAGGGCGCGGAGGCCTTCCAGGCACAGGAAGACGAAGGCCGGCAGCATGGGGACCACGTAGCGCGGGGCCTGGTAGACGTAAGCTGCGCAGACCACGAAATGGCCCATGGCGTAGAGGGCCAGGAACCGGTGGAGGCTGGAACCTCTGTTCCGCCACGTCCCGGCCGCGAAGAGGACGGCTCCTGCGGCCATGAAGGCCTTGGCCAGCAGACCTGTGGGAGCGGCCAGGGTCGGCAGGTAGACCGCGGTCAGGCAGGTCAGGCCCTTGAGATAGAGGCGGCTGTTGTCGAGCAAGCCCGATAGGGCGGCCGCGGCCCCCCCCTGGCTGCGGAGGCTCCAGTAGGGGGCGTAGAAGGAGGCTTGCCCGATGTGGGTCGCGAGGTAGAGGGTGAAGGGAAGGACGACCAGGCCGGCGCACAGTCCGAACCACAACCCCTCCTTGAGCTTGCGTCGGAGCGCCAGCTCCGCGAGGATGGCGAGGGGCAGCACGAGCCCGATGGAGCGCAGGAGCACGATGAACCCGGCCAACCCGCCGAGCAGGGCCCAGCGCCACGGCCGGTCGGACTCCAGCCATGACCTCTCGAAGAGGAGGAAGACCGTCAAGCCCAGGATGAAGACATAGCCCGGCTCAGCCATGATGTTGCCGCTGAAGGTCAGCAGGAAGTCGCACAGGAACAGGACGGCTGCGTAGGCCGGGAGCTGGGAGCCTTCGAACCGGCTCCGCGTGGACAGGTAGAAGAAGGCCAGGCCCGAGAAGAAGAGGGCGGCCATGAAGAGCTTGAGCATGAGCACGGGCCTCTCGAACGCGGCCAGGAAAGGCATGAGCAGGGCCGGCACGCCCCAGTTGAGGGAGACCTCGAGCTGCGGCGGGTGGTGCCACGGCCTAAGGAGCGAGCCCTTCAGCGCCCCTTCGCTGAAGAGAAGCCAGTTCATGTCGTCGACGTACTGGCCGAATGGGACCGCGTTGCAGGAGAGCAGGTAGAGCGCGAGGAGAGCCGCGGCCCCGGCCAGGTCCCAGGCGCTCAGCCGGCGTCGGGCTCCTCCGGCGGCCGGCGTCATCCCTCAGGACGCCTTGCGTTCCCTGGCGATGAGGGGGTCGATGAGGCGGTAGACGGCCTTGGCGTCCTCGTCGGCCCACAGGGGATGGTGCCTGGCCATGAGCCAGAGCTTGCGGCCGGCCTTGGCCAGGCCCAGGGCCGGGGCCGGGAGGAAGGTCTTCCGGTAGAGGGTCGAGGACCTCGCCTTGTCCCCGAGCTCCTTGAGCATGAACGCCCGGGCCTCCGCGGGCTGGAGGCTGCGCAGGAGGTAGTTCGCCACCTCGTAGACGAGCTTCTCCTTCTCCACCGCCAGGACGTCGGGCGGGGTGCCGCCCGCGACCAGGGCCTCGACCGCCTCCGGGTACTCCTCGATCCACTTGTGCGTGACTTGGCCCTCGTGGATGCGGCGCACGGCCAGGGGCTTGCGGATGATCCCGACCTCCACGCCGTCGGCCAGCATGCGGGCGTAGAGCTCGTTGTCGAGGATGACCATGTCCTTGCGGTAGTGGCCGTACTTCTCGTAGTGGGCGCGCGGGATGGCGAGGTTGGTGGTCAGGTAAGGCAGGAACTCCTCGCCGACCGCGTAGTGGCCCGGGACCCTGCCCTCGGCGATGGGCCGGGCGGGGTCGAAGGCCATGCCGATGATGCGGCCGTAGCGGTGGAGGTAGCCGTTGGAGAAGAGGAAGCCCACCCGGGGCTTGGCCTTGATGTAGTCCGCGAACGCCCGCAGCCTTTCCGGCAGCCAGAAATCGTCGGAGTCGATGTTCGTCACCCAGAGCCCGCGGGCCATGCCCAACGCCAGGTTGCGGCAGTACATGTTCCCGATGTTCTTGGGGAGGCGGTGGTACTTGACGCGCGGGTCCTTGGTCCAGGCCGTGATCATCTGCGGCGTGTCGTCGGTCGAGCCGTCGTCCACGATGAGGACCTCGAAGTCCTGGAAGGTCTGGCTCATCACCGTGGTCAGGGCGCCGCCGATCATGTGGCCGCGGTTGTAGGTCGGGAGGATGATGGAGAAGAACGGGGGACCGATCGTCATGGGGGCATTATATATCTTCAGGCCCGGCGTCTCGACCTTAGGCTGCGCCCCACGGAGAGGCGGACCTCGGCCAGCATGCGGGCGTGACGGTCGCAGCCCGAGAAGCGGGCCGGATGAGCGTAGTGTCCCGGGCACCCTCCTTGGCACGCGGAGAAGAGGCGGCAGGTCCGGCAGGCGGGGTTGTCCCTGAGGCGGTGGCCCACCCGTGCTCGAGCGATCCTGTTCCAGGCGGCCAGGAAGGAGGAGGGGCCGCAGTCTGAGGCCGCGAACTCCGTGAGGCGGCGGCCGAAGGCCTTGCCGAAGATGGAGCAGAAGGAGAGGCCGGCCTCGTCGATAGTGAGCAGGCCGAGGTGGTGGAGGCAGACAGGGCTGGAGAGGTCCTTCTGGACCTCGTCGGCCTCGGCCGGCCTGCGGAAGACCTGGTTGATCTCGAAGACGGAGTAGGCCTTGGGCCTGGAGCGCGCCCGGCTGATGAGGGCCAGGCTCATGGCCCGAACCCCGTCTTGGTCGAGCGCGAGAGGGTCCTTGCCGCCGGACCATCTGCCGGCCGCCACGGGGAGCTCCACGGCCCAGTGCCGGATCCCGGACTCAGCCAGGCGGTCGAAGAGCTCTGCCTCGCGGCCGAGCCAGCCGCGGTGCATCATGCTCACCACCGTGACCGGGACCCCTGCCTTGACCAAGCGGCTGATGTTGCGCATGGAGGCGTCGAAGGCCCCCTTCCTGCCCCGCAGGCTGTCGTGCGCTTCAGCCGGGCCGTCGACGCTCACCTGCACGAACCTGGCGTAGGCCGGGTGGGAGGCGAAGAGCTCGCGGATGACGGACACGTCGCCTGCGGCGTTGGAGTTGATGGAGAAGGGCAGGCAGTGCTCGGCCAGGGCCGCGGCCGTGCGCCTGAGCAGGGACGGCCTCAAGGTCGCCTCCCCTCCGGAGAGGCGCACTCCCTCGACTCCGACGGCGTGGAGGTTCCGCGCCGTGGCCAGGGCCGAGGCCTCGGTGAAGGGCCGCCTTCGGGCTTGGCCGCCGAGGTAGCAGTGCTTGCAGGAGAGGTCGCAGACCGAGACCAGGTGCCAGACGCAGACGCGGCAGGCTGCCGCGAGCCCCGGGGTCTCTACGACCTGGCGCGGGTCCGAGGGGTTCGGCTCTGCGGCGACCTCGACGAGCTCGCGGAGCGCGGGGTCGGACGCGAGCTCCCGGGCCAGGCGCCGGGGCGAGGCTGAGGCGTCGAGGAGGTCCGGGAAGCGCGCCTGGAGGGCGGGGAAGTCCGAGCGGCCGTCGCAGGCTTTGAGGAACTCGAAGGAGTCGTCCTCGAGCTCAAAGACGCGGCCAGCCGGACCGACCGCGACGCGGTCAGAGGGCTGGCCGTAGAAGGCGGCAAGGCGTCGCCGGAGGATGACGCCGTCGCGCAGTCTTGGGAACAACTAGGAACTGTAGCCCGGGAAGGCGCAAAGGCTCGTCTTGCGGACCGGCCGCGCCGCGCGGATCTTCTTGATGAGCTTCTTCATTTCGTGCCTCTCGTTTGCGGCTTTGACCCGTCCATTGTACCGCATCCCGCCTCCCGGGCGCCACGGTCTTTGGGCCCAGGAGGGCCTGGGCCCCGACGGCTGCGGAGCCGTTTCCCGCGCCAGGGCCGAGCGTCATCATGCTATCATTACCCGGTCGCCATGCTCGCCAGAGACTGGCGCGGGAAAGGAGGTCCTCATGAGGGACAAGGTTTCTCGACTTCTCGCGGTCTTGTGCCTGAGCCTGCTCGCCGCCGGCTGCGCCACGCCCAAGGGAGTGACCGTCCAGGACAGGAGGAGCTATGTCCTGAAGATGAAGGACGAGACCCTGGCCAGGCTTCATAAGGAGAAGCCGGAGACCCGGGACATGGTCAAGAGGGCCTCCGGTTACGCGGTCTTCAGCAACATCGGCACGCACCTCTTCCTCCTCGCGAGCGGCAACGGCTACGGCGTCGTGATCGACAACGCCACGGGACGGAAGGTCTTCATGAAGATGCGCTCGGTGGGGTTCGGCCTGGGGATGGGAGTCAAGGACTTCAGGGCCGTCTTCATCTTCAAGAGCAAGTCGGTGGTGAAGGATTTCATCGAGAAAGGGTGGGCGTTCGGGGGGCAGGCCGACGCCGCGGCCAAGTCCGGAGAGAAGGGCGGCGCCGCCGGCGGGGAGGCCTATGTCGAGGACGACATCGAGATCTATCAGCTCACGGAGTCTGGTCTGGCCCTGCAGGCGACGGTCGCCGGCACCAAGTACTGGCCCGACAAGAGTCTGAACGCGGGACCGTGAAGACCTCCCGAGGCCGTCCGCATCCGCTGGGCGCAACGCTCGAGCCGGGAGGGGTCAACTTCTCGGTCTTCTCCGAGAACGCGACCGGGGTGGAGCTCCTCCTCTTCGAGCGCCACGACAGCGCAGAGCCCTTCGAGACCGTGGTCCTCGACCCGGAGCAGAACCGCACCTTCCATTTCTGGCACGTCTTCGTGGAGGGCCTCGGCCACGGCGCCCCGTACGCCTACCGGGTCCGCGGGCCGCAGGAGCCTGACCGGGGACTGCGCTTCGACCCGGACAAGGTCCTTCTCGACCCCTACGCCAGGCTGAGCTCTGCCGCCCTCTGGGACCCGGGCGCGGCGTACGTGCCCGGGTCGAACCTGCGCTCCTCCCTGCGCTCGCTGGTCGTCGACCTCAGCCGCTACGATTGGGGGGGCGACCGCCCCCTGAACCGTCCCTTGGCGGAGACCGTGCTCTACGAGCTTCACGTGGGCGGGTTCACGCGCTCTCCCTCGGCCAAGGCCGAGGCTCCGGGCACCTTCCTGGGCGTCATCGGCAAGATCGCGCACCTCAAGGCCCTGGGCGTGACCGCGGTCGAGCTCATGCCCGCGACGCTCTTCGACGACCGCTCCGTCCTGCGCAGGGGGCCGGACGGCAAACCCCTGCGCGGCTTCTGGGGCTACGGGAGCCTCTCCTTCTTCGCCCCGCACCCCGGCTACTGCCGCTCCTCGGAGGAGTGCCGCGGCCTCGACGAGTTCCGCGACATGGTCAAGGCCCTGCACCGGGCCGGCATCGAGGTCATCCTCGACCTCACCTTCGGGCATACGGGCGAGGGCGGCGAGGACGGCCCGACCGTGAGCATGAGAGGGCTCGAGAACGGGGCCTACTATCAGCTCGTGCCGGGCCAGCCCCGCCGCTACCTGGACTACGCCGGGTCCGGCAACATGCTCAACTGCGGCCATCCGGTGGTCGAGAGGCTCGTCCTCGACTGCCTGGAGAGCTGGGTCCGGGACATGCACGTGGACGGCTTCCGGCTCGGCGAGGCCGCGGTCCTGGCCCGCGGCGAGGGGGGGGACGCCGCGGCCCGGCCGCCCGCGCTCTGGAACATGGAGCTCTCCCCGGTCCTGGCCGGGACCAAGCTCATCTCGGACGCGTGGGACGGGGGCGGGCTCTGCGACCGCGGGGACGTCGCGGCCAGCCGGTGGGCCGAGTGGAACCTTCGCTTCCGCGACGACGTCCGCAGGTTCGTCCGCGGAGACCCCGGCATCGTGGGCTCGGTCGCCAGCAGGATCGCGGGCAGCGCGGACCTCCATGCCGGGCCGGGGCACCGGCCGTGCAACAGCGTCAACCTCGTGACCTGCCACGCGGGCCTCACCCTCAACGACCTCGTGTCCTACAACGGCAAGAGGAACTGGCTCAACGGCGAGGACAACCGCGACGGCTCCGACGACAACTTCAGCTGGGACTGCGGCTGGCAGGGCGACACGGAGGATCCCGAGATCGAGCTGCTGCGCCGGCGCCAGATCAAGAACTTCGCCGCGATCCTCATGCTCTCGCAGGGCGTGCCCCTGGTCTGCGGCGGAGACGAGCTCCGGAGGACCCAGGGAGGCAACAACAACGCCTACTGCCAGGACAACGAGCTCGCCTGGCTCGACTGGGAGCGCGGGTCCCGGCACCGCTGGGTCTTCGAGTTCTTCCAGGCCATGATCGCGTTCCGCAGGGCGCACCGCTCGCTCCAACGGGCGCGGTTCTTCGACGGTTCCTACAACGAGCGGGGCTTGAAGGACATCTCCTGGCACGGCTGCGCCCTGGACCATCCCGGGTGGAGCGACCCCCAGGCCCGCGCCCTGGCCTTCACCCTGGCCGGATTCGAAGGAGAGGACGACCTCCACGTCATGATGAACATGCACTGGGAGCCCCTCTACTTCGAGCTGCCCCGCGTGGCGGGCCGGCGCTGGCTCAGATGCGTGGACACCGCGCTCTCCCGGCCGGAGGACGCGCTCCCGCCGGGCCGCGAGAAGGTCGTGTTCGAGCGGGAGTGCCGCGTGGACTGGCGCAGCGTGGTCGTCCTGGCCTCCCGGTGACGGCGCCGTGAACCGCGGACGCGGCGGCTCGCCGGCGGGCCTGCTGGCGGCGCTGGCGGCCGCGGCGGTGCTCCTGGGCTACCGCCTCGACGACGTAGCCGGACTGCACCGGGACGAGGCCGCCTTCGGGCTCGCGGCCGAGGCCATCCTGAGGGGCGAGCTCCGGCCGCTGGCCGGACTGCTCAGCACCTACGCCGCGCCGCTGCACTCCTACGGCATCGCCCTCTTCTTCCGTCTTTTCGGCGAGTCGCTCTGGAGCTTGCGGGCCGGCGGCGTCCTGGCGAACCTCTTGGCCGCGGCCCTTTACGCGGACCTGGCCCGGCGCTTCCTAGCCGGCCGGGCGGCCTGGGCCGCGTGGTTCCTCGTCACCATGCCCTCGTTCGTGGTCCTGGGGCGCATCGCGGGCGAGAACTACGCCCTCAACCCGCTGCTCTTCATGGGAGGCGTCTGGCTCTTCGCCGTGCCGGGCCTCCGGGGTACCGGCCGGGCGCAGGCCGCGGGCTTGCTGGCCGGCGGGCTGTGCTTGGGGCTCGCGGTCTGGAACCATATCGTGAGCCTGCCCAGCGTGCTCGCGGCCGCGGCCGCCTACGCCGTCTTCGTCCGTCCGGGCCGGCCGTTCCTCGTCCGCTCCGCCGCCCTGCTCCTGCCCGGCGCGCTCCTGGCCGCGGCGGCCGCGGCCGCGGCCCTGGTCTCGGCCCCGGCGCTCAACAGCGGCGCGTCCATGCTCTCCAACCTCTCCCCGGCCGTGCTGCCCTCGCTGCTCAACATGCTGCACACCCTGGGAGGCGGCGCGCTCTACGCCCGCGCGTGCGGCGAGGCGGCGCTGCCGCTCACCTTCATCCTGCCCGTCGCGCTGGCCGCGGGCCTCATCGCGCCCTGGCGCCGGAGCGTCCCGGAGGGTGAGCGCGGCCTGGGCAAGGGGCTCTCCGCCTTCGTGGCCGCGAGCTTCCTCGGGACCTGCCTCATCACGCCCGCGGGCATGACCGGGTCGCGGCTCTGGATCATCCCCCTGCTCGCCGTCCCCGCGGTCCTGGCCCTGGCCCTGCCGCGGCGGAGCCTGACGGCCGCGTTCCTGGGAGGAGGCCTCGTCGCGGTGAACCTGGCCGGGCTGGGGTGGGACTATTTCCACAACTTCCTGGAGGACGGCGGGGTGCCCCGCCGGGCGGTTTTCGTGGGAGGGGGCTTCGACAACAGTTGGGACTTCATGGACCTGCGGCCTTTGGCCGCGACAGCGGTCAAGAGGCCTGGGACGCCGGTCTTCGTGGAGGACTTCAACCTCTGGCGCCTGAGGTTCCTCCTCCCGCCTGATCAGAGAGAGCGGGCCCGGCTCCTCACGCCCGAGGTCCTGGACCGGGGAGCGGCGCCGGCGGGAAGCCTGTTCGCCTTCCTGAACCTGGAGGACCGCCTCCTGCCGCCGCTCATCAGGACCCGGCGCCTCAATCTCGTCCGGCGGCCCGAGCTCTCGTCCCGCCAATTCAGCGTCTACGAAGAGACCGGGCCGTGAGCCTTCCTGTTTTAAGGCCTTCTGCCGAAAACTTGATAGAATCTGGCCTCAGCGCCATGCCAGTCCCCCGCTCCTGCGCCGTGTTCCTCGATCGCGACGGCGTCCTCATCGAGGACGTGGATTATGTCCGAAGCATGCGGCAGGTCCACGTGGTGCCCGGGGCTCCCGAGGCCGTGGCCAGGCTCAACAAGGCGGGCCTGAGGGTCGTGGTGGTCAGCAACCAGTCCGGCGTCGCCAGGGGCTATTTCTCCCTGCGGACCCTACAGAGGATCAACGCCGCGCTCAAGAGGAGGCTCCGCGAGGCCGGGGCCAGGCTCGACGGCCTCTACTATTGTCCGCACCTTCCCCCGGCCAAGGGGAGGAAGCCCTGCGGCTGCCGCAAGCCCGGGACCGGGCTCGTGGAGCGCGCCCGCCGCAGGTGGGGCATCGACCTTTCCCGGTCGTTCTTCGTCGGGGATTCGACCACGGACCTTCAGACCGCGCGCAACGCGGGCTGCAAGGCGGTCCTCGTGCGCACGGGCAAGGCGGGCAAGGACGGCAGGTACAGGGTGCGGCCGGACGCGGCCTGCCCGGACCTGCCCAAAGCCGTGGATTGGATCCTGGGGGTGCTGCATGGGTCTTAGGGCGGCCATCGTGGCGGGCGGAAGGGGAGAGCGCATGCGGCCGGCCACGGACGCGACGCCCAAGCCCATGCTCCCGCTCCTGGGCAAGCCCCTCCTGGAGCACCAGCTCGGCTGGCTCAAGCGCTCGGGGATCGACGACGTCTTCCTCTGCCTGGGCTACAAGGCCGAGGCCGTCCAGGAGCACTTCGGGGACGGCTCCAGGTGGGGCATGAAGCTGCGCTACTCCGTCGAGTCCTCGCCGCGCGGCACGGCCGGCGCGGTCAAGGACCTGGGAGACCGCGGAGGCGCGGACCTCCTCGTGGTCTACGGGGACCTCTTCATCTCCATGGACGTCGGCAGGCTCGCGGCCTTCCACGCGTCCAAGCCCGGAGCCGCGACCCTCGTGGTCTGGGACACCGACCACCCCCAGGACTCCGACCTGGCCGAGGTCACGGACGGCCGGGTCACCCGGTTCTACCGGGCCGGGCCGGGCGAGCCGGCCGGCGGCTTGGCGCTCGCCGCGGTCTGGCTCGTGCGGCCTTCCCTGCTCGAGCTCGTCCCCGCGGACCGGCCCTCGGACTTCGGCAGGGACGTCTTCCCCGCGGCGCTCAAGGCGGGGCTGGTCCTCAACGCCTATAAGACCGGCGAGACGGTCGAGGACGTGGGCACGTTCGAGAGGATGGAGAGGTTCACGAGGAAGTGGGAGCGGCGGATGGGCGGAGGAGGCAGGCAGCATGATCATCTCTAGGACCCCTTTCCGCATCAGCTTCGCCGGGGGCGGGACGGACCTGGCCGCCTTCTATCAACGCACGCCCGGGGCCGTGGTGTCTTCGGCCATCAACAAGTACATGTACGTGACGGTCAACCGCTACTTCGAGGACAAGATCATCCTCAAGTACTCCAGGACCGAGCTGGTCTCGAGGCTCGCGGACGTGCGCCATCCCATCCTCCGGGCGTGCCTGCGCAAGACGGGCCTCACGCGCGGCATCGAGATCACCTCCATGGCCGACGTGGTGGGCGGGACGGGCCTGGGGTCGTCCTCGAGCTTCACCGTGGGCGTCCTGCACGCCCTCCACGCCTACAAGAGCGAGTTCATGACGGCCGAGGAGCTCGCCCGCGAGGCGTGCGAGATCGAGATCGAGCGCCTCAAGGAGCCCATCGGCAAGCAGGACCAGTACATCGCGGCCTACGGAGGCGCCCAGTTCACGGAGTTCATGTCCGACGGCAGGGTGCGGGTCGATCCCCTGATCTGCCCGGTGGGCGTGCTCGAGGAGCTGCGCGCGAGGCTCATCCTGCTCTACACGGGCATCCGGCGCAAGGCGGGCCCCATCCTCAGGCGCGCCCGGGCCGAGTTCGACCGCAACGAGGCCGTGCTCGACCGGATGCGGACCTTGGCCGACGAGACCCGCCACGAGCTGCAGGCCGGCCGGGTGGATTCCGTGGGCCCCATCCTGCACGAGGGCTGGGAGCTCAAGAAGTCCTTGGCGCACGGCATCACGAGCTCGGACATCGACGACGCCTACCGGACCGCCCTGCGGCAGGGTGCCACGGGCGGCAAGATCGTGGGCGCGGGGGGAGGGGGCTTCCTCCTTCTCTTCTGCCCGCACCGCAAGCGCTCCCGCGTGACGTCGGCCCTCAGGGGCTGGCGGGAGATACCGTTCGACTTCGAACCCGAGGGGTCCAAGATCATCTATGTCAGCAAGTAAGATCAAGCCGACACGTCCGGGCTGTTTCCACAGCGTCGGGCCGGGGAACCTCGAGCCCGCGGATTTCGCCCGGTGGTACCGCGGGGCCTGCGCGAGCGCGTGGGACGGGGTGGACCTCAAGACCCTCGCGGCCGTGGCCCGGGAGCTCCTCAGGGTGCGCGACCGCGGCCGCAAGGTCCTGGTCATGGGCAACGGCGGTTCCGCGGCCATCGCCTCCCACATCGCGGTGGACCTCTCCAAGACCGCCCGGGTGCCGGGGCGACCCCTCATCAGGGCCGTGGCCCTGACCGACAACGTGGAGTTCCTCACCGCGGTCGCCAACGACAAGTCCTTCGACGACATCTTCGTGGCCAAGATGGAGGCCCTGCTCGAGCCCGGAGACCTCGCCATCCTCATCAGCGGCTCGGGCAACTCGCGCAACCTTCTCAAGGCGGCCCGCTACGCCAAGAACAGGGGCGCGCGCACCGTGGCCCTGCTCGGGTTCGAGGGCGGAGCGCTCAAGAGGCTGGTGGACCTCCACCTCATCGTGCCCTCGGACCAATACGGGGTCATCGAGGAGCTCCACATGCGCGTGGGCCACATCCTGACGTTCTACGTCAGGCAGCTCGGGAAGGGCTGAAGCCCGTGCTCAAGGGAGCGCTGCTCGCCCTGGCCGCGGGGGCGGTCCTCGCGGCCGTCGTGGGGAGCGTCATGCCTTCGAGCTACGAGATCTTGCGTTCCGCGGAGGTCAAGGCGCACCCCGTCAAGGTCTACCTCTCGGTGGGGGAGCTGCGCGACTGGCCGAAGTGGTGGCCCTGGACGGAACTCGAGCCGGCGGCCAAGTTCTCCTTCGGCTCCCAGACCTCGGGCGTGGGCTCCACGGTCGCGCTGAGGGGCAGGCCCGGGGCGGGCCGGGTGAAGATCACGGGAGCCTCGCCCACGGGCGGGATCGAGTTCGACTATGCCTTTGACAGCGGGGCTGGAAACGGCCGCGGCGGCATCGAGCTCAAAGCCTCTGGGGATCGGACCATCGTCACTTGGCGCGTGCAGGGGCGCTTCAATATCCCGGTCCTCGGCGGGTACCTGGCCGCCCTGGCCGACCCGATGCACGGCGGCATGCTGGGATGGGGATTGAACAACCTCAAGACCCTCGTCGAAGCCGACCAGCGCGAGGTCCTTTCAGGCCCGTAGGTCCAGCGCGCCGGCCGCTTCGCGTCGCTACTCCTTCGTGAAGGCGGCGTTTCCGCTCGCCGTGACTCCGGAGCCGTCGTCGTATTGGAAATTCACCGCCATCTGCGCGGCCGGCACGCCTCCGGAGTTGATGAGCGTGAACGTCGTGCCGTCGAACCTGCTGTTGCTGACGGTGGGCCCTCCCGAGCCCAGGGCGATGACGGCGTCGCCCGAGAGCGAGGCGAAACTGTGGTTTCCCGAGAAGAAGACGGAGTCGCTGAAGGACCCGCCGAAGAGGGCCAAGTCCGACCCGTTCGTGATGGCCCTGGCACCGAAGTCGACGTAGAAGCAGACCGACGCGCTGATATCAGTGGAGCCGCCGCATACGCCGCCCGAGCAGGTGCCGGCGTTGGGGATGACCTGGCTGAAGTGCGCCGTGCCTGACCCGAAGCTGCGCAGATCCTCCCACTTGGCGATGCCGTCCGTGATGCCGCCGCCCAGCGAGGACTGCGAGGCGTTCTCCGTGATGTTGGAGTTGTCCTGCGTGGCCTCGGCGATGGAATCCGTGTTCGCGAGGTCTCCCAGGGCTCCGGCCGCGGCCTGGCCGGATTCCTCGGTGGCCGAGCCTTCGGTCGAGGCCGCGGTCCCGGACCCGCCTTCCGAGCTCCCGCCGCCGCTCGAGGCAGCCTCGTCGGACTTGGGCGCGAGGTCGCTTGCGACCTCGTTGACCAGGTTCGGCGGCGCGATGTAGGGCGCCGAGGGGCCCGCAGGCGTCACATCGATGGCCATGCCCGGCCTGCTCGCGGTCGAGTCCTTGCCCGCGGCCGTGACCACGATCTGGCCCGGCCTTTCGGAGGCGTTGTTCCTGGGCCCCGGGCCCACGAGGATGGCCGTGGCCTTGGTCGGGGAGAATATCTTGGCCGCCACGATGGTGCCGCGGATGCCGATGACGCCGACCGGGAGCTTGACTCTCATGTTGGAGGGGGTCTCGCGGGCGATCTTGCCCGTGACGAAGCGAAAGACCCCTTTCGTCACGCGGGCCGTCATCCTGCCCGAGCCCTTGGCTGGGTCGTAGACGAACTCGTCGAGGATCAGCGAGCTGTTGGGGCCGATGGTGAAGACGGTCTCGTCGAGGAGGAGGACCTGCATGCGGCCGTCGGCGTCCGTGGTGACCGCGTCGCGCAGGTAGACCTCCTTGCCGCTCTCCATGACGCGGCCCACGGCCTGGCCCGGTGCCCGGGCGGACACCCCGCCTCGCACGGCCGCGGCTGCCCCGATGCGCATGGACTGGGCTTGGGCTTGGGGGGCGAGGGAGAGGAGCGATGATAGAACGAGGTGATGGAGCATCGATGGCGCCTCCTGCCGGAGATCGTCCCATGATACCAATTCGGAGGGCGGTCTCCCGGGCCCGAACTTGGTAGAATGCCTGCGTGAAGCTCTCCATCATCATCCCGGTCCTCAATGAGAAGGCCACGGTCGCGGCCCTGCTCGACGCGGTGCTGGCTGTGGCGCTCCCGGGCGTGGAGAAGGAGCTCGTGATCGTGGAGGGAGGCTCGACCGACGGCACCCGCGAGATCGTGCGCTCTTACGGGGCCCGGCCCGGGATCAAGGTCCTTTACGAGGACGCGCCCCACGGCAAGGGCGCTGCGGTGCGGGCGGGCCTGGGCCTGGTGAGCGGGGACGTGGTGCTCATCCAGGACGGGGACCTCGAGTACTCCGTGGAGGACTACGCCAAGGTGCTCGCCCCTCTCAGGGAGGGACGCTGCGACGTGGTCTTCGGCTCCAGGACCATGAGGTCGCCGCAGAGCTGGCAGTTCCGCCGGTTCGCGGGCTTCGAGCGGGTCTACGGCATGTTCGTGAACCTCGGCGGGGTCCTCTTCACCGGGCTCTTCAACCTGCTCTACGGGACCGCCCTGAGCGACGGGGCCACCATGTTCAAGGTGTTCAAGGCCGAGCACCTCAAGGCCATCCGGCTCAGGAGCGACTGGTTCGACTACGACTGGGAGATCTCGGCCAAGCTGGCCAAGCGCGGCTGCTCCTTCGCCGAGGTGCCCGTCTTTTACAAGGCCCGTTCCCGGGCCGAGGGCAAGAAGATCCGCTTCTGGCGCGACGGCACCAAAGTGCTCTGGGCCATCCTGCGCTACCGCTTCACGGACTAGGCGGCCACAGCCGCAGTCGCTCCCGTCTCACTGCGCCGAGAACGACTCGAGGAGCTTGAGGCATTCCGGGAGGAGGTCTTCCTTGCGGCTCCTGAGGCAGGCCAGGGTCTCGGCAGCCGTGTCCTGCCGGTCGTAGCAGAAGATCCCGGTCTCGTTGACGCAGGCCTTGAGGACCTCGTTGAGCTCGGAGGGATGCGAGACCTTGAACGGGGTCGCCGCCGGTTGGACCGGCTTCGCCGCAGGCTGGGCCTGGACTGGGGCGGGCTTAGCTGGAACCGTCAGGGGTTTGGGCTGAGGAGCTGGAGCCGAGGCTTGGACCGGGGCCGACGCCGCTGGAGCTGAAGCCTGGGTCAGCTCCTTGCCGTCCGAGGCCAGCTCGAAGGTCCCCTTGACCTCGCTCTGGGACGCGTCCGGCACGCGGAGGAAGATCTTGCCTGCGATCTTTCCGGCCTTCTCCGGGCCGAAGACCAGGAGCATGGCGTAGTCGCTCATGAACATCTCGGTCTTGGGCATGCTCTCCGGCGCGGGCTTGCGAGCGACGTGGATATGCGGTCCGGACATCCGGCCGGGATCCGGATACCGGATGGTCCGGCCGGCCAGGGTCTCTCCATCCCCGAGGAAGGGGAAGATGATGAACTCCGCGTCCGCGAAGAACTCCTTGCCCTGGCTGAGATGGATGATGGAGCCCATGGCCTCCGTGCGCTCCACCCTGAAGTCCGCGCCGCGGATCTGGCCCGCGGCCGGCTGATCCGGGATGACGAGGCCGTCGAGGACCGCCGGGTCCACGGGTCTGCGCACGGCATTCGGGGCGGGGCTGGAGACGGCGGCCGCGCCTGCCTTGGAGCCGGATGCGAACGGCTTCCGCGCTCCCATGCCCTGCAGCATCTTCTGGCGCATCATGAGGACCGTGCCGCCCATCATGGTGACCAGGAGGATGGGGACGGCCACGAGCCCGGCCAGGCCCGGAGCAGCGATGCCGAGCTTGGCTTTGAAGGTCGGCTGGAAGGGGAGGTCGCCGCGCAAGGCCTTGAGGTCCTGATAGAGGAGGAAGGACATGAGGAAGGGCAGGGGCCAGAGGATGAAGCTCAGGAGCTGGCCCACGACCGGGATGACCTGGATGAGCACGATCACGAGCCACGCGGTCAGGAGCCTCCAGGCGACCGAGAACCACCTCCCGCGCACGTATTCCCGGCTCTTGAGCAGGGCGTCGAAGCCGCCGAGGTCCTCGGCGATGCAGACGAAAGGCGCGAAGAAGAACCACACCGTGAGCAGGATGCCGGGCACGATCAGCAGGACATAGCCGCCCATGACCAGCAGTCCTGCCAGGAGATGGACCCACAGCAGGGCGAAGACCCTCGGCCTCGACCTGCTGTAGCATTCCTTGGCCCCCGCGTCCTTGTAGACCACGGCCGCGCAGGTCGCGGCCGTGGCCCAGGACAAGCTCCAGAGCACGGCGATGACTGCGGCCAGCACTCCCAGGGAGGCTGCCGCACCCTTGAGTCCGGGCGCCAGGCGGCCCAGCAGGAAGCCGCAGGCCGGCGGGATGACGGCGGCAAGGATGATGAGGACGAGGGCGATGATGGAGACGAAGAGCAGGGTCGCGAGCCGGCTCTTGAAGTAGTCCCACCCGCGGCTGAAATGGGCGGAGACGCTGATGAGCTCGCCTGTCTGGGCTTGGGACTGCTGGGCGATGTCGGGCATGGCGCAGTATACGAAATCTCCCCTGATGGAGCGTGACAAAAAGGAGCCGACGAAAAGCGCTCTCAGGCAGGGGAGCCGGATTCAGGCGGAAGAGAAGCCGTCGCTTCCTGGGCCAGGATGAGGCGCCTGGCCTCGTGTCGGATCCCGGGCAGGACCGAGGCGAAGGCGGCCGCTCCCAGCATGCAGGCGGCTCCGCAGAGCGCGACCGTGAGCGGCGCTCCGATCGAGTCGGCGGCGGCGCCCGCAAGCAGGGAGCCGAGGGGCGCCATGCCCAGGAACACCATGGAGTAGAAGGCCATGACCCTGCCGCGCAGCCCGTCCGGAGTCATGGACTGGATGAGGGTGTTGGTGGCGCCCATGTGCAGCATCATGAAAAACCCGGTCGGCACCAGGATGGCCGCGGAGAGCCAGAGGGAGCGCGAAAGGGAGAAGAGCACGAGGGTCAGGCCGAAGGCGCCGGAGGCGGCCGCGACGGCCTTGCCCAGGCCCTTGGTGTCGGAGCGGGTCGCCAGGAACAGGGCGCCCAAGAGGGCGCCGGTCCCGGTGGAGGCCATGAGCAGGCCCAAGCCCCGGGGGCCGGCGTGCAGGACGCGGTCCGCGAAGATGGGCATGAGCACGGCGTAGGGCATGCCCAGGAAGCTGGCCAGGCCCAGGAGCATGAGCAGGGCCCGGACGGGCGTGGTGTCCCGGATGAAGCGAAGGCCCTCCTTGATGCCTTCCAGGGGCGTGGCGTTGCCGTCGTGATGGACGTGCTCCCGGGTCGTCATGAGGAGGAGCCCGGCGATGACCGCGGTGTAGCTGAGCGCGTTGCCGAAGAAGCACCAGCCTTCGCCTACCGCTCCCACGAGCAGGCCGGCCAGGGCCGGGCCGATGATGCGGGCGCTGTTGAACATGCTCGAGTTGAGCGCGATGGCGTTGATGAGGTCCTTGCGGCCCACCATGTCCACGATGAAGGCCTGCCGGGCCGGGATATCGAAGGCGTTGACGACCCCGAGGCAGGCCGCGAGCGCGAAGATGTGCGCGACCCGGACCTTGCCCGAGAGGGTCAGCCACGCCAGGGCGCCCGCCAGCAGCATGGAGAGGACCTGGGTCGCGAGCACGACCTTGCGTCGGCTCAGGCGGTCCGCGGCCAGGCCGCCCAGGGGGGAGAAGAGCAGGACCGGGATCTGGCTGGCGAAGGCCGCTGACCCGAGGAGGAGCGAGGAGCCGGTCAGACGGTAGACCAGCCATGACTGGGCCACGGTCTGCATCCAGGTCCCGGCCAGGGACACGAACTGGCCCGCCAGGAAGATCCTGAAGTCCCTGTTCTTGAGCGCCCGCACGGAGTGCGCGAGCCGGGACGGAGCGTGCCGGGGGAGCGGTCCGTCGTCCATGACAGCGTCATTGTATCAATACGCCCGGCTGGGAGTCCCTTTCCTAACTCTGCTATCATGGGTCCCCATGACCGCTCTCCTTGCGATCCTGCCGTTCCGGGAGAGGATCTGCGGGGCCCTGGCCGGCCCGGGCGCCCTGGTGCTCGGCGCTCCCACCGGGAGCGGCAAGTCCACGCAGGTGCCGCGCTTCCTCCTCGAGAGCCCGGCCCTGTTCCCGGGCAGGACCCTGGTGCTCCAGCCTCGCAGGATCGCGGCCAGGAGCCTCGCGGCCAGGGTGGCCATGGAAGCCCGGACTCGGCTGGGCGGCAAGGTGGGCTATCAGGTCAGGTTCGACTCGGCCTGCGGCAGGGACACGGCCGTGGTGTTCCAGACCTACGGGGTCTTCGTCCAGCAGGCCCTCGCCGACCCGAGGCTCTCCGGGGTGGGCGCGGTGCTCCTCGACGAGTTCCACGAGCGGACCTTGGAGTGCGACCTGGCCCTGGCCTGGATCGCGGCCTTGCGCCGGGACCTGAGGCCCGACCTCAAGGTCGCGGTGCTCTCCGCCACCATGGACGCGGCCCGGCTCCGGGAGTACCTGCCGGACAGCGAGGGCATCGAGGTGCCGGCCCGGACCTATCCCATCGACGTGAGCTGGCTCGCGCCGGAGGGACGCGAGGAGCCCTCCAGCCACGCGCTGAGAGCGCTCAAGGCCCTGGCCGCAGGAGGGCTCGAGGGCTCGGTGCTCGTGTTCATGCCGGGCATGAGGGAGATCCGCCGCACGGTCTCGGTCCTGGGACCGTTCTGCCGCCGGCTGGGCATCGAAGTGAGGGAGCTCCACGGCTCCATGGAGCTCGCTCAGCAGCAGGAGGTCCTCGACGCAGACCCCTCCAAGCCGCGCGTCGTGGTCTCGACCAACGTGGCGGAGACCTCCCTGACCATCCCGGGCGTGACCGCGGTGATCGACAGCGGCCTGCACCGCGTGGCGGCCTACTCGCCGGGCCGGGACGTCAACACGCTCTATGCGGCCAGGATCAGCCGCTCCAACGCGGCGCAGAGGGCCGGCCGAGCCGGCCGCACCGCGCCCGGCCGCTGCGTCCGGCTCTGGGCCCGGACCGAGGAGGCCTCCATGGCCGAGGCCGTGCCTCCGGAGATCGAACGGCTCGAACTGAGCGCGCTCCGGCTCCAAGCCTCCTCCCTGCCGGGGGTTCTGGGCTGGCTCACCCCTCCCAGGCCAGAGGCGTGGTCCAGGGCCAAAGCCCTGCTCGAGAGCCTCGGCGCCGTGACGTCCCAGGGTCCCATCACGGCCAGGGGCAGGGCCCTGCTCCGCTATCCGGTGTCCCCGAGGCTCGGCGCGGTGCTCGAGGACGCGTCCCGGGCCGGGAAGGAAGTCTTCGACCTGGCCTGCGCCATGACCGCGGTGTTCGAGAGCGGGGGCTCCAGGAGGAGGGGCAAGACCGTGGACCTCCTGTCCGCCGCAGGCGACCTCCTGTCCGGCCGCGGCGAGGACCTGCCATGGGAGTCCTCGGAGATCCTGCGCCAGTTGAGGCGTCTTGGCGGGAGCCTGCCAGGCAGGAGCGCCTCGGACCTTGGGGCGGGCGCAGCCGAGGTCTGGATCGCGGGGTTCAAGGACAGGCTGGCCTGCAGGTCCGCGGGCGGGCTCGTGTACCGGCTCGCGGACGGGAGCAAGGCGCTTCTGCCGCTCGCCAAGGGCGCGGACGCCCCCGGGCTCATCCTCGCCTTGGAAGTCCACGAGACCGCGGGAGCCGGCCAGTCCAGGCAGGTGAGCATCCCGCTCTACCTGCCCTGCTCGCCGGCCGCGGTCCAGCGCCTCTTCCCCGGCGAGTGCGCGTGGAGGTCCGTGTCGGAATTCGACGAGAGGACCAAGAGGGTGGTCCATGAGGAGCGTCTCATGCTGGGGGGCCTGGTCCTCGAGTCCAAGCCCGTGGAGGCCGTGAGAAGCGGCCGCAAGGCGGCTGCCGGGCTCTGGGCCGAGCAGTTCGCCTCAGGAGAGCTCAGGCATCCCGGGTTCGACGAGGACGTGGGCCAGTTGTTGGTCCGGGTGCGGCTGGCTGCCAGGCTCTACCCTGACCTGGGCTTCCCCGAGCTCGGGCCGGAGGATTGGCGGCTCATCTACTCGGAGGTCTGCGAGGGGAAGAACAGCCTCAAAGCCATCGAAGCCGTTCCTCTCGAGCCCGCCATCCTCGATTACGTGGGCTCGGCCAGGGCCGCCTTCCTGGAGAGGGTCCTGCCCCGGAGGAAGAAGCTTCCGTCGGGCAGGACCGGTCGTTTCACCTATTCCGAGTCCCAGGCCGCGGAACTCTCGGCCCGGCTCGGGGACTTCGTGGGCATGAGAGGGACCCTTTCCCTGTGCGAGGGACGGCTTCCCGTGGTCTTCGACATCCTGGCGCCCAACATGCGCACCGTGCAGAAGACCTCGGACCTCGGCTCCTTCTGGTCCAACGCCTACCCCCAGGTGAAGAGGGAGCTCCAGCGCCGCTATCCCAAGCATCCCTGGCCGTAAGTTGAAAAAGTGCATGCCTGGCACCCATTATTTAGTATCATGAAAGCGATGTCGGTCATCATTCTGGCTGGCGGCAACGCGGAGTGCATGCGTTTGGGCGAGGACTACGTGCCCAAGCTCATGATCCCCATCGGCGGCAAGCCTCTTCTCGAGCACCATATCGAGTGGCTCAAGGCCGCGGGTCAGGACTCCATCAGGCTCTGCCTGGGAGTCAACGCGGACGCGGTGCGCTCTCATTTCTCCGACGGGTCGGCCTGGGGCGTGCGGCTCCAGTACCTCGTCTATCAGAACCGGATCGGCAACGCCGGGATGGTCAAGTCCCTGGGCGCGGCCTCCCTGCCCGACGACACCCTCGTGCTCCTCGGCGACGTCTGGGCGCGCTTCGACCTGGCCAAGATGTTCGAGTTCCACCGCTCCCATGCGGGTCTGGCCACCTTGGCTTTGCGCAAGCCTGTGAAGGACGACGGCGCGCAGACCGTGGTCATGGGTCCTTCGCGGCGCGTGGTGAGCTTCCCGGATTACCCCAGCGACGACCCGGAGGCCATGGCCGCGGTCCCGGTCTGGATCATCCGGCGGGCGCTCCTCCACCACGTGCCCGACGAGGGGCCGTGCAGCTTCCTCAAGGACGTCTTCCCTGCAGCGGTCCGCGCCGGGCACGAGCTCTACGGCTTCCCGGTCGCGGGAGAGGCTCTCGACATCGGGACCCCGGAGCGGCTCGACCAGCTCTCCCGGCGCTACGCCAAGAGCCTCGCCGCCTGAATCTAGTGCTCCGACCGCGCCATAATGAGCGTTGTGGCGGCCAGATTCGAGGCGGCTGCAAGGCGCGAGGCGCGAAGATACTGAATGTATCTGAGCGCCGGGCAACGCAGCAGACGGCCGAAGGCTGGCCTCCGCTCTATTGAAGACGAATGCAATCGATGGGCAGGAAATCCCTTAAGAGAGCGGCCGGTCGCTTTCGGGCTGCGCCTGCGTCGCTCGTCGGTCGCAGGCGTACAGCCTTCTCCCTCCTCGCTCCTTGGCTCGCCTCAAAACCGACCGGCCACAACGCTCATTATGGCGCGGTCGGAGCACTAGCGTCGTGAAGACCACCGGCACCCTCCGTTGGTGGCTCCTGGCAGGGATCCTGCTCCTGGCCGCCTGGCTGAGATTCGACCATATCGGCTACGGCCTGCCCCACACCTTCAACTCGGACGAGCCCCACCACATCAACCTCGCGGTCTCCTTCGGCTCGGTCTCGCTCAAGCCCTACAGCTTCAAGTACCCCGCGCTCTGGCCGACCCTGCTGGCTTGCTGCTACGGGGCTTGGTTCGCGGTCTGGTCCGGGTTCGGGTTGCTGCGTTCTGCGGCCGACTTCGCAGGCCTCTTCGCCTGGGACCCGACCGGGTTCTACCTCATCGGCCGGGTGCTCTCGGCGTTGTTCGGCCTGCTGGGCTTGGCCGCGGTCTGGAAGGCCGAGGAGCAGGTCCGTTCCAGAGGCGCGTTCCCCTGGGCGGTCCTGTGCCTGGCAGCGGCCCCGGTCATGATCGAGTCGAGCCACTCGGCCAAGCCGGACATGGCCATGTTCGCGGCGGCGTGCGCGGCATGGTATGCGGCCCTCAGGGTCTACCGCGACGGCGGCAGAAGGTGGCACTGGGCCTGCGGAACGGCCTTGGGCCTGGCTATGTCAGCGCAGTACACGGCGCTCCCAGCGGTCCTCCTCCTGCCCTTGGCGCACGCGCTGGGCCGCAAGGCTTCGCCCAGCCCCGGGCGCTTCCTGGCTGAGGGCGTTGTCGCGGCGGCGGTCGGCTTCTTCGCGGGCTCGCCTTATATCCTGCTCGATTTCCCGAGGTTCTGGGCTGCCATGCGCGATTTCTCGGCCCTGGCCGTCATCCGGGAGAAGAGCGCGGCGCGGATCGCTCTGGACGTGCATCTCAATGCCTGGAACTTCAGCGGCGTGGGCTCCGCTGCAGGCCTGGCAGCGGTCTTCGGTTTCGTGTCGCTCTGGCGCAGGGACCGGAGGTTGGCGCTCCTGCTCAGCGCTCCGGTCGCGGCCTACACCGCGAGCCTGAGCACGCACCCTGACGGCTCGTGGATGCGCTACCTGCTGGCCTGCTTCCCAGGCCTGGCCCTGCTCGCCGGAGAAGGGCTCTCCCCGGTCGCGGGCTGGGGCCGGCCCGCTGCCGTGCTCGCCGGCCTGCTGGTCCTGGGCCCGGGGACCTTGGCATGCGTCCGCCACAACCGGGACCTGTCTTTGCCCGACACCAGGACCCAGGCGACCGAGTGGATCGAGGCCGATGTCCCGGTTGGCGCGGTCCTGCTCATGGATTATCCGCACGCATGCCCACGCCTGGCCATGGTCAAGGAGCAGGCTCTGGAGCTCGAGGCCAGGACCAAGGCCGAAGGCTCGCCCCGGTGGAGGCTTTACGAGGCCATGGCCGCTTCCCACCCGGGAGGAGGCTACCGGATCTACCGCATCCAGCGCTCAGCCTCGGACCTGCGCTCCAATCCCGAGCACGTGCGCATGTCCCAGGCCGAGACCGCGGTCCTCGACGTGTCGGCGGGCCTGGGCCCCGCCCGCGCGGCCCGGGTGGAGTACGTGGTCGTTTCCAGCCACGGCGCCACTCCGGAGCGGTCCCCGGAGCTGCGGAGGTTCTTCGACGAGCTCGAGCGGCAGGGAAGGCTCCTCCGGGAGTTCGCGCCCGCGCCGGGCCGGGTCCGGGGGCCGCGCCTGAAGGTCTACAGGCTCGGCCCAGCCGAGCGAGCCCGGAAGTGAAGCGGCGCTCGATCCCTGTCCTGGCGCTCTTTCTCGCGCTCTCGGCCGCTGCCGTGCTCCTCCTCTCACGGGGCGCGGCCGACAAGAGGCGAGGCTTGGTCTTTCCTCCCGCAGCCAAGGCTCCGGGGATGGTCGCGATGAAAGGCGCCTACTCCAAGAACGGCTACAGCGCGGACCTGGGGCTTTGGTTCCCGCGGCAGGGAGGCAGGGTGTCCGGCCTCATCGAGGGAGCGTGCAGGGGGACCGTGGACGGCCGCTATTCCCGGGAGGGGGGATTGTCCGGCCAGGCCGTGGGCTCGTGCCGGTTCTTGTTCGCGGACATCCATGCCCAGGCCTCCATCGAGGGGAGCGTGGACCCCGCGCTCGAGACCGGGGTCGCGGACTTCACCGCGACCGCGCTCGGGCAGACCCTGCGCGGGACGGTGCGGTTGTCTCCTGCGGCGAACCGTTAGGCGGGGATTTTGACTATAATATCAGCCCTGGAATGAAGATCATCGCTGTCCTGCCGGCCTACAACGCTGAGAAGACCCTGGAGAAGACCCTGGCGGACATCCCCAAGGGTTCGGTGCACGAGGTCATCCTGGTGGATGACTGCTCCAAGGACGGCACGGTCGAGCTCTCCAGGAGGCTCGGCCTGCACACGGTGGTGCACGAGAAGAACCGCGGGTACGGCGGCAACCAGAAGACCTGCTACGCCGAGGCCTTGAAGCGGGGAGCGGACATCGTCATCATGATCCACCCCGACTACCAGTACGACGCTCGGCTCACCCCGGTCATGACCGGCCTCATCGCCTCCGGGGTATGCGACGTGGTGCTGGGCAACCGCATCAGGACCCGGTGGGAGGCCCTGGAGGGCGGCATGCCCTTCTACAAGTACATCTTCAACCGGCTCCTGACCATCATGGAGAACTCGGTCACGGGCCAGAACCTCGGGGAGTGGCACTCGGGCTTGCGCGCCTATTCCCGCCAGGTGCTCGAGACCGTGCGCTGGGAGCTGAACTCCGACGACTTCGTCTTCGACCAGCAGTTCCTCATCCAAGCCGCTTCCTGCAGGTTCCGCCTGGGAGACGTGCCGGTCCCGGTGCGCTATTTCCCCGAGGCCTCCTCCATCAACTTCAAACGGAGCGTGGTCTACGGCCTCTCGACCCTGGTCCTGCTCGTCGAGCATCTCATCCACAAGAGCAAGCTGGTCCGGTTCGGCTTCCTGACGGCGAAGACGCACTAGCCTCCGGAATCCGCCGCCGGATTAAGCGCTTCTTAAGCGGGCGGTGCTATGCTTGTAGCATCCCCGCGACGCGACGGGGCAAGATCTCCATGAGCGGCGAACGCGAGAAGTCCATCCTGCCCGAGGCCGTCACCCGCATCGGCGTCTGGGCTGAGTCCGCTCGAGGCGGAACGCTGCTGGCGGTCGTCTTTTCGGCCTGCTACGGCCTGCTGGTCTGGTCCCAGTACAGGGACGCGGACCGGTATTGGACGGCCCTGCTCGGGCAGGGGGTGCGTGAGAGGGTCGCCGTGCTGGGCGGGTGGGTCAATTGGTGGACCGAGGAGGTCTCGGAGTTCGCCGGTTCTCCGGAGGCGAGAGCGGCCCTGGCCGAGCCGCAGGCAGGCGGGGCCGCCCGGCGCCTGTTCGGCCGCAGGCTGCGCCAGGCAAGGGACCTGCACGGATTCCAGAGCCTCTGCCTCACCGACGCGAGAGGGCGCCTGCTCGCCGACGCCTCCGCCGCGCCGGAGGCCTGTCCGACCTCGAGCGCCGAGGTCCGGGTCCTCCATCAGGCCGAGGCCGCGTCGGTCCTGGTCCGCGGCCGAAGTCCGAGGGATACGCGCATCGGTCTCTCGTCTCCCGTGGAGTACGCTCCCGGGCAGGCCGGGCACTTGACCGGCTGGATCTCCGCCGAGCAGGCCGTGCTCGCGCACATCGTGAGGGGCTGGGTGGAAGCCAAGACCGGAGAGTCGATCCTGGCCTGCCGAGGCCCGGGGGGGAACACGGCCATCCTCATCTCGCCGCTGAGATTCTCCGGAGACGACGCGTTCCTGGAGAGGGATCTGCGAGACGCCCGACCGCTCAGCGCCGCCCTGGAGGGGAAGGAGCAGGCCGGCTGGCAGACGGACTACCATGGTCAGCGCGTCTTGGCCGCCTTCGCCCCCATCCCGGGCACGGGCCTCGTCCTGGGCCGCAAGGTGGACAGGTCCGAGGTGCTGGCGGGCTTCTTGGACAAGGCGGTCCTGGAGGGGCTGGTGCTCCTCTTGAGCTTGGCCGGATTGCTGCTCCTGCACCAGTCGGCCGCGTCCCGGCTCAGGTTGACGGCGCTCGTCGCCCTGAAGGCCGGTGAGGAGCGCTTCCAACGCCTGGTCGACGAGGCTCCCACGGCCATGGGCCTCTGCCGCGCGGGCCGCATGGTCTACGCCAACAAGGCGATGTTGGCCCTGTTGGGCTGGAGGGAGGCCTCGGAGTATGTCGGGAGGAGCCGCCTTGAGGACGTGGCCCCGGAGTGCCGGGAGCAGACGGCCCGGCGGCTCTGCGTGTCCGAATGGGGGCTCCCCTTGCAGGGCGCTTATGAGGTGACCCTGCTCAGGAGGGACCGGTCCCGGGTCGAAGTCAGCGCCAAGGAGGCCGCCCTCGGAGACGATGAGGGCGGGGCCGTCGTCATCATCCTCGAGGACCTGACCCAGCGCAACAGGGCCTTGAAAGAGCTCAAGGACATGGCCATGGAGTGGCAGAGGACCTTCGACGGCGTGGAGGACGGGGTCTGTCTCCTCGACGCCGACATGCACGTGGCGCGCTGCAACAGGGCTTTGGCCGGGATCGTGGGGCGGTCCCCGGAGGAGCTCTTGGGGCTGCCTTGCTGGAAGGTCTTTCATCCTGAGGCCAAGAGCCTCGCGGGCTGTCCGGCCCGGGCCGCGTGCTCGGGAGAGGCCAAGAAGCACCTGCCTATCGTGCTGGGCTCCCGGCGCTACGAGGTCACCTTCGACCCGATCAAGGGCGGGTCCGGCGAGTTCCTGGGCGGGGTGCACATGCTCCGCGACGTGGACGAGCGCCGTCGGATGGAGGAGGGCATCCGGGAGAGCGAAGGAAGGCTCCAGGCCATCGCGCGGTCGGTCCAGGACGCGATCATCATGATGGACGAGGAGGGACGGGCCTGTTTCTGGAACCGGGCGGCGGAGGAGACGTTCGGCTACTCCGCGAGCGAGATCCAGGGCAAGGAGCTCAAGGAGGTCCTCGGCGGAACCGAGTTCGACGAGATGCGACGCAAGGCCTTCGAGAGATGGAAGAAGACCGGGGAACGCGGCAGCGTGGGCATGCTCTTGGAGCTCCAGGGCCGCAGGAAGGACGGCGCGGACTTCCCGCTGGAGCTGTCCCTGGCCTCGATCCAGCTGGACGGCGAGTTGCGCGCCGTGGCGGTCGTGCGCGACGTCAGCGTCCGCAAGGCCGCGGAGGCCGAGCGCGACAGGACCGGCCAACGGCTCTCGAGGCTCACGGAGGTCCTGCTGGCTCGGGGGCAGGATCCCGGCCGGAACATCGAGCGGCTGACCACTCTGGCCGGAGAGACCTTCGGCGCGGACTGCGCCCTCTATTGCAGGATCGAAGGCGGCTGCATCCGGGTCCTGGGAGGCTGGAGGACCCCGCCCGGGCTCAAGCTGGAGGACCGGGCTCAGGGGCACGTCTGCGAGGGCGTGGTCTCCAGCATGGAGGAGGGGGCGGTCTTCATCCCGGATCTGGCTGCCACGCCTTTCGCCAAGACGGATCCTAACGTCTCCGCCTACGGACTGCGGTGCTATTTCGGGCACGTGGTGAAAAAAGGCGAGGAGCGCGTGGGTTCGATCTGCACCGTCTTCAGCAGACCCTTCGAGCCCTCGGAGGAGGACCGCCGGCTCATGGGCATCTTCGCCGCGGCCCTCGGCATGGAGGAGAGCCACCAAGAGCTCAACGCTCGGTTCCTGCATTCGCAGAAGATGGAGGCCGTGGGCAGGCTCGCGGGAGGCATCGCCCACGACTTCAACAACATCCTGACCGCCATCCGGGGCTATGCCGAGTTCCTCATGTCCGGCTTCGGGCCGGGCGACGCCAGGCTCGCGGACGCCAGGGAGATCGTCACTGCCTCGGACCGCGCCAGGGACCTGACCCGGCAGATGCTGGCCTTCAGCCGGAGGCAGGTGCTCAGGCCCTCCGTGGTGGACCTGGGGTCCGTCGTCCGCGGCGTGGCCAAGATGCTGGGACGGATCGTGGGAGAGGACGTGCGCCTCGAGGTGGCGTGCGGCGACGGCCTGCCCAAGGTGCGGGTGGACACTCCTCAGTTCGAGCAGGTCATCGTGAACCTGGCGGTCAACGCGCGCGACGCCATGCCCGCCGGGGGCGTCCTGCGCATCACGACCTCGTTCGAGGGCGGCCGCGTCGTGATGCGCGTGGAGGATTCGGGCTGCGGCATCGCGCCGGACGTGCTTGCGCGCGTCTTCGAGCCGTTCTTCACGACCAAGGAGAAAGGCAGGGGCACGGGCCTGGGGCTGTCCACGGTGTACGGCATCGTGAAGCAGTCGGACGGCGATATCGCAGCGGAGAGCCTCCCGGGCAAGGGCGCGGTTTTCACCATCTCCCTTCCGCCGGCCGGCGGGGCCGGCGTGGAGGAAGCGGGGGAGCGTGTCGTCCCGGACGAGGAGGATCTCGACACCGCGGGCTCGGAGACCGTCCTGGTCGCCGAGGACGAGGAGAAGCTGCGCGCCTTGGCCGGTCGCGTTCTCGCGGCCAAGGGCTACGAGGTCCTTTCCGCCGGGTCGGGGGAGGAAGCCCTGAGGCTCCTGGCGCAGCGGCAGGGGGCCGTGCACCTGCTCTTGACCGACGTGGTCATGCCGGGCATGAACGGCAAGGAGCTCGCGGAACGGGCGGTATCGTTGAGGCCCGGGCTCAAGGTCCTGTTCGTCTCCGGGTATCCTGACGAGGTCCTCGGCTTGAAGGGAATCCTCGAGGACGGGGTCAGGTTCATATCCAAGCCGTTCTCAAAGGAGACCCTATGCCAGAAGGTCCGGGAGATACTGGACTCCGCGCCGGAGCATGGAGGAGGCCGGGGCGGAGCGCTCGGCGGCATTGGCAAGAAGACCGGAGATCGGGTATCATCTTAGGATGACGCCTGCGGGTCCCTTGGCTCCCAAGATCCTGGTCGTAGACGATGACGTCGCCATCGTGGGCGTCCTGCGCCGGGCGCTCACCGCCGGCGGCTTCCAAGTCGTGTCCACGGACAACGGGTCCGAGGCGCTCATGCTCGTGCGCGAGTCCAAGCCCGACCTCGTGCTCGTGGACGCGCGCATGCCGGGTCTCGACGGCCACACGTGCTGCAGGGTCCTCAAGAAGGAGGCCTCCACGCGGAACATCCCGGTCATCATCATGTCCGGGGCGCTGGTGGGTGAAGAGCATGTGGTCTCGGGGTTCGCGGGGGGAGCCGATGACTATGTGCTCAAGCCCTTCTCCCTGCCGGTCCTGGAGGCTCGTATCCTGGCCGTGTTGAGGCGCTACGAGGTGGCGCGGACGTCCGAGGAGAAGCTCAGACGCTGCGGCATCGAGCTCGATCCTGATGCCCGCTCCGTCAAGGTGCAGGGCCGGGTGGTGAGCCTCACGCGCAAGGAGTTCGACCTGCTGGCCGTCCTCCTGAGCAGGCCGAACAAGGTCCTCAACATCAACTATCTCCTCGAGACCGTGTGGGGCTACGATCCCGCGGACTACAACGACCCGGGCACGGTCGAGGTCCATGTCTGCCACCTGCGCAAGAAGCTCGGGCCCAAGGCCGCCAAGCGCATCGTCAACGTCACCGGCCTGGGCTACAAGTTCGAAGAATAATCCGTTCCTCCCATCCCCTCCGGATTTAAGGGCCCCTTAATCCCCTGGAAAGGCGGCGGCAATCGGCCGCCGCTAACCTATGCATAGGGCGCGGCGTGCAGCCGACAAGGGAGGGGATATGACGTCCAAGGCGCGGGTCCTGGTCGTGGAGGACGACGAAGCGGTGCGCAGGACGCTGGTCCGGGTCCTGGGCCGGACGGAGTGCGAGGTCCTGCAGTCCGGAGACGGCGGCGACGGCCTGCGCCGGGCGCGCGAACTCCACCCGGACCTCATCCTCCTTGACGTGGGCCTGCCCGCCAAGTCGGGGTTGGAGGTCCTCAGGGAGCTCCGCCGCGGCCAGGACACGAGCGCCATCCCGGTCATCATGCTGACCGGCCTGGCCGGCCTCTCGGACAAGGTCGAGGGGTTCAACCTGGGGGCCGACGACTATGTCACCAAGCCGTTCGCGGTCGAGGAGCTCAGCGCCCGCGTCGAGAGCATCCTGCGCCGCGTCCGGCGAGACCGGGCCGCCAACCCGCTCACGCGCCTGCCCGGGAGCCCGGACATCGAGGCGGAGACCTGCCGCCGCATCCGGGAGGGCATCCCATTCGCGTTCCATTACGCCGACATGGACCATTTCAAGGCCTTCAACGACGCTTATGGGTTCGAGCGCGGGGACCGTCTCATAGAGTGCCTGGCCGCGTGCTTGACGGACAGCATCGCCATGCACGACGGCGGCGCAGGCTTCGCCGGGCACGTGGGAGGAGACGACTTCGTGGCCATCACGTCGCCGCAAGCCGCCCCGTTCGTGGCCCAGAGCCTTTGCGGACTCTTCGACGAACGGCGGAGCCGATACTACTCGGCGGAGGACCTGGCGCGGGGGTTCATCCGTGGACACGACCGTCAGGGGCGGCCGGAGACCTTCCCCTTCGTGACCTTGTCCGTCGGCGTCGTCACCACGTCTTGCCGCGTCTTGGACAGGTTCCCCAAGGTGGTGGCCCTGGCCTCGGAGATGAAGATGAGCCTAAAAGCCGGCCCTCCGCGGCGCCTGAGCAGCTTCGCCTTCGACCGGCGCAGCGACCTGGGCGTGCTGCGGGCCTGGAGTCGGGCCGCGGGCGAGTGGCTGACGCGCGCGGATGTCCTGGGACAGGGGGGGCGACCATGAGCGCGGCCATGGAGGCGGATCGGTCGATGGTCTATCGCTACGAGGCGGTCTTCAGCGTCTTCATGGCCGCCGTGGCCTACTTGTGGAGGGAGAACGCCGGGCTCGTGTACCCGGACATCCTCTACCTTTTCGCGGCCATCATGGCCCTGAACCTGGCCGCCGGCCGGGCCCTGAGGCTATGGCCCGCCATGAGGTGGATCCCGGCGGTCTTCACCCTGGCCAATTGCGCGGCCATCGCCGCGGTGGTGGAACGGTCCGGAGGAGCGGACTCCAACCTGTGGGTCCTCTATCTGCTCCCGGTGTTCTCCGCCAGCAGCCTGCTGGGCGCCAGGGAAGCCGGCCTGGTGGCCGTGGGCACGCTCCTCTTCAGCAGCGCGCCGGCCCTGCTGTCCCAGCAAGGCCGCGGAGAGCTCGACGGCTTCCTCCTTCTCCTCAAGGACGGCATCCTGGCCTTCGCGGCCGCCGCGACCTGGTGGTTCGCCCAGCGAGAGCGCCGCGCCTTGGAGGACCTGCGCCGACAGCGGGGCGCGCTCCAGGACATGGAGAAGTCCCTGGTGGGAGAGCGCCGGAGGCTGGGGACGACGGAGCGCCTGGCGGACGTCGGGCTCATGAGCGCCTGCGCCGCCCATGACCTCCGGAACGTCTTCGGGGTGATCCTGGGCTTCGCGGAGGTCGGGCTCAGGGCTCGGAACCTCCCGAACGAGGCCGAGCCGGACCTCAGGCGCATCCGGCATTCCGCGGAGCTGGGCTTGTCCATCGTCTCGGGCCTCGAGTCGTGGAGCCGCGACTGCGGTCCGGGCGACGAGGACTGCGACCTCAACGAGACGGTCGACCGAGCCGCGGGCGTGGCCGCCGAGATCTTCTCGCGGAAGGGAGCCGTCCTGCGCTTGCGACTGACCGACTGCCTGCCCGCTGTCCAGGGCAGGCCCGCGGACATCGAGAGGGTCTTCCTCAATCTCCTCGTCAACGCGGCGCGCGCCGCGGGCGAGGACGGGACGGTCACGGTCTCGACCTCCTTGATCGAGGGGCCCGGCGATCTCGCCTGCGTGAGCACGGTGGTGGAGGACGACGGTCCCGGCATCCCGGATGAGATGATGGCCAGGCTGTTCAAGCCGTTCAGCACCGGGAACGCGGCGTCGGGCGGCACCGGACTGGGCTTGTTCTTGAGCTCCGCCATCGTCCAGCGGGCGGGCGGGGCCCTGTCGGCCGACAACAGGCCGGGGGGAGGAGCGAGGTTCACGGTGCGCATCCCGGTGCCGCCGGCGGGCGTCCGGGCCTGGCAGGAGCGCGGCCGCGGCTCGGCCGCAAGAGCGCGCAAGGAAGAGTTAATCAGAGGCTAAGCCGGAGCACGGTGGATCGGAGCATACTATGAACATGAGCATGGCGGGGATCGCGATCGCGGCGGCGTGCTGGGCGCCGGTCGTCTGCGCCTTGTGCGCGCCGGAGGCTCGGGCTGAGGGACGAAGGCGCGTGGCGGTCCTGCCGTTCGTCCCGTCCGACTCCTCCCATCCCAGGGAAGGGCAGAGCGTGGCGCTCGAGCTGAGCGGGAGCCTGAAGGCCGGCTATGAGGTCGTGACCCTGGATTGGTTCGCGCTCGCGGCGCTGATGGAAGAGCATGGGTTGGCCCGGTCCGCCCTCATGAAGCCCGAGACCCTGGCGGCGATCGGGATGGTCATGGGCGTCGACGGGGTCGTGTCCGGGAGATTCTCATCGACGGGATCGAAGACGACCGCGCTGCCGGTGATGGTGAGCGTGGCGACGGGGCGGGTGGCGGCGGGCCGCTCCGTGACCATCGCGCGTGACGAGGTCAGGGACGCGGTGCGGGAGTACGGGCCCTGCGAGGACGCGGCGGACCGGGTCGATGCCCTCGAACGCCGCATCCTGGAGCTCAAGGCCAGGTATTGGGCGCTCCAGCTCGCCAGGGGCGTGGACATGCGGGGCCTGAAGTTCAACCCCGGCTCGACGATATCGGACCCGGCGCTCAAGCGGGAGTTCTACTCCAAGATGAAGGGGTGGACCCGGCAGCCGATCGTCCCGGAGCTTTCGCCCCTGGAGATCAAGGAGTTCGCCGAGACCGAGGAGAAGGCCGTCGCGCTGGCGCGGCGCTGCGCAATCATGTGAGGGAGGTCGATATGAGAGACAGGATCCTGGTCGTTGACGACGACGCCGCGGTGCGGCGGATCATCCGTAGGGTGCTCGAGCCCCTGGGCTACGAGGTCATCGAGATCGCGGACGGCGCGGACGCGGTCCTCATGGTCGAGACCTACCGGCCCCGGTTGGTCCTGCTGGACATCCACATGCCTCGTCTCGACGGCATCGCCGTGGCCGACGAGCTGTCGCAGGCGCACCCGGGCGTGGCCGTGGTCATGGTGACCGGGGACGCCACGGAGCCGCGGGAGCAGCTCGCCCGCGAGCGCGGGGCGGCGGCGTTCCTGGCCAAGCCCTTTGAAAGCGACTCGCTCAAGCGCGTCGTCATGGAGAGCCTGCCTGCGTCCGCGGAATGCTGACGCCGCTCTTCTCGTCTTCCGTCCTGGTCTCCCGCGAGGCGGCACGCAGAAGCATGCCGCCTCGCGGGGGTCATGGGGCCGAAAGGTGCTACAATCTCCACCCCATGGCCGGAGAGCTCTACCTCGAGGACCTGAAACCCGGAGACCGGTTCCGCTCGGGCGCGGCTGTGGTCACGGCGGAGCGGATCGTCTCGTTCGCCAGGGAGTTCGACCCCCAGGTCTTCCACCTCGACCATGAGGCGGCCAAGACGACCGTGTTCGGCGGGCTGTCCGCGAGCGGCTGGCACACGGCTTCGCTCACCATGAGGCTCTTCGTGGGCGAAGCCTTGAGGATGGCCGGAGGCGCGGTCGGACTCGGCGTGGACAAGCTCCGCTGGCACAAGCCCGTGCGTCCCGGAGACGTGCTCTCGGCCGAGGTCCTCATCCTCGAGAGCCGGGCGTCCAAGTCCCTAGCCGGCAAGGGCGTCATCCGCATCCAGGTGACCACGGTCAATCAGGCCGGGGAGACCGTCCTCTCCATGGAAGCGGCCGCGCTCGTCAACAGGCGGCCCACGGTCTTCTGAGGCCGGGTCCTCGAGAATTAAGGCGGACCTAAGTCCGAGTTGCTATCATAATAGGGTGCCCGTCTACCGCCTGACCGGGGGCCTGCGCGCATGAACGTCCTCTCCAAGACCGATCGGATTCTGCTGCTCAAGATCATCGCCTCCATCTTCGTCTTGGAGACCGTCGCGCACCTGCTGGCTCATCGTCTCCCGGGAGCCACGGACTCGGCTCTCTTGGACGCCCTTCTGATGGCCCTCCTGGGAACGCCGGTCTTCTGGTTCTGGGTCCTCCGCGAGCAGAAGGCGCAGGCCGACCTGCGCAGGTCCACCCAGGAGAGCGAGGGCCGTTATCGCACCCTGGTGGAGAACCTCGGCACGATGGTCAGCCTCATCGGCAAGGACTTCCGCATCGCCATGGTCAACGCCGAGGGCGGGCGGGTGTTCCGCAAGGCCCCGGCCGTCCTCGCAGGCAAGGAGTGCTTCCGCGAGTTCGAGAAGAGAGACGCCGTCTGCCCGCACTGCCCCGGCAAGAAAGCGATGGAGACGGGCCGGCCCTGCGGCGTCGAGACCATAGGAGTCCGGGACGACGGCACGCGATTCGAGGTCAGGGTCAACGCCTACCCCTGCTTCGACGCCGGCGGGGAGGTGTCGGGCTTCATCGAGCTGGTGGAGGACCTGACCGAGTCCAAGGCGGCGCAGAGAGCGCTGCGCGAGAGCGAGGAGCGCTTCCGCGGCGTCGTGGACAACATCGAGGTCGGAGTAGCCCTTCTCAGCCCGAACATGGAGATACTCTCTCTCAACAAGAGGATGCGCGAGTGGTTCCCTCATATCGACGTCGGCCGCCGTCCCGTCTGCTACCGCAGCTACAACACGCCTCCCCGCGACGAGGTCTGCTCTTATTGCCCGGTCGTCAAGACCCTCGCCGACGGGGAGGTGCACGAGTCGGTGACCGAGACCCCCACCCCGGCGGGGATCGTCAACTACCGCGTCATCGCGTCTCCCCTCAAGGACGCCGGAGGCGGGATCCTGGGCGTCATCGAGCTGGTCGAAGACGTCACCCAGGAGCTCAAGGAGGGGGCGCGGCTCCAGGCCGACCTGCTCCGCCGCTCCAGGCTCAACGAGCTGCTGCGGCTGTCCCTCGAGCCGGTGCCGACGGCCCAGAAGCTCGAGAGGATGCTCGGGTGCGTGCTCTCGACCCCATGGTTCGCGGTCGAGAGGAAGGGGTGCGTCATGCTGCGGGAAGGCTCGGCCCTGAGGATGGCGGCGCAGATCGGCCTCTCCGACCCCATCCGGGCCGAGTGCGCGCTGCTGCCGCTGGGGCGCTGCCTCTGCGGCCGCGTCGCCGAGTCCGGCGAGGAGGAGATCACCGCGGAGCTCGACGAGCGCCACGAGGTCTCCTATCCCGGGATCGTTCCGCACGGCCACATGACCCTCCCGCTCAAGGGCGGCGGAGAGACGCTCGGGGTCCTGAACATGTACCTCCCGGCCGGCGCGAACCTGGACGCGGACCAGCGGGAGTTCGCGCGGGCGGCGGCAGGCATCATCTCCGGCGTGGTCCTCCTGGCCCGCTCCGAGGAGAGGCTCCTGCACGCGCTCAAGATGGACGCGGTGGGCAAGCTCGCCGGCGGCATCGCCCATGACTTCAACAACATCCTGGCGGCCATCAAGGGCTATTCGGAGTTCCTGCTCAACTCCGTGGCCTCCGGCGATCCGCGCCACCAGGACCTCTTGGAGGTGGCCAAGGCCGCCGACCGCGGCGCGGGCCTCACCCGGCAACTGCTGGCCTTCAGCCGGCGCCAAGTCCTCTCCCCGCGGCCGGTCGACCTCAACGAGGTCATCCAGGGGTGCGCGAAGATGCTGAGCTGCCTGCTGGGGGCGGGCATCCGCCTGGAGCTGCGGCTGGAGCCCCCGTCCGCGGGGGTCGTCGTGGACCAAGGCCAGATGGAGCAGTGCATCATGAACCTGGCTCTGAACGCGCGCGACGCCATGCCGGAGGGCGGGACGCTGACCATCGCCACGGCCAATCTCCCGGCGGGTTCGCGGGACGTCCGCGGCAAGGCCGCGGGACCGGTCGTCCTGCTTTCGGTCACGGACACCGGCACGGGGATGTCCGCGGACGTCCTCAGCCACATCTTCGAGCCGTTCTTCTCCACCAAGCCGAAGGACAAGGGGACCGGCCTGGGCCTGGCCACAGTCTACGGCATCGTCAAGCAGAGCGGAGGCGACATCGAGGTCGAGAGCTCGCCCGGGAAGGGCTCGGTCTTCAAGGTGACCCTGCCGGCGAGCGCCGCGGAATGCGTCCCGGCCCAGCCGCCCGCCGCGGAGGCTCCCGCGCCCCTGGGCCGCGAGACGCTGCTCCTCGTCGAGGACGAAGAGGCGGTCCGAACCGTCGCCGAGAGGCAGCTCTCCGCGGCCGGCTACCGGGTGTTCTCCGCCTCCCAGGGCGAGGACGCTCTCAAGGTGCTCGACCGTCCCGAGACGCGGGTGGATCTGCTCGTCACCGACGTGATCATGCCCGGGCTGAGCGGGCCCGAGCTGGCCGCCGAGGCGCTGTCGCGGCGGCCCGGACTGCGGGTCCTCTACATCTCCGGCCACACCGGAGGAGCGCTGCTGGCCGACGACCTGCTCGAGGAGGGAGTCTGCCTGCTTCAGAAGCCGTTCTCGGCGGGCGCGCTGGCGGCCGAGGTGCGCAAGATCCTCGACGCGCCGCCCAAGCCCGCCCGCCCCGCCAAACCCTGATCAGTCCCAGCCCCGGCCGCAAGGCTCCCTAAGCCCACCGGGCTTTCATATAATCATGGCCTCCGACCATGAGCTTTGGATTGGCGCTCACCGGCCTTCACGCCGCGGTCCTCCTGACGGCGGCCGCGGCCGCTGTCGTGGGTTCCGGACGCAGGGCCCTCTCCCTGCTCGGCATCACGGACGCCGCCGGACCTGAGAGGACTTGGGCCGGCGCCAGCCTGGGCCTGGGTTTCTTGAGCATCGGGACCATGGGCCTGGCGTTCCTCGGCCTGCTCAAGGTCTGGCCGGCCGCGCTCCTCCTGGCAGGGCTCCTCGTCTGGGGCCGGCCTGAGCTCAAGCCGGCGCTGCGCGAGGTCCGGGGCCCCTGGGAGGCTCCGGCCTGCCTCGCCGCTGCCTGCGCGTGGGGCCTGGCCTTGTGGTGGGTCTGCCTCATGCCCCCGCATCAGTACGACTCCCTGGTCTACCATCTCGCCCTGCCCGAGACCTATGTCCGCGAAGGAAGGCTCGTCTCTCCCAGCCACCTCCTCTACTCGCATTTCCCCCAGAACGGCGAGATGCTCTTCTCTTTGGCCCTGCTCCTGAAGAGCGACGCCCTGGCCCAGATGTTCATGTGGCTCTCCACGGTCCTGTGCCTGGGCTGGGTCTTCGCGGCGGTCAAGCGCGAGCTCGGGCCGGGTCCCGCCTGGCTGGCCCTGGGTCTGGCAGGCACGCACACGGCCCTCATGCTCCTGGCCGCCATCACCTATGTCGAGCCTCTGGTGATGCTCTGGACCTGCTCCGCGGTGCTGGCGTGCTGGCGTTGGCTGGCTGACTCTCGGAACGGACAAGGGGCGAAGAGCTGGCTGCACCTCTCCGCCGTGTTCTCGGGCCTCGCCCTGGGTACGAAATACACGGCCGGCGCCACCGCGGGGCTGCTCGCGCTGACAGCGCTCATCAGGCCGTTCTTGGCCCAGGAGGGGAAGACGGCATGGAAGCAGGGTCTCAAGGACAGCGTCCTCTACTCCTCGATCGTGCTGGCCCTGTTCCTGCCCTGGCTCGTCAAGAACTCCCTGGTCATCGGCAATCCCGTGTTCCCGTTCCTGTATTCCTGGTTCCCCATGACAGGGTCGGGCTGGGGGGCTGAGACGGCCCAGCGCTACTTCCGCATCCTCGCCGAATACGGGCACGGCGAGAGCTGGCTCAAGGATCTCGTGACCTTGCCTTATCAACTCCTGTTCCGGTTCAGCCGCTACGGCGGGGGCATGGATGTGCTCGGCTGTCTGGGCTGGACCCCGGTCCTGGCGGCCGGCGTTCTGGCGCTGTGGCCCGCTCTCAAGGCGGGAGCCTGCCCCGGCCCCGAGCCTTCAAGGACCAGGAGCTTCCTGCGGTTCGTCCTGGTCTACTGCGGCCTGCACTTCCTGATCTGGTTTGCGACGGGCACGGTGCTCCGTTTCCTGACCGCGGCGGCGCCTTTGCTGGCCTTGCTGGCCTCAGCCGGCCTCTCAGCGGTCTGGAACGCATCCAGCCGGGTCCCCAGGTTCCTGATCGCGGGCTTGGGCATCGCGCTCACCGGCGTGAACCTGGGGTATTTCCTCTTCGTCCACCGGGTGCTCGAGACCGACAGGGTCCTGCTGGGGCGCGAGACCAGGGAGGCTTACCTGGAGCGGAGGCTGGACTACTATGCCTGCGCTTCCTGGTGCCGGGAGAGCCTCGGCCCAAATGATAGAATCCTCCTCGTGGGTGAGCAGAGGGCCTATTATCTGGGCAAGGACCACGTCGCGTCCACGGTCAATGCTCCCAACCATTGGGTCGCGCTGGCTGAGGAAGCGGCAAGCCCTGAGGACTTGTCCGCCAAGCTCAAGGCCGAAGGCCTGACCACGGTGCTCTTCGTGCCAGGGGAGATGGCGCGGCTCTTCCCGGCCCTGGGTCCCCTGACCGAGAGGGGGCTCGCGAACCTGGCCGGCCTGCCTGGGAGCGGGAAGCTCAAGTTCCAGGGCCGCCGCTGCGGGGTGTTCTCCTTGTGAGCGTCCAGGAGCTCTACATCCTTTCCGTGGCCGCGGCCATGAGCCTCTCGTTCATGGCCACGCCCCTGGTGCGCGAGCTGGCCCTGCGCCTGGGCTGGATGGACGCTCCGAGCTCAGCGGTCAAGACCCACAAGGTCTCGACGCCTTGCGTGGGCGGCATCGCCATCTTCCTCGCGTTCGCGGCGACCCTGCTCCTGCTGAGACTCTTCACGCAGTTCCCGACCGGCACCCTGCGGAGCCTGCGCGGCCTCCTCCTGGGAGGGAGCTTCATCTTCATCATCGGGCTCCTGGACGACGTCACCAAGCCCCACGGCCTGCATTATAAGCTCAAGTTCGCGGCTCAGCTCGCGGCAGCGGCGGCGCTCATGTACTACGGCATCCGCATCAAGTTCGTGAGCCCCGATTACCTGGGCTTCTGCCTGACCCTGCTCTGGGTCGTGGGCATCACCAACGCCTTGAACATCATCGACATCATGGACGGCCTGGCCGCCAGCCAGGCGGCCATCGCGGCCCTGGCCTTCCTGATGATCTCCCTGCCCTCCGAGGAGCTCTACGTGAACTTCGCCTCAGCCGCCCTGGCTGGCGCCGCCCTGGGCTTCCTGCCCTGGAATTTTTCGTCCAACAGGAAGATGTTCATGGGCGATTCGGGGAGCATGACCCTCGGGTTCGTGTTGGCCGCCATCGCCATGGGGACCAAGTACTCGGAGATCAACAACCTCGGGGTCTACGCCCCGCTCTTCATCCTCTTCGTGCCCATGTTCGACACCCTCTTCGTGATGTTCCTGCGCATCCGGGCCGGGCACTCCCCTTTCCTCGGCTCCAAGGACCACTTCGCCCTGCGCCTGGAGCAGACCGGGTTCTCGCGGCACGCCGTGGTGGCCATGGCCGCCGCGGCAGCCGTGTTCCTGGGCTTCTGCGCCTGGGTCGTCACGCAGATCTCCCTGGTGTGGGCCCTGTGCGTCTACGGCGTGGTGGGACTGTGGGTCTTCATGCTCAGCCGGCGTTTGGCCCGGGTCGAGATGCGGCCATGAACACCGACGTCCTCGTCATCGGAGGGGGCTTGGCAGGGCTCTCCACGGCTTTCCACCTCCGGAGGTCCGGGCTTTCGTGCCTGGTGGCCGAGGCCCAAGACAAGGTCGGCGGCCTGGCAGCCTCGGAGCGCGTGGACGGCTTCACTTTCGACCGGACCGGCCACCTCCTGCACCTCCATGACCGCTACGGCGCGGGACTCGTGCGCTCGGTCCTGGGGAGCAACCTCGCCGAGCATCGGCGGGACTCGGCGATCCGATCCTGCGGGGTGGAGACGCGCTACCCGTTCCAGGCCAACACCTTCGGTTTGCCGTCCAGGGTGGTGGAGGACTGCCTGGCGGGATTCCTCGAGACCGTGCATTGGCCCGAGCGCCCCAAGGACGACTCCTTCCGGGCATGGTGCCTGGCCCAGTTCGGGTCCGGGATCAGCAGGCATTTCATGCTCCCGTACAACGAGAAGGTCTGGAGGAGGCCGCTTTCGAGGATCAACACCGAGTGGCAGGGCCCGTTCGTGCCTAAGCCCAAGGCGGGGGAGGTCCTCTGCGGCGCGCTGATGGACCAGACCAAGGCCTTCGGCTACAACGCGGCGTTCCTCTATCCCATGCGCGGCGGCATCCAGCCCCTGGCCGACGGTTTGGCCGGGCGCCTGCGGCCAGGACAGGTGCTCTTGTCCTCTCCGGTGACCAAGGTGGACCTCGGGTCCCGGATCGCCGAGATCTCCGGGAAGGGGGAAGTGCGCTTCAAGCGCCTGGTGAACACCGCCCCCCTGCCGGCGTTCCTGGACATGGCGACCGGCCTGCCCGGAGCGGTGCGCTCGGCGGCCAAGCGCCTCCGCCACAACAGGGTCCTGTGCCTCAACCTCGGGGTCCAAGGCCATGTCTCCGACCGGCACTGGATCTATTTCCCGGAGAAGGAGTTCCCGTTCTATCGCGTGGGTTTCGCCAGCAATTTCTCCCCGCATGTGGCTCCCAGGGGCGCCAGCTCGCTCTACATCGAGGCGAGCAGGAGGCCTGAGGAGTCCGTGAGCTTCCCCGCCCTGGAGCGGCAGTATCTCGTGGGGCTCCGGCGCTGCGGCCTGCTCAAGTCCTCGCACCGCATCCTGGCCAAGCAGTGGGTGCCCATCGACTACGGGTACGTGGTCTATGACCGGGACCGCGGTCCGGCCCTGGCGACCATCTTCGCCTGCCTCAGGAAGGCCCGGGTCGAGTCCATCGGCAGGTACGGAGCCTGGAAGTACTCGTTCATGGAAGCGGCGATCCTGGACGGCAAGGCGTGCGCGGAGAGGCTCAGGAAGTGAAGGTCGTGCTCATCCAGCCGCCCGGCTTGCAGGTCCAAGACAGCTACTCGAGCATCACCCAGCCTCCCCTGGGCATCGCGTATCTCTCCGCCTATGCCAAGCGCCTGGGCCATTCGGTCGTGATCCTGGACTGCGTGGGCGCCGCGCTCTCGCGGGTCGAGCCCTGGCCCGGGAGGGAAGGGTTCATGGCTCAGGGGCTGAGCCTCGACGAAGCGGCTTGCCGCGTGCCCAAGGACGCGGGGGTCGTCGGGTTCTCGTGCATGTTCACGCACGCCTGGCCCATGACGCGGGAGCTCATGCGCAAGGTCCGGCGGGCCGTTCCAGGAGCGTTCTTCGTGGCCGGGGGCGAGCACGCCACGGCCATGCCGGAGCAGGTCCTGCGGGACGGAGGCATGGACCTGGTGGTGCTCGGGGAAGGGGAGATCACTTTCGGCGAGGTCCTCGAGAAACTCTCCCTGGGCATCCGCGACTGGAGGACCCAGGCCGGGGTCGCCTGCATGGACGCGGCCGGAAGCCTCGTGCGCGGGGCCAGGCAGCCCCGCATCGCCGAGCTCGACAGCCTCCCCTATCCCGACTGGGAGAGCATGGACCTCAAGGCGTACATGGACAGCCACATCTTCATGGGCCCCTCGGGCTCGGAGAGCCGCTCCATCCCCATGCTCGCGACCCGGGGCTGCCCCTACAACTGCACCTTCTGCGCCTCGGCGAACATGTGGACGCGGGTCTACCGGACCCGCGAGCCTTCCAAGGTGGTCGATGAGATGCTCCACTGGAAGGAGCGCTTCAAGGCCGATGATTTCCAGTTCCAGGACCTGACCGCCATCGTGAAGAAGGATTGGATCACGGCCTTCTGCCGGGAGGTCGTAGCGAGGCTGCCCGGCATCACCTGGCAGATCCCGGTGGGGACCAGGGCCGAGGCCATCGACCGGGAGGTGACGGACCTGCTCGTGGCTTCCGGGTGCGGGGCCGTGACCTACGCGCCCGAATCCGGGAGCGAGCGCATCCTCAAGGCCGTGGAAAAAAGGGTGCACCTCGACCGGGTGGAGGCCTCGGCCAGGGCCGCGCTCGACTCGGGCATGCAGGTCTGCCTCTTCATGATCGTGGGCTTTCCCCAGGAGGAGGAGGAGGACCTGGAGGCGACCTTCCGTTTCATACGGAGGATGGCCAGGATGGGGGTCCATGAGATCGCGGTCTCCACCTTCGTCCCCTTCCCCGGGACCGCGCTCTTCGCCGAGGTCGACCGGGCCTCTCCCATCGCGGTGGACGACGACTACTGCTACTGGGTGGCCGGAGCCACGCGGCTGGTGGCGATCAAGTCCTTCAACCCGCGCCTGAGCGACGAGCGCCTGCGGCGCCTGAAGCTCTCGGCCATGGCGCAGTTCTACGCCATCTCCTACGCGGCCCATCCGACGAGGTTCGCGGGAATGCTCAAGGCCCTGGTCACGGGCGAGCAGAAGACCAAGACGGACCGGGCCTTGGCCGAACTCAAGGCCAAGCTCGGCCGGAAGGTCCGGAGGCTTTTCCATGCGGAGAATCTTCTATAATCTCTCGACGGCGGCGCTCTTGCTGACGGGGTGCGGCTGCATGTCCCAGTTGGTCGAGACCCATCCCCCGCGCAAAGGCACGGTGCCGGGCGTGGACTGGGTCGATTTCGGAAGGGGGGAGTTCAAGTACGCCCTGGACTCCTGGGGCTGGGTCACCCGCCTGCGCAGACGGGCCGCCGTGAGGCGGGTCCGGCGATTCTGCGGCAAGCAGGGCTACCGGGTCGTCAGGGAATACGAGAAGGATGAGATGGCCGTGCCCTACGCCGGCAGCGACGTCGGGGCGGACCTGGCCTCGGGCTCGGCGCACTACAGGGTCCACCCCTTCCAGCACGTCGTTTTTGAATGTTCGGCGCCGCCAAAGGATTGAAAAATGGAACTCAAGCTTGACCGTCCCATCGTGTTCTTCGACCTCGAGACCACCGGTATCTCCTTCTCGGAGGACCGCATCGTCGACGTGGCCCTGCTCAAGCGCCACCCGGACGGTCACGAGGAGATCTTCGAGTCCCTGGTGAACCCAGGCATCTCTATCCCGTCCGAGGCCACGGCCATCCATCACATCACCAACGAGATGGTGCGGGACGCCCCGACCTTCCGGGTCCTGGCTCCCAAGCTCCTGGAGCTCTTCGACGGCAGCGACGTCGGGGGCTTCGGGGTCTCGCGCTTCGACCTGCCCATGATCGCGGGCGAGTTCAAGCGCAACGGCTTCCTCTGGTCCACGGAGGGCAGGCGCGTGATCGACGCCATGAAGATCTTTCACCGGATGGAGCCGCGCACGCTGGGCGCGGCGCTCAAGTTCTATTGCAGCAAGAGCCTCGAGGGCGCGCACCGGGCCTCGGCGGACGCCAAGGCCTCGGCCGAGGTGTTCTGGGCCCAGTTGGACCGCTACCCCGCTCTCCCCAAGGACCTCCCGGGGCTGCACGAGTTCTGCACGAGCATGGACCTCAAGTTCGTGGACCCCGAAGGCAAGTTCGTCTGGAGCAAGGACAACAAGGCCTGCTTCAACTTCGGCAAGTACAAGCTCGTGCCCATCGAGACCGTGGCCAAGCGCGACCCGTCCTACCTGATGTGGCTGGCAGGGGAGAAGCGCTCCTCCACGGAGGTCATCGACATCTGCACTAACGCCCTGCGCGGCCGCTACCCCGACAAGAAGGGATGAAGCGCTCCGTCCCGTCCCATCGCGCCGCCCCCGCCGGGGAGGGAGAACGGCGTCCCTCCGGGGACGGCGCGTCCTCTCGCGCCGTCGTCCTGCTGTCGGGGGGGTTGGATTCGACCACCGCGCTCTGCTGGGCCCGCGCCAAGGGTTGGGGAGTCGCCGCCCTTGCCGTGTCCTACGGCCAGAGGCACGTCCGGGAGCTCGCCAGCGCCCGCGCCGTGGCCCGGCGGCTGGGCGTCCCGCTCCACATCGTCTCTCTGGAGCTTCCGTGGCTGAAGGTCTCTTCTCTGGTCGGCAGGTCCAGGGAGCTGCCGAACGTGCCGCTTTCCTCCATCGGGAAGGGGCCCATCCCCTCGACCTATGTGCCCGGCCGCAACGCGGTGTTCCTCTCCCTGGCGGCGTCCCTGGCTGATGCCATCGGAGCCGGCGCCATCGTCATCGGCGCCAACAGCATGGATTTCTCGGGTTATCCGGATTGCAGGCCCGAGTTCATCAGATCCTTCGAGAGGACTGCCAGGCTCGGCACCAGGCTCGGGGCGGAGGGCGGCAAGATGAGGGTCTTGTCCCCTCTTCAGAGGCTCGACAAGGCCGGCATCGTGAAGCTGGCCTTGGGGCTCAAGGCGCCTTTGGGCCTGACCTGGTCCTGCTACGCCGGCAAGGCCAAGCCGTGCGGCCTGTGCGACTCGTGCAAGCTGCGTGCCAGGGGATTCGCCGAGGCGGGAGTCGAGGACCCTTATGTCCAGACCTGACCCCGGCTTGAGGATCGTGGAGGTCTTCTCGTCTTTGCAGGGCGAGGGCCTGTGCCTGGGCCAGCGCCAGATCTTCGTGCGCCTGGCGGGCTGCGCCCTTGCCTGCGACTATTGCGACCAGCCCGAGGCCCAGGCCCGGTCGGCAGGGGAGCGCTGGGGCTTCAAGAGGCTCCAGGACGAGATCAAGAAGCTCCAGGCCGAGCAGCGTCACGCCGCGGTCTCCTGGACCGGAGGAGAGCCCCTGCTCCAGCTGCCGGGGCTGCTCAGGATGCTGGCTTGGACCAAGGACTTCGGCCTGGCCAATCATCTCGAGACGAACGGCACCCTGGTCGCGGCGTTCAGGAAGGCCGCTCATCTTTGCGATACCGTCTCAGCGGATATCAAGCTCCCGTCCTCAACGGGCAAGGCCACCTGGTCCGAGCACCTGGAATTCCTGCGCGTGGCTCCTGAGAAGACCTTCGTGAAGGTCGTGCTCACCAAGGGCACGGCTGACGCCGAGTGGAGGCAGACCATCCGCCTGCTGGTCGAGGCCTCCCCTGACATGCCGCTCGTGCTCCAGCCGGCCACGGCCCGGGCCGGAATCGAGCCCATCGAGCCTGAGCGCTGTCTGCGCTTCCTGCGCCAGGCCCGCGCCTACTTGAAGGACGTGCGCCTCATCCCCCAGTGGCACCCCATCTGGGGCGTGCGCTGAGCGATGACAGGCGACCGGGACGCAGGGAGGGGGTCCATTATGGAGGATGTCGAGCAGCTCTGCGTCGACGCCATCCGTTTCATGGCGGTCGACGCCGTGGAGAAGGCCAAGTCGGGCCACCCAGGCATGCCGCTGGGCGCGGCTCCCATGGCGTTCGTGCTTTGGGACCGCTTCCTGCGCCACGACCCGGCCGATCCGGGCTGGCCGGACCGGGACCGTTTCGTCCTCTCCGCCGGGCACGCCAGCGCCATGCTCTACGCGCTCCTGAATCTCCACGGCTACGACCTGCCCCTCTCGGAGCTCCAGCGCTTCCGGCAGTGGGGCTCGAAAACCCCGGGCCACCCGGAGCATGGAGACACCCCGGGCGTGGAGGCGACCACCGGGCCCCTGGGCCAGGGCTTCGCCATGGCGGTCGGCATGGCGCTTGCGGAGCGTTCTCTCGCGGCCGGCTTCAACCGCCCGGGCTTCCAGGTGGTGGGGCACCGCACCTTCGTCCTGTGCTCCGACGGCGATATGATGGAGGGCGTATGCTCCGAGGCGGCCTCGTTGGCGGGGCGGCTGGGGCTGGCCGGGCTGGTGTGCCTCTACGACAGCAACCGCGTCTCGCTGGAGGGACCCACGGACCTCTCGTTCAACGAGGACGTGGCTCGGCGCTTCGAGGCTTACCGCTGGCGGGTCGAGAGGGTCGCGGACGGCAACGATCTGGAGGCCGTGGCCGCGGCCCTGGCCTCGGCGAACCGGGAGGCCGGCCGGCCCACCTTGATCGTGGTGAGCACGCACATCGGCTTCGGCAGCCCCAAGCAGGATTCGTTCGAGTCGCACGGAGAACCCCTGGGTCCCGAGGGCGTGAAGTCGGCCAAGACGAAGCTCGGCTGGCCCCTCGAGCCTGCGTTCCACGTCCCGGAGGAGGCTCGCCGTCGCTTCGCCGACGCGGCCCGTAGGGGCGCGGACATCTCCCGCCGGTGGAGGGCGCTCTTCAAGGAGTACGCGGCCCGGCACCCCGACCTGGCGGCGCGATTCGAGCGGGCCATGAAGGCGGAACTCCCCGAGGGCTGGGCTGCGGGCGTTCCGTCATTCTCCGCCGAGCAGGGGCCCCTGGCCACGCGCGACGCCTCGGGCAAGGTCTTGAACGCGCTCGCCTGCGTCGTGCCCGAGCTCATGGGAGGCTCGGCGGACCTGTCCCCGTCGACCAAGACCCGCCTGGCCGGGGCCGGCGACGTCACGGAGGCCGCGACCGAGGGCCGCAACATCCATTTTGGCGTGCGCGAGCACGCCATGGCCGCGGCGGTCAACGGCATGGCCCTGCACGGCGGCGTCCGGCCCTTCGGGGCCACGTTCCTCGTCTTCTCGGACTACATGCGTCCCGCCATCCGCCTTTCCGCGCTCATGCGGTGCCGGTCCCTCTTCGTGTTCACTCACGACAGCGTAGGCCTTGGCGAGGACGGTCCCACGCACCAGCCCGTGGAGCACTTGATGAGCCTGCGCGCGGTGCCGGGCCTGACCGTGCTCAGGCCGGCGGACGCCAACGAGACCGCGGCGGCCTGGCGCGTGGCCCTGCTGCGCCGGGGGCCGGTCGCGCTGGTCTTGACCCGGCAGAAGCTCCCGGTCCTCGACCCGGCCCGCTATCCCATCGCAGACGGGGTCCCGGCCGGCGCCTACGTGCTCGCCGAGCCTGAAGGCGGCAAGCCGGACGTGGCGCTCCTGGCCTCCGGCTCGGAGGTCTCGCTGGTCTTGGCGGCGGCCGGGGTCTTGGCCGGCCGGGGCGTGGCCGCCCGGGTGGTGTCCATGCCCTCCTGGGAGCTGTTCCGCGAGCAGAGCGCGGCGTATCGTGAGCAAGTCCTTTCCCCGGGGATCCCGCGCCTTGCCGTGGAGGCGGGCGTGAGCCTGGGCTGGAGCGAGTTCGTGGGCGACACGGGGCGGGTCATCGGACTGGACCGCTTCGGCGCGTCCGCCCCGGGCGAGGCGGCGCTGGAGCGCCTGGGCTTCGGCGTGGAGAACGTGGCGTCTGCCGCGCTCGGGCTGGTCCGGCCCGGCAGGCCATGAGACTCCGACATGAACGTCACACGTTCTTCGGATCGCGCGGGTGATACTGGGCGTACGGCATCCGACTGCCTCCCCATGCCTGGAGCGGGGACACGTTCGCCAAGAGCCGCGGTCAGCGTCGGGCCGCGGTGTAGCCGGCAGGGAGGAGGCCCGCGGCTTCCAGCTCCGCTGAGAGGGCCAGCAGGTCCTGCCGCTGCTCCTGGGTCAGGAGGGGGGAGGCCAGGAGCTTGTCGACCTGGGGCTTGGCATCCGCGGGCATGCCGGGCAGATCAGCCAGGGTGACGCGCAGCTTCTCGGCGCCGGCCGGGCCCGGGACCTCGCCCAGGGAGATCATCCAGCCTTCCTTGACGCGCCGGACCGAATGGTTGCGGAAGGAGGCTCCGGAGGCCGAGGCTTCGCCGTCCTCCCACTTGTAGAGCCAGCCCAGGTAGTGGTTGTTCCGCTTGATCTCCACCTCGCGCGGCAGTTCCTTGATGACGGCATCGAGGAGGAAGAGGTCGTCGGGTCGGATCTTCTTCCCCTGCCGGAACTCCTCGGAGAAGTTGGGGGACTTCACCTCGCGGGTGAGCACGGACTCGATCTCTTCCCAGTCCGTCTCGATGGCCTGCAGTCCCTTGCCCAGGTCGTTCCAGTCCTTCACGGTCAGGCCGCCGCCTGCCATGGCCATGCCCAGGGAGAAGACGAGCGGGTCGAACCCGGTGGCGCGCGAGAGCATGCCGAGGACCGCCCCCTGCACTGCCATGGCTGAGGAGAGCCCGTCTCCTGGTCCGGGGTCAGGCGCGGCTTCGACGGGAGACGGGCCCGGAGAGGCCGCAAGCTCCTGGAAGGCTGGGGATCCGGCTGTGAGAAGGCCTGGGCCGAGCGTGACGCCCGGCAGCGCCGGAGCCTCGACCCGCGGAGCCGGCAGGATGGAGCCGATGCCGGGGACTCCGTTGAGGGAGCCGGGAGTCTGGAGAACGGCAGGACCGGCCATGGGCTGGACCGGGACCACGGCCCGCGGCAGGACGCGGACCTGGGCCCAGCCAGGGCTGAGCCCGGCTAGGGCCAGAGTGAGGACAGCGGTGAGCTGCATCGGCCATATCTTATCACCGCGGGCGGCGGGAGGGCATGGGACGGACGGCCCAAACCTTTCCTGGCAATGGGCCCATGCCTTTGGGCAAATTGATATCTTGTTCCCGTGAGAGCCGCGCTGTCCGCGTTCCTCGTGCTCCTCGGCGTCGGCATGGGCTTGCGCGTCTCTGCCGGCCTCACGACGGACACGCTCGCCAAGCTCCGCGATTCTGGCCGGGCCGATTATCTCGCGTTCAGCCGGAGCCTCAAGGAGACCGGGGTGCTGGGCTGGTCCGGCCATGCCTCTGCGTTCCGCGGTCCCGTGTATCCGCTCTTCCTCGCGTCAGTGGAGAGCTTCGACGCCGGCCGCAGGCCGGCCAGCCCCTTGATTGAGGCCGGGCTTTGCTCCCTTGAGATGCCGCTCGCAGGCTGGCTCGCATGGGGACTGGCCGGGCCCTGGGCAGGGGTGGCGGCCGCTGCTTTGACCAGCCTCCACCCGGCCTTGAGCCGGCCGCTCCCAGCAGCCAGGGTCGAACCTTTGTACGGGTTCCTGCTCCTGCTCTCCGCTGCCGGCGCGGCAGCCTGGGCCAGGAAGCCCACCATGCCGCGGGCCGCTGCAGCGGGCTTGTGCATCGGGCTCGGCCTGCTCTGCAGGTCCGTCCTGGTCCTGTTCCCGCTCATCCTCGCCGCTGTCCTGGCGCTGGGCGTGACGCGGCCCTTCGACTGGAAGAGGTCGGTCTGGGTCCTGATCGGAGCGGCCTACCTCTCCTTGCTCCCTTGGACCGTGCGCAATTGGAGCCAGTTCGGGAGGTTCATCCCGCTGGAGGACCACGCCGCTGACCGCAACCTCATCGCGGCAGTGGACGGCGTCATCGAGAACCTGGAAGGCCCGTCTCCGGACGGCGGGCCTGAGATCCCGTTCGACGAGTTGGGAACGAGGCGGCAGGAGGCCCTGGCCAGGATCGTCAGGGACCCGCTCCCCTATCTTGCCTCGACCCTGGAGAGGCTCGGGGTGATGGCGAGCTGGCACGGACCCTTGCTCCTCCTTGCGGGGCTGGGCTTCCTGCGCCGAAGGGACGACCCGGTCGTGGTGGTGCTGGCTCTCATGGCAGGGACCTTCGTCCTGATGCACGCGCCTCTGTCCCTGGAAAAGCGCTACCTCGAGCCCATCTTGCCCGTGCTGGCCGTGCTGGCAGGCTGCGGGGTCCTGGATTGGCTCAAGTCCGCGGGCCCGCGGTCTTCCTAGCGGCCTTCGATGCTCTTCCTGGTCGAAAGGACCAGGGCCTTGAGACTGCTGGTGAGGGGCTGGGCCAAGGCGGCGTCGCAATCCCTGAGCGCCCCGGCCCGGTCGCCCTTGCCTGCCTTGAGCGCCGCGGAGCTGACATAGGCTGCTCCGAAGCGCGGGGCAAGGGCAGCCGCCTTCTGGAAACCTTGGAGCGCCGCGTCCGTCCTTCCTGCGTGGAAGGAGTCCATGGCTGAGTCGTGCGCCTGCCTGGCTCCGGCTTGGAGGAACCCGGCCTCGCGCAGGGCTGCCCAATGCTCGGGCCACGGGAAGGAGACGGCCGCCGCCACTTCCCGATAAGCCTTCAGGGCAAGGGCATAGCGCCGCTCCCGGGCGAGCCGGTCCGCTCCTGCCAGGGCTGCCTGGCTGGCGATGGTCTGGTCAGGCCTGCGGCGGCTGGTCTCAGCCGGGCCGCGATTGAGCGTGGCAAGCCATAGATCATCGCACTGTGCGGCCTGGGACCAGGCCCGGCTTGGCCGGTTGGCGAGGAGCAGGGCATGGGAGAAGGAATAGCAGGCAGGATAATGGCCGGGGTCAAAGCGAAGAGCGAGCTCCAGTTCCGGCAGCGCCGCTCCGGCGGCTCCTGAAGCCAGGAGTTTGGAAGCCCTGCGATAGGTCTCTTCGCCGCGGATGCGGCCCAGCAAGCTGTCGAGGTCAGGGCTCATGAGGAACCAGGCAGCCAGACGCGACTGGGCCGGGTCATCATAGAAGTCCCGGCGTCCGAAGAATCCCAGCAGTGCGCGGCTGTCCTCAGGGGGCAGCAGCTCGGTCAAAGCGTCCCGCACGATCCGGGCCTTGGCTGGAGCGCGGCGCTCGAGTTGAGGCAGGGACAAGAGGAGACGGGAGAACCGGGTCTCGAGCAGGGGCGTCTCCCTGAGGCTGCGGGCTCCGCGGCCGGCCTGCGCGAGCCCGAATTCGATCCTGGCTGTGGCGGAAAGCTCCTTGGTCCAGGGACGCCTATCCGCCACGGTATCCCATGCCTGGAAGCACATGCCAGAAAGCATGAGCAGGCCCAGCAGCAGCCTGGCAGGCCGCACCTGGCCTGGCCAGCATGCGAGCAGCGCCGGGACCATGGCCAAGCCTGCTCCGCCAAGAGCCAGGAAGCGGGGATCTGGAGAGCGGAAATAGGAAAGGAACTTCGGGAACGGGAGCGCGTTGAGCACGGGCAGGAGGCTTAGCGCCAGCCACAGGAAGAGGAAGGCCAGCCCTCGCCACGGAGGAGGGGGAGCCGCGCTCTTCCCCCTGATGAACAGCCATGACGCCGGGAGGGCCAAGGCCAGGACAAGGACCCAGGAGGGGATGAGACCCGAGGGGTCGAGATAGGTCAGACCATAGCCTGCGAGGAGCTTGGCTGGAAGCCAGGGATCCTGGGGCCAGGACCAGGCTATGGAGCCGTAGAATCCTTGGGCTGCCACGCCCCAGGTCAGGAGCGATAGGAAGCCCGCGAGCACGGCCCAGGTGGGCCAGTGCCTGGCCAGGAGCGCCTTCAGGGAACGGTCACGGCTGGGCAGGAGCAGGAGGTCGTGGCCCAGGAGGACAGCGGGAAGGAAGACGGACATCTCCTTGGCCAGGAGGCCGCAGGCGAAGAGAAGCGCGGTCAGGAACGGGGACCAGGAGCGCTTATCCTGTGCGGCCTTGAGGTGGACGAGACTGGCTGCCAGGCAGAAGAACGCTGCCAGGATGTCGGGGAGGAAAGCCGTTCCCTCGAACGCCGGGAAGGCCAGACGGAGGAAGTAGTGGCCCGCAGCGAGCAGCGCCCAGGTCCGGTCCCGGAGCAGGAGCGCGGACAAGGCGAAAACCAGGCCGGAGTTGGCGGCGTGCAGGCCGAGCTTGAGGAGTTTGTAGCCCAGGGGGTCCGCGCCTGAGACGGCGTGGACCAGGAAGTAGCACAGGGTGGTCAGGGGGCGGTAGCCGCCTTCGCCGAACGCGCTGAAATAGGACGGCGAGCCGAGCAGGGCGAGGCTTTGCCACGTGCCGAAGGCTTCGTGCGAGAAGAGCACGTTGAGCGACTCCGGGTCGATGATCGGCAGGAACGCGGAGGGAAGGAGGAGGGCTGCGAAGGCCGCGGCCGCTCCAGCCAGCCGGATGCCCCGGGATCCGGGGAGGCCGTGCCGCGGCGCGCTCATGCCAGATTCTACAAACAATCGGCGGACGGGCCTGACATGGTATGATATGCCCGCCCGGCCCGAAGAGCCGGAGCACCCATGAAGGTCCTGCACGTCTCAGACGCCGACGCTTGGACTGGAGGCTGCGGCCAGATGCTGGCTCTGGCCGCAGGCCTTGCCGGCAAGGGCTGGGAATCCCTGGTCTGCTGCAGGCCGGGGAGCAGCCTGGCCAAGGCCGGGGAAGAAGCGGGCCTCAAGGTGTTCCGGACCGGCCTGCGGCAAGACTACGACGTCGTCTCCGCCTGGCAGTTGGCCGGGTTCATCTCGCGGGAGGGAGTGGACGTCCTGCACGCGCACCACAGCCGTTCCCACGGGGTGTGTCTCTTGGCGCAGTTCTTCCTGCAGGCGCGGGGCCTGGTCAGGCCGGTGCTGGTGGTCAGCCGCAGGGTCTCGTTCAAGCCGAGCAGCAACCCCTTCAGCCTCTTCAAATACCAGTCCGGGTTCAATGACGCGTTCGCCGCCGTGGCCGCGGCTGTGCGCGACGTGCTCATCGCCAACGGCGTCCCTGCCGAGCGCGTGGCCGTGATCCACAGCGGGGTGGATGCCGAGCGCTTCTCGCCCAAGCCGCCTGATCCCGAGGTCCGCCGCTCGCTCGCCATCCCCGAGGGCACGCCTGCGGTGGGCAAGGTCGCCAATTACTCGGCCTGGAAGGGGCAGACCTGCTTCCTCGAGGCCGCCTCCCTGCTGGTCCGCGAAGGCCGCAAGGCGCACTTCATCCTGGTCGGCCGCGACACGGACGGGCCGGAGATGAAGGCCGAGGTCTCCCGCTTGGGGCTCGAGGGTCGCGTGACCCTGGCGGGCTTCAGGAAGGACATGCCCGAGGTCCTCGCCTGCCTCGATGTGAGCGTCAACGCGGCCGTGGGCGGTGAAGGGCTCTCCGGGACCGTGCGGGAGTCCATGGCCATGGGCGTGCCCGCCGTTGCCTCTGATGTCGCCGGCAACAGGGAGATCTTCGGCCAGGACGCGGAGCGGTTCCTGTTCCCTCCCGGAGATGCCGCTGCCCTGGCGGAGCGCCTGGGTTGGGCCCTGGACCACGGGCCCGAGGCCCGCTCCATGGCGCGCGCCCTAGGCGAGCGCGTCCGTTCCGAGTTCAGCGTGCAGGCCACGCTGGAGAAGACCGAGAAGCTCTATCTCAGCCTCGTGGAGGGATGCGTCCGGCCAAAGGCTGAGCCGGTCCGGAGCAGCCTGCTGACCGCGCTCAAGGCGCTCGTGCTGGCCACGTTCCAGGCAGGGCTCCTCCTGGGCCTGGTCCTGGCCGGGGTCGGGGTCGCCGGGCCTGAGACCCCGGAGAAGCTGGGCTTGGCCGCTGCTGCCGCGTGCGTCCTGGTCCCGCAGCTTCTGGGGCTCGGCGCTGCCAGGTGGCTGGCCCTTCCCTTCTGGCCGTTCCTGGCCGCGGTCCTGGCGGCTCCCCTGGCCGCTTTCATCGCCGCGCTCTCGGCCGAGCCCAAGCTCTTCATGGAGGTCGTGACCTCTGACGGGGGAATGAGCCCCATCCTCTTCCCTGACCCTTCCTGGAAATGGACCGCGCTGTTCTGGCTGGCCGGAGCCGCGGTCGGGGGCGCTTCAGGTTGGGTCCTGGGACTGGTCTGGCGGCGCTGGCCTGCCGGGCCCATGACCCGGCCGCGGCACTAGGTCGGCAGGCCGTTTCGGATCAGGGTGGTCAGGGCCCCGACGATCTTCGGGTCCAGGATCCCACGGTCCGCCGAGATCTTCATCTCAGCCAGGGCCGCGGTGGGCTCCCAGCCGTCGCGGAACTGCCGGGGCGAGGTGAGATGATCGTACTCCGAGGCGACCCTGATGAGCCTTCCTCCCAGGGGGATCGCGTCTCCGGCAAGAGCCTTCGGATAGCCTGTGCCGTCGAAGCGCTCGTGGTGGCTTTCGATGGCGAGCAGGGCTTCGTGGGCGAGCTGGATCCCCATGGAGGCCAGCACCAGGGGCGCTGCCTCCACGTGGACGCGGATCATGCGCTGGTCCTGCTCCGGCAGGGAGGTCACGGTGTCGTCCTGGTTGAGGAGGTGCTCCGGGACGTTCCTCCGTCCCACGTCGTGGTAGAACGCCCCCTCGAAGACGCTCCTCTGGCTGGGCTCCGAAAGCCCCAGGGCCTCGGCCAAGGACCCCGCCAGGGCCGCGGTCACGATGCTGTGACCCATGGTGCCGTCGATGGCTTCCACCGGCAGGACGATATCGCGGTTGATGGCGTAGCGGTTGAGCCGGTCCTCGCCGAAGGCCTGCACCGAGGCCGGGATGCGCCTGTTGTCGGCGAGGGGGTCCTTGAGCCTGAGCACCTCGTAGGAGTAGACCGGCTTGGCCCGGCCCTTGAGCTTGACCTTCTCGGGCCGCTCCTGCTTGGAGAGGACCATCTCGGCCACGCGGGCCTCGATGCGCTCTCCGATATCCGGGTTGAGTGATAGGGCCCTGCGGTAGTACTCGATAGCTTGGGGGACCTCGCCGAGCTGCCCGCTTAGCTCGGCCGCCTCGATGAACGCGTCCGAGTCCGCCGGCGACCTGCCCAGCCGCTCCTGGACCTCGCGCAGGCGCAGGTCGAGGGCCGCGGTCTGGTCGGCCGAGTCCCGCTCGACCAGGCGGCGGATGTCGAAGAAGCGCGCGATCGTGGCCTGGGTGGGGCCGTCCACGCAGACCGAGCCCTCGGGGCAGATGCGTTGGAGCCGCGCGGCGACGTTGACCACGTCCCCGAAGGCCGTGTAGGCCTTGCGGTGCTCGGAGCCCACCAGGCCGACCACGGCCTCGCCGTGGGCCACGCCGATGCGCATCTTCCAGCGGAAGTCGGGAGAGGAGACGCGCTTCTGGATCTGGAGGGCGGTCAGCACGCACTGGATGGCGTTCTGTTGGTGGTGCATGGGGATGCCGAACTCCGCCATGAGCCCGTCTCCGATGAACTTGTCGAGGTGGCCGTTGAAGGAGGTGATGATGGGCTCGAGCTCGGTGAAGAGGCGGTTCATGTGGTGCACGACCGCCTCGGGCTTCATCTCCTCCACCGTGACCGTGAAGTTGGCGATGTCCGCGAAGAGGACGGTCAGCTCGCGCTTTTCGTTGACCAGGCGCTTGTTGACCATCATGTTGGCGACCCAGGGGTCCACGGTGGAGTAGAGGGCGCTTTCGAGCTTCTTGCGCATGCTTTCCAGCTCGGTGTTTCTCTTCTCCACGACCATGACCTTCTTCTGGAGGTCCTCCTGGGAGCGCTTCCAGTCCTCGAGCTGGGCCTGGAGCTGCTGGAACCCGGAATCAGCGCGCTCATTGAGCCTGCCCACCAGGGCGCCGGCGAGGATGAGGCAGCCTCCCCAGGTCAGCAGGTGGAGGTAGACCCGTGCTCCGGCTTCCTGGGCTCCGAAGGCCTCGGGCCAGGCCGAGACGAGGAGGAGCAGGGTCAGCACGACCAGCACGCTGCCCTTGACCGCGCTCCTGACGTCGAGGAAGTAGCCTGCCAGGAGCACGGGCAGGAAATAGAAGTTCAGGAAGGAGAGCTGGCTGCCGTAGAGCCAGACCGCGAAGGGGATGGAGGCCAGCAGGGCGACGATGAAGAACAGCTCGTAGTTCTTGGCCAGGCGATGAAGCCATGCTCCATTGAGCATGGACAATAGGCGGTTCTTGCTAGGTTTGTCTTCCTGACCCATATTAACACGGCTCGGCGGGCAGTTATAGTCTAGCGTTGGAACGGCTGGCCGTCAAGGCCTCGGTGCCTGGCATTGTATTGATTGTATCTTTCATCTGAAAGATACAATCAATACAATGCCAGGCACCGTCACTTGGTCACTTGACCAAGGCCGCGACCCTCGGAGGCAGGGGCACGCCGAGGTCCTTGCTGAGCTTCAGCAGGCCTGCCGGGTTCCTCACGTTGCGCACCGGGGCGCCGGGCTTCTGGTCCGCGAGCTTGGCCTCGAGCTTCTTGAGGGTCTCGCCGAAGAACGCCGCCATCTCCGGCTTGGCCTTGGCGAGGAACCCGCTCTTGGACGCGCGCTCATGGGCCGAAGCGAGGTAGCCGAACGCCATGTCCGGCCAGGCGAAGCCCGCCCAATGCCGCGCCATGCTCATGTGGCCGTCATAGCTCACCTGCGGCCAATCCCTGGCTTGGGCGGCCAGCCGCTGGTCGTAGGCGGGCTTGAGGCCTTTGAAGAAGCGCAGCTTGTCCGCGGTGTCGCATTCGTCCTGGTAGAGGGACGCGACGCTCCTCCTGTAGCCTTGGAGGTCCTTGATGTAGTTCTCGTACTCGAAGATCCCGAGCTGAGGGCTCTTGCGGAAATCCATGATCTCCGGCTCCTTCTTCGAGCGCTCATGGAAATACTTGTTCTGGTTCCCGAAGGCCTCCCACTCGGCTTCGATGGGGTATTTGTTGCCGCTGAGGATGCGCTTCCAGCCGTTGATCGTGTTGGAAAGGAGCCCGTCTCCATCCTTGAGGTGCTGGCCGCGGTGGGTCAGCTCGTGCACGTAGAGCACGTCGAACTGGCCTGCGAGCTTGGCGATGACATCCGGGTTGCGTGCGAGGTAGTCCTTGAGCTTGGCCACGTCCTCGAGCCCAAGCTTGGCGGTCGCGGGGTCCATGTTGCGGATGGTCTCGGCCACGCGCTCGGAGTTGAAGACCATCTTCTTCTTGTTGTTGTCGTAATAGGCGAGGGTCGTGTTGCCGTTCTCGTCAGGGATCCTCTGGAAGGAGACCGGCGGCAGGGGGTCGGCGGCCTGGAGCACCGCGGCTCCGGTCGGGAACCTGGAGATCTGGGCATTGAGCCCCGAGGTGAACCGGGCCTCGACCTCGCGCGCCGGGATGGGGACCTGTCCGGTCTTGAGCCCGGCAGCGGCGGGCTGCGGGTTGCCCTTGAGCGCGTCATTGAGGCGGCTTAAGGGGTTCTTGAACGCCATGACCGAGTCGCCGTCTCCTTCGACCCAGTTCAGGCGTCCGAGGGATTCCGCGAGCTTGAGGGCTTTGTCTCCGAGCTCGGTCCTGAGCTTGGGATCGAGGCGCGGGTCGCTGAGCAGGGCCGTGACAGCCTCCGCCTCGAACCGCTGAGATTCCAACGAGGCTTCCTCAGCCGGCCTTTTGCGCGCGACCCCGGCGGGGATGTAATTTTCGAGTGCCTTGCCGCAGGGCTCCAGGCGCAGGTCCTCGCACACCAAGCCGATCATGGCGCGGTAGAGCTCCACCTCGGAGGGGGAGTCGCACGGCGCAGAGCAGCCTTTCTGGACTTCTCGCGCCCTGAGCAGGGTCGCGTCGAAGCCTTTGCAGGCCTCCTGACCGCTCTTGCACACGATATCCCGTGTCCCGGCCGAGGTCTGGTCGAGGGATGGTTGTCCGACCTGATGTCTCTCGAAGGCAGAGGCCATGACCCTGATGGGGTCGTTCTGCTCAGCGGGGGCCTGCGGCCAGGCAGGGCTGGAAACCAGGGTTAGGGAGAGTGCAAAGGCAAAGGCGGCTGGGCGGGTCATAGGGGGGTCCCTCCACCCCAAGTATGGGTCCGCAAACCGTTATTGTCAAGGGGGCGGCCCTTTCCTTAATATGGTCGTCCAGGCAAAGGCAGGCCAAGAGGATGCGCCTTGCCTGAAGCGGTGCCGGGTTAGGCGGTCTGCTGGCCGGTGTAGGTCTGCTCGGACCAGCCGTAGAAGCGCCGGAGACCCTCTTCGAGGGACACCTTGGGCTCGTAGCCGAGCTGGAGGCGCGCCTTGGTGATGTCCGGGCAACGGCGGTTGGGCTCGTCGGCCGGGTAGGAATCCGGGTACTCGACCACGTCGTGCTTGACGCGCCTGTTCAGCACTGTCTCGCTGATCTTGACGAGCTCCAGCATCGATATCTCGGGCTTGGGGTTGCCGATGTTGTAGGCCTCGCCGGGGAGGCCCTTGAGCAGGGCCAGGAGGAAACCCCGCAGGGCGTCGGTGATGTAGCAGAAGGTCCGGGTCTGGTTGCCTGAGCCGTAGACCTTGAGGGGGAGGTCCGCCTTGATGCGGTTGGCGAAGTTGGGCAGCACCCGGTAGTCGGTCTCCTGCATGCCGGGTCCGTAGACGTTGAAGGGCCGGATCACGGAGACCGCGGTCCCGAACTTGGTGTGGAAGATGCCGCAGAGGGTCTCTCCGAGCCTCTTGGACTCGTCGTAGCAGGCGCGCGGTCCGTGGCAGGATACGTTGCCGCGGTAGCTCTCAGGCGTGGGCACGTGCTTGGGGTCCGGGTCGCCGTAGATCTCGCTCGAGCTGAAGAAGACGATCTTGGCCCCGCTCGTCTTGGCGAGGTCGAGGCAGTTCTTGGTCCCCTGGATGGCGACCTCCAGGGTCTCGAGTGGATAGGCCCGATAATAGAAGGGGCTCGCGATCCCCGCGGCCTGGATGATGTAGTCGGGCTTCTCCTTGAACTTGAAGGGCTTGATGATGTCGTGCCTCTCGAACCTGCAGTGGGGGAACTCCGCGACCGCCGCCCCCTCCTTGCCCGCGGTGATGAGGTTGTCGAGCACGATGAGCTTGGCGGGCTTGCGGAGGCGGTGCTTGTTGAGGTGCGCGAAGGTCTCGACGAAGTAGCGGCCCAGGAAGCCGCGGCCTCCGCAGATGAGGACCGTCTTTCCCTCGAAGGCCTCGGCCACGGTCCCCAGGCCCTGGCATATCTCCGCGACGTCCGATTTGAGGAGGAATTCGCTCATTAGAGTACCTTCACTTCCGGCAGGGGGATGATGAAGCGGCCTCCGCGCTCGGAGAAAGCCTTGTTCTTGGCCATGATGGGCTCTGCGAAGTTCCAGGCCAGGATCAGCAGGTAGTCCGGTTTCTTGTCGAGGATCGCTTGGGACGTGGTCACGGGGATGTGCAGCCCCGGCGAGTACAGGCCCTGCTTCAGGGGGCTGTCGTCCACGATGAAATCGATGAGGTCCGGGCCGAGGCCGAAGTGGTACATCAAGGTCGTGGCCTTGGCAGGAGCCCCGAACCCGGACACGCTCTTCCCGGAGGACTTGAGGTCCTTGAGGAGCCTCTGCAAGGAAGCCTTGATGCCGTCGATCTTGGCGCCGAAGGCTCGGAGCCGCTCGGGGGTCTGCAGGCCGGCCATGGCCTCCTCCGCGATGAGGGCCTCGACCGAGGGGTCGGGCCTGCGCGGCCCTCCGGCCAACTGCGCCGTGCCCCGGAGCGAGCCGCCGTGGCTGTCCACGCGCTCGGCCGCTATGAGCTCCATGCCGTTGTTCCGGAAGAAGTCCTTGAGGGGCTTCACCGAATGATAGGCCAGGTGCTCGTGGTACATGGTGTCGAAGAGGGTCTTGGTGTAGACGTCGAGCAGGTAAGAGACCTCGAAGACGAAGACCCCGTCGTCCGCGAGCAGGGTGCGCACGCCCGCGACCATGCCCTTGAGGTCGTCGGCGTGGGCGAAGACGTTGTTGGCTGTGACCGCGCCCGCGGGCCCGCGCTGGACGCGGAGCTCGCCGGCGAGGCGCTCGGTGAAGAAGACCGGCAGGGTCTCGATCCCGGAGGCGGCGGCCTGGGCCGCGATGGCCTTGGCGGGGTCCACGCCGAGGACCTTCATGCCCGCCTTCTGGAAGAACCTGAGCAGGGTGCCGTCATTGGAGCCGATGTCCACCACCAGGCTCCCGGGCTTGAGCGCGGTCCGGGCGAGGACCGTCTCCGCGTACCGCTCGAAGTGCTTCACGAAGACGGGGGAGGTCCCGGAGACGTAGACGTAGTCCTCGAAGAGGAGCGCGGGGTCCACCACGTCGAGCATCTGGAGGTGGCCGCAGGCCCTGCAAAGGAAGAAGTCCAGCGGGAAGGTCTGTTGGGGCTTGCCCAGGTCCGCGGCCTTCACGAAGGCGTTGGCCGGAGGCGTGGGGGTGAGCTTGAGGACCTCCACGAGATCGGCGCTCCCGCAGAGCCGGCAATCGGTCCTGCGGCGGCAAGCCGCTTGTCGGGGGGCGGGGTCCTGGGTCACTTGAGGAGCTCCACCCGGATGACGTCCTTCTCGTAGGCCGTCTGGTCGCGCTGGTTGCGCGAGAGGGTGAGGAAGACCGTCTCCTCGGGGAACCGCATGGCGTGGTCCACCATGGGCGGGGTGAAGACCATGCTCCCGGCCTTGACGATGACCTTGTCCGGCTTGGCGAGGCTTCCCGTGTCCCGGTGGAAGTAGTACATGGTCCCGGAGACCACGTAGCAGTAATGCCAGTCCGTCTTGTGATAGTGGTTGCCGCGCAGGGCGCCCTTCTTGGAGCTGATGACCAGCGCGCTCTTCATGACGCGCTCGACCAGGGGCTGGATGATCCCGCGTTCGTCGATGAAAGGGCGTTCGAGCTTGACGCGGACTTCGTCGTTAGCCATGGCCAGACTATAGCAGAGTCTCGAGGCGTTGCTCCAGTTCCTTGAGGTCCGCGACCCTGGTCTGGGAGATGTCGAGAGCCAGGTCGTCGCAGGCCAGATACGCCTCGAAGGATGAGTACTGGTGGCGCACGATGCGCTGGATGAAGGTGCCGAGCACGTAGACGTGGATCTCGGCCTTGGGCAGCTCGTCCGGGGCAGGGACGAAATGGCGGACGGCGCCGCGGCAGCCTTCGCCGGACGCGATCTGCCATTTCCCGACGGGCTCGCCCGGCGAGGCCTCCCAGGGGTAGGGGTTCACCTTGCTGCCCGCGGCTCGGAGCTCTGCCTTGCACAGACCGAAGGCGCGCACCGCGCGCTCGATGATGCCTTGGACGTCGGGCTTGGAGGCGGTCTCGGGCCAACGGAGCTCGATGACGGTGCCCTTGCCGGGCTCGGCGGAAGGGCTCCCGGACGACGACTCCTTGTCCGCCAGGACCATGACTGCCCGGTCCTTGGAAGGGCCTGAGAAGACCTTGATGCTGTCAGGTTTGAGGCGCTGCGCCGCGAGGAGCCCGTAGGCGAAGTGCCGTCCCCTGAGGGCTTCGGAGGCTTCGGGGTCGAGCAGGGCTCCGTAGGGGTTTCCGAGCTCCTGGGAGGAGAACGGTCTTCCGTCGAACGTCATGCGCAGGCCGCCTTCCACTGGGTCGAGGCCGATGTCCTTGGCGCCCGAGGCGGTCGCGCAGCGCAGCCAGGCCAGGATGAAGTCCTTGGGGTCCGGAAGCTGGTGGTCGCGCAGCTTGTCCAGGAGCCGCGAGACATCCACGCGGAAGGAGCCCGACTCGACGAGGACCGCGTCCGCGGTCTGGGGCCGCGGGGCTGCCTGAGGCTGGCGCAGGACCTTGTGCTCGAAGCTCTCCAGGTCGAGCGGCGGGCGAGACGACGCGAGGCGGGCCGCGAGCGTCGGATGCAGCGGCGCGGCCCGGAGCACGATCTTGGCCATCAGATGGAGGAGTTGGAGGGCTTGGCCCGCTCCTGCGAGTGCTAGGACCAGCGGGCCGCTGCGGACCACGGAGGCGAACGGCGTCATGAAGAGGAGCACAGCGGAGCCCAATAACCAGGCGAGGTGCAGGCCCGGGGCGAAGGTCCTGCGCAGTCCGGCGGCCGTGTAGCCGAGGGCCGCTGTCCGTTCGGACCAGAAGCGGTGGAATGCGAGAAGCAGGACCAGGGCGATGCCAGGGACTCCGAGGGCCCGGCGGTCCTGGAACGACAGGAGCGTCTGGCCCCCCGCGAAGAGGCAGCCCAGCAGGATCAGCAGCACTCCGCCTCGATAGAAGGAAGCGAACCTCCGACCGATGAGATCCAGACCACCCATCACAGGACCCGGGATCCACGCGCCTCCATTCCGCGAGAGGTTCGACGACAGCAGGGCCGCTTCCAGCGACAGGATGACGCCCAGATATGGGAGGAGCGGGATGCCCGCAGAACCTCCGGCTGCTCCGCGGCCTCCCAGGATCCCGGGGGCCAGGAAAAGCCCCAGCCCGTGGGCCAGGGCGATGCCTGCCGCGAGCTTCTCCGCTAGAGGAGGGAGGATCGGCGCAGGTGCTTGCTCCTGGGTTCTCATGGGGCGGTCCGCCATCCGGGATTTTACCAGATGCGGACAGTGCAAACCGAAGGCAAAATTAGGGATAATCCCCGCATGATGAAAACGCTTTGCCGCACCCTCCTCGCAGCCGGGACCCTGGCCCTGCTCGGTCCTGCCCCAGGCCTCGCCGCCGCGCCTGCCAAGCGGTCGCTCCAGGTCGGCGCGGCCGGAGGCGGGGCAGCGGCCAAGGCCGCTGCCCCGCAGACGCCGGTCCTGTCCGGGGCGCGAGCAGAGGCATTGGCGTCCCTGCTGGAGGACGGGGCCCTGGCCGTGCAGGTGCTCCTCACCCTTCCCGAGGGGGTGCCGGGCGGCTTTGCCGTGGATGTGGCGGGTTTCGGCAGCCTGAAGGACGTCCGCGTCCGGACCCTGGGCAAAAGCGGCGCGGACCTGCCGTTCACGGCGCGCAGGCTCAAGGGCGCCGCTCTGATCGAATGGTCCAGGGAGCCCGGAGACGAAGCCTTCCCCTTCGACGTCAGCTACACCCTCGGCCATGCGCTCACCGCGGGGGAGGAAGCGGACCTTCTGACCTGGGGGGTGATCAGCCCGGCTCAGACCCGGGGTTTCGCCGATGTCATCGCCATCCTGCGCTGCCGGACGCTCAAGGCCACGGTGCTCGGAGGCGCGGAGGGCACGGCGCTCAAGCCGGCCGCGTCAGGCGTCACCATGGTCGCCGAACGGCTCCCGGCCGGAACGCCGCTGCGGCTCATGGTCTCCGTGCCCAAGGGCGCGGCTCGGCCTGGTTTCGGCCTGGTCAAGTTCATGAAGACCACCGGAGGCAGCATCCTCATGTTCCTCCTGCCGCTGGCTGCCTTCCTCGCCTTGCTGGCCGCGTATTTGCTGCGGGGCATGGACCCCGTGCCTGAAGGATCGGAGTGGCACGAGGGAGGGCAGGAGCTGGCTCCCGAGGTCGCGGGCACGGTGGCCGACGAATACGTGGACAGCAGGGACCTCGCAGCCGCTGCCCTGGACATGGCCAAGGACGGCTATCTCGAGCTCGAGTACGCGCCCGGGAGCGACGGGAACGCCGGGAGCCTGAGCGTGCGTCCTTCCAAGCCTTTCGAGGGCCTGGCCCCGCACCGCAAGGCCTTGGCGGAGCTCCTGACCTCTCCGGACGGCGCGGCCGGGCCCGGAGAGGGGGCCAGGGTCCTGGACGCGGTCTACGCGGAGACCGCTGCTCAAGGGTTCTTCCGCAAGGATCCCTCGGTCGAGCGCAAGACGTACACGGTCGCAGGCACGGCTCTCCTCTCCGCGGCCATCCTGTGCTTGGCGGCGGGCGCGGCTCCGGTGCGCTTCTTCCTGGGCGCGGTGGCGGGCTTCGCGCTCCCGTTCTTCATGGCGCGCCGGGCGCTCGCCAGCAAGTGTACGGCCGCACGAGCCGCCCTGGGATTCGGCGCGGTCGTGGCCCTGGGCTTCGGCCTGGTCCTGGTCCAGCCCTTCATCGGAGAAGGCGGGGTGAGCTGGCTCGCCAAGGTCGGGGTGGGCCTCATGTTCTCCTCGTTCTTCTTCTTCGCCTTCGCCTCGGCCATGCCCCAGCGCACGGTCAAGGGCTCGGCTGAGAAGGCCGCGGTCCTGGGCAGCCGTCTCGGCATCGAGATGTTCATCCCTCCTCCCGACGAGGAACGCAGGGACGCCGAGTTCCAGAAGGGACTGCCCTTCGCCGTCATCTTCCGGGTCCGGACGGATTGGGTCCGCCGCTTCTGCGCGGCCGGCGCCAAGGTCCCGGCCTGGTGGAAGCGCAGGGGCGACGGGAAGCCTGCCGCCGGGTTGAGCGAGGTCCAGACTGAGTTCGTCGCGTCCCTGGACCTGCTCACCGCCAAGATCGAGGACTTCATGCCCGCGGGGACCGGAGGCTGACCATGAGCGCTGATTGCCGCATCTCGCCTTATATCGCGACCTTCGAGCCGGTCAAGGACAGGCGCGGCGAATATTCGGACATCATCGCCACGCTTGAGCTGCGCTATCACGCCTTCGGGACCCCTAAGGCCGAGGGCTTCAAGTTCGTGGGCACCCTGCCGATCTCGGACGTCTCGGTGGCCGAAGCCGGCGGCAAGCCCATGCGCTTCTCCCAGGACGCCATGAGGGAGACCCGCCTGTCCTGGAAGTTCGACCCGCCTCTCCAGGATTCCGAGGCCGGGATCATCATCCGGTTCCGGATCAAGGGCGCGCTGGGAGGAGACAAGGACTACAACGTGTTCTCCGCGCCCTGGGTCTCGAACTTCAAGGTGGACGTGTCGGACGTGACCTACCGCTTCGTCTTCCCTGAGGGCTTCACGCCTTCCAGGGTCATGCTGGCCGGCCGCAAGGCGGAGGAGCGTACCCTGCCGGACGGCAGGAGGGCCTTCGAGTTCAAGTCCTCCTCCCCTGGTCATGCCGGGTTCGGGGTGAATTTCTACCCGGGCTTGGTGGTGCGCAAGGTTCCGACGGTCTCGTCCTCTTCGCGGTCCTACGGCAGCGGCCGCCGGGGCCAGGAGGTCCATCCCTTCTGGGTCGCGACCGTCCTGGTCACGGTGGGGTCGTTCCTGATCTGGGGCTGCTACAACTGCGTGAAGAAGGGCAACTGCGGCAGCAGCGGCGGCGGCTCCTCCTACTCGGGCGGCAGCAGCTCGAGTTGTTCGAGCTGCTCGAGCTGCTCGAGCTGTTCGAGCTGCGGGAGCTGCGGAGGATGACGTCCGACAGGAGGGGGTTTCGGTCCGGGGAGCCGTTCTTCCTCCAATGGCACATCACGGACCGCTGCAACCTCTCCTGCGGGCACTGCTACAGGCAGGGAGCCAAGACCGAGCCGTCCTTGGCGGACCTGCGCGCGGTGTGGGAGAACCTCCTGGACCTCAGGCGGTCCATGCCGCAGGACAAGGCCAGGGTCCAGCTCGCCGGAGGAGAGCCCATGCTCTCCCCGCATCTCTTCACGGTCCTCGATTGGGCGGCTGAGGCCGGACTGCAGGCCAGGATGCTCTCGAACGGCACCCTCATCGACCGCAAGGCAGCCGGCGAGCTCAAGGCCCATGCCTGCTCCATCGTCCAACTCAGTCTCGAGGGCATGGAGGACGCCCACGACGCGGTACGGGGAGAGGGGACCTTCGAGAAAGTCCTGGAGGCGGCAAGGTGCCTGCGCGAGGCAGGGGTCGGGGTCACCTTCGCCGTGACCCTGACCAAGGCGAGCGCGGCTGACCTGGCCGGGATCCTGGCCTTGGCGGAGCGCTTCGCCGACCGCCTGGGCTTCCACCGCCTAGTGCCCTGCGGCTCGGGCAAGGCCATGAAGGACTCGATGCTCTCTCCGGCGGAGCTGAAGAAGTCCTTCGACCTCATCCATGGGTTCAAGGCCGAGCATCCGAAGCTCGACATCCCGCTTCGAGACCCGCTGTGGAAGCCCTTCTTCCGCTGCGCGGAGCAGGGCAGGGAGGCGGACGGCTGCTCAGCCGGCTACTGCGGCATCTGCGTGGACGCGGACGCCGCGGTCTACGCCTGCCGGAGGATGCCCATCCCCTTGGGCAGCGCCTTGAAGACCCCGCTCGCCGAGCTGTGGGAGAGCCCGGAGATGGAGGCTCTGCGGGACCGCGACCGGCTCAAGGGCTGGTGCGGCCGCTGTCCCCTGCGCTGGCGCTGCGGAGGCTGCCGCGCCATCGGCTGGGCCTTGACCGACGATCCCATGGCCGAGGACCCTCAGTGTTCCTTCAGACCCGGGCTCATGGAGAGGCTCGGGTGGAAGGCCTTGTCCTTGGCAGCCGAGATCTCATCCAGGCAGGGAGGCGGCTGATGGCTCGCGGGAGCCGCGGGCCTTGCCGCGTGTTCGGGCCGGTGCCTTCGCGGAGGCTGGGCTATTCCCTGGGCGTGGACGCGCTCCCCTTCAAGACCTGCGACCTGGACTGCGTGTACTGCCAATTGGGGAAGACGACGCGGAAGACCTTGGAGAGGAAGGCTTACGTCCGCGCGAAGGAGATCCTTGATGAGCTTTCAGCCGCCCTGAAGGGCAGCCGAGACATCGACTTCATCTCCTTCTCCGGCTCGGGCGAGCCGACCCTGAACACGGAGCTGGGCGCCATGATCCGCGGAGCCAAGAGGCTCTCGAAGGTGCCGGTGGCGGTCATCACCAACGGCACCCTGCTCTGGCAGCCGGACGTGGCCCGGGACCTCATGGCCGCAGACGCGGTCCTGCCGTCCCTCGACGCGGCAAGCCCGGCCGCGTTCAAGAAGCTCGACCGGCCGGTCCCCGGGCTCCCCCTGGAGAAGGTCGTCCAGGGGCTCGTGGATTTCCGGAAGCGCTATCAGGGCAAGCTCTGGCTGGAGGTCATGCTGGTCAAGGGGTACAACGACTCCCTGGCGGAGCTGCGGCGGCTCAAGGCGTGCATCGACCGCATCCGGCCGGACCGCGTGGACATCAACTCCCCGGTCCGGCCTTCGGACTCGAGGGTCCGGCCCGCCTCTCCAGCGGTCCTGGCCAGGGCCAAAGTGCTCTTCGGCCCCAAGGCCGTGCTCATCGCGGCGAGCTCGAAGAAGGCGCGTCAACCGGGCAAGGCCACGGCGGAGCAGGTCGCGGACATGATCTTCCGCCGGCCCGTGACCGCCGAAGACATCGCGCACAGCTTCGGGCTCAAGGCGGCCGAGGTCCAGGCGCTCCTCTCGGGCCTCGTCCACAGCGGCACGATCCGTGCCTCGCGTCGTTCCGGAAAACTCTTCTACCGCGGCAGCTAGGCCGAGACGAGGTGGAGGAGGTACTCCACGTTGCCCTTGGGCCCGTGCACCGGGCAGGCCAGGAGCCCGGCCTCTGCCAGGCCCAGGGAGGGCAGGAGCTCCCGGATCAGGGCCACGGCCTTCAAGCGCTTCTCCTCGGTCCGGACCACGCCCTTGGGAGCCTCCTTGGGGCCGAGCTCGAACTGGGGCTTGACCAGGGCCACGATGTCGAAGGGCCTGGCCAGGCAGGCAAGGACCGGGGGCAGGACCTTGGTGAGCGAGATGAACGAGACGTCGATGACGCAGAGGTCCGGGGAGGGGTCGAACTGGTCCGGAGCCAGGTCCCGGGCGTGGGTCTTCTCCCGCGAGACCACCCTGGGGTCGGAGCGGAGCTTGAGGTCGAGTTGCCCTGTCCCGACGTCGATGCTGTAGACCTTGGCAGCTCCGGCCTGGAGGAGGCAGTCCGTGAAGCCTCCGGTCGAGGCGCCCACATCCAGGCAGACCCGGCCCGCGACCTCGAACGGGAAGGCGTCCAGGCCGGCCCTGAGCTTGAGCCCGCCGCGCGAGACGAAGGGGCAGCGGGCCGTAACGGAGAGCGCGGCCTCTTCGGGCACGGGGGTCCCGGCCTTGGTCTCTGGCCTGCCGTCCACCAGCACGGTCCCGGCCATGACCGCTGCCTGGGCTTTGGCGCGGGTGGGGAAGAGCCCGCGCTCCACGAGGATGAGGTCCAGGCGTTTCTTCACGGCCCGATGAGGTGCTGCCGCAGGAACAGCGACACCGCGTCCCTGTAGTAGTCGAGGTTGCGCTTCTTGCCGAAGCCGTGGCCCTCGTCCTTGGCGAGGAGGTACCACACGCTTGCGCCGTTCTTCTTGACCGCGGCCACGATCTGCTCCGCCTCCGAGGACGGGACCCTGGGGTCGTTGGCTCCCTGGGACACGAAGAGCGCGGCCTTGATGTTCCCGGACAGGGTCGTGGGGGAGATGGACTGCAGGAAGGCCCGCATCTCGGGGTCCCTCTCGTCGCCGTACTCCGCGCGGCGCAGGTCCCTGCGATAGGCCTGGGTGTTCTCGAGGAAGGTCACGAAGTTGCTGATGCCCACGGTATCGACCCCGGCTCTGACGCGGTCCGGGAAGCGGGCCATGGAGGCGAGCACCATGTACCCGCCGTAGGAGCCTCCGTAGACCGCCACCCGCGAGGGGTCCATGCCGGGCTGGGACGCGATCCAGTCGAGCAGGGCGCCGATGTCCTTGACCGAATCCTCCCGCTTGAAGCCGTCGTCGAGGTCCCTGTAGGCCTTGCCGTAGCCTTCGGAGCCGCGCACATTGGGCGCGATGACCACGAGCCCCAGCTCCTTGGCCCAATACTGGTACTGGGAGGCGAACGTGGGCCTCTCCTGGCCTTCCGGTCCGCCGTGGATGGCGATGAGGACCGGCCGCGGGCCCGCGACTTCGGGCCCCGGCCGGTAGACGAAGGCCGGGATCATGCGGGTCTTGCCGTCCGCCTGGTCGAAGGTCGGATACCGGATGAGCTCGGGCTCAACGAAGCTCCGGCTGTCGAGGCCGCCCAGCTCGCTCTCGGTCCAGGCGGTCCAGGAGCTCTTCTTGAGGTCCAGGCTGAAGGCGTCGCCGGGAGAGCGGGGCGTGGTCACGGTGACGCCCAGGCGCCGCGAGTCAGGGCTGAAGCGCAGGCCGTAGGCCGCGCCCATGGGGAGCTCCGGGACCTTCACGGGCCGGCGGCTGCCGGTCTTGAGCACGGCCAGGCGGCTCAAGCCCTCCTCGTTGTAGAGATACGCCAGGAGTTCCCCGTCCGGGGAAAGGTCGAGGTCCTCGATGTCCCAGGGCAGGTCCTGGGAGAGGCGCTCCTTGACCCCGTTTTGGACGTGGAGGCGGCCGAGCTCCCTGAACTCGCCCCACTCGTCCGACACGAAGTAGACGTACTTCCCTTCCGGGGACCAGCGCGCAAAGGAGTAGTTGATCTTCCTGCCGGAGTACGGCATGAGCTCCGAGACCGTCCCTGAGGCCACCTCCAGGACGTGGACCCGGGATTCGCGGTTGGACAGGCGCTGGATAAGGAGGAGCCTCTCGCCGTCGTACGCCCAGTCCGACGCGACCCAAAGGCCGGTCGTGGGCAGGATCAGGCGCGCGGCCAGCGGCGCAGCAGGGGTCGAGACGTAGATGTCGAAGTCCATGCCGTTCCTGCGGGTGCTCGAGAAGGCGAGGCGGTCGCCGTCATGGTCCCAGAGGGCTCCGATGTTCCGCGACGTTCCGTCGGTCAGCAGGGTGACGGAGGAGGTCGCGAGGTCGAACCAGTGGAGCTGGTAGGCCTCGTCGCCGCCCTGGTCCTTCGTGAACACGAACCCGTTCTCCGCGCAGCCGGGTCGGAACACGGCCCAGCCGGCGGGCTCGTCGTAGAAGGTGAGCTGGGTCCGCGCTCCGAGAGGGGAGCGCACCCGGTGGAGCTGGGACGTGTCGCCAAAGCGCGTGGTGATGAGCATGCCTGCGCCCTGCGGGTCCCAGTCCAGGAACACGGCGGAGCGCGCGTTCTGGTAGCGGCCTGCGCTCTCGGAGACCGCGGCCGGGATGGCTGGGATGCCCTGGGTCACCAAGCTCTCCGGAGGCTTGGCCGGGGAGGCTGGGGCGGCGTGGAGCGCGGCTGAGAAGAGCAGGAGGAAGAGGGTCGTCATAGTCAGATGATACCATGGCGAGCGCCGACTATTGTAGGATGGCGCTTCATGATGGCTGGGATGTCGGGCGCCGAGCTGTCCATCCTGGCCGGCCTGGTCTTCCTGGCCGGCATCGTGGACGCCCTGGCGGGCGGGGGCGGGCTCATCACCCTGCCGGCGTACCTCTCCGTGGGCCTGGACCCGGGGCTCGTTCTGGGCACCAACAAGCTGGGCTCGACCGTGGGGACCGTGGCCTCGGCGGCGCGCTACAGCAGGAGCATCCGCCTGGCGTGGAGGCCTTTCCTCCCGGTCGTGGCCGCCGCGGTGGTCGGCTCCTACGGCGGGGCCAGGCTCGCGGTCAGCCTCGACCCCGCGTATCTGAGGCCGCTCCTCCTGGCTGCCCTGCCGCTCGTGGCCTTGGCGGTCTACTCCGACCCTGGGTTCGGCAAGGAGGACCGGAGCGGCAGGCTCTCCCGCCGCCAGCTCAGCGGCAGATCCTGGGCCATCGCCTTCGCGGTGGGCGCCTACGACGGGTTCTTCGGCCCCGGGACCGGGACCTTCTTCGCCCTGGCCCTGACCGGCTTGTGCGGCTACGGGCTGCTCGAGGCCACGACGCGCGCCAAGGTTCTCAACCTCGCCACCAACGTGGCCGCCCTGCTGGCCTTCCTCTGGGCGGGCAGGCTTGACCTCGGGCTCGGCCTGGCCATGGGCGCGGCCAGCCTGGCCGGGCACGCGGTGGGAAGCCACCTCGGCGTGCGCAAGGGGGCCGCGGTCATCAGGCCCGTGGTCCTGCTAGTCTGCGCCGCGCTCTTCGTGAAGCTCGCGCTGGATCTCATGGCCGGTCGCTGAGCCCGTCAGCCGGAGGAAGGCGAGGCTGGCCGGCACGGCCAGGATGATGACCGCAAGCTCGCTGCCTGTCCGCCGGATGAGCAGGCTCGCCAGGACTCCGAGGCCGCACCACCGGAGCACCGGTTCCCTCCAGCCGAGCAGGAGGAGCCCTCCCAGGACCGCGAAGACCCGGTCGAGAGCCGCCGGCGCGGCTCCCAGGAGCCCGAAGCCGTAGAGCCAGCCCGCCCAGAGCAGGCAAGCCAGAGCCGCGGCCTTGCAGCGCGTCTCATCCCACGCGGGATCGTTCAGCCTGGCCTGGGCCAGGAGCACGCAAGCGGCCAGCACGCAGGCAGCCCCGAGCTTCAGGGAACAGCGGGCCGCGCAGTGCAGGATGGACGAATGCCGGACGATGCCCATGATGATGAGCACGGAGAGCAGGGATAGGACCGTCGCTCTCGCGGCCTTTGGGTCGAACCAGGCCGCGGGCTTGATCCAGCGCGAAAGGCCCCAGGCCGCGGCCCACTCCGCGATGAAGGCTCCTGCCATGAGCGGGAAGATCCAGTGGTGGTGGAGGTTCTGGAAAGCCTGGGATGAGGTCAGCAGGATGAAGAGGACCAGGTTCGCGATCACGGCTCCGACGCTGGTTCTCGCCATCAGGGCCCATCCTACCAAATCCTTCGGGAGCAAGAGGGAGATCGCAGCCAGGCGTGAAATGGTAGGATTAGGCCATGCCAAGCCCGTGGCTGCGTGCGATGCCTGCCGCTCTCTTCCTTGCCCTGACCATGCGCCTGCCCAGCCTGGCGGCTGCGCCGCTGCGCTTCCACGGCATGAGCGAGGCCGCCATCGCAGGCGCCTTGTCCAGGATCCACCGGGAGCAGCCTGACCTGGCCGGCCGCGTCGCAGCGGTGAGCGCCGGCTTCCTGACGACGCCCTACAAGCTCGGGCCTCTGGGCGAGGGAAACAAGGCCGAATTCGACCGCGACCCGCTCTACAGCTTCCAACAGGCGGATTGCACGACCTTCGTGGAGCAGGTCATGGCCTTGTCTCTTGAGCGGAATCTCCAGAAGGCTCTGAAGACGACTCTTCAGAAGATCCGCTACAAGGACGGGGCCGTCGGCTACGAGACCCGCAACCACTTCCCTGAGACGGATTGGCTCCCCAACAACATCAGGGCCGGCTTCATCGAGGACATCACCGAGCGTGTCGGAGGGGGGAAGGCCAAGGTCGCGGTCAAGCTGGTCTCCAAAGCTGACTGGTACGCTGGCAAGACCAAAGACGATATCCAGGGCTTCCCGGGCCTCTCCCCTGAGGAACTGGAAGCCAAGCTCGCGGTCCTGCGCAGCCGCGGGGAAGGCTTGCCCGATGAGGAGGCGCGCATCCCCTTCATCCCGGTGGAGGCGCTCCCCGCGGTCCTGGCAGCGATCCCGTCAGGCACCATCGCCAACATCGTGCGCGAGCCCAGGGCTGATAAGCCCGTGCTCATCACGCATCAGACCCTCGTCGTCGAAGTCGGAGGCCGCAAGGTCCTGCGGCACGCTGCCTACGGCCGCCAGGTCGAGGACGTGCCGGTCATGGGGTACTTCTCCAGGCTCGCGGCCTCGCAGTGGCGCGTGGTCGGGGTCAACCTGCTGGCTATTCATTAACTTTTTACGGTGCCTGGCATTGTATTGATTGTATTTTTCAGTTGAAAAATACAATCAATACAATGCCAGGCACCGCTCAGAGCACTCCGAGCTCGGTCAGCTGGCGCCGGAGCTCTTTGGGTCCCGGATAGAGGATGGCGTGGATGCCCACCTTGGACGCTGCTTCCACGTTCTCCGGCAGGTCGTCGATGAACACCGCTTCCGAGGCCCGCACTCCGGCCTGCCTGAGGGCTTCCTTATAGATGGCGGGCTCGGGCTTGCGCAGCCCCACCTCGTGGGACAGGATGGCGCCGTGGATGTGGCGCGGGAAGGCGTAGTTCTTGCGGATGAAGTCGTAGTGGATCTCGTTGGTGTTGGAGAGGAGGAAGACCTTGTGCGTCTTGGCCGCGGCCTTGAGCATGGCGGCGGTCGAGGGCTCGAGGGTGAAGTGGTCCGACCAGAGCCTCTTGAAGGTCGCGAAGCTCCCCCGGTAGCCGAAGGATTCGCAGAAGCGCCTGTAGAGCTCCTTGGGCGGCAGAAGGCCGCGCTCGATAGGGTCGATGAGGTCCTTGGCCTTGAGGAAGGCCAGGACCTTGATGGGGTTCTTCCCCAGGACTCGGACGAAGGTCTTGAGGATGCACCCGGGCTCGAAATGCAGGAGCACGTTGCCGATGTCGAAAAACACCGCGCGGAAGCGGCGTGCGCTTGCGCGCGGGCCGTGTCCGTTCGTCTTTTTCTTTCTCTTATTCAGCCGTTTCATCAAGAGGCTTCTTCGTGAGCGTGCCGGTCTTGCCTTCCTTCACCAGCACCTCCACCTTGTGCTTGGCTTCCTCGAGCTGGGTCGTCAGGCTCCGGGCCAGGCCCACGCCCTTCTCGAAGAGTCCCAGGGACTCCTCGAGTCCCTTGTCTCCGGTCTCGAGCTCGCGCAGGATGGCTTCGAGGGTCTCGAGCGACGCCTCGAAGGATTCTTTGGAAGCGGGCTTCTTCGTCATTCAAGTACCTCGCAATGGATCTCGCCCTCGTGCAGGCGCACGCGGAGCTTGTCGCCTTTCTTGGTCTGGGAGGAGCGGCGGAGGAGCTCCTCTCCGGGCAGCTTCCAGGCGATGGCATAGCCGCGGGAGAGGACGTTGAGCGGGCTCAGGGCCTGGAGCTTCTCGAGCAGGAGCTTGAGGTCCTTCTCCTTGTGGGAGAGGAGCCTCCCCATGGCTTCGGGGAGGCGCACCGCCACGTCGTCGACCCTGCGGATGCGCTCCTCGTAGAGCCGGTGCGGCGCCTGGAGGAAAGGGTGCCCGGCCGCGGCCTTGAGCCTCGCCTCGACGCGGGCCAAGCGGCCGGTCATGACCGCGGCGAGGCTGCGGCTGGTCTCCCTGATCCGGGCCAGGAGCGCGGGTTTGTCCGGGGCCGCGAGCTCGGCCGCGGCCGACGGCGTGGGGGCCCGGACGTCAGCCACGAAGTCGGCGATGGTGAAGTCGGTCTCATGGCCCACGCAGGAGACCACGGGGATCTTCGAGTCCGCGATGGCGCGGGCCACGGGCTCCTCGTTGAAGGCCCAGAGGTCCTCGATGGAGCCGCCGCCGCGGCCCACGAGGAGGACGTCGGTCTCGGGGAAATGCTCGTTGAAGGCGGCGATGGCCGCGCTGATCTCCAGGGCCGCGCCCTCCCCCTGGACCTTGACCGGGAAGAGCGTGATCTCAAGTCCCTCCCAACGCCGCTTGAGGACCGTGAGCATGTCCCGGACCGCTGCTCCCTGCTGGGAGGTCACCAGTCCGACCCTCCTGGGGAAGGCGGGGAGGGGCTTCTTCCTGCCAGGGTCGAAGAGGCCTTCTGCCGCGAGCTTGGCCTTGAGCTGCTCGAAGGCCAGCTGCAGCGCGCCTTTCTCCTTGGGCTCCATGTGGAGCACGATGAGCTGGAGGGAGCCTCTGGCCACGTAGGCCGAGACCCGGGCGCGCACCAGGCACTTGATGCCGTCCTTGGGCTCGAACTTCATGGAGCTCGCGTAGCCCTTGAAGAGCACGGCCGAGAGCTGGGACTGGGCGTCCTTGAGGGTGAAGTAGGTGTGGCCCGAAGGGTAGGCGCGCGCTCCGGAGATCTCGCCCTCCACCCACACCTCCTGGTAGGCGCCTTCGAGGAGGTCGTGGATGCGGGTGACCAGCTCCGCGACGCTGTAGACCTTGCGGCTTGGCTCGCCGAAGTCGAGCTCAGGGCCCGCGGCGCCCTCCGGCCGGCCGGGGCGTGGAGAGGGGCTCATGCGCCGCCCTTGAGGCGCTTCAAGAAGTCCGCGATGCGCTTTTCGTCTCCCTGGTCCGAGGGCTCGTAGAAGCGCTTGGGGTCGGGCATGTAGGCCTGGCGCACCCAGTGGTTCGGGAAGTCGTGCGGGTACTGGTAGCCCCGCCCGTGGCCGCGGGACTCGGCGTCGAGGTTGGCGTCGCGCAGGTGCAGGGGCACCTCGCGGGCCGGGCCCTCAGCGGCTTCCTTCATGGCCGCCTCCACCGCGAGGTAGGCTGCGTTGGATTTCGGGGCCGAGGCCACGAAGACCGCGGCCTGGGCCAGGGGGATCCTGGCCTCGGGCATGCCTAGGACCTCCACGGCGTTGAAGGCGGCCTGGGCCACCAGGAGGGCCCGGAAATCGGCCGTGCCCACGTCCTCGGAGGCCGCGATGAGGAGGCGCCGGGCGATGAAGCGCGGGTCCTCTCCGGCCACGAGCATCTTGGCCATCCAGTAGAGGGCCGCGTCAGGGTCCGACCCGCGCAGGGACTTGATGAAGGCCGAGATGTGGTCGTAGTGGTCGTCGGAGCGCTTGTCGTAGCGCACGGCCCGCTTCTGGATGCTCTCCTCCGCGACCTGGAGGGTGATGGCCCGGCTGCCGTCCTTGGCCGTGGGCGTGGAGAGGGCGGCCAGCTCCAGGGCGTTGAGGAGCCTGCGGGCGTCCCCGGAGGACATGCGCACCAGGTGCTCCCGGGCAGGCCCGTCCACCGCGAGCTTGAAGGAGGCCAAGCCGCTCTCTGCGTCCGTGACGGCCCGGTCCAGGATGGCGCCCAGGTGGCGTTCGGTGAGGGGCTTGAACTCGAAGGCCGTGAAGCGCGAGAGCAGGGCCGCGTTGACGTAGAAGGAGGGGTTCTCGGTGGTCAGTCCCACCAGGATGACCTCCCCGCGCTCGACCGCGGGCAGGAGCGTGTCCTGCTGGGTCCGGTTGAAGTGATGGATTTCGTCGAGGAGGAGCAGGGTCTTCTGCCCCTTGGCCGCCCGGTCGTACTTGGCGGCCTCGAGGACTTTCTTGAGCTCGGCCACGCCCGCGACCACGGCGTTGAGCTCCACGACCTTGGCTCCGGAGAGGCCGGCGACCAGGCGGGCCATGGCGGTCTTGCCCGTGCCCGGCGGGCCATAGAAGAGGGCGGAGCTGAGCCTGCCCGACTCGACGAGGCGGCGGAGCATCTTGCCCGGCCCCACCAGGTGCTCCTGGCCGGCGAAGTCCTCCAGGCGCTTGGGGGCCATGCGCGCGGCCAGGGGCTGGTCGCGCGGCTGGAGCTCCGTGGGGAAGAGCTCCGCGTCCATCCTTACCTCCCGGCCGCGGACTCGACGGCGGAGCCGAGCGCGTAGTCGAGCTCGATGATCTTCTTCTCCGCGGCGTCCTTGGCGATGTCGAAGGACTCCCGGAGCTGGCTGAGCTCCATGGCGAACTCGAGCGCGGTCAGGACCGCGAGTCTGGAGGTGTCGGGGGTCCCGTACTTGGACTCGATGGCCAGCATCTTGTTCTCGACTTCCTTGGCGAGGACGTTGACCTCCATGTGGGTCATGCCCTCGACCTCGACCATGAAGCGCCTCTTGCGGATCTCGATCTCGTACGTGTCTTTCACGGCGGCTCCTCCGCGGCCCGGTTCGCCGGGCCGGGACTGAAATCAAACGACGCTGTCGAGCTTCTTGGCCAGCTTCTCCAGGCGCTCCTTGAGGCGCTCGTTCCGGGCCAGCTTGAAGGAGGCTGAGCGGAGCTCCTCACGGACGCGGTGGAGCTCCGTCCGAAGGCGGGCCCCCTCCTCGGCGAGCCGGCGGTTCTCGCCGCCGAGCTCCCGGAGCCTCTTGGCTGCCTCCGCGACGTGGCTCTCGAGCGCCTTGAGCTCGCTCTTCCCGACGACGATGAGGCTCATTTCCTCAACTCCGCCCCGAACTTCTTGCCGAGCTCCGCCAGGATCTTGTCTGCGGCCGCGGAGACCTCCGCGTCCTTGAGCGTCCGGTCCGGGAGCTGGAAGACGAAGCGCAGGCTCAGGCTCCGGTGGCCGTCGGCTACGCCCTTGCCGGCGTAGAGGTCCACGAGCTCGACGGAGTCCAACTCGGCGATGCGCAGGCCCCGGATGGCGGCCTCCAGGTCGGCGTAGGGCACGCTGTCGCGGATGACCACCGACAGGTCCCGCCACGAGGACGGAAAGGGGCTCGGCGGCTGGAAGACCTTGGGGCCGGAGGAAGCCTCCGCGAGGAGCTCGAGGTCGAGCTCGAAGACCGCGGGCTGCTCGCGGTCGACCTCCCAGGCGCGGGCAAGCTTCGGGTGGAGGGTCCCGAGGCGGGCCAGGACGCCCGAGGCGTTCCGGATGAAAACGCGGCTGCCCGGGAGCAGGAGGTTCTCCCCGGCAAAGCCGCCGTTCCCGCCTTCCGTCGTCCACTCGAGCCCGGGGACGCCCGAGAGCAGGTCCGCCAGGATGGTCTTGGCCTCGAAGATGCCGGTCTTCTCCTTGGAGGCCCTCCAATGGGCGGGCACGAGAGGCCCGTAGAGGATGCCGGCCAGGTGGGGCCGCTCCCGCACTCCCGAGGCGTCGCGAAGGTAGACCTTGCCGGACTCGAAGAGGCGGACCGACTCCGCCTGCCGCTCGACGTTGCGGCGCAGGCTCTGGAGCAGGCCGGGGATGAGCGAGGGCCGGAGCACGGTCCAGTCCTCGGTCAGCGGGTTGGCGAGCCTGACCCACCGTTCCTCGGGGACTTCGAGGAGGGAGACGCTCTTCTCGGAGATGAAGTCGTAGGTCAGAGACTCGTGGAGGCCCAAGGCCGCCAGGCGCGAGCCGGCCTTGCGGGCCACGGCGAGGGAGCGGAGCTCCTCGATGGGCCGCAGGGCGGAGGAGGGGACGGTCGACGGGATGCGGTCGTACCCCAGGATGCGCGCGACCTCCTCGGCCAGGTCTGAGGAGGTCGCCAGGTCGCTGCGCCAGGTCGGCGCCAGGGCCGTCAGGACATCCCCTTCGACCCGGATCTGCGCCGAGACGGCTTCGATGGCCCGGTGGACCTCGTCGCGCGGGAATTCGGAGCCGAGGATGGAGTTGATGCGGTCGGCGGTGACCCGGATCGGGGAGGGCTCGCGCCGGCCGGGGTAGACGTCGAGGGCTGGGGAGACGCGCACGGAGCCCCCGCAGAGGCTCGCGATCAGCGAGGCCGCCGAACGGGAGGCCCATTCCGCCGCCGAGACGTCCGTCCCCCGCTCGAAGCGGTAGGAGGCGTCCGAGCGCAGGCGCAGCAGCTGGGAGCCGCGGCGCACGGTCACGGGAGTGAAATTCGCGGACTCGAGGAACACCCGCCTCGTCCTGGCCGTGACCGCGGTCGCCTCCCCGCCCATGACCCCCGCGATGGCCACGGGCTTGACCGCGTCCGCGATGACGAGGCACTCGGGGGTCAGGGGGTATTCCTTGCCGTCCAAGGCGAGGAGCTTCTCACCCGCCCTGGCGAACCGGACGACGATCCGGCCGCCCTCGATGAGGTCGGCGTCGAAGGCGTGCAGGGGCTGGCCCGAGTCCAGCAGGATGTAGTTGGTGATGTCTGCGACGTCGTTGATGGGCCGCAGGCCCACGGCCTTGAGTTTGGTCTTGAGCCAGTCAGGGCTTTCGCCGACTGAAACGCCCTCGATGAGCCGTCCGACGTAGCGGGGACATGCGCCGGGCGAAGGGATGTCGACCGGAAAGGAGCTCAGGGAGTCGTCTTCCTTGAAGGCGGGCTCCGTTCTTTCCTTGAGCGGGAGTCCCAGGCAGATGGAGAGCTCCCTTGCCAGCCCCAGGTGCGAGAGCAGGTCCGGCCTGTTGGCCGTGATCTCGACGTCGAGGATCGTGTCCGAGCCGCCGAGCAGCGCCGCGAAGTCCTGCCCCGCCTTGGTGGCGGGGTCGAGGACCATGATGCCCGAGGCGTCTCCCTCAAGGGAGAGCTCCTTGCATGAGCAGATCATGCCCTCGGACTCGACTCCGCGGATCTTGGCCTTGGAGAGCTTCCCTCCCGGAAGGACCGCCCCGACCCTGGCGAAGGGGACCTTCTGCCCGGCGGCGACGTTTGGCGCTCCGCAGACCACGGAGTAGGTCCGAGAGCCGTCCGAGACCTGGCAGAGCGAGAGCCGGTCCGCGTTGGGATGCTTGTCCTTGGCGAGGACCTCCGCGGTCACGACCCCGGTGAAGGCGGGTCCCAGGGACTCGATGGACTCGGCGCCTATGCCCAGGCGGGGCAGCATGTCCGCCAGCTCGATCGCGCCGCACTCGACGCCGACGCGTTCCTTGAGCCAGTTAAAGGATATCTTCATCGAACTGGTCCAGGAACCTAAGGTCATTCTCGTAGAAAAGGCGGATATCCGGGATGCGGTATTTCATCATGGCCAGGCGTTCGATGCCGATGCCGAACGCGAACCCGGTCCATTCCTCGGGGTCGAGCCCGACGAGCTTGAAGACGGCGGGGTTGACCACGCCGGCCCCGAGCAGCTCGACCCAGCCGGATTGCTTGCAGGCCGAGCAGCCTTTGCCCCCGCCCCCGGACCCTTGTCCACCGCACAGCAGGCAGCTCACGTCGACCTCGGCCGACGGCTCGGTGAAGGGGAAGAACGAAGGCCGGAAGCGTATCCTGGTGGAGGAGCCCAGCAGGGTGCGCATGAAGACCTCCAGCGTCCCTTTGAGGTCCGCGAAGGTGATGCCGTGGCCGACGGCAAGACATTCCATCTGGTAGAAGACCGCGGAGTGGCTCGCGTCCACGGCGTCGCGGCGGAAGGCCCTGCCGGGGCAGACGATCTTGAGCGGGGGCTTGGTCTTCTCCATGGTCCGGACCTGGACCGGCGAAGTGTGGGTGCGCAGCAGCGTCGGCAGGTCCTTGAGGTAGAAGGTGTCGTGCGCGTCCCGCGCCGGATGATGCGCGGGGATGTTCAGCGCCTCGAAATTGTGCCAGTCCGTCTCGACCAAGGGGCCTTCGGCCAGCGAGTAGCCCATGAGCCCCAGGACCCTCGTCATCTCTCCCATCATCAACGTCACCGGATGCAGACGGCCCCGGAGGGCCGGCGAGGCAGGCAGGGTGACGTCCACCCCCGACTTCTCCAGGGAGAGGTCCCGGTGGGACTCGAGCGCGGCCTTGCGGGCCGCGATGCGCCCTTCGAGCTCGGCCCTGGCGGACTGGGCCTTGGGGCCGTAGAGCTTGCGGTCCTCGAGGGGGAGGTCCTTGAGCCCCTTGAGGACCTCGGTGAGCCGGCCGTTCCTGCCTAGGAAGTCGATCCGGACGGCGTCGAGCGCCGAAAGGGTCGCGGCGGAGGACGGCTCCCAGGCTCCGATGGCCGCAGCCGTCTTCTCGAAAGCGGCCAGCCAGTCGGAGGTCGCCATGAGATGTCGGACCTGCGTCTGGGATCGCCCGTGCCTAGGCGGCGCGGGCGATCTCCAGGAGCTTCCGGAAAGAGTTCTCGTCGCGCAGGGCGATCTCGGAGAGCATCTTCCGGTTCAACATGACCCCGGCCTTCTTGAGGCCGGCCATGAAGCGGCTGTAGGTCGTGTCGGCTTGGCGGCAGGCCGCGTTGATGCGCTCGATCCACAGGGAGCGGAAATCGCCCTTGCGGTCCTTGCGCCCCACGTACATGTGGGCCATGGACTTCGCGGTCTGCTGCTTGACCTGGCGCCACTTCGTCCGTTTGTCGGAGTAGTTGCCTTTCGCCAGGCGGAACAGCTTCTTCTTGTGGTGACGGGTGGTGACGCCTGATTTGATTCTCATGTCAGCTCAACTGTAGGGGAGGAACCGATCGAGGATCCTTCCCTCGGTCTTGGTCACGGTGTTCTTGCCCGGGACGCAATGGCTCTTGTTCTTGGGCATCGGGGTCAGGAGGTGCCGCCTGTAGGCGCGCTGGTGCCGCCATTTCCCGGTCGCCGTCTTCGTGAAGCGCTTCTTGGCGCCGCTGTGCGATTTCAGTTTGGGCATATCAGTGTTTCGGTACCAACGTCAGCATCATCCGGTTGCGCTCGCGCTGCGGCGGAGCCTCGGGGACCGCGATGGCGATCAGCTTCTCGGTGATGGCTTCGAGGAGCTTCGCCCCGATGTCCTGGTGCTGCATCTCGCGCCCGCGGAAGACGATCGTGATCCGGACCTTGTCGTGGTTCGTGATGAACTCGATCGCGTGCTTGAGCTTGAAGTCCAGGTCGTGCGCCCCGATGTTGGGGCGCAGTTGGATCTCCTTGAGCAGCCCCGCCTTCTGGTGCTTGCGCGACTCCCTGACCTTCTTCTCCTGCTCGTACTTGAACTTCGAGTAGTCGAGGATCTTGCAGACCGGGGGATTCGCCTGGGGTGCGATCTCGATGAGATCGAGCTTCCGCTCCCGCGCCATCGCCAGAGCTTCCGAGAGATGCTTGATCCCAAGCATCGTCCCATCCGAGTCTACCAGGCGAACCTGACTGGCCTGGATCCTGGCGTTGAGGCGCAACTGGCCTTGACCGTGACTCCTGTGGTCTCTGCTGCCGTAATCTCTGCCGATTTTGGACTTTCCCCCTGGGAAATAGGATTGATTGCGACGATGCTACTTTATAAACTTTCGAGGCGGTCGGTCAAGCCGAGAGACGCCCTTGTCGTCGGGCTTCCGGCGGCCGTCCGTCGGGAGGTCTCATGCCGAAGATCGGAGTGATCCTGTCGGGCTGCGGTGTCCAGGACGGTTCGGAGATCCACGAGGCGACCCTGCTGCTCCTGGCCATCGACCGGGCCGGGGCGGAGGCCGTGTGTTTCGCCCCGGACAAGGACCAGGCTTCGGTGGTCGACCACCTGAGCGGCAAGCCCGTCCGCGAGAAGCGCGCCGTCCTCGTCGAGTCCGCGCGCCTGGCCCGCGGGGCGGTCCGTGATCTGCGCGAGGCCCGGCCCGAGGAGCTCGACGCCGTCATCCTCCCGGGAGGCTTCGGCGCGGCCAAGAACCTGAGCTCCTTCGCCGAGGAGGGCCCGCAGTGCCAGGTGGACCCCGAGGTCGCGCGGGTCCTGCGCGGCATGAGGCAGGCCGGCAAGCCCATCGGCGCCGCCTGCATCGCGCCGGTCATCCTCGCCCGGCTTTTCGGAGGCGACGGCCCCGTGGTCACTATCGGTTCCGATCCGGCCACGGCCCGCAGCGTGGAGGCCATGGGCGCCCGTCACGAGAAGACCCCGGTCACCGGGGTCGCCGTGGACCGGGACCTGAAGCTTGCCACCACCCCCTGCTACATGCTCGCCACGCGCATCAGCCAGGTCGCAGAGGGCATGGAAGCCCTCGTCAAGGCGGTCCTCGACCTGGCCTCGGCTCCGGCCAAGCGCTGAAAACGGCGGGGAAACGGCGGTCAACGGCGGGGTCAGGTCTGGACATCGGGACATACAGATGCATCTCCGTGCAGGTAATGTCCTTATGTCCAGACCTGACCCCATCTAGGGCGGCGGGGGGCCTTCCTTGCCGAAGGTCACCCGGGCCAGCCACTGGTTGTGCGTCCTGCACAGGAGCCTCACGTTGTCCGGGTCGTCCGAGAGGCCTCCCAGGGCCCAGGGCACGATGTGGTCGAACTCGAGCATGCCCGTGGCCTCGCAGCGACGTCCCTCCGGAGTGACGAAGGCGCAGCGGCCCTGATCCCGCTCCCAGACCTTGTCCTGCACCCGGCGGGGGATGCGCCTGGAGCGGTCCGCGGCGGGAGGCGGCCCGTCCCCCGCCGGCTCCGGGCTTCCTTTTCGCCGCCTCTTCTTGCGGGCGATCCTCCTGCCCGGGTCCCGGTGCTCCAGGAATTCCGAGAGCGCCTCCCGGAAGATGTCCTCGAGCCTGGCAAAGGGGTATTTGTGCCTGAGCAGGGCGCGGGCGCGCTCGACCTCGGTCAGGAGCCCTTCGTCGGCCGTGAAGGAGAAGCGGACGAGGGGCTTGGGCGGGGGATGAGCCGGCGCGGGCTGGGCCGGGGCGTCGCAGCCGTGGTGCGGGGCCGTCCCTTCCGGCGAGGTCTGCAGGGGCTCCTGCGGTGTGCGAGCCCCGCCTGCCTCCCAGCCCGGAGCGTCCTCTCCGGGCTCCGGGACCCGGTCCGGCAGGCCCGCGAAGAGCTCTTCCTTGGGCGGGAGGACCGGCAGGGGGGCGTGGCCCAGGTACCGGATGCAGTCCCGCTTGGCCCGTTCCGGCGCGATCTCGGCTAGGAGCAGCTCGAGCTTGTTCTGGGTTAGCCCTTGGGCTCTTGAGAGGAGCTCAGGGAAGTCCTCCCGCCGGCGGTGGGGGGCGAGCAGGGACACGGCTGAGAGGGAGAGGGTCCCGTCCCTCAGCAGGGTCAGTATCTCGGGAAACTGAGCCGAGACGCGGGCGGCATGCAGACGTCGGTACGCCTCCGCTTCCGAGCAGCGGAGCCGGCTCACGCAAAAGGAGAACATGCTGTGGAATCCCTCTGCAGCGTAGAGTCTCCTTCGTTCGACTTCTCCCAGGCATGCGAGCAATTCGCAAAGGCGCTCCCTGCTCGACGCTGCCAGGGCATCAGCGTGTTCCAGGAGTTCCCTGTCCCCCAGGGACTTGAACCGGGCGATGAGATCCATACTCTATGTACGATTGAGGCCTGGAAAAGTTCCCTGAAGAAGACTCTTCACAAGAAGAGTCTGGGGATAACCCGGCCTGCCTGCGGGCGGCGGTTCCTGAGGGGGAGGCTCAGGCCGCCAGGAGGCGGGTGACCTTCTTGACGAACACGTCCTTCTCGAAGGGCTTGAGCAGGACTTCCTTGGCGCCCACGCGCATGGCCTTCTGGGCGGCTTCCATGTAGCCGGTCAGGACCAGGACCGGGATGGACTTGCCGTGGGGGAGGAGGTTCATGCGGCGGATGACCTCGATGCCGTCGATGCCGGGCATCATGACGTCGAGGATCACGAGGCTGGGAGCCCGGTCCTCGATGCTCTTGAGGGCGTCGAAGCCTGAGGTGACGGCCTCCAGCTCGAGGTTGAGGCTGATCGAGGACATGAAGAGCCTGAGGACCTCCACGAGGTCCGGGTTGTCCTCGACGATGAGCACCTTGCGCTTCTGGGCCTCCTCGACCTGGCCCACGAGGCGTTCGGGCTCCTCGGGCCGGCACAGGGGCAGGGAGACGATGGCGGTGGTCCCCGGCTTCTCCGGCCCGGCCGACTCCAGCCAGATGCGTCCGGAGTGGAGCTCCACGATCTCCTTGGACAGCGAGAGGCCCAGCCCCAGTCCGGGATGGGAGCGGACCGGGCCCTGCTTGGCCACGTAGAACTTCTCGAAGACGTGGGCCAGCATCTCCGGCGGGACGCCGGGGCCCTGGTCGTGGACGGCGATCTGGACCGCCTCCGCGGTCTTGCTCAGCGCGATGCGGATGCTGCTGCCCTCGGGGCCGAACTTGACCGCGTTCGAAAGGAGGTTGGCCATGACCTCGCCCAGGCGCTCCTCGTTGGCCAGGACCCAGGCTTCCTCGCCGGGCAGGGCGGTCTCCAGGCGCATGGACTTCTTCGCGACGCCGCGGTGCGGCTTCCTGGCGAACCCGTCGAGCCAGGCGCGCAGGTCCACGGGCCGCAGGAGGAGCTTCTGGTCGTGGAGGGCGTCCCGGCTGCGGAGGATCTGGTTGATGGTCTCGAGCAGGCTCTCGGAGCGGTCCACGATGGAGCGCACGGCCTTGACCTGCTCGTCCTTGAGGCTGCCGAGGGAGCCGGTCTCGAGCACGCGGGCGTAGCCGATGATGATCTGGAGCGGGGTCCGGAGCTCGTGCCAGATGTTAGCGATGAACTCGTTCTTCATCTGGTTGATCTGCCGGAGCTCCATGTTCTGGTTGGAGAGGTTGCGGAACTCGAGCAGGCGCTGGAAGAGGATCGGGACGTCGAGGGCCTTGAACTCGGCGTGGGTGAGGTAGTCGAGCGCTCCCTTCTTCATGGCCTCGACGGCCGAGGAGGTGTCCCCGGCGGAGGAGACGATGACGACCGCGGACTTGGTGAAGTGCTGGCGCAGGAGCGAGAGGACCTGCAGGCCGTCGAGGTCGGGCTTGTCGTCGTCGATGAAGACGAGGTCGTAGGTGGTCTCCCGGAGCATCTCCAGGGCGGCCTCGCCGGAGGGGGCGAGGTGGACGGAGATGGTCCAGCCCTCCGCGGCCTTGAGCTTCTTCTGGAACAGGAGCTGGCGGGCCTGGTTCCGCGAGATGACGAGCGCGGAGATCTGCGTCGGGGTCAGGTTCGACATCGTGGGTGCGGGGCCGTTGCGGATGGGCCCGAACGGTTATATTACAACATGCGTCCCCGGCCCCTCAACCCGCAGGCTTCTGCGGGACCGGGGCGCCCAGGAGCTCCGCGTAGGTCCGCTCGTAGGCCGCCATCATGTCGATGAGGCCGAAGCGGCGGGACACGGTCTCCTTGGCGGCCTCTCCCAAGCGGGTCCGGGCTCCGGGGTCGGCGGCGAGCCTGGAGATGGCGGCCGCCAGCGGGCCCGGGCGGCCGGGAGGCACGAGGAGGCCGTTCTTCTCCGGTTCGACGGCCTCGAGCACTCCGTCGACCGCGGAGGCCACGACGGGCAGGCCCATGGCCATGGCCTCGAGGAGGGCGTTGGGGAGCCCCTCCCAGAGGGAGGGGAGGACGAACACGTCCAGGGCCGAGAGCCAGGAGGTCATGTCGTCGCGCTCGCCCAGGAGCATGACCTGCCGTTCGATGCCGAGCCGGCGGATCTGGGACTCGAGCTCCGGCCTCGCGGGGCCCTCCCCGAGCACGACGCAGCGGACGGGGCGCTTCCTGAGGGTCCCCATGGCCGCGATGAGGGTGGAGAAGCCCTTCTGGGCGTCCAGTCTCCCCGCCGACCCGATGAGGACCTCATCGGCCGCCAGGCGGAGCTCCAGCCGCTTCTGGCGGCGCTCGAGCCGCGAGATGGGCCAGCCCGCGACGTCCACCCCGTTGTGGATGACGCGCACCTTGTCCGCCGAGTATCCGAGCCAGCGCACGAGGTGGTCGCGGCTGGCTTTGGATTCGGCGATGAGGAGGTCGTCGCTGCCCTTGAGGAGACGGTCCACGAGCTTGGTCCAGAGCGCCCGGGTGCGGTAGTTCACCCTCGGGGAGCTGACCAGGGTGAAGGGGACCCCGTGCCAGCGCTTGACGAGGCGGCACATCTGGATGGCCTGGTACATGAAGGCGTGCACGACTTGGGGCCTCGTCCGGGTGATGAGCTCGGCCAGCCGGCCGACGTCCTTCCAGGAGGCCCGGCCAGGGACGTCGAGGGTATGGGTGGCGAAGCCAGCCGCCTCGAGCCTTCGGCAGTAGGCGCCTGGAGCCTTGAGGCTGACGACGCCTGCGACCTCGTAGCGCGACGGGTCGAGGAGGGTCGCGATGGTGTAGAGGGTCTTCTCCGCGCCCCCGACCGTGGTCGAGGTGCTGACGAAGAGGATCTTAATCACGTGTCTTTATTTGAAGAAACTCCTCACCGCTTTGGCCACGGCGCCGACCTCGTCGTCCGTGAGCTCGGGGTAGACCGGCAGGGCCAGTCCGGTCCGGACGGTGCGCTCCGCTTCGGGGAAGCCGCCCTCCTTGTAGCCGAGGTCCCGGTAGGCCGGGATGAGGTGCAGGGGGAGGGGGTAGTAGACGCCGGTCCCGATGCCGCGTTCCGCGAGGTGCTTCATGAGGCGGTCGCGGTCCGGGGTGCGGACGACGAAGAGGTTGAAGCCGTGCTTCGTGCCTCCCGTCCCGGGCTCGGGAAGGGTCAGGGGAAGGCCGGCGAGCTCGGAGGCGTAGCGGGAGGCGATCTTGCGGCGGCGGTCCACCCAATCCTGGAGGCGGCGGAGCTTGATCCTCAGCACCGCGGCCTGGATCTCGTCGAGGCGGCTGTTGTAGCCTACGAGCTCGTGCTTGCCGCTGTCCGTGGGCGGGCGCCCCACGTTGCGCAGCCGCACCAGGGTCGCGGCGAGGCCGTCGTCCTGCGTGGTGACCGCCCCGGCGTCGCCGGCGGCGCCGAGGTTCTTCGTGGGATAGAAGCTGAAGGCCCCGATGTCGCCGATCGTGCCGACGCAGCGGTCCTGGTAGACGGCGAGGTGCGCCTGGGCGCAGTCCTCCACGACCCGGAATCCCTTGGCCGCGGCGAGCTTCATGATGGGGCCCATGTCGGCGACGCCGCCGTAGAGGTGGACCGGGATGACGGCCTTGGTCTTGCGGGTGAGGGCGGCGGAGAGCTGCTCCGCGCCTACGTTCATGGTCCTGGGGTCCACGTCCGCCAGGACGGGCCGGGCCCCGACCTCGGAGACGGCCGTGGCCGTGGCGATGAAGGTCATGGCCGGGACCACGACGTCGTCTCCGTGACCCACGCCGAGGGCCTTGAGCGCGAGCCGGAGCGCCGCCGTGCCCGATGAGACCCCCAGGGCGTGCTTGCTGCCCAGGAGGCGGCCGTACTCCGCTTCGAAGTCCCGTCCCTCGGGGCCCAGGATATAGGCGCCGGAGTCGAGGACGCGGCAGACGGCGGCCCGGAGTTCTTCGGCGAGGGCGTCGTACTGCCGCTTGACGTTGAAGAACGGGATCTTGACCTGGGAAGCGGCGGGGGCGGTGGCGACGGCGGTCTTCTTCATCAGTAGGCTCCTTTTCCGAACGCCATGGCGGGCACGGTCTTGAGGATGATCTCGAGGTCCAAGCCCAGGGACCAATGCTCGATGTAGAACATGTCGAGGGCGAAGCGCTGGGCGCTGTCGACGTCGGAGCGTCCCGAGACCTGCCAGAGGCCGGTGATGCCGGGGAGGATGTTCATGCGCTTCTTGGCCGTGGGGCCGAAGTCGGCCTCGAGCTTCTCCTTCTCGCCCGTGGTGACGGCCAGGGGCCGGGGCCCCACGACGCTCATGTCTCCGAGCAGGACGTTGATGAACTGGGGGAACTCGTCGAGGGAGAAGCGGCGGAGCAGCCGGCCGACCCGGGTCACCCGCGGGTCGTTCTTTGCCTTGAAGAACGCGCCGTCGTGGGCGTTCAAGGCCTGGACGGACTTGATGCGCGCTTCCGCGTCGAGCACCATGGTGCGGAACTTGTAGGCCTCGAAGACGCGTCCCTTGAAGCCGAAGCGCTTCTGCTTGTAGAGGACCGGGCCCCGGGAATCGAGCCTGATGAGGACCGCGGCCAGCAGCCACGGCAGGGCGGCGAAGGCCAGCACGAGGAGGCTGAACGCGATGTCGAAAGCGCGCTTGGCCAGGAAGTTGGAGCGGGTCAGGGAGGTGTGCTGGACGCGGTAGGAGGGCAGGCCGAGGCTCGCGTCCATCTGGACCTCGCCGAGACGGATCTCGAGGAGGTCCGGCACCATCTTGAAGGCCACGTCGTGGGACTCGCAGACCTCGGCGGCCGCGAGCACCCGGAGGTGCGGCAGGGAGGAAGTGAGCAGGATGAGCTCCGAGACCGGCCGCTCCCGCAGCATGGTCTCGAGCTCGTCCGTCCCGGGAAGGTTCGTCAGGCGGTAGATGCCGGCTCCGGGGTGGCGCGAGGCGATGCGCTGGGTCACCTCCCCGGCCACGAGCCCGCCGCCCACGAGCAGGACCGGGCGGGCCGCCTCGTGCCGCGACATCCAGCGGTCGAACCAGAGGATGAGGGTCTGGGAGAGGCTGACCAGGACGACGGAGATAGGCCAGACCAGGAGGAGCGTCACCCTGGAGAACTGGAGCCTCTCGTACATGTAGGTGAGGACCATGGACGCGCCGGTGCCGAGGACGCAGCCTTTGACGATCTGGAGGAACCTGTCCGCCAGGGACATCCAGGGGTTCGTGTAGAGCCGCGACGCGTACCAGAAGACGGCCAGCCACAGCGGCACCAGGGCGTAGAGCATCCGTTGGTAATGGTCCCAGCTCGGGACCTCGTGGCTCAGGGGAACGACCGAGAGGAGCCAGTCCCAGCCGAAGCGCAGGCGGTAGGCGAAATAGTAGGAGACCGCGACCGCGGCTCCGTCCGCAGCGAAGTGCAGTACGGTGCGTACCGCGTGCCGCAGCCCGGGCGAGATGCCCTTGCTGGGATGTGGGGGTTTGACGGCCGGCCCTGAGCCGACCTTTCGGGAAGCGCTCACCGGCATCCGGATTCGGTCAGGCCCCTCAGATGACGGGGATGTCCAGTATCTTGCAGATCTTCCGGGCAGCGAAATCCGCGATCTCCATGTGCCTGGTGACCGGGGTCTCCTTGCCGTTGACAGGGTTCTGGAACACGGAGTACTTTCCGCTCTCCCGAACCAGCACGCAGCCGTTCTCCCCAAGATGCTTCAAAAGGTCTCTTCTCTTCATGGTGGGCCTCCTGGAAAGACCACTATACCAAAACAGGCGGAGCCCTGGAAGGTAAAACCCTGGCAAATCGCGTATTCCATGTTGACATAGGATGGGATGGGAGGCTACACTAATAGAATAGGTCCTGGGCACATGTTCAACTGGTGGAAGAAGAAGGCTGAGAAGCAGAGGGTGGAGAACGCCCCCCTGCAGACCGATGTCGTCCTCCCGGACCTGAAGAAAAAAGATAAGGAAGAAAAGAGTAAAACCGCGGGAGCCGCTCTGCCCAAGGGCAAGTCCGCCGAGATATTCATCCCTGCCAGGGGAGGGACCGGCGCCGCTTCGAGCGCTGCCAGGAGCGCTGCTTCCCAGGCCGCGGCCGGCGCTGCCGGGAGGGTCGGGGCCTCCATGTTCGGCAACCTGGTGTCCGGACTGGCGCTCCTCGGCCTCAAGACCCTCCTGATCGGGCTCGCCCTGGTCGCGGCAGGCGGGGCCGGGGTCGTGGGCTACCGGATGCTGACCGCCCCTCCTCGCAAAGCTCCCCTGACCCTGGGCTCCATCAAGGCGGAGATCAGGAACACGGGCCGGCAGGTCGCCAAGGAGGCCATGGCCGCTGCCAAGGAGCGGGGGATGCTGGCCTGGATCGTTCCCGAGGCCGCCCCCGGGTCCAAGGCCGGCACCGCCGCCTCTTCCGGAGACAGCGGCGCAGCCGACTCTTCGGGTCAAGGTGGGGAGGGGGCTGCGGCCGAGGCTTCAGGGACCGCCGGGGAGACCGACCCGACGCAGGCAGGAGGCCTGACGACTCCTTTCGGTCGTCCCGGGGAGTCGCTCCTCACGGCCAAATCAGGCGTGACCTCGGCGAATTTCACCATGTCCGGCCCGCAGTACGGCTCCAGCCTGGGGGCTCGGCTGTCCAAGTTCGATCGCAAGGGCGCGGCCAAGGGCAAGGGCGGCGCGGTCACCCGGGATACGGTCGTGATGAGCCCCAGCATGGGCAATATCAGGCATCGCATGCGCGACTCCAGGTCCCTGGGCCGCCTGCGCGCCATGGTGCCTTACAACGTGAAGATCAAGGGGGCCGGGGTCTCGGCGACCGAGGCCGAGGCCGGGGCAGCGGAGAGCCAGTTCGAGGGGTCCGAGAACACGGGCGGCGTCGCTCCGTCGGGCCCGGCTGACTCCGGGCAGACCGTGCCCTCCTCTCCTGGCGGAGGGGGCGGCGGGGCGACCGGCTGCCAGTGCAACTGGGAGAAGCAGACCTGCGTCAACAACGCGTGCGTGGACATCAACACGGGTCCTCCGGTGGAGACGACGCCTTGGAGGGAGCTGACCGAGAAAGGCAAGGACATGAGGACCCAGGTCATCATCTGCATGATCCTGGCCGCCGTCTTCTTCACGATCGGCTACTACCTCTCGAAGACCTATGTCGGCTCGGCCTGGGCCACCATCTTCATGGCCCTGGGCTACATCATGGCCCTCCTCGCCATGGTCCGGGCCTACCAGATGATCCAGATCGGCAAGCAGATCAACAGCATGGGAGGCAAGCCCCATGGCGACCAGTTCATCAACATGGGCTACGCCTATATCGCGGGCGCCGTGCTGATGATGGCCATGGCGTACTTCCAGCCAGGCTGGGCCTCCGCTGTGGAGACCTTCGCCATCGTCTTGGTCGCCATCATGATCATCGTCCAGCTCGTGGGCAGCATGCTCAAGTAAGACGCCATCGCGTCGAAATAGTAACATTCACCCCATGTCCGTCCTGTCCTTCGCGCTCGCTTTTTGCCTTGGTCTGGTCTCCGGCCGGGCTCAAGCCGAGGTCTCGACCGACTCTGCAGGCGGCTTCGTCTTTGCCGCCTTCTCCGACAGCAGGGGGTCGGACCGCGGCATCAACAAGTCCGTGCTCTCCCGGCTCGTCTCCCATATCAAGGAGGAGTCCGGAGCCCGGGTCGTGGTCTTCCCCGGCGACATGATCAAGGGCGGCGGAGCCGCGCTGAGGAGCCTTCGTTCCCAGTTCTCGGCCTGGAGGGAGGTCATGGCGCCTCTCTACGCTGAGCCGCGGTTGGAGGGTCTGAAGGTCTATCCGGGTCTGGGCAACCACGAAGTCTGGGGCAGGGGCGGACCCGAGGCTTTCAGGCAGGCCTTCCCGGACCTGCCCGGCAACGGGCCTGAGGCTGGCGCGGGCCTGACCTATTCCTTCGACAAGGGCGGCGTCCACTTCGTCATGCTCGACACGACCGGGTCGGGCGAGGGGGGAAGGAGCGGGGCCGGCGGATTGCCCCTGGCGTGGCTCAGGGCTGACCTGGCCGCTGCTCGGGCCTCCGGGGTCAGGCACATCTTCGTCTTCGGCCACGACCCGGCTTTCCCGGTCAGCCCTGGCCACATCAAGGACAGCCTGCCCAGGGTCGGAAAGCGCAGGTGGAAGGGCTCGGACCGGGCGGATCTCAAGGCCAGGGACGCTTTCTGGGACCTGCTCCGTGAGTTCGAGGTGGCGGCCTATGTGTGCGGCCACGAGCACGTCAACGCGGTCGAGTCCGTCAGGGGAGTCTTCCAGGTCACGGCCGGGGCAGGCGGAGCGCCGCTGGCGCGCTTGAACCCGTGCAGCGACCCCGAGGGACGCGTGGCGGAGGAAGACCTCGAGGATTTCGAGAAGACGAAGCCTTATTACGAACTGCTCTCCTACCCCCATGGCCGGGGCGGCAACTGCCAGGCTGGGGAGGATTTCTGGGGCGGGGCGTTCTTCGGCTACGCCGTTTTCGAGGTCTCGGACTCGGGCGTGGGCCTGGCTTTCTGGGGCGTGGAGCCCAAGCCTGGCAGCAAGACCGAGGTCCCTGAAGGCGCGTCCTTGCGCCTCATGCACTCCCGCCGCCTGCGCTGATCCTTGCCGGTGTCAGTAATGCAACACCGCTGGTGTCAGACACCAGCGGTGTTGCATTGCGTTGCGGGGGGTCAGAGGAAGCGGAACCGAGAGGCGAGCTTGAATCCGCGCTTCCTGGCTTCGGCCAGGAACGGCTGGGCCGGAACGCCGGTCTCGACCGGATAGGCGCCGGGCTTGGCGATCACCTTGGAGGCGAGCATGTTCGCCACGATCGCGGCCGGGAAGCCCGTGGTGCGCATCATGGCGGTCAGCTTCGTCCTGGGGTCGTAGAAGTCCATCATGTCGTAGACCGCCTCCGCCTTCTTGCCGTCCTTGAGCCCGCGGGCGGTCACGCGGATGACCACCAGGTCCTTGTCCCCGGGACGGTCGAAGTGCCTCTCGAAGAGGAGGGCCGACAGGGCGCGCGGCGCGAGCTTCCTGCCCTGCACCTCCACGGGGTCCTGGCTGAAGAAGCCCAGGTCCCGCATGGTGTTGATGAAGGAGATGTGCCCGGGATAGCGGATGAGCTTGTTGTCCATCTTGCGGACCTTGCCCGCGAAGGTCCAGGCCATGGTGGAGAGCCCGCCCGAGGCATGGGCCGCCTCGCAGCGGCCGAGCGGGGCCGGCAGGTCGATGAGCTCGGTCTCGGAGAGGCCGGGGACCGCGACGCGCTTGAAGTCCCGCAGCGCGGTCGCGTCCTCGACGTATTCGTTGATGAGCCCGTGGACCGAGAAGGTCAGCATGTAGTTCAGGGGGGGCGCCGGATGCTGCGGCAGCCCGCCGTCGCGGATGAGGACCTCGTCGGTCTTGTCGAGCTTCTCCATGGCCGCGACCGCGATGGTGTTGATCATGCCGGGTCCCAGGCCGTTGTCCGGGATGACGGTGACGCCGCGCTTCTTGGCGCGGTCGTGCAGGGCCAGCTCCTCGCGCACGATGTCCGTGTTGCCCCCGAGATCGATGAAATGGGTGCCCGCCTCGATGGCCGCCTTGGCCAGGCCCAGGTTGAAGAAATAGGGGACGCAACTGACCGTGACGTCGTGCCCCTGAGCCAGCCTTTTCACCGCTGCCAGGTCCGAGGCGTCGAGCCTCCTGGTCCGGACCTTGGGGGACTTGAGCCACTTCTTGACCGCAGAAAGACCTTTCTCGGAGACGTCCGCCAGGAGCACCCTCTGCGTCCTGGGGTCCCGGAGGAGGTCGTACGCGCAGGCCCTGCCCTGCATGCCGCTGCCGATGATGAGGTATTTCATGGGCCGATTCTATCATTTCCCATCCTCGCGGGATGTGGTAGCATGGTCCCGGATGCGCTCCGCCATCGCCCGGTTCTACCGCCCGGCCCCTTTCGTCGGCCGCCTTCCTGAGGGAGAGATCCCCCGGCGCTACACTTTCCTCCGCTGGCAGGTGATGCTCTCGATCTTCTGGGGCTACGCGGGTTTCTATCTCGTGCGCAAGAACTTCTCCTGCGCCAAGCCCTACCTCATCTCGGAGCTGGGGCTCTCCACCGGCGACGTGGGGCTCATCGCCACCGCCCTCTCGCTGGCTTACGGGGTGAGCAAGTTCGTGATGGGGAACGTCTCGGACCGGTCGAATCCCCGCACCTTCATGGCCACGGGCCTCATCCTCTCGGGCGCGGTGAACCTGGTCTTCGGCCGGGTGCCCTCCGTCAGGCTCATGGCCCTGCTGTGGTTCGTCAACGGCTGGGTGCAGGGCATGGGGTGGGCGCCGTGCGCGCGGACCCTGACGCACTGGTTCTCGGACCGCGAGCGGGGGACCAAGTTCGCGGTCTGGAACACGGCTCACAACGTGGGAGGCGGGCTCGCCGGCCCCATCGGCAGCCTCGCCTTGTGGCTTTTCGGGGGCTGGCTGAGCCTCTTCTATGTCCCGGGAGCCGTCTCCGTCGTGGCGGGCCTGCTGCTCCTGGTCTTCCTCAGGGACACGCCCCAGTCCGTGGGCCTTCCTTCCATCGAGGAGCATAAGAACGACTATCCGGACACGGGCGTGGTCGACCGCGAGCGGGAGATGACGGGACGCGAGATCCTGTTCGACTTCGTGCTCAACAACCGGGTCCTATGGATCCTGGCCCTGGCCAACGTCTTCGTCTACGTGGTGCGCTACGGCGTCCTGGACTGGGCCCCGACCTACCTCACCTCGGTCAAGGGCGCATCCCACCAGCTCTCGCGCTGGCAGTTCTTCCTGTACGAGTACGCGGGCATCCCCGGGACACTGCTGGCTGGGTGGCTGAGCGACCGCTTCTTCCAGGGCCGGCGCGCTCCCGTGTCCGTGTTCTTCATGCTGGCTGTCCTGGCCGGGGTCCTGGTCTATTGGCTCAATCCTCCGGGCCGGGCCTGGGTGGATTCCTCCATGCTCCTGCTGATCGGCTTCCTCATCTACGGGCCGGTCATGCTGGTGGGCGTGGCTGCCGTGGACCTGGTCCCCAAGAAGGCCGCCGGCACGGCAGCGGGGTTCACGGGCTTCTTCGGTTACGTCGGAGGGGCCACGATCGCGGAGCTGGGCATCGGCAGGACGGTCCAACACTTCGGCTGGGACGCGGGCTTCGGGCTCCTGCTGGCCTCATGCGTCCTGGGCACGCTCTTGCTGGCGTTCACCTGGCATGCCCACGAACGCAAGGGAGGGGATTGAGATGAAGATCGAGCGGTTCCTTGGATGCGCGCGATGCCTGCTGGGCCTGTCGTTGCTCTTCCTGTCCTGCGGGGCCTGGGCCGCGCCCAAGGTCCTCGTGCACGGCCATCGCGGCTGCCGCGGAGTCCTTCCCGAGAACACGCTGGCCGCCTTCCAGGCGGCCCTCGAGGCCGGGGTGGACGTGCTGGAGCTCGACTTGAACGTCACCAAGGACGGGGTCGTGGTCGTGAGCCACAACAAGGAGATCGACCCCGCCATCTGCCTTGCGCCCGGCGGCAAGCCCCCTGAGAAGACCCCGATCCGCTCCCTGACCTACCAGGAGGTCCTGGGGTACGACTGCGGCTCGCTCCGGAACCCGAGGTTCCCCAGGCAATCCCCTGCGCCCGGGCAGCGGATCCCTCGGCTGGCCGACGTGTTCGAGCTCGTGAGGGGCTCCAAGGCTCCGGGGGCCGGGACCGTGGAGTTCAACATCGAGACCAAGATCGTCCCCGGCGAGCCGGACTTGAGCCCCGCGCCGGCCGAGTTCGCCCGCCTGGTGGCGGCGGTGGTCAAGGAATACGGTCTCGAGTCCCGCGTCATCGTGCAGTCCTTCGACCGGCGCACCCTTGCGGAGGTGGCCAAGCTCGAGCCTCGCATCCGCCGCGCCATGCTGATCTCGGACAACCTGCCCGACCTCGTGGCCGTGGCCAGGGCCCAGAAGGCGGCGATCATCAGTCCCGACGGCCTGTGGCTCACCAAGGCCGACGTGGACGCCCTGCACGGCATCGGGGTCCAGGTCGCGCCGTGGACCGTCAACGACGAGGCCGGCTGGGCCGCGATGATCGGTCTCGGTGTGGACGCGATCATCACGGACTACCCGCAGGACCTGCTCCGCTATCTCAAGAAGCGCGGCCTGCGCTAGGCCGAGCCCGCTCCCCGAAAAAGAGCTCGAAGGACCGGCTGCGCGGCGCCCTTACGGATGCAGCTTGGGGTCGCTGAGGTACTTGATCCCGCGGGTCAGCCAGACGTCGAGATGGTCGACGCGGCCGTCGCCGTTGCGGTCCCCGAGGCCCTCGGCCAGCTTCTTGCTGAACTGGACGCGGCCCACGGCTTCCGAGGCCAGGGCGAGCACGGAGTTCTTTCCCGTCTTGTCGATGTCCGTCCCCGGGCCCGGGATGACCGTGACCCTCTGGCCGTCGTCGCTGATCTTGTAGGAGCCCCCGGGGCCTCCCACGTACTCGGCGAAGTCGTCCACGTCGATCTTCTGCTGCGCCGCAAATTGCGCGATGTATTTGAGCAGCCCGGGGCCCCGGTTGTACGCGAGGTCGCCCATGAACTCGACGACCCTTGGGTTGCTCGGCAGAGCGAGTCCGGCCTCCGAGAAGCGCTTGGCGATCGTCCGGTCCGTCTGCGCCCGGAGCAGCCCTCCGTAGACGATGTTCGTGATGGTGTCGTTGGCGACGTTCCTGGCGCCGGAGTAGGCCTCCTTGTGGACGTTCTCGATCTGCATGATCCCGACCGCCGCGGGGTTCGAAGGGACCGTCTGCCTGAGGCCTGACTCGGTCTTCGCCATGTATTTGAGGAACTCGGGCCGGATGCCGAATTCCTTGCCGACGAGCCCGAAGGCCTCGTCGAGTCGCCGCGTCGTCAGGGCCGTCGAGTTGCCGGGGACGGCGAGCTTCTCATGGATCCTCCGCGAGAGGCGCATGTACTCGTCTCTCTTCTCGGGAAGCTTCCGGTGCGGGTCGAGCCTCGTGACGCCCTGGTCCAGGAGGCGTTGGACCTTCTCGTCGAACGCCTTTCCCGCGAACAGGGCCTTCTCGAAGAGCGTGCCGTCCGCCAGCGCCGCCTTGGCCTGGCTGCGGAACACGGCCCACTTCGCCGCCCCCTTTGGGCTGAGCTTCCCCTCCGCCGCGGACCTGTCGAGATGCCGCTCCAGGAGAGGATAGCCCGCATTGACCGCGGCGACCCGTTCCTCATGCGTCGGGAGCGAGCGGATGCGGGCTTCCTCGGCGCGGATCTCGGCGAAGAGGGCGGGATCCCTGGCCGAGAGCTCGTCGATGAGTTCTACGACCACGTCTTCGAACTCCTTGGCCTGGGGCGCGCTCTTGGTGTCCGGTGCGCTCAAGGCCCAACGGGCGTCCGCGGAAGCCCTGCCTGCTGCCGCGTACGTTTCCGGGGCGGGCACAGGGAGGACGTCGGCCTCGGCCCGGTCCCCGGAGCCCAGGTTGTCGTAGGCTTGGCCATGCAGCCCGCCGAGCAGCGACGCCGGGACGCGGGACAACGCGGCCTGGCCGAGGCCCGGGGGCAGCCTGGGGGCCTTCGGCGCCCCGTAAGCGGGGCCCCCGGCTTGGGCGTCTTCGAGGACCTGCAGGGCCGAGCCCCAGCGTGCCTTCAGGCCGGCGAGCAGCCGAACGCGGCTAGCACCATCGAGGCGGGCGGACCAGTCCGCGGCGTGATAGCGCACGAGTCCGGGCTCGGTCGTCCTCTCGGGCGAGCTCAGCAGCTCCAGGACGCTGGTCTCGCTCTCTGCGGCGTCCTCAGGGGATGGGACGGCCAGCGAGAGCGTCACGCCGCCGGAAGCGGGAAGGGCCTGGCACAGGAACACGGAGACCGAGAGCGCGGAAAGCCACTGCATCCGCCGGGCGGCATCGGGCGTGCTCATCGGTATCGCTCGAGCACGGTCAGCGGGAGCTTCTTCTTCAGCAGGCGCGCGATCTCGCGCGCCAGGATGCCCCGGAATCCGTCCACGGAGACGTAGTCCTCGCCGTAGAGGGTCATCAGTCCCTTGAACGCGCCGAAGGTGAACTTGCCGTCCAAGCGCACTCCCTGCCCTGAGAAGGCGGCGACCAGGGCGATGACCTTGTCGGCCAAGTCGGTGCCGCCGGAGAAGATCTTGAGGATCTCGGTCTTCAGGGCTTCCGCGACCGAGGGCTTCGTGTCGCCGGCCATGGCGCGGCCGTGGAGGATGACGCCGTCGGCGTCGTTGGAAGCCAGGGCCCGCAGGAACTGGGCCAACTCGTAGAGGTCGTCGGAACGCCAGAACGCGGTCCTGGAGAAGTCCGTGGCCTGGCCGAAGTCGAGGGGATGGATGACCTTGCGCTCCGGGTCGATGAGCTGGTTGCCCGCGTGGCGGTCCGCGTCGAACCAGCCTTTGCGGAAGAGGAGCGTGAGAGACGAGTCCGCGATCAGGGGCCCGACCTCGGAGCGGGTCTGGGGCGGCAGCTTGTGGAAGGTCGTGCCGCTCGCCTTCTCCAGGAAGAGGATGCTGTCCCGGACCGCGAAGCCCTCGATCAAGTCCGGGACCTCGAAGCGCCAGCCGTTCAGCCGGGAGCGCATGGAGCGGTTCAAGGCCTTGAAATGCGCCTTGGCCTGGCGGATGCGCTCGGCTTCCCGCGTCATCTTCATCTCTTCGACGAGCTGCCGGCGCACGGCGTCCAGGACCGAGTCGAACATGGCCGAGGCGGAGGTCATGCCGCGCGACCCAAGCTCGGCGAGGAACTCCTGGCCGAGCTTGAGGTTGCTCTCGATCTGCCGGGCCGCGTGCGGCCGCTGGAGGAGCATGACGACTTCGCGGCCGTCCGTGAGCTCGACGAGCGAGACGGTCTTCAGGCTCGCGGAGCCCACGACCCTCTTGATGCGCTTGATCTTGGCGAACTCCGCGGGGGAGAGCTCCGCCCGTGCGGCCTCGAGGATCTGGGCCTTGGTCATGGGCTTGGCCGAGTCCTTGAGCGAGGAGGTCTCCCGGGCGATCTCCTCTCCGAAGAGCTTCCACGTGGAGCTCATCTGGCCGAACTTGACGCCCACGGTCTGGAAGACCTCGAAGATGTGCTTGACGCTGGACTTGTCCCCGCCCGCCTGGCTGAGCAGGTAGGCCAGGCTCACGGTGCGCTCGTGCTGCGGCACCACGGCCAGGAACGCGGAGAGCATCTTCTCCTCGGTCGAGCCCGGCTCGTGCTTGAGGAAGCGGCGCGTCACGTTGAACGGGTAGTCTTCGGCGTTCGCCAGGGCCTGGGCCCCGGCGCTGAGGATGAGCTCGAAGAGGGGGATGCGCTCGAAGGGGGCGGCGTCGATGAGGGCCGCCTCGATCTCGAGCTTCATGAGGTAGGCGGCGCGCTCGGCTTGTTTCTTGATCTCCGCGGGCGATGAGCGGCTCTCCTTGGCCGCGTCCACCGCCAGGGCGGCCGCGTAGAGGTTGCGCTCGAGCTCCTTGACGATGACAGCCGGCAGTTCCCTGCCTTGCGGCTCGATGAGGAACTCGATGAACTGGACCCGAGCCGAGGGGGAGAGTTTCGAGATCTCCGCGCTCAGGGCCGAGCCGAAGCGCAGGAGCATGGGATTGGCCTTGCGCCAGTTGTAGGACTTCTCGTCCTCGATGAACGCGCCCAGCTCGCGGCCGGAGAGGTTCAGGCGCCAGGCCAGGCTTTCGAGGTACTCGTCCTTCTTCATGGACCCGTGCCGCACGTAGGCGTTGATGGTCTCGATGAGGCGGTTCAAGTCCTCATGGCTCGGCGACCCGCTCGCAAGCCGTTGGACCTCGGGTTCGAGCAGGTCCTTGGTGAGGGAGAGCTGGAGGCCCGCGCCCGTGATGCGGCCCTTCTCGAGGATGAGGCTCATGGGAAGGCTCATGTCCTTGGCTGCCGCGTCGTCAAAGCCCTGCTCGAGCCGGGTCTTGAAGAAGTCGTCCGTGGCCGGGGTCGCGCCGCTGCCCGTGAGCAGCGAGAAGATCCTGAGCCTGGTCTTGAAGTCCACGTCGAGGGTGGAAGCCAGGGCCGCGGCCCGGGACTTGATGTCGCGGAGCTCCGGGGTGTTCACGGTCTCCGGACTCTCGTAGTCGCCCGCGCCGGGGTCCACGATCGTCTCCAGGAAGGCCGTCAAGGCCGCGGCCTTGGCGGGAGCGGACGGGGCGGCTGCCACGCTTGCCGAAAGGTCCGCCAGCAGCTCGTCCTTGAAGTCGCTCACGGCCGAGGCGTAGCTCGTGTGGCCGTCCCCCTTGGCCTTCTTGCGGAAATCGTCTCTGGCCATGAGCCGGGTGAAGAGGTCCAGGGGACCGGCCGCGAGGCCGTTCTTGACCAGCGCGGCCAGCACGGCTTTGGCCTCCTCGTCGTACGAGGTGAGCCAGGCGCCCGCGTGCCCGGAGGTGAGGCCGCGGATCCGCCGGGCCTCGTCGTAGCCTTCCAGGAACACGGCCTTCAACAGCCGGGCCTTCTCCTCAGCCGGCAGGGAAGAGGAGTCGATGGCCTCTGCCTGGAGGTCGGCCAGCCGCGCTGAGACGCGGGAGCCGCCGACCAGTTCGGCCAGGACGCCGCGGTGCAGTTCCCCGAGCTCCGTGATGCTCAGGCGCAGTCCCGCGTTCTTCTCCAGGAGGGCCAAGAACCCGCGCCGGTAGCGCCGTCGGAACGCTTCCTGCCGTGATTCATAGAAGGCTCCGGCGAAGACCTGCCTGGCGAAGGCCTGAAGCTCGGGGTCGGCATTCAAGGCGTCGTTGAAACGGCCGCCGAGGTAGGGCCCCAGGGTGTCGTCGAGCCAGGAGAACTCCGAGACGCTCTCCATCTTGCCCATGGGATGGCCGAGCTTGAGGAGCCGGAAGGCGTCCAGCTCGCTGCCCTGGATGGCGCGGGCCATGTCGGCGTAGGCCGGGGTCTTGGTGAAAGCCTTGACCGCCTGGCGTAATTGGCTGCGGCCCAGCTGCGGGTCGATGCCCAGGACGGAAAAGACCGTGGGCCAGTCCGTGGCGTTGAACGCCAGGATCAGGTCGAGCGTGCCGTAGAGGCCGCGGTTGTCCCAGATGGACCTCATGGCCGCGCGGTATTCCTCTTGGAGGGGCTTGAGCCTCGAGTCGCCCATGAGCAGGCCGCGTCGCTTGAGGATGCCGAGGCTGTAGTCCTCGGCCTTGGGGTCCCGGGCTTGGGGGAAGACATAGGAATATTCGTCGTGGGTGGAGTCCACGAAGAAGGCGAGGCGCTCCCCTTCCGAGAACTGCGAAAGGATCCTCTGGTGGAAGAAGACGGCCAGCCTGATCCGGAACTCCACGGAGCTGTCCGCGCCCACGGAGCGGTCGAAGATGTAGCGGCTGTTGGGATGCGCCCGCATGTCCTTGGGAAGGTCCGAAGCGATGCGGTCTCCAAAAAGGGAGAAGATGTGCTCCGAGGGCAGGATCTTGACGAGTTTCTTGAGGCTCTCCCCGATCCTGCCGTAGCCTTCCGACTTCCTGACCATGAAGTTCGCTTTGACCCAAGCCAGGTAGCGCGGGCTGTTGTAGGCCGCGACCTTCTTCATGAAGGCCTCGTGGGAGGGATAGGCCAGGAACTCGGCGGAGTGCGACTCCTTGGTGAAGAGGCTGTTCATCCCCTTGCGGGAGAGGACCTCGGGAGAGTCGGGCTTGGCCACCAGCATGCCGATCGCGGTGAAGATCTCGAACTCGGGATCGCTCAGGTCCGCGGACCTCTTGGCGAGCAGCGCGTCCATGGCCAGCAGGACCTGGTTGAACTTGACGGTGCGGCGCGGGTTTTTCTCGTCCTCCGCGATGGCCTGGAGCCGCTTGAGCGCGTCGGCCAGGTCGCCCAAGGGCTGGAACCGCGCCATTTCCGCGCCTTTGTCCACGGCCTTGAGCTCCGCGAGCAGGGCCTCGGGAGCGGCTTCCGGATAGGAAGGCGTGCTGCTGCCCTTCTCGTAGCGGTCCAGGGTGAGCAGGAGGCGCTGCATGGCCAGGCGCAGGTCGTTCTCCGGGTGCGTGCTCAGGAGCGAGCCGAGGACGCTTCCCGCGCCCTCCTCCCCGGCGAAGAGGCGCTTCAGGGACTCATAGACGGCCTCGACCGGGTAGCCGGCCTCCTTGGCGATCATGGCGCCTTCCGAGTCCGCGCGGACCTCGCGGGCCTGGCTGCCGGCCTCCCGGCCGAAGTTGGTCAGGATGCCTTCCTGGTCCACGTTGTCGATCGGGTGCGCCAGCTCGTGCGCCATGATGCCCGCCACCCGCACCAGCCCGGCCCTGAGCTTGGAGGGGTCCTGGTCCAACATCTTCTTAAGGAGGCCGGTGGTGATGAAGACCAGGTTGCTCGAACGGCGCACGCCCGCGGCCTTGATGGGGTAGACGAAGGCGTTGAGGACCGGGGTGTCCACCACGAACACGCGGTTGATGGAGACCATGTCCTCGGGGAACAGGCGCGTCTGGGCCTCGCTCAAGCGCCCGAAGACGACGTCCAGGGTCTCGTAGAGCGCGGGGACGTCCGAGCGCGCGAGGATGGGGCCGAGCTCCTTGCCGACCTTCTCCAAGACCCTGGCCTCGGTCGGCGACGCGGCAAGACCCGGCTCCGAGACCGGCTGGAGCCCCGGTCGAGGCCGGGACCGCGTCTCCCCCTCCTCTTCCGCCGGCGGCGGGAGCCGGACCGGCGGGAGCGGTTCTTCCAGCCGCGCCGCCTGATAGAAATTGTCGCGGGACGATTCCCTGGCCTCGGAGGGGTCGTCCCGGGACGCGGATTCAAGGGCGAGAGGTCCCTGTTCGAGGAGTCCGGAAAGCGGGGACGCGTCCTCGTCGGACTCCGGAGCACCCGGCTGCGCGGCGATGACAGGCAGCGCCGCTGGAAGGCCCGCGGCAGGAGCCGGCGCCGCAGCGGCTGGAGCGCCCGGCAGCGAGGGCGCCCCTTCGAGCGAAGGCGCTCCGACGCCCGGCAGGACCGCCGAAAGAGCGGCGCCGGCCGGCGCGGCCAGGGAGGGGGATCCGACGCTGAGATCGGACCAGGAAGCCGGGACGACCGCGACAGGCCCCGCGCGCGCGCCGGCCCCGGCGAGCCTGGGGGCGACGACGCCGGCGGCGCAGACCACGGCAGGCTCGGCGGCCAAGAGCGCGGCCAAGAGGCCTGCGATGATGCGCGGGTGCCGGGACGCCATCGACAGAGTATAGCCCGCTCGTCGGCGGAGGGTAAGCGGCGGGGGACCCATGGGAAGGCGGGATTTGAGCCCATGCCTATATGGGTCCGATGCCCTATCCATGGTATGATTGCCGCATGAGCGGAGAACGGACCTTGTTCGGCATGAGGATCTTCCCGAAACCCGGGCCCAAGGAGGCGTCCCTCAACGCCCTGCTGGTCCTGCCGTGTTTCCTCATCGGCATCGACACCTCCTTCTCCCTGTTCTTCTACCTGGCGGCGGGAGTCGCTCCGAGCAGGGAGGCGCTCCGGCAGGTCGTCACCTATGGGACGGGCTCTGCCGGCTGGCCCATCCTGCTCAACGCCGCGCTCCTGCTGGGCTCGATCCTGGCTTGGTACCGGCCCATCTGGAGGTTCATCCGGACCCGCGACGACGCCCTGCGCGACGTGGTGCGCCGCCGCCTTTCCTCCATCTACGGGGACCTTCTTCGGCTCTTCGTCTTGCTGCTCGCGTTCAAGATCGCATCGCATGTGGTGGTGTTCCGGGAGGTCCTGTCGTCCCGGGTCTTCTTCACCTACAATCTCCCGGCCATGGTGTTCTCTCTGGCCGTCCAGTTGGTCTTCTCGGGCATCCTCATCGAGAACATCGTGGGGAACATGGGCGGCCCCCTCTTCGAGCTGCTCTACGACCGCTCGGAGCTCTACGAGCCGCGTCAGGGATACTCCATGCCGTTGGTGGTGAAGATCGCCCTGCTCATCATGTCCACGGCCGTGGTCCCCTTGCTGATGGTCTACCTCTCCTTGAGGACCCTGCACCGCGTCGGCGGCTTCGAGCTGACCGCGCTCAACAACCTGCTGATCAACTCCATGGCGCCTCTCGTCATCGGCATCGGGGTGATCCTGGGCACGCTCCAGCGTCCCATCGACGGCCTCATCGCCAAGATGCGGCGCCTGGCCGAGGGGGATTTCGACGTGAAGACCCGGATCTACGGTTTCGACGAGGTCGCCCGGATCAAGGCCAACTTCAACCGGATGGTCGACCAGCTCAAGGAGCGCGAGACCATGCGCGAGACCTTCGGCAAGTACGTTTCCGTCGAAGTGGCGCGGAAACTCCTCAAGTCCAAGCAGGTGGACCTGGGCGGAGAGGAGATCGAGGCCACGGTCCTCTTCTGCGACATCCGCAACTTCACCCCCATGAGCGAGAGGATGACCGCCCGGCAGGTGGTGGACTTCCTGAACTCCTACTTCTCCTTCGTCACGAAGCCCATCATGGAGCACCACGGGGTCATCAACAAGTTCATGGGCGACGCGGTCATGGCCGTCTACGCGCCGATCCTGGGCTCGCAGGACCACGTGGGCGACGCCCTCCGCTCGGCTTTGGGCATGCGCCGGGCCCTGGCGGAGTTCAACGCCTCGGGGAAGTGGCCCGGGGAGACGCGCTTCGGCATCGGGATCCAGACCGGGGCCCTGGTGGCGGGCAACGTCGGCACCTTGGCAAGGCTGGAATACACCGTCATCGGCGACACCGTCAACGTCGCCTCCCGCCTGGAATCGGCGACCAAGGAGGTCGGCGCCGACATCCTCGTGGGCGAGGACGTCTACCGCCGGGCCAAGGACGTCATGGGCGAGGGGGCGTTCCGGCCGGTGGGCGAGGTCGGCCTCAAGGGCAAGAGCGCCAAGCTCACGCTCTACGCCGTCAACTGAGTGGCTCGGGCGCGCCGGTCGGTCCTTCTGCGGCTGCTGCTCCTCGGGACGGTCCTGGTCGGGACCGGGGCCTTGGGCTTGGCCCTCCTGGGGACGGGACAGGCCGGAGCCGAGGCCGGCATCGGCGTCCAGCGCAGGACCGCCTACCTCTCGCCCTCGGGGGTCTTCCGGTTCCGGCCGAAGACGACCCAGCGCGCCGCCTCCCGCAACCCCGAATGGCCGGGCGCCTGGGTCGTGCTCAATCGCTGGGGCTTCAGGGGCCCGGAGGGCGGGCCCGGCGGGCCCAAGGTCCTCCTCCTCGGCGATTCCTACGTCTTCGGCAACGGGCTCAAGGACGCCGAGACGCTCGATCGCAGGCTCGAACCCTTGCTGCGGCGCCGTGCCCCGACCGCGTCCGTCTTGAACCTAGGGGTCCCGGGCTACAACCTGGAGTCGAGCCTCATCCTCGCCCGGGAGATGGTCGACCGCCACCGCCCGGCCGCCGCGGTCGTCACCTTCCTCGAAGAGGACGACCTCGCCGCGTTCGACATCTCGGCGCGCCTCTCCTTCGACCTCGCCCACCCGCGTTGGAGCGCGCTCCTGGAGCGGGCGGGCCTCGACCCGTACCTGCTGGAGAGGAGGTTCCTGTCCCGGCGTCTGGGACGGGAGCGGCTTGAGGACGTGCTCCGTCGCCGGGTCCTGGAGCCCGGCTTGCAGCGCCGGACGCGCCTGATCTTCTATCTCCGCGGCCGGAAGTTCCTGGCCGTGTTCTCGGCCCTTGGCCTGGAGGCGGTGGCGGACTCTGAGCCCCGGCCGTGCGAGCCGCTCTGCTTCATCCCGGGGGACGGCCATCCCACGGCGGAACTCGTCATCCTGTGGGCCGAGAAGCTCGCGGCCCTGCTCGGGCCGGGGCTGTCGGGCTCAGGCCCGCGCTGAGCCGGCCTCCCCGCCGGCTGAGCGCTCACCGCTTCTTGCGGGCTCCGTAGTCCGTCGTGTAGACGCCGTACCAGGCGCCCTTGAGGCCCTGCCAGAGCTCGTTCCAGCTGGCCTTGGAGGTCTTCTCCGAGTTGAAGTCGTAACCGCCGACCCATTTGCCGATAGGGGTGCCGAGCGTCTGGTCGACCCATTTGACCGCGGTGTAGCCCGTGGTGACCACCGTGGCTCCCACTCCGATGGCCGTGCGGCCGAGGATCTTGCTCCGTCCCTTGATGAAGCCGTCGCCATCGTCGGGCCTCAAGATGCCGTCCCCGTGGACGCCCCCGAAGGCGTTGAGGAAGTGGTCGAAGTCGCGCAGGCGCTCGTCCGACTCGCCCTTCGCCAGGGTGTCGGGGTCCTTGAGGCCGCCCACGACCGCGTTGAGCTCGGCCCAGGCTTTGCGCCGGTCCGCCGGGGAGACGAACTCTCCGTCGTCCCCGCCCCGGGCCGTGATGACCTTCCAGAGCGCTTCGCGCGGGTCGCCGTACTTGTCGATGAGCTCCCGGGACCCATCCTGGATGGAGAGGACTTCAGCCTCGGGTTGGGCCGACGCCGGTTTGGGAGGGGGGGCCGAAGGCTTGAGGTTCGGCTGCGGTTTGAACTTGCTCGCGCGCGCTCCCGCTGCCGCGGCCTTGGCGGCGTCTTTGCCCGGCACCCCCGCGCCCTGGGCAGGCGGGACATCGCTTAAGCCTCTTTCGAGGCTCTCGGTCCCGGGCGCCGCGCCGAAGGGGTTCTTGTTCTTGCCGAGGGCGTCGACCTTCCTGCCCGTGTCGGAGAGCTTCGATTCGACCTCCTTCCCCTCGGGAGGTCCCCCGGCTGCGCCGAGGTCCGTGCTGGAAGCGACGGCCGCGGCGCAGAGACGTTCGCGCGTGACGGCGTCGAGCCTGAGGAACGCGTCGGGGTCGGGCTCCTCTGCCGTGGGGTAGTTGCGCTGGATGAACTCCCAGGCTTTGAGGTCCCGGCAGCCCGGTCCCGGCGTCTGGCCGGCGGCGAAAGGGGGCGCGGCCAGGAGTGTCAGGAGGATCAGCAGGGGTTTCATGGCAGCCTCCACCAGTCCTCTTAGTGTTGCTCCGGATGTCTTTTTTGTCAATAGGAAAGAGTGGAAGGGAGGCCGGCCGAATCTTGATATAATGCCCCATCCCGCCGGAGGGTCCCGAAAATGTCCAACGACCGCATCCCCGTCAAAGCAGCGCTCTTCGCCGCCGGTCTGCTGATACTCGACGTCTTCGTCCTCAACCAGGCTGTCCTGCCTCTGCTCGCGGGCGTCATCATGGTCCTCGTCCAGGGTCCGGGCGCGGTCCTGGCCGCGCGCAGGGGTGACCTGGACCTCGCATGGCGCAGGGGCCTGGCTGCGGGCCTTTTCGTCCTGGGAGCGGGCCTGGCCGTGGCCGGGGTGAGGGTCAACAACGGGATCGCGGCCCGGCGCGCCGAAAGCGTCGTGGCCGCCTGCGTCCGATACCGGGAGGCCAAGGGGAGCTTTCCCGAGAGCCTCTCCGAGCTCGTCCCAGAGTTCCTCCCTGCCGTGCCCAGAGCCAAGCCGGTCGCGCTGTTCGCCGATTTCCTCTACGAGCCCGTGGGCAACAGGCACCGCCTCGCCTGGAGGGTCTTCCCTCCCCGGGGTTGGAGGCACGTGTTCGTCGAGGACGGCGGCGCCGCCTTGAGCGAGCGCTGAGCCCTCCCCCATGCGGGAACCGGACTTCCGCTGGGAGGAGATCTCGGCCTGCCGCTCCGACCCAGGGCTCCAGAAGAAGCACCCCCGGGCCCTGGCAGCCCGCCTTGTTCGGTTGGAGGACCTCTCCTGCCCCTCGTGCGGAGCCGGCGGCCGGGGACTGGAGCTCTTCTACTACCGCACCCCGGAACGGACTTGGCGGCTCCTGTGCGGCAGGGCCGGGTGGATCGTGGTCTGCCCCTCGTGCCGCAGGCAGGTCAGGTTCTTCCTCGAGGCGATGGGTTAGGACGTCCTCGAGTAGAGGCCGGAGAGGGCGGCGAAGGTCGCAGACGGGCTGAAGGCCTCCCGGACGCGCTTCCTGCCCGCGTGCCCGAGACGGCGCCGCAACTCCGGGTCTCCGGCGAGCTCGAGGACCCGTTCTTTCAGGGCCGTCTCGTCGGCCGCGATGAAGCCGGTCTCGCCGTGCAGGACCGCGTCCCGGTTGCCGGGCACGTCCGAGGCGATCACGGGCAGGCCCAGGGCCATGGCCTCGAGCACGGCATTGGGCAGGCCCTCCCAACGGGAGTAGTGGACGAAGACGTCGGCGGCCGAGAGCTTCTCGAGCGCCGCGGCCGGGTCGAGCCAGCCGGTGAGCTCGAAACGGCCGTCGAGGCCGAGGCTCTTGAGCTCGCCCCTCAGCCGGTCCTCGCCGTCGCCTCCGCCGACCCAGACGAAGCGGGCGTCCGGCCGTGACTCGGCCAGCCCCTTGGCCAGGCGCACGAAGGCCTCGGGGTGCCGGGCGTAGGTGAGCCGGCCGCACGCGGCCACGGCGAGACCCCCTTCCCGGGCCGGGACGCAAGCTAGGGCCTTGCCCAGATAGGGGTCGCAGACCGTGGCGACGGGCGCTCCCCAGGTCAGGCGCCCGGCCAACCGCGCCTCGCTGGGGCTGACGGCCACGACCGTCCCGATCCAGGACGCCGAGGCCTCAAGGGTCCAGTAGAGCAGGCGCGCGGCCATGGAGCGGTCCTGCTGGAGGAAGCCGTAGCCTCGGGGGGAATGGAACACCAGGGGGACTCCAGCGGTCCACGCCGCAAGCCTGGCAAGGACCCCGGCCTTGGACGAGTGGGTATGGACCACGTCGGGAGCCTCGCGCTTGAAGAGCGCGTGGAGCCGGGTGAAGGCGGCCAGGTCCATGATGGGAGCGATCTCCCTCGTCATCTCCGGGACGTGGAACGCCAAGACGGCGCCCTTGGCCAGGGCGCGGTACTCGGCGGGCCGGCCGTCCCTGACCGCGTAGACCAGGCCGACCTCGAATCCGGCGGGGTCGAGGCCGTTGCAGATGGCCGCGACCTGGTTGCCGGTGCCTCCCGGCCCTCCGCACTCGAGGACCTCGAAGACCTTGCGCCGGCCGGGCGCGGGCGGCCTGCGTTCGGACACGAGGGAAGCGGCGAAGGCCAGCAGCATCGGCAGGTAGGTGAGCTTGTGCCTGGAGGCGGAGCCCAGGTCGAACTCGAGGAGGGCCGAGCCGGTCGTCATGATGAGGAAGAACGACATGAGGAGGATCCTGGCGGGTGTCTTGGGTCCGGTCAGGAAGGCCGCGGCCCCTGCGCAGGCCAGGGCCAGGAGGACCAGGTTCTCCAGGGAGGCGAGGATCCTGCCAGGGTTGCCTTCGAGGGGGTAGAGGCCCGGCAAGGGCATGAAGAGGGCGTAGAAAGCGCCTTTTGGGAGGAAGGCGGCCACGTCCAGCCAATCATGGAACTCGACCCCGTAGAAGAGCTGGGTGCCGATCCTCCGTCCCTTGTATATCTGCGCCCAAGCCTGGTCGGAGAGCTGTCGGGAACGGCGGAGGTCGGAGAGCCGCCGGGCGTTCCAGCGCGGGGAGGCCGAAGGGGCGGTGCCGGCCTCGTCGCCGGGGACAAGGCCTGGGTCGCTCGATGGCGGCAGGCCGCCGGGCTCCTGGCGCACGGTCATCTGCAGGGAGCCCGAGAAGAGCGCGGCGGAGAGCGGCCGATAGGCGAGCGGAGCGCTGACCGCGGCCGCAAGGCAGAGCAGGGCGGGCAGGACGCGGCGGCGCTCCCGGAGAGCGAGCCCGGCCGCTGCGGCCGCTGCGCAGGAAATGGCGGCCAACAGGTAGGCGCGTTGGAAGCCCGTGAGGAGGAGGCACGCCGCCCCGGCGGCCGATGCCAGGGCCGCGGGGAGGAGCCTCTCGCTCGTCAGGCTCCGGACGAGCAGCCAGAGGCTTGCGAAGGCGCAGAGCATGGCCGGGCCGTCCTTGAAGTTCTGCGACGTCATGAAGACGTGCGACGGCCAGACGGCCACGGCGAGGCCGGCGAGCACGGCGCGCCTGGGTCCGAAGACCAGGGAGGCGAGGGCGGCGAAGACCAGGACAGCGGCGGCGCCCAGGAGCGCGTTGGCCAGCTTGGCCGCCAGCGGGTGGAAGCCCGTGACGGAGTAGAGGCCCGCCAGGGCGACCGCGTGCAGGCGCTTGGCAGGCGAGACGGCAGGGACGTGGCTCCGGCCTTCCCGCCAGGACGCGAGCACGTCCAAGGCCATCTCGTCGGCGTAGCGGGCGTCGGTGAAGTAGTACTCCGGCATGAGCGGAGCCCGCTCGGTGACGACGGCCAGGCCGGCGCGCAGGGCGAGGGCGAGGAGGAAGACGGTCAGCAGTGGGCGGCGCCGGGCGCCGCTAATCCAGGACACGGTACTTCAGGAGGCAGCCGATGTAGCTCAGGGCCGCGGTCCAGGTGATCTTCTTGCCCTCGGCGTAGGTGCGGCCGCTGTAGGAGACGGGCACCTCGAAGATGCGCAGGCCGGCCTTGCAGACCTTGGCCGTGATCTCGGCCTCGATGCCCCAGCGGTCCGAGCGCAGGGGGATGGCCTTGATCTTGTCCGCGGCGAAGGCCTTGTAGCAGGTCCCCATGTCGGTCAGGTTGACGTCGTAGAGGACGTTGGCCGCGAGGGTCAGTCCGCGGTTGGCGAGGTAGTGCCAGAACAGGAGCACGCGGTGCGGGCTGCCGAGGAAGCGCGAGCCGTAGGAGACGTCCGCCTTGCCCTCGAGCAGGGGCTTGAGCAGCGCGCCGTAGTCGTCGGGGTCGTACTCGAGGTCCGCGTCCTGGATGAGCACGAAGTCCCCGGCGACGTGCTCGAGCGCGGTCCGGATCGCGGCGCCCTTGCCGCGGTTGGTCCCGTGGAAGAACACGCGGATCTCCGGCTCGAGGGGCCCTTTGAGGATCTCCGCGGTCCCGTCCGTGGACCCGTCGTCCACGACGATGATCTCCTTCTCGAGGGGGACGGAAGCCCTGCGGACCCTGCTGAGCAGCTCGCAGACGGTCGCTTCCTCGTTGTAGACCGGGACGAGGACGCTCAGCTTGCGCATCAGTTCTTGGAGATCCTCAGCGTGGGCCGGGCCGCGCGGCGCTGCGTCCGGCGCGGCTTGGCCGGAGCCCGGGTGACGACGGCGTCTTGTCCCGGTTCCATCACTCCCTTGAGCCACGAGATGCGCGCCTGGCAGCCGCGGTAGCGGCTCAGACGGAGGGGGTCCGTCCCGGGCTCCGCGCGGACGGAGGGATTGGCGAAGGCGAGGCGATAGCCGCACTTGGCGAGGCGGCCGGTCCACTCGTCGACGACCTGTCCCCACGGCCAAGCGAAGGCGAAGCAGGGCTGGCCGGTCTTCGATTCGATGGTCTTCCGGGAGACGATGAGCTCATCCTCGAAGGGCGCGTAGGCGGTCTCGGGGTTGAAGCAGCGGTGCGTGTGGGTGTGGGAGCCGAACTCCCAGACCCCGGAGGCGCCCATGGCCTTGATCTCGCCCCAGGAGAGGAAGCCGTCGAAGCCCCGTTCCATGGTGTGCGTGTCGGCGATGGAGCCTCCGTCCGCGCCGGTCAGGCGCTGGACGGGCGTTATGCTGGGGAAGGCCGTGGGGATGAACAGGACCGCGGTCATGCCGTACTTCTTGAGGAGCGGGTGCGCGTAGACCCAGGTGTCCGCGTAGGCGTCGTCGAAGGTCAGCATGAGGGAGCGGGCCGGCGCGGGCTTGGCGCCGGACACATGCTGCTCGAGGTCGGAAAGGCGCAGCGTCCGGTAGCCCCGCTCCTTGAGCCAGCGCAGGTGGTCCTCGAAAGCCTTGGGCGTGACCTGCTGGTCCGGGGCGACGTGGTGGTACGTGAGCACTGGGACGACGGTCATGCGCGGCCTCCTGGCTGAGCGGCGCTTCCGGGATCAGAGCGGTCGGACATTTTACCAAATTAGGGGCGGGGTCGGCTTCCCGGAACGCGTTCCGGGGGCGGCTCAGGTCTTGTGCCCGGCGTCGTCGGCCTCGGCCCAGGCCCACAGGAAGAGCACGGTGGTCGCCAGGAGTTCGACCTGGAAGGAGGACTCGGTGAGGTTCATCACGAGGAAGGCGACCATGGACGACCAAGCCCAGAGGTTGGGGCCGGTCGAGGCCCGCTTGGCGCGGCGGTAGGCCCGGACGGTCAGCAGGCCCAGGAAGGCCGTCAAGGCCGTGAAGCCGACGAGGCCTCGCTCGGCGAGCTGGTGGATGTAGATGTTGTGGGCCGAGTGCCAGACCCACTGGCCGTCCACCTTGCCCTGGAAATAGGAGACGAACTGGGCCTTGTAGTTGCCCAGTCCGATGCCCAGCAGGGGGTAGTCCTTGAACATGTCGAGGCCGACCCTCCAGAGGATGAGGCGGTGGAACTGAGGGTTGAGGTTGTTGTCTCCGCCGCTGAAGATCCCGTTCTTGAGCAGGGTCTTGCTGATGGACCGGCTGGACTCGGGGATGACCTCGAGGAGAACGACGCCGGCGACGCCGGCGGCCAGCGCCACATAGCCGTACTTGCGGAACCTGCGGTCCACGACGCAGATCGCGGCGAAACCGGCGGCCAGGGCCACGAAGGCTCCCCTGCCCTGGCTGAGGATGAGGGCGGCCAGGACCACGGCGAGGAAGGCCAGGCAGGCGGCGAGGTGCCTGCGCCTTGAGGACCCGTCCGCCGGCCGGCCCAGGAAGGCCAGGCCGCCGAGCGCGGCCAGGGTCATCTGCTGGCTGAAGGTGACCGGATGGACGAAGGCGTGGGCGCGCATGCGGGTCATGAGCTCCCAGGGGATGCCCTCGCCCACGCGCTGGGTCAGGGCTTGATAGATCCCGGTCCCGGCCGCGAACAGGAACGAGGCGCCCAGGGCCCAGTGCGCCTTGGGGGAGGGCGCCGCGGACAGGGCCATGAGGAAGAGGGCGAAGACCCACAGCTTGTGCAGGTCGCGCTGGAGATCCGGCAGGCAGTCCACGGGATCCACGGCCACGGCGGATACGAGCAGGGCCGCGGCGAAGTAGGCCCAGAGCGCGTAGTCGGCCGGGATCAGGGCGGCCCGCCAGAGGGGCTTGCGCCGGGCGAGCAGGACCCAGAGCAGGGCGGCGGTCATCAGCCCAGCGGAGATGTTCATCCCCGCGACCGTGACCGGGAGGGTCAGGCCCAGGGCGAAGACGGTGCACGCCAGGACGGTCTCGGGAGTCATGGGGCTCGGAAAGTCCCCTTGATGCCGAAGAGGGCGTAATAGGTCAGCCCCAGGACGTAGGCTCCCAGGAGCGCGGCGGCCGCGCCCGTGATGCCCCAGGCCGGGATGAGGACGACGCAGAGCGCGATGTTGCCGACCGCCGTGACCGCGGAGCCCGCCACCGAGACCTTCAGGCCCTCGAAGTCGCGCGCGGAGAGGATGTTGGCCGCGATGCCGTGCGTCATGATGAGGGACGCGGCCGCGGCTAGAGTCACGGCCCAGTCCAGGCGGAACTCGTACTTCTTGCCGAAGAGGAAGAGGGCGGCGCAGGCGGCCAGGGTCAGTCCGGCCCAGGCCGCGGCGGTCAGCGGGACGCGGATCCTGCGGAACACGCTCCAGGCCTGGGCTTGGCCTTCAGGGTCGCTCGAGACCGGGATGAGCACGGCGGTCAGCATGTAAAGCAAAGAGAGGCTGATCTGGGCCGTGGCCGTGAAGTACGCGCTGAAGACGCCGACCTCGTGGGCGGTGTAGTGGCGGTTGAGGATGAGGCGGGCCGGGGCCAGCACGCAGGCCAGGGTCACCAGGTTGAGGGCGGCCACGGAGGCGTACTGGACGACCGGCCGGAACGACGCGGGGTCGAAGGCCGGCCGCAGGAAGGACCGGACCTTCCAGAGGGAGTGGACCGCGGCCGCGGCGAAGCTCGCGGCCAAGGCGAGGATGAGGTGGCGGTGGGTGACGTCTCCCCGCGCGGCCAGGGCGAGGAGGACGGCCGGGGTGAGGAACCCGTAGAGGGCCTCCGAGATCCCGCGGTCGCGGAAGCGCTGCATGCCCAAGAGGGGGCTCGAGACGACCACGTAGAAGGCGTTGCAGAAGGAGTAGAGCAGGGCGAGCATGAAGAGGCCCGTCGGGACCGCGAGGGCCGCGGACAGGCCTTCTCTGAGGAAGAGGCAGCCCCCCATGACCAGGGCCCCCCAGGCCAGGAAGGTCGCCAGGGCCGTGGAGGTCACGGCGCGGCACTCGGCCTCGGGCTTCTCAGGGGAGAGGAGCTTGCTCAGGGCCACGGGGAAGCCCAGGGTGGGGAGGATCTGCAGGAAGGCCGAGACCGCGAGCACGAGGTTGGCCTTGCCGAACTCGGCCGGGCCGAGGACGCGGCCGGCGACGACCTGCGTGGCCAGGACAGAGACCTTGGCGGCTCCGTAGAAGAGGCCGATCCAGGAGAACCCCTTGACGAAAGCTTGGACCTGCCGGGGCAGGCGCGTCTGAGCCGGGGGCCGGGGTCCATCCCGGCCGGCCGCGCCGGCCGCGCCGAGCACGACGGTCCTGAAACGCTCGAACTCCTTGGCGTGGGTGTGCTCAGCCGCGAGCTCGCGGCGCCTGCGGCGCAACTCCGGAGTCTCCGTCTTGTGGAGGTTCCGCGCGACGGCGGCCCACTCCGCCGGGTCCTCGGCGATGTAGAGGAGGTCCTTGTAGGGGGAGAGGCTCGGCAGGGGCGTGGCCAGGATCGGCCTGCCCATGGCCAGGCACTCGTAGATCTTGGCCGGGACCACGCCCAGGTGGAAGGGGGTGATCCGGTAGGGCATGAGGAAGGCGTCGAAGCCCTCCAGCCGCTCCCTGAGCTTGTCCGGGGAGGTGGGCTCCAGGCGCGTCACGGCCGGAGGCAGGGGCGCGTGGTCGCCCTTGAAGAACCCCGACATCGTGACCGGGAACCCCGCCTCGGTCAGGGCCGCGAGGTATTCCGGGGCCAGGTCCGGTCCCCAGGTGCCGTAGTAGCAGAAGGACCGGACCGGGTCGTTGCCGGGTCTGGCCTGGAGGAAGTCGGCATCGACGCCCTGGTGGATCTGGACGACCCGCGGATGCTCGGCCTTCTTCTGCTCGAAGAGGAAGTTCGAGTCGCAGACCACCACGTCCGAAGAGGAGAGGAGCGCTTTCTCGATCTCCGGGAAGTCCGCGGGCGCGTCCGGGTGCGCCCTGAAATTGGAGGCGCAGTCGTAGACCACGGCCGAGGGCTCGAGGAGGCACAGGAGGTCCAGGCTCGTCGCGGTCGGGAAGTAGACGACCACCAGGGGATGGGGCCGCAGGCCCGCGGCCTTGAGCCGCTCGACCAGGGCGGGCAGGCGCAGGTACCTGTTGAAGAGCCTGGGCAGGCGGCCGGTGGGCGGCAGGACCTTGGGCGCCAGCACGCGCACCCCGGCGGCGGGCTCCTCCGGGGAGCGTCCGGGGGAGAGCAGGTCCAGGACCTTCTTCCTCAGGCGTCCCAGGTCCGACCAGCGCGGGTTGCGGAACCCGGAGTTCTCGACGAAGAAGACCTCGTGGCCCGCGGCTCCGAACTGGGAGGCGAAGATCTGGTGCCTCTGCCAGGCCGCTCCCCAGTCGATGGAGCTGATGAAGACGATCTGGGGCGAGGACGTCGCAGGGGAGGGCATGTCGCAGGTCTATTTTACAATTGATTGGCCGCCAGGGGCTCTCTGCGGCTTGCTATGATGGGGTGACCGGCGCGGCCGGGGGCCGTGCCAGGACAAGGAGATGCGTCATGTCCATCAAGGGACTCAAATGGGCGACCTTCGTGAGCTTCGCGTTGTCGATGGCCGGGCTCCTGGCCGGGGGCTTCTATGCCAAGGACAGGCTGCCGCCCTATCCGGGCAGCGTGGCGGCGCCTGACGGCGGCCGGCTCTTCACCAAGGCCGACATCCTCGAGGGCCAGGGAGTCTACCAGCGCTACGGGCTCATGGACCACGGCAGCGTCTGGGGCCACGGCTCCCAGCGCGGGCCGGAGTTCTCGGCCCTGACGCTCCACCTCATGGTCGGCGCCGTGCAGGAGTCCGTGGCCCGGCGCGAGTTCGGCATGCCTTTCGCCGAACTCGACGAGATGCGTCAGGGGCTGGTCGCAGGCGCCACGGCGCGGACCTTCAAGGAGAACGCCTACGACGCGGCCAAGGACGAGCTCGCCTTGTCCGAGGACCTTCTCCTGGGCTGGCGGGTCGCGGCGGTGCACTGGCTCAAGACCTTCTCCAAGGGAGATGCCGCCTACGGCATCCTTCCCCTGGCCGTGCCCACCGAGGCCGAGGCCTTGCAGGCCGCGAAGTTCTTCTTCTGGACCGCCTGGGCCGCTTCCGCGGCCCGGCCCGGGACGGACCAATCCTACACGAACAACTGGCCTCCTGACCGGGCAGCCGGCAACCAGCCGGGCGCCGAGGTCTATCTGTGGACCCTTGGAGGGATACTGAGCCTGCTCATCGTCCTCGGAATCTTCATCTTCATGGTCCACCATTACGGCCTCTGGTTCGGCCCGCCCAAGGGAGCGGCCCTGGCCGAGAAGCTCGTGGACATGCCCTTGACGCCGAGCCAGTTCCAGGCCGCCAAGTTCTTCCTGGTCGTGATCCTTCTCTTCCTTCTGCAGACGGTCGTGGGCGGGTTGCTTGCGCACTACACGGCGCACCCGGCCAGCTTCTATCTGCCCTTCGTGGCCGAGCTCGTGCCCTATAGCTGGGCCAAGTCCTGGCACCTCCAACTGGCGGTCTTCTGGATCGCCACCACCTGGGTGGCCTCGGCCATCTACCTGGCTCCCATCATCGGAGGGACCGAGCCCAAGGGGCAGAGCCTCCTCGTGAAGGTCCTCCTGGGAGCGATCCTCCTGGTGGCGGTGGGAAGCCTCACCGGCGAGGCGCTCAGCATCAAGGGCCTGCTCGGGAAGTGGTGGTACTGGCTCGGCCACCAGGGCTGGGAGTACCTCGAGCTGGGCCGCCTCTGGCAGATCCTCCTCTTCGGCGGCCTCATCGCCTGGCTCCTGATCGTCTACCGCGCGGTCGGGCACCACCTGGGAAAGACCGGGGAGAACGACTACAGCGGCCTGGTGGGCTTCTACGTCTTCAGCGCCATCCTGGTGGTCGCCTTCTTCGGGTTCGGGCTCATGTACGGCAAGGGCACGCACCTGAGCGTGGCGGACTACTGGAGATGGTTCGTGGTCCACATCTGGGTCGAGAGCGTCTTCGAGTTCTTCGGCGTCGGAGCCATCTCGCTTCTCCTCGTGAGCATGGGTCTGGCCTCGGCGCGCTCCGCCCTCATCGTGGGCTACTTCACGGCCATCATCGTGTTCCTGAGCGGCATCCTGGGCACGGCCCACCACTACTTCTGGTACGGCGGTCCCTCCCTGTGGCTCGCCGTGGGCTCGGTCTTCTCCTCCATGGAGCCGGTGCCCCTCTTCGGTCTCGTGACGCGCGGGCTCATGGAGGTCAAGACCATCCAGGCCCAGGGCAAGGAGTTCCCGTACAAGTGGCCGCTCTACTTCCTGGTGGCCTCCTCGTTCTGGAACTTCCTGGGCGCCGGGGTCTTCGGCTTCCTGATCAACCTGCCCCTGGTCAACTACTACGAACACGGGACCTATCTGACCATGAACCACGGCCACGCCGCCCTGTTCGGGGTCTACGGCATGCTCTCCATCGGGCTCCTGCTCTTCTCGTGGAGAGGCCTGGTGGACCGGGAGCACTGGAACGACCGGCTCCTCAAGGTCTCGTTCTGGGGCTTGAACGGGGGCTTGGCCCTGATGACGCTGGGGACGCTCTTCCCGGTCGGCTTGGTCCAGGCCTGGATCAGCTTCAGGCACGGCCTGTGGCTGGCGCGCGACGCGTCCTTCTTCGACCGGCCCCTCATCCACGGCCTGAGCATGGCCAGGATCGTGCCGGACACGGTCATCATCGTGCTCGGCGTCCTGCCCCTGGCCTGGTTCCTGCTCTCGACCTATCGGCACCTCAAGCCCACGGAGATCAAGGAGGGAGAATCCCTCTGGAAGCGGCTCGGCGTGGATTTCTAACGCCCTGAGCAGCGGCAGGAAACCAGGGTGTCGGCCAGGGACCGGACGAGCGGGATCCTGGGCTTCCACCCGTTGAGGGCCGTGAGCCTGGCATGGGAGCCCGCGAGCCTGGGCACGTCCACCGGCCGCCGGCGGGCAGGGTCGCGGCCCACGACGATCCGCAGGCCTGAGGCCGCGATGAGCCGGTCGAGGATCTCCCGCATCGGGACGGTCCGGCCCGAGCAGACGTTGTAGATCCCGCCGTCCTGCCCGAAGCCGGCGATATCCGCCAGGGCCGAGGCCACGTCGCGGACGTCGAGGTAGTCCCGCTGGGGAGTCAGGTTGCCGGTCAGGATGCTGCCGCCCGCGGCGCCCAAGGCCGATATCTGGGCCGCGAAGGCTCCGGGCGCCAGGGACGCGGGGATGCCCGGGCCCGAGACGTTGAAGATTCGGGCGACGAGCACCGAGAGCCCTTCGTGGCGGAAGGACAGGGCGGCCAGGGTCTGGGCCGCCTTGCTGCGGCCGTACTCGGTCACGGGCTCCGAGGGCGCGCGTTCCGTGACCATCCCGGCCGCGGCGCCGTACTCGGCCGAGGAGCCGGAGAGCACGACCCGTGCCCGGCCCGGGATCCTCTTGAGGGCCTCCATAAGCTCGATCGTGGCCGTCACGTGCACGCGCCAGAGCTCGTCCGGCGGCCTGGGGCTGGCCGTGCCGGCGAGGTGGAAGACCAGGTCCGGGCGGCAGGCGGACACGAGCCTGCGGGTCTGGTCAGGGTCGAGCAGGTCGCAGGCCCGGATGCCGGGGCCGGGCCGCGCGTCCGTCCGGGTCACGCGGGCCGAGGGCCATCTCCGCCGGACCTCCAGGTGGAGGGGGCCGGCCAGGAACCCCGCTGCGCCCGTGACGAGGATGCGGCGAGGGCGGAGCGCCTTCGGCATCAGATGTTGTAGAGGTGCGTCTTGTACCTTCGGAGGTTCCGCCGCAGGTAATCCGCGGTGCGCACCAGGCCCTCCTCGAGGGAGAACCTGGGCTTCCAGCCCACGAGCTTGCGGGCCTTGCGGTTGTCGCAGAGGAGCATGCGGACCTCGCTGTTGGCGGGCCGCACCCGGGCGCGGTCAAGGACCACCGGCGCGCGGGTGCCGAGGAGCTTCTGCGAGAGGCGCACGACCTCGTCGATGCGCACGGCCCTGCCTGAGCCGATGTTCACGACCTGGCCCACGGTGGCGGGCTCGGCCGCGATGGCGAGGAAGCCTTCCACGGTGTCGGCCACGTAGTTGAAGTCCCGGGCCGGGCCCAGGGAGCCCAGGCGCAGGGACTTGGCCCCGGCCAGGAGCTGGGTCAAGACGGTGGGGATGACCGCGCGAGCCGACTGCCTGGGGCCGAAGGTATTGAAGGGCCGGGCGATGGCCACGGGCAGGCCGAAGCTGCGGTGGTAGCTGTCCGCCATGTGGTCCGCTGCGATCTTCGAGGCGGAGTAGGGCGACTGCCCCTGGAGGGGGTGCCCTTCATCGATGGGGGTGTAGCGCGCGGTGCCGTAGACCTCGGAGGTCGAGGTGTGCACGAGCTTGGCCGTCTTGTGCCTCCGGCAGGCTTCCAGGACGTTCAGGGTGCCGCGGACATTGACGGCCACGAAGCTCTCGGGAGCCGCGTACGAATAGGGGATGGAGATGAGGGCCGCCAGGTGGAAGACCACGTCCTGGCCGCGGACGAGCTCCGCGACGTAGGCCGAGTCCGTGATGTCCCCGGGCCAGACCTCGACCCGCTTGGCCAGGCCCTCGTCCATCTCGTCGAGAAAGCCCCACTGGTTGCGGGAGTTGTAGCGCACCAGGGCGCGCACCTTGGCTCCGCGGCGGGCGAGCTCCTCGGTGAGATGGCTGGCGATGAAGCCCCCGGCTCCGGTGACGAGGACGCGCGTCTTCTTCCAATTCATGTTGCCGCTATTCTACCATTTGCGTCATGGCCCTGCATGAGCCCGTCCCGTCGGAGGACCGTCGGCCGGCCGCCGGGCCGTCGCCAAGGCCGCGGCAGCCTTCCTCGCCAAGCAGCGGCCCCGAATAGGGTGCGTCACCGGCACGGCTCAGGGCGCGCTGGGTTCGAATCCTAGTCGGGCAGGGAACTTTTTCAGCCCTCGCTCGTACATAGAGCATGGGGCTTCCTGTCGGACCGGAAGGCATCGAACGGCGCATCTTGCTGATCCGTGGTTTCCGTGTCATGTTGGACGCGGACCTGGCAGCCATCTATGGAGTGACGACCAAGAGGCTCAACGAACAGGTTCGGCGGAATAGGTTGCGATTCCCCCCTGACTTCATGTTCCAGCTTGCGGGCCGAGAAGCCGCGCAGATGCGGTCGCATTCTGCGACCGCATCCAAGCGCAACATCCGCTACCGTCCACGCGCCTTCACCGAGCATGGGGCTATCATGCTGGCCAGCATCCTGAATAGTGCCGTCGCAATCCGTGCCAGTGTGGAGGTGGTCCGGGCCTTCGTCAGACTCCGGGAAATAATGATAACGCACAAGGATCTTGCCCGCCGCCTCGGCGACCTAGAACAACGCTGCGACGCCCAGTTCAAGACCGTCTTCGACGTCATCCGCGGACTGATGGACCCGCCCAGGGAACCGCCGCGCCGGATCGGGTTCCGGCCTGACTGAACGGGGACTAGAGGGGAAGGACCCGGCTTAGGCCCTTCCTCGCCAAGAACCGAGCTGGATCTTCCCCGCGTTGAGCGGCCTCAGACAAGGCCGGCCGCAAGGCAGGCCGCGAACAGGGCCAGCAGGCAGGAGACCAGGATCTGGAGCGTGCGGAGCTTCACTTTCTTGATGAGCCGGGCCCCGAGCCATGCTCCGAGGAATGCGGAGGCCATCGCGGCGGCGATCAGGAGGACATTGCCCGCGACCATGGCGGACGAGGCCCGGGACGCGTAGACCGTCAGGCGCGTCGCATCCACCAGGCATGCCACGACCACTCCCGTGGCCACGAAAGTCTGCTGGTCGAGGCCGCAGCGCATGAGGAAGGCGCTACGGAACGCGCCCTGGTGGCCTGAGAGCCCGCCGAAGAATCCGCTCAGGACGCCTCCCAGCGGCAGATGCTTCCGGTCGAAGGATTTCCCCGCCATCGACGGGAACGCCTCCAACGCGGCGAAAGCCAGCATGAGCCCTGCGATGACGAGGTTGACCCAGGTGACATGGAACGTCCGGTCCCAGAGTCCATAGCGGGACAGTTCGGGAAGGGCCGTGAGCAGCAGCAAGGCCTTCGCCCCGATGAACGAGGCTGCGATCGCGGGCAGGCCGAACCGCGCCGCCACCTTCAGGTCGGCCTTCCTGCCCACCAGGATCAGCTTGAAGATGTTGTTGGAGAAATGGACCACGGCGGTCATGGCGATGGCGGCGTCGACCGGGAAGAAGGCGGCGAACGCGGGGAGGAGCAGGGTCCCGAGGCCGAAGCCGGAGAAGAATGTGAGGAGCGAGGCTCCGAGGGCCACGACGCAGACGACCGTGAACATGCGGGCTTAGTGTAGCAAACGGTTCTGACGACGTCTGCTTCCCTTGGGGAACTTTTTCAGCCCTCGCTCGTACATAGAGCATGGGGCTTCCTCTCGGGCCGGATAGCATCGAACGGCGCATCCTATTAGAGCTAGTCTCGCATTCATCGACGATGATTCCTGAATTTCCGCAGCGCGATCTTGATGCACGCCAGGGTGAAGAAGCCCTCATAGGCTTCAATCAGCCGGTCGTGTCGGACCTGGATGCGTCGCTCAAATCCAAGCCAC
>JACRDQ010000041.1 GCA_016218545.1 Elusimicrobiota bacterium
ACTGCCACCGTATACCGTTTATGAACGTCCATCCCGATGTATAATCTCTCCATTGGCGTACCTTCCTCCCTATGTTGAGGCTTGACCTCGCATAGCATAGGTTAGAGGGGGGTGCGCCTTCCCCTTTCATAATCTTCGCTCATGCGGCAATGTCAGGTGCATTCCAATGTCAGGGTCTGACCCCACGAGGTGACCCCACGAGGCCCACGAGGGTTGACGAATGTCAGGTGCCTGACCCCATGAGGTTCATCAGGTTAGGGCATCTGCTCGATCTCGACGACCGCGAAGACCTCGCTGTAGCCTGCCGCATTGGTGGACCGGCCCAGGCCGTTGCCGGCCTGGGTGTTCAGCGTGTAGTGCCTCAGCTCGAAGACCTTCTGGGCAGCGATGGTGAACTGCCCCCACACCTCGGATCGGCTGCTGGCGTATTGGGCGCCGTTGTTGGTGAACTCGCTGGTCCCGATCACGGCCGGGGCGCCGTCGGTCACGTTGTAGAGGGCGAGCTTATGGTCTCCGGCGGATTGGCACGGGGCGCTGGCTTTGACGCGATAGGTGCCCGCGGGAAGGGTGATTTGGTTCGCGGCCAAAGACGCGCCTGGGATGTCGCTGAAATCCACGGTGTTGAGCGTCCGGATGTTCCAGGTCGCGGCGGCGGAGGCGCCTCCGTCGGTGCCTTGGGCCTTCACGTCCTTGAACAAGGCTTTCTTGCCGCCGTAGGCCGTGGTCTGGATCTTGCCGTCAGGGAAGCGGATGTAGCCGCCTGTGGTGAAGTTGAGCGGGCCGCCGTTGGCCAGCGTCGCGCCTGAGGAAAGCTGGAGCGCGTAGGCCGCGGGCCCGGGGGTCGCGGTGAACGTGCTCTTGAGCGGGCCTGAGCCGAACTGGGCGTCTCCCACGACGTCGAGCTTGGTCGCCGGGGCCGAGGTCCCGATGCCGACGTTGCCGTCGTTGTAGACGTCTATGGCTCTGATCCAGGCGGTGTCGAGCGCGTTGCCGACGTGCAAGCTCGCCCCGTTGGTCTCTGGGTTGATGGCCAGCCTCCGGGCCCCGGTGTCGCTCATGACCGCCAAGCCCGTGCCCCCGGCGGCCTGCCGCACGGTGAGCTTGGACCCCACCGCTCCCCCTTCCGTCGGGTCGGTGGTCCCGATGCCGAGCTTGCCGTCGGAAGTCAGTCTCACCTTCTCGTTGAAGACCCCGTTGTCCCGGGTGTAGAGAGCGAGACCGCCGCTCTCGAGTCCGGCGACGTTGGCGGTGAGCACGCCCATCACCGAGCCTGTCTGGACCTTGGCGGCTCCCGCATTGTTGAACGAGAATGCCAGCTCCGCACCCATGCCGACGGCCGAGTTCGGGCGATAGATGTCGACCGCCATGGAATCGTCCAATTGGAGCAGCGTCCGGCCTCCGACCACGTGGAGTCTCTGAGAGGGATTCGTGATCCCAAGGCCCAAGCTGCCGTTGATATTGACCGCGTTGGCGGCGAAGTCGCCCCAGAGGAGGGGGGAGGCGGTGTTCGAGTTGTCGATGTAGAGCTTGTCCGAGCCGGTCTCGCTGAAGCCGGCCTGGTAGCCCAGGAAGATGTTCCTGCTGCCGACGCTGTTCGAGGCGCCCGCGTTCGACCCGATGAAGACGTTCCGGATCCCGGTCTGGTTGCCGTCGCCCGCGCTGTAGCCGACGAAGGTGTTGTCGTCGCCGATGGTGTTGTCGTCGCCCGCCCCGCTGCCCACGAACACGTTGTCGAGCCCTCCGGCCTGGTTCCTCAGGCCAGCGTCCGCCCCGACGAAGGTGCCGGTGTTGGTGGAGGAGAGGACGCGCGAGCCGGCCTGGAAGAAGCCCCCGTCGTCGCTGACGTTCAAGGCCCCGGAGACGTCGAGCTTGAAGGACGGGTCCGTGATCCCGATCCCGACTTTGCCCGTGTTGGCGTTGGAGACGTTGTTGGAGCCGCGGTCGGCCCAGAGGTTGCCGCCCAGGGCCGCGGTCTCCTGGGTCGTGCCGTCCTTGAAGATCACGCCATGGCTGAGGGCGTCGGTCGTGGAGATGCGGATGTCGCCGTTGACGACGTGGAGCATGGATTGCGGGTCGGTGGTGTTGACGCCGACCCGGCCCAGGGTGTCGATGCGGACCTTCTCGGTCATGAGCCCGCCGGCGGATTTCGTGAGGAGCCGCATGGCGCCGAGCTCGGCGCCCGCGGAGACGTCGGTGAGGATGCCGTGGACCTCGGCCGCGCCCTGCATGCTGCCTCCCGCGTCCTCTGCGATGAACTTGAGGCCCGCTCCGATGCCTGCCGCCGGAGCCCCGGTTGTCGCGTGATCGAGGCGAAGGACGCTCGTGACCGCGTTTGCGGCGGCGTCGTTGACGGAGGCGTGCAGCCTGCTGCCAGGGTTGGTCACGCCGATGCCGACGTCGTTGGTCGCCCCGTCGATGACCATGGCTTGGGAAAGGAGGGCGGGGTTCCAGAAGTAGAAGTCGGCGAAGTTGTCGCCGCCGAAGTCGTAGATCCCGGTGTTCCAGGAGTTGTTCACGGCGATGTTGTTCTGGAATCGGATGTTAGTGTCGACATGGTTCGTGCGCTGGAGATGGAGCGTCCAGACGCTCGGGTCGACCGAGCTCTCGGTCACGTGCAGCACGGAGTCCGGACCGGTCGTGCCCACTCCGAGCCTGCCGTCCTTGACCACGAGGGTGGAGACGCCGACGGAGAAGGCGTTGCCCGTGACGGTCAGGGTGGAGTTGGCGATGGTGAGCTGGCCGGTCATGGTGTCGCCCGCGCGCAGGACGCGCGGGTTGACGGAGTCCGTGGCGGCG
>JACRDQ010000043.1 GCA_016218545.1 Elusimicrobiota bacterium
CCGCGGGCAGGGTTGGGGAAGGCATAGACATCCCTGAAGTTGAAGTCCGAGGAGGTCGTTGCCTCAGGCTGGATGCCCATCACCTGGTACAGGGAGAAGTGCTCCAAGAGCGCGAACACCGCCCTGCTCGACACCGAAACCCAGGACTTTTCGACCTTCTCCCAGGCCAGGCTCTGCGTGTTCCAGGTGAAGAGCTTGAGGTCATTTTCAGCCATGCCTCCCAGGGTCTTGGGATCATAAGGCACGCTCACCAGCACAGGCGCGCTAAAGCGCGTGCCCTCCGGCCCGAGGTCCAGCACCTCGGAAGCTCCTTTCAAGGCCTCCTTGCCTTGCCCTGTCTTTGCAGGAACGCCCAGGCTTGGGTCCGTGACCGGCTCGATCGTGATCGCGGTCTGAACCGCCAGGGCTCCCTCAGGGATGTCCAGCTTGTAGCCCTCCGGGTGCTTCACCTTGCCGCCCTTGTCGCTCACCGGCTGCTTGACCTTCTTGGGCTTGCCCACCAGGACCACTGCGGGCGAAGGCGAGCCTGGCAGGAGCCTCTGGATGCGGCCGTTGTTGGAGTCAGCGACCAGGAGCCTGCCTTCTGCGTCCAAGGCCAGGCTGGAAGGTTTGTTGAACTGGCCGGGCTCCTTGCCGTTCTGGCCCAAGATGGCCACCACATGGCCGAACCGGTCGAACTTCTGTATCCGGTCATTGTTGCGGTCAGCCACGAACACGAAGCCTGAGGCGCTTACTGCAATGCCCTGCGGCTTGTCGAACTGGCCTGGCAGGGTTCCATAGGAACCGAAAGTTGAAACCAGGTTCCCCGCTGAGTCGAACTTGAGCACCCTGTTGTTGGCCTGGTCGCTTACCAGAAGATTGCCGTCCTGGTCCAGAGCCAGGCCTGCGGGCTCAGAAGAGATTCCCCAAAGAGGGGCGGACAGCGGGATGGTCCTCCAGCCTGTCTCTTCAAGGACTTCGACCCTGCTGTTGTTCGTATCAGCGACGAAGACAGCCCCCTCGGCAGACACGGCAACAGCAAAGGGTTTGTTGAACTCGCCAAGCCCTGCGCCTGGCACAAACCCGCTGGACTTGCCGGGTTTGCCAAAGGAGGCCTGCACAGCACCGTCAATGGAGAGCTTCACGACCCTGTCATTGTTCGTGTCAGCAAGCCAGAAGGATTCTCCGTCGAAGGCAAGGCCTTGCGGCTTGTTCAAGCCAAGGCCGGAGTAAGTCCCGGCCAAGGCTCCGCCTGCTTCAAAGACTCTCAAGCTGTCGTTGTTGGTATCAGCTACCCAGACTCTCCCCAAGGGGCCTGAAGCCACGCCTTCAGGGTGATTGAGTCCTGGCGTCTGACCGATGACCAAGTCCACGCCTAAGACGTCCAGGTACATCCTGGCATCCAGGACCGTGGAGTTGCCTGAAAGGTCCCTGGCCTCAAGCCTCAAGGTGTAGGTCCCAGGCTCGACTGCGGCGGTATCGAGCAAGCCCAGGATTCCCAGTTCCACCGACGATGAAGACTCAGTGATCGTGGTGTTGCTCTCAGGGTCGAAGCTCTCGCCTGCTGAGAGCTTCAAGCTGTAGCTTGCAAGGTGTTCGTCCGTCGCAGTGCCGATGACCTCTACTACGCCGCTGAAGAGTTGGGAGATTCCCTCAGCCGAAGGACTGGGACTCAAGAGTCCTACGACCGGAGCCGTCGTGTCCACCGAGACCTCTGCTGAGGCCGCCCGGAACGAGCCGATAGGCTCCTCATGACCTGCCAGGTCCATGGCGCTGTAATACACCGTGTGCAGTCCAGGGCGCAGGGTGAAGGGCTGGGAGTAGACCGGATTGGCGCAAGTCCCTTGAAGGGCAGCCGGGTCTGAGGCGATTCCTTCACAGGACTCACGGGTCACGTCAATCAGGAAGTTGATGCCAGCCACCCCGATGCCCAGGTTGTCGCCCACCACCGCCAGGTCGTCCTCAGCCGAGAGGCTGAACAGGGTCGCGGTGCTCACCGCCAGTGGGTCGCCGGGGGTCTTGGGCTCGCCGATCTGCACGGTCGTCCTGGGGGCTAGGACATCCAGGCCTCCGGCATCGGTGCCTTCTCCTCCAGCCAGCGCTGTCCATTGATTGAACTTCAATGGGGTCTCAGAACCTGCCACGGCAAGCCATGTGCCGTTGCTGTAAGCTATCCCATTGGCCCTGCCTGCGCCTGCCAGGCTCCGGGCCCACTCAAGGGAGCCTTCTGCGGTGTAGCGCCAGACCCCTAGCTGACTTGCCCCTTCCCCTGTGCCTCCTGCAACCATGATGACCCCACCCAGGGCAAGCCGCATGCTCGTGGGAAGATCATCTCCTCCTGACTCGCTGTGCCAGAACTTCTCGCTCTTCAGGACGCCGTCGAGACTGTAGCGCACCAAGGCCAAGTCCAGGTTCCCGACGGCCGAGGTCTTGGTCGCGGCCACCCAAAGGTCGCTGCCCGAGACCAACAGTCTTGCGCTCACCTCCTGCTCGATGTCGCGCATGTAGCCAGGCCGCAGGAAAGGCCCGGCCAAGAGATTCGTCCCCGAGGCATCGTATTTCCACAAAGCCAGGGCCAGCTTGTTAGGTCCGATGGAAGCTGCCACGGAAGAGAAGCCCACGACCCATATAGCGCCTGTCCCGTCTAGCTGGACCCCGAAGCCTGCATCAAAGCCCGAGTCCCCTGCATACGATGACTTCAGGCTCAACTGCCCGGTCGCAGGCTCAAAGCGCCACAATCCCATGGCAATCCCGACCGGCCCTGAGAAATCCGGAGGCCCTGAGGTCTGCACCGCGCCCGTGATCCAGATGTCTCCCGCTGAATCGAAGGCGAAGTCATTCAGGCCCCAGGGGTTCTCGAAGACCGTGCTCGACAAAAGGACATCCCCGGAGGATGCCACCTTGTAGACCGCCACCTTCTGGAGCCCTTCCTCCACCTCAGAACTGGCTCCGCCCACAGCGTAGGCGTTGCCCTCTGGATCGAAACGGATGGTCCAGCGGCTATCCGCGACTGCTCCTGGCAGGCTCACGGAGGACATGAAGACGCCATTGCTGCCGTGCTTGGCAAGGGATACCCTGCTTGATCCGCTTCCATCGTCTCCTGCCGCGATCGCGATCCAGACAGCGCCTGCCGCGTCCGCTGACAAGGCGATGCCGTCGGAAGGAGGACCTGAGCATGTATGGTATGTTGGCTCTGTTTGAGGAGGTTGGCCCGCTGCCACCGTCTGGGCCACCACCGGGGATGTGCAGCCGTCCGCGATTCCGATCGTGCAGACCGAAAGGGTGTAGGCGGTTCCTGGCAAGAGCCCATCGACCCGCACCTGGTTTCCGAGAACCGTCATCCCTCGGGAAAGGTGTCCAAGGTCCAGGTCGCATGATTCCGGACCTGCGGCAGTGCCGAAGCTGACATAGTACGCCGAGAACGCAGGATTGCCGTTGAGGGCCCAGGAAAGATCGATCGTGCCGCTCGAACTGCCTGCCACCGCTAGGTCTCCCGCACGACTGACGCCCGCCTCGGGCGTTACGACCACAATCGCGATGGACCGGACTTGCTCCATGTTGCCCGCGATGTCCCGGCTGAAATATTCGATGGAGTGAGTGCCCAAGGCCAAGGAGAACGGCTCCGTGGCATGGAACACGCTCGGCGGAGTCGTTGCGAAATCGAGGAACGCCTGGTCGAGCAGATAATAGGTCTCGCTCAGCCCTGAGGTCGGCTGGCCGCTGACCTCAGGGTCATGCGCAGGCAATGAGACCATCGTCTCAGTCGTGACCACCACCTCGCCGTCCAGTCGCGGCCTTGCGTACCCGGCAAAAGCGGCCTGCGTAGCCGGTGGCGTCACGTCGACGATCTGGACCGTGACGGATGTGACCCGCGGAGCCTCCAGATTGCCGGCATGGTCGATGCTGAAGTAGGTCAGAGAGTGCGTGCCCATGCCCAACGCGAACCCTCCTGAGAAAATCCCAGGCGGGGTGCTCTGCATGTCCTGGAATGCCGCGTCGGCCAGGAAGTAGGTCGTGGCCACGCCTGACACGGCCGCCCCTTGCACGTAGGGGTCTACGGCATTGAAGGTCACCAGAGTGCTCGACGAAATGAGAGCGTTGCCTTGGCCGTCAAAGGCCAGACTCCCCGCAAAAGCGATTCCGGTCTCAGGCGGCGTCACATCAGGGCCGGGCGCCGCGCTCGTCGATGCCAAGATGGCGAAATAGGAGTGGAGCTTCGTCACCGTGGCTGAGATGGAATTCCCGGCAAAGCCTTTGTACTGCCCTGAGAGACGCTCCATGCCTCCGCCGGCCGACAACTGGTAGATCGCCAGGTTGTCCCTGGAGACCCCAAGGCTTGCGAGCTGCTCCGGCGAATAATCGATCTTGACCACCGCAGGGGGAGAGAGCTCGGCGCCCGAGGGGCCGACGTGGTGGACCGGGCTCGCCACCAGAAGGCCCTTGTCAGCCAGGCCAGACAGCAACCCGCTCAAAATCGGGTCTGAAAGAGGCACTGCGGTCAAGGTCAGATCGGGTCTTCCTGAGATGACCTCGATCCCCGACAACGCAGCGATGTGCGGGGACTCGAAGTCCGGCACCATGACCATGAACTGGCCGAATGAGTCGCCGGATGGAACCACGACATGCCCATTCTCGATCGAATGATCGATGAACGAGCCTGTAGGCAGTCCCTCTATGTCGAGCTTGGTCAGCTTACGATAACCTATCTGCCCTGCGCTGAGTCCTGTTTCCGAGTAAGGGAGCATGAGCGTGAACGGCCCGGTGACCGCGTCCGCTGGACCAATCCAGGTGAGCCGGAATGACGTGTCGCGCGGCACCGCCCGCCAACCAGGATGGGGTTTTGCTCCTGTGACTGCGAGAAACAACGTTCCAGCATTGCGCACTCCAAAGTCTTGAATCCGTACTCCCGAGCCCAAAGGCACCCCGTTCCCATCCTGACTGGAAAGCGTCTCTCCAGACGCGACATAGTGTCCGACGCCAGGGCCACTGCTCTCTCGGAGCCCGACCCCGAGGAGGATCGATCCCTGGGGAAGTGCCAGCGCACGGCCAAAATAGCCGCTCGGGCAGACCGTGTCGCGGGGGTCAAGGGTGGAAGGACAATAAGGGCGCCATATCGCTGTCTGCGCTGGTTGCTCCATCTCGAACTTGAATCGGAATTTCACCGGCAAAGAAAGCGGCGACCAGGAATACCGCATGTGCGCCGTCGTCGTGGAGACGATGTCGAGCGTCCCGCTCATCAACGTCCCAAGTTCTCCCCCGTCAGCGCCAAGCACCTTCACTCTCCAGGCAAGGGCGCCCGCAATGGCATCCACGATGGGCAGCCCTTCCTGAGGAGCATCCGTCCGCTCGAAGTGTGCAGCTCCCACCGGCGTCGAGAAACTGATGGCATTGGCTTCCGCGTCAAACCATGGGCCGGCCGGCAGATAGGCCCCCGGCAGCAGGCCGAAATCCGTTTCCAAGTCATAGATCGGCCCCGTCAGGCTGCCGGCATGCGCCCCACCGTCTCTCGGCAACCCGAAGCCGAGGGATTCCGATCCCCAACTCATGTCTCCTGAAACTGACCAGGTCGTACTGGTTGGCGCAGGAATCTCGAACCGACCTGGATCAAGCTTCGCGACAAGGCTGAATTGATTCCCCTCCTCGTCGGAGATAATGGTGTTCAGCGACGTGGCGCCCGGAGGCAGTTGCAGCAATGTGTAGGGTTGCTCTCCGGATTCGTCCTGCAGCCAGTCAACGGACGTGAAAGTCCCCGAGGGGCTCAGCCGGGAGATGCGGTTGAGGCGTGCAGAAGCCGACAAGCCAAGCGTAACCTTGGCATCGAAGAGCCCTGTCGTGGGGTTGTGAGTCGAATAAGTCTTCAGCGGGTCCCGGACGGCTGCCGCGATCATGGTCGCGATGCCGAATGGTGCCACGGTCTCGCCGCCCTCCGAGGCGACGGCTCGCGCCAGGTAGGTCCCCTTGGAAAGAACATCGGTCGCGACCCCGCCATTGATATCCCTGGTGCCGGAAGACAATTTCGTCCCGGAGATCGGCGGCGACTCCAGGAATCCATTCACGTAAGTCACCTTTGTGGGGATGTCCTGCCCGTCGGGGCCCGTGATCCTCATGGAGGCGATCTCAGACCCCCAGGCGCCCTGCTTCACAGCGAAGAGCAACGGCGAACCGTACATCTCCTGGATGGAGGCGGGAGCAAGCAGCGTCGTCGGCGTGGACGCTGAGACTCCCGCGAACTGGTCATAGAGCGGGCGCATGATGCCATCAAGGGTCAAGATCGGTTTGGGCCGGGAGATGGATACCACCATCGAAGTGTAATTGCCGGCTGCGTCGAAGGCTTGCACGAAGAGCTTAGTCCCCTCTTGTATCGCGCTAAGGTCGACTGAATAAGTGTGGCTGGGGCCGTAGAATGTCGGATCGACCATGACAAACGATGCGGTGCCGTCCACAAGTTCCTTCTCGCGGTCAATAATCCGACTCCCTTTGGTTACTTCGAGCATCTCCACCCCGTCGCCGGAATCAGAAACTTCCACAGTGATGGTTGGTCCAGAGGCAGCGCCACCATCCTCGATGACCCTGCCACTGGCGTCCCGGGCAATAACGGTTGGCGGAGTCGTATCGGCTGAAGCCGTCATGACCGTTCCGGTAATGTGGTAGGCGCGGGCCACCTTGAAGCCCCTTCCAAAATAGTAATCCAAGGTCCCGTCAATCCTGTCGTTGGAGTGGGCCGCCAGAACAACGCTGGAGCCGGTTCCGCCGACGACAAAAGTGGTGTGGGCATTGTTCCAGATTACTATGTCGCCCGCCGACAAAGATGCTGGGGCGCTGGCGGCGCTCGTGAATTTCGTGACGGTCGCGATGCTCTTCAGCGCTGCGCCAAGCTCACGCACACGCACATAGGTCCCGCCTTTGCCGAGGTGGCCGGTCATCTGGATTCCGCCCGCCTTTAATTCTTGGGAAGCGAAATTCGTGCAGTCCTCGCCTTCCAGCGCGCTGACCGTTCCGTCTCCATCATTCGGGGCCGTGGCCCCAGTCTCCGGGTCGGTGAGGTAGTACCACGTGTACGGTCCTGGCGGGGTGGCAAGTGATCCGTTGATGTGGTCAACCAAGTTGTTCGGATTGCTCACGACGGTTCTGTACCATGCGTGCGCATAGGCCGTCGAGGTCGCAACATTGTAAGTGGCGGCATGGACGAGAGAAGTCCCGGAAACGACGCACGCTGCGAGCAGCATCAAACATGCGTGGTTCATTTTGCCTCCTGCAAGATTCCCCGCCAGCGGTGCAAGAGCCTCTCGTTGTCCTCTTTCGTCCCGCGGAAACGACCTTCTTGGACCGATCTCTCGAAGAAACCCAAGAGGTCATATCTGTCCGTGACCGCCTTAATCGCTGACGACGCATTTGCGTTCATGTTGTCGAAGAGACGCTTCACTCCGAGGATCATGGACCACCGCACATCATCGTCGTCGACTTGCAGACCTGGTGTCTGGAATATTCGGATATAAGCTCGCGCCATCTCTTTCCTGTCCAAGAGGCGATATCCATCGGCAGCCTGAAGCTGGACGATAAGATTCTTGTTGGCAAGGCCGTGCTCCAAGACCCCAACGATGGCGCGTCTTCGATGCTGCCTGCTAATCTTCTTGTCGTGGAAGGTCATAATGGTTTGGACTGCGCCGACCGCGCGAAGGGCGCTTGCGGGATTCGTGCTCTTCAGAATGACCTCGTCACAGAGGGCCAACACCTTCGGATCATCACCAATTGGACGAGCCATATCCCACCCAAGAATCTCGCCCATCTCCTCTGGATTGGAATTCATCAACTCCCGGACGCGCTCGATGTTCTGCCCGAGTTTCTCTTTCGCCGTCTCCCTTGAGATCCCTCCAGCCGACGCTGGCGCAGAGGTCGCGAACGAGGCTGCGAGGATGGCGAGGATGAGCGTGGTGGTGGTTCTCATGGGATGATGCTCCTTCGTGTTCGTCGGATAGGCGCGAGAGGGCCCCGCAACACACAGGCCCCCTCTTTCTTGGAAAACCGCCCTGCTTTCGGACTTTCGACGCGGGATGTATCGGGTTTCTTGGTGCAATCACGATCTGCGAAGTCGGCCAGACCGTGGCAGACTTCTCTGCTTTGTTGGCGGGTGTTGCGGTCCTCGTGGGCCTGGGAAGCCCGGGCAAAGATCCGCGAGGCAGGGCCATCGCGCCCGACTTCGAACCGCAACGCAACCGGCCCCTGGCACAGCTCGTACCCTGCGCCATTACACTGAATACCTCAACTCTAGGCCCGCCGTCAAGGCATTTGTTATTCGCAGTCATGGCCTGCCCTTCAAAGGATTCCGCGATCTTAAGTGACGCGCAAAAGCCCAACATGGGACCTACTTGATCTTCCGTTTGCAGGACAGCAACTCTGCAATGAGTCGCGGGCCTTGCATCATTCTTTCGGCGAATTGCATCTGCCGACGCATATCGTCGCGTTTCCCCTTGACCTTATGATCCACCAGGTTCCGTGCGTTCCTAAATGAATGGAGATCGTCCTTCAAGACATGGCCCACGACGGGGACATGTGGCGGTGCATAGCTATTGTTTGAGGCAAGAGCGTTGATCTTTGTGCTCCAGTCCATCTTCTCCACAGCGGTCGGACTTGCTGTGAGCCATCCGCTTCGAGCAGCCTTCAGGGCAAGCACATCTGTCTCTCGCTCGACCATCTCGCACATGTCCCTCAATCCATCCTTGCGGTTAATGAGATTGAATTTCTCGACAGCTGCCCCGACCTCGGCCCGGCAGGGTCCGAGTTTAAGGCTAGGCTCGGGGGTTATCACGAGGGCAGGATTCCTGGCATGAATCGACTCGTAAATCCTCCTGTGATCATTTATCACTAGGAGCCCCACGCCATCAAGTTTCATTTCTTCCAGCAACCCCACCTTCGAAAGGGCCTCGGATGTCGTCGCCAAGAAGAACTCACAATAGAGTCTTCTTGCGCTTAACCACGTCGCCAGTTCCTTCAATGCGCCGTCGTAGCTCAGTGTCCCTTGCGCCTCCACTAGGATTTTGAGGTTCGCCTTTGTGGCCAGCAGGGTTGTCCTGCATGGAGCATTGGGCCAAGCGGGGCGCTCGAGCTGAATTGCCATTTTGCGCTGACGAAAGTGTTGCGCAACAGCGCCGGCAACGGGCCGAGCCTCCTCAGGGGTAAATTCAAACCGCATCTTGTTATCCTACGAGTCGCGCAATCGAAGACCCTAGTCGCTTGAGCTCGTCCTTCACTTCCACGCTTATTCGCGTGCCTGATTTATACTGATCTAGCTTCTCGATTAAGCCCCGAACCCGGGTCAGAAGACTGCGTTGTTCATATGCCCGTCCAACAGTGTCTTCGAAGGCGTGGTGAATGCTGTAGGTCCTGCTCTTGACGAGCCTCACAATTGCAGGGATGGCTTCCTTTCGATCTCCGCCTGCCCGTTCTGCCCGTGCTATCTTGCTGATGTCCCGGAAGCCGACAACATTATCGATCACCCCCGACATGTACTTCCCTACCAATGCATCGACATACTGAGCCTTGGGCACTTCCTCGAAGACCTCGGGAGCATACCGCTCAACAACCCGCCGCGATTTGAATATCTCAATAAAGAGATCGGGCTTGATCTTCTGCTCGCTCTTGGGTTTTTCGGCTTCCTTGAGCAGCATGGTTTGAAACTTCTGCGGCAACTCGACCAGCTCCAGAGCCCTCTCGACTGTCGGCAACCGGACACCAGTAATGGCGGCCAGCGCCTTGGGCGTCGAGGGCTCTCCTTTCTTTTCAAGCATCTTCTGGATCTCCACCAGCTTGAGGGCCATTGGCATCAGGTCCCAATCAAGGCGAACGTTGTGAATGTTAAACATCATCAGAAGATTCTCAAGGGGGGCCGGCTTGGGCTGAATAATCGCAGGCACCGTGGCATGGTTGAGCTTCTTCGCGCAGCGCCACCGCCGTTCCCCATCGATCAACGTGTATCCGCTACCCTCGGGATAAACTGAAATGGGAACCTTAATACCGCCCTTCCGGATCGACTCCAAGAGTTGGTTCATTTCTTCTTCCCGGAAAATGAGACGAGGATTATTGTCATTCCGCCTGATATTATCCGGCGGGATTTGCTGGAGTGGTGTAACAGCCTCTTTCATTTTATGACCTCTGACTTGCAGCCCATCAACGCATAGTTTGAAAGCAATATCTCCGCGATGGAACCGCGGGACTTTTTGTCGCTACCAAGGAGGCTGTTCCGCGTCACAGAGTACAGAGAGAAACCTTTATACAGGTCGATGACGTCTGGATGGTTGGCATTGCTGATAAGGACGTATGCCCCTCTTCTGTTCAGTCGGATCGCGACCCGAGCCAATCGTTCTTGATCTGACCATGAGAATAGCTTCGCATTGTATTTTAAGAAACCGTTGTTGGTGTGCCCCGTAATGTACGGCGGATCAAAATAGACAAAATCACCCCGCTTGACCCGCGCGACAGTTTTCTCAAAATCCCTCGACAGCAGCGTCGCTCGCCGGAGACGTTTGGAAGCTTCTTGCAGGCGACTCGAATCGCATATTGTGGGATTCTTATATCTGCCAAACGGAGTATTGAATGCGCCTTTGCGGTTGACCCGATAAAGGCCGTTCCAACAGGTTCTGTTGAGATACAAAAGCCTTGCCGCCTTCATTGCTGGTGCGCGTGGGGACTTGCCCCGCAGACTGTAATAGAACTTCTTGTTGTGTGGGTAAGCCCTTAGCTGCGCAACGATCTTCTGAGGACTCTCTCGCAGGGCCTTGTACGCATCAACAAGCTCTGTGTTGTAGTCGGCCAGCGTAGCACGCTTCGGATTGACCGCAAAGAAGATCGCCCCGCCGCCCAGGAAGGGCTCATAATAACGTCCTTGCCATTTTGTCGGGATGAGTCTTGGCGCTGCGGCAGCTAACCATTGCTTTCCGCCAGCCCACTTGAGTATCGGCCGCGCTTCCGGTGTTTCGATGGCTGCCTGTCGCACGGATTTCCCACCAGCAGAAGGCGGGTGAATCCCCACAAAATTCCCTTTGATCTTAAGGACGCTGGGAGCCCAATTGCCAGCACGACGCTGCGTGAGCTTTCTTCGTTCGGCCCTTGTCCCGCAACTGCGCAGTGAAACTATGCGTTTGACCATTTCTGTTTGTGACGAAAATCGATTCTAGCTTTTCGAAGTTACCCCAGGATGATTAAACGGGTACTTTCAGCAGCTCTTTCAGGTGTCTTTGGGCCTATATAAAAACTTGCACGGCGCAAGTTTTCGGCCATTTCTCGCGCAATGTCAGGAAAAGCCAGCAAACCGTTCTCGACGACAAAACGGGGGTGCGCAAAGGACAAACTTATGGAAGTACCGGAGGCGGGCGTGAGGGGTGCAGCTACTCCACGTCTTGGTATGAACGTCGGCCTGAGAATGGACCAGCGACAAAGCCGACTCGACCTCGGCGGTCTCGGCGTACTTAGTCCCCCTGGCGGTGGCTTTGCGGCCAGCCAGCGCGAACCCTATTCTAGGTGGAAATGCCTGGTAGAGTCAAGCAATTTCAAGGACGGGGAGTTGCGGCGTGGCGGATGCGGTCTATGATCGTGCGTCAGGTCGCCGTCAATCCTGCCTCGCCCGCGCGGGCACGACGGCCTGCGCCTGCCGCGAGATGTTGAGGAGGATGCCCACCGCGGCGAGAGTGCCCAGGAGCGAGGAGCCGCCGAAGGAGATGAAGGGCAGGGTGATGCCCTTGGTGGGCAGCAGGCCGATGGACATGGACATGTTGATGAAGGCCTGAAGGCAGATGGACAGGGTCAGGCCCGTGGCGAGCAGGGTCCCGAACATGTTCGGAGCCAGGCGCGCGGCGCGAAGGCCGCGGAGCAGGAGCCCGGCGAAGAGGGCCAGGCACGTCAAGGCTCCGATGAGCCCCAGCTCCTCGCAGAGCACGGGGAAGATGAAGTCCGTGTGCGGGGTGGGCAGGTACATGAGCTTGAGCTTGGACGCGCCGAATCCCTTGCCCAGCCACCCTCCTGAGCCTGCCGCCAGCAGGGCTTGGGCCACCTGGTAGCCCTGCCCCTGGCTGTCGAGCCCGCCGGTGAGGAAGGTGACGAGCCTCTTGACCCGGTAGGGCTTGCTCAGGATCTCGTAGACCACCACGGGCACGGCCAGGGCCGCGGCGGCCAGGATGTGCTTGAGCCGGCTTCCGGCCACGAAGAGGACGCACAGGGTCACGCAGAACATGAGCACCGGCGTGCCGAGGTCGGGCTCAAGGCCGATGAGCACCAGGAGGATGCCCACGAAGCTCATGGGGATGATGAAGCCCCGCCAGGGGCTGTCGAGCTTGCTCGCCCTGCGGTCGAGGTAATAGGCCAGGAAGACCGCGGCCGCGAGCTTGGCGAACTCGGAAGGCTGCAAGCCGATGGGTCCCAGGCGGATCCAGCGGTGCACGTTGCCCACCGGAGCGCTCGCCAGGGCGAGGAGCAGGCCCGCCACCGTGACCGCGAAGATGGGCCAGATCCACTCCTTGAGCCGGTTGTAGTCGAACCTGCTCATGAAAGCCATGGCCCAGATCCCGAGGATGCCCCACACCGCCTGCCTCTTGACGAAGTAGAAGGGGTCCGAGAGCTTCTGGTCAGCCCAGATGGCGCTGGCGGAGTAGACCATGATGAGCCCCAGGCACAAGAGGGCCAGGGCCAGCACGAGCATGGCGTAGTCGAGCCTGGGACGCCTTCGGTCGCTTAGCATGGTCCGATCCGAGCCATTCTAGCTCTTTTTCTTCCCCTGCCGTTCCCGGACCAGGAGCTTGAACCGCTCTCCGCGGTCCTCGTAGTCCTTGAACTGGTCGAAGGAGGCGCACGCAGGAGAGAGGAGGAGGGTCTCCCCCTTCTCTCCGACCTTGAAAGCGGTGTCCACGGCCACGTCCAGGGTCTTGCACGGGAACACGTGCACCGTGCCTGCCAGGTCCTCCTCCACCTTGGAGGCGGCGCTCCCGATGGTCAGGATGCACTTGACCCGCTCGGTGATGAGCTGGCGCAGCGGCGTGTAGGGGCTGCCCTTGTGCAGGCCGCCCAGGATGAGCATGGTCTTGGACGCGGGAGGCATGGACTTGAGCGCCACCAAGGTCGAGTCCACGTTGGTCGCCTTGGAGTCGTTGACGCAGCGGATGCCCTGGGGCGTCCCGCACTCCTCGAGCCGGTGCTCCACGCCCTTGAAGGCCTTCAAGCCCGCCCGGATGGCCGCGGGCTTGATCCCTTGCGTGAGGGCCAGCAGGACCGCTGCCATGGCGTTGTGCCGGTTGTGCTCTCCCGGGATGGGAGGCAGGGGGAAAGTGCTCTCGGCCTTGCCGGGCAGGCGCGCCCGGATGGCTCCCCCCTCCACCCACGCGTGGATGCCCAGGGCCTTGGGCCCGAAGTAGAGCTTGCGGGAAGGAGCCCGCCGCGAGAGCTTCATGGTCAAAGGGTCGAAGGCGTTGAACACGCACCAGTCGTCCGGGCCTTGGTCGCGGAAGACCCTGGCCTTGGCCTCGATGTAGCCGGCCATGGCGCCGTGGTGCTCGAGGTGGTCCGCGGTGATGTTCATGATGACCGCGGCCTTGGGCCGGAAGAAGCGGCTGTCCTCGAGCTGGTAGCTCGAGGCCTCCATGACGAGGACGTCGCCCTTCCCGGCCGCGGGAGCCACCTCGCAGGCCGGGGACCCGATGTTGCCGCAGGAGAGGGCCTTGCGTCCCCTGGGGAGGCCCTCCGCGAAGATGGCCTGGGTCAGCGCGGTGGTCGTGGTCTTGCCGTTGGTGCCCGTGACCGCCACCAGGGTCTCGGCCTTGCTGAAGGCCAGGGCGACCTCGACCTCGCTGAAGAGCGGGATGCCCGCCGCTTCCAGGCGCGTCACGACCGGAGCGCTGCGCGGGATGCCGGGGCTCTTGACCACGAACCCGCACTTGAGCACCCGGTCGGAGTGGCCCGAGCCCTCCCAGATGAGCTTGCGCGGGAGCCGGGTCTCGGCCTTGACCCGCTTGGCCGGGCGGGCGTCGCTGGCGAAGACCGTGAAGCCCTTGGCCAGCAGGAGCTTGGCCGCGGCCAGGCCGGACTTGCCCAGGCCGAGGACCCCGGCGCGGGTCCTCTTGAAGCGCGACGGCTCGAAGGCTTGGCTCGTCATCTCAGCTTGAGGGAGGCCAGGGCCGCCAACATGGTGACGATGCTGGCGATCCAGAAGCGGACGGTCACCTTGGGCTCCGCGATCCCGGCGAGCTCGAAGTGGTGGTGGATGGGGGCCATGCGGAAGAAGCGCCTCCCCTTGGCGAGCTTGAAGACGGTCATCTGGATGATGACGGAGAGGGTCTCGAGCACGAAGACGCCGCCTACGACCGGCAGGATGAGCTCCTGCTTGACGCAGAGGGCCGCGACCGCGATGGCTCCGCCCAGGAAGAGGGAGCCCGTGTCGCCCATGAAGACCTCGGCCGGGTAGGCGTTGAACCAGAGGAACCCCAGGCACGCGCCGACCACGGCCGCCATGTAGACCACGATCTCCCCGGAGCCGAAGACCGGGACGATGCGCAGGTAGGCGGAGATCTTGGCGTGGCCCGCGGCGTAGGCGAAGACCCCGAAGGCGATGGCGCAGAAGATGATGGAGCCGGCGGCCAGGCCGTCGAGCCCGTCCGTCAGGTTGACGGCGTTGGAGGAGCCCACGATCATGAACACGGCGAGCACGAAGTAGAGGACGCCCAGGTCGACGAAGAGCTCCTTGGCGTAGGGGATGTTGACCGTGGTCGCGAAGGCGTGGTTGGGCGGATCGACCGCCAGGTACCCGACGGCGAGGACCGCGACCGCCACCTGGGCCGCGAATTTCGCGCGGGAAGGGATGCCGCCGGAGCTCCGCCGCACGAGCTTGGCCCAGTCATCCCACGCGCCCAGGGCCGCCAGGAGGCCCGAGACCGAGAGGAGCAGCCAGGTGAAGCGGTTGTCGGGTCTCATCCAGAGCAGGCCGCTGGCGGCCAGGGCCGCGAAGATGAGGAGCCCCCCCATGGTGGGGGTGCCGTGCTTGCTCAGGTGGGACCGGGGCCCGTCGGTCCGCTGGATCTGCCCGATCTTGCGCGCCTTGAGCGCGGCGATGAGCCAGGGCCCGAGCAGGAGCGAGGCGGCCAGGGCCGTGACCGCGGCTCCTCCCGCCCGGAAGGTGATGTACTGGAAGACGTTGAGCGGGCTCCAGAGATCGTGCAGGGCGCTGAGATAGTAGAGCATCAGGGCCTCAACCTTTCGGAGATCTCCTCGAAGCGCATGGCGCGCGAGGCCTTCAGGAGCACGGCTGAGCCGGGCTTGAGGTCGGACTTGAGCTCCTCCAGCCAGGAGGCGGGCTCGGCCGCGTGCCGGACCCGGAAGGGGACGCCCGCCCCGGCCAGGGCGCGGAAGGCGTGCGCCATCTCGGGCCCCGCGAGGTAGACCGCTGAGAGCGGCAGGCTCGATAGCCAGATGCCCAGCTCCGAATGCAGGCGGCCAGACTCGGGTCCCAGCTCCTTCATGTCGCCCAGGACCAGGACCTTCTCCCCCTCGGCGAACTCCGAACAGAACGCGGAGACCGAGGCCTTCATGGAGGCGGGATTGGCGTTGTAGGCGTCGAGGACGAGCTCGCAGCCGGACGCCAGGCGCAGGCGCTCGAGCCTCATGCGGGCCGGGCGGTGGTCCGCCAGGCCCGCGACGATGGCCGGGGTGTCGATGCCCATGGCCCACGCCGCGGCGGCCGCGGCCGCCGCGTTGTGGAGGTTCACGATGCCGAAGGAGCTCAGGCGCACGCGCACCTTGCGCCGGTCGATGACGAGCCCGTCCGGGGGCACGACCCGGACCAGGGCGCGCGGCCCCGCGCCGAAGGGCACGGCCCGGGCCCCGAGGCGCGCCTCCAAGGGGGCCAGCCACGGGTCGTCGGAATTGAAGACCACCTTGCCGTCGGAGGCGGTCGCCGCGATGAGCTCGCACTTGGCCTTGAAGGTCGCCTCGAGGCTGCCGAAGAACTCCAGGTGCGCGGGCCCGATGTTGAGCAGGACGCCCACGGTCGGCTGGGCCACGGCGCCCAGCTCGGCGATGTCGCCGGGCCTGGAGGCTCCCATCTCGAAGACGCCGTAGCGGTGCTGGGCCGTGAGCTCGAGCACGGAGAGGGGCAGGCCGACCTGGTTGTTGAGATTGCCCTCGCTGGCGCAGGAGGCGCCCACGCGCAGGCAGATGGCGCGGAGCATCTCCTTGGTCGTGGTCTTGCCGTTGGAGCCGGTGATGCCCGCGACCGGGATCTCGAAGCGCCGGCGGTGGCGGGCCGCGAGGGTCTGGAGGGCGCGGAGGGTGTCGGAGACCTCGATGAGGTGCGGGGGCCGCGGCCCGGTCTTCAGGCGCCCCTTCTCCACGACCCAGCACGAGGACTTGGCGGCCAGCTCCGTGGTCAGGAAATCGTGCCCGTCGAAGCGCGCGCCCTTGAGGACCCAGAACACCTGCCCCTGGGTCAGGCTCCGGGAATCCGTGGACAGCGACACCGCGCGCTCCTCGGGCGCGCCGCAGACGAGCCTGCCCCCGGCCAAGCGGGCGAGGTCCTTGAAGGTCAGGTCGAGGTTGATGGCTGCCTCCCCAGGATCGCCTCGCGGGCGGTCTCGCGGTCGTCGAAATGGATCGTCTTCTCCCGCAGGATCTGGTAGTCCTCGTGCCCCTTGCCTGCGATGAGGACGATGTCGCCGGTCCGGGCTTCGCGGACGGCGGAGAGGATGGCCTCGCGCCGGTCGCAGACCAAGGAGTAGTTCCGGTGCCCCGCCGCCTTGATCCCCTCCTCGATCTCCCCGATGATCGCCATGGGGTCCTCGCTGCGCGGGTTGTCGCTGGTCACGATGGCCAGGTCGCTCGCGCGGCAGGCGGCCGTGCCCATGGGGCCCCGCTTGGTCCGGTCGCGGTCCCCCCCGCAGCCGAAGACCGTGATGAGCCTGGCGTGAGGGAGCTCCCGCAGGTACCCCAGCACGGTCTCCAGCGCGGAGTCCGTGTGCGCGTAGTCCACGAAGACCCTGAAATCCTGTCCCGCCTCGACCGGCTCGAGCCTGCCCGGCACGGCCGAAAGGCGCCCTAGTCCCTCGACGATGCCGGCGGGGTCGAGGCCCAGGCCCGCGGCCGCGGCGGCCGCGGCCAGAGCGTTGGAGACGTTGTGCAGGCCGACCAGGCGGACGCGGGCCTTGGCGAGCCGGCCGTCGATGGAGAGCGTGAAGTCCGTGCCGTCGGCGGAGAGCACGGGGTCTGCGGCCCGCACGCGGGCGCCGGCCTTGAGGCCGTAGGTCCAGACCTGCGCCTCGGAGGCGGCCCGGGCCACCTCGGCGGCGCGGGGGTCGTCGGCGTTCACCGCCGCGACCCGAAGCTTCTTGGAGGAGTCGGCGCGGCCGAGGAGCTCGAAGAGCCTGAGCTTGGCCTGGAAGTAGTCCTCCGTGGTCTTGTGGAAGTCGAGGTGGTCCCGCCGCAGGTTCGTGAACACGGCGGCGTCGAAGTCGACCTCGTCCGCGCGCCGGAAGGCCAGGGCGTGGGAGGAGACCTCCATGGCCACGTGCGTGGCCCCCTCGTCCTTGAAGCGTCGGAGGAGCCGCAGGAGCTCCAGCGAGATGGGCGTGGTGTTGACCGCCTTCTCCTCGCGACCCTGGAAGCGGTAGCTGACCGTGCCGACCACGGCGGGGAGTCCCCCGCAGGCCGCGATGATGGACTCCAGGAAATAGGTGACGGTCGTCTTGCCGTTGGTCCCGGTGACGCCGACGACCCGGAGCGCGGCCGAGGGCCTGCGGAAGAAGACGTCCGCCATCTTCCCCATGGCCGCGGCCAGGTCCGGGACCCGGACCCAGGTGGCCGCCAGGCTCACGGGCGCGGGCGGGGCCTTGAGCTCGCTGACCACGGCGCACGCCCCGCGGCCCAGGGCGTCCTTGACGAAGCGGTTGGCGTCGGTCTTGGAGCCCGGGACCGCGAAGAAGACCTCGCCCGGCGAGAGGCGCCGGGAATCGTGGGTGATGCCCAAGACCGGGATGTCGGTGCGGCCGAAGGCCTCGGCCCGGGGGACCGCGCGGAGGAGGTCTTCGAGCGTCATCAGAATCGGGCGGCCTGGGCCGCCTTGGAGCGGGGGGCCGCGGCCGCCAGACCCACCGGCCCGTCGGGCGGGACCCCCTCGAGGGTCAGCAGCCCCCGGGCGAGCTTGGCGAAGACCGGGGCCGCGACCTGGGAGCCGTAGTAGGCCCCTCCCTTGGGATCGTCCATGACCACGAGGATGGTGAAGCGCGGCTTGCTCACGGGGACGAAGCCGACGAAGGAGGCCACGAACTTGCTCGTCGAGTACTTCTTCGTGGCAGGGTCGAGCTTGCGCGCCGTGCCGGTCTTGCCGGCGACGCGGTAGCCGGGGATCCGGGCCGTGACGCCCGTGCCCTCCTCCACGACGCCCTCGAGGATCGCCGTCAGCCGGCGGATCGTGTCCTCCTTGGCGATGCGGCGCACCCGGACGGGGTCCGAGTCTCCGAGCACGACCGTGGGCTCGTAGAGGGTCCCGCCGTTGGCCACCGCGCTGTAGGCGCCGATGAGCTGGATGGGACTGACCGAGATCCCGTAGCCGTAGGAGGCCGCGAGCAGGGAGACCCGCGTCATGTCCGAAAGGGGCTTCAAGGACCCGGAGGTCTCTCCCGGCAGGCCGACGCCCGTCTTATTGAGGAAGCCGAAGGCCTGGGAGTAGCGGTAGAAGCGCATGGCGCCCAGGCGCTCGGCGACCTTGGCGGTCCCGATGTTGGAGGAGTGTCCGATGATCCCCTTGAGCGTGAGCGCGCCCTCGGGCTCGTGGTCCGTGATGGTGACGCCGGGGGCCACCGCCCAGGAGCCGTTCTCGCAGAACACGGTCTCGTCCTCCCGCAGCGTGGACTCGGCCAGCGCGGCCGCCGCGGTGACGAGCTTGAAGGTCGACCCGGGCTCGTAGGAGTCCTGCACCGCCGCGTTGCGCAGGGGAGACTGGGGGTAGGAGGCCATGGCCAGCATCCTGCCGGTGGAGGGGTCCTGCACGAGGACGAGGCCGCTTGCGATCGAGTACTTGGCCGCGGCCGCGGCCAGGGCCTCCTCGGCGTAGAACTGGAAGTTCCGGTCGAGGGTCAGGCGCAGCGGCTCGGACCGGGCCTCGCGGACCGGGCCCCCCCGGTAGATCTGGCGTCCCGTGCCGTCGCGGAGCACCTCGTGGCGCTCCGGCTCCTGGACGAGCCGGCCGTCGAAGGCGAGCTCGATCCCGGCAAGGCCGCGGCCGTCGTGGGAGACCGTGCCGATGACGCTGCGGCCCAAGTCCTCGTTGGGGTAGGCGCGCTGGTAGCCCGCCGTGATCCCGACGCCCTGCAGGCGGCTCGCCGTCACCTTCTCCGCGGTCTGGAGGTCGAGGTCCTCGCGGACCACGAGGAAGCGGCCGGCGGCCTTGAGGCGCCGGAGGAGGCCGTCCGCCGGGAGCCCGATGATGGGGCCGAGCCTGCGCGCCAGGGCGTGCGGGTCTTTGACGATGGGCTTGTCGATGAAGCAGGACCAGACGGGCACGGACTGGGCCAGGACCCTGCCGCTGCGGTCGAGGATGTCGGCCCTGCGGGGGGCGTCCCGGGAGACGCGGTCGATCTCGTCCGAGACCCGCGTGGAGAGGTTCTGGTGCTTGATGACCTGGAGGTAGGCCAGCCGGGCCGTCAGGGGGATGAGCGGAGAGAGGGCGATGGCGGCGGCCCAGACCAGGCGGGCTCGGATGTCCATTCTCCCCCCGCGCTCAGATCGGCCTGCGCAGCGAGGAGATCCCCTGACGCACGGCGCCCAGGAGCTCGACCGACCTTGCCCAGACCCTGATGCCCGAGGCGGCTGACGATGAGGCGGCTTCCAGGATGCGCACCGACTCGGGCCCCGCGGGCTCCATGCGCAGGCGGGTCCGGGCGTGGCGGGCCACTTGGGCGGGGGCCACGGCCTTCTCCCATTCCATGCCCTGGGACATGAGGCGCCCCCGAAGCACGCGCGCGCGGTTGCGGGCGGTCTCGACCTCGTAGCCCAGGCGCGTGGCCTGGACCCGCTGCCACGCGAGGAATCCCGCGCCGAGCGCGAGGATGAGGACCGTGACCGTGCGTCGGCGGGCGCGTTGGCGGATCATGGACGCGCCCGGCGCAAAGGTGCGGGCCCCCCGCCGAGAAGGGACCCGCCAAAGGTGCGGATGCCCCGCCGAGAAGGCATCCGCCAAAGGTGCGGGCCCCCCGCCGAGAAGGGACCCGCTAAAGGTGCGGGCCCCCCGCCGAGAAGGGGCCCGCCAAAGGTGCGGATGCCCCGCCGAGAAGGCATCCGCCAAAGGTGCGGGTCCCCCGCCGAGAAGGGACCCGCTAAAGGTGCGGGCCCCCCGCCGAGAAGGGACCCGCCAAAGGTGCGGATGCCCCGCCGAGAAGGCATCCGCCAAAGGTGCGGGTCCCCCGCCGAGAAGGGACCCGCTAAAGGTGCGGATGCCCCGCCGAGAAGGCATCCGCTAAAGGTGCGGGTCCCCCGCCGAGAAGGGACCCGCAAAAAGCGCGGACGCCCCGCCGAGAAGGCGTCCGCCAGATTCATGATGGTCGTTGGGTTCATCCTCTCAGAGCGCGTCCCGCGCTCTGAGGAAGATCCTTTTCCAGACGTAGCCCGAGTTCGCCTCTTGGGTGATGGGCACGAGGTGGATGATGCGCTGCCTGCTGGTCAGCATCCCCACCGTGCTCTCCATCTGGAAGACAGCCGACAATCCCGCGCTCGAGCCGTTGATCACCGCGTGAGCCTTCATGTCGTTTTCCCCCTGCCCCATCCCTCACGGACCCGTCTTCTCCACGATCCGCAGCTTCGCGCTGCGCGACCGCGGGTTGGCCTCCACCTCCGACTTCGAGGGGGTGAAAGGCCTGCGTCCGCCGACTCCCGCCCAGCGGCACCAGCCCTGGCTGACGAAGGACGAGAAGATGTTCTTGACGATCCTGTCTTCGAGCGAGTGAAAGCTGATGACCCCGACCCTGCCGCCCGCCTTGACGTAGGGCAGGACCGTCTCGAGCCCCCGGGTGAGGTTCTCGAGCTCGGCGTTGACGGCGATGCGCAGGGCCATGAAGGTCCGCGTGGCCGGGTGGATGCCCGTGCGCGGCACGGACTTCTCGATGACGGCGGCCAGCTCCGTCGTGGTCTCGAAGCGCTTCTCGACGCGGCGGCGGACGATGGCGCGCGCGATGCGGCCCGCGAGGGGCTCCTCGCCGAATTCCTTGATGAGCATGGTGAGCTGCTCGAGCGGCCAGCGGTTGACGATGGCCTCCGCGGTCAGCGGGCTGTCCGGGGAGAGGCGCATGTCCAGGGGGCCTTCGAGCTGGAAGCTGAAGCCCCGCTCGGCCTTGTCGAAGTGGAGCGAGGAGACGCCGAGGTCGAAGAGCACGCCGGAGAGCGGGAAGAACTTCTCGGCGTCCAGGACCTGGCCGAGGGTGCGGAAGTTGGCGCGCACGGTGCGGAAGCGCCCCGCGAAGGGGCTCAGCCTCTGGTGCGCCTCGTGAAGCGCCTCGGGGTCCATGTCGAGGCCCAGCAGCCTGCCTTCGGCGGAGAGCTTGGACAGGATGCCCTCGGCGTGCCCGCCCAGGCCGAGGGTGGCGTCGAGGTACAGACCGCTGCGGTCCGTCACGAGGCATTCGAGGACCTCGGCGAGCAGGACCGGGATGTGCCGGGGCTGCGCGCTCAAATCGGCAGGGTCTTCGAGACCGACCGATAGGCCGGCTCGACCTTCGATTTCATGTAGGAATTCCATCGTCTCCAATCCCAGATCTCAGCCCGGTGTCCCGCGCCGTGCACCAGCACGCGCGCTCCCAGGCCGGCATGCTTCTTGAGGTACTCGGGGATGAGGATCCTCCCCGCCGCGTCCGCTTCCACCTCCATCGTGTCGCTGAAGAACTTGCGCATCGCCGCGCGTTCCTTCTCCTTGTCCTTCATCATGAAGTTCTGGAGGTCGTTCGAGAGCTTCTCGAACTGGCTCGGGAGGAAGAGGTAGAGGCAGCCTTCCCTCCCGCTGGAGAGGAAGAAGTTCCGCCCGCTCTCGGCCGCGAGCGCCTCGCGGTACTTGGGCGGGACGCTCAGCCTGTTGGCCGGGTCGAGCGTGTATTCGTAGCGTCCGATGAGCAGTGCCACTTTCCCAGTTTCTCCCAACTTCTCCCTTTTTCCCCCAAACTCTTACAATGGGACTAGAGTATAGAGGTTGGCGTTTTATTTGTCAAGGCCTAGTGGGTCCCAATGCGCGCTCGCTCGGGCCGCATTTAAGGAACGCGCGTGGACGCGCGCGACTTATAGGAGGCGGCCCGGGCTCAGCGGTTGGACTGCACGTCGTAGCGCCAGGCGAGCTCGAGGGCCTTGAGGCTGGTGTAGGGAGCTCCGTAGGAACGGTAGAGCGCCTCGGCCACGGGCCGGCCGTCGCGCAGATGGCGGGAGAAGTGGTAGAAGGCCGAGCGCTGCCGCGTGTGCATGAGGAAGCGCACGAGGCTGTAGGACTGGGCGTACCAGAGGCGGACCTTGGCGTCCTGGGCTCCGGAGGTGGCGCTCACGCGCATGAGGTCGGCGAGCGCGTAGCCTCCCCCCGCCTTGAGGATATGGAGGTTCTCCCTCAGCCACACGGGAGCGGCGAGCCCGCGCTCGACCTGGATGAGGGTGGCCACGCCTTCGCTGAGCCACAGCGGGTTGGGCTTGCCGCTGAGGAAGAAGCTGTCGTAGTAGATGTGGCAGAGCTCGTGGGCCAGGATGCCGGGGAGCTCCGGGCTCTCGTAGAGATAGACCTTCCTCTTGCGGATGGAGGTGGCTCCGCCGGACCAGACGGGCCGGCCGGTCTCGCGGCGGTACGTCTCCTGGTGCTTGAAGAGATAGATGGTGACCTTCTCGTCGCTGGCCCAGGGAGAGAAGGAGGCCATGTCAAGCATGAGGTTGCCGTGCAGGTTCTCCAGGAGTGCCACGGTCTCCTTGGGCACGGCCGCGCCTTCCGCGAACACGAGGAAGTGGCGCGTGTCCGCCCTGGTGAAGCCGGCCGGGGCCGGAAGGTCCGGGATGGGGGCCGCGGCCTCGGGCTGTGGCTTGAAGGCCGGCTCCTCGGGGACGATGACGGGCCGGGGCAGGGCGGTGGCCGGCCCGTCGAGCTTGGGCGGGATCGGGGGCACGGCGAGACCCGGGACGGGGGGCGGCGGCGCCATGGCGGCCGGCGGCAGGGGCAGGGAAGCGAACGAGCCGGGAAGGACCGGCGACGCGTCGGCCGCCAGGGGCGCGGACTCGGGCATGATGTCCGGGGTGGGCGGCAGCGCCTTGTAGGGGTTGGGCACGTGCGCCATGGCGGGCCTGCCCGAGAGCTCCTCCTCGCCCAGGTACTGGTACACCATCACGCCCCAAAGGCTGATGATGGCCACCCAGATGAGGACCCTGAGCTTGAGGAGGATGTCCATGCTACCCTGTGATGGTGCCTGACGTCAGACCGACTCTCATTGCTTTAAGGTAGACGTCTGGCGCCGGTGTATGCACCCATGTCGGCATCCCTCAATGCTTGGCAGCCACGAGGCGCATCGCGGTCTGCGCCAGCGCGTGCACGAACATGGACAGGACCACGATGAAGGTCGCGTGGACGAGCGCCATGCCGAACGCTTCGGGCATCTCGGGGGTGACCCCGCGGAAGACGTAGATCGCCATCATGGTCCCGGAGGAGACCAGGGACGTGAGCAGGGTCGTCCACCACCGCATCGTGAGCGCGGCCGTGACCGGGGCCATGACGAAGAGCAGCCACATCGGTCCCCAGAAGGCGCCGAGGAGGTAGAAGAGGGGCACGGTCCAGACGTAGTTCATCCAGACCTGGATGCTGCGCATGAACCGGGTCCAGCCCACGAAGCGGTAGGTGTGCGACGAGACCCACCAGTTGACCACGACCGAGACGGCCAGGATCCAGAGGGAGTGCTTGACCTCGGGCGCCAGGGTCCCCGGCGTGTCCGAGCCGCGGAAGTACACGGCCGAGAGCACGAGGAAGAGCGCGAACGGCGAGAAGTAGTAGTTGAGCATCTGCATGGGATGGTCTCCTTAATGAGCGGCCTCCGGTGAGAGCGCGCGGGAGAAGACGGCGAGGCAGCGGTCCGCGCTTTCGCGCGGCAGGCGGTAGGGCCGGATCCCGCCCCAGGACGCGCCCGCGGCCTTGAGCGCCGCGGCCAGGGCCGGGGACTCCGGGTCCGGCGCCGCGGATTGGTAGAGCACGATGCTCCCTCCGGCCGAGGCCCACGGCGCGGTCCAGGCCAGCGCCTCCTCGACCGGGGCCAGGGCGCGCGCCACGACGAGGTCGTAGGCGCGGCCGCCGCGGCGCTCCTCGGCGCGCCGCCGGAGGAGGCTGATCCCCTCCAGGCGCAGGTCCGCCGCCGCGGCGCTGAGGAACCCGTACCTCTTGAGCCTGGGCTCCATGAGCGTGACCCTCGCCCCGGGCCAGGCCACCTTGACGCTCAGCCCGATGAAGCCCGCGCCGGAGCCCACGTCCAGGACCTCCGGGGAGCCGGTCCGGGCGAGGGCTCTGAGCACCGGGACGCAGGCCAGGCCGTCGGCGATGTGGCGCAGGAGCACGTCGTCTGCGGTCTCCGCGGCCGTGAGGTTCGCCCGCCGGCCCGCGGCAAGGACGTCTGCGCAGTAGCGGGAGAGGAGGTCGACCTGGGCGTCGTCCAGTTCCACCCCCCAGCCGGAGGCGGCCCGCCGGAGCTCGGCCAGGGCCTGCGTCATCGGCCGGCCTCCTCGGCCGCGGCGCGGCGCATCTTCTCGGCGTGGATCCAGAGGATCTGGACGTCGGAGGGCGACACTCCCGGGATGCGCGAGGCCTGCCCGAGCGTCGCGGGGCGCACCGCCAGGAGCTTCTGGCGGGACTCGTTCGGGAGCGACGGGACAGCCGCCCAGTCGAGTCCCGGGGGCAGGGGCACCCCTTCCCAGGCCGCAAGGCGCTCCGCTGCGCGCGTCTCGCGCGCGATGTAGCCGGCGTACGCGGCTTGGATCCGGCGCTGAGCCTCGGCCCGGGCGCGGCTCCAGGGGCGCAGGTCCTCGTCCGCCCAGGCACGGCCCTCGCCCTCCACGAGGCCTCGGTAGCGGAGGAGGCGCTCGTGGTGGAAGGCGGAGACCAGGCCCAGCTCCCGGCCCAGGTCCATGAGGCGCAGGTCCGCGTTGTCGGCGCGGAGGCTCAGGCGGAACTCGGCGCGGGACGTGAACATGCGGTAGGGCTCGTCGACGCCCTTGGTCACGAGGTCGTCGACCAGCACGCCGATGTAGGCCTGGTCGCGCCTGAGGACGAAGGGGCCTTCCCCCCGGAGGCGCAGGGCGGCGTTGACCCCGGCCACGAGGCCCTGGGCCGCGGCCTCCTCGTAGCCGGTGGTGCCGTTGATCTGGCCCGCGAGGTAGAGGCCGTCGACCGCCTTGGTCTCGAGGGTGGGCTTGAGCTGGGTCGGGGGGCAGTAGTCGTACTCGACCGCGTAGCCGGGCCTCGTCAGACGCGCGGCCTCCAGCCCCCGGACGGAGCGCACGAGCTCCAGTTGGACGTCCTCGGGAAGGCTCGTGGAGAGCCCGTTGACGTAGAGCTCGCCGGTCCCGAGGCCTTCCGGTTCCAGGAAGACCTGGTGCCGGTGCCGGTGCGGGAACTTCATCACCTTGTCCTCGATGGAGGGGCAGTAGCGGGGGCCGATGGACTTGATCTTGCCGGAGTAGAGGGGCGAGCGGTCGAGGTTGTCCCGGATGACGGCGTGGGTCAGTTCGTTGGTGTAGGTGATGAAGCACGGCAGGAGCCTGCCTGAGACCCGCTCCGTGAAGTGCGAGAAGGGCCCGGGCGGGTCGTCGGAGGGTTGGAGCTCCATGGCCGAGAAGTCCACCGAGCGGGCGTCGAGCCTCATGGGCGTGCCCGTCTTCATGCGTCCCGCGGCCAGGCCCAGGCTCCGGAGGCTCGCGGTCAGTCCCCCGGCCGCGGCTTCCCCCGCCCTCCCTCCGGCTACGGAGTCGAGGCCGAAGTGCAGCAGGCCGTTGAGGAACGTGCCCGAGGCCACGACCACGCTCCGGCCGGCCAGGGCCGTGCCCCCGCGGGTCAGCACGCCCGCAAGCCTGCTCCCGTCGGTCCATAGGGAGACCGCCTCGTCCTGCCGGAGGCTGAGCCCCTCCTGGCGCTCGAGCGCGGCTTTGACCGAGGCAGCGTAGCGCCTTTTGTCGCACTGGGCCCTGGGGGAGCGCACCGCGGGCCCGCGGCTCTCGTTCAAGACCCGGAAATGGATGCCGCTTGCGTCGGTCGCGCGCCCCATCTCGCCTCCGAGGGCGTCGAGCTCCCGGACGAGCTGGCCCTTGGCGATCCCCCCCACGGACGGGTTGCACGACATCTGGCCGATCGTGTCGAGGTTCATGGCCAGGAGCAGGGTCTTGGCCCCCATGCGAGCGGCTGCCAGGGCGGCCTCGGCCCCGGCGTGGCCGCCGCCCACGACGATGAGGTCCCAGCGCTCGGGGTGGACGATCATCCGAAGAGCATGACCATGAGGATCTCGCGGGACACGAGCCCCGCGGCGTAGAGCGAGAGGGTCAGGGCGGCCTGGAACACCACGGAGAGGAGGAGCGCCATGAAGGCGCGCGGCAGCCTCAGGCCCATGGACTCCCGGAGCCCCGTGGCTCCCGCCCACAGGAGCCACAGTCCCATGACGACCTGGCTCGCGATGAAGGCTCCCTCCTTGCGCAGGACCGCGGACACGGTCAGGGGCGCGGCCAGCGCGATGAAGACCGCGTTGAGGGCCAGCATGAACCCGGTGAGGCGCAGCCAGTCCGCGGCCTGGACCCCGCGGAGGAAGGGATAGAACAGGCCCAGCCAGACCGCGACCCCGGCCAGGAAGGCCCCCTTGCCGATGCCTTGGACCTGCAGGTAGACGACGACCAGGATGAGCGAAGCCGCGGCCCAGGCCACGCCGAGCATCATGCGCACGGTCAGGCTGCCGGAGCGGAAGAAGCGGATGAGGCCCATGAGGAAGACGATCCATACGGCTTCCATGGGCAGGTTCCAGAACAGGGCCTGCAGGAGCTTGGTGCCGCCCTCGTAGGCAGGGCCCTGGCCTCCCGGAAACCCGGGCGGCCGCAGGCTCGTGAACACGGCGAAGGCCGCCAGGAAGGCGGCATAGACCCAGAGGGCGGAGGCCAGGGTCCCGGGACGGCCGCACTCCCTGGCCGCGGCCCTCGGGTCCAGGAGCACGAGCCGGCCCAGGGCGAACGGGCCGCGGACCGGAGGCTCAGGAGGCCTTCGTGTCGAGGTCATAATGCCTGGCTCCCCAGAAACAGAGTCCCGCGGCCGGCGCCAAGAGGCCCAAGGCCAGCATCAGGGCGGCCGGCAGGCCCCAGGCGTCGGAGGCCGCGCCGATGGCCGCGGGGGAGAACGCGTCGCCGAAGGCGTGCACGACGAAGATGTTGGCCCCGAAGGCCAGGGGCCGCTGGGCGGCGTCCACGACCGAGGCCACGACCGCGTTGAGGGGCCCCATATATAGGAAGACGAGGACCTGGGCGCAGAAGAGGAGGAGCGTGCCTGTGCTCAGGTCCTGGGCCAGGAGCGCGCCCAGACCCAGGGGCAGGGCCGCGAGCATGCCCAGGCCGGAGACCAGGAAGAGCCATTTGCCCGAGGTCCGGGCGAGCCTCCCGGAGAGCCAGCCGCCGAGCACGATCCCCAAGAGCCCGGCTGCGGCCGTGATCCCGCCGAAAAGGGCCGCGGCGTCGGAGACCGCCAGTCCCCGGCGCACGAAGAACGTGGGCATCCACACGGCGAACCCGCCCAGAGCGAAGGTGGTCAGGGCCATGGCGAACGTGGCCGCGGCGAAGCTCGGCGCGCGGATGAGCGCGCGGTAGGCTGCCGACGAAGCGGACGCGGTCCTCTCTTCGGCCTTCCTCGTGTCCCCGGCCCCGGGAGCCGAGGGCAGGCAGAGGGCTGCGGCAGCGAGGAGGAGCCCGGGCACGCCCAGGAACGCGAGGGCCGCCCTCCAGCCCCATTCGGCGCCCAGGGCTCCGGAGAGCACGTAGCCGAGGGCGCTGCCGACCGGGATGGCCGCGCTGTAGACCGCCAGGGCCAGGGGCCGCCGCCGGGCCTGGTGGTGGTCCGCGATGAAGGAGGGCGCGGCCGAGCCGAAGCCCGCTTGCGCGGCCCCGGTCCCTGCCCGGGAGGCCAGCAGGCCCCAGAGGCCCGAGGCCAGGCCCGCGGCGGCCACGGCCAGGCTCCAGACGGCGCACGGCCAAGCGATCCATGATCGGCGGGCGCCTCGGCTGGCGAGCCAGCCCAAGGGCAGGGCCGCGGCGATGTAGGCGGACATGAAGGCCGTGGCGATCAGGCCCGCCTGCAGGTCCGTGAGGGCGAGGTCGGCCTGGATGAGGGGCAGGAGGCCGTAGGGCGCCTGGCGGTGGACGTACTTGCCGATGTTGACGAGGACCATGACCCCGAGCACCAGCCACGCGGCGCGCGAAGGTGAAGAGTTCGGGTTCAAACCTGGCACCTAGACCTTGTAGACCGCGTCTCCGGTCCTGACCCGGTCCGCCACGTGGATGCCCACCCCTTCCCCGGCGGACGCGCTCTGCACGCTCTGGTGGGCGACCTGGAGGGAGTCGATGCGCTGGGTCAGGTCGGTGGTGTGGCCCTTGATCCTGACGGTGTCGCCCACGGCCAGCGGCGCCTCGAGCACGAGGATGGCGACCGCCAGATGCGAGAAGTAGTTGATGACCTTGCCGAGGAAGAGGGCGCCTACGATCTGCTGCTCCGCGGTGATGCGCGCGACGGGCGTCTTGCTCGGCGCGATCGCGGCGTGCAGGCGCTTCTTCCGGGCGGGGGCCCGCTGGGCCGCGCGGGCCGGGGCCTTGCGGCCGGCGGCGGCCTTGCGCCGCTTGGGGGCCGGCTTGCGGGGTGTCTTCTTGCTCTTCATGGTGTCGCTCCCTGTCGCGTCATTTCCCGACGCAGAATCTTGAGAAGACGGCGGCCAGCACGTCCTGGCCCGCGTCCTCGCCCGTGATGGTCCCGAGCTCCTTGAGGCTCGAGCGCAGGGCGCCGGCCGCGAGCTCCTCGAAGGACTCGGGCCGTTCCTTCGCGGCCCTGAGGGCCAAGGCCAGCTCCGCGGCGCAGGCCCGCAAGGCGGCGTGGTGGCGCGCGGAGGTGACGGTGACCGCGTGCTCCTCCCCCCCGGGTCCGGCGAGGGCCGCCGCGGCCGCGGCCGCCAGTTCCGAGATCCCCGCGCCCGTGGCCGCGGAGACGGCCAACCCGCCCGCCCTGCCCGAGGCGGGGGCCAGGTCCGACTTGCTGCGCACGGCGATGACGGTCCCGGCCGCGGACCTCTCCGTGACGATGCGGGCGACCTCCGAGTCTTCCGCGCCAGGGGCCGCGGAACCGTCTTCGACCAGGAGGGCCAGGTCGCAGCGCTCCAGGGCCCGGAGGGTGCGCTCGATGCCCATGGCTTCCGCCTCGTCGGTCGGATCGGCCGTGAGGCCCGCGGTGTCGATGAGGACCGCGGGGATGCCGCCGAGGTCGCAGGGCTCCTCGATGGTGTCGCGGGTCGTGCCCGGCGACGGGCAGACGATGGCGCGCTCCGCGCCGAGCAGGGCGTTGAGGAGGCTCGATTTTCCGGCGTTGGGCCTGCCCACGATGGCGATCCGGGCGCCCTCGGTCAGGAGGCGCCCGCTCCGGAAGGTCCCGGCGAGCGCCAGCACGCGGACGCGCGCGCGTTCGAGCTCAGCGGAGGCTTCCTCGGGACCGACGATGGGGACGTCCTCCTCCGGATGGTCGAGCCCGGCCTCCACGCGGACGAGCAGGTCCGCGATGGGAGCGGCGGCTGCGCGGACCTCGCGGGAGAGGGCGCCTTCGACGGCCTCGAGAGCGGCGCGGTGCGCCCGTCCGGTCCGGGCTGCGATGAGGTCGCAGACCGCCTCGGCCTGCGAGAGGTCGAGCCGGCCGTTGAGGAAAGCCCGCTGGGTGAACTCGCCCGGCAGGGCGGACCGGGCCCCGGCCGCGATGGCCTCCTCAAGGAGCCGGCGCAGGATGAAAGGAGAGCCGTGGGCCGTGACCTCCACGAGGTCCTCCCCGGTCGCGGTCCCCGGTCCCGGATAGAAGACCGCGACCACCCGGTCGAGCGCCTCTTTGCCGGAGAAGGCTCGGCCGACCACGGCCCGCCTGGGCTCCAGGCCCGAGGGTCCGAAGCTGAGGAACCGCCCGGCGGTCTCGCGGGCCCGGGGGCCGCTCAGGCGCAACACCCCCAGGGCGCCGACCCCGGCGGGGGTGGCGATGGCCGCGATCGTATCGGCCGTCCTGGTCATGGCAGGGCCTAGCTCTGTCAGGACCCCGACTTGGGCCGGATGACCACCTTGCGCCACGGGCCTTCGCCTTCCGACGAGGTCGTGACCTCCGGGTCGTTGGCCAGGGTGCGGTGGACCAGGCGGCGCATGGCCGGGTCCATCGGGGAGAGGCGGAAGGGCTTCTTCGACTGCTTGACGATGTCCGCGCCCCGCTGGGCCTCCTTGAGCACGCCGGCCTCCCTCTTCTCGAGGTAGTTCAGCGCGTCCACCCATACGGCCACGGGCTTCTTGAGCTCGCGGGTCGTGATCACGGTGGTCAGGAACTGCAGGGACTCGAGGACCTTGCCCTCCTGGCCGAGGAGGAGGTCGATGCCCGGGGCTTCCACGACCGCCATGACGCGCTCCTGGTCGCCGTCCCAGCGGGTCTGCGCCGTCGCGCCCTCGATGCCCATGAGGGAGAGGATCTGCTTGAGGATGTTCTCGGCGAGGCCCCGCGCCGCGTCGACGTCCGCCGGGGTCAGGGGGATCTCCTCCTGCTGGGGGCGAGGCGCGGGCGCGGGCCTCGGGGGCCGCCGGTCCGCGCCTGCCGGCCTGGCCGGCTGGGCCGGGGCCTGCCGCGGCCGGTCTCCGCCCTCGTGCCTGCGGGGGCGGTCGTGGTCGCGCGACGGCCCGTGCCCGCCGCGGTCCCCTCCGCGGGGGCTGCGGGTCTCCGGCTGGCGCTGCGGTCTTGGCCCGCGGTCGCGGGGCGCGGCCGGAGGACGCTTGGATTGGTTGTCGGGGCGTCCGCCCTGCTGCTGCCTGGGCTCGTCCGTGCCCCAGCGCTTCTCGGAGACGCGCACCTTGGCGGGCTTGCGGCCGAAGCCGAGGATGCCGGCCGAGCCCTCCTGGATGATCTGGACTTCCACCTGGTCGCGCCTGAGGCCCAAGGCCTTGAGCGCGCTCTCGACGGCTTCCGCCACCGTGCTGCCTTCACATTCGATTTGTTCCATGGGATGGGTACCTCCGAAAGCTCATTCCTTCTCGAAATGCCCCTTCAACGCGACCTGCTCGATGACCGTGATGACCGAGTTCGTCAGCCAGTAGAGCACGAGGCCCGAAGGGAAATTGAGGAACATGAAGGTGAAGATGACCGGCATCCAGGTCATCATCTTCGCCTGCATCGGGTCCGTGGGCGCCGACGGGCTGAACTTGTTCTGCACGAACATCAGCCCTCCCATCACCACGGGCAGGATGTAGTAGGGGTCCTTGGCCGAGAGGTCGCGCACCCAGAACACCCAGGAGGCGCCGTGGAGCTCCCAGGAGCTGCGCAGGGTGTTGTAGAGGGCGATGAAGACCGGCATCTGCACGAGGAGCGGCAGGCAGCCTCCGAGCGGGTTCGCTCCGGTGCGCTTGTAGAGCTCGAGCATCTCGGCGTTGAGCCGCTGGGGGTCCTTGGCGTACTGCTGCTGGAGCCTCTGCATCTGCGGCTGGACCTTCTTCATGACCGCCGCGGACTTGAGGGTCTTGTAGGAGAGCGGGAAGAGGATGGTCTGGACCACCACGGTCAGCAGGATGATGGCCCAGCCCCAGTTGCCCGTCAGGCCGTAGAGCCATGCGAGGAGCCGCATGATGACCCTGCCGATGGAGGCGAAGAAGCCCAGGTCGATGGAGCGCTCGAGGTCCGCGCCGTAAGAGGCGAGCAGGTGGTGCCCCTTGGGACCGAGGTAGAACGGCAGGTCCCACGCGGCCTGCCCGCCCGGCGCAAGCTCGCGGCCCGCGGTCACGAACCAGATCATGGGAGGCTGGGTCACGTCGATGCGCTCGAAGCCCTGGGGCGCTGCGACCGCCGCCAGGAAGTAGCGGTTGTCCACGCCGATCCAGCGGAAGTCCGTGGGGTGCTTGCCTGCCTTGAACGCCTCGACCCGGCCGCGGGTGCCTTTCCCCTCCGGGGTCAGGCCGATGGCGCGCCACACCTTCGGGTTCTCCTCCTGCTCGCTCTTCACCGTGCCGAGGCCCGGGCCCAGGGACAGGGCCCACGCCGCCAGAGGCTTGGCTTGCCGGGTGGGGTTGGAGACCCGGATCGCCAGGCGCGGGAGCCCGCCCGACTTCCAGGAGAGCTCCTTGACGACGGTGAGCCCGTCCGGAAGGGTCGTGGACCACGCGGCCGAGTCGGGTCCCGAGGCGTGCCGGCTGAACCTGAGCTCAGGCCAGGTCGCGAAGAACCCAGGGGTGGGGTCCTGGACGAGCTCCACGAGGCCGAGCGGGCCCTTGTACTTGCAGCTCACCACGGCCGCGCCGGCCGGATGGATGAGGAGCTCGGCTGCGCCCAGCGTGACCTTCTCGGACTCGGCCTCGAGCCGGGATCGGTCGCGTCCTTCAGGGATCTTGCGGCCGGCCCCGTCCGCCTCCGCGGCCGGGGCCGAGGCAGGGGCTGAGGCGGAGGATGCAGCAGGGGCCGCGGCTTTCGCAGGGGCCTGGGTCGAGGCGGCTTGGCCGCGCTGCTGGGGCGGGCTCAGCCGCTTTTCGACGAGCCCGTACCAGCCGGCGTAGACCAGCAGGGAGAGTGAGACGGCGAGGATGAGGTTCTTGTTCATGTTTTGGGAATCGGGTCCAGGCCGCCGGCGCTCCACGGGTGGCAACGGGCCAGCCTGCGGCCGGCGAGCCAGGCGCCGCGCAGAGGGCCGTGCAAAGCCACGGCTCCGTGGGCGTAGTCGGAGCAGCTGGGGTGGAATCGGCACATGGGCGGCAGGAACGGCCGCACCAGGGTCCGGTAGAGGTCGATGAGAGCGAGGCTCGCCGCGGTCAGGACTCTCATGGGGTCAGCAGGCCTTCCTTGGCGCAGAGCCCGAGGAAGTCCTCCTGGGCGCCGGAGAGGCTCTTCCAGCGGCAGCCCGGCCGGATGTAGACCACGAGGTCCGAGCCGTCCCGGAGCTTGGCCCTGTTGAGGCGGAAGGCCTCGCGCGCGAGGCGCTTGAAACGGTTGCGCGCCACGGCGCAGCCGACGCGCGCGCTGATGGCGACTCCGAGGCGCGGCCGGCCTGCGCCGGGGGCGGTCCCGTGCCACAGGATCATGCTGCGGCCAGCGGCCTTGCGTCCAAGGGTGAAGACGCGATCGAAGTCCTTGCGGGTCCTCAGGCGCGCATCGGGGCCAAGGGAGGAGGTCCCGAGGCTCATGCTTACGGGCAGAGCGTGTGGCGTCCTTTTGCCCGGCGGCGTCTGAGCGTGGCGCGGCCGCCTGGAGTGCTCATCCGTGCGCGGAAACCGATGGTCTTCTTTCGCTTTCTTTTGTGCGGCCGGTAGGTCGGTAGCATGGTGTCCCCTCCAAATAAATCGGTGCGACGGGATAAAATAGCATATAAATAGTGGCAAATAGAATATAATCATGAACGCTATGGCCCATCTGGACGCGAGGGTGCGCGCGCTGTTGCGGGCCGGGGACTACTCCGGCTTGCGCCGGGCCTTGGAGGCCGGCCGGCCCGAGGACCTCGCGGAGCTCCTGCCGGGCCTGGCTCCGCTGGAGAAGCTCGCGTGCTTCAAGCTCATGAGGCCCGAGGCCGCGGCCGTCGTGTTCAGCCGGCTCCCTTTCAGCGAGCGCTATTTCTTCCTCTGCGGCTTCCCCCAGCAGTCCATGGCACCTCTGCTCGAGGGGCTCTCCGGGTGGCAGCGCTCCCTTTTCCATGCGTCCCCGCCGGCTCTCTTCGACCGCATGCTCGACGAGATGCTGGACGATAAGAGGCGCGGCATCCCCTCCGGCGGAAGGAGGACGTCCGGCGCCTCCGGGGACCTGGCGCCCTTGCGCCGGCCACCCTCCGGCGGAAGGAGGACGTCCGGCGCCTCCGGGGACCTGGCGCCCTTGCGCCAGGCATGAGCAGCGCGGACGCCAAGGCGTCCTCGGTCATCGAGTCCGCCCTCTCGCACGGCAGGGGCCGCATCGTCAACGCCGAGGCCGTGGTCCTCTCCCGGGCGGATTGGGGCGAGGCGGACCGCATCGCTTCGGTCTACACGGAGCTCTACGGCAGGATGACGGTGCGCTTCGTCGGGGTCAACAGGCCGCGCGCCAAGCTCCGGTGCCTTGCCGAGCCCCTGACCCGGCTGGAGCTGCGTCTGCACCTCGGGGGGCGGCAGGGCGCCTGCAAGGCCATCGGCGGCAGGATCATCGACACCCATCCGGCCGTCCGCTCCGACCTCGGCCGCACCATCGACGCGTTGACCCTGGCCGAGATGCTCCTCCGACTGACGCCTGAGTGGAGCCCCAACCGGGACAAGTACCTCCTCCTCGTCTCCGCGCTCTCGGCCCTAGAGGCCGGGGCTTCGGGCTGGACCGTGGCCGGCTTCGGCTTGCGCCTGCTCGAGCTCGCAGGCGTGGGGCTCGCGGATTCCCCCGCGTCCGGGGTCGACCCCCGCGCCTGGGAGGCGCTCCACCGCAGCCCTTGGGAGGAGCTCCGCGTCCTGCCGTTCGACCCCGCGACCGCCGGCAGGGTCCTCTCCGCCGTGCGTGACGCCGTCCAAGCCCACGCCGGCCGCGAGCTCAAGTCCCTGGCTTTCGCGGAGCTCGCCCGGTGAACTTCCAGTCGCTCATCCTCGAGCTCTCCCGCTTCTGGGCGCGCGAAGGCTGCCTCATCGTCCAGCCTTGCGACCTGGAGCTGGGCGCGGGCGTCTTCAGCCCGGCGGTCTTCTTCGGCGCGCTCTCGCCCGCGCCTGCCGCCGTGGCCTGCGTCGAGCCTTGCCGCCGCCCCGCGGACGGCCGCGGCGGCGAGTCCCCCGACCGCCTCGGGAAGTACCACCGGTTCCGCGTCATGTTCAAGCCCGCGCCCGCGGACATCGCAGAGAGGTTCCTGCGCTCGTTCAAGGCTCTCGGCCTGGACCGGCGCGGGCATGACCTGCGCTGGATCGATGACGATTGGGAGTCCGCGGTCCTCGGGGCCTCGGGCTCGGGCTGGCAGGTCAGGCTCGACGGGCTGGAGGTGGCCCGGTTCACCTACCTCCAGGCCTTGGGTTCCAGGCCCCTGGCGCCGGTCCCGGTGGCGATCGGCTACGGGCTCGAGCGCTTGGCGCTCCGCCTGCAGAGGAAGAAGAGCGTCTTCGAGCTCGACTACTCCGACCGCGTCACCTACGGCGACCTTCATCTCCTCGGCGAGCGGCAGTCCTTCCTCGGCCGTTTCGAGGAGGTCGACCCCGCCCCGATCCGGAGGCGCTTCGACGAGGCCGAGGCCGAAGGAGAGCGGCTGGCCGGGCTGGGGCTCGCCCTGCCCGCCTATGAGCGCGTGGCGCGCTTGGCGCATCTCTTAGACTTGCTCGACGCGGCCGGGGCGCTCCCGGCCGCGGAGCGGGAAGGGCTCGCCCTCCGCATCCGCGGCCTGGCCGTGAAGTCGGCCGGCCAGGGTCCCCGATGAAGGCCCAGGACTTCGTGCTCGAGGTCGGCGTCGAGCCCCTGCCCGCGGATTGCGTCCGTCCTGCCCTGGACGGTCTCGCCGAAGCTCTCGGGGCCATGCTCTCCCGCACGAGACTCCGGTGCTCGTCGGTCCGGGTCTTCGGGACCATGCGGCGACTGGTCGCCGTGCTCGATGAGACCGCGGCCCGCTCCGACCCCGCCTCCGAGGCCGAGAAGGGCGAGCCGGCCCTGGCGCTCCTGGGCAGGGAGCTCCCCTCCGTCATCGTCGGGCTGCCCTTCGCCAAGACCATGAGGTGGGAGGAGAGCGGCTGCGCCTTCGGCCGTCCCATCCGCAGCCTGCTTGCGCTCCACGGTCCCCGGGTCGTGCCCTTCTCCCTGGCCGGGGTCTCCTCCGGACGCGTCCTCTATCTGCCTCCGGGCTCCGGCCGCAAACCCGTGCGCGTGGCCGACGCGGGCCGGTACCTCTCGGCCGTGCGGAACCTGGCCGTGCTCGTGGACCCTGAGGAGCGGCGGACCCTGCTCCTCAAGCGTATGACCGCCTGCGCCAAGAGCGGAGGCGGAGCCCTCGAGGCCGACGAGGCGTTGGTGGAGCGGACCGTGTTCATGACCGAGCATCCGGTCCCGGTGGTCGGTTCCTTCCGCAAGGAGTTCCTGGAGCTCCCTCCTGAGCTCGTCAAGGACGTGCTCAAGCGCCAGCTCTGTTGTTTCCCGATCGCGGCTGAGGGAGGCTTGGCCCCCGCGTTCGTGGCGGTGCGCGACGGGGTCTCCGAAGGGCAGAGGGAGGTGCGCGAGGGCTTCGAGGCCGCGCTCGAGGCACGGCTCTCGGACGCCGCCTTCGCCCTCTCCCGCGGCAAGACCTAGGAGCCTGAGCAATTAGTGGCATGCCCCTGCGCCGCTCGCCGCCGGAGCGAGCCGAGGCGCGAGAAGCGAGGATAGCCGTAGCTATCTGAGCGCCGAGCAACGAAGGCGCAGCCCCTGCGGCGATATCGCCGCAGGGACCTGCGGAAGGGAGTAACTCCTTTCCGCAGGCCCGACGGCGAGCGGCCCCTTTCCAAGAGGGATTGCGCAGGCAAGGCCCGCGCAATCCCTAATAGGGGAGGGGAAACCCTCCCCTGGCCGGCTGCTGCGTTGCTCCTCCCTCACATGCCTCGGCATGCTCGATCGTCGCGCCTTGCAGCCGGCGCAGGTTCGGGTTTCGCAGGGGCATGCCACTAATTGCTCAGGCTCCTAGACGCGCGCCCGGTGCTTGCGGCAGAGCTCCGCGAAGACGTCCCCTGCCCCGAAGAAGCGCTTCTCGATGGCCAAATGGACGAGGTCCTCGGTGTGCTGGTCCTGCAGGGACAGGACCGAGGCCATGCCCTCCATGGCCCAGGTCATGAGGTCCGCGGGCTCCAGCCCCCCCTCCTCCGCGATCCCCGCCGTCACCTCCAGGACGGCCAGGCAGGTCTCCCGCGCCGGCTTGTCCAGGGCGAGGACGGCCGCGAGGATCCCCCGGCAGACCTGGAATGCCGTGATGCGGGGTTCCTGGCTGGGCAGGGAGGCTTTGAGCGCGGGAAGGATGATGTCGCGGGCCGTCTTGGCCGCGGAGCCCGCGAAGTCGGGGTCGTCCGCCAGCCGGTTGAAGACGATCTCTCGGGCCAGGGGCTCGAAGTCGAACTGGGCCTCGGGCAGCGTGTCTTCGCTCACCTCATGATTATACAAGTTGGGTCCAGGCCGTCCACGCTGCCCGGCCTGCCGCTTGACAGGGGGCCGGTGCACGGCTAACATCTTGCTGTGAGGCGCTCCCTGTCGTTGTCTGCCTCGGCCGCCGTGCTCCTGGGGTGTTCCACCCTCACGGACCGCGCCAGGCCTCCGGAACCCACCTCCCCGACCAACGGGGCCGTCATCGCCCGGGTCGTCATCAGGAGCGGCTGGTTCTCCTCGGTGAACCCGTATTCCCTGAGCTTCGCCAGGCTCAAGCACGACGGCTTCCCCGAGGAGGAGCTCTTCGTCACCAACTTCAGGTCCGGGGGAGGCGTCTACCTCCTCGACGCGGTTCCCGGACGCTACTCCCCCGTTTCGGTGCGCTACATGCGGCAGAACGTCTCGCACGACATCGAGATCGGCAAGACGGCCAAGGACCTGGCCGTGGAGGTCAAGCCGGGGCAGGTCGTGTTCGCCGGGCGGCTCTCCTTCGCGATCCGCGGCCGCTCGGGGAAGAAGTCCGCGTTCGTCGAGCTGGACCCGGGCAAGGAGGCCGAGATCGCGGCCATGGACGAGGCCCTCGCGGACCTCGACGGGACCCTGTGGCGCGAGATGATCAGCCGGCGAAGGGAGGCCTTGGGGCCCTCCGAGACCCCGGTGATGGAGAAGGGCAAGCCCGTCCCGCGGCAGGTCAAGGGCAAGTACACGTACGTGGACATGCTCGGGTGGGGCTCGCCGAGGCGGGTCCGGGGCGGCCTGGAGTGGCGGCAGCCCCAGGGGCAGGCGGCCATCGGCCTGGTCTGGTACACCCAGGACATGAAGGAATACAAGTCCCCGGAGGAGCACCTCAGGGTGCTGCGCTCGGCGGGCAGTCCCGAGGACGACCACAAGGTCGAAGAGGTCGTCTTCTGCTCTCGGCCCGCGTACGAGGCCCGCTACACCACCTATTATTACCCGGAGGGGACCCTGGTGGGGAGCATCTCCAAGGTCTATGTCACCGAGACGCTCCTGGTCCCTGAGCCGGAGGGCGTCTTCCTCCTGCACTTCCGGGCGGAGAAGAAGCATTTCGCGAAGCTCCATCCGCTCTTCCGCACCTTCCGCGACAGGATCGTGCTCAAGCCCAATCCTCCGACCGGCGCGCCGGCCAAGCCCTGACCTCTGTTATATTTATATAACAACCCCCGGCTATACTTTGGCCGGTGAGAGCAAACCTCGGCGTCACTGCGTTCCTCGCGGCTCTCTTGCTGCCCGCTCAGGCCCTGGCCGGAGGGCTCTCCCTGGGCATCGAGGCCAACACGGTCTTCAACCAGGACATGAAGCTCAACGCTTCCCCGGTCCTCACCCGCATCGAGACCGACAACGTCACCCGGGTCACGACCTTCCGCAGCATGGACTATTTCAGCATGACGGAGTACTTCCCCTCCACTACGACCGTCACCTACGATTACCGCAACCGCAACATCTTCGACACCTTCCCCTCCGGGACCACGGTGACCTACAACCGCGGCTGGGACAACATCGACGTGACCGGCAACTACATCTTCCTCAAGCTGGGCTACGCGACCGAGTACTTCGAGGGCTCGGCCAAGATCGGCGCGGCCAGCAAGGTCATCAATTGGAAGGAGGCCGAGGCCTTCACCTCGACCAATACCTACAATCCCACCTACCCCGGCCGGACCTCGAGCGCCATCTTCGACGGCATCCAGGTGACCTTCGACAAGGGCTTCGCCTACGGCTTCGAGCTCAAGGGACAGCCCTATGAGAACGAGAATTTCGGGGTGGTGGCGACCCTGCGCTTCGACCATTCCTTCAATACGGTGGACACCTTCAAGGCCGTGGGCATCCAGTATTCGACCGCCCCGACCGGGGAGATCCTCGGCCAGTACACCGGCGAGGGGACCGTGGACATCAGCCACCTGCGTTACGGGCTCGCCTTGACCGCCACGCTCAAGCTCGAGTATTTCGTCCCTTACCTGGGGTTCGAGTACATGGACAGCCGCCTGCGCGTGACGCACCGCAAGGTCTTCACGAGCACCCAGTACGCCTTCCCCTCGGGGGCGGTGACGAGCGCCACCAGCACCATCGACGAGTTGACCTACACCCTCAAGCCCAAGGTGCCCATCGGCGCGGTACTGGGCATCACCTTCCCCTTCGAGCGCGGCGGCATCACCCTCGAGGGCACGATGCGTTCCTCCAATTCCCTGCGAGTCTTCGGCTACATCGGCTTCTAAGTGGGGTCAGACCCTGACATTGGACGGACCTGACATTGGTACGAATAGGAGAACCATATTCCCAATGTCAGGTCCGTCCAATGTCAGGGTCTGACCCCAAGAATCCAAGAATCAGAAGAGGGTGTAGACGAAAGGGGCCGCAGGGGTCCCGGCCAGGAAGACCAGGCCTGCCAGGGCCAGCATGGCCAAGACCAGGGGCAGGAGCCACCACTTCTTGTTGGACATCAGGAAATCCCAGAACTCCAGGGGAAGCGGCCTGCGTTTTGCCATCAGAATAGCCTCTCGTATCGATCGTTGGTGGACGGCATGGCCGCTGGGATCCAGTAGGAGCCGCGGCCGCGCTTGAGGCGCAGGCTGTCGCGGCCGAGGGCTCTGAGGACCAGACCCAGCGGAGTGATGAGCCCGAAGAAGATCAGGGCGATGACCACGTTGGAGACGACCGTGGACACGACGAAGGAAACCCCCATCCAGGCCTTGTACACGGGCTTGCCGGCGGCATCCGGGAAGGCCAGGGAGACGAGGCCCAAGCCTGCGAGGACCCCGGCGAGGACCTTCAACGCTCCCCGGTCCTTCCATAGGGAGAACGCGGCCGCGAGGACCGCGAGGACGAGGAGTCCGGCCGCGAACCAGCGCAGCGTCCTGCGGTCAGGGTTCCAGTCGATCTTGACGAGTCTCATAGGCTAGGAGTGTGTCCGAGTAATAGCATGCCCCTGCGCCGTCCGCTGTCGGAGCGAGCCGAGGCGCGAGAAGCGAGGATAGCCGTAGCTATCTGAGCGCCGAGCAACGAAAGCGCAGCCCCTGCGGCGATATCGCCGCAGGGACCTGCGGAAGGGAGTAACTCCTTTCCGCAGGCCCGACGGCGGGCGGCCCCTTCCAAGAGGGATTGCGCAGGCCGTGCCCGCGCAATTCCTGAGAGTGAGGGGAAACCCGCCCCTGGCCTGCTGCGACGTCGCTCCTCCCTCGCATGCCCCGGCATGCTCGGTCGTCGCTTCTTGCAGCAGGCTCAGGCTCGGGTTTCGCAGGGGCATGCTATTACTCGGACACACTCCTAGTCCAGGGCGAACTCCTTGAGGTAGTCGTCGCGCTTGGCCGTGACCTGCTGCTCGGTCTTGAGCGCGAGGCAGTTTCCCGCGACCAGTGCGTCCATCTCCGTGTTGATGAAGCAGCGGGCCGCGTCGGCCGGGGTGCAGACGATGGGTTCGCCCCGCACGTTGAAGCTGGTGTTGACCAGGACGCCGCAGCCGTGCCGTTCGTCGTAGGCCCGCAGGAGGCGGTGGAAGAAGGGGTTGGTCTCGCGGTGCACGGTCTGCACGCGGGCCGAGTAGTCCACGTGCGTGACCGCCGGTATCTCGGAGCGCTGCGCCTTGAGGAGCGCCATGCCTCGGAGGTCCTGCCAGCCTTCCGGGAGGGGCCGGCGCCGGCTCCCGGCCACGGGCGCGCAGAGCAGCATGTAGGGGCTGGGGACCTTCAGCTCGAAGTAGTCCGAGACGCGCTCGGCGAGCACCGCGGGCGCGAACGGCCGGAAGCCTTCCCGGAACTTGATCTTGAGGTTCATCCTGCTCTGCATCTCGGGGAGCCGCGGGTCTCCGAGGATGGTGCGGTTGCCCAGGGCCCGGGGTCCGTACTCCATGCGGCCGCGGCACAGGCCCACGATCATGCCCTTCTCCAGGCAGGAGCAGATGGCTTCGACGAGCCCCGCCTCGTCGTACTCCTTGTAGCGGATGCCCAGGCCGTCCAAGTCCGCCTTGGCCTCGTCCTGGGAGTATCCGGGCCCGAGGTAGGAGCCTTTCATGGCGTCGGGCCGCCGCGGGGTCCGGGCCTTGCCGAGGTAACCGTGGTAGGCGTGGAGCGCGCACCCGAGCGCGCCGCCGGCGTCTCCGGACGCGGGTTGGATCCACATGTCCTTGAAGATGCCCTCGGCCAGGATGAGGCCGTTGGCCACGCAGTTCAGGGCCACCCCGCCCGCCAGGCAGAGGTTCTCCTCCCCCGTCTGCTTGCGCACGTGCCTGGCCATGCGGAGCATGATCTCGTTGGTGACCTTCTGGATGGAGGCCGCGATATCCATCTGGCGCTGGTCCGTCGAAGATTCAGGGGATCTCGGCGGGCCGCCGAAGAGTTCGTCGAACGTCCGGCTCGTCATGGTCAGGCCCGCGCAGTAGTCGAAGTACTTCATGTCCATGTGGAAGGAGCCGTCCTCATGGATGTCGACGAGGTTGTCCCTGATGAGGTCGTAGTAGCGGGGCGTGCCGTAGGGAGCCAGGCCCATGACCTTGTATTCCCCGGAGTTGACCTTGAAGCCCAGGTAGTAGGTGAAGGCCGAGTAGAGCAGGCCCAGGGAGTGCGGGAAGCGGATCTCTTTGAGGAGCATCACGTCTTTGCCGGAGCCCGTGCCGTAGGTCGTGGTGCTCCATTCCCCCACCCCGTCCACCGTGATGATCGCCGCGCGCTCGAAGGGCGAAGGATAGAAGGCCGAGGCGGCGTGGGAGAGATGGTGCAGGTCGAAGAGCAGCTTGCCCTCGTAGTTGTCGCCGAGCGCCGAGTCGATCTCTCGCGGCAGGTGCAGCTTCTCGTGGAGCCAGACCGGCAGGGCCTGCCGGAAGCTCGCCAAGCCCCGCGGGGCCATGGCGAGGTAGGTCTCCAGCAGCCGATCGAAAGTGAGCAGGGGCTTGTCGTAGTAGGCGACGAGGTCGAGGTCCGCGGCGGAGATCCCCGCCTCCTTGAGGCAGTACTCGGCGGCGTTCTTGGGGAAGTCGCGGTCGTGCTTGATCCGCGTGAAGCGCTCTTCCTGGGCCGCGGCCACGACCTCGCCGTCGCGCACCAGGGCCGCGGCGCTGTCGTGGTAGAAGGCCGAGATCCCGAGGATGTGGACCGCAGGCATCAGAAGCTTTCCCGGCAGCGGATGTCCATGGCGTCGCTGAGGAAGAGCCTCGGGCCTGAGCGCGTGAGCGCGAAGCCCCACCGCTCGTGCCCCCAGAGGGGCTCGCTGGGCGTGTACGCCAGGATCAGGGGCTTGCCCCTGCCGGAGAGCTCGTAGGAAAGGAAGTCGAGCCTGGCGGTCTCGGCCAGGAGCTCGTGGCGCATGACCGCGCAGGTTCCCACGAGCGCGCCCTTGTCCGCTCCGGGGACCTGGCGTGCTTTCGCCTGGCCCCCTTCGGCATCGGATGACATCCGGCCTCCGGGGACCTGGCGTGCTTTCGCCAGGTCCGCCAGGCGCAGACAGCGCCGGTACGTGCCCGCGACCTGGGAGCCCTCTACGAGCACGTACGCGTCCGCAAGCCCGGTCACCGTGACCGCGGCTCCGAAATCGATCTTGACCGCGGCCGAGACCGCCGGGTCCCCTTTCCCTGATTCCTCGTCGGGCTTGGCCTTGAGCTCTCCCGAGGCGAGCTCAGCGGAGAGGGCGGCCTTGAGCGGGGAGAGCAAGGCGCGATAGGTCTCCTCTCCGGCCTGGTTGCGCAGGAGCCTGGGCCTGGCCACAGGGCCTTTCAAGTGGAACTTGGGCGGGACCTGGATGCCGATGACCGGGGTGCCGACCTGCTTTCGGTCGCCCTCCAGGACCGCGGCCCTGAGCTTGAGGGGCTTGGCGTCCTTGCAAGCCGCGCCCGAGCCGGCGGTCGAGCCTTGGACCGTGAAGACCGCCGCCCCTGCGCTGCCCACGACCAGCCAGCGGCCTCCCGTCTTGAGCTTGGAGTCGAGCTTGGCCTTGGGCTTGCCCGCGTTCTTCTTGTCGTAGATGACCCACTGGCCGGAGACCTCGTAGACCGGGAAGATCCCCCTGGCGCCGTAGGACTCCGCTGCCGAGCACGTCCCTGCCAATGGAGACTGCCCCAGCGCGAGGGCGAGGAGGATCGCGGGCAGGCTCACCGGAGGATTTTACCACATCCCGAGGGCTCAAGGAGGGAAGGAGAGGCTCGTTGGCGCGGAGGGCCTGCGGGGCTTGGGCATCTCACCTTCGGTCCAGCGGCCGAGCACGGTCCCGTGCTCGGCGTCGAAGAGGACCGCGCCTTGGCCGGGGGTGATGAGGGCGAGCCTGCGTCCGTCGCTGCTGTAGACCATGGAGGTCCCGGTGCCGGGATGCACGAGGCTGTCGAGCCCCAGGTCCGTGAGCTGGCGATACCCCCAGGGTTCCCCCTGGTGGAGCAGGAACCACAGCCCTGAGGCCTGCCACCACCAGTGCTTCCCGTGCCTGAGGAGCGTGGGCAGTTTCGGCCCGGCCGAGACCCACCACCTGGCGTCCTTCCTGACGTGCCAGGTCCACGATCCCTTGTCCCAGCGTCCCCAGGCCGTGCCGTCGTGGTAGTGGAGGACCGCGGCCTCAAGCGCTCCTGCGGCCCGGCCGTGCCAGTGCGCAGGCTTGGGGCAGGGCCCGGCCGAAGACCACGCCCTGGGGTCCGGGGGCTCCTGCGCCTCGACCTGGCCCGGCTCAGGGTGGCGCAAGACCAAGGGCGTGCCGTCCGGAAGGGTCCGCGGCAGGCGTTGGGCGAGGCTGCTCAGGTCAGGGACCGCGACCTTGCCCTTGGGCGGCCGGATGGCGTTCTTGCCCAGGAGGGCGGAGAGGAGGATGGGCCGGAACAAGGGCGGGCGGAGGGCCGGCTTGGGGACTCCTTTGGGCAAGGCCGGGCTCGCAAGGCGCGATGCTCCGGAGCTTGCTCTCCGGGACTTCCAGGTCGCGTCGCGCCATGGCCGGCCGGCCTGGCCCTGCCTGGCTTCTGGACCAGGGTCAGGACTCGGTTTGCGGCCTCCCGGCCAGGCTTCGGGGCCGGGCGCCTTGCTGATCCTGCCGGAGGCCTGGGTGACGGCTGCATCGGTCCCCAGGCTTCTCTTTGGAGGCGCGCCCGGAGCCGCGGATGCGCCCTGCCTGGCTCGGGACTGCCGAGGGGCCGTCCTCTCCTCCGAAGCGGTCTTGGTCAGCCGCCGGCTCGAGGCCGGGGCGGGCTGCTCTCCGGACTTGCGCTCGACGGAAGGAGGGCGCCCCGCTCCTCCGGGCTTGAGGAGCCACCACTCGGTCAGGATCTCGGGCTCGGAAGAGAGTTCTGCCATGGCCCGGCCCGCGTGAGCCTGGGCCACTGCGTCGCGCACGTCCCACGAGTCCGCTTCCTCGGTCGCCTCCTCCTCCCCGGCGGCCTGAGCCTCGGCTCCGTTGCTCTCGAGCGGTCTCTCGCCGATGAACGCGGACGGGGGTCTCGGGGTCTTGGCTTCTCCCGGCCCATCGCGCTCTCGCGGGTCCGCCAGCAGGGCCAGGCACACGAGCTCGGCTGCGGTCAGCACGGCGCAGGCTGCTGCGAGCCGGGACTGCTTGGGCCGTCCCTCATCCATCTTGCGCATAGGTTTATCCCTCCCTTGAGAAGCCGTTCAGGGCCGAAGGTCCCAGGCGGACCGGGCCCTAAAGACCCTTACGAGCGACCCCCCTGTTTTGTTCCCTCCCCCGTCGAGACCGCTCCCCCTCTTGCCCGGCCCCGGAGACTTGCCTTTGTAACATGGGTCCTGTATATATATGGGGCCGCTCAGGGAGCGGCCGGAGGCCATGATGTCTGTCGATCCTTTCAGGAAGGTCTGGCACGAGGAGTACCGCCGCGAGGTGGAGCAGGTGCTCTCGACCCTGCGCGGGGAGGCTGAGAAGGCCAAGGACCCCTCCGGCATGACCGATGCCGTCATCCCCCCTGCCCGGGTCTTCCAGGAGCTCAAGGCCACCCGCGAGAAGCTCTCCTCTCTCTTGCCGCAGGTCGAAGACCTCCGTCACCGCCTTGAAGCCGCGGACAGGAAGCTCGACGAGGAACTCAGCCGCCGCGAGAAGCTCAAGGACACCATCATCAGGCTCAATGCCGACATCCGGAGTCTGGAAGAGGCGGCGCGCGACCACAAGGACCGCTCCGAGGCCGGCACCCGCAGGCTTTCGGAGACCCTGGAGAAGATGCGCGAGATCGAGGCCGGCCGCCAGGCCCTTGCCGACGAGCTCGAGCGCGGCAAGGACCGCGAAGCCCAGCTCAAGGGCACGGCCCAGTCCCTCAGGATCAGGGTCGGCGAGCTCCAGGGCGTCATCGATTCGCGCGACACCGAGATCCAGGCCCTCCAGAAGCGTTACGAGACCGCCTGCATCCAGCACGGCCGGCAGCTGGCTGAGCGCGAGCGCGAACTCGACGCGGCCATGCGGCGCGCCGCAGACACCCAGGCCATGCTCGAACGCGCCCTGGCCGAGAAGGAGGGCCAGGCGTCCTTGAGCATGGCCCACCGGACCGAGCTGGGGCAGCGTCACGCCGAGGTCCTGCGCTTGGGGATGGAGCTTGAGTCCGCCAAGGAGGCGCTGGTCCAGGCGCGCGAGGCGCACCAGCGCGACAAGGCGGCCTGGGACGAGGAGATCGAGTCCAGGCGCTGCGCCGAGGTCCAGATCAGGGAGGCCGGCCATCAGCTCGAGCTCGAGCGCCAGTCCGCGGCCGCCAAGCTCGAGGCCGCGCGCGTGGGCAAGGAGGCTGCCGCGGCCAGCGTGGCCGAAGCCGTGCAGAAGGCCGAGACGGAAGCTCTCCGGGCTCACGCGGCCTTGGAGGAAGCCCGCAGGTTCGAGGCGGACTGCGCGGCCCAGTTCCGCAAGCAGATGGAGGAGTTCCAGGACGAGCGCCGGCGCTTCTTCCTGACCTACCGTCAGGAGCTCGCCGACGCCCAGGCCATCAAGGAGCAGGGCGTGACCGCCCTGGAGTCCGCCCGCCGGCTCGAGAACGAGTGCCTGCGCAAGGAGGAGTCCGCCCGCCAGGCTTTCGAGGAGGAACTCGCCAGGCTCAAGGCCCAGCACGAGGCCTTGGCCCTCAAGGTGACGGAGAAGGCTTGCGAGACCGAGCGCTCCGCCCTGGCCAGGCTCGATGCGGAGCGGGCCAAGCTCCAGCAAGAGTACGAGTCCGCGGCCGCGCATTTCCTCAAGTCCGAGGTCGAGGACCACGAGGAGGCCGAGGCGGAGCGCGCCAAGCTCCACGGGGCGTTCCGCTCCGAGGTCGACAAGGCCCGCAAGGCCGAGCTCGAGGCCGTGGCCCAGGCCGCGGAGATGGAGCGCGTCCTCCAGGCGGAGAAGGAGCGCATGAAGGCCGGCATCCGCGCCGCTCTCGACGAGGTCCAGGCCCGCCGCGCCGAGGCGGGCCAAGCCGTGGAGGACGCGCGGCGCACCGTGGCCGAGGAGCGCGCCAAGCTCGACGCGGAGAAGGCGCGGTTCCTCGCGGAGCTCGAGACCGAGCGCCGCAGGCTCTACGCGGAGCTCGAATCCGAGCAGAAGGCCGCGGCCGCGGAGGCCGGGGCCGGCCTCAAGGCCGAGCGGGCGGCCCTTCGCCGCGAGCTCGAAGACGAGGCGCGCCTGAAGCTCGCGGCCGCGCTCAAGCATCAGGAGGCCGAGGCCCAGCGCCGAGCCATCGAGGGCCAGGCCCGGGCCGAGCTGGCCCGCGCGCTCGAGCCCTCTCATCCCGCGGCCGCCCCGGCTCCTGCCCCTGCTCCCGCTCCTGTCCCTGCCTCTGTTCCGGTCGAGCTACCTGTCCCGGTCAAGGCCCCTGCCCCGAGCGCTGCGGAGCCCTTGGCTGCGGACCACTACATCGATCCCAGGCGGGACGCCGTCCTAAAGGAGGCCGCGCAGGTGGAGGCGGAGATGGCGAGCCTCGTCACGACCCCTCCTTCTCCTGCCCCGGCCCAGGTCCAGGCGCCGGTCCCGGTCTCGAGCGTCCCCGCGTCCGTGGTCGAGGCTCCTGCTCCGCTCCCCGCGCCGGTCGCGGCTCAGGCCCAGGCAGTACCCCCGGCCCCGAGGTCGCGCCTGTTCCTCAGGCTCTCCCTGGTCGGCTTGGCGGCGGCTCTGGCTGTCGCCGGAGCCGCCGCCGCGGTCGAGCGCATGTTCGCCGCCCGGGTCCACCCGGTGCCCTTCAAGCATCCCACCGCCCTGGTCTGGGTCGGCTCGGAGCTGTGGGTGTCGGATTGGTTCGACCAAGCGGTCTACCGCATGGCGCTCGAGCGCGGTCGGCTGACCATGCGGCAGCGCTTCAGCTTGCCGGGCTCCCACGTGACCGGCCTGGCCGTGGCCGGAGGAGAGCTCTACCTGGCCGACTCATGGAAGAAACAGATCTCCAAGTATCGCGTCGCAGCGGAGCTTGAGCTCCAGAGCACCTGGTCGAGCCCGGGCCCGAACCCGTCCGCCCTGTCGTTCGACGGCAAGTACCTGTGGTCCGGAGACTCGGGCTCGAACATGATCCACCGCCACGCGCTCGACGAGTCCCTCACCGTGCTCAACTCCTTCCCGGTGTCGTTCTCTCCGGTCTGCCTGGACAAGGAGGACGGCATGTTCTGGTCGGCGGGCTCGGACGGCCGGATGATCCTGCGCCTCAACGAGCGCATGGGACTCTCCGAGGCGTTCGTGCACCCGCGGCTCGAGGACGGCTGGCAGTCCTTGAGCTGCATGGCGGTCAAGGACGGCAGGTTCTGGGTCGGCCGCGACGGACTCGACGTGCTCCACGAGCTCCCGGGCCGGAGCTTGCGTTCCATCCCCCCTCCTCCGGCCTCGGCTGGGGCTCCCCTCCGGCCTTCGGACGCTCCTCCTGTCCCGGAGGCGGCGGCGCCGTAGCGTCCCGGCCGGCGACGGGGTCGTTGTCCCGCTATTTGTTATAGAATAGCGGCATGGAATCACATCAGCGGTGGCTGGCTGACTTCAAGAAGGAGGTCGACGAGGTCCTCGAGACCCTGCGCGCTTCCAAGGCCGGGCCGGCCGGAGCTGAGACCGCTGCCGGAGCCGGGAGCCTCCCCGGGCAGTTCGAGGGCTTGAAGTCCGCGCGCGTCGAGTACGCGCGCCTCGAGTTTCTCGTCGAGGACCTTCAGACCAAGCTCGCCTCCAGGACCCTGCAGTTCGAGTCCGAAGCCAAGGTCCGCGACCGCTTGAAGGAGCGCGTCCACGAGCTCAGCGAGCAGGTCGCCAACCTCGAGGAGAAGGCCTCGGCCTTCCGCCGCGAGGCCATGGCCCACTCGGAGGAGGCCAAGGAGCTCGACGAGACCCTCCGGGTCACGATGGCCGCGCGCTCCCAGCTCGTGGGCGCGCTGGAGGACGAGAAGCGGCAGATGGAGACCTGGATGGCCGAGTCCAAGTCCCTGAAGTCCAAGCTCGACGGCATGGATTCCGTGCTCGGCCAGAAAGAGTCCGCCCTGCACGACGCCCAGGCCCGCTACGAGGCGGCCTGCCGCACCTTCGCGGCCGAGACCGCGGAGCTCCACAAGGAGACCGGCAGGCTCTCCTCCGAGCTCGAGAAGTCCCGCCTCCGCGAGGCCGAGGCCGTGAGCCGTCTTGAGTCCTCCCGCAGCGCGCTCGAGGCCGAGCGCAGCCGCGTGCACGCGGACGCCGCGGTCGTGACCGAGCGCGCCGAGGCCGGCCAGCGCGCCGCGGCCGAGGCCGTGGCTCGGGCGACCGAGACGCGCAACCGCATGGAGGCCGAGGCCGCGGAGATCCGCAAGCATCTCGACGTCGAGCGCGAGCACCTGCGCAGGGAGCTCGAGAAGCACCACGCCAACATGGAGGAAGCCTACGCCAAGCTCGAGTCCGAGCGGGCGGAGCTGGAGGCCGAGCGCCACCAGCGCCACGTCGAGGCCGCCAAGGCGTCGGAAGAGGCCCAGGTCCTGCGCCGACAGGGCGTAGACGCCCTCGAGGAGGCGCGCAAGCTGAAGGCCCAGCTCGAGGCCGAGACCGACCGCCTGCGCGCGGAGCTCAGGTCCGAGAAGGAGCGCCTGGCCGAGCTCTCCGCCGGAGCCGGGGCGGAGATGAAGAAGGCGTTGGGCCTGGAGAAGGAGCTCTCGCGCAAGCACGAAGAGGAGCTCTCCCTGGCCCGCCGCGAGCTCGAGCTCGAGCGCGAGGAGCTCCTGGCCGAGTTCGAGGCTGAGCGGGCCAGGATCAAGCGCCAGCACGCGGACAGCCTTGAGACCCTGCGCTCCTCCGTTCGCGCCGAGGTCGCTGAGGAGTTCCGCCTGCGCCGCATCCACTCGGAGCAGGGCTTGAGGCGGGAGGCCATCCTGAAGGGAGAGGACCCCGCGGCCCGCGCTCCCGAGCCCCAGGCGAGTCCTGCCCATGTGTCCCCCCCTGCCCCGGCTCCCTCGACGGTCCGACCTCCCCCTGCGCCGTCCGCGTCCAAGCCCGGGGCCTCGCGCCGGCTTGCGGGCATCGCTGCTCTGGCCGCGGTCGCGGTCGGCCTGGGACTGCTGGCCGGCAGCCTGGGCCAGGACCGCGTCACCCTGCACGAGGTCCCGTTCTCCCATCCCACGGCCCTGGTCTGGAAGGGCGCAGAGCTCTGGGTCTCGGATTGGTATGAGTCCGCGGTCTACCGCATGAAGCTGACCGACGGGAAGCTGTCGGTCCTGGACCGCTTCTCCCTGCCCGGGTCCCACGTCACGGGCCTGGCCGTGGGAGACGGCGTCGTCTACGCGGCCGACTCATGGAAGAAGGAGATCTCGCTGCTCAAGGTCGAGGAAGGCAAGCTCAAGGTCCAGAAGTCCTGGCCGAGCCCCGGACCCAGCCCGTCCGCGCTGTACCTCGAGGGCTCGCTCCTCTACTCCGCGGACGGCTGGGCCCAGCGCGTCTACAAGCACGCGACCGACGACGACCTCACGGTCCTGCAGTCGTGGAAGGTGGGCTTCGCCCCGGCCGCGGTCCTGCCCGGCCAGGACTACTTCTGGACCGCCGAGTCCGAGACCCGCAGGGTCTACAGCCACCGCCACGGCTCGGACCTGGCCGTGGACTCCGCCTGGGGCCTGCCGGAACTTGAGAAGGGGCGCGAGCCCCTGTCCTGCGTGGGACGCTCAGGCGAGAGGTTCTGGTTCGGCAGGGACGGGTCCAAGGTCCTCCTTGAGGCCTCGAAGAAGGGCTTGAAGCGGCGCGCGCCGAAGGGCGACTAGAAGCTGACCCGGACTTCCAGGCTCGTCAGGTTGACGCCGTAGTTGAACTGCCTGGTGAAGGTCGAGTGCCGCTGCCTGCGCGTGTACTCGAGCCCCGTGGAGAGCCAGTCCTTGACCTGGTACTGCGTCCTCAAGCCCGCGGTGTAGAGGTCGTCGCGCCGGTCCTTGGTCGCGCCTCCCAAGGTCAGGGCCTCGGGGTAGCGGTCCACTTCCCATGAGCCGTTGGCGCCCACCGTGAACTTCTGCCACGCGTGGATGAGCCCCAGGCCCAGGCCCGTGGCCTCGTAGAACCGGTTGTTGCCCGAGGTGGCCTCGTTGACGCTCCGGAAGGCCATGAGGTTCGCCTGGGTCCTGCGCCCGACCGCGTAGGTCACGTCCGCCCTGGTCTGCCAGGTCGTCTCGCGCTCCGTGATCGAGGTGCCGGTCACGTCGTCGTATCTGCGCGAGTGCATGCCCACGGAGACCGCGCCTTTGAGCTTCGGGGTGAGCTGGCCCTCCACGCCGAAGTCGGCTGAGTGGCCCTTGCTGTTGGCCTGGCGGCCCGCGGAATAGTGGATGATGGTGCGGTGGTAGGACGCGTAGGCCTTGGTCTTGGGCCCTACCATGACGCCCGCGCCGCCGCCGAAGGACTGCTCGTAGTGGTTGAGGATGCGGCCCATGGCGGAGCCCAGGTACTTGTGCGTCGTGTGCTGCCCGTCGACGAACCCGTAGAGCATCCTGGAGAACTCCACGTCGAGCCTGCCTCCGGCCGTGTTCTGCCAGCGCCGCTCGCGGTTGACGACCTCGCTGAAGGCCGGGTCCATGGTGTTGGCGTAGTGGTTGAAGAGGTGCGCGGTCACCCCCCTCTTGCCGGTGTACCAGTAGTCCGCCTTGACCGCCTGGTCCATGGAATCGTTGGCGTTCGAGTTGCGGGAGTAGTTGAGGGCCCTGAAATCGTAGCCTGCCTCGAGCTTGTGCCGCCTGCCCATGGGGATGGTCGCGTTGAGGCCCAGGTTGTTGCTCGTGATCCACGCCCCGACCTGGCCGCCTCCCACCACGTCCGGGCCCGGCTTGTCCGGAGGCACGAGGTAGATGTTCGAGTCGTAGGTCTCCTTGAAGGCGTAGTAGGGGTGCAACTCCACCTGGACGCGCAGGGCGCGGGACTTGAGCCACGAGATGTACTTCGGCTCAGCAGTCTCTCCGGCCGCGGCCGCAACAGTCGGCACCTCGGTCGGAGCCGCGGCTTGGGGCTCCGGCTCGGCAGGGGCCGGGGCTTCGATCACCGGCTGGGCCGGCGGCAAGGCAGGGAGCTCCTCGGCCGGGGCCCGGGGCTCGAGAGCAGGCGGCTCGGCGGCAGGCTCGATGCTCGGCAGGGGTTGCGCTCCAGGAGCGGGCCAGGTCAGGGTCTGGCCGGGACCCAGGGCAGAGGAGGCTCCGTCCTTGGTGACCGAGAGCGCGCCTGAGAGCACGTCGACCATGGCGCGGCCGGCGCCCAGGGAGAACAGGAAGGAGTCCCCGGGCTTGGCCGCGACGACGTTGCCCTCGGCCAGGAACGTGATGTTCCCGGAGAGGACCTTGACCTCGGCGCCCGGAGGAACCAGCACGGCTCCGGAACCCGGCCTGATGGAGACCACGTCAGGCCCGATGCGTAGCCGCGCGTCGCCGGTGAAGCCGATGACCGTGAGCGTGACCGAGGCCGAATCAGGGGGCTGGGTGTGAGCAGGTGAGAGTGCGCTGACGACGAGGGCAGCCGTCAAGAGGCCGATGGAAGCCTTGAATCTGGTCACCGGGTTGAATGTAATGCATGATTATGGCACAAACATTGCGACTAAATCAAGATTTTGTGACGCTATTGGCAGCTCTCAGCGAGGCAGAGCCAGCATGGCTGCTGCGTCGGCCTTGCGCCCCAGAGCGTCCAGGTACGTGCCTTGCAGGAGGTTGAGATACGGGTTGACGGGCTCTTCCCGGAGAGCCCGGCGGACAAAGGTCAATGCCTCGCGCATCGCAGGGGTCTCGCCGCGCGGGTCTTGAGCAGCCCTCTTGTAGCGCTCAAGCCCGATGGCATAGGCGAGCTTGGGCTGCGGGTCCCAAGCGTAGGCTTTCTCCAACAACTCGAGCCTCGGCTTGGGAGGCAAGCCCTGGCTTCGCCACGCGTACCAGTAGCCCGGCAGGGGCAGCAAGGCGAGGAACATGAGCCCCAGGCACGCGGCCTTGGCGCTCCGCCTCGCCCACCTGTGGTTGGAGCTCCGATGGCGGTGGTTCCTCACTTCCCCCTCCGAGCCCGGGGCTTCCGAGGATGAGGCCAGCCAGCACAGGAGTACCAGGAACACCACGGCATTGGCGGGGATCTGGAAGCTGAAATCGATGGCCCCGTGGCCGATGAACACGAGGACCCCTGCCAGGGCTCCTGCGTCGAGTCGGAGGTCTTCGGCCTGCCGGGTCCTGGCCCTCCGCCAAAAGCGCGCGGCAAGGAACGCCAACCCCGCTGCGCACGCCAAGGTCCCCAGCATGCCGATCTGCAAGGGAAGCTCCAGCCAGTCCGAGTGCACGTGGTCCACGATCCCGGCCACGCTCCCCGCCTTGTAAGCGGGAAAAGCGCTCACGACCGCGCCCAGGCCGATCCCCCAGACCGGGAAGTCGCGGAACAACTGCAAGGCGCCTCGGTACATGTCCAAGCGCCATGTCACGGACAACTCGCCAAAGCCCCTGGGAAAACCCAGCTTCTCCGGCCAGGCGAGCACCGCTCCTGCCAGGGCCACCGGGACCAGCACGAGCCCCAGGCGCATGGCCCAGACCGCCGGCCTGGACTTGAGCGCGCCGCATGCCCAGAATCCGATGCCGCAGGCGGCCAGGGCCAGGCCGAGTATGGAGCCCCTGTTCCTGGCCAGGACCAGGCCTGAGGCGATCACCGCGAGCAGGACGGCGAGCGTGACCTGGGAGGCGAAGAAATCCGACGGCCTCACGCCTTCCCCGAGCAGTCGCCACTTCGAGGCCTGCCTCGACCACAGGAGCCCCAGGCCCACGCACCAGCACATGGCCATGAAGGAGGCGGCGTGACCCCGGTTGAAATAGGGGCCGAAGGGACTGCGGTTGTAAGCCGCGGGACGCAGGCCGTAGACCATGGTGTTGCCCTGGCTGAGTTGGATGGCGCCGACCACGGCCACGAAGACGGCGACCAGGACCAGGGCCCAGGCCAAGCGGGTCTTGGCCCCGGGCCGAGAGAGCGACCTCGGCGCCGCCCAAAGCAGGGCCGCGAAGGACGACCAGAGCACCAGGGCCTTGCCTGTCTCGCGCAGGGACGCGGTGAACGGGAACCTGCTCGACGGTCCGTCGATCGGATGGGGATGAAGCCACTGGAGCAAGCCCATGCCCAGCACCAACAGGCAGCACGCGAACAGGACGTGTCCCGCCCGGGAAGAGGAGGCCTCCCGTCGCCGGAGCGCCATGGACAGCAGGAGGAGCTCCAGCAGGGCCAGGGACCACGGCTCGGTGCAGCCATGGGCCAGCGGCCCGAAGACGACCGAGGCCAGGAGCAGCGCTTCCGTCACCACGTCCTGGTTTCGGCCTGCCCTGGACCTTCGAGCGCCAGCACCTGGTAGGGCTTAAGGTAGAAGCCCTTGCCGATGGCCTTGAGCAGGGACTTCTGCTCCCGGCGCAGGGTGAAGAGCGGCCGCCACTCCGCGCCCATGACCTCGTCCGGGACCTTCAGGAACGAGGCTTTCCTGGGGTTGGCCAGGACCACGAACGTGCGTCCCTGGAGATTCCAGGCCTTGGCATCCGGGCCGTCGGGGTTGGGCGGGAAAGGCAGGGGCGAGGGCCGGCCTCCCTCGAGCACCGGCTTGAAGAGCTTGAGCTCGCGCGTGACGCGCGCCACCGCCTGCCAGCGCTCGGGATAGTCGAAGAGCGTCTCCGAGGGCGGCACCGGGAGCCTGAAGTAGAAGAGGCCCTTAGCCCCGGCCATGATGGAGGAGTAGCTCATGAAGCGGATCTCCTCGTAGGTCGGGAAGCGCGTGGCCAAGGCCCGGTGGTCCATGGCGCTGTCCTCGGACCAGTCGAAGGCCTGGAGCACCATCCACACCGGCTTGTCCTTGGGCAGGCTGCGCTGGGCTTTGAGGAATTCCTCCGCCACCGAGGTGAGGGGCCGGTGCGGGACCGGGTACCAGTCCAGCATGAGGACGTCTGCGGTCTCGGCATAGGGCTGGGCCCATCTCCCTCCTCCGACCACGAAGGTCTGAGCCCGTCCCGGGTCCCACTCCTTGACCCGCTTGGCTACCCCGGCCAGGACGTCCGGGGTCATCTTGTTGACCTCCGGCTCGTCCATGAGGTACCACGCCAGGATCGGCCAGGCTGCCGTGGCCTTGGAGGGCTTGTCCCAGAAAGGCTGGGGCTGGAGCACCATGCTCATGCCGAGCTTCCGGGCCCTCCTGGCCAGGGCCTCGTAGCCCGACGCGTCCTTGGGAGCGGGCAGGAAGGCGTCGAACCCGTCGGCCTTGAGCAGGTCCAGGTGCTTGGGGTCGGCCACGTTGTAGATGCCGATGGGAAATCCCCTGAGGTCCGGGGCGGACGCCTTCCCGGACATGGTGGCGCACCCTGCCGCCAGCACGGCTACGGCCAAGAGCCAGATCCTATGCGATGCGGCCATCGATGCCTCCCTTCCTGAACTCATTGCCATAAGATCCCATGCTCCGACAGCAGCGTCCCCCGCCAGAGGGCGTCCAGGAACTTGGTCCAGGGCAGGATGCGGATGCCGTCGACCCTGCGCGGCTCCGGGTCCAGCGAGACCACGACGAAGTCCTTGACCGCGCCCTCCTCGCGCAGGGCCTTGAGGCCCTTGAGGTGCCTTTCGGCCACCTGCCGCGTCGCCTTGAACTCGACGGCCAGCGCGTCGCCGACCACCAAGTCCACCTCGAATCCCGTCTTCGTCCGCCAATAGCGCAGGCCCTCGTCCCGCCGATGGATGCCCAGGAAAGCCCGCACCTCGAGGACGAGCCAATGCTCGAAGCACTCCCCGAACAGGGCGCTGCCGGGCAGGATCTCCCCCCTTCGAGCCAAGGCGTTCGTGACCCCGACGTCGAAGAAGTAGAACTTCGAGCGAGTGATCGCCTTGCGCTTGTTCCCTCCGGCGAACGGCAGCAGCTCGAAGCCGACCAGCGTGTCCTTGAGCACCTGCAGGTAGCTTTCGATGGTGCGCGTCGGGACGCCGGCGTCGCAGGCGATATTGTGATAGTGGAGCTCTTTGCCGTTCTGCAGGGCCATCACGTCCAGGAAACGCGCGAAGTTGCCGATCTTCCTCGCGAGGGCCTCGGCCTTGATCTCCTCGCTCAAGTACAGCCGCGCGTAGGTCTGGAGTTCGTCTTTCGGCGAAGCGGAGAGATAGGCCCGAGGAAGCCCCCCTCGGTTGAGATAACGCGTCAGGTCGAAATCCGGGATTTCCGCGGCGCACAGAGGGAAGAACCCGGCTTCCCAGGCCCTTCCCGCCAGCAGGTTGACTCCCGAGCGCCTGAGCTTGCGCGCCGAGCTTCCGGTGAGCAGGAAGCGGATATGCCGTGTCTCGATGAGCCGGTGCACTTCGTCGAGGATGCTCGGAAGCTTCTGCACCTCGTCGATGACGACCCATGAGTCGCCGGAGCCGATCTCCTCGCCCAGTTGGCGAGGGCGTCTGAGCAGGCGTTCAAAGACATCCGCATCCAACAGGTCGAAGACCTTCACTTCAGGAAGAGAACGGCGGATCCAATAGCTCTTTCCCGTGCCTCTGGGACCGAATAGAAAAAAGCTGTTTAATTCAAGCAGTTTGTTGAGACTCAGCAGTCTCGCGTAGTCCATACGGGAATCATTATACTCAATATCATGCCAATCGGCAACTATGTTGCCGATTGGCACCGGATGGCCGGATGAATGCAGAGTGAGCCGAAAGCCTAGAGCCCGTCGCAGCGGCGCTGGTGCTCGATGATGTCCGCGATGATGTCCGCCAGCCTCACCGTGGCCTTGAACCCCACCAGCTTCCTCGCCTTGGACACGTCCGGCACCCGGCGCGGCATGTCCTCGAAGCCCTCTTCGTACGCCTCGTTGTAGGGGATGCGGCGGATCGAGGACTGGGACTTCGCGATGCGCTTGACCAGGCGCGCGAGCTCGAGGATCGAGATCTCCTGGCCGCTGCCCAGGTTGAAGACCTGGCCCACGGCCTTGGGCTCGCGGCTCAGGGCCACGAGCGCGCCCACCACGTCCCGGACGTGCACGAAGCAGCGCGTCTGGTGTCCTGAGCCGTAGACCGTGATCGGCTGGCCGTGCAGGGCCTGCTTGATGAAGTTCGGGATGACCATCCCGTACTGCCCCGTCTGCCTGGGACCCACCGTGTTGAAGAGCCGCACGATCACGACCGGCAGGCCCTTCTCTTTATGGTAGGCGATGGCCAGGAACTCGTCGAGGAGCTTCGAGCACGCGTAGCTCCAGCGCCCCTTGTTCGACGGCCCGATGACCAGGTCCCCGCTCTCGCGGAACGGGAAGCTCTCCGACTTGCCGTAGACCTCCGAGGTCGAGGCCAGGAGCACCTTCTTGCGCTTCTTGACCGCGGCGTCGAGCACCAGGCTCGTGCCCTCCACGTTCAAGGTGATGGTGCGCACCGGGCTCTCCACGATGAGCTTGACCCCCACGGCCGCGGCCAGGTGGATGACGCAGTCCGAGTCGTCCACCAGCTCGGACAGGAGCGGCTTGTTGAAGATCGAGTCGATGCTGTAGCGGAAGCCCCGCCGGTCTTTCAAGTGCTCGATGTTCCTCATCGAGCCCGTGGAAAGGTCGTCGATGACCGAGACGTGGTCTCCCCCCTCCAGCAGCGACTCGGCCAGGTGCGAGCCGATGAAGCCCGCTCCGCCGGTGATCAGGTAGCGCATGGGTCAGATGTGAGAGGTCGAAAATTCACGTGATGATTGTTGCTCGCAGAGTCTATCACTTTCTGTTCCGCAATTCATCCATTCATCGAGGGCAAGTGGCGCTGGACCAGGCCGGCCGCGTTCTCGACACAGCCCTTTTGCCAGCTCTGCATCGGCGCGCAGAAGTACGGCTTTCTCCTATTGACCACGCGGGAGACGTTTTTGATGGGATCACACCAGGCAACGCACAAGTTTTCTCCTGGAGAGCGCTTCGGAGAGGACCGTCAGCCAGGACATCATCGGATTTCCGTGACTTCTAGGACACATTTGTACAAACAGTAGAGCTTGGACAGGCCTTCGGCCTGATCCATGCTGACATAGAACCCGTGAGTCCCCGCGCTCGGCGCGGTCATCCGGAAGTGCCGTGAAATAGGCATATAGTAAGGAAAGTCCCCACTTCCTCCCTGTTGATAGACCACCGGGAAGTTGGCAATGGCGGCTCCATCCATGCGCACGTCCAGCGTTATTGCCCCTCCATGTTGGTAGACTGCGCCGTCGAAGAAGATGTTGACGTCCTTGCCCGTGGTCGTGATGCTGGCTCGCTGGACATCGAGCGGTACGCCGAGCCCTCCACCGCTGTAAGTGCTGAGGTAGAAGATGGAAGAGGAAACCGCCTGCGTATAGCCCCCACCGCTGGCACCCGAATGGGCGCTTGTGCTGACGGACCCATCCGCCCACTTCACGTGAGCTCCGGAATCGAGTTTCAGCTCTCCCGCAAGCATGTGGATGCCGCTGGAGGTCGTCAAGTCATAAGGAACTGTGCCACTTGCCCCAGTGAGTGTCAGGCTGGATGCGCGGATTCCATTTGTTCCGTTGACCGTTAGTGAGGAAAATAGGACCACACTATCCGTGGCGAAGTCCCCCCAAATCAACGGCGACCCTGAATTGCTGTTTTCAATCACTAGGGTGTTACTCGAGCCAGCGATGTTGTAGCCGGCATTGTATCCAAGCAGAATGTTGCCGCTACCGCTCATGCTGTAGCCGGCATCCTTTCCTATGACAGTGTTATTGCTTCCGTCGGTGTAGAACTGATTCCCACCGGCACCATTCCCCACGACGACATTGGATGCTCCTGTCTTGATTCCGGCGCCGGCGTTGTATCCGATCAACGTGTTGTAGTTGCCGGAAGTGAGCGCGTAGCCTGCATACGCCCCGAGCAGAGCCTGTGCCGTGCCGGTCATAGAGAGTCCGGCGCGGTAGCCGACGGCCGTGTTGTTGTCCACAGTCGTCTGGGTGGCGCAGGTATTCTCGCCAATGCAGGTGTTCGCATCGCCGGTCGTAATGGCATAGCCCGCCGATGAGCCGATGAGCGTGTTGGTGTTCCCTGCTCCGCCCAGGGCGTATCCGGACCTGTATCCGACGCAAGTATTGGAATTGCCGGTCGTGTTTGCGGTGCCTGCCTCATACCCGATGAACGAGTTATACTGTCCCGGCCCGGCACCGACAAGGTTGGATACTCCTGCGTTGTAGCCGAAGAAGGCGTTGGTCGAAGACGAAGATGCCACCTTGTAACCGTTCTGCGACAAAGCCCAGGTGTCTGCCACATCGAGCTTGCTGATAGGGGCCGTGGTGCCGATGCCTAACCTCCCGTCCTTGATTGCTAGGGTCGAGACTCCTACCGAGAAGGCGTTGCCGGTGAGCGTAGACTTATCAACCCCGCTCCCCACGGCAAGATTTCCCATCACATCCAGGGTTGCCTGCGGGATTCCCGTTGCTATGCCGATGCGGTAGGTGTCGAAGGTGCCAGAAATCAATGGTACAGACCTAGCTGTGGCGGCAGAATCAATGACCAATTTGTCCTGTCCAGTCGAATTGTATCCCGCTGTAGCGCCTATGAAAACGCTCCTATCAGGATTGGTAGTGTTGTATCCCGCCCGGAACCCTACAGCCACGACATCGTGCCCGGTGGTCATATTCTGACCCGCACCGGAGCCAACCAACGTGCTATCGTATGCACTCGTCGCCGTCATGCCCGCCTGCCAGCCCAAATACACGTTGTCTGTCTGGACACTCGCATTCCCTGCTTTGTATCCAACAAGCGTGTTCCTGGACTGACCACCGGATGCACCAGCGCCAATGGCAACGATTTCAGACTGCCCCCCCGAATTTCCATTCAGGCAAGCCGCTTTTCCGATACAGGTATTATTGTCTCCCGTCGTCAAGAAGTTGCCAGCGGATGCACCGATGAGCGTGTTATTAGCCCCGACTGCGGCATGACCAGCCCCCGTGCCAATGCGTATGGTATACTGGCCTGGGCCGATGGCGGCGAAAGTAGTGCCCCGGAGGCCATAGATGTCTCGATTGTCCAGGGACATGGCGGGATTGGTCAGGCCCACGCCCACCATCCCATCCTTGACCACGAGGGTCGAGACGCCGACGCTCATGGCGTTACCGACGACGGTCATGGTCCCTAGCACGACCACCCTGTTGGCGTTCGCGGACAGCGCGAGGTTCGTGGCGTCATTCGTCCCGCTGCGCAGATTCACCGTGCCATCGGGTCCGGTGTATGAGATGATGTCGAACATGCTGGCGCCAATTGCGTTGTGCCGGATGGCTGCGCCGTAGGAGGTGCCGCCAAATTGGATCACTCCGGAGTTAACGTCCGCGCCTGAGCCATTCCAGCCTGACACCTTGAGGGGCACGGCCAGGTTGTCGTAGATGTCCACATGGTGGGACGGGTTAGTCAGGCCGATGCCGACCATGCCGTCCTTGACCACCAGGGTTGAGGCACCCACTGAAAAAGCGTTGCCATGGATGGATGCGGTGGAGAGGATCTCGACCGAGCCGTTCCCCTTGACGCCAAACATCACGGATGAGTCCTGGCTCGAGGCCGCGATCACATAGTTGTTTGCGTTCTGTTGAGACCGAACATCAAGCCGGCTCGCGAAGTACGATGGATTGCCGTTTGACCAGCCGAAAGCGCAGTTCAGCGTCGGGTCGCAGTCGAGAGCGACAATCCCTGAGTTGTCGGCAACCTTGAACCCCCCATCGTGCGAAGTGATGCGGGTCTGATTGAAGTTTGTCAACGACAGCAAGCCATTCGCAGTCCCGGCGTTGTCCTTGGCCGCATAATAGCGATGGTTGGGGATTACAATGCCGTAGTCGCCGACGGCCCCCCAGCCAGGCCCCGCGATATCAAGATAGGAATAGGGCGAAGGACTCGTCGTCCCCATCCCGATCCAGCCGTCTTTGATAACGAAAGTTGAACCACCCACGGAAAAGGCGTTTCCCTGCACCGTGACGGTAGACTGTACAGTCAGATTGTTGTTGGCGCTATAAAGCATTACCGTCCCGCCAATCTTGCTCCAGAGGTCTCCGCCCCCGCCGGTTAACCAGGCGGAACCATCGTACCACTTCAGTTTGTTGGAGTCCCCCGAGTCAATGACGATGTCTCCTGTTGCCGGTGAGCCGGGCAGGCCAGAAGCATCGATACGCATGCCGGCAGACCCGCTGATGTGTAGAGTCCGAGCGGGAACGGCCGTTCCAAGGCCCACCTTGCCATCGGAGGGGTTCACGAAGAAAGCTGGCTGGCCGACTGCGGAATTGGTGTCGACTCGGATTCCGCCGCCTACCGATTCGACGCCGGCAGCGGCATGGCAGACCCCGCACAGAAGCAAACCCGCAACGATTGACGCAATCTTCATGCTCGCTCCTCCATGAGCAGCCTCTCGAACCACGTTGGGACGCGGCTGCCTCGTCACTTCCTCTGGCCCCCGACCTTCGAAGGCTCTTTGCTCTTGCTGCGCTTCTTCTTGCCGACGCCATCTTCTTGGCGGCCTTTTTGTCGGCCACTCTTGTCTTTCCCGTCGACGGTCTCAACGCCGACCGTCTGCCTGCCTCTAAGGTGGCGAACCACCGCTCCCTCCATCTTGCGGCGGAGATCGGCCGTCCATGTCGCCAGGGACATGGGTGGGAAGTTGGATTTCAGTATCTCGCGGGGCTCTTCATAAATGGCGATGGACAAGGTGTTGGATTTCCAGAGAATAGAGCCGTTGACGGCACAACTGCTGCACTTCGCGATGAATGTCAATCCCGTGGCCCTCTCGATTTCAGCGGCCAGTTGAAGAACGTCGATTTCTCGCCGCTGCGCCTTGAAGTCCAGTGTCCGCGCCATCGACAGCCCCGGAAGAAAGAATAGGGCCACAGCAAGACACGAGTTGTACATCGTCATCTTACCTCCTCGATCGTCATGACCATCGGGGATGTATTTGAAAAGCCCGGCTCATGATCTCCGACAGCTGTTCCCCAGTATGTCGTATAACCTTGGCCGGCACAGATTGCCAGACAGACGTCCTTCTGGCCAGAGGTCAATGACTCGGTCAAGATTGAAAAGCTCAATACAGCATTGGTGTCGTAGTTTCCCGTCCATTGGCCGGTGCCTAGCGGATTAATCGCCGAGCCATTCAGCAGCAATCTCGCCCGGGGATAACTCAGGTGGCAGTGCCAATTGCCAGCCAGGGAAATCCGGAGTCGTGAATCGGCCGCGACAGTCAATGAGATTGAAGATCCCTCGACACAAGTATGGCAGGGATCATCGTATGTGGTGGTCGAGGAGCTGAACCCATTAGCAATTGAGCTGGAGTTGCTCACTGCGATGCCGCTCATCTGTGACCCATTCCCAAAGAAAGCAGACGCGGTGACGGACGCGCCGGAGACGATGTTCCCTGCTGGCCCCGACGCGGTAAAGGCGGCATCTGAGGCGAGGTTTAGCGCGCCGGTGATGCTGAAAGTGCTTTTCTTCGCTCCGGCGCCAAACTGTGCGCCTCCGTTAACGTCGAGCGCCATGGCGGGCTGAGTAGTTCTGATGCCAATACTGCTTCCCAAGACCACGAACGACGAATTGCCTACGGAAAAGGCGTTGCCCTGGACCGTCAGGGTGCCCTGCACTACCACGAACTCAGCCTTGGCGTGGACGCTCCAGGTCAACATCATTGCGATTAGAATCGGCGTCCTCATTAGCTCACTCCCTTGCGCGTCTTCACCGCTGCACCGGTTTCGTTCTGCATCAGAACCGAATCCCCAAGAAGCGGCTTTCCCTGGACGCATCGGAACATCCTGTGGGTTTTGGCTTGCTGACCGCGAGATGCACTATTGGCGGCCTCACTGGTTTCGGCGGCTATCGGTCTTTCGTGGCTTGTCTTGTTCTGGAATGCCATTCTTCGAGTCTCTGATGTCCTGGATGGGTTTCGATTGGTCATTCATTCTGTGGTCTGCTGGCGGTTCCTTGATAAGATGCCGGGGCGGCCCATTGGGCCATGTCGTTGTTGATGAGCGTGGGATAGCCTCTTTCTGGCTTCCAAGACCCTGTGCGCCTTTCGATCGCATGTTCTTGCGGTGGGTCTTCACTGTCTCCGTGATGATGCGGCCAAGCCCATCGGCCCACTTTATCGAGGACATATAGGGACGATTGGCGTCAGATCTCCGTGCAGGTTCTTCGTAAACCGTGATGATGAGGTTGTCAGGACTCAACCAGGAGATCGAACCGTGTGCGTTGCAGGTCACGCAGTGCACTGCGAAAAGCAACCCTGTGGCCTCTTCGACTTCTTCCAGCAGACGGCTCGCATCCAGTTCTTTCCGGGGCACCCTGAAAGTCAGCGTCCGCGCAAACGTCAGACCCGGAATCAGCACAAGCGCCAAGGCAAGATAGGCTCTCATCACTATTGCGGCACCTCTTCAATTGTCATGACCATCGGCGAGGTTCTGTTTGGATAGGCCTCCTCTCCCCACCTCGCCACGCCACTCGTCGTGCCTAACCATAGGGTGATCTTCTTTTGTCCTGATGTTAGCGAGTCAGTCAATATGGTCAAGCCGATGACTTCGATGGAAACATAGTCGCCTATCCAATAGTTGCCGGTGAACGGCGATATGTCCGCATCGTTCAATTGGAGCTTTGCTTTGGGGTATCCGTTAGTGCTGAACCAGTCCCCTGCCACTGAAATGCGGATTCTCGAATTGGCTGCGACCGTGATGGTGACAGTTGCAGCGCAGACACCATCGACAGCCGAGGTCGTGCCGCTAAAACCATTGACAGTAGAACTGGAGTTGCTAGGCGCAGGAAGGACGCCCGTCAGCCCTCCCCCATCTCCGAAGAATGCTGATGCGGTAATCGACGCGCCGGACACCAGATTCCCATCGGGCCCGGACAACGCCAGGCTAGCGTTCGGCGCAAGACCCAAGGCACCAGTATGGCCGAATGTGCTTGCCGCCCCGCCTGTCCCGAATTGCGTCCCGCCATTGACATCCAACGCCATGGCGGGCCGAGTGGTCCGGATTCCAACGGTGCTCTCGGAGACTGCGAACGTCGAATCGCCCACGGAGAAGGCATTGCCCAGAATCGTGGCAGTGCCCTGCATCGTCAGGAACTCAGCGGCATGGCCATTGCGAGGTATTGTCAACGCCACGACGAATGCCAGCGCAATCATCCAGGTGTTTCTGCTCATGCCTGAGCCAAATCGAACACGTTCGTTGACGTCCATGCCCCTCGCCGGTCGAGCCTGCGTCCTCTTGCCGGGGATGTCGAAGCAGCGTCGGGCATCCCCTTGTCCGAGTCTTCCCATCAATCGCCGACAACTTCTTGACGCGGACAGCTTTCAGGATTCTATGCGATTCCAGCGGGTATGCCAACCACGATTCGTTGCCAATGGCAACATGGTGTTACTGAGCCAAAGGGACATGTATGTGGGCTAGTCTCGAATCTCAGCGATGGTGTGGGATGGGACTGCTCCCTCGCCGCGCAATGCTGGGACGGAGGGAGTCTCGTTTGTCAGCGGACTCTGTCTTTGGGACTGGTTCGGCTTGACCTTTCGGTTCGAGGAGGGGAACAGCCGGACGGGATTGCCCCCCCCGCATCATCAATAACAAGCTCGTATCCGTGGCGCACGGTCGCGATCTGAAGACCTTTGACTGGATGGAGATCCTGCCGCAGCCTGGCGATTGTCATGTCAATAACCTTCGTGTCAATGTGGCCGGGCCAGACGGCCTCGAGAAGTTCGTCCCGGTCTACAGGTCCGCGCCTTCGAATAAGCGCGCAAAGAAGATCGAATCTCTTGGCGGGAAGTCTGGGGATTCGGCGCATGCCGACCCGAACTTCTCGACTGATTGGGTCTGCTGAAATCTGGCCTTTGGACAATATTCGACCGGAATGAGACAGCGTCCTGCGCACCCTGCCCAGCATCACGTCGATCCCGTCTCGCTTGAGCAAGATCGGCTCTGCATGGAGGTCTCTTGTGACGGCCTCCAGTAAGCTGTCAAGTAGGGGCTCTCCGGTAATCAGAATGATAGGGATGGAGCAGGTAAGAAGACTATGGCTGAGGGCTCTGTAGAGCACAATGCCGTCAATTCGCGGCATGTGGATGTCCAGCAGGATAAGATCTGGCTTCAGTGCTTTAACCCTGCTGAGGCCCTGTTCGCCGGAGGAAACAAAGTGGGATTCGAATCCGTTGCGACGCAATGCTTCGCAGGCCATCGGCCCATAGCCAAGATCGTCATCAATCACGAGGATTCGCATGTTCTCATGTTGCGCGAGGAAATCGGCCCCGGTTGTCATGCGCCATCGAACAGAGTTCACGCGGCGTCGAGCGCCAGGCTCGTGCCCTCCACGTTCAGGGTGATGGTGCGCACCGGGCTCTCCACGATGAGCTTGACCCCCACGGCCGCGGCCAGGTGGATGACGCAGTCCGAGTCGTCCACCAGCTCGGAGAGCAGCGGCTTGTTGAAGATCGAGTCGATGTTCCTTATTGAGTCCGTGGAGAGATCGTCGATGACCGAGACTTGGTCTCCCGCCTCCAGCGGCGACTCGGCCAGGTGCGAGCCGATGCAGCCCGCTCTTCCGGTGATCAGGTAGCGCATGACCGGGAGTTTAACAAGTTATTCCGAGTAAGCACTAGCGTTCTTCAGGCTCATCTTGCGTGAGACAGGACTGGATATTGAAGCGCCGCACTCAATCTTGGTAGGCTAAAGAGTGATTCTCGGCATCGGAACCGACATCATCGAAGTCGCCCGGGTGGCCCGGGAGATCCGCCGCTCCAACGGCTTCAAGGAGCGGTATTTCTCCCCCCGCGAGATCGCCTACTGCGACACGCGCGCCAGCGCCGGCCAGAACTACGCGGCCCGGTTCGCGGCCAAGGAGGCCTTCTTTAAGGCCCTCGGCACCGGGTACCGCGGGGGCATGGGATTCGACGAGGTGGAGGTGCTCAACGACCGCCTCGGCAAACCGGAAATCGTTCTGCGGGGCCGGGCCAAGGCCTTCTGCCGCAGGCGCCGCGTCCGCCGGATCCACGTCTCCTTGAGCCACATCAATGATTATTCCAGCGCCGTCGTCGTGATGGAGAAATGACATGAAGACCACGATCCCGTCGAACATCGGCTCCTACGAGGCACGCCTCAAGGACTTCAGCTGGTCCATCGCGGAGAAGGAACTCGGGTATCGGCCCGGCGACGACATCAACATCGCCTGGTACTGCACGGACCGCATATGCAAGATGGGCAAGGCCTCCAAGACGGCCTTCATCTGGGAGGGCCTGGGCGGCGCGGAGAAGAAGTACACTTTCAACGACCTTCGCTTGGCCTCCAACACCATCGCCTCCTTCTTCAAGGGCCTGGGAATCCGGCGCGAGCAGCGCGTCTGCCTCTTCATGGACCGCATCCCCGAGCTCTACCTCGGGTTCCTCGGCGTGCTCAAGCTCGGCGCCGTGGCCCAGCCGCTCTTCTCCGCCTTCGGCGACGAGTCCCTCCTCGTGCGCCTGGAGAACGCGCAGACCACCGCGGTCATGACCACGCACAAGCACGTGAACAAGGTGCGCAAGATTCGCGAGAAGCTCCCCCACCTCAAACACATCATCGTGGTCGACGACCAGGGCAAGAAGCCCCTCCAGGCCGGCGAGGTCGCCTTCTCCCTGGAGAAAGCGGAGCCCGTGGAGGACTTCCAGGCGGCCGCCACCAAGGCCGAGTCCCCCTCGGTCCTGCACTACACCTCGGGCACCACGGGACAGCCCAAGGGAGTGCGGCACGTCCACTACTCCCTGATCTCGCAGTACCTGACCGCGAAGTGGGTCCTGGACCTGCGCGACGACGACATGTACTGGTGCACCGCGGACCCGGGCTGGGTCACGGGCACCTCGTACGGCATCATCGGCCCCTGGAGCCTCGGCGTCACCCAGTGCGTGCTCGACGTCGGCTTCTCCGCCGATGCCTGGTACCAGTTCATTGAGAAGCACAAGATCACGATGTGGTACTCGGCACCCACGGCCATCCGCTCGCTCATGAAGGCGGGCGAGGAGGTCGTCAAGAAGCACGACCTCTCGAGCCTGCGCCACCTGGCCAGCGTCGGCGAGCCCTTGAACGCCGAGGCCGTGGTCTGGTCCCAGCGCGTCTTCGGCCTGCCCTTCCACGACAGCTACTGGCAGACCGAGACCGGCTCCATCATGATCACGAACCTCCCCGGCATGAAGATCAAGCCGGGCTCCATGGCCAAGCCCTTCCCCGGCATCACCGCGACCCTCCTCGACCTGGCCACCTTCGAGCCCATGAACTCCACGGGCAAGGTCGGGCTCATCGCGGTCAGGCCGGGCTGGCCAGCCATGCTGCGCGGCTACTGGAACAACGAGGAGGCCTACAAAAAGAAGTTCAGGAACGGCTGGTACCTGACGGGAGACCGCGCGACCATCGACCAGGACGGCTATTTCTGGTTCGTGGGCCGCGACGACGACGTCATCAACACCGCCGGCCACCTCGTGAGCCCCTTCGAGGTCGAGTCCGTCTTGCTCGAGCACCCGGCGGTGGCAGAGTCCGCGGTGGTCTCCAAGCCCGACGAGATCAACATGGAGGTCGTCAAGGCCTTCGTGACCCTGAAGCCCGGCCGCCAGCCCAGCGACGACCTCCAGCTCGAGATCATGAACTTCATCCGCAAGAAGCTCTCGCCCCTGGCCATGCCGCAGGAGATCGAGTTCACGCCCTCCCTGCCCAAGACTCGCAGCGGCAAGATCATGCGGCGCGTGCTCAAGGCCAAGGAGTGGGGGCAGGAGATCGGCGACATCTCCACCCTGGAGAACGATTGAATGACCGGGGTCAGGCGCTTGCTTTCTTGACTTTCAAGGGGATAGTCGACAAAGTGAGCGCCTGACCCATCAATGGAGGCAAGATGGCGACGACCCAAGAGATCCGCGAGATCGTGCTGAAGTACGTGAAGGAGGAGTACGTGGAGGACGAGGACCAGGTGGTGGACTTCTCGACCCCGCTCATCTCGGGGGGCATCGTGGACTCCTTCTCCATGGTCTCGCTCAAGCGCTTCCTCGAGAACAAGTACAAGATCCGGATCCCTGACCACAAGGCCACGCCCGAGGCCTTCGACAGCGTGGACAAGATCACGAGGCTCGTCGAGTCCTTCGCCGGCGTGAAGAACTAGGAGGAGCCATGGCCTTCGCCGACGCCGTCCGTGACGGGTACAAGCGTGAGCTGGAGGGCCTGCGCAGCGCCGGGATCTTCAAGACCGAGCGCTTCATCCACTCCGCGCAGGCCGCCGACATCGAGGTGGAGTTCCCGGCCGGCTCGGCGCCCAATAGGGTCATCAACATGTGCGCCAACAACTACCACGGGCTCTCCTCCCGTCCCGAGGTCGTCGAGGCCGCGCACGATGGGCTCGACTCCCGCGGCGAGGAATCTCAGGTCGATCCCCGAGCCGACTCATACGCAGGCATTGATTCCCTTCCCGCCGGCGCAGCCGGGCTCTGCCCGGCCGCGTAGCCGGCCTCGAAAAGCACGCCCTTCCCACCAAGATCCCGGACAGCCTTGACAGGCACACGGCCATGCGGTATCGTGTCTGCCGATGGCTGAGGGATCCGGCCTGCGCATCGTCGTCCTCACCCGACGGGGCCGCTGCGCCTCGGCCAGGGCCGCCGTCGACTCCTTGGCCGCGGCAGGGCTGCCCGTGGCCGCTGTGGTCGCCGAGCCCTGGCTCAACCTCGTGTTCTCCAAGGGGATCCTCCACGGCCTCAGGACCCAGTTCCTCAGGCACGGCTGGAGCACGCTCCGGAACAAGCTCGGCGAGCAGTTCAGCCGCGGCTCCGGCCAGGAGCCTCTGTCGGCGTTCTGCGAGGCCAGGGGCATCGCCTACGTCGAGGTGGCGGACCACAACGCTCCTGCCTGCGCCGCCATCCTCGGCTCCCTTCAGCCCGACCTCATCATCACCGCCAACACCCGGATCATCCTTCCCAGGATACTCCGCATCCCGAAGAAAGGAGGCCTCAACATCCACAAGAGCCTCCTTCCCCGCTACGCTGGCCTGGAGAGCATCTTCTGGGCCCTCTACCAAGGGGAGAAGGAGGTCGGCGTCACCATCCATTGCCTGGCCCAGGGCCTCGACACCGGGGCCATCATGGCGCAGACTCCGCTCCCAGTGGGCCCCGGCGACGACCTTGAAAGCCTCGACCGCAAGGCTGACGCGGAAGCTGCCAGGCTCCTGGCCCAGGTCATTACAGCCATCCGTGACAACAAGGCCGCACCGCTCCCCCAGGACGAGTCCCAGCGCACCTATTTCTCCTGGCCCACCCCAGCCCAGCGCCGCGAGCTCGCGGAGCGCCTGGCCTCCCGGCGGGCTTCACAGAGGCTCGTCATCATCAATGCCGATGACTTCGGCCTGACCCGGTCCGTGAACCAGGCTGTCGTCGCCTGCCACGAGAAGGGCGTCGTGACCAGCGCGACCCTCATGGCCAATGCTCCGGCCTTCGACGAGGCCGTAGCCCTGGCCAAGGCCCATCCCTCATTGGGCGTCGGCCTGCATTTCAACTTGACCCTGGGGACGCCCCTCTGTCCTCCTGACCGGATCCCGAGCCTCGTAGACGCGAGCGGAGCCTTCTTTCCCCGCCGCGGACTCGAGCTCAAGGCCCTGCTCGGCAGGGTCGAGAGCAGCCACGTCGCCTTGGAGCTCGAGGCCCAATACCACAGGCTGGCGCACGCCGGGCTCAAGCCCACGCACATCGACGGCCACCAGCACTGCCACGTGCTCCCGGGCGTCCTGGGCCCGGTCGCGGATTTCTGCAGGGCGCACGGCCTGGGCATCCGCTGTCCGCGGCCCGCTCCCCTCATCCGGCGCAGCAGCCAGGGGAGCCCGGCCAAGACTCCGCGCTCCCTGCGGAGCCTCCTGCTCAAGGCCCTCTTGTCCTGGCAGTGGCCCAGGCATGCAAGAGGCCTGGCAGGCAACGACTCCTTCACCTCCGTCTTCGACATCGTGCCCCTGCCCTCCAGGCTCGCGCCGTCCGACTACGCCGAGCTCCTCGCCCCGTCCCGCGTCCAAGGCGCTGCCGAGCTCATGGTCCACCCCAGCAGCGACGCTGGCCAGCTCAAGGGCCTGACCCGCATCGGCGATGTCTCCGAGGCCGAATACGCCGCGCTCCTTGCCGCGGACGTCGGCGCGCTCGCAGCCGCGGCAGGCGGCAGACTGGGGCATTACGGGGACCTGCGGCCAGTTCCGTCTTCGACTCCGATGACCGGGAGGTCAGCGTGATCTTCCAGAAAGGCCAGCCTTCTCGCATCCTGTGGGCCCTGGTGGCCTTCTGCCTGGTCATGTCCGTCGTCAACTTCGTCCGTCATCTCCGGAACAAGGCCTATGTCCGCTCGCTCGCGCAGGACATCGTCAGCAAGTCGGGCGCCACGGACCCCGAGAGCAAGGTCATCGCCATCCGAGACTACGTCCGAAGCCATGTCACCTACCAGGAGTATCCTCAGGAGGGGCGGCCTTTCCTCCGTTCCAGCGCAGCCGACATCCTCCGCTCCGGCAAGGGCTGGTGCGGCGAGGTCTCCAGGGCTTGCATCCATCTCGCCTCCGAGCTCGGCATCAAGGCCCAGCGCATCAACCTGACCGGCAAAGTCAATCACGTCGTGGCGGAGGTGGAATTCAGCCCTGACAGGAGAATGATCCTCGACTGCCAGAATCCGCCCATGGTCCAGGAACTGGAATCGCTCGACAGCGTCATCGACCGGCCCGAATTCGCGGACTACTACACGATCAACCTGCGCCGCCTGCGCATCTCATGGCTGGTCTCGCGCATCAGGCTGCAGAGCTGGGCCGTGTCCCACTGGCTGGAGAGCCCGCATTTCATCCTGGCCACCTTCTGGTTCCTGGGTGGGTGTCTGCTGGCCCTCAAGCGCGGATTGAGGACCCTGCTCCGGGAGATCCTGCGCAGGCGAGGTTGGGTCCACACCGGCACTCTCCGAGGATGAGTCTTCGCGCTGCTGGCGTGCACGCTTGCTTGCCCTGGCCGATCGCGGGATGGGGACGGCTCCAAGGTGCGGGGAGCCTCAAGCCGTGCGCTTGCGTTCGGGGCAAGAGGCCTTCTTGCCGGCGATGAGCACCACGGAGACCAGAAACATCGAGAAGATCTTCCCGATGAGCCCCGAGATGCACGACAGCACGGCCACGTCCAGGCTCGTGAGCGGGGTGAACCCAAGGCGCTTGTGCAGGTTGGGGAAGTAGGGTCCGACCATCACCAGGCCGCGCTCCTCCAGGGCCGCGCGCAGGCGGCCGAAGTCGAGCACATAAGGCGCGGGGTTCATGATGACGGCCATGCCTTTAGGGTTAAGGTGCTTCAGGTATCCCTCCAGCAGGCGGAGCTGGTATGGGAAGTCGTTGATGCGGATGAATGGATGAAAGGCGCGGAACAGGATCAGATCGAACCATGCTTCTGCCGCGAGAGGCGGGGCTGTGCCATCGGCGACGAAGAACTTTGGCTTGGGGTGCAGCCTGTGGGCGAGCGCGATCCCGGCCTCGGAGATGTCGAGCCCGGTCGCGTCAAAGCCGGCATCCGAGAGGGCCTGCGTGATGTACCCGCTCCCGCAGCCGACATCCAGGGCGGCGCCGCCGAACCTGGCCCCAGGGAAGTAGACACGCGCCAATCCCCTGATGAACCTCATCTCGCCGTCGCCCCGTCTGAGCACGTTGACCCGTTGGAGCTCTGACGGATCGCCTTCCAGGCTCTTCCGGTAGGCGGCATCGGCCCTGGAGCTGTGCTCCCGCCAATCGTAGCCGGAGCCGTCAGCCGGCACGGACTTCCTCCAGTATGCCGACGAACCGGGCGCTATTCTCTGACAGGGAGAACTTCTCCTCGATGGTCTTGCGCCCCCGCAGGCCGAGCTCCCGCCGGAGCGCGGGGTCGTCAACCAGCGTGCGCAATGCCTCGAACCACTCGTCCTCTCCCCGGGCCACGAGCCCGTTGACGCCGTGTCGGATGACGGCGGCGTTGGCTTCGGAGAATGAAACGACGGCCGGCACGCCCACCGCCATGTATTGGAGCATCTTGGTGCCCAGCTTGCCTTTCCCCCACTTGTCGGGCGGGGTGGGCATGATCCCGATGTCGAAGGTCTGGAGTTGGGGAACCTCCGACTCGTAGGTCCAATCGACCGACACAAGGGGGACGCCCTCGCAGGCGTAGGAGCCGGCGCCGACGAGTTTGAGCCGGATAGGCCGGATGCCCGCGAGCCGCCGGAGCACGGGCTCGAGGAGCTTGAGATGGCCGGAGGTGGAAGGGCTCCCGATCCAGCCGATGGTGACGTATTGCTCGGGCTCCTTGACCTTGACCGTGTACCGCCGGGCGTCGACGCTCTCCTCCATGACGCGGACCTGCTTGCAGAAGCCTTCGACGTGCCTCCGGAGGAATTCATTGCCGGCGATCGCCATCCGGCTGGCGGACACGGCGTTCCGGAATTCTCGGGGCTTCACCCATGCCTTGAGATCGTCGATCGGACCCAGGAAATTTGACTCCGGGTCAGCCATGAAGATGGAGTCGTCGAAGTCGAAGATGATGCGCGGATTCGCCAGCCGGAGGAGGCGCTCCAGCCGGAACGGCAGCGTGGTGCGCTGGAGGAAGACGACGTCGTGATGCCTGGCCTGGTACAAGACGATCGGGAAGCGCAGGATTTTCTCAAGGAGGACCTCGACGTAGTGCAGGAGGCGGCGGGGTCCGCGGAAGGTCGGGGACATGAGCATGTGGCGGGTCGTCCAGTCGGATGCCATGGGCACGATGGTGTAGGAGATCCCCGCTTCGTCCAGGGCGGGAAGGAACTGGTTGATCCTGAGCCGCGTGGCGGCGACACGGCTCGTGGCGTGCGGGACGAACAGCACGCGGAAGCTCATGGCGTGGGCGGCTCCGAGCCGGCAGCAGAGGCGCGGGCTGGGCGTGGGATGCGCGGCATCAGACGGGAAAGGCCTTGATCGTTCCGATGACCTTCTCCAGGTCCAGGTCGCTCAAACGGGGGTGGATCGGGATGCTGAGCGCTTCCTCGTTGAGCAACTCGCATGCGGGGAGCCGGGCGGAAGACTTGTAAATCGGGTTGAGGTGGAGCGGGTGATAGCGGAGGGTGCTGTAGATGCCGTTGGAGTAGAGATGCCTGGCCAAGGCGTCCCTGCGGCCGGCGGGGACGCGGATGCAGTAGGTGAAGAACGAGTGCCGGTCGCCTGCGGGCGCGTCCTGTGGCCGTCGGACCCACGGGACCGCGACGAACTCTTTCTGGTAGAGCTCCCAGATCTGCTTGCGGCGAGCCTGCATCTCGTCGAGCCGGCGCAGTTGGGCCAGCCCGATGGAAGCGGCGATGTCGCTAGGCAGCATCTTCGGGAAGAAATCGATGATGCGGTATTCCCACCACCGGTCTTTGTTCGCCGAAGCTTCGAAGCCCGATTTGCCGATCCCGCAATAGCGCAGGTGGCGTGCCTTTCGGATGTGGGCGGGATCGCGAGCCGTCAATCCGCCCCCCTCCCCGGTGGTGATGTTCTTGATGGCGTCGAAGCTGAAGGTGCCGATGGCTCCGATGGAGCCGCAGGAGCGGCCGCGATGCCGAGAGTCGACGGCGTGCGCCGCATCCTCGATGACAGGGAAGCCCAGCCGCAGGATCGGCTCCATGAGGACCGGAAGTCCTGCGTAATGCACGACCATGATGGCTTTCGTCTTGGGAGTGACCTGCCGCCCCGCGGTCTCAGCCGTGATGTTCTGAGTGTCAATGTCGACATCGCAGAAGATGGGGGTGCAACCGCAGAGGGCGACGGCATGGGCGCAGGCGATCCAGGTGAAGGACGGGAGGATGACCTCGGAGCCGGGAGGCAGGTCCAACAACCTGACCGCCATGTAGAGGCTGTTGGAGCCGTTGTCCGTCATGACGAAGTCGTCCACGCCGAGTCGAGCGGAGAGCTGCTTCTCGAACGCGGCGGTCTTGGGGCCCATGCCGAGCCATTGGGCTTCCAGGCTGCTGCGGACCTCCTCCAACTCCTCCTTTCCGACGGACGAGCCGAACACGCTGATCATCGGGCCCAGGGCAGAGGACATTTTATCAAATCCATCCTATCTGCATGGGTTAGACGAAATCCCGGTGCTCCGGATCGAGGGACAGATAGTCGTCGAGCAGGACGTTCTTGGCGTGGGCCACGCAATGGTGGCGGCAGTCGCGGCAGGGGTCGACGTCCGCCATGCGGCGGGCATTCTCCTCCGAGAACCAGAAATCCTTAAAGGAGCGGTCTCGGATCGAGCCGAGCAGGCCCCCATCCGTGTACGCCTTGTCCTGGCACGTATAGACCTTGCAGTCCGCGCCGATGACCGTCAGGAACATGAGGGTCGGGCACCGGTGGTAGGCTTTCTCGAAACGTTCGTCCATCCGGTGGTAGTGGTCGGTGACCGTGAATGCGGCATCCTCGAGTCTCCGGCAGGCCTCAATCTGCGTGCGGAGCAGATCGGCGAGGGGTGCATGGTAGGCGTTGTTCTCGGCGCTCGTGTTCGCCACGACACAGGCGCTCAGCTTCACGTTCCTCACGCCCGCCGCTTTGGCTTGGCGGCAGAAGTCCGCGACATGGGCCGCGTTCTCGCGGGTGACGATGAAGCTGGCGCCGATGAAGCACCGGGACCCGGCGGCCGCGAAGCGCCTGATGTTCCCCATGACCTTGTCATACTCTTTGTCCGAGACGCCGCGCGCTTTGGCGTAGCTCGGGCCGTCCCAGGCGTCGATGGAGACGCGGACCCATGTGCCGTGCCGGGAGAACTGCTCCGCGGCGGGGCCCTGAAGAAGAGCGCCGTTGGTCAAGGTCGCCACCTTCACCCCGCCCTGGGCGAGCATCTCCACCGCCGCAGGGATCCGGGGATGGATCAGCGGTTCTCCTCCTCCCGAGAAAGTGACCGCCTTGACGCCCATGGCGACGATGTCGCGGACGATCTCGTCAAGCTTGTCGCCCGGGATGCTGTCCCGCGTGTTCATCATGCTTCCCAGCTGAAGGTCGAGCTTGTCCGAGCGATAAGCGCAGTACCAGCAGTTGTGGTTGCAGGCGTTGACGGGTTTGAGGCGGATGTGCACCGGAGGCACGACATGCCCCGAAATCAGGGCGCCGAGGTGTTCCCGGCAATGGAAGACCTTCAGGGGGCTGTAGATCGGTTTCATGCGCGGTCGGACATCGCTCTGACGCGGATCATACTATACCGCATTTCGCTCATGTTGGTCGCGTCGGCGCGGGCGCATGCCAGCGTTCCAGCCATGCCTGGAACATGAGCACGTTCCAAAGCGGGAACGGCCAATCCCGCCGCCCGGAGAGGTGTTCCCTCCATTTGGCGAGTATCGGTTCCGGCCGGAGGAATCCCTGCTCCTTGAGTCTCTTCTCATCGAGGAGAGAATGGGCCCAATCCCTGAGGGGGCCGCGCAGCCAATCCGCCACGGGCATCGTGAATCCCATCTTGGGCCGCTCGGTCAGCCTGGGCGGGACGTAGCGTTCGAGGATCTTGCGGAGGATCCATTTCCCGCGTTTGGGGCGGGCTTTCCAGTCCCAGGGGAGCCGCCAGGCGTAGTCCGCCACGCGCGGGTCGAGGAACGGCACCCTGACTTCCAGGCCGACGCTCATGCTGGCCCGATCGACCTTGGCCAGGATGTCATCGGGCAGGTAGGTCATGGCGTCGACGTACATCATCCGCTCGGCATGGTTCCTGGGGGCCCCCAAAGGGGGAGAGAACCCCGGGGGCAGCGGCGCTCGTCTGTCCGTCGACAGCACTTCCTCCGCCCTGTCCCACACCCCCGCAAGGCGGAGGTGGATGGCGTCGGGGCTTTCCAGTCGGATGGTCTCCGCGATCTTCCGGAACGCGTCCCCCCAGGACGCTTGGCGGGCGTAAGGCCTGAGCAGAGGGGCCATGAACCAGGCCCACCGCTCCCATTGCGCTACGCTGGGGCGGAGCATCAGGCGCGACACCGCGCCGCGAAGGGACAAGGGGATCCAGCCGAACCCTCGCCAGAGGGCGGGCGCCGTCGAATAACGCGTGTAGCCTCCGAAGACCTCATCCCCCCCGTCGCCCGAAAGGCTGACCGTGACGGCTCGTCTCGCCAGGCGGGAGATGAGGAGCGTGGGGATTTGGGAAGAGTCCGCGAAAGGTTCATCGTAGAGTTCGGGCAGGCTGGGGATGACCGAGAGCGCCTCCTGAGGAGTCACGCGCAGTTCGGTATGGTCGGTGCCCAGGTGCGAGGCGACTTGTCTGGCGTGGCCGGACTCGTCCATGTACGCTTCGGTCAATCCTATCGTGAAGGTCTTGACCGGGCGGGTGCTGACGGCCTGCATCAGCGAGACGATCAAGGAGGAATCGACGCCGCCGGACAGGAGAGCGCCCAGCGGAACGTCCGCCGCCATGCGGAGCTTGACGGCATCCTTGAGGATGCCCTCCAGTTCCGTCGCGGCTTCGGCGGGGGAGCAGCGGACTGGATGCCGGGCACCTTCCTCGCAGACCTGAGCCAGCGACCAATAGGGACGCGGGGAAGGGGACGCGCCATCCGGCCGTTCGAGGGTCAGCAGGCTCCCGGGCGGAAGCTTGTGGATGCCCTGATAGATGGAGTGAGGCGTTGGGACATAGCCGAACCGGATGAAAAGGGCCAAGGCGTCGCGGTCCACTTCCACGGGAAGCCCGTGCAGGCGCTTGAGCGCCTTGAGCTCCGAGCCAAAGAAGAAGCCATCCTTGCCCCAGCCATAGTAGAGAGGCTTCTCCCCGAAGCGGTCGCGCGCCAGGTGGAGGCGCCGGGCTTCGCGGTCCCATAGCCCGAAGGCGAACATGCCGTTGAAGCTTTGGAGGGCTCGTTCCACTCCATGGCGGCTGAAGGTGGCCAACATGACCTCCGTGTCGGATCGACCCCGGAACGTCACTCCGGCAGCCTCCAGCTCTCTCCGCAAGTCCAAGAAATTGTAGATCTCACCGTTGAAGGTGACCACGTAGCGCCCGCATGGCGAGGTCATGGGTTGGCATCCGGTCGGGGACAGATCCAGGACAGCCAGCCGCGCATGGGCGAGGCCGATGCCTGCGGAAGGGTCAGTCCATATGCCCGTGTCGTCCGGACCGCGGTGGCGCAGCGAAGCGGCCATCCTTCGGAGCGCCGCCGGGTCGGTAGGCCCTCGGACGGACCAGACGCCGGCTATTCCGCACATTTGAAGAGCTCGATGTAGGCTTGGGTTTGGGCTGGGACCGAGTATTGCTTAAGGATGTGCTCTCGCGCGGCGGAACCGAAGCGATGCCGCATCTCGGCATCATTCAGCAAGGCGACCAAAGCCGATCCCCAGCCCTCTTCGGTGTTGTTGACCACGAAGCCGGTCTGTCTGTCCTTCACCACTTCATGCCCAGACCCGGTGGCGGAGACCACGGCAGGGATCCCCATGGCAGCGTACTGAACCGCCTTGAATCCTACCTTGCCTTTCTCCCAGTCCCCTTCCGGAACCGGCATCACGCCGATGTGGAATGAGCCGAGGTCTTCGATCTCCGACTCCAGTCTCCATTTCACGAAGCGATAGCGCTTCAGCTCCGGGAATGCGGGATCGACGTCGCAGATGACCCGGAACTCGAAATCGTGGTCTTCCTGGAGCCTCTTGAGCACGGGTCGGATGATGTCGAGATAGCCGGACGTGGAATGCGAGCCGGTCCAGCCGATGATCGGCTGGCGGGAGGCGGTGAGGGGCCTGGCCAGCGGCCTATGGTAGGAGGGGTCGATGGTCGAAGGTATCAGCACGACGTGGCGGTTGTACTGCGAGGCCCAGTCTGCCATGAAGCGGTTGGCAGCCACCACTTTGTGGCTGCGTAACGCGGTGTAAGGGACTTTGGATGCCCACTTGAGCAGGGCCGCCAGGCGGTTCACCTTTGTCGTCCTGGGGATGAAGATGGCGTCATCGAGGAAATAGATGACCTTGCGGCGCAGGAGGAATAAAATCGCCTCGATGATGGGCGGGCCCAATGGCGCTGCTTCCCGCGCCAGATAGACGAAGTCGTAGCGCAGGATGCCGGGGAGCAGCATGAACCGCTTGATGAACCCCCAGAGGACTCCATACGCTTTCTGAAAGTAATACCCCGGCTTGTAAAGGACTTCCCAGGTGGCCTCCGATAGGAACGCCTCGATGTTCGTCTCGATGCCGGCTTTCCTCAGGACATCGATGTACTGCTCGTGGCTGAAACGTTGGCTTGCGACGGCCCCGAAGGGATAGGTTGTCAGAATCAGGACCCGCTTGGGAGTTCCCCGCTTCTCAGGGCCGCTCGTCTTAGCTTGCGACATAACTGTATAATACCAAAAGTGCTTTTCAACTCACTCGAATTCTTCCTTTTCTTCGTCGCGGTCACCGGTTTGTTCTTCATCCTCCCCCACCGATTCCGCTGGATCCTGCTGTTGTCCTCCAGTTGCGTTTTCTATCTGTTTTTCATACCGATTTACATCTTCATCCTCATCTTCACGATCGTCATCGACTATGGGGTGGGCCTCGGCCTGGAGAACATCCAGGACAAGAAGCGGAAGAAGTTGTTTTTGATCTGCAGCATCCTTGCGAACCTCGGAGTGCTGGGTTTCTTCAAGTACTACAACTTCTTCATGGACAATCTGGCCGTGGTGACGCAGTTCCTGCATCTGCAGAATCAGATCAGCCATTTGAGCATCATCTTGCCCATCGGGCTTTCCTTCCATACCTTCCAGGCGATGGCTTACACCATCGAAGTCTACCGGGGCAACCAGAAGGCTGAACGGCATTTCGGGATCTATGCCCTCTATATCATGTTCTACCCTCAGCTCGTGGCAGGGCCCATCGAACGGCCTCAGAATCTGATCCACCAGTTCTACGAGGAGAAGACGTTCGACGGAGATCGGGTCCTCAGCGGGCTCCGGCTGATGCTTTGGGGACTTTTCAAGAAACTCGTCGTGGCCGACCTGCTGTCCATCTATGTGAACGCCGTCTACAATAACGTGACTGCCTACCAGGGCTGGCCGTTGATCTGGGCTACCGTGTTCTTCAGCTTCCAGGTGTACTGCGACTTCTCCGGGTATTCCGACATTGCCATCGGCTCGGCCCGGGTGATGGGCTTCAACCTCATGCAGAATTTCAGATCGCCCTATCTCAGCCGGAGCATCAAGGAGTTCTGGACTCGGTGGCATATCTCCCTCTCGACCTGGCTGAGGGACTATCTCTTCCTGCCCCTGGCCTACTGGCTGTCGGACAAGATGAAGAAGGATGCCTATCTTGGCCTGAAGGCCGACAAGTGGATCTACATCCTGGCGACAGGAGTCACCTTCCTCCTCTGCGGTCTGTGGCATGGAGCGAACTGGACCTATGTCGTATGGGGCGCGCTGCATGGCGGCTATCTTGTCTTCGGCATCCTCGTCACCGGGACGAAACTGGATCTCTTCAAGAAGGACAGCCTGCTCCATGGGGTCATCAAGGTCTCGCTGACCATGGCGCTGGTGTGTTTCGCGTGGATCTTCTTCAGGGCGAACAACCTGGCGGACGCCATGTATATCGTGAAGAACCTCCTGCGCTTCGGCTATTCCGGCTATATCGGGGTTCCGATCTTCACGGTCTCGGGGTTTGCGCAGTGCCTGGCCGTGTTGCTGACGGTGGCGGCCGTGGAGATGGGCCTGCGGTTCAACCCCTATGAATCATCCACGCGTCCTGCATCCTCGAATGTCTCGTTCATCGTGGCCGTGGTGATGGGCATCTACATGTTCGGGGTCTTGGAGAAGCAGGCGTTCATCTATTTCCAGTTCTGACATCGATGAGAAGATTCCTGTCGGTCATCGGAGCCGCGTCCGCGATCGTCTTGGCGCTGGTCCTGCTGCTCGAAGGCGCGTTTCGGAATCAGAAGAACAGGATCGACGTCTTGTTCGACAGGATCGAGGCGTCACGAGATGTCGTCGACCTGGTGTTGATCGGCAATTCCCACGTCGGGGCCTTGGGAGACCTTGACCTCCACGGGAAATACAAATCCCTCAACCTCGTGGTCGGGGGACAGGACTTGTTCCATGCGGCCGCGATCATGAGATATGTCGTGGGCCGCATGCCGCGGCTGAAGGTCATCATCATCGGCGTCGATTACCACTTGCTGGGCTATGACCTCAAGGGGTCGAACCAGGATTTTCTGGACAGGCAATACTACCCATACATCGATTCCCTTTACGACAATGGGTTCAGCAATAGACTGATGGCAAAGTCCCGCTTCTTGCGCTCCAATAGGGACTTCAGACAGCTTTTCGCTCCTCCCGCTAGGCAAGCCGTAGGAGAGCCGAGCAGCGCGGATGTGGTTCCCGTATCGGACGGAAAGCTCACGAGAGATGGCTGTCGAAAGAGGGCCGCGGAGCATACGAAGATCGGCTTTGACGATAGATTGATGTCCAAGAACGCATCCTTGTTGAGGGAGATGGCCGAAAGCGGGAAGAGAGCCCGGGTCTCCGTGCTGTTCGTGACGCTTCCCAAGACACGATGCTATCGGGAGTTCGCCGACGGTGGCAACATCCCTGGAGCAAGGAAGCTGCTATACGACGTCCTTCGTCCAGAGGAGGGCCGGCACGTGCTCTATCTGGACTACTATGAAGACCAGCGGTTCGTGGACGGAGATTTCAAGGACTACGACCACATGAACGAGGCGGGTCGGGCCAAATTCCAGAAAGTCCTGCAAGCCGACCTGGAGCGTCTCGATACGCATCAGCGGCCGGAGAGAGATTAGGCCGCCGAAGGGCGTGCCCGTCCGCTCCGCTGTCAGGGTTGGCGGAGAGATCCCCGCCAGCGTGAAACGGCCCGGCCGATCCAGAGCAGCCCCGCCGCGGCATACATGACGATGAACGGCTCGAGAATCACGTTCTTGAAGCGTGACCCTGAATACAGCACGAGGAACTGGATCGCCATGATAAGAAACAGGTATGCGAAGACCTTCCGGTAGGTCCTGTGTGCCGCGGACAAGAACCCGACGACAGAGAGCAGGTACAAGGGCGTCCAAACGAGTCGGCTGGCTAGAATGACCTGCCAGGAAAAGAATTCGGGGTTCGGTCCTGGTCTGAGAAGAGACCAGAAGTGGAACAGCTTCAGGTGCACGAATTTGTACGGGTTGTTCCGGATCCACTGCAGGGCGTAGCGGACGAATTTCCCCTGTTTCTCCCGTTGAGGAAGATGATCGTACTTGCAGGCTTCAGGGTCGAATTTGCACCAGTTCAAGTGGGCCATGTCCTTCTTGGTCTCGGCGTCTTGGGGGGAGGCGTAGAGGTAGCCGAAGTTGCTGTTCCCCCACATGAAAAGGATCATGCCGCCGTTGGATGAGAGGATGTAGCCATCCCCACGGAGGTAGTGATAAAGGCCATAGGGCAGGGAGAGGGAAAAACTCACCAAGGCGAACACTCCCACGGACCATAAGGACCTTCTTAGGCCCACCCCCGCGGCCTTGAGCCTCTCAACCATGTAGCCAACGAGAAAAGGAGAGAGGAGGAGGATAGGAGACTTCAGGAGATAGTCCAGGCCGTACAGGATGCCGGACAACACCAGCCAGCGTGAGTTCCGCTCGGAGAGGGCCAGCTCCAGACAAAACAGAAAACAGATCAGAAGGCTGGCAAATAGAGATTCAGTGGATAGGCTGCCAGTGTAATAGAACATGAAGGGGTTGGCGGCGTAAAGCGTCGCGCCCAGGAGCGCCGCCTTGGAATCGTTGAACCAGATCAGTGCCAGGCGGTAGAAAGCGGCGCAGGCTGCGGAGGACACCAGGACCTGCGCCCAAATGACGATGCTCAGCCAATGGCTCTCCGTGCAGCGCATCAGAATGGACAGAATGAAGGGATAGAGGGGGGCCACGATGAAGCGGCCCAGCAGGACTCCGGAGTAGTCGCCGTTCGCGAACTGCCGCGCAATGGCCTCGTATTGGCCCGAATCCGGCAGGACCGCGTATGGATCCGAGGAGAAGACGCTTACATAGACGCCCCTGATGAGCAGCGCTCCAAGGATGATGGCCGACTCGGGCCGATATTTTTCAGCGAATCGAGCAAGGATAGCTCTCATCTCGTCCCAGCGCCCGTGCTATCGGGTGTCGTCCCCCTTGCCGGCCAGGGAGCGATAGATCCGGTCGAGTCTGGCGGTTCCGTCCTCCAAGGAGAAATGCCGGCACGCGGCGTTGACGCAGCGGTGCTGCGTGTCAGGGTCTGCGGCAAGCTCCAGGAGGCGCTCGAGCGACGCTGACATGGCGTTTTCGCTGAATTCCCTCACGATGATCCCGACCGACTCCCCCTCCAGCAGTTCATCCAAATCGCCGATCCCGGTGTTCGCCAGACAGGGGACGCCGCAGGCAAGGAATTCCCCGACTTTGGTGGGAGCCATGCCCTTCGAGGAAGGGAAAGCCTTGAGGAACAAGATTCCCGCATCCAGAGTGCCCATTTCCGTAGGAATCTGGTCGTAGCCGACAGCCTTCAATTCGTAGGCCCCCTCGGGGATGCCCGCGGCTTCAAACCGCTCCCGGATCAGGGAGTGGGCCTTGAGGTTGACGATGCGGAACTTGGCGTCGGGCCGCATGCGCCGCAGTATCCGGAAACACTCGATCATCTGGTCCAATAGATACCACGGCCCCATGTTGCCCACGTAGCCTAGCGTGAATGGCTGGCTGCCGCGGTTCCCCCCCACCCGGCCGTCGGCGGGCCGGAAGAGTTCCAGGTTGGTGCAGGTGGGAATGACCTCGATTGATGGAGGTTTGTCCTGGAGATAAGGGTTGGCTCGAAGCACTTCGACGCCCGCCCGGGTCAGGGAAATGATAACGTCGGCGTGCCTCAGGAACCGCCGCTCGAACCACTTCGTCAGCCGATAGGCGAGGCCTGTCCGCGGCCACATCCCGGAATCAGCCCTCTGATCCGGCCAGAAGCTGCGCATGTCGAAGATGAACCGGCTTCCGAACAAGAGCTTGATGGGCAGCGCCAGGAGCGAAGGGGTGTAGCTGCGCGCATGGACGATCTCGATGCGGCGGCGCAGGGCGAGGTAGATGCAGACCGCCAAGCCGACAGCCATGTCATATGCAGTCGCCGGCAAGGAAGGCGCTTTGTGATAGCGCAGGGGGATCCACTCGATTCCGGCGGTGCTTAGCTCCATGGAGAATGTTCTGCACCGGGAGACATTCGAGAGGTCCTCGGTCTTCTCATAGGTCAGGAGGATGATCCGATGGTCTCGCGCCAGCAGCCGCAGGTACTGGAGGATCTGGGATTGGCCCAAAGGCTCCATGAGCCCGTCATAGCTGATGTAGAGGATGTTCATGACGGGCCGCGTACCCCGACCACGTTGAGGCCGGGGTTCTTGAGGCGTTCGATCTTAACGATCCCTGCCTGCGAGAGGGTCTCAATGACGGCTGGCTGCGTCTGGGGTTGGTCGAATTCGGGAGAGAGCATGTCGAAGGTGTCCATGATGGCCCACTGGTAACGCTTTCCGCACGACAGCCCTTCCTCGTGGACATGGTTGGCGATCGGAATGACGAATCTGAAGAGCCGACCGAGCAGAGGGAGTCGAAAGAGGAGTTCGGTCAAAGGAAACGCGATGGGCATGACGGCCTTGATGGCTCCCAGCAGGAACCGATGTCCCAGCCTGCGCGTCAGGGGCCGCACGAGGTATTTGGCGTTGAGGCAAGTCCAGGGTTTGCGTTCGTAGGCCGTCAATGCGATGCGTCCCCCAGTCTTGAGTATCCTCGGCAGAGCCTCCATGGCCTTCCGGGGGTCGGGCGTGTGCTGGAGGACTCCAAGACAGTAGCAGCCGTCGAAAGAACCGGTGCGGAAGGGCAGGGCAAACAAGCTCGCTTGCACCAGGTGCACCCGCGGGCGGTCGGCGAGCGTCTGGAGCGCCGCATCCACAGCGCAGCTCAAGTCAAGTCCCACCACGTCGCACGGGCCGCGGGAGGCGATCTCCAGGAATCGGCCGGCGCCGCAGCCTGCGTCGAGGATCCACTTCTCCTTCAGCCAATCGGTCGTCCAGGTGGTCTCCGTAAAGAAGCGCCTCTCCGAGAGATGGTGGCCCCCCTCGGAGTCGATCTGTTCGAGCCTGAACCGGGTCCATTGGTAGCCGAACGAGGCCGCGTAGTCGCCATCATCGACGAACCGAGGAATGGACCTCCGGATAGGATAGGCGGCTTTGCAGGCCGTGCAGACCAGGCAACCGGAGATGACCCTCTCCCCCTCGGACTCTGAGGGGACACAATCCATGTTCCCCAGGCACTTCGGGCAAGCCAGCAGCTCGATAAGGCTCGGGTTCAATGGGGTGAGGGCCTGGTCTGAATTGAAAGATGGGACTGTTCATCCATGAAGAAGCCCCGATCGTGACACGAAAAATCTATAATACGACGACGATTATAACATTTGCCAGGGGATTGCGGGAGCAGAAACCCGAAGGTCCTACTCCCACGGCGAGACGCTACGCCGAGCCCAGCAGTGGTGCGGATAGCCAGGAATATCTCGCCCAAGGTGACAGGTCCACATCCCGCCTGCCCGACATCAAACTGGTCGGCACTGCCGCACGGTCGATGGCGACTGAGGAGGCGATATGACGGCGAAGATGGATGCGGAACAGACAGGCGCCTGCATGCTGTGCGGCAAACTGGGATTGTCGCCGGTCCCGAAACCGGAGAAGCTTTTGGGCGTCACATCCGATGATAGACCTTGGAAGGGCAGCGGCTCGATCCTTGTGTGTTCGGACTGCGGGCACGTTCAGAAGCAAATCGATGAGCATTGGAGGCGGGATGCGGCTGAAGTCTACCGTGGATATGCGCTTTATCAACTGCGCGGCGGAACCGAGCACGTGGTGCTCGGCGATGTTGGGTCGCGGCCGCGCTCTTGTCTGCTGCTAGACCGCTTGCGAGACCAGATAGGGCTTTCGAAAAAGGGACGAATGTTGGATGTCGGTTGCGGCAACGGGCCTCTTTTGCGGTCATTCGGGGAGATGTTCCCGCAGTGGTCTCTAGTTGGTTTTGAGCCCAGTGACCATTTTAGGTCCGATGTTGAAGCTATCCCTGGCGTGGAGGCCTTCCATTCCGGGACGATGGACCGGATACCCGGTTCCTTCGACTTAATCGCCCTCTACTATGTCCTGGAGCATCTCCCTGACCCTGCTCGGGTCATCGCTGATTTGCGGGCAAAGCTCGCTCCGGGTGGGCTGTTCGTTATCATCGTTCCTCACTATCAGGAAAACCCATTCGATTTGATCATTGTCGACCATTGTTCGCATTTTAGGATGGATTCCTTGTCTTTCTTATTAAAGGTTGCCGGTCTTGAGGTGTTGGAGGTCACGACTGGGTGGATTCCCCGGGCCGTAGCCGCCGTGGGCCGCAACTCCGCGCTCAAGTATCCGGGGGCTATCGAGGCGGAACCCTTTTTGGAGATCCGATCAAGAGTGTGCGCCAGCCTGGACTGGCTGAATCGGCTGATTGACGACGCCAGTGTTCACGCGAAAGCTGACGCGTTTGGGATTTTCGGGACGGCGACCGCAGGGAGTTGGATTGCGGGCGTGCTGGGCGAGCGCGTGGCTTTCTTCGTAGACGAGGATTGGGCGCGCACAGGGGTTGGAAAGTCGCACTTGGGGCGGCCAGTCTACCTGCCTCATGACGCGCCCCCTGATAAATCCATCTACCTTGCGTTTCCTCCGGCCCTGGCTAAGGGAATGTTCGACCGGCTGCAACTGCTGTACCCGAACCTGAGGTTCATCCTTCCCCCAATGGCTTCGGACACCTGAATCGGGGGCAAAGCCCCGCCCTCCTGGCGCGCAAGGGGCTGCGAGCGTCGGGAGTCAATGAGAGGCCGCAGAGTCTTGCATAGCGGGCGCTATGGGTGCCTATGGGTGAGACCGGGCGGGTGCGGGCAAATTGACCGTGGTCATCGCTGGGATCGAAATCGCCCCGATGAGAGGCGCCACGATCAGAGGACTATTAACTCGGGTAGCGGCACAATGAATTTGCCGCCTTGCTTGCGATAGCTCTCGAGATTTTGCATGATGGGCTCGACGTAGCGCCAGGCGAGGATCACGAGATAGTCCGGCTTCTTATCCTGGAGCGACTTGGGAGAGAGCACGGGGATGTGCTTGCCGGGGCTGAATAGGTTTTGGCGTTGCGGGTTGTCGTCGGCGATGAAGTCCAACATGTCCGTGATCCCGTAGTGGTAAATCAAGGTCGTGGTCGTGGCGGAGGCGCCGAAGCCGGCAATCGTCTCCCCCTGTGCGCGCAGCTTGCGAAGCAAGTCGACAACCTCGCGCTTGGATGCCTCGATGCGCGCATTGAACTCCTTGAAGGAGGCGGGTCGCCCGATTCCGCGCTCCTCTTCCATGCTGATCAGTTCCCCCAATTTCGGTGAGACTTTGCGGGGTCCTCCGGCCAGTTGCACGGTGTAGCGCAGGGAACCACCCTTGGTCTTCACGCGTTGCGCGTCAATCAGCTCCATCCCGTGTCTTTTGAAAAAGGCCATCAGCGGTGCAACCGAGAAGTAGGAGATGTGTTCGTGATAGATGAAGTCGAAGACCATGTTCTGCATGAGATCGGCGAGGTAGAAGCTCTCGAAGACGAATGCGCCGTCGGCGGCCAGAAGGGCGCGGATGCCCTCGGCCATGTCGTGCAGATCGTCAACATTGGCGAAGAGGTTGTTGGCCGTTACGATCCTGGCAGGGCCACGCTCTGCGCGAATCTTCCCGGCAAGTTGGGTGTCGAAAAGCGTGGGCCAGGTTTCGATGCCGCCTTCTGTCGCGCGGTGTGCGATCTCCCTTGCCGGGTCGACGCCTAGCACCCGCATTCCTGACGACTTGAAGAAGCTCAGGAGCGAGCCGTCATTGCTTCCGATGTCGACCACGAGCGAGCCTTCCGGGGGATTGAGGCTTTGAAGAGTGCCGGCGGCATAACCCTTGAAATGGTCGACTAGGCCCAGCGAACTCTTGGTCTCGTAAAGATAGTCGAAATAGATGGCTTGAGGCTGCACCACATCCAAGAGCTGTGAGAACCCGCAGTCATGGCACTGGTAGAGATCGAGCGGATAGACCTCCTGGGTCTCGGCAAGCTGTTCCCGGGGGATATAGGCATCAGCTAGCGGCGTGGGAGTGAGATGTAAGACGACCTCGAGCTTGTTGCCGTCACAGAGCCGACAAATCCTGCGCCGGATTACTTTATCTGTGGACTTTGTGACGGACGTGGTCTGCATGATGCTTCTCAGACCCGAAACAGTTTGCGAGCGAGCGTTTCCTGCCAAAGCAGGGATAGTCCGCCGTCGATGATGATATTTTGGCCGGTGATGAAAGAGGCCTTGGGGCTGCATAGGAAGTCGACGGTCTGCGCTACCTCATCGGCGCGGCCCATGCGGCCGAGTGGTATGATGCGCCGATAAAGCGCCTGTAGTCTCTTGCTCTTGGCGTAAAAGAGTTGGGACTCCTCCTTGACAATGGTGCCAGGCGAAACGAGGTTTACGCGGATGCCCTTGGGTCCGAGTAAGACGGCGTAATATCGGACGATTTGAGCGACCCCGGCCTTGGCGACGTGGTAGCCGATGGGTTGCTCCTGTGCAATCAGATGCCCGACGGCCGATCCAATCACGACGATGGACTTGACGCCATCCTTGTGGAAGCTTCCGGCTAAACTCTCGATCAGGGTCTTGGTTGCCGTCAGGCTCACGTTGAGTTCTCCTGCCCACGCATCCGAAGTTCCGCGATAGCGCTGGAAGAAAACGAGGTTGTCGATCTGGCCTCCCCAGGCGAGTATGGATATGCGCAGGCCTGGTAGGCATCTGGCATTGGCCAGATCGGCGCGAACAAAGCGCACATGGGGGAGGCCGCGATCGGCAGGGGAGGAATGTCGTCCGATGACGGACACGGAATGTCCCTGTCTGCTCAGCAGGCGCACAAGGGCGCGGCCGCTGCCACGGGTGCCGCCAACGACGATGGAGTGCGGGCGACGGATCTCAGGTCTCATCACGTAGGATGCTGTCTCCTCCCTTGAAAGGCCCCGGACGCGCCTCATGGAAGACGGCGTATTCGGTCTCGGGGATTGTGGCGTGCCAGATTCCTTGGCGGATCCGGATCCAGAAGGGAAATCCCGTGCCGGCCGAGCCGAGGCGGATGGTCTCAACGGGCACTCCCGTCTCGCTGAAGATCACGATGCGCAGGATGCCGTCGATCATGTGATACGACTCGTCCTTTTCGAGATGCTTGTGCGGCTTGAAGACCCCGCCCTTCTTATGCACGATCACCATTTCATGAAATGGTGAGTCAGGGTTCTCATGAAGGCAGATGCGAACAGTGCTGCCCCCGGTCTGGGCCAATCGCGTCCTCAGCGCGGCAACGACCGAGTCGGTGATCGCGGGTGCGGTGCTGAGGCTGTAATAGGATTCGGACTTGGCTAAGGGGTCTCGGACCAGCTTGAGGGCTTCCAGCAGGTCGTTCATCGGAGGGAGAATGCGGCAGGAGAAATAGCCAATTCGGCGTGTCGTGCGATTGCCCCGTCCTCATTATCGGCATTGACCGAAAGGAAGCAGTCGCCGCTGCTATTCTGCAGTGCCGGGCTCGGGGCTTGAGACTGAATCGAGCGCGGCACGAATTGGCCTTGCTTCTCCATCTGGTCGTCGATGATTTGGACCAAGCCGCAGTCGTCACATAGATGCAAGACCATGGGATGCCTGAATTCCTCGGGACCAGACGACTGCGTTCGGAAGCGATGGGCGATCGGAATTGGCCCAAAATCGATAAGCTTCTCAAGGCGTGCGGCGCCGCATGCGTTACAGGAGGGAGATGCCATTCAGACGGCTGTTCGATCGAGTAATTGATGACCGTTCAGAGATTGAGCATTGTAAGACTTTACGTCGGAGGCGTCAAGGAGCGGCGGAAAGTTCGGAGGACGGCGATTCGGCATTTATGGCGCTCGGAAACACAAATCAATGCCCAATCGGCATAATCAGCTCGATGGATGACCTTCACGGAAAGAGGCAAGCATTCGGCGAGCCATTTGCAGGATGCTCTGGGTCATGGCACGAAGTCGGTAGACTGCAGGGGCGCCCAAGAGCTCGATCAGGAAGAGCTCGCCCCGGAGAAAGGGTGTCGAAAGGAAGAAGCGCATCCGGCACTTCCGGCAGCAGATGTCGATCGGGTTGACTGATCTCTTGGGGTAGAAATAGCACCCATATGTCGAGGTTTCATGGCAGGATGGGCAGCGGACCGTAAGCCTTCCCCCCTCCGCTGGCGGCTCTATGCAAAGAGGCCGGACATAGCGCGAGAAGGTCCTTCTGGCCGCATAGAGGTCTTCCTGAAGCTGTGAGAAGTCTTCCTCGGCCATGGTGTCGCTGAGGTTCATCGGTTTGGCCATGCGGGCGAAGATGTCCTCGAGGAAGGCTGCTTCATCGTTGATGAGACCCTTCTCGACACAGCGTTGGTAGATCGCGGTTCCAGGGTACGGTTGTACGTGGCTGAGGGCGAGCCCGCCGCCGCCATAGACGCTCTTCCTCCAGTAGGCAAGCGTCTCGTGGGCTGTCTCGACGGTCTCTGCGATATCGCCGAAGATGAAGTTGCCTTGGACGGTGATTCCGGCACGGTGAACCATGTCCAAGGCACGGTCGATTTGACGGGGCGTGGTTGCCTTGCGCATGCTGCGGAGAACAGCGGGGCTGTAGCTCTCGATCCCCAGACTCAGGAGGTAGCACCCTGCCGCCTTCATCGCTGTCAACAGCTCCTCATCGACCTTGTCAACGCGAAGTTGGCAGTTCCACTCCAATGGCCGATGAGTGTTCCGGGCAAGTTCTCGGACGCGCTCACAGAAATCCAGGACGCGCGCTTTGTCGTGAGAGAACAACTCGTCGTAGATGTTGATGATGTTGATGTCGTAGCGGACGATGGCTGATTCCAGCTCTCGAATGATGGCCGGGATGCTCCTTTGGCGGTAGGTCTTCCCGATGGGGTGGAAACAAAAGGTGCAGGAGAACGGGCACGAGCGGCTGGCGATGAGTGGGTATGCCCTGGGGCGATCGAAGAGGTCCAGCATGTACGAGTCACTCGGCCGCATGTGGTCCAGGTGCGCCTTGATGCCGAATCCCTCATAATCCGGAAGGGGCAGGGCATCGAGGTCTTTGATCGGCTCTCGGGCGGGAGTCAGGGCAAGCTTCCCATCAGGGCCGGGGAACCCTATCCCTTTGACCGACTCGGGGGCGCCCCCGGTCGCCAGGCAGCGGAGGAGGTCCACGACGGTGGTGTCGCCCTCTCCCACCACGAGGTAGTCCGGCCGGAGAAGTTCGAACAAAAGCGCCGGCTGGCTTGAGATGGCGCCGCCTCCCAAAACGATGCGTGCCGCTGGCGCATGCTTGCGGATGGAGGCCACGCAACTCTTGATGAGAGGATAGTGGACGGAGATCCCACCAGTGAGGACCACATCGAACCTGCCGTCGGCGAGCGCCCGGCCGATGATCGAATCCGAGGGGCCGTCCTGGTGGTTGAGGTTGAGACAGGTGACCTCGTGGCCGGCTTGCTTGAGCGCGGCCGAGATGTAGGCCAAGCCAGAGGGGATGGGAGGCTTGAAATCCGCGGAGACGCTGTGAGGGTCGAACCTAGGGGCAACGACCAGCGCCCTCATGGCGCGGCACCGGGGTAGGCGCGAGCGGTCCCTCTGGTTGCCGCCAGCATCACGGCTGGCTCCGGGTGGGGTTTGGACTCACAGTCGGGCATCCCCATAGGCGTAATCGCAGGAAGAAGTACATCCGGAAGAAGAAGAGGTGGGCCTGCCCAGAGATGTCCAGCCAAGTCAACAGCACGCGGTCGGTCATGCTTGCCGAGGGCATGAAGCCCCTCATGCCCTCGATCCGGGTCTTTCTCAAAGCGTCCAGGAAGCTCATCCCTGCAGCGTAGATCCATCGGCTGCGCAGTTGCGCGAGGAGGTCTCGCGGGAAGAGATCACCGAATTCATCGGCAGCCAGCTCGAGCGCCCGCTGGATCTGACGCAGCATGGTCTGCGGGTCCGCATAGGTGCGGGCTGAGAAGCTGTCGTCGGCTTGCCTCCAGCAGGCCAGGGGGGTCGGGATGTAGCAAACGCCGTATCTCAATGCGAGGATGATGAACAGCAAGGAGTCGGCGGAAGACCCGAGCTCGGGTCGGAACCCCCCGCAGTCGAGGACGCTCTGACGGCGATAGATCGTGGCGGGACCGACATACCATGGACCGTAACGGCGAAGCAGTGCCAGAGCCTCCCCTGGCGGGATGAAGCGCTCTGCTTGGCAGGAGATGGTGGGCTTGAGGATGCCTTTTCGTGCTCCATCTCCCGTCACCTGCAAGGCTGAGGCGGAGCAGGCCCCGGCCGCGGGGTAGCGGGCAAGCAGGCCCATTGACCTTTCATAGAAGCCAGGAAGTATGGGGTCATCGGCGGGTGCGATGGCGACGTAGTCCCCTTGAGCGAGGCTTATCCCGAGATTCGCCGTTGGCATGGCGCCGAGGTTGCGCTCATTGCGCACAAGCCTGATGGAGGGGTGTTCCCGGGCGAATTCCTGGATGATCGAGACGCTGTCGTCATAGGAAGCGTCGTCGATGGCGATGATTTCCAGGGGTTGATATGATTGGTCGACGATGGCTTGCAGGGATTCCCGCAGGAAGCGGGCGTGATTGAAGTTCAGCAGGACGACAGAGAGGGAGGAGATCCGGGCCATGTCAGTTGTTGAGGCATGCGGCGCGCTTGCGCAGGAAGATGGCGGCGAGCCAGGGAAACATCAGGAAGGCGATCACCGAAAGGTAACCGCAGGCCGCTCCCAATGGGCCAAGACGGCTTCCTAGGAGCCATACGAGGATCCCGATGGCCAAGCTGGTGACGACGCTGATGACCATGAGGGGTTCCTCCTTGTGCGCGCGCAGGTAGTAGGCAGGGCCCACGCCGAGCAGCGTCAGGATGTGGGCGAACAAAAAGATGGCGGTCGGCAGCGGCGGCAAGACGCGGCCAGCCAGCCTGTGATCGAAGTGATAGAGAAGATAGACCAGAAGCCAGACCACAGCGGAGCCTGCGCAGACAGCCAAGACGGCGGCTTTGGTCAGCTTGAGCAGCAGCCGGTCCAGCGTGGCGTACTCCTTGTTGGCTATAAGCATGCCGAAGTCAGGGATCTTTGAGGCCAGCCAGACGCTGGCGATGGACAAGGGGGCTGCGACCAGGGTCAAGGACATTCCCATCTGGCCCGCCACAGCGGGTCCATGGTAGTGGAACATGACGGGCGTGAACAAGGAATAGGTGAAGTATCCGGCAAACGCGGAAATCGCCAGCCGCCATTGCATGGGCCAAATCTCCCCTCGCCAGGACATGCGAGGGCCCGGCGGTTGGGAGATGAAAGGCCTGAAGAAGCGGGCGTAGAAGGCCGCGAGGAGGATGAGGATGGCCAGGACCTCGGCGGCGGCCGAAATGGGCGCCACCCATAAGCCTAACCCGAGGACCAGCGCGGTCCACAAGACAGCGTTCGCCGAAACCCGATGCACGAGCCTCAGCGCATTGATGTTGGCGACTTGGTTGCACCCTTCGAGCAGCGAGAGCATGGGGGCCAGCCCGAATTTGACCCCCGCGAGGACGGTGAGGCACAGCCATGGCCCAAGCCAGATGATGCCGGTATGGGGGTTCGAGGATAGGAAGAGGTACCCCGCCGTTCCGACTCCGAGCACAACGATGACGCTCGCCAAGGCGTACCATTTGATCACGAGCCTTCCCAGGCTGACGAGCCGGGACAGATGCTCGGGGTTTCCCGTGATGCGGCCGTCCTTGTCCGCATCCAGCTGAGCCCACTCATGGCTCGCGAAGTTCGTGATCACCAGGCAGAAGCCGAGGTCCGCAAAGGTCTGCAGCCCAAGGATGCTCGCGAAGGTGTAATAATAGCCTTGCAGGTCTCGCGTCAGGTAGGTGCCGATCATCCAGAGTCCGATCGCGCTCGCCAGCAGGGTCCCGACCTTGGAGGCGAGGGAGACAAGGACGGTGCGGTCGAGCCCCAGTTTGTTGGCCAGGACCGGCCAGGCGTCCCAGCGTTTGAGTCGGATGAAAAAGCAGGTCTTGAAGAGGAGGAGGCTGAGTGCTGATGCCGCCTCGAGACACGCGATGAAGGTGCGGTCGAGAAGACTCGGATGAGGGAACAGCAATCTCAGACCGAAGAGACGCTTCTTGGAAAGGGCATCCAGGTAGTTGATGCAGGCCGAGTAGGTCCATCTGGCCTCCCATCGGGTCAGCAGGGACTCCGGGCATAGGCCTGGGAATTCCGTGCGCGCCAGAGCCATCGCTCGATGGACCTGTTGGCGCATGGCCGCGGGGTCGGCATAGGTACGGGAAGAGTAGCTCTCTGCCGCTTGCCGCCAGGTGGCCAAGGGTTCAGGGATGAAGCAGACCCCATCTCGCAGGGCAAGCATCACGAATAGGAATGCGTCGGAGGAGGAGCCCAACTCCGGCCGAAAACCGCCGCATTCAAGATAGCTCTGGCGCTTGTAGATGGCGCCGGGAGACATATTCCAAGGGCCATAATCAAGAAGTATCTGCCGCGCGTCATCTGGGGAAACGTAGCGCGGTGATGTCGAGATGAGAAGATCCTTCTGTTCCCCCAGGTCACGTCCGGATTCATCGACAAGCCGCACCAACACCGTGCACGCTCCTGCACGGGGATGGCTGGCGAGGAGGAGCATTGATTTCTCGAAGAGTCCGGGGAGTATCTTGTCGTCAGCGGCGATGAAAACGACATAGTCGCTCGTTGCCGACTGGAGCCCGCGGTTCGCCGAGAAGACAGTGCCCTGGTTGCGGTCGTTGGTCAGCAATCTGATGGCGGGGTGATTTCTCGCAAAAGCCTGGATGATGGAGATGCTGTCGTCTTGGGAGGCGTCGTCCACGACGATGATCTCTAGCGGCGGATAGGATTGCTCGAGGACGGCCTGGAGGGCCTCGGCCAGATAGCGCCCGTGGTTGTAGTTGACCAGGACGGCCGAAAGGGACGGCAGCTCACCCATGCTCGAGGAGAGTGCAGTCGTGTCTGATGAAGCTGGCATACTGTTGGCCGCGCCCCCAAAGCTGAGTGAACCCATGGAAATCGCCCAGCTCGCCAAAGCGCAGATGCCGAGTCATGGCTCGACGGCAGTCCCTGAGGGCTCCGCCCGTCCCAGGTGAGAACTCTGCGACGGTCGGAATCAACTTGCCCAGCAGGAGGAGCGTCCGGCGCAGCCAAACGGCTATTTGCGAAGGTTGGAAGCGAAGATGCAGTTCATACAACGCGTTGCAGAGTCGAAGGAAGGGGATGTCGTTCTTCCTGGGCGTCATCCCTTCCCCCGATAGAACCGCAGGATGGATTGAGCGACGTGCTCGACTTGGGAGGGCTTGAGATGCTGATGCACGGGCAGGGAGAGGATCCTTCCGGCCTGGCGCTCGGCTTCCGGCAGATCACCGGGCCGATAGCCGAGATTCGCCGCCGCCGGCTGGAGATGGATCGGCAAGGGATAGTGGATGGCCGTGGAAATTCCCCTCTTCTTCAGGAAGCTCTGAAGCTCGTCGCGACGGTCGGTCTGGATGACGAAGAGATGATAGGTATCGAAAGAGCCTCGGCCGTCCTCCGGGCACTCCACGACGCCGGCCAGAGCCTGCCGATAGAGCCTGGCGATCTCCCGCCTCCGGGCGACGATCTTGCTGAGGTTCCCCAGCCGGAAATTGAGGATGGCGGCCTGGACGGCGTCCAGGCGGGAGTTGTGTCCCCAGAACAAGGCCTTGTCGCGCGATTGGAGGCCGTGGTTGCGCAGAAGGGAGAGCTTTTCCGCCAGAGCCGGGTCATCCGTCACGATGGCGCCAGCGTCTCCTGCCGCGTTGAGGTTTTTGAGAGGGTGGAAGCTGAAGGCCGCCAACCGGCCGAAGGAACCCGCGGGTCTGCCCCGGTATTTTGCTCCCAATGCCTGCGCTGCGTCCTCCACGACAGGAAGGCCTCGTTCCTTCGCGAACGCGAGGATGGGCGCCATGTCGCATATCTTGCCGGTGAGATGCACGGGGATGATCGCCTTGGTGCGCCGGGTGACCAAGCGTTCCAACAGCGACGGGTCCATCAGCTGGTCATGTCGGACGTCCACGAAAACCGGCCTAGCGCCGACAAGAGCGATGGATGCCGCGGTGGCCACGAAGGAGTTGGGAACGGTCAGCACCTCGTCCCCAGGGCCGATCCCGAGGGCTTTCAGGGAGAGCACGAGCGCGTCCGTGCCATTGGCCACGCCGATTGCGAAGCGGGTCGAGCAATGACGAGCCAGATTGGATTCGAAGGACTCGACCTCCTCGCCCAATATCCAGGCGCCGCCTGCGAGGCTGTGGTCGATCACGGCGAGGAGGAGCTTCCTCTCGGAGGCGAATTGGGCCGGGAAGTCGACGTAGGGAACGCGCATCAGCGGTAGAATTCCCGGATCGTCGCGATCATGTAAGCGAGCTCTTCCACGGTCAGGTGTTGGTGGACCGGGAGGGTCAGGAGGGAGCGGGCCTGGGCCTCGGCATTGGGGAAGCTCCCTGGCCGGTAGCCGAGGTGCCTTGCCGCTGGCTGAAGATGCAGGGGCCTGGGGTAGTGGATCTTGGCCTCGATCCCGTTCTGTCGAAGGTGGTCATGGAGCCTGTCGCGGTCCTTGGCCAGGAATTGGTAGAGGTGGTAGACATGCCGTTCCGCCGGGTCGCGCCGGGGCAAGGTGATCGCGGGCGCCAATCCGGCCAGGGCTTCGTCGAGCCGCCGGGCGTTGGCGATGCGGGTCTCGGTGATCCACTCGATGTCCTTCATCAGCCAGTTGCCCACCACCGCCTGCAGGGAGTCCAGCCGGCTGTTGTAGGCGAAGAACGCGTATTCGTCGCGGTTCGACATCCCGTGGTTGCGCAGGAGACGCAGTCTCTCCGCCACCGCGTCATCGTTGGTGGTGATGATCCCCCCGTCGCCCCACACATTGAGGTTCTTGAGGGGGTGGAGGCTGAAGGCGCCGGCGGCTCCGATGGAACCGCATTGCAGGCCCCCCACCGCTGCTCCGATGGCCTGACAGGCATCCTCAACCACATGGATGCCTTGTCGCTTGGCCAGTTCCATCACGCGTCCCATGGCCGCAGGCTGGCCCCCCCAGTGCACCGGGACGATGGCTCTGGTGCGGGGCGTGATGGCCTGCTCCACTCGGTCAGGGTCGATGACCAAGCGGTCGTCGCAGTCCACGAAAACGATGCGCGCTCCCGCGGTCTCGATGGCGCCTGCTGTGGCCACGAAGGTGTTGGCCGCGGTGATGACCTCGTGACCGGGCCCGACGCCGAGGGCCTTGAGAGTCAGGAACAAGGCGTCCGTGCCTGACCCCACGCCCACTGCTTGCTTCGTGCCGATGAGGGCTGCGAAGCGGCGCTCGAAGTCGACTACGGCGTCACCCAAGGTGAAGTCACCGGAGGCCACGAGCCGGCGGATCTCCTCCAGGATGGGGCCTGGGTCGGCGAACTGGCGGCTGAGATAGGAATAGGGGACTTTCATCTTCATTCGAACACGATGTATGAGTAGTCGCCCGTGTAGCCGAACTCGGCCAACAGCCACTCCCACTCCTTTGGGGTGTGGAAGGCCCTGCAGGTCAGCTGCCAGTAGAGGAGGTTCGCCTTCTCCCGCTCGTTGCGGTAGGATTCCACGATGATGTGCTTCCCACGCCGCCCGACGCGTTCGACCTCCTGGACCGCGGGTTTGAGCTCGAAATTATACAGGTTGTGGAAGGTGGTCACGGACACGACGAAGTCGAAGGTCTTGTCCGGGAACGGGAGTTTGACGGCATTCCCCACGCTCAGGAACGGCTTGACCTCCTCTTTGGCGTTCGCGACAGCATAGGGGGAGAGGTCGATCCCAGAGACCACGGCTCCGGGCACGACCTGGGTGAACTCGTAGAGCAGGAATCCCTTGCCGCAGCCCACGTCCAGGATGCGCGCCCCTGGCTTGAGGCCGTAATGCTTGGTCATGGCCTCGGCCACCGGGCGCCACCTGCCGTCGTAGCGATAGCCGCCGTATCCGAACCGCCGGTCGCCGTCCCAATAGTCCTTGCCGTATTGGATGGCCACCTCGGCGCAGGCGGCTTTGTCGTGCGACTTGACGCGTTGGATGTAATCGCGTTTGGTCGATTGGTGAAGCCGCATGATAAAATCGACGTAGGCCATATCAGGCCGCCTGGGGGCGGCGGCCGCCCATGGATGTGCACAGCTTGGCCACTGTTTCGGTCAGATTCTGCTCGGTGATGCCGTACTTCTTCATGAGGCTGGCCTGGGAGCCATATTCGTCGGGGAAGACGTCGGGGATGCCGAGCCTCTTGAACCGCTTGGCGGTCGGAAAGCCCGCCTCTGCCAGCGCCTCGGCCACGGCTCCGCCCAAGCCCCCCAGAACGGAGTGCTCCTCGATGGTGACGATGACCGGCGCCTTCTCGGCAAGGGACAGCAGGGATTCGGCGTCGAAAGGCTTGATGGTGTGGCAATGAAGGATCGCGGCCTCGAGCCCGCGGCTGGAAAGCTGGGCGGCCGCGTCGAGGCCGAGTTTGAGCGTGATTCCGGTCGTGACGATGAGCGCGTCCTCGCCGGCACGCATGGGGATGGCTTTCCCGATCGTGAAGGGGAGGTCGCCTCGGGAAGCGATGGGATCTCCTCCCTTGGCCAGTCGGATGTAGATGGGCCCTCGGTGGGCGACCGTCTGCGGCATCAGCCGACGCATCTCGTCGGCGTCGGCGCACGCGACCACCGTCATGTTGGGGATGGCGCGCATGATGGCCAGATCCTCGATCGCCTCATGCGTGGGTCCCAAAGGCGCGTAGGCCAGCCCGCCCCCATTGCCGATGAGGCGGACGTTGGCGCGGTGCAAAGCGAGGTCGACGACGTTCTGTTCGAAGGAGCGTCGGGTGAGGAAAGAGGCGATGGTGTTGAAATAGACGACCTTGCCGTCCATGGCCATGCCGGCCGCCATGCTCGTCAGATGCCCTTCGCTCACTCCCTCCATGAAGAAGCGGTCGGGCATGCTCTTCTTGAACTGGTCGAGAGTCCCTGCGCCCAGGTCCGAGCCCACGAAGAAGATGCGCTCATCCTTGAGGGCAAGGTCGTAGACCATCTTGAGGCAGGTCTGGCGCATCAGTCGGCCCCCAGGGCCGCAAGGAGTGAACGGATGTCTTCCGGGGAGAGCTTGTTCTTGTGATGCCACTCCGGGTTGTGCTCGGCGAAGGGGATGCCCTTCCCCTTCACCGTGTCGCAGAGGATGGCGGTCGGCTTGGATGGGTCCAGCGGCAGTCTGGAGAACACCGACCGCAAGGCGTGGACGTCATGGCCGTCCACCCTGGCGCAGGCGAACCCGAAGCTCTTCCATTTGTCCGCGAAGGGCTCCATGTCCTGGACTTCCAGGATGCTGCCGCAGGCTTGCTGCTTGTTGTAATCCACCACCACCGTCAGGTTGGAGAGCTTGTGCTTGCCGGCGGACAGAGCCGCTTCCCAGATGGACCCCTCGTTCGATTCGCCGTCGCCGATGACGACCACGACTTTGTGGCCGGCTCCGTCGTGCCTGGCGCTGAGCGTGAATCCCACTCCGATGGAGAGGCCGTGGCCGAGGCTGCCTGTCGAGGCTTCCACCCCCGGAACCTTGCCGTGTTCGGGGTGTCCGCCGAGGATGCCGTCGGATTTGCAGAACTTCGAGAATTCGGTCTCCGGGAAGAAGCCCTTGTCCGCCAGCACGCTGTAGAGGGCCAGGCACCCGTGTCCCTTGCTCAAGATGAATCGGTCCCGTCCCTTCCAGTCGGGGCGCTTCGGGTCAAAGCGGAGGACGTCATCGTAGAGGACCCGGATGATCTCGACGAGGGAGAACGCCGCGCCCATGTGCCCGCGTCCGCCGGCCTCGAGCATCCTGACGATGCACTTGCGCAGATAACGGGACCTCCCGTCGAGGGAGGCCGGGATGCCGGCGCTGTTGTCACCCATGGTAGCGGAAAGGGTCCATGTCTCTCTTGACCTGGCAAAGCATCCTTCGAGCTTTCTCCAGTTGGCGGTCCAGGACGTCTTCCGACGCTTGCCGGCCCGCCGCGAAATCGCGCCTCAGCCTGAGCCGGGGAACGAATTCATTCAATAGAATCATACACCATTTGAGCCCGAACAGCGGGAAGACGGCCGAGAGCCTTGCGGCCAGGTGCCCGGTCGCGTCCAGCCGATCCAGACAGCCCTCGACGAACCGGACCTTGTGGTCGCGGCAGAGCCGCATGGCAGGATGGAGCAGGAAATCGGAGATCGCCTTGGCCGGGTCATCCCAGCCGAAGTATTCAAAGTCGAGGAAGATGATCCCTCCGCTCCTGTCCCTGAGCGCGTTGTGGAACCCGAAATCGGAGGGGCTCAGAGTCCTTTCCGCTCTCTTGAGCGGGGCGGCATAGGAGATCCTCGCGTGCGTGAGCCGGGAGCGGCTCCAGGCGCCGAAGTCGTGAACGGAAGGCTCCAAATCCCGCTTCACGAAGTCGCGCAGTGCCGCGTGCGATGGGGTCCGGGCGGACGATGGGGTCAATGCCGCCAGGCGCAGACGGAGGTTCCTGACGATGGCCGCGACAGAGAAGCATGCCTCGGAGGCTGGAGGCAGGGCTCTGGCAGCCGTAAGGCGCGAGAGAGCCTTCAGGTCCGCCAGGAACCGGACCGCTTGGCGGATGTCTTCCTCCGCCACGTTGGAGCCGCGGATCGGGCTGCCATCGACCTGCCTGTAGAGGGCCAAGCCGCCGGCAGGGTCCGCGGCGATCGGCTCCGGGATGCACCGCATTCCTCTCTTCCAGAGGAACTTGAGCCCTCCGAATTCTACACCCAACCGGTCGCGCCTATCCGACGGATGTCTGAAGTAGCGCTTGACGATGAACCGCTGGTCCCCATCCGCGGAAGCGAGGTAGACCCGGCTGTTGCGGCCGCCCCGTAGTCTGCCCAGGGACCTCACTTTCCTTCCCAGCAGCCTCTCGATGCGGGCGGCCACAGGCGAGGCCTCCGGGAGCAGACTAGGCATGGAAGATGTGGCCAGTGATTTCGTCCCAACCGCGCAGGACCAGAACGCCGCGCAAGGGACGGCTCGGTCCGTGAGGGGCGTAGAGGATCTTCTCCGGCTTCTTTGGGAAACAGCTTTCCGTGAGGGTCTCTTCGAGGTCATCGATGAAATGGGTCAGGCGCAGCGAGGCGATGCGGCGGAGTTTGTCAGCAAGCGTGGCCTCGAAGTGGATCGCTGCTTCGGCCAGGCCAAACCCCGAGGGCTTGAAAAACTCTCTGCGCCTCATCCAGGCCATGGCGGCTGAATGGAAGTCCATGCCGGTCGGATCGTGTGGGTAGCGCGCCTTCTTGTGGCTGACCACGTGCACGGGGATGCTGCGGCGTCGGCAGGTCTCGAAGAAACGCCGGGCTCCAGGCGCGAGGCGGGCATGTGCCATGCACGGACCGTACACGTGGGCTTGGAGCTTGCGCCATCGATCCTCGCCATCTGGAGCCTGCCTGATGCTGTCCCGGACCGCTGTCTTCGTCCGGGCCACATCCCGGGCGATCAGCCCCCTGCGCAGGGCCTCGCGATGGATGAGGGAGTGGTAGCAGGCGATGGTGTTGTCGAAGTCGACACCGATCCGGAGGTTCATTTCAGGATGGAGTGGATGAACTTGTGGAGGGCCACCGGCTCGACGGGCTCGCGGTTGCAGACGATCTCGACCGCGAGGGCTCCCACGCAATTCCCGACGAAGAGGTGGATGTCGGCGGGGATTCCCTTGAACGCGCAAAGGGAGGTGATGGCGAAGAGGGCGTCTCCGGCTCCGGTCCTGTCCACGATGCGGGTGGCGAGGGCAGGGGCTTCCTGCCATCCATCCTTGGCAAGGATGACGGAGCCCTTGGGGCCGAGGCTCACGAGGAAGCTTTGACACCGCAATGAACTCTTGAGGTGCGTCACGAGGTCCGCTAGATCCCCGTATTTGTCCCGGGAAGCGAGCCGCAATTCCGGGTCGTCAATCGACACGTAATCGGCCCGGCGGTAGTTGGTGACCGTGTTGTAGCCGTGGTTCGCGGAATTGGACTGCGTGTTGAGGGCCAGGAAGTTTCTGCCGGAGCTCAGCTGTCGGCGGAGGTTTGTCGGCAGCAGGCCATGGCCGAAATCATTGACCACGGTGAGGTTGTGCCGCGGGGCTTCCTTCTCGATCATGGACCCCAATGCGGCCTGGAGGTCCGGTCCGATGGGCGAGTCATCCAGGTATTGGATCTCGAACATCTTCGTCATGAAGCTGGGCTCGAGGAACCGTCGTTTGCGCACGGTCGGCCGCTGGGGCGTGCGCAGGACCTCCATGCGGATGTTGGGACGGAGTCTCCCGCGGAGGAAGGCTTCCTCTTCCTTGTCGGGCCCGAGGGCGGTGAGCAGGGTCACCTCTCGGCAGAAGCCCGCCAGATGGTTGGCCGTGGCCACGGCGCCTCCGGCGAAGCTCTCCATGGAGATGAATCGGGTCGAGACGATGGTTTCTTTGGGAGACTTCCCCACGGGATGGCAATAGCAGTACTGGTCCAGGATGGCCTCGCCGACGACAAGGGGCCTGATGTGCGAGAGCTTCTTGAGCTGTCCGATCACCTTGTCGGGGGAATGCTTCGCCCGGAAGCGGCGCAGGTATTCCTGAGTCGAGGCAGGGTAGCTGTTGAAGAAACGGTTGAGGAGATGGCTGGAGCTCGATGTGAAGCCCGAAGTGCAGACGAGCCTGCCTCCGACGGACTCGACGGCCTCCTCCTCCTCGGTGATCTTTCCGGTGAGATCGGCCGCGGCGTCCGCGTAGTCTGGACCCTTCACATAGACGTGGGGCTTGAGGAGCTTGATGGCCTCCGTGGCGGTGGGCCATTCGTTGAGGGCCACGAAGTCCACCGGCTCCAACGCGGCCAGGGTCTCGAGGCGCATGTGCTCCCCGAAGACCGGCCTCCCCGGCCCCTTGTTGACAAATCGGTCTGGCGTGACCGTCACCGCGACGAGGTCGCCGTGCTCGTGAGCCTGCCGGAAATGGACGATGTGGCCGGGATGGACCAGGTCGAAGACGCCGTGGCAGAGCGCGATCTTGCGGCCCTGCCGCCGTGCCTTGGCCAGAATCCCCTGCAGCTGCCTGAGGGTCTTGATCTTGGATGAACCGCGGACGTTTGTTTTGGGCATATTCACCTGGGCGAGCCGCTGGAGAGATGCTTGAACCACCCCTGGGTGGCTCGTTTGATGGAGGCTGGAGTCCAGATAGGGGCATCCTCCCAGTCTTGGAGGTGCTCCAGCATCCGGCGCACACCGTCTTCGAAGCGGACCTTGGGCTGCCATCCCAGGACCTTCCTGATCTTGGAGATGTCTGCGAACGTGCAATCCGGCTCAGCAGGTCTTTTCGGGATGTGGACCGATTCGACGTCCAGGAGTCGGATGAGTCTGTTGATGCTGTAGGTGCTCCCGGACCCGACATTAAACACCTCTCCCTCGGCTTTGGGGGAGCGCGCGGCTTGAAGCAGGGCCTCGGCCACATCGGTCACATAAGTGAAATCTCTGGTCTGATTCCCATCCCCGACCACGGTACAGGGCCGGCCTTTGAGTTTCTGCGCCAGGAAGACCCCGAAAACCGCACCATAAGTGCCCGAGGTGCGGGCCCGGGGGCCGAAGACGTTGAAGAAGCGCAGAGACGTGATGGGGAGGCCGTAGACCTTGCCCCAATGCCGGACCAGGAGCTCCCCGAGGTACTTGGTGAGGGCGTAGGGATACTCGGGCTTGATGTCCGCGGTCTCGGGAGTGGGGCATGCCTCGGGGATGCCGTAGCAGGAAGATGAGGCGGCGTAGACGAAACGGGAGACTTTGGCGGACCTGGCCGCCTCCAGGACGCTCTCGGTTCCCGCGACATTGGCCCGAAAGTAGTCGGTCGGCCGCTCGATGGATGGGACGATGTCCGCGAGCGCCGCGAGGTGGAAGATCCAGTCCGCCTCCCTGCACAGAGGTGTCAGGCGGCCGGTCTCGGCGATATCGAGCTTGTGGATCGCGAGCCGTTTGTCGTCGCGGAGATGGGCGAGATTCTGCATGCGGCCGGTCGCGAAATTGTCGACCACGACGACCCTGGCGCCCTCAGCCAGGAGCCGTTCCACCAGATGGCTCCCGATGAAGCCCGCCCCTCCGGTCACGACGGCGCGCCGCGCCTTGCGAGTCATGCCTTCTCCCGGCCGCACAGAGTCTTCATGACGCGAACGTTATAGTACCTGTCGTCCGTCATGCTGTCCGGCAGTTTGCCGGCCTTGAAGGCCGCGCAGACGCTCCCGATGGCCTGTTCGACCGTGCGGCGCGGGACGAATCCGATGGTCCGGGCGATCTTCTCGGAGCAGACGTGATAGGACCGCAAGTCGTCGCTGGGGCTGGTCTCGATGGCGATGGAGGCTTTGTCCGGGAATTCGCGCTCGACGACGCGCTTTACCATCCTCGCGAGGTCGGCCACCGTGTGGTTGGGACCGCCGGCATTGAAGGTCTGGCCGGCGATCTTCTTGAGTGGCTCGCGGAGCAGGCGCACGTAGAGCTCGCCCATGTCCTCGACGTGGAGGTTGGGACGCATCTGGCCTCCGCCGAAGACCGTGATCCTCCGGCGGCTCACCGCCAGATTAGTGAGGAGGTTGACCGCGAGGTCCAGCCGCATCCTGGGCGAATAGCCGCACGCCGTGGCGGGCCGGATGATGGTCACGGGGAATCTCTCGGACATGTGGCGGCGCAGGACCTCCTCGCAGAGGCCTTTATACTTGCTGTAGTCGGTCAGGGGGTTGAGGGGGTGGTCTTCCCGCACCTCCGGAGCGTCGCTGACGCCGTAGACCGAGCTGGACGAAGCGTAGATGAAGCGCTCGATCCCCGCGGCCTTGCAGGCCAGGACAGCGGGCTCGAAGCAGTCGTAGTTGATGGACTTCGCGAGGGATGGGTCGAGCTCGAAGCTCGGGTCGTTCGAGATGCAGGCCAGGTGGATGACGGCCTGGATGCCTTGGACGGCTTTCGTGACAGCGGTGATGTCCCGAACGTCGCCATGGAGGACCTCGAGGTTCGCATCGCTGGGGAGGCCTTCTCGACCGAAATAGAGCGCGTCGTAGATGCGGACGCGGTAGCCAGCCTCCAATAGCTTGGGGGCTAATGCGCAGCCGACATGGCCGGCTCCACCGATGACGAGGATATTTTTCAAGTGTGGCATGTATATATTATCAATATCTTGAGTCGGGGCGTCGACTCTCCTGCTGGACCGGATGACGAGGGCCTAATGGCCCGGATGGAATGTGGGGACCATCTCCCGGAGGAGGCGCTGGCACAGGGCGGGATCATTGGCGCAGCAGGCTTGCGCCATGGCAGCCAGCGGGGACTCGAAATCCTCCACGAGCTTGTTCTCCTTGCGCAGAACCATGATGTCCGGGTGGCCGGAATCCTCGTGTCCCGCGGGGTCCTCCATCAGCTCTTCAGTCAGCTTCTCGCCGGGCCTCAGACCCGTGATCTCGATGTGGACGTCCTTTCCCGGAGTCAGGCCTGAGAGTAGCAAGAGGTTCTTCGCCATTTCCAGGATGTTGACCGGAGTCCCCATCTTGAGGACGAAGATGTCGCCGTTCCTGCCCAGGGACAAGGATTCGATGACGAGTTGGACCGCCTCTTCCACGGTCATGAAATAGCGGGTGGCCTCGGCATGGGTGACGGTCAGGGGACCGCCGTGCTCCATCTGCTCCCGGAAGATCTCGAGGACCGAGCCGGAGCTGCCCAGGACATTGCCGAAACGGGCAGCGCAGAACCGGGTCCTGCTCTTGCTCGCATAGTGCAGGATGGCCAGCTCGGCCGCGCGTTTCGTGGCTCCCATGACCCCGGCGGGCTTGACGGCCTTGTCCGTTGAGATGAGCAGGAAGCTCTCCGCGTGGTGGCGATTGGCGGCCTCGGCCAGGCGGCAGGTGCCGAGGAGGTTGTTGGAGACCGCTTCCTGGACATTGGTCTCGAGTTGGGACACGTGCTTGTGGGCGGCGGTATGAAGCACGATCTGGGGGGAGGATCGGGCGAAGAGCCCGTTGATGAGCTCCTGGTCCCGGATGTCTCCCAAGACGCCCTCGACCTCGACGTTCTTCGCCCGATTCCGGATGTCCGCCTCGATGTAGAACAAGGAGGTCGCGTGATTGTCGAGCAGGATGACCCGATTGGGGTGGTAGAGGAGGCACTGGCGGCTGAGTTCCGAGCCGATGGTCCCCCCCGCCCCGGTGATCAGGATGCATTTGCCGCCGAGTACGTTGCCGATGCGGGCCGAGTCGAGCTGGATCACCTTGCGGTTGAGGAGGTCCGCGGGCATGGCTTTGCGCAGGGGAAGGAAGGATCCTGGGGCTCTCAGCATCTCGCTCAAGCTCGGGGCGATCCTCACCTCGGGTTTCGTCTCGCGTTCGCGCAGGGCATCGGCGACGGCTCGGACGATCTCCCCCCTCCGCTCGTCCGTGGTCACCACGATCTCGTCGACATCTTCCGTGTCGATGACTGCGTTGAGGGAGGCGAGGCCGCCGAAGACAGGGCAGCCGTGGATGCTCATCCCCCACTTCTGCTGGTCTTCGTCCAGGAACCCGACGACTCGGAAATGGGCGTGACTGCTGGTGAGCATCTGCCGAGCTACGTTTTCGCCGAGATCGCCGGCCCCGATGAGGAGCGCGCTGCGGGCCGTGGCCGAGCCCTGCCTGGGCATGGGCAGGAGGCTCTTCCCCATCCGGATGGCGAAGCGGACGCCTCCGATGAAAACGAACACGAGGATAGGGTGGATGACCAGCACCGAGCGGGGAAACTCCGCGCCGTGCCGAGCGAAGAGCACCAGGGCCGAGGAGATGAGCCCGCTTGCGGCCACGGCCTTCATGATGTTGATGAGGTCCGAGAAGCTGGAAAAATGATAGATGCCCCGGTAGAGACCGAAGAGCTGGGAAGCGGCGAAATAGACGAAGAGCGTGATGCCCGCGGTCTGAGCGATAATGTCAGGATAGGGGGTCGGGAGGTCGAAATCGAAGCGCAGGAGGAAAGCGAGAAGCCATGCGGTCAGCACCACGGCCACATCGAGCAGCATGATGCTGACGCGGCGCGGGCTGATTTTGATTTCCATCAAGCTAGATTATACAAATTGGCCGCTGGCACGGCCGGTCAATGGTCCACATCTCTCCCGGACAGGGCCTGGCACGCGGTGCGGAGAAGGATTTCCAGGTCGAACCGGAATGATCTGCGCCTCAGGTACTCCTCGTCAAGGGCGACTTTCTGTGGGATGGTCAGTTCATCGCGGCCATTGATCTGTGCCCAGCCCGTGAGGCCGGGGACAAGCCGCTGGATGCCTTCGTGAGTGCGCAGGGATATGAGGTCATCCTGGTTGTGGAGGGCGGGCCGCGGCCCGACGAAGCTCATGTCGCCTTTGAGGATGCTGTAGAGCTGAGGAAGCTCATCGAGGCTGGACATCCTCAGAAGATGGCCGATGGGGGTCACGTATCGCTGGGGATGGGGTAGGAGATGGGTCGCGACCTCAGGGACATCGAGTCGCATGGTCCGGAATTTGGGCATCCGGAAGAGTGCGTTGTCCCTGCCGACGCGGTCGGACCAGTAAAGGGCAGGACCCTGGGAGGTCAGTCGGACGAGTAGGGCGATCGCAGTCATGGGCAGGGCAAGGAGCAGAAGGGCGAAGAGGCTCAAGACGATGTCAAAGCCCCTTTTCATCTTCTTCCTTCCAGGAACCACTGGGCAGTGTGCTTGAGCCCTTCGCCGACGCTGAACGGGGGCTGCCAGCCCAGCTTGGCGCGAATCTTCTTGGAGTCGAGAAGCAGGGAGCCGGTGAGGCGGTCAAGTTCCGAGGCTCGACCCATTGCCGAAGCTGCAATCCTCATGAGTGGCAGGGGTAAAGGGAAAAGCTTGGGCATCGTCCCCAGGGCGTCGGCGATCCGGCTGATGAGCTCCGGCGTGGAGAGCGCCTCGCTGTCAGCGATGTGAAAGGTCTCCCTCCCTGCGGACGGGTGCTCCAGGCAGACCTTGATGGCATCGGTCATATTCCCCAGGAAAAGGATGCTGCGCGAGTTCTGGACGCCGGCCAGAGGCAGGGGCCAGCCCGCCCTTACCGCTGTGAACAATCGAGCCATGTTGGCCTTCATTCCTGGGCCATAGACCAGGGGAAGGCGGATGATGACTGGGTCGAGGTTCGAACAGGATGCCGTCTCCTGCAAAGCGAGTTCCGCCTCGGCTTTGGAGCGGCCATAGCTGTCTTGAGGGGCATGGGGACGAGTCTCATCCCAGGCCATGCCTGGGGGTGTTCCCTCGCCAAGGGCTTTGATCGAGCTGATGAACACGAATCTGCGGACCCCGGCCCGGACGCTGGCCTCGGCCAGGCTTCGGGTGACCGAGACATTATCCCTGCGAAAGGACTCCCACTCCCCTGGCCCGGCTGATGTGCGGTGGACCCTGGCTGCCAGATGGACCACGCAGTCCACCCGGTCAAAGAGCCGGTTCCAGTCCTGGAAAATGGCAAGGTCGCCTGTGGCAAAGCCTTCAGCAGCGGCATGAAGGCGGCCGAGGCTTGTCGGCTGCATGACCGCCCCACGGACGAGCCACCCCGCTTCCAGGAGCGTGGGAATGAGGCCGGAAGCGATGAAACCGTCTGCTCCGGTGACGAGGACCCGTTTCAAGCTGTCTGCCTATCCCTGGCCAAGATCTCCTGATACAGGCCGAGGGTCTGGTCAATGACTCGTTCCAGCGAGAACTCAGCAGCGATTTCTCTTCCACGGCTCCCGAAGCGTTGCCGGGCCTGCGGGGAGCAAATGAGCGTCTGCAATGCGTCGGCAAGGGCTTGCGGGTCACGACTAGGGACAAGGAGGCCATTCTCCTCGTGCCTGACGATTTCCCGGCACCCGGGGACATCCGTGGTCACGATGGGGCGGGTGCACGCCGCTGCTTCGAGGAGGACCTTGGGCAGGCCCTCGCGGTAAGATGGTAGACAGACGATATGGCAGTCTGCGAATGCTGTTGGCATGTCCTCCCGCCATCTCTGCCATTCGACTAGGGCCTCGTCGCGCCATGCAGACAGGATCGGTACCGGGACGCACGCAGGATTCTCAGCGTCAGGGTCCCCGATGAGGATGAATCTTGCCCGGATGCCTCTCTCTTTTATAATGCGGCTTGCCTCGACGAATTCCCCAACGCCTTTGTCCCAGAGGAGCCTGGAAGGGAGGATGATGACAGGACTTTGCCCGGGGCCGAGCGAAGGCTCAGGCTTTGCCCGGAACCGTTGCAGGTCCACGCCGGAGCTTTTGATGAGCCTTGCTTTGCCAGGTGGAAGGATACCCAGTCCCTCGAAAAGGCTGATGTCGTCTTGGTTCTGAAACACAGGCGTGACCGTGGGGCCGCGCAAGGCCCAGCTATAGGCGGATGAGAGGAAGCGCCGCATGAGCGAAGCCCTGAGGCCCTGGGAGCTGAAGATGAACCCCAGCCCTGCCATGGCATTGACCACGTTGGGCACCCCGGCCAGCTTGGCTGCCAGGGAGCCGTAGAGTACGGGCTTTGCCGCTACATGATGCACGATATCCGGTCGCTCGGCCGCGTAAAGACTTCGGAGCTCGGCGATCGCCCTCGATTCTGTGATCGGATTGCGTCCTGAACGGCGCAAGCATGTCGGGATGAGCCTGACGCCTGAACCCTTGATGGCCTCTCCATGCCTCTGGACCCTGGTAGCGACTGAGACATCGAACCCGGCATCGATGGCCGCCTTGGCCAGAGGAAGCCGGTGAGAGCAGAAATACCAGTCCTCCGTGACAACGAACATGAGCCTGGGCTTGGCTGAGCATGGATGTGTTTGCATGGGGGTCGGGGCTGTTTTCTTGTGCCCGATGGCGCACCAGAACGGCATGGATTGGCTGAAGGTGATCCGCTCAAGGCCGGCTTTGGTCATAATGTCGCGGATCTTGGTTGAGGAGAATCGGAGCTCGAGCCTGGTCCCGAACCGGTCGAGACTGTCGGTGCGCATCGAGTAGAAGCTGCGGCTCCGGTATGCTGAAAGCGGGAAGTGGTCCACATCCACGCCCAGCTTCTCGCAGAGCAACGCCATGCGCGCCAGAGGGAAATAGACGAGGGCGGCCATGGTCTGGCAGATGAGGTAGCGCGGATAGTCCGGCAGATTGCTGATGCGGCGGCGGATCCAGTCCGAAAGTTTCCAGAGGGTTTGGTACCAGAGAGGCCGATTCTCGAAATCGTAATACAGATAGAGCAAGAACGGGGCTCCGGGTTTGAGCTTGGCAACGCACGCCTTGATGCCCGCTGCCGTGTCCGGGATATGATGCAGGACTCCGAGGGCATAGCCGAAGTCAAGAGTGGAATCCTGGAATGGCAGGGCCTCGATGGATGCGAGGTGGAATTCGCAATTGGACTGGGAGGCGAGATTGCTCCTGGCAACGTCCAGGGCTTCATGGCTTGCGTCTACCAGGTGCAATCTGCCGACTCTGGGTGCGACGAGCTTGGCCCATCTTCCGCTTCCACATCCCAGGTCCACTCCTATGGCATTGGTCGGAAGACTCTCCCAGGGGAAGATCGAGAAATACTGGCTGAAGAGTTCAGCTAGTTCAGCAGGATCGAGCTCGGCCTGTGTCAGGCGCTGCCATTGTCTGCCAAAGCCTCGGACTGTCTGAGAGTCGAGGTTCTGAGACATGGCAGGTTACAGCGATGCGGCGGGCGCCTTTTGTGCCTGGGTCGGCTGGACTGCCACTACGGCCCTGCGCCTGGATAGATACATGATGAGCCCGATGAAGATGGGCATGATCTGCATCTTGAACCGCGCTGCTGTGCCGAGGTTCTGGTAGGACACGAATGCATAGGTGAAGGCCCAAGTCCCGAGCAGGGCAGTGGCCCAGAGCACCATAGGGTCCAGAAGGTCGTACCATCGGCTCCGCACTATGGCCACAAGGACCAGTAGGAGGAAAGCGACATTCTCCAGGCTAGCCAAGGCGCCAAAGAGGTTGGCGACCTCGCCTGGAAGGGGTCGGAACAGGGCTGATGATACTCCGATGGGCAGGAAGAGGATCATCCTTTGCAGGGAGTCGAACTGCGAGTCCATGAGTTGGGCAGACCCGCCAATGGCCCAGGCTTGTGCCGTGCCTGCCGCAGTTTGAACGATTTCCTGGCGGGTCTCGATGTTGAAGCGTTCCCTGACACGCTCATTGGCGAAGTGAAAGCACATGAGCACCACGGCGATGAACGTCATCCTCCCAAGCATGCTCCGGATGCGGGAGATGAAGAATGCCGACAGCGGCAAGGTGAGGATTGCTCCCATCCAGACCCTGATGAACATGGCGCCGAGGATGCCAAGGGCCATGAAGATGAGGTAGCGAGGTCGGTCTAGGCGGTACCAGCCGATGACGCCGTAAGCGTAGCACGCGACACCTAGAAGGATGATGGGGTCCTTGCCGAGGATGGAAGACCAGAAGATGTGCGTGGGGAAGAGCATCACGGTCCAAAACACCAGTGCGCTGCCTTTGCCGATGAACAAGGTCCCTGCCCTGTAGAAGGTGTAAAGCGCAATGAATCCGATCATGGAGAAGGTGACCTTCATCATGTGAAAGGATGCGGGGAAGAGCATGGTATGCAGATGCGCGAGGCGGATGACATTCTCCCCTCCTTGGCCCAACCGGAACATGCTCCAAACATAGAATTCACTCTTGGCTTCCTCGAAGTAGCCGAAGGCATCGGTCGGGTAGTGGTTCTCGTAGATGAGCATGAAGCCCAGCGTCACGAGACACTTGATGGTCCAGGCCCAGCACAGGAACTTCTTGTCCTGGCCAGGCGCTGGCCAGATCAGGATGGTGATTCCAAGGAACACGGCCCAGGTGAGGCCTACGAGGTAGTCTGTGGCCAAGTCCTCTTGCGGGATGTGGCGGCCCATGAGGACCACGATGTCCATGAATGCTGAAATAAAGAAAAGGCCGCCGATAGCAGTGAGGACGACGAGAAGGATGGTGATGGCGCTGCGATTCATCGGTGGGCTTAGGCCGGCTGACCAGCCTCCTTGTGGGCTCGGGAAGCCTTCTCGTCCGCAGTGTGGTAGCTGTGGTAGTAGTAATAGCGGTCCGGGTAGGCCAGGCCTGTGGGACGCGCGGCATTCACGACCACGCCGAGGACCTTGCAGCCTGTCGCATGGATCTTGCGCGCCGCGGATTGGGTGGACCCGGCTCCGGTCTTTCCATAGCGGATGACCAGGGCGGCGGATGGGACGTGGCGGGCCCAGAGCAGGGTGTCATGGATGGGCAGGATGGGAGCGGTGTCGATCACGACGCGGTCGAAATGGGAGGCTGCCCAGTCCAGGAGCGCGGGCACCCTGGGAGTGTTGAGGAGCTCCGAGGGGTTCGGCGGCCTGGTCCCGCAAGTGAGGACCTTCAACCCCGGGACCTCGGTGGTCTTGATGAGGGCCTGGACTTGGGAGGCCTCCTCGCCTGAGGCGAGGAAGTCGCTCAAACCCTGCTCGAGCGGCAGGTTCAGGGCCTTGTGGATGCTGGGCCTCCGCAGGTCGCCGTCGATGAGGAGGACGTCCTCGCCCAGGGTCGCGAAGGTCACGGCGAGGTTGGAGGAGACGAAGGACTTGCCTTCCTGCTCGAGGGCGCTGGTGACGATGAGGGTCGTGGCCTTGCCGCCGACCCCTGCGAACTCGACCATGGTACGCAGGCCCCGGAAGGATTCGCCTGAGAAGGACTGCTCCTTGGCCAGGATGTGCTGGTAGACCTTCTCGCCCGCTTTCCTGCGGCTGTGCGGGATGAGGCCGAGGAAGGGAAGCTTGAGCTTCTGCTCGACGTCAGCCTCCCCGCGCACTGATTGGTCGAGGAAATCTACGGCAAGGCCGATAAACAGGGCCAAGGCGAGCCCGCCGAACACGCATAGGGGCAGGACGGTCTTGCCCTGTGGTTTGGAAGGCGCGGTGGGCGTGCGCGCGGGCTCGACGATGCGCACGTTGTTGCCGCGCAGGTGTCCGGAAAGCTCGGCTTTGAGGCTGGTGACGATCTTGTCGGTCTCGGTGTCGATCTGGGTGCGTAAGGCGGCCATGTTGGTCTTGACTGCGATCATGGCCGGGTGCTTTGGGGTCACCTTCTGCGAGAGCTCGGCCGCCTGGGACTCCAGCTTGAAGTAATCGGATTTCAAGCCTTGGATGAGCGAGCTGTTGACGACTTGAGGCAGAGACTCGTGGAGCTTGCGGCCCTTGGCGGTGCCGCTCTCGGTCTGGAGCGCTTGCAGTACGTCCTTGGAGATGAAGACCTGGTGGCTGAGGTTCTCCGCCGTGTAGGTCTCGGCCAGGCTGTTGGCGATCTTGCTTGCTGCTTCAGGGTCGAAGGACGCCACCTTGATGTTCACGAGCCTGCTGCGCAGGACCGGGGCGATCTTGATGGCTTTGCTGAGACTGCCCAGCCCGCCAGGCCCGAACTGAGGATGCTTGGAGAGGTCGAGGTCCTGGTAGACCTTCTCGAGCAGGGACTGCCGCCGCAGGAGGTTGTACTGGGTCTGATAGTAGTCCTCGGCCGAGCTTTCGACGAACGAGCCGTTGTTGACATAGACCGCGCCGGTGCCTTGCTCTTTCTCGATGTCGAGCATGGCGACCGCCTCGTAAACGGGCGTGGCCAGGGCGAGATAGAGCAGGCCTCCTGCGACTGCGGCAAGCCATGCGCCCGTGATGACCCAGCGTCTGCGGGAGAGCTTCTCTACGAAGTCGTGGATGTCGAAATCCTGTTGTTGGGCGGGCTCTGCGGTGAAGGGCATGTTCATGGCTCCTGCGTTGTCTGGGCCTGAGCCCAGGGCTTAGAAATAGCTCTGCGGGACGACCACCACGTCATTGGGCTCGAGGGTGATGTCCTTGTCCTTCTCCCCCCTCTTGGTGATGGCTGAGACCTCGATGGCGAAGCTCTGGTTCTGGCCGTCGCGTACGCGCACGACCTTGGTGCGGTCCGGAGCGGCGATGGGCGTGAACCCTCCGGCCAGGGTGATGGCCTCGATGACCGTGAGCTTGGCTTCGACCGGCAGGTCGAAGGAGCCCGGGCTCTTGACCTCGCCCATCACGTAGATCTTGCGCTGGGCATACTCGTTGATGAAGATGCTGACCTGGGGGTTGATGACGAACTCCTTGTACTTCTCCGCCAGGAGCGCCGAGGCCTGGTCCACGCTGAGGCCCCCGATCTTGACCACGCCGATGAGGGGAAGGGCCACGGTGCCGTTCTGCGTCACGCGGATCTTGCGGGTGAGGTCCTCCTGCTGGAACACGGTGATGTCCACGAGGTCCGTGGGGCTGATGCGGTAGTCCGCGGATTGCGCAGCCTTGACCTGCTTGAGGGCCGCCTGGACGGCAGGGTCCTCATCACCGCCTGCGGGTTGGGTGGGCGCCGAGGCTGAGCCGGTCGCCGAAGGAGCCTGGCCCGGCGCCTGGGCGGGCGGGGTCGTGGCCTGGCAGGAGGCGAGGAGAGCGGCGAGAGTCAGCAGGGCGAAGAGGCGCGTTGGTTTCATGGTTAGACGAGGTCCGGCTTCTTCTCGGCCCGGGCTTTCTTGTCCTTCTTGTCCGGGCCGTAGCCGTAGTGGTAGTAGTGGTAGTAGTGGTAGTACTTGTCGTAATAGCCGTAGCCGCGGCCCCCGAAGACGACCTTGTTGAGCACGCAGCCGATGATCTTGATGCCGCCGTCCACGAGCTTCTGCTTGGCCTTCAAGGCGAGGTTCATGTGCACCCCGCCGTGCTGGCACACGAAGATGGCTCCGTCCATGAGCCTGCCCCAGAGGAGCGCGTCCGTGATGGGGAAGACGGGCGTGCCGTCCACGAAGACCTGGTCGTAGTTCTTGCCCGCCCAGTCGAGGATGGCCTTGAGCTTGGGCGTGCTCAGGAGCTCGCTGGGGTTGGGCGGGACCATCCCGCAGACCAGGGCCTTGAGGTTCGGGAAGCCCGTGTCCTGGATGTGGCTTTCAAGCTCATGGATGTCCCTGCCGTGCGCGAGGAAATGGCTCAGGCCCTTCTCCTTGGATAGAGCGAAGGTCTTGTGGATGTTGGGCCGCCGCATGTCTCCTTCGATGAGGAGGACCTTTTGCCCCAACTGCGCGAAGACCATGGCGAGGTTCATGGTGAGGAAGGTCTTGCCCTCGCCCTGGACCGAGCTCGTGATGAGGATCTGCCGGAGCTTCGAATCCGCGGCAGCGAAGCCTACCATGGTCCGGATGTTCTTGAAGGCCTCGCCCGTGAAGGACTCGGTGCCTGCCATGAGGTCCGAGAGCTGCCTGGCCCCGGCGTTGTGGAACTTGACGGACTTGGTGACCGAGCCCAGGAACGGCAGGCCGAGCTTCTTCTCCACGTCGTCCTGGTTGCGGATGCTCATGTCCATGTGCTCAAGCACCAGGGCCAGGGCGCAGCCGAGCACCAGGCCGAAGAAGCCTGCGATGGCCAGGGACCGGGACTTCTTGGGTTTGGAGGGCAATTTCGGGACCTCGGCAGGGTCGACTATGCGCACGTTGTTGCCCAGGAGCTGGCCTGAGAGCTCGGCCTTCATGACCTGGACCGTGCGCAGGGTCTCTTCCCGGATGCGGGCCTGCACGGCCGCCATCTCGGATTTGAGGCGCACGCGCTCGGGGTGGATCTCGGTGTATCTGCTTGAGAGGTCGCCGAGCTTGGCCTGGAGCTTGGCGTAGTGGGATTTCAGCTCCTGGATGACGGGGTTGTTGACCACGCTCGGCAGGGCCTGGTACTTCTCCTCCATGCCCGAGCTCTTGTCGATCTTCTCCTGGAGGGTGGCCAGGATGTCCTTGGCGATGAAGAGCTTGTTCTCCAGGTTCTGGGCCACGTAAGTCTCGGCCAGGTTGTTGCTGATGCGGGCCGCAAGCTCGGGGTCGAAGGAGTCGGCCCTGATGTTCACGAGCCTGCTGCGCGTCACGGGAATGATCGACACCGCCGCGGCCAGGGAATCCACCCCGCCCGAGAACTCGGGGAGCTTGGCGAGCTCGAGGTTCTCGCAGACCTTCTTGAGCAGGCTCCTGCTCCTGAGCAGCATGTATTGGGTCTGGTAGTAGTCGTCAGCCTTGGCCTCGGACACCGTGGTCTCGCTGTAAGCGCGGCCTTTCTCCTCTTTCTCGATGAGGATCAAGGCGGAGGCGGAATACACCGGCTTGGCCGTGAAGACGTAGACGCCGGTGCCTGCCAGGGCCGCGATGAGCACGGCCAGGATGGTCCAGAGGCGGCGCGAGAGCGCGGCCAGGATGCCTTGAAGGTCGAGGGCCTGTTCCTGGTCTTGGGCTTCGATCATGTCAGAAGAAGCTCTCCGGCACGAAGATGACGTCATTGGGCTCGAGCTTCATGTCGAGCTCCTTGCTTCCGGCCGTGATGGCGCGGACATTGACGTTGAAAGTCTGGGGCTTGCCGTCCGCCTCGCGGATGACGCGGGTGCGCTCCTGGGAGGCGTATTGGGTGAAGCCTCCGGCCTGGCTGATGGCTTCCAGCACGGTCATGGGCCGGTCGCCGGGGATGGGATAGGAGCCCGGGCTCCTGACCTCGCCGAGGATGTGCACGAGGCTCGAGCTGTACTCGGACACGAAGATGGAGACCTGGGGGTTGATGAGGTACTTCTGGAGAGCGGTCGCCAGCTCGGCTTCCGCGGCCGGCACGTCCAAGCCCCCGACGGTGACCTTGCCTGCCAGGGGATAGGTGATGAGCCCGTCGGGCCCCACGCGGAGCTTGCGGTCCAGGTCTTTCTCCTGGAACACGCTGATCTCGATGAGGTCGCCGGGCCTGACCTTGTAGCCGGCCTTGCCTGAGCGGACCTTGGCCAGGGCCGCCTGGATGGCCAGCTCTTCCTTGGTGGCCGTGCCGTCGGCTTTCGCGGCTTGGGCGGGCTTGGAAAGGGTCTCTGCCGCCGCAGGGGCGCTGTCCGGCGCGGACGAGGACACCGGGGCCGGAGGCATGCCTGCCGGGCCTTTGCCGCCCTGGAAGGACGGGCCTCCCCGGGCGTCGGACCTGGGGATGGTGACTGAGACGCCGGCGCAGGCTGATAGCGCGAGGCTGAAGAGCAGGACGGCAAAGGCCCTCGGGACCCGCATGGTCAAGAATTATAGCAATATCGCGGACGGATGGCGCTCGCCGGCGTCGGCATGCGGGGTCGGGCCTGGGATGGGGGCATGACTTTCTGCCATGGCGGCATTGCAATGCTCGGCGGGATTCCGGCGATGGTCGTGACCGCGCGCCTGGACCGGCCGGGCAGCGCCGACGGCATCCCGGTCCTGCCCGCCGCGGGCTTCCTGGCCGCCATCCCCTGAGCTCGCGGAGCCCTAGGACGGTCCCAGCCCTGCTCCCTGGCCTTTCTAGGAGTTTGTTCTTTTTACCGGGAATCCAGGTGATTGTCAATACTACCGGGAATCCCGGTAAAACTGTCTAGAGCTAGTCTCGCATTCATCGACGATGATTCCTGAATTTCCGCAGCGCGATCTTGATGCACGCCAGGGTGAAGAAGCCCTCATAGGCTTCAATCAGCCGGTCGTGTCGGACCTGGATGCGTCGCTCAAATCCAAGC
>JACRDQ010000042.1 GCA_016218545.1 Elusimicrobiota bacterium
AACAACTACCCCCTGCCCGAGATCGAGAAGATGGCCAAGGGCAACCGCCGCATCGGCCTGGGCGTGATGGGCTTCGCCGAGTCCCTCGTCAAGCTCGGCGTCCCGTACGACTCCGCGGCCTCCCTCGAGACGGCCACCAAGGTCATGCGCTTCATCAACGACACCGCCCTCTCGGCGTCCGAGGGCCTCTCCCGCGAACGCGGGGTCTTCCCGAACTGGAAGAACTCCGTCTACGACCCGGCCGGGGTCTACTACCGCGGAGAGACCCGGACCCCGCGGCACTGCGCGCGCACGACCATCGCCCCGACCGGCACCATCGCCATCGCGGCCGGCCTGCAGGGCAGCGGCATCGAGCCCTTCTTCGCCGTGGCCTACACGCGCTACAACGCCAAGGCCCTTGACGCCATCAAGAAGGGCGAGGCCCCCAAGCCCGCCGACGTCTTCTTCGAAGTCAACCCGCTCTTCCGCGAGGTGGCCGAGAAGAACGGCTTCTTCGGCCTCTCCGAGACCGGCCTGTGGAGCCGCATCAACGACAACCACAAGTCGGTGCGCGGCATCCCCGAGATCCCGGAGACCGTCCAGCGGCTCTTCGCCACGGCCCACGACGTCTCGGTGGACTTCCACGTGCAGATCCAGGCCGCCTTCCAGCGGCACACGGACAACGGGGTCTCCAAGACCATCAACCTCCCGAACTCGGCCACCATCGAGGACGTGAGGAACGCGCTCCTCCTGGCCTACGAGCTCGGGTGCAAGGGCATCACCATCTACCGCGACGGTTCCAAGGCCCAGCAGGTCTTGAACCTCGCCCCGACCCCGACCAAGACCAAGCGCCGCGACCCCTCCACGGCGTTCGGGGTGTCCTCGGAGTACTACCAGATCAAGACCGGCTACGGCCCGCTCCACCTGCACATCAACTACGACGAGCGCGGGCCCTACCAGGTCTTCACCAACATCCCGCCCCTGGGCACGGAGATCTCGGGCCTGACCTCGCTGGTCGGCATCCTCCTCTCCAAGTACCTGGCCGAGGGAGGGGACCCCATCAAGATCCTCAAGCACTTGAACGCCGTCAAGGGCGACCGGCCCATAGGCCTCGGCGACAACAAGGTCAACTCCATCCCGCACGCCATCTCGATCGCGCTCCGCCAGCACCTCAAGAAGACCGGCTGGATCAACGACGGGGAGAGCGAGACCGAGAAGACCAAGGTCGACGTCATCGCGCTCCCCAAGGCGGAGTACTGCCCCAAGTGCTACTCCTCCAACGTGTCGTACGAGTCGGGCTGCTCCGGCCCGACCTGCCACGACTGCGGCTTCTCCGAGTGCTCCTGACCCGATAGCGCCCATCCGATCCCCCTCTTCGTGACAAGCCCCGGAAGGGGGTCGGATGGGCCAGGGGGCGGAGGCGCCAGGGCCGCGCTGACACCACTGACTTTGTGACCCGCGTCACGGACTATGGTCACATCCCCTCCTCCTTGATTTGGCGTACAAAACCACCTATACTTCATAGTGCTTGGACCCCCTGCGAACCCGCCGAGTCGCAGCACCAGCCCATCGATGACACGCAAGAGAGCCTCGCGGCGCGGCGCCACTCTGGTCGAGATGGTCGTGGCCATGACCATCCTCACCATCATCGTCATCGCCGGCTTCAGCAGCTTCAGCTTCATCACCAAGTCCATCCATAAGTCCCGCACCAGGACCCTCGCCAACAACCTGGTCCAGGAGAAGATGGAAGTCCTCAAGAACTACTCCTATTACCAGCTCCTCGTCACCACGCACACCGCCTTCCTCCACGGGTACGAATACGACGACCGGACCTACCCCACCGAGACCATCAACATGTGGGGCTACCCGAGCTTCACCCGCGCGGTGCACGTGGCCTACGCCGAGATGGCCGGCGGACAGATCTCGACCGTGTCCTACAGCGCCAACGACACGGGGATGAAGCTCCTGACCTCCTACCTGTTCTGGGAGGACGGCAGCCAAGCCCGGACCCTCGTCGTCAAGAACCTGCTCGCCAACCCGTCGGTCTCGGGCATGGACTCGGGGCTCTTCGGCACCGCGCTCACCTCCTTGGGCGCGCCCCTGCAGGGAGCCCTCATCGAGGTCGTGGGCTACCCGAACTGGACCGCGTTCACGGACGCCGGTGGGGACTACACCTTCTCCGTGGCCAAGGGCACCTACTCCATCCTCTGCTCCTCCACGGGCTATTATCAGGCGATCCGGACCAACATCGCGGCCCACCGCGGGACCCCGGGAGAGGCGGACTTCAGCATGGTCCAGATCGCCAGCGGCAGCGTCTCCGGCACGGTGTGGATCTCGACCCAGCTCGTGCTCTCCCAGCTCGTGGTCTCGAGCGACGGCGTCAACGGCAACGGCAGCCCGGAGAGGGAGTGGATCGACGTCTACAACCCCACCACCTATACCTGGACCATCAACGCCGGCACCTTCGAGCTCTGGTACGACAACAAGACCGGCGGAGCCGCGCCACAGATCATCCCCCTGACCTACGTCAACACGAGCCTGCCCTCGCACGCCTACTACCTCATCGCGAGCTCCCGGAACATCCAGGTCAACGACGTCCTCTACGCGGCCGACGCCTACTACACCGCGGAAGGTTCGAATATCTTCGTGGACAACTCGGACGGAGGCATCGGCATCGCCCCGTCCGGCGGCGGGCCCGGCGTGAAGTTCTACGACAGCGCGTGCTGGAGCAACCTCTCCGGCCCCTCCCCGCCCACGGACTTCAAGGAAGGCGCGTGCGCGGGACTGCCGACCGGGGTCATGGACGGCTACCAGCTCGTGCGCAAGACGCACTATCTCAGCGAGGTCGTGGACCTCAACTACGGCAGTTCCTACGACACGGACTACACGGAGAAGAACTGGCTCTACGACTTGGCGGTCACCACGCCCCCGCGCAACACCTCGATCGTGCGCGTCCCCCTGGTGGGCCGGCCCGCGCACGGCGCCATGGCCTCGTCCCCGGACGGCCGCTCGGTCCCTGTCCAGACCTCGACCCTCGACCCCGGGACCGAGACGGAACGCGCCCAGTTCTCCATCCTCGGCGTGACCACCGGGACATGGTCCGTCTCCATCACCTCAGGGGCCTACATGCTCGAAGTCGGGACCGTGGCCGTGCTCCAGAACACCACGACCTACATCCCCAACGCGGCCACGGAGCCGACCTGGCCGGCGGCGAACACCAATCACTCGATCCTGACCTCCACCTCCACCGGAGGCTTCCTGCAGGGCTACGTCTACGGCTCGGGCGCGGCCTTTTCCACCCCGATCCCGGACATCCTCGTGGAGGCCGGCGGTCCTTCCAACAGGACGTCGGCCCAGGGCTTCTACCTCCTCAACGTCTCGACCGGGACCCTCACGGTCAACGCGAACTTCAACACGGACGACTCCCGCTACGCCACGGACTCCGCGGCCGCCACGGTCGGCGTCGGCGAGATCGTCAGCGTGCCCGACTTCCACCTGGCGCAGTCGGGCACGATCATGGGCTACGTCACGAGCGGCACCGGGGCCCTGCCCAGCGTCGTGGTCAAGGCCGCCCTGGCCGGGACCAACTACGAGGGCTACTCCGACGGGACGGGCTACTTCTACATCTACGTGCCGGTCAATGCCGCGGCCTACACGGTCACCCCGATCCTCTCGGCCGGGCAGTCCTACGGCACGAGCCCCACGGACCCCCTGACCGGGACCATCTCGGCCTCCGGCCAGGTCGTGCACGTGGGCACCATCACGGTCACGGGAGGCATGGGCACCATCAGCGGCGTGGTCAAGGACGCCTCGGGCAACGCCATCACGACCGGCGTGCTCGTCATCGCGAGCGTGGGAGCCATCACGGACCCGCCGGCCGCCATCTACGGCTCCTCGGGTCCGGGCATGGCCTTCCCGGTCTACTCGATCTCCAGCCAGTCCGACGGCACCTATTCCCTGGAGGTCACGGCGGGCGACTACAACATGAGCGCCTACTACCCGGACGCCGATCCCTACACCGGCACCTTCAGCCTCAAGCGCAAGACCAAGGCGGGAGTCCCGGTCACGGCGGGCGGATCGACCCCCAACACCGATTTCACGGGAGCCTGGTAGCATGAGGACCATCGGACGGACGCCGCGGCGGCCCCGGGGCTACAGCCTCACCGAGGTCATGATGGTGGTGGCCATCCTCGGCATCCTCGCCGCGGCCGCGGCCCCGATCCTGATCCAGATGACCAACTTCTGGCGGGTCACGACCGCCCGCAACGAGATCGAGCGGGACGTGCGCATCGCCATCGAGACCATGAACCGGTGGCTGCGCCAGGCACAGAAGAACACCGTCATCATCGACCAGGTCGCCAACCAGCCGCCCTTCTCGCGCATCACCTTCAACCCGGAGAAGGGAGGGACGGTCCAGTTCTACCAGGAGAACACCAAGCTCATGATGAAGGTCTCCAGCGCGGCCGTGGTCACCACCATGCTCTCCAACCGCCTGGGCTACCTCTCCTTCACCTACCCCAAGACCTACGAGCCCGACATCATCTCCGTGGCGATCACCATGCAGGCGCCGACCTACCTCCAGAGGCGCAAGGCGCTCCAGCTCTCCATCCAGAAAGTGAGGATCATGAACTGATGCGCAAGGAACGCGGGCAGATCCTGGTGGGCGTGATCATCATCCTGATGGTCCTGGCCGTGCTCGTCCCGGTCATGGTCATGTACGTGCAGAACGAGTCGAAGTGGGCCGTCAAGCAGACCCAGAACATGACCGCCTTCCAGCTCGCCGAAGGGGGCGTGGACCGGGGCTACCGCAAGATCTCGGAGAGCACGACGACCTGGGCCGCGGGGCAGCTCGGCACCTTCCCCGCGGGCTACAACTTCAACCAGGTCTACAACGACACCTCCGGCGGCTGCTACACCATCGCCATCTCCAGCGGCCCGGACGAGGACCAGGTCACCATCGTCTCGGTGTCCAAGCACTCGGCCCAGAAGGAGGAGCGCGCCATCGAGGCGATCTACTCCAACATCCCCATGGGCGACACGGCCGTCTACGGCCGCTCGGGCGTCACGGTGGACGGCTCGCAGACCTCGGTGGAGTGGGGCGCCATCATCTCGCCCAAGAGCATCACGGTCAACGGCAGGAACCACCCCCAGATGTGGAGCTCCGGAGCCATCGACCTCGACACCAACGGAAACCTCCAGCCCAACTGCGACCCGGCCTGCGCGGGCTGGCACTCCTACGAGCAGGACATCCCCCCGGACCCGGGCATCGACGTGGACGGCTTCTATTACGCGGCCCTGGCCTCCCACACCGCCACTCCGGCCTCGCCCAACCTCTTCACCACCAACCAGTGCTGGGGCAAGAACTCCGGCAGCGCCTGCGGCGTGCCCTGCAACCTGACCTGCTCCAACGCCACCGACTGCGCCAACGACGAAACCTACTACATCCAAGGCAACCTCTGCGTGGAAGGCACGATCTTCGTCCAGGGCGTGCTCGTGGTGACCGGCAACGTGAGCCTGCCTAACGGCCAGTCGGGCGAGGGCGCGCTCGAGGCCCGCCTGCCGCGCAAGGCCTGGCAGCAGTACGGCCTCAACGCCGCCTCCTGGCAGTACTACAAGGACATGAAGATGACCTGCGCGGGCCCGCTCAACAACACGCCCGTGGACCCTGACGCGCCCGCGACCTTCCCGGGCCTGTCGTCAAGCTACAAGTCCGACTCGAGCAGGTATAAGTGCCTCTCCAAGGTCGTGGTGAAGGGCTTCACCTACATCGGAGGCAACCTCACCCAGATCGGCGGCGCGGGCTCGGCCGAGTTCGTGGGAGCCATGTTCGTCGTGGGCATGACCTCGGTCACGCCCAACACCTTCACCATCTACTACTCGGCCGATGCCGGAGACTACGTCCGGACGACCACGGTCATCCTCCAGCGGGAGTCCTGGAAGGACCTGCCGGAGCGCAAGTGGCCGAGCTGGCTGACCTGCAACTGAGGCCCCCTTCCCGCCGGCCGCAGAGTCTTCAGCCGCCATTTTGATAGAATCCCACGATGAGCGCGCAGCCGGGCGTCTTTGTCGTGATGGAAGGCCCGGACAAGTCCGGAAAATCCACCCAGGCCCTGCTGCTCGTCCGGGCCCTGAGGCGGCGGAGCGTCCCCGTGGTCCACACCCGCGAGCCCGGAGGCACCTCCCTGGCCGAGGCGGTCCGCGACATCCTGCTCGACCCGGACCGCAAGATCGACCCCCTGGCCGAGCTTTTCCTGTACGAGGCCAGCAGGGCCCAGCACACCCGCGAGATCATCCTGCCCGCCCTTCGGGCCGGCAAGATCGTCCTCTCCGAGCGCTACACCATGGCGAGCCTGGCCTACCAAGGCTGCGCCCGCGGCCTGGGCCTGGCCGTGGTCCGCACCCTCAACCGCGTCGCCTCCTGCGGCCTCGTCCCGGACCTCACCCTGGTCCTCGACATCCCGGAGAGCGAGTTCGGCTCCCGTCCCAGGGGCTCCCTGGACCGCATCGAGCGCGAGGGCGCGGACTTCCGCATGAAGGTGCGGCAGGCCTACCGCAGGCTGTCCCGCGCCGAGCCGCGGACCCTGCTCGTCAACGGAAGGCTGCCGGTCGCGGAGCTCCATGAGCTGATCGCGAGCAAGGTGGACGGACTCCTACAGAAGGAAGACTTCATGAAGCGGGTCATGCCCCCCGAACGAGAGTCTTCCCCCCCCGGGGGGGAAGACTAGCAGATGCCCTTCTCCGACTTGCGCGGGCAGGAGCGGACCGCGGCTCTCCTGGGCCGGTTCCTCGCCAAGGGCCGCATCCCCTCAGCCATGGTCTTCCACGGCCCGGAGGGGGTGGGCAAGACCATGATGGCCCTCGAGTTCGCGAGGGCTCTGCTCTGCTCGGAGCGCCCCATGGACCCCCTGGGCGGCTGCGGAGCTTGCGGGCCCTGCGCCTCCACGGCCAAGCGCGCCCACCCGGACCTCAGGGTCATCGACTCCCAGTACCAGGCCACCCTGCGCGAGGAGGACCCGGCCAAACAGAAGACCCTGCGCGTGGACACCCTGCGGCACCTGCGCCGAGACATGGAGCTCGGCTCCATGCTGGGCTCCTGGAAGGTCGCGGTCATCGCCGCGGCCCACACCATGGAGACCGCGGGTGCGAGCGTCCTGCTCAAGATCATCGAGGAGCCCCCGCCCAAGACCCTCTGGATCCTCGTGGCCTCGCGCAAGGAGAGCCTGCCCGCGACCGTGCGCTCCCGGTGCTTCCTCGTGCCCTTCGCCCCCCTGCCGGCCGCCATCATCCGGGACATCCTCCTTGAGCGCGGCGTGGAGGAGCGGCAGGCCTCGACCCTCTCCGAACTCTGCGACGGCTCGGCCTCCCGCGCCCTCGAGCTCCACGAAGCCGGCCTGCCCGCTCCCATGCTCGACCCGTTCGACGCCCCCGAGGGACTGCCGCGGGAGCTCTACCTCGCCAGGGCCAAGGTCGAGCTCTCCCTGTTCTGCCTGGAGCAGTCCCTGAGGCTCAAGATCCGGAGCGGCGGGGTGGGTTACCGCCTGGCCGCCCCGGTCCTGCGCAGCATCGACAGGCTCCGCCGGGACCTGCGCGCCAACGCCGATCCCGCGACCATCCTGACCCTGGCCCACCTGGAGACGGAGAACCTATGAGGACGAAGGAAGGAAAGTGAAAAAGTTCTACATCACCACGCCCCTGTACTACGTCAACGCCGCCCCCCACATCGGCCACGCCTACTGCACGGTCGCGGCCGACGTGCTCAACCGCTACATGAAGGGACAGGGCCGCGAGTCCTTCCTGCTGACCGGCACGGACGAGCACGGCTCCAAGATCGAAGCCGCGGCCCTCGCCGCGGGCATGACGCCCAAGGCGTGGGCGGACGAGTACGCCGAGAAATTCCGCGACCTCTGGAAGCACCTCGACGTCCAGTACGACGATTTCATCCGCACCACCGAGCCCAGGCACGAGGAGTGCGTCCAGAAGGTCTTCACCGCGCTCCAGGAGAGCGGCGACATCCACAAGGGGCGCTACGAGGGCTTCTACTGCGTCTCCTGCGAGACCTACTTCACGGCCGTCGAGGCCCCGGACAAGGACGGAAAGCGGTACTGCCCCAACACGGACTGCGGCAAGCCCCTCCAGGTGGTGGCGGAGGAGAGCTACTTCTTCAAGCTCTCCAAGTACGGCAAGGCCCTCCTCGACCTCTACCGCGCCAAGCCCGGCTTCCTGAGCCCCAGCCACCGCGCCAACGAGATCATCCGTTTCGTGGAGGGCGGCCTCCAGGACATCTCCATCTCCAGGACCAAGGTCAAGTGGGGCGTGCCGGTCCCGGGCGACCCGGGGCACACGGTCTACGTCTGGTTCGACGCCCTGATCAACTACATCAGCGCCCACGGCTGGGGCCGCGACCCCCAGGCCTTCGCCGCGGCATGGCCCGCGGACGTGCACATGGTGGGCAAGGAGATCTACCGGTTCCACGCCGTGATCTGGCCCGCCATGCTCATGGCCCTCAAGGTCGAGCCGCCCTCCATGGTCTTCGCCCACGGCTGGTGGACCGTGGCCGGGCAGAAGATGGGCAAGTCCCTGGGCAACTTCGTCGACCCCCGCGATGTCACCCGGGACTACGGCGTGGACGCCTTCCGCTACTTCCTCCTGCGGGAGGTCCCGTTCGGCAACGACGGCGACTACTCCCCGGAGTCCATGCGCAAGCGCTACAACGCGGACCTCGCCAACGACCTGGGCAACCTCCTCAGCCGCGTGGTGCAGATGGTGGACAAGTATCTCGACGGACAACTCCCCCGCGGCACCGACTTGAGCAAGGCCCCGCAGGCCTCCCGGCTCTCCTCTGAGGCCGGGGCCTTCGGCGCGGCCATGAGGAAGCTGGCCTTCTCCGATGCGCTCGCCATCGCCTGGGCCGGCGTCGGCCGCCTCAACGGCCACGTCAACGCCACTGCGCCCTGGGCCCTGGCCAAGACCGACATGGACAAGACCCGCGAGATCCTCTGCGACCTGGTGATTTCGCTGCGCATCATCGCGGGCTGGATCGAGCCGTTCATGCCCCAGACCGCGGCCAAGATGCAGTCCCAACTGGGCGTGCGCCGGTTCCCGGACGGCCCTCCCGCGGAGAAGATCTCGAAGGGACCGCCCCTGTTCCCCAGGAAATAGCATGACCGCCCCGACCTCCGCCCCGGCCAGGGCCGAGCTCGGGGCTCCGCGCGCCGTCCTCGACGCCGCGGCCGTCATCCTAGCCTCCAGGCCCGAGTCCCTGGCGCGCTGCCTCGAGAGCCTCGCCCGGCAGGAGGGGGCCGCGCCTTTCGAGACCGTCCTCGTGCTCAACGGCCGCCAAGACGCGTGCGCCGCGGTCGCCCGCCGCTTCCAGGGGAGGCTCCCGGGCCTGGCGATCCTGCCCGCCGGAGGGCTCTCCCTGGGCGAGGGCCGCAACAGGGCCGTGCGGCTGGCCCGCAGCCGCTGGCTGGCCTTCTTCGACGACGACGTCGCCCTTCCGCCGGGCTACTTCAGCCTGCTTGCCAGGACCCTGGACCGCCATCCGGACGCGGCCGCGGTCGGAGGTCCTGACCGGACCCCGGCAGGAAGCGCCCTCTTCCAACGCTGCGTCGGCCATGTCCTGGACTCGGCCCTGGGCTCCGGCCCTATCCGGCGGCACGGCCGGGGATTCCCCTGCGAGACCTGGACGGACGACCGCGGCCTCATCCTCTGCAACCTAGTCTTCGACCGCAGAGCCCTCGAAGCGTCGGGCCTCGGCTTCGACGAGACCCTGGTCCGCAACGAGGAGAACCTGCTCTTGGCGCAGCTCCTCGCCAGGGGCCGGCGCGCCCTGCACGCTCCGGGTCTCTTCGTCTTCCACGAGCGCAGGCCGGGGCTTGCGGGCTTTGCCCGGCAGTGCTTCCTCTCCGGCTGGGGCAGGGCGCAGATGAGCCTCAAGCGGCCCGGCTCCCTGCGCCTCTTCCACCTCGGCCCCCTGATCCCTGCAGCCTGCCTGTTGGCGGTCCCGCGCGTCCCTGAAGCGGCCCTCCTCGCCCTGGCCGCCTATGCCGCGGCCAGCGCAGCCAACGGCCTCTCCGTGCTGGCCCGCCAACAGGAGGAGCCGGGCTCGGCCTTGACCTGGCTCACGATCCTGGCTCCGATCGCGCATCTCTGCTACGCCGCGGGCCTGGCAGCCGGGACCCTGGACTGCCTGGCCTTCCGGAGCCGCAGGCGAGGCGCGCGCACATGAGCGTGACCGTCCGGTCCGCGGCGCGGGTCCTGGACCTCGACTTCCACGGCGCCGCCGTCTCGGTCCTCTGCCAAGACAGCGACCTCGTCGAGCGCCTGGCCAGGGACTTCGCGTACTTCATCCTGCCGGACAGCCGGCGGAGCGGGGGCACGGCCGCGGACTCCGTCCTGGAGGTCCGCGTGGAGCCGGTCCCGCAGGACAGGCTGCCCAGGGGACAGGGACTCTCCTGGCGCTCAGCCCGGATCTCCACGAAGGGCTCGGTCAGGAGCGTGGACTACGGAGGGCAAGCCCTGCTCGTCTACGACCTCGCGGCGGAGCGGGGAACGCTCTGTGGGCCTGACCGGGACCTCCTCCACGAACTCGCCTATCTCGCGGTCCTCTCCCGCGCAGGAGACCTGCTCGACGGCCAAGGCCTGCATCGGGCTCATGCCCTGGGCTTCTCCTTCCGGGGGAGGGGCGGCCTGCTCTTCCTGCCCATGAACGGAGGCAAGTCCAGGCTGGCCCTCGAGCTCCTGAGCCGGCCGGGCTTCGCGCTCCTCTCGGACGACCTCCCCCTCATCGAGGCTCACGGCCGGACCCTGAGGGCCTTTCCCCTGAGGCTGGGACTGCGGGGCTCGGATGCAGCCGGCATCCCGGAGAGCTTCGTGCGGACCTTCAAGCGCAGGCGCTTCGGGGTCAAGCGCCTCGTAGACGTCGCGTACTTCCAGGACCGCATCGCTGACCGGGCTCCGCTGGACTGGATCTTCGTGGCCAGCCGGAACGGAGCCCAGGCCCCTTCTCTCGTGCCCTGCTCCAAGCCGGAGGCCGCTTCCAGCCTCCTGGCCCCGGTCGTGCTCGGGCTGGGCCTTCCCCAGGTCCTGGAGCTCATGCTCCCCCCTCCGCCCTTCATCCCCGGAAGCCTCAGACTGGCGCGGATCGCGGGCCGGCGTCTTGCGGCCTGCCTGAGAGCGGCCGAGCAAGCCGAATGCTCGCGCCTGCGCCTCTGCGACGACCCGGCCGCCAACGCCGATCTCATGGCCGCGTATCTGGAGGCTGACCTCTCCAAGCGCTCGCCATGAGAAAGCCCCTGGCCGCGGCGGGGGTCCTCTTCCTCGCGGCTCTTGGCGGGGCGTTCTTCAGCGACCTCCTCTTCCCGCTGGACCCCGGGACCCTCTCCAGCCGCCCGGTCTCGAGGGCGGAGGCCGCTTCCTGCCTCAAGCTCCTGGCGGGCCGCAACGAAGGCCGGGGCGGCCGTGAGGGCGACCCCTGGAACCTGGCGTTCTGGGGCACGGCCGAGGACGTGCGCCATGCCCTGGCCCTGGCCGGCTGGACCGAAGTCCCCCTCAGCCTGGGCAAGAGCCTGCGGGCCGGGACCGCGGAGCTCCTCTCCGGCAGTCAGCTCAGGCGCTTCCCGCCCTTCAACCTCTACCGGTTCCTCTCGCGGAACCAGGACATGAACTGGGCCGTCATAGACCGCCCCCTGGTCTCCAGGCACCACTTCAGGCTCTGGCGCACGGGCTTCACGGACCCGGAGGGCCGCGAGCTCTGGTGGGGGTCGGGGAACCGCGACCTCGCGATCCGCTGGCGCGACCTCTCCCATCGGCCGGACCCGGACATGGACTCGGAGCGCGCTTTCATCGCGAGCACGCTGGGAAGGAAAGTCCCGGGCGTGAAACTGTCCTTGGTGCGGCTGCCCCAGATCCCCCTGAGCGGGGAGAACGACAAGGGCTACGCCTTCAGGACGGACGGGCGGGTCCTGCTGGTGGAACTGCCTGTCCAGGGGAGAGCAGGCCCGTCAGACGCCCCACCCACAGCGCGGGACCGGTGAGCGCGTAGATGACGCTGGCCACGAAGAGCACGGTCTGCGGGTAGACGAAGAACAGGAACCCGCCCCCGGCCCCTCCCAGCAGCACGAGCACGTTCCTCGGAGGGAAGACCCCTCCCTGGGCTTCGTCCTCGTCGCCGAGCTCGTGGCGCTGCCAGAGCGACCCGGCCTTGAAGGCCGCGAAGGGGATGGTCGAAACCATGAGGAAGGAGATGAGCACCACCATCACGGGCGCAAGGGCGTAAAGCAGGGGGAGCTGGTTCATGAGGGGCTTCCAGGTATGCGCGGGCTTGCCCTGCTCCACGATCTGGTAGAGCAGGATGAAGGAGGCCAGGACCGAGGCCCCGGCAGGGATGGGCAGGCCCGTGAAATGCGTCTTGCTCCCGCCCGAGTCGTGCACCAGGGCGTTGAACCGGGCAAGCCTCAGTCCCCCGCACATGGCGAAGAGGAAGGCCATGAAGGAGCCCCAGACCCCGTAGTCCTTCAGGGTGAAGGCGAACATCATGTGCGCGGGCGCGATGCCGAAGGTGAGGAAGTCCGCCAGGGAGTCGATCTCGATGCCGAAGGTGGATTCCCCGTGCACGAGGCGCGCCACCCTGCCGTCGAGGATGTCGAAAACGATGCCCAGGAAGATGGCCCACGCCGCGGCCGAGAGTTCCATGCGGTGAGAGGCCATGAGCGCGTAGAAGCCGCAGGCCATGTTCCCGATCGTGAAGAACGACGGGGCCAGGAGCCGTCCGGAGCGCTTCAGGGCTTGCTTGTCCATTCTCCCACCACCGTGATCCCTCCCGCCACCCGGTCGCCGGGCTTGACCACGCACTTGGCCGAAGCCGGCATGCGCACGGCCACCTGCGAGCCGAAATGGATGATGCCGTAGCGCTGGCCGGTTGAGAGCTTGTCTCCGGGCTTGACCCAGCACTCGATGCGCCGGGCCACGATGCCCGTGATCTGCTCGACCGTGACCGGCTCGCGTCCGCCTTCGGGCTTAAGGCGCAGCTCCACCCGGAAATTGGACTTGGCGTCGTCCTTCATCGCGGGAAGGAAGGAGCCGGCGTGGCGCTCCACCTGCTCCACCATGCCCGCGCAGGGGACCCGCTGGACGTGGACGTCGAAGATGGAGAGGAAGATCCGCAGGACCGTGCCGCCCGAGCCCTCGCTGCCGACGCTCAGCACGACCCCGTCGCCGGGCGCGTAGAGCTTGTCCGGGTCCGCGGGCAGGATGCGCTCCGGGTCCCTGAAGAAATAGGCGCAGAAGAGCACGAAGAGCCCGGCCAGAAACTCGATGAGGACCCCGAAGGCGTTGCTCACCGCGAACCCCGAGATCACCCAGCCGATGAAGACCACCCCGACGCCGATGGCCATGTACTTCGGTCCTGGTCTGGCTATTCTCATAAAAAGACTCTTTCCCCCACAGCTGCATCCCTCCCCTTATAGGGAGGGATGCGGCTTGGGCAGGGAGGGATTTGAACCCACACGCCCTTGCGGGCAGCGGATTTTAAGTCCGCTGCGTCTGCCAGTTCCGCCACCTGCCCTTCGCCGTAGATTTAAGCATTTTTCATGATTTTGGAAGGCCGGCTTTTGCCGACCGCAGGGGAAACGTAGGGGAATCTTGCAGGTTCTCCCTCCCAAGGAGCTGGATCATGCTCCTGCGGACACCTCGGTGACGTGGCTGTACCGCTGGACCATAAGCAGGGTCGAGTATCCAAGGTACTCCTGGACCGTCCTCAAGTCGGCCCCTTTCTTGACCAGAAATGCCTCGAATGATATACTCATTTCTGAGGTGTTTTCCCAGGAGGCGATTCGACGAAACAAGAGAAACGCATCAAGGCCAAGTCCTCCAAAAGTTGCACTCGCAAGACAAGAATCATCTCAAAATGTGCTGTTGACATCGACAACACGAACACCTGGAGCCTCGATTCGGCAGAGCGCGGCGGTATTCATTGACGTTGGGCTAGTTCCGCCGACGACGGCAAAGGTCCCTCTTTTCATCGTTTGTTGATTCATTGAGGACCGCCGGCATTTTATTGTTGCCGGCGTATTGTCCTCGCTTTTTTGTTGCCCAACGAAGTGACGTTATCCTAGCGCGACCATCAATGGTCATGCCGAGAGCGAGGTGACCGGTGGCTCAATTCATCAAACAAATCAAGAGAACCCATTCGTGCAATCAACTGACTCCCAAGAATGTGGGGGAAGAAGTTGTCTTGTTCGGATGGGTGCACAATCGCCGCGACCACGGCGGGGCCATCTTTATAGATCTACGAGACCGCTCTGGACTGACGCAGTTGGTTTTCACGTCGAATGCCGGCCAAGAGGCGCACAACTTGGCTGGCGAGTTGAGGCTTGAATACGCGATTGGGATTCGCGGAAAGGTCAAGAGTCGCGGCGCCAACATCAACCCGCGACTCGGCACTGGCGAGATCGAGGTGCACGTCGGCGACCTCGAGATATTCAATCGGTCCGAACCCACCCCCTTTCCCGTGGACGACAACATTGCCGTCAACGAGGAGAAGCGGCTGCAGTATCGCTATCTGGATCTTCGAAGGCCCGTCATGCAACGAACCATGCGTCTTCGGGCGAACGCAAATCATATTGTCCGGAACTATTTCGTGGAGAATGGTTTTATCGAGTTGGAGACACCGATGCTGGTGAAGTATACGCCCGGCGGCGCCCGCAATTTCCTGGTGCCAAGCCGTCTTAATCCCGGGAAGTTCTATGCTCTCGCCGAGAGCCCCCAGCTTTTCAAGCAACTCTGCATGGTCGCCGGTTTTGACCGATACTTCCAAATCGTACGCTGCTTCCGAGACGAGGACCTGAGGCTCGACCGTCAACCGGAGTTCACCCAGATCGACGTCGAGATGAGCTTCGTCGAGCAGGAGGACATCTTCGAGGTTATCGAGGGCATCATCGCACGGCTATGGAAGGAGTTGCTTGGGATCGAATTGCCCCGCCCCTTCCCCAGGCTGCCCTTCGCCGCATGCATGGAGAAATACGGCAACGACAAACCCGATTTGAGATTCGACATGCCGCACAAGGACCTCACGGAGTTGGTCAGAGCCTCCGACGGAGGAGGCGTCCGTCTGCTGCACCAGGCGACGCAGGACGGAGGGATTGTCAAGGCGCTGAGGGTGCCTGCCAATGACATTCTTTCGCGCAGTGAGATAGACAAACTTGAGGACGTCGCCAAAGGGATGGGCGCCCAAGGGCTGCTCCGGGCGAAGGTAGGAGAAGCAGGTGCGTGGGCACTAGCACCCTGGGCCAAGCAGATTGTTCCCGAGTTTCGCGCAGCCATCAACGACGCGCTGGGAGCGGGGCCGGGCGACATCCTGCTCTTTCAGTTCGGGAAGCCCGCCATCGTTCATACGGTGCTGGCGAATCTGCGCCTCCACCTGGCCAAGAAGCTGGGCCTGATACCGGAGTCAGGCTCTGGCGGGCAATGGAAGTTGCTGTGGGTGGTCGATCCCCCCCTGTTCGAGCATGACGAGGAGCAGGGAAGGTTCGTTGCGGCGCACCACGCCTTCACGCGACCGCACGACGACGACATCCCACTCCTGGCCTCGGAGCCTGGCCGGGTGAGATGCTACCGCTACGACCTGGTGCTCAACGGCTTCGAAATCGGAGGGGGGTCTATCCGCCTGCATCAGCCGGAGCTCCAGGCTTCCGTCTTCAAGGCGTTGGGACTTTCCGATGAGGAAGCACGCGCCAAGTTCGGCTTCCTGCTGGACGCCCTCAAATTCGGGGCTCCGCCGCATGGGGGCATCGCCCTGGGCATGGATCGCCTAGTCATGCTGCTAGCCGATCTAGAATCACTGCGTGAGGCGGTGGCATTCCCCAAGACGCAGAAAGGCTCGGACCTGATGACGGGGGCACCCGGAGAAGTCGAATCGGCTCAACTTCGAGACCTCTGCATCACATCCAGTGCGGCGGCAATCGGCAGACCCGTGCCCTCCCCGACTGTCTGACATCTGATAGCGGTGCCCGTGCCGAAGAACGGTCATAACCCCTCAAGACAACGGGGAGCTCGCAATAGCGAAGTCGTCCTCGCGAGTTTTCCTGACCATTCATATACGTCAGCACTGCTGCAGGCATATCTAAAAGCGGCAGGAATACATTCCCATGCATGGGTCCTGAAGAAGCCGCGCCACGACACGAAGACCTCGGCAGCCGCGGCCGCTCGCGACATCGCCCGCGTAGTGTTGAGAAGGTTGACTGGCCACCTCTGAAATCGCCACTTTCAATTTTATGCTATTATTGCAAGCATGAGATTCGAGCGGGAATTGGCCGCATCGCTGGAAAAATCGCTGCGGGCCAGGCGTTCCATCCTGCTTTTCGGGCCGCGGCAGACGGGAAAGACCACCCTCATCAAGGAGGTCTGCGCCAGATTCCGCGGCTGCCTTGAGTATCCCCTGCAGCTTCCCTCCGTGCGCACGAAGCTTGAGACCAATCCGGAAACCCTGCGCCGGGAAGTGGCTGCCGCCAAGAGCCGCGAACCGGTCCTGGTCTTCATCGATGAGATTCAAAAGGTCCCCTCGATCATGGACGTCCTGCAGTACCTGATCGATGAAAAGCAGGTCATCCTGATTGCGACCGGCTCCTCGGCAAGGAAGCTGCGCCACGGACACACCAACTGGCTGCCTGGCCGTGTCCGGGTGGAACATCTGCCGCCTTTGACATGGAAGGAACACGGGCTGGTGCGGCCGGACGGCTGCGATGCGGCCATCTTCGAGGATCGCCTGCTCTACGGCGGACTGCCCGGAGTCCTGGCCCAAGGCCGTACCCAGCGCGCCGAAGACCTGCATTCCTACGCCGCACTCTATCTTGAGGAAGAAATCCGCAAGGAAGCCGTGGTCCGCAGGCTTGCGCCTTTCGCCCGATTCCTGCAGTTGGCGGCGCTGGAATCCGGCTCAAGCCCCAACATGAGCAAGCTCGCGGGCGATGTAGGGGTCAGCCACACGACCATCCGCGAGTACTTTCAGATATTGGAGGACAGCCTCATCGTCCACCGTTTGAGCCCTGGCGGCAAGGGACGCTCGGCCGTCCTGCGCAAGGCCAAGTATTATTTCTTCGACATCGGCGTGCGCAACGCAGCCGCAGCGATCGGTCATGACCAGGGGCTCTTGACGCTCCAGAAAGGCATCCTGTTCGAGCATCACGTCATCCTTGAAGCCCTGGCCCAACGAACCCAGGCACGGTTCTCCTACTGGCGCAACAAGAAGGGCCGGGAGGTGGACCTGGTCGTGGAGCGGGGCAGCGAGGTGACGGCGATCGAGATCAAGGCCACGGCCAAGCCCGGCGACTCCGATTTCGCCGGGCTGGCCGCATTCAGGGCGGAAGAGAAGTGCGACCGCGCCTATCTGGTCTGCCAAGTCGAAAGGCCGCAGCGGTTCCAGCACGCCATCGCCCTGCCTTGGTGGCAGTTGGATTCCATCTGGAAGTGAATTCCGGCGCAGGGTTGACGTAGGGTTTCACACTCCAACCGGCAGAACGAGACCCGCCGGCCAGCAAACAGTCTCGACGAGAATCGGCTGGGCGGGAGATCGTCCGAGGGGTCGAGGTCTGTTTTTAAGTCCGCTGCGTCTGCCAGTTCCCCACCTGCCCAACGATTGAGATTCAAGCATTTTTCGGGAATCCGAGACTCAGTAGTCCAACCGCCCCAACGACGTGCCCGGATAGTAATGCTCCAGGATGCGGCGGAAATCCTGGCCCTCCGAGGCCCTCCCTGCCGCTCCATGCTGGCATAGCCCGACGCCGTGGCCCCAGCCGCCTCCGTGGAAGATGAACTCCACGGGACGACCGGAACGGTCGCGCTCGGTCTCGACGACGAAGAGCGTGCTCCGCAGAGACGCCAGGCCGAGCAGATTCCTGATTTTGTGCTCCCTCTGGACCTTCAGCCTTCCCTGGGTTCCCTCGATCCACACCTCGTTGGCGTTGCCCGAGAGGCTGCGGCGGACCACCAGGACCCGGCGGACGCGCCCGATGGGCTTGATCCGCAAGATGCGCCGCTCCAGTTCCTCGGCAGGCACGACCCTCGTCCACCGGAACTGGGCTGGGCCCGTCTTCTGCGCCGACGCGCAATAGACGGCCGGGCTGCCTTTGACCCACCGGTCCAATTCCCAGGGCGTCCGAGGCGGCGCGACCCCGGCCCCGCCGTCCAACCGTCCCCCGAGATAGGGCAGGCTCGCCCAGCCCGGGAGCTCGCCCGAATCCTGGGTATGGCCTCCGCAATTGGAGGTGTAGATGGTATGGGCCAGCCGTCCCTTGTAAAGGAGGACCCTGCCGCGGGTCGCTGCCGCGGCGGACCGGGCCTCGGCGCTTTCACCGAGCATCCCGGCGTAGACCTGGCAATGCTGGCCATCGCACACATCGTAGCGGTCCCGATGGTGGCGTCGGACACGCCGGGCGAGGTACAAGGCGTGGGTCCTCGCGATCACGGCTTGGACCTTGCGCGCCTCCTCAGGAAAGTCCTTGGGCATTTCTTGTGTGACCACCCCGTGAAGATAGTCCTCCACGGGAAGGATGTTGACGACGAAAAGCCTGCCGACGCGGGCACGCACCTCGATCCTGCCTGCGAATTGGCGGTCTTGGACGGCGGACCAATGGTAGCCCTGCGCCACGCGCACTTCCCGCAGGATCAGGGTGTGCCTTTCAAGATCCACGGCCTCCACGGCCACCGCGCGCCTGAACCTCAGGACCCTCCGCCCTTTGGGGTCGGACACCTGGAACCACCCCCCTTGGGCGCGGTGGATGAGGAAGTCCTCTCCGGACACCCCCTCCTTGAGCAGACGTCCGGTTTCAGGGTCGATCAGCCGGAAACGCCCGGTGCATCGAAACGCGAGGGCTTCCCTCAGGATGGGTCGCCCCGTGGCTGAACTGCCGATGCCCACGCGGATGAGCGGCATCCCTCTGCGGCCGGCAGCCGGGTGATGGGGCATCGGTCGGCCCAGGACGGTCCTGCGGATGACGTCTGCGGCAGATCGACCCACGCGCCTGCCCAATGACGCCTCGTTGCTTGCCGCCTCAGGATGCCGGGGATCGAGCAACAACACCTTGGCGTACTCGCGCCAGGCTTCGTAGACCCGCCCCAGACGTTTTTGGAGGCGCGCCAGAGGCACCCTGGCCTCGACAAAACTCCAGTCCGTCCCGTAGGTCTTCCTGTAGGCCTCCACGGCCTTCGATGACTCGCCGGCAGACTCGTAGGCTTGAGCCAGATAGAACCAGCCCAAGGAGAAGGCCGGCGCCAGCCCGGACAGCTTCTCCAACGGAACGATCGCTTCAGCTGGAACTCCCTTCCGGAGCCCAAGCTTCCCCAGCCCCAGGAGGGCCTCCGGATCGGCAGGGTCGAGGGCCAAAGCCGCCTGGAAGGCGGCCCGAGCCTTTCCGGATCTCCCGGCCCGCAGCGCGGCGCGACCGTAGGCAGCCTGCACCTTGGGATCCTCGGGCGCGAGCGCCGCTGCCTGCTCGAAGAAGGCGAGGGCTCGCCGGTCCTGCCCCAAGTCTCGGAGCACGACGGCCGCGTTCAGGCGCCCGGCGATGCCTGCCCGGGAAAGGCATTCTGTCGAGGAGAACACCTCGGCGGCCTTCGTCAACCGCCCCGAGCGGAAGAGAGCCGAACCCCGCGTCAAGCAGGGATGCTCCCGAGCTTCAAGAGGAGGACAAGCCGCGAAGACCCCTAGCGCGACCGCGACCGCTACCGCCGAGGGGGGGCGGCCTAGGCTCACCTGGGCATCGAGCCCCGCAGGGCGGCCCAGGTCTCCGGATCGAGCCTGCGGGTCGCGCGCAACCCTTTCGCCTGCTGGAAACCGGAGAGCGCCTCCATGGTCGTCCGACCGGCCTGTCCGTCCACCTCTCCCGGGTCGAAACCGGCGTTCATGAGTCCCCTTTGAAGCCGCTCGACCGTGAAGGGTCCTTCCTGCCGTTCCAGCCTCATCAGCTCGGCCCAGGTGGAGTCGCCGAAGCATCCCGTGACCGCGAGTCCCCGGCTCTTCTGGAACCCCTTGACGGCATCCCGGGTCTCGGGTCCGATGTCCCCATCGACATAAGCGGGTCCGAATCCCGCGAACATCAGGATCATCTGCGCCTTGCTCACCTTGGACCGATCCCGGTCCTGCGAGCCGAGCAGCGCGTCTTCCTGCCGCTGGTCGGCCGACATCCCGCAGGAACACAGATGAAGGAGGGAAAGGGAGACCACTCCGCTCATGAAGAGACAACGCGCCGCTCTCATGACCGCTGCGCGCGCAAGAGCGCTCGCCCCTTCGCCCGTCCTAAGGGCTCCGGCCTCGCGCCACGCCGGAGACCCCGGACTTGACCTTGCTCTCCGCCCTGCGGTTCCCGCTCCAGCATTCCTCCGTCGACTCATGGCACCGAGGTCTCTCCTCTCCGTAGGACAAGGTCGCGACCCTGCTCCCCGGCACGCCGAGCAGCAGATAATACTCCCTGACCGCCTTGGCCCGATTCTGTCCCAAAGCCAGGTTGTACTCGGTGGTGCCCCGCTCGTCGCAGTGCCCTTCGATGAGCACTTCCCAGCGAGGATTCCCCAAGATGGCCGCGGCGTTCTGCTTGAGAGTCTCGCGAACCTCCCTCCCCAGGTCGCAGCGGTCCAGCTCGAAACGGACCGTCCTGAGCTCCGGCGTATTGACGAACTGCGAGCCGTGGATGTCCGGCTCCGCCGAGCGGCCGGCCGGCGTCTGCGAATCGGCCAGCGGCCTCCTCGCGGCCCTCTTGGCGCAGGCGCAGGACAAGACGACAGCGCACAACAGGGCGCCCAGCGCGACGCCCCTCGAACGAGTCTTCATCTCCATCTCCTTCATCGACCCCCTTCCTGAGGGATGCTCCCCCATACCAGTCTCCGCGCGATCCAACCCTCGACCTCGCCGTCGTCCGTCACTCTCAGCCAATCGCCCCGGACCTCCGTGACCTTGAAAGGATAGCCCAGGTCCACTTCCCACAGGATGTCATGCTCGAACCCGGGCCCGGACCGCACGTTGGCGTACGTGCCAGCCACGATCGCGCAGGAGCCGGAGGCGAGCACGGACCCGTGCGCCCAGCCCGAGGATCCGTTGAGCTCCTTCACCTCGGTCCAGTCCCCATCCCGGCCCAGGACTTCCAGGGGCGCGTATCGGTCAGCGACCCACGCCACGGGATGCTCCGTGCTCGGGCCAGTCCGGATGTTCGCTCTTTGCGGCGTCACGCACAGGATCTCCGCCCCTGCCCGCGACACCGAAACAGCAAGGGCAAGACCCAACCCTACTCCGCATGCCTTCGTTGCCATCTTGCCATCAGGGTAGCCAGTCTATGTTATTGTTTTGTTATCTGTAAATTCGATATTATATTGTTATTACTACTATTTAATAGATGGATAATATCGGCTGCCCCGCCGCGCTGGGGCCGAGGACGACCGCATCCGGGAAAGGAGGCCTCCCTTGCTGCCCCTCAACTATCACCATCTGTACTACTTCTGGATGACCGCCAAGGCGGGACGGATCTCGCGGGCCTGCCAGATCCTGCTCCTGTCCCAATCCGCCCTGAGCATGCAACTCCAGCAGCTGGAGCGCTCGCTCGCCAAGAAGCTGCTTTTCCGGAGCCGCAAGGGCGTCTCGCTCACCCCCGAGGGCCGGATCGCTTTCGAATATTGCGAGCGCATCTTCTCCCAGGGAGAGGAGCTCGCAGCGGCGCTCCAGTCCGGAGACGACGCCGCCCCTCCGCGCCTGCGCCTGGGGATCGCCAACCCCATCTCCCGGCACGTCGTCTCCCAGATCCTCGAGCGCGTCTACAGGATGGCGCCCAGGCTCCGCGTGGGGATCATGGGCGGGGCGCACGAGGACCTGCGCGACCGCCTTGAGAAGCATCGGTTGGACCTGGTCGTCTCCAACACGGACTTCTCCAGCCAACTCGGAGTGGAGTTCAGGAGCCGGCTCGTCGGGACGATACCGATCCAATTCGTCGCCGTTCCAAAGCTCGGAGAACGGATCGTGCGGTTCCCGTCGGACCTCTCGAAGCTGCCGATGCTCCTCATGGCTCCCGAGAACCCCGTGCGCAAAGAGGTGGACCTCTTCCTCTGCCGGCACGAGATCACCGTCTCCGTGGAAGCCGAGATCGAGGACTTCGACCTCCTCCGCCTCCTGGCCCTGCGCGGACAAGGGATCGCGGCCGTCGACGCGCTGACGGTGCGGCAGGATGTCGAACGAGGCAGGTTGACGAAGCTCCACCGCAAGCCCCTGGGCCTCAAGGAATACGTATGGTTCATCTGCGGCCGGCACCCGAAGCCCAACCCCATCCTCCACCGTGCGATGCACGAGTTGATGGAGGAGTTCTCCATCGAAGCTTGACCGCCGGCGCGAATGCCGCCCCGTTCTCTCCTTGTAACTGGTACAATGAAGGCGCCTTCCTTTCCAGCCGTCTTGCCGGACCCGCCCGCACCCGTTGCCGTGAGGAGGAGCCTCGATGAAGCAATGCGACGCCGTGACCCTGGCCTCGACCTATGCCGCAGCGCACCGCTGCCTCAAGAAGACCGGGGTGAGGAAGATCGGCAAGAGGAACCTCTGCGCGCACCACCGCACGGGCCGGGCCTCCAAGCCGGCGGCCAGGAGCTGACGCCATGCTGCCTTCCATCGAGCGCAGTCCCGAGAACGCGCGGGCCATCCGGGCGAGCATGGAGCGCTGGCGCGTCCACAACGAGCACGGCCGCTCACTGGGCCGGGGCTTGAGCGAGGCGGAGCTCATCGACCGGGTCTCGGGCGAGACCGGCGCCAGCAAGTCCTTCGTCCGCTTCGCCCTCAGCCGCAAGGCCTGACCGGCCCGGCGCGCCCTGCGCTGGGATTTTGTTAGAATCCCACCGGAACCCATGCCCGGCAGAAAGCTGGCCCTCTCGGCGCTCAGGCGTCTCATCGACTCCGACGCCACGGCCGCCGCGGCTTTCCTACAGGAGATCGAGCCCGAAGAAGCCTCGTCCCTCCTCTGCGCGCTCCCGGCCGGAGCCCTGGCCTCGGTGACCGGGCACCTCCATCCGAGGGTCCTGGCAGGCATGCTGGAGACCCTCTCCCCGGCGGCCGCGGGAGACATCCTGCAGCGGGTCGGGCAGGGCCCTGCGGCCGACGCCTTCAGGGCCATGGCCGCAGATCGCAGGGCTGCGGTGGTGGAGTCTTTGCCCGGCGAGCGCAGGCGCGTCCTCCAGGAGCTCCTTTCCTATCCCGAGGACAGCGCCGGCCGGCTCATGACCGCGGACCACATCGCCCTGCCCAGGGACATGACCGTGCGCGAGGCCGTGGCCCGCCTGCGCGACCTGGCCCACCACCACTCCGTCGCGACCTACGCCTACGTCGTGGGCCCGGAGAACCGCCTGACCGGGGTCCTCAACATGCGCGACCTCCTCCTTGCCGACCCCGGGGCCAGCCTGGAGTCCGTCATGCGCAAGGGCGTGGTGGCGGTCTCCCCGTTCATGGGCCGCGAGGAGCTCGTGCGCCTGGCCTCGGAGCGGCAGTTCATCGCCTTCCCCGTGGCCGACGCGGACGGCCGCCTGCTGGGCGTGGTGAGCTCGCACCTCCTCCTCGAGCCGGGCGGCGAGGCCGCGGCCGAGGACCTGCAGATCCTCTTCGGCGGAGGCGCCGACGAGCGCGTGCTCTCGCCCGTGGGCTTCAAGGTCTCGCGCAGGCTGGGCTGGCTCCTGGTCAACCTCGCCACGGCGTTCCTGGCCTCGGGCGTGGTGGCCCTCTTCGAGGACCTCATCACCAGGTTCGCCGTGCTGGCGGTGTTCCTGCCCGTGGTGGCCGGCCAAGGAGGCAACGCGGGCACGCAGAGCCTCGCGGTCATCTTGCGCGGCCTCATCATGAGGGAGATCCGGCCCGCGGACGCGGCCCAGGCCATCTGGAAGGAGTCCGCGGCCGGGCTCCTCAACGGCGTCATCATCGGCGTGGTCACGGCCGCCATCGTCTGGGCGTGGAAAGGCAACCCCGCCCTCGGCCTGGTCATCGGCCTGGCCATGATCGTCAACCTCGTGGCCGCGGGAGCGGCCGGAGCCGCCATCCCCATCGCCATGAAGAGGCTGGGCTTCGACCCCGCCCAATCCTCAGGCATCTTCCTGACCACCGTGACCGACGTGGTGGGTTTCCTGGCCTTCCTGGGCTTCGCCACCTTCTTTGCGAGGTGGCTGGCATGAGGCGGCTCGTCATCGCTCTCCTGGCCGGACTCGCGCTCCTCCCCCTCGCCGCCTGCCGCAGGAAGGCGGAGCCGCCCAAGAGCGCCCTGGGCGCGACCATGCGCTCCCTGCACGCCACGCCCCCGTGCGACGCCGCCATCCCCATGGAATGGCCGGCCTCCTGGCCGGTCCCCACGGGCGACGAAGACGGCCGGCAGTTCCGCGTCTTCTTCTACCCCCTCCTGCGCGGCCCCGGAGGCCAGCCCCAGGTCTTCGCGCCGCTCGGCGAGGCATTGTTCAACGGCGAGAGCGGGGCCATCACCTCGTGCGTGCGCGGACCCGGACCGCCCGCCTTCGTCGCTGCCCGGCGCTGGCCGGAATCCACGGACCTCCTGAGCATCGCGGAGTTCGAGACCATGGCCGCGCGCCTCATGGCCTCGACCGAGGAGGTCTCCCGCCTCTTCGCGGCCCGGCGCCCGCTCTCCGATGGCGAGACCCGCAGGGTCCGGGAGTTCCGGGACCTCTTCGACGCGCTCGCGGAGCCCGTGTTCCTCGGCGCCTACCGCGAGCTCAACCCGGACTTCTGGTACTGGGTGACCCGCGTGGCGGGCCCGCCTCCTCAGAGATAAAAAAAGGGTAAAGGCGTTGACACGCATCCCGTATTATGGTATACTGATACCAGAATACCGGTAACAGCGAGACCCCAAGACCATGCCCGGCATCCTCAACATCTCAGAAGCCTCGGCCATCGGCGTCCACGCGATGATGCTCATCGCGGGACGGCCGGAGCGGCCGAACACGGTGCCGGAGCTGGCCTCCGAGCTCCAGGTCTCGGCCGCGCACCTGCAGAAGGTGCTCCAGCGGCTGGTGCACGCCGGCCTGGCCTGCTCCACCCGCGGCCCCAAGGGCGGCTACGGCCTGGCCAAGGACGCGGCGTCCATCAAGCTCGGCGAGATCTTCGCTGCCATCGAAGGCACGCTGCCCATGGGCCTATGCCTGCTCGACAAGGACCGCTGCTGCATGGGGACCTGCGCTCTCGGGGACATGATGCACTCGATCAACGACGCCGTGGCCAGCAGGCTCCAGACGCGGCTCTCCGAGCTCGTCCGGAACACGGGAAGGCGCGCTGACGGGCCGGCTCCGGCCGGCCCCCGCTTTGAGAAGAGCAGAGGCAAGACGCGACATATATAAGGAGGAGGACCAGGATGAACATGTTCTGTTACCAGTGCGAGCAGACGGTCGGAGGCAAGGGCTGCACCAAGGCGGGCGTCTGCGGCAAGGACCCCGAGACCGCGGCCCTGCAAGACGCGCTCCTGCGCGTGGCCCAGGGCGTCTCCCAATACGCGCACCGGGCGCGGATCCTCGGCGCCAAGGACGCGGAGCTCGACCGCTTCGTGATGGAGGCCCTCTTCACGACCGTCACCAACGTCAATTTCGACCCCTCCCGGCTCGACAGGCTCATCCGCCGCGGGCTGGAGCTCCGCGCCCGGGCCGCGCAGAGCCTGGAGCGCGCCGCCGCCAAGGCCGGGTCCGCCGCCTGGGCCCCCACCGGACCGGCCGCCTGGAACCCGCCGGCCGACCGTGCTGCCCTGGCCGCCGCGGCCAGGACCCTGGGCGTCGACACGCGCAAAACAGCGGCCGGCGACGACGTCACGGGCCTGCAGGAGCTCCTGACCTACGGCCTCAAGGGCACGGCGGCCTACGCCGACCACGCCATGATCCTCGGCCAAGAATCCGACGAGGTCTACGCCTTCTTCCACGAGACCCTCTCCTGGCTCTCCGACGACCCTCGGGACATCGGCGAGCTCCTCAAGTGGAACCTGCGCTGCGGCGAGGTCAACCTCAAGGTCATGGGACTGCTCGACGCGGCCAACACCGCGGCCTACGGCCACCCCGTCCCCACCAAGGTGCGCGTGGAGCCCCTCAAGGGCAAGGCCATCGTCGTCTCCGGCCACGACCTCAAGGACCTCGAAGAGCTCCTCAAGCAGACCGAGTGCAAGGGGATCAACGTCTACACCCACGGCGAGATGCTCCCGGCCCACGGCTACCCGGGCCTCAAGAAGTTCAAGCATCTCGTGGGCAACTACGGCGGGGCCTGGCAGGACCAGCAGAAGGAGTTCGCCGCGTTCCCCGGCGCGGTCCTCATGACCACCAACTGCATCCAGAAGCCCGCCGAGTCCTATAAGGGCCGCATCTTCACCAGCGGCCTCGTGGCCTGGCCCGGCGTGACCCACGTCGCGGGCCGCGACTTCTCGCCCGTCATCAAGGCCGCCCTCGAGGCGGAAGGCTTCAAGGCCTCCGGGCATGAGGCCTCCATCACCGTGGGCTTCGCCCGCAACGCCGTGCTCGGCGTAGCGGACAAGGTCATCGCCGCGGTCCAGGGCAAGAAGATCCGCCGCTTCTTCCTCGTCGGAGGCTGCGACGGAGCCAAGCCCGGCCGCAACTACTACACGGACTTCGCGGCCGCCGTGCCCAAGGACTGCGTCATCCTGACGCTGGCCTGCGGCAAGTTCCGGTTCAACAAGATGGACTTCGGCGACATCGGCGGCATCCCCAGGCTGCTCGACGTCGGGCAGTGCAACGACGCCTACTCCGCCATCCAGATCGCGAGCGCCCTGGCCGGAGCCTTCAAGTGCGGGGTCAACGACCTGCCGCTCTCGCTGATCCTGTCCTGGTACGAGCAGAAGGCGGTCTGCATCCTGCTGAGCCTCCTGCACCTGGGCATCAAGAACATCCGGCTCGGACCGACGCTGCCCGCGTTCGTCACGCCCGCGGCGCTCCAGGTGCTGGTCGACAAGTTCGGCATCGCGCCGACCACCACCGCGGCCCAGGACCTGGAAGCCATCCTGGGCGCTCCGGCGGCCTGCTGAGCGGGGAGGAGCCATGAAAAGGAAGATCGTCAGGTTCGACGAGGACAAGTGCGACGGCTGCGGCCTCTGCGTCAACGCCTGCGCCGAAGGCGCGATCCAAGTGATCGACGGCAAGGCGAAGCTCGTCAAGGAACTCTACTGCGACGGGCTGGGCGCCTGCCTCGACGTCTGCCCCAGGGACGCCATCATCATCGAGGAGCGCGATGCCCCGGCCTTCGACCCGGCCGCGGTCGAGAAGCACCTCAAGAAGATCGGCCTGGCCCATGGGGGGCAGGTCCCCGGAGGCGCGGCGCGTTCTCCTCTCGCCGGAGGGGAGCGGAGCTCCAGCCACGCTCACGCCGGCGCGCACGGCGCGGGACACTCGGGCTGCCCGGGCTCGCGCATGATGGACTTCAGCGCCGCCCCGCCGGCCGGGGCCTCCGGGGACGCACCTTCCCAGCTCAGCCAGTGGCCGGTCCAGCTGCACCTGGTCTCTCCGATGGCGCCCTACTTCCAGGGCGCGGATGTGGTGCTCGCGGCGGACTGCGTGGCCTACGCCCTCGGAGACTTCCACGGCAAGCATCTCAAGGGCAAGAAGCTCGCCATCGCCTGCCCCAAGCTCGACGACGGCCAGGAAGCCTACCTCGAGAAGCTCGTGGCGCTCATCGACGAATCCGGGATCAACACCCTGACCGTCATGATCATGCAGGTGCCCTGCTGCCGGGGCTTGCTGGGCCTGGCCCAGAAGGCCTTGGAGACCGCCAAGCGCAAGATCCCCCTCAAAGCCGTGGTCGTGGGCATCCAGGGCGGGGTCCTGTCCGAGGAGTGGGTCCGCTGACGGACGCCGACGAATCCCGAGTAAGGAGCCAGACATGCCCGTGATCGCGTTGTTCCTTTCCGCCGCCGTACTGTCCCTCGGAGGCCCGGCCGCCGCGGCGGACGCGGGCGAGAAGTGCGTCGGCTGCCACCGCAAGCACTCCTCCGCCCTCGTGATGGAGTGGGAGCGCTCCCGCCACGCCAAGGCCGGCGTGGACTGCCTCGCCTGCCACGGCGCGGCCCCGGACAAGGTGGGCTCCTGGGTCCACCACGGCGAGCGCGTCTCGACCCTGGTGACGCCCAAGGACTGCGCCGGGTGCCACGGCCAGCAGGCAGAGGAGTTCTCCCGCAGCCACCACGCCCTGGCCGGAGAGATCCTCGCCAGCCTCGACAACGTGCTCGCCGAGAAGGCCGCGGGCATGCCGGGCAACAACGCGGACGCGGTCAACGGCTGCCTGCAGTGCCACGGCTCCATCGTCAAGTACAAGAAGGACGCCAAAGGCGGCCTGCTCAAGGAGGGACCCGAGGGTCGCCCGGTCGTCGACCCCGACACCTGGCCGAACTCCGGCATCGGACGCCTCAACCCGGACGGCTCCCGGGGCAGCTGCAACGCCTGCCACTCCCGCCATTCCTTCGAGTCCAAGCTCGCGCGCTCCCCCGAGAACTGCGGGAAATGCCACATGGGCCCGGACCATCCCCAGATCGAGATCTACAACGAGTCCAAGCACGGCATCGCCTTCCAGGCCAACCGAGACAAGATGGGATTGGACAAGGACGCCTGGGTCCTGGGCAAGGACTACTCGGCCGCCCCGACCTGCGCCACCTGCCATATCGCGGGCCACCGCTCCCCCGACGGCACCGTGACCGCCAACAACCACGACGTGGGCGAGCGCATCAGCTGGACCCTGCGGCCCGTGATCAGCACCAAGCTCAACCTCGTCGTGTTCGAGGACGGCTTCAAGGAGGACTACCCGGACACGCGGCCCCTGCCCAAGCCCGGAGAGACCGTCGAGACGCTCGAGAAGGTCCGGGAGGGCGACGCCCTCGTGACGCGCAAGACCCCCCGCAAGGTGGCCAAGATCCTGTCCTGGCAGGACCGGCGCGCCAAGATGGGCGCCGTGTGCCTCAACTGCCACGGCAGGGAGTTCGTCGGCAACTTCTACAAGCAGTACGACAGCCTCGTCATCCTCTACAACGAGAAGTTCGCGCTCCCAGCCAAGAAGATCATGGACGAGCTCGGGACCGACGGCGTCCTCGACGCCAAGGCCCCCTTCGAGCACCGCGTCCAGTGGGTCTACTACGAGCTCTGGCATCACGAGGGCCGGCGGGCGCGCCACGGGGCCAGCATGATGGGCCCGGACTACACGCACTGGCACGGCATGTACGAGGTCTCCAAGCACTTCTACGAGGAGTTCCTCCCGGCCGTCGTGGAGGCCGCGGCGCTCAAGGGCCCGGCCATGGAGATGAAGTGGAAGGCCCGGACCGAGACCCTGCTGGCCAAAGACGAGCACCTCTGGAAGAAGGGCTTGAGCCCCAAGGAAGCAGAGGCCCTCAAGAAGAGCTACCAGGAACGCTACAACCAGTAGCTTGGCCCGGGCGCCCCTGATTATGTATTGTCGGGCATCGGCATGCCCGGCGAGCCCTCCTCGAGGTCCGACGCTTCCGCCGGCGCCCTGAACGGGCGCCGCGGAAAGGCCGCGGCCGCGGCCCTGAGCGTCGTCCTGCTCCTGGTCGTCCTCTTCGGCCCCCCGCGGCTCTACTCGTACTCCGAGTCCCCGGACTTCTGCGGCCTCTGCCACCCCGAGATCTTCGCGGCCTGGCGGCAGATGGGCTCGCACCGCCGCAAGGCCTGCGTGGACTGCCACCTGCCCAACGACGGCTGGGCGGAGCATTACCTCTGGAAGGGCATCGACGGGAGCAAGGACACGGCCCTCTACGCCTCCGGGCTCGTCCCGGAGCGGGTCCGCCTGGGCTCCCACGGCAGGAAGGTGGCCCGCGTCAACTGCGTCCGCTGCCACGCGGACATGGTGTCCCGCATGGACCGCGGGAGGCAGTGTTGGGACTGCCACCGCCGGGTCACGCATCTGGGGTCCGTCGCCCCAGTCACGAGGTGAACATGAAGAAGGATCTCCTTTGCGCCCTGGCCGCCGGCGCCGTCCTCCTGTGGGGCTGCGGCCCCCGCCAGACCGAGGTGATCCGGTCGTTCAAGGTCGCCGAAGGCGAGCTCGACCCGGCCGAGTGGGGCAAGGCCTGGCCCCTGCACTACCTGGGCTGGACCTCCACCCGCGAGCCCTCCGCCTCCGGCTTGAGCCGCTACAAGCGCGGCTACGACGACAAGAAGGTCTGCGACAAGCTCTCCGAGTATCCCTACCTGGCGCTCCTCTTCAACGGCTGGGGCTTCGGGGTAGAGTACAACGAGCCCCGCGGCCACGCTTGGATGCTCGAGGAGCAGGTCCGGCACGTGGACCAGTCCCGCATGAAAGCCGGAGGGGTGTGCCTCTCGTGCAAGACGCCCTACGCCTCGCGCCTCCGCCAGGAGCTGGGCGCGGCCTATTTCAGCAAGCCCTGGGAAGAGGTCCACGCCCGCATCCCTGAGAAGCACCGCAGCCTCGGAGTCTCCTGCTCGGACTGCCACGAGCCCACGACGGCCGGCCTGCGCATCGAGCGCGGCTTCACCCTGGGCGCGGCCCTGGCCGACATCGGCATGGACAGGGCCGCCCTTTCCCCCCAGGACCTGCGCAGCCTCGTCTGCGCGCAGTGCCATGTCACTTACAACATCCCCAAGGACCGTGAGCAGCGCTCCGTGGGCCTGTTCTTCCCGTGGAAAGGGGCCAAGGACGGCAAAGTCTCGGTCGAGACCGTCATCGCCCACGCGCGCAAGACCCCGGAGTGGACCCAGTCCGTCACGGGCTTCTCCCTGGGCTTCATCAGGCACCCCGAGTACGAGTTCTTCTCCAACGACTCCACCCACTGGAAGGCCGGCGCCTCCTGCGCCGACTGCCACATGCCCTACCAACGCACGGGCTCCTACAAGATCTCGGACCACCGCGTCATGAGCCCGCTCAAGAACGGCATGCGGGGCTGCATCCAGTGCCACCCTGAGACCAAAGAGTGGCTCACCGAGCGCGTGCGCTCCGCCCAGGACCGCACGATCTCCCTGCTCAACCGAGCGGGCTACGCGACCGCGACCGCGGCCAAGCTCTTCGAGCTCGCCCACGCCGAAAGGGACAAGGGCGCCGACATCGACTCCGCCCTCCACGACCGGGCCAAGGCCCACTACGAGGAGGCCTTCTACCGCCTCGTGTTCGTCGGGGCGGAGAACTCGGTGGGATTCCACAACCCTTCCGAGGCCCTGCGCGTGCTCGGCGACGCCGTGGCCCACGCGGGCAAGGCCGAGGCTCTCCTGCGCCAGGCCCTGGCCGCGGCCCGGGTCGAGGTCCCGGTCAAGGTGGACCTCCAGCTGGCCAAGTACCTCGAGGGACGGGGGAAGAGGAAGCTCGGCTTCGACCGGAACGTCGAGCTCCAGGACCCCTTCGGGACCCAGGCGTCGTTTTAGAGCCTCTTGGAGAAGCGGGCCCGGAGGACCCACCAATAGCCCGCCGCCAGGCGGGCCAGGCTCAGCTTGGAGTCCCCCTTGCGGCGGTCTACGAACTCGATGGGGACCTCTTTGACCGCCAGCCCCGCGTCGAGCGCGCGGACCAGCACCTCGTGGACGATGGAAGGCCCGCGCGACTTGAGGGTCTCGGGCTCGATGCGCTCAAGGGCGCGCCGGCTGTAGCAGCGGAAGCCCGAGTTGCAGTCTATGACCGGCAGGCCCAGGAGCCTCCTGGCGAACGCGTTGGCGAGCCGCGTGATGAGCCTGCGCAGGAGCCCCCGGTCCTGGTCGGCGCCGCCCCCCACGAACCGGGACCCCACGGCGACGTCGCAGTCCTTCATGGCAGCCAGGAGCTCCGGGACGTGCCTCGGCTGGTGCGAGAAATCGGCGTCCATCTCCACGATGAAGTCGGCCCCGAGGAGGATGGCCTCCATGAAGCCCTCGCGCCCGGCCCAGCCGCGGCCGGGAGGGCCCGCGCGCGTGAGGAGCCTCAAGCCCGGGTAGCGGCCCTCGGCGATGAGCCGCTCCACGATGTCCGACGTGCCGTCGGGGCTCTCGTCGTCGACGACGAGCACCTCCAGCCCTCGCACGGCCAGGCCGTAGAGGGCGTCGACGAGGGACGCGACGTTCTCCGCCTCGTTGTAGGTCGGCAGGACCACGATGACCCGCTGATGCCTCAACGGACCTCCACCCACGCGTCCATGGCCCGGCAGATCCTCTCGGCCGGGAATCGGTCGAGGCAGGAGCGGGCCCTGAGGCACCGCGGCCGGTAGAAGCAGGAGCAGCCTCCCGGGGGCGTGAGGACCGCGCCCCGACCGAAGACGTCGAGCTCCGCGGCGGAGGTGGGCCCGGCCAGGGCGAAGGTCTTCTTCCCCAGGGCCGTCGCCACGTGGAGAGTCAGCGTGTCCGTGGTCACCACCGCCTCGCAGAGATCCACGAGCCCGGCGAAGGACCTCAAGGGGTGGCCCGTGCCCGGGTCGAGGACCAGCGCCCCGCGGCGCCGCGCCGCGGCCGCGATGGCCCGGTTGCGGGCGGCCTCGTCCGCCCCCCCGAAAAGGAGGACCGGCCTGCGGAAGCGGCGGTGGAGGGCCGCGGCCAGACGGACGGCGCTCTCCACTGAGAGTCTCTTGGCCGGCCAGCGCCGGCCGGCGCCCGGGTTAAGGCCGATGGGAGCCGGGCCGCCCGAGAACCCGACCCCGCTGCTCACGGCTCTGGCCGCGGCCCGGTCATCTTCCGCGAGCGCGAGGACCGGACGCAGGGCCCCCGGGCGGCGGGGCTTGCGCAGGCCGAGGACCTTGAGCCAGAGCTCGGCGTAGGTCAGGCGGTTGGAAGCCTTGAGACGGTCCGCGGCCGCGTGGCCGCCGTCAGGGTCGCGGTGGAGGAGGCTCAGGTCGTAGTACGGGGCGCTTGACGGCGTGTAGGTGAGCCCCCCGGCCCGGGAGAGCACGCCCACGAGCTCTCCTGCGCAGGAGCGCTCCGCCAGCCGGGCGGCCGAGGCATCCTCCTCGAGGCTCAGCACCAGGTCGAAGCCCGGCCGGAACCCCGCGGTCCCGAATGCCGCGGCTCGCTCGATCCAGGGGTTGCCCTCGAGCAGGGGGAGCGCCGCCCTCGAGGTCAGCCAGGAGACCCGCGCCCCGGGATACCGGCCGACGAGGGGCCGCAGGAGCGAGGTGGTCCGCAGGACGTCTCCCAGGGCGGAGAGCTTGACGATGAGGACGCGCACAGCGGCCTTCAGGGGACGGTGACCCTGCCGCCCTTGATGGTCAGGCCGGTCAGGTCGATGAAGAACGGCGTCTCCGGGTTGGGCTCCAGGGAAACCGTGATGCTGCTCAGCGCGCCCAGCAGCCACGCGGGGACCGGAGCGACGCCGAGCGAGAAGCGCTCGACCTTGAGCAGGAGCCTCCTCGGGGATTCCGCGAGCGTGGCCGAGAGGCGCGCGCTGACCGCGATCCCTTTCATAGTCGCGTCGATCTCGACGTCATCTTCGAGGGAGAGCCGCTTGACGGAGAGCCCCTTCACCCGCTTCTCGAGGAAGCGCTTCAGGTCCTCGGCCCCCACCGCCAGCGAGCCGATCTTGAGACGGTGCATCTTCAGGAAGCGCACGTCGTCCCAGAAGGACTGGGGAGCGGGCAGGTCGGACATCAGGGGGACCAGGGCGACGTCCTCGAGCTCGGCGCTCAGGCCGGTCACCGAGAGGTCCCGGAGGAGGACGCTCTTGGCCGTGATTCCGATGCGGCCGTAGACCCCCCGGGCGGCGTTCCAGGGGCCGACGTCGAGCTTCATCCCGGTCGCGGTCAGGCCCGTGGAGGTGAAGAAGTCGAAGTCCGACCGCCCCTGCTTGAAGACCGGCGCCTTGAGCCTCTTCTGCTGGTAGAGGACCGCCTCGGACTGGTCCGGCAGGGGCCAGCGCGCCGCGACTTCGTAGGCGTAGGCGACCCATTGTCCCTTGTCCTCGACGATCTCCGCGGCCTTGGGAAGGCCCGGCGTGACCTTCTCGGGGCCGAGGTTCCCCTTCTTGAGCAGGATGAACTCGGAGAACTCGGAGAGCCTCCGGTTGACGCCCCTGATGCGGACGGTCGAGATGCCCTCGCGCTTGACCGCCCAGTTGAAGGTCGGCCCGTTGAAGCGGGTGTCGTTGGCCACGAGCGTGAGGTTCGCGGCCGAGGCGGACTTGTCGCGCTTGTCCTCGACCGCGCGGAGGATCTCGCCGAGCTTCCAATCCTCCTTGAGGGGAGGGTCGCTCGGCGTGAGCTCGATGGGAGGAATGGGCGCCCACTCCTGGAAGGGAGTCTGGAGCGTCACGGGCGCGATCACCCCGGTCGAGAAGTTGAGCGCCAGCAGGACCTGCACGCCGGCCAGGAGCCAGACCACGACCTTGGGCCAGGAGGCCAGCCCCAGGCCCGCCCCCAGGGGGACGAGGCCGGGCAGGAGGAACCGCATCTGCCTGTTGGGCACGACCGCCCAGATGAGGTAGGAGATGATGAGCCAGGCCGGGAGCACCCACCAGATCCGCCTGCCCCGCTGGCAGTCCGGCATCATGATGCCGAACCACCCCATGATGAAGAACGGGACGCCCAAGGCGCCGATGGACTCGAGGAAATACTGGAAGAAGGCGGCCCCCTGCCAGACCGGCACCCCGTAGTCGGCGGAAGCCTCGAAGAGCCTGGGCACGAGGATGGGCAGGTGGCTGACGTACCAGGGCAGACACCCCGCCAGGCCTATGGCCGCGGCGACCAGGGCCTTCCTGCGGCAGGAGCGGTCGAAGAGGGCGGCCGCCGCCAGGAGGTAGGCGGGCACCATGTAGGTGAAGAAGCTCCACTTGTGCAGCATCCCCACCGCGAAGAGGACGCCGAAGGCCAAAGAGCCCGTCCAGAGCCGGAACCCCTGGGAGGCGATCAAGGCCCAGTACGCCATGGCGACGCACGCGGTGACCGCCAGGTCCGCGAGCTGGGTGTGGTAGAGCCTCTGCACGATGGGCGAGCACGCGAAGACCACGGCCGCGGCCAGGGCCGTGGCGTCGGGCCGGAACTCGTAGGCGATCATGAAGACCGCCAGGCACAGGAGCGCGAGATAGACCCAGTTGATGCGCAGGGAGGTGGCGATCGGGTCCGCCGCGTCCATCAGGGAGAGCATCCCCAGGTGATATAGGGGAGGGAAGGGCGGCATGCCGGGCTTCGGAGCCAGGGTCCAGATCCTGCCCAGGTCCCCCTCCTTCCACGCGGCGCCGTAGTCGAGGGCGATCTCGAGGTGGACCGACTGGTCCCAGGCCGGGGGCCGGGATTCCCGGCTCGAGAAGGACCTCAGGGCCAGGGCCTGCACGGCGAGGAAGACGGCCAGGCCCACGAACCCGACGACGAGGGCGGCGCCGCCGGGCCGGACGTCCTGCTCCACGCCCACATCGTCCATCATGGTCTAGGCTCCGCCGGGCTCCGGCTTGGTCATCGGGCACAAGTATATTAATTTTTGTAGAATCTCGGGCCATGTTGGCCATCATCCTCATAGGAGGCCAGGGGACGCGGCTGCGGCCCTTCACCTGCAGCCGGCCCAAGCCCCTCCTCCCCCTCGTCAATAGGCCCTTCCTCGAGTACCAGTTCGAAGTGCTCAAGGCGCACGGGATCAAGGACGTGGTCCTGTGCACCTCCTACCTCCCCGGGCAGTTCCGTAAGGTCTTCGGCGACGGCCGCCGGCTCGGGATGAGGCTGAGCTACGTTCACGAGGGCAGGCCGCTGGGGACCGGCGGGGCCGTCCGCAACTGCGCCGGGCTGGTCCGGGGCCCCTTCCTCGTCTTCAACGGAGACATCCTCTCCGGCATCGATCTGACGGCCTTCCTCAAGGCCCACCGCGACCGGCGGGCCGAGGCCTCCATCGCGCTCACGCGCGTCAAGGACCCCACGCTCTACGGTCTCGTCGAGACGGACGACGACGGCCGCGTCCGCAGCTTCCTCGAGAAGCCCTCCTGGGACGAGATCAGGACGAACACGATCAACGCCGGAGCCTACGTCTTCGAGCCCCGGGTGCTCGACCTCATCCCCGAGGGCGCCGTCCACTCGCTCGAGCGCGGCCTCTTCCCCCGCCTTCTCGAGCTGCGCCGCCGTCTCTTCGGCTGGGTGAGCCCCGGCTACTGGATGGACATCGGCACCGTCGAGAAGTACCTTCAGGCCCATCTCGACATCCTCGGGGGCCTGCTGCCCGCGCCCTTGACCCCGTTCGGCGGCAGGAAGAAGTCCCCGGCGGGCCCGCGGCAGGCCTGCGGCCGCAAGGTGCGCCTGGGGCGCGAGATCACCTGGCCCGAGGACGGCGGGACCGCCGTCGTGGGCGACGGGTCCTCGGTGGGCGACTTCGTCCGCTTCTCCGGCCGCGTCTGCGTGGGCCCCGGCTGCGTCATCGGCAGGGGCGCCTCGCTCGAGGACTGCGTCGTCCTCGAGCACACCCGCGTGGGGGAAGGGGCCTCGCTCAAGCGCTGCGTGGTGGGCGAGCGCTGCCGCGTCGGCGCCAACTCGGTCGTCGCCGCCGGCGGCGCCGTGGCCGGCGGTTCGGTCCTGGGGCCGCACAGCTCCCTCTGACATGGCCTCCACCATCAAGAAGCCCTGGGGACGCGAGGTCCTCTACGCGCGCGGCCCGGGCTACGCGGGCAAGATCATCACGGTGGAGAAGGGCAGACGCCTGAGCCTGCAGTACCACGTCCGCAAGCACGAGACGATCTACGTCCTCCAAGGGCGCTTCGTCCTCAGGCTCGGCGGACGCGAGCGCGTCCTGGCGGCCGGCGCCTCGGCGGTCATCCCGCCGAGGACGGTCCACCGCTTCGACGCCCGCTTCGGCAGGGTGGTCCTGCTCGAGGCCTCGACCCCCGAGCTGACGGACGTCGTCAGGCTCGAGGACGACTATGGAAGGGCGACGAAGGCTCCGGCCCGCCGGACCGACGCGTCACGGAGGAAGAAATGATCGATCCCATCAAATTCGGCACCGACGGCTGGCGGGGCGTGCTGGCGCGCGACTTCACCTTCGAGAACGTCCGGCGCGTCGCCCAGGCCCTGGCGGACTTCGTGCGGGACGAGGCCCAGAAGACCCCGGCCAAGCGGCGGGGACTCACCCTGCCGATCTGGATCGGCTACGACCGCCGCTTCCAGTCCGAATCCTTCGCGCGCGAGATCGCGCGGGTCCTGCGCGGCAACAGGCTCAACCCCTACCTCCTCGCCGAGTCCCTGCCCACCCCGGCCGTGAGCCTCCTGACCCACCGCTCCAAAGGCCTGGGCATCATGGTGACCGCGAGCCACAACCCCGCGAACTACAACGGGATCAAGATCAAGTCCGAGGGCCGCGTCGTGCCCGACGGCTTCACCAGGATGATCGAGGCGCACATGGACAAGACCATGCCCGCCCTCAACAGCGACTTCCCGGTCAAGTCCGGCCGCGACGCCTACCTCCAGCACCTCCGGTCCAGGGCGGACGTCTCCAAGATCTCCGCCCGCCTCCGCCACCCGGTCGTCATCGACTACCTCCACGGCTCCTCCGCGGGCCTGCTGGAGAAGCTGATCCCCTCCAAGAACCTCATCGCCATCCGGACGGAGCGCGACCCCCTCTTCGGCGGCGTCAACCCCGAGCCCATCGAGGACAACCTGGCCGCCCTCGTCGAGAAGGTACGCCAGACCAAGGCCCTCATGGGCCTCGCCCTCGACGGCGACGGCGACCGCATCGGGCTCGTGGACGAGAAGGGCGTCTACTACACCCCCTGCCAGATCTTCCCCATGATCATCGAGTACCTCGTGGAGAAGAAGAAGCTCAAGGGCAAGATCGTGCAGGCGGTCTCCATGGGGCGCCTGCCCGCCCGCATCGCCGCGGCCCGGAACATGCCCTTCGAGGAGCTCCCCGTGGGCTTCAAGCACGTGGCCGAGAAGCTCGCCTCGGGCGACGCCGTGATGGGCGCCGAGGAGTCCGGCGGCTACGCCTGGAAGGGAGGCCTGCCCGAGCGCGACGGTCTCGTGACGGCCCTGCTCCTCCTGGAGATGTGCGTCACCCAGAACACGACCCCCTCCGCCCTCTGGAAGAGGATCGAGGAGAAGTACGGCAAGTCGGCCTTCAAGCGCCTCGACGTCCGCATCCACCGGCCCGTGGCGGACAAGGCGGTCTTCGCGACCAAGCTCCTCAAGAAGCTTCCCAAGAAAGTCCTGGGCATGCCCATCAAGGAGACGGTCCAGATCGACGGCCTCAAGGTCATCGTGGAGGACTCCTCCTGGATCCTCATGCGCCCGTCCGGCACGGAGCCCGTCATGCGCCTCTACGCCGAGACCGACTCCCCGCAGAAGACCGCGGACCTCATCGAGCTCGCCAAGAAGTGGCTGGCGGTGGGCCATGGCTGACCTCGGCCTCAAGGCCATGATCCTGGCGGCCGGCGCCGGGACCCGTCTGCGCCCGATCACCTACGAGACCCCCAAGCCCATGGTGCCGGTCGTCAACCGGCCCGTCATCCACCACGTCCTCGACAACCTCCTCAAGCACGGGGTCCGCTCGGCCATGGTCAACCTGCACGCCCACGCCGAGCAGATCCAGGGCTACTGCGGCGACGGCTCCCGCTGGAGCATCAAGCTCCAGTATTCCAAGGAGCCCAAGCTCCTGGGCACGGCCGGGGCCATCAAGCGGGTGGAGCGCTTCTTCTCGGACGGCCCCTTCGTGGTCATGTCCGGCGACGGCGTCTCGGACATCGACCTGACCGCCCTCTTCGACTTCCACCGCCGCAAGCGCTCCCTGGCCACCATGGTGCTCAAGGCGGTCGACACCCGCTTCGACTACGGCGTGACCATGACCGACCCGTCCGGCCGCATCACGGGCTTCCTCGAGAAGCCCTCCTGGAGCGACGTCTTCTCCAACAAGGCCAACACCGGCATCTACCTCTTCGAGCCCGAGGTCTTCCGGTACATCCCCAAGAACCGCTTCTACGATTTCGGACACGAGCTCTGGCCGAAGCTCCTCAAGGCCCGCAAGAGGATCTTCGCCTACGAGATGAAGTCCTATTGGACGGACGTGGGCAACCTCGCCGAGTACCGCAAGAGCCAGATCGACGCCCTCGAGGGGAGCGTCGTCCTCACCATCCCGGGCCGGGAGGTCCGCAAGGGGGTCTGGATCGAGGAGGGCACCGTCATCCGGCCCGGCGCGGTCCTCAAGGCGCCCTGCCTCATCGGCAAAGGCTGCGTCGTGGAGGCCGGAGCCCAGGTCGGCCCCCACACCGTCATCGGCGACCGGGGCAGGATTTCGTCCCAAGCCGTCCTGAAAAATTGTATACTCTTCGAGAACGTCACCGTCGGCAGGAACGTCCACCTGAGCAACTGCATCCTAGGAGCCAACGGCAACGTCCAGGAGAACATCACCGTCTACGAAGCGGCCGTCCTCAACATCCGCCAGTAGACGCGCGCATGGAGACCACCACTAAATGAACAATCCAGTCCCTCAGCCGCGGCGTCTTGGCAGGTATTTCTTCACCTCCGAATCCGTCACCGAAGGACATCCCGACAAGGTCTGCGACCAGATATCGGACGGCGTGCTCGACGCCGTGTTCGCGGACGACCCCATGGGCCGCGTGGCCTGCGAGACCTTCGTGACCCGCGGCATGGTCATCGTCGGCGGCGAGATCACCACGAAGACCTTCGTCGACGTGGACCAGCTCGCCCGCAAGGTCCTCGACGACATCGGCTACAACCACCACAAGTACGGCTTCGAGGCGGCCACCTGCGCGGTCATCAACGCCATCGGCCGGCAGTCCCCGGACATCGCCCAGGGCGTGGACACGGGCGGCGCCGGCGACCAGGGCATCATGTTCGGCTACGCCTGCCGCGAGACGCCCGAGCTCATGCCCCTGCCCATCATGCTGGCGCACAAGCTCTGCCGCAAGCTCTCCGAAACCCGCCGGGCCAAGGTCCTCGACTACCTCGGGCCGGACGGCAAGTCGCAGGTCACGGTCGAGTACCTTGACGGCCGGCCCCTGCGCGTGGAGACCGTGGTCGTCTCGACGCAGCACACCGAGGACATCCTCGACCGCAGCGGCCACCACATCACCGAGGCGGCCCGGCAGGAGCTCATCGACACCATCATCCGGCCCGTGCTCGGCAAGCGCCTCATCGACAACAAGACGCGCTTCCTCATCAACCCGACCGGCAAGTTCGTGGTCGGCGGGCCGGTGTCGGACACGGGCGTGACCGGCCGCAAGATCATCGTGGACACCTACGGCGGCCGCGCCCCGCACGGCGGCGGCGCCTTCTCCGGCAAGGACCCGACGAAGGTCGACCGCTCGGCCTGCTACATGGCGCGCTACATCGCCAAGAACGTCGTGGCCTCGGGCGCCGCGACCGAATGCACGGTCCAGCTCGCCTACGCCATCGGCGTGGCCGAGCCCGTCGGCGTCTACTTCGACACCCACGGCACGGGCCTCGTGGCCGAGGACAAGATCGAGGCCGCCGTCCGCCGCAACTTCCAGATGACGCCGCGCGGCATCATCAACCAGCTCAAGCTCCGCCGGCCCATCTACCGCTCGACCGCGGCCTTCGGCCACTTCGGCCGCGAGGATGCCGGCTTCGAGTGGGAGAAGACGGACAAGGCGGCCCCCCTGCGCGACGAGCTGCTCGGCGGGAGCAAGGCCCGCAAGGCCCGCGCCCTCGCCGCGGCGTAACCGACCGCCGCGCCCGGCCGGCATCGAGCCGGCCGGGCGCGGACCGCGGCGGCGGCGTCCGCCAACACTGCCTTGATCAAACGCAACCGGCACCCCGACTGGAAGACCGCCCTCCGGGTCTGGTGGGCCTACACCTGGCGCTTCGCGGTCCTCTTCGTGCTCCCCAGCATGGCGCTCTCCGCGGCCATCTTCATCGTCCAGCCCCCCCAGGCGCTGCGCACGCTGGCCTCCCTGGGCGTCTTCGCCTACATGGTCTGGCTCCAGATCGAGCTCTTCCGCAGGCTCCTGGACATGGACTTCGGGACCTTCAAGGTCCGCTTGGAACCGAAAGACTGAAAACGGTGTCCAATCATCCGGACGAGAACGAATTCCTGGCCCAGAACGCGGCGCTGGTCTACAACCTGTCTCTGCGCCTGGTGGGGAAGCCCGCCGATGCCGAGGACCTGGCCCAGGACGCGCTCTTGAGGGCTTTGAAGGCCCTGCCGGGCTTCCGGGGTGACTCGTCGCTCTCCACCTGGGTCTACCGCATCACGGTCAACACCTGGAAGAACCGGGTCCGCTCCGAGAAGAGGAGGGGATTCTGGAAGACGGTCTCCCTCAACCTCTTCACGGGCGAGGAACAGGACGAGGAGCCCGCGTTCAAGGCCCCTGACCCGCCGTTGGACGCGGGCCTGGAGTCCGACGAGCGGGCCAAGACGCTCCAGGCCGCGCTCCTGGAGCTGGATGCGGAGGAACGAGCGGTGATCGTGCTCAGGGACGTGGAGGACCGGCCTTACCGGGAGATCGCCTCCGTGCTCGGCGTGCCGGAGGGGACCGTGAAGTCCCGTCTCTCCCGGGCGCGGCAGGCCCTGCGGCACAAACTCAAGGACCGGATGACCGTGTCATGAAAGGCAAGGACCACGTCCGCGACCACCTCTCGGCCTATGCGGACCGCGAGCTCTCCCCCGAGCTCACCAAGCTCGTGGAGAAGCATCTCGCCGCCTGCTCCGAGTGCCGCGCCTCGCTTTCGGACCTTCGTTCCCTGTCCAAGATGCTCGCCGGCATGCCCAAGCGCGGGCTCCCGGAGGGCTTTCTGGCGCGCCTGAAGGCCAGGCGGGCCCGGGAGGCCGGGACGGAGATCCGCGGGCTCCCATTCTTCGCCTGGACCCCTCCGGTCCGGGCCGCGGCCATGGCCCTCTCAGCTTTCATGGTGATGTTCGTGGCCTACGAAGGCCTGCGCACCAGGCCTTCTTCGGGCGCTCCCGCTTCCGCCCCCGAGGCTTCGCTCAACGCGGACGGGACGCCCACCATGGCGGAGCTCCGGGAAGCGGCCAGGAAAGCCGTCGAGCCCGCAGCTCCGGGACCGCAACCGGCCAAGGCCGAGACCGACCAGGCGGACGGGACCAGCCAGGCCCTGTCGGATCTCAAGGCCGTAGCCGCGGCCAGAGGAAGATACAAGTCCGCCGGAATACTCGCCGCCGGAGAGGCGGCTGCCCTGCCCTCCCCGGCCCTGGCAGGAGGAGCGCCCCTGGCCGAGTCGGGCCAGGCCAAGCCCTCCTACACCAACGAACAGCTCCAGGCCATGCTCGAGACCGAGAAGAAACGGACCGGCATCACCATCCTCCCGCCGGAGGAGAAGAACTATCCCAGCGACGAGGAGCTGCTCGGGACGCCGAACCCGGACCGCCAGGTCATCGCGGCCAAGAGCGCGCCCCTGCGGCTGGAAGGAGACACCCCGGCCCTGATCTCGCCGACGAGCCTGCTGGCCGGGGGCCAAGCCGCCCCCGCACCGAAAGCCGCCGACTACTCCCTCGTCCGGGCGGGCCGCCAGATGCGCTCCTTCGAGCTCCCGGCCGGGCCCGGCCGGGACCTCCCGGCCGAAGCGCGGGACTTCGGCAAGCTCGAGGTCTTCGCCGCGAGGACCCAGGCCCAGCTCGACGGCCTCTGGACCCGCTTCGACATCGAGCTGCCCCGGCCTACCGTGGATTTCAGCCGCCAGATGCTCGTTCTGGTCCCCCCTTCGGAGGAAGACAACTCGGCCTGCGACATCCTCACGTCCGAGGAAGCCGGAGCCAGCCTCCTGGTGCGCTGCCGCCACCGGGAGTCCTCCTACGCGGAGAGGCCCACCGCAGCCTCCTTCCGGGTCATCCCCCTCACGCCGCTCCCCCCCAGGCTCGAAGCCCTCAAGTAGCCCTCACCCGCGAAAAAGCCCTGAAATAACCGGGCCATAAATCGTTAATACGACGGGGGTACACTTTGGCCTGTCGCTACCCAAGGAGCAAGGGGACCCTAATGGAACACCAGGATAAGCCTCGCGAGCAGGACGATTCCCAGGCCGGCCCGGCCGACGTCGACGGCATCAACAACATCGACACGGCGCGCATGTCCCTGCGCTGGGCCCTCGAGCGCATCAGCGCCGTCGAGAAGCTCCGTGTCGAGGCCGCGGACAAGGCGGGCAAGGAAGAGCGCGCCCGCGTCGCGGTCGAACGGGAATGCCAGGCGCTCCGCCGGGCCATGGCGTCCAACGCGCAGGATGCCTCCCAGCGCGAGCTCTACTACAAAAAGCTCGAGGGCCTCATGGACCTCAAGCTCGCGGGAAAACTCGACATCCAGGCCCTCGTCACCCACGAGAGCGAGGTCGCAAGGATGCACGAGTACATGCTCCAGCGCCAGAAGGACCTCGAGGCCGACTACGCCGCCAAGCGCGATGAGCTCGAGAAGCGCTACCAAGCGTTCCGCGCCGAGGCGGAAAAAGAGCGTCGCGAAGCCCACCTCAAGATCGAGGAGGAGCTGTCCCACCGCCGCGAGACCCTGAACAAGGAGCTCTCCCCGAAGCTCGTCGAGCTCCACGAGACCGAGGCCCGCCTGCGGGCGCAGGAGAAGATCCTCGCGGAACGCCAGGCCCGATTCGAGGCTTTCTACACCGAGCAGCGCGGCCAGCTCGACCATGAGATCAAGATCTTCCGCCAGGAGGTCGAGGACCAGGTCAAGTTCCGGCTCCAGGGCCAGGAAAGCCTCGTCGCCAACCGCCAGGCCTTCCGCGAGCAGGCCTGGGAGCAGCAGAAGGCCGCCCTCATCCAGGAGCTCTCCGAGTGGCGCATCAAGTACCAGGAGACCGCGGACCGCAACGCCGACCTGGATAACGAGGTCGTTTCCGCGCGCGAGCGCTCCAAACAGGCCGACGTCTCCATGGCCAACGAGGCCATGATGCGCGAAGAAGCGGCGCGCCTGCGCCGCCGCAACCAGGAGGAGGCGGAGAAGAACCTCTCCCTGGAGAAGCGCCTCGCCGAGGCCGCGGAAGCGGTCAAGCGGACCGAGCTCGCCGCCAGCGGCGAGCTCCAGGAGCGCAACCGCTCGGAATCGGCCATGGCGGCCGAGATCAACGAGCTCACCAGGCGCTCCCATGAGGCCTGCGACCGGGCCATCTCCCTCGAGAAGAGGCTCGTGGAGGCCGAGGAGCGCGCCAAGCTCGTGGAGCTGCACGCGGCCAACGAGGCCTCGCTCTCCAACGAGACCGCCGAACTGCGCAAGAAGCTCGAGGGAGCCTCCGACCGGATCATCCAGCTCGAGCGCCAGCTCTCCGAGCACCACGACCGCGCCTGCCGTGCCGAGAGCGAGTCAGCCAAGCACGCCCAGGAAGCCTCCCAGATCGAGGCCCTGCGCAAGGACGAGACCGGGGCCTTCTCCAAGAAGGCCGCAGAGCACATCGCGCGCATCGTGGACCTCGAGAAGCGCCTCGCCCTGGCCGAGGAGAAGGCCTCCTCCGCCCAGATGGTCATGGAGGTCAAGGTCGAGGAAGCCGGCCGCAACGCCCAGGAGACCGCCCAACTGGAAGCCCTGCGAAAGGACGAGGCCGAGACCTTCTCCAAGAAGGCCGCAGAGCACATCGCGCGCATCATGGACCTCGAGAAGCGCCTCGCCCTGGCCGAAGAGCGGGCCGAGCGCAACCAGATGGCCATGGAGCTCAAGGCCGAGGAGGCCAAGCGCCTCGACGCCCTCGAGCGCGCGGAGGCCTCCCAGTTCCAGGAGAAGACCCAAACCCTCACCGACCGGGTGCTTTCCTTAGAGACGCTCCTTGCCGAGGCCCAGGACCGCGCGGGCGAGGCGGAACGCGAGCTTGCCTCCCGCACGGGCGCGCTCCAGCGCGTCGAGGACTCGTTCAAGCGGGAATCCGCGCTCTTCGCGCAGAAGGCCCAGGAGTCGGCCCAGCGCATCGTGGAGATGCAGAACCTCCTCGCCGGCACGGAGGAGAAGGTCAAGCGCGCTGACCTTGCGGGCGCCCACGAGGCGGTCCTGCTCCGGGAGATCGCGCTCCTTCGCGAGAAGTACCGCGAACACATGGAGAAGAACGTGGAGCTCGAGCAGCTCCTAGCCGCCTCGGAGGAGGCGGCGACCCGCGCCCAGGCTGAGGCCTCGGCCGAGGCCGAGCAGCGCGCCAGGCTCGAGGAAGAGCGCCAGAACGAGGCTTCCTCCTGGAAGGAGAAATCGCATGCCCAGCTCGCCAAGCTCGCCGAGCTCGAGCAGAGGCTCGTCATGGCAGAGGACAAGGCCGGCCGCAGCCAGATGCTCATGGAGATCAAAGCCGAGGAGGTCAAGAGGATCGAGGCGTTGGAGCGCGAGGAGACCGCGGTCCTACTCAAGAAGTGCCAGGAGGACGCCTCCCTGATCGCGGAGCTGGAGAAGTCCCTCCTCGAGGCCAGGCAGACCGCGTCCCACGAGGCTTCCCTCCAGAAGGAGCTCGAGCTCCTGCGGACCAAGTTCCAGGATCAGCTCGACAAGAACATCGCGCTCGAACGCCGGATCGCCGAGGCGCTCGAGGCCGCCAAGCGCGCGGACCTCTCGGTCGCGACCGAGACGGCCCTGCGCGCGGACTCCACGACCCTGCGCGAGACGCATCACAGGGATATGGAGAAGATACTCTCCTTGGAGGGAGCGGTCGCCGAAGCCCAGACCGCGGCCTCCCGGGCCGAGGCCGCCACGGCGCGACAGCAGGAGGAGACCGCCTCCCTCCTCCAGCGCCACCAGGAGCTGCTGAAGAAGACCACGGAGCTGGAGAAGAACCTCCTGGCCAGCCAGGAGCACGCCAAGCTCTCCGACATCCAGACCGCCTACGAGGCCACCCTGTCCCAGGAGGTCGCGGCCCTGCGCCGGGACCTGGCCGACTCCGCGGGAAGGAACCTCGAGCTCGAGCGCAAGCTCAGCCTGGCCGAGGAGAAGGCCCGCCGATCCGAGACCATGGTCCAGCGCGACGCGCTGCTCGTCGAGGAGGCCGAGGCCTGGCGCCAGCGCGCCGCGGAGGTCGAGAAGGCCGTGCTGGAGGCCGAGAAGCAGCTCATGGCGCTCCGCGACCGCGCCAACCTGGCCGACCTGCACGCCGCTGGGGAAGCGGCCGCGGTCCAGGAAGCCGCGGCGCTCAAGCGCGACCTGTCGGCGGCCAACGCCAAGGCGCGCGACCTCGAGCGCAGCCTCTCCGGAGCCGAGGACGCCGCGCGGCGCGCCGAGACCGCGGCGCAGAAGCAGTCCGCGCTGACCGAAGAGGCGGCTCTCTGGAAACAGCGGGCCGGGGAGCGGGAGAAGGCGGTCATCGAGCTCGAGGGCAGGCTCATCGCGGTCTCCGACGAGCTCCAGCGCAAGTACCAGGACGCCCTCGCCAGGAACCTCCAGCTGGAGAAGAGCCTCGTCGAATCCCAGGACAAGGCGCGGCGCGCGGACCTCAGCGCGGGCAGCGAGAAGACCCTGCGCACCGAGGCCGAGGCCTTCCAGAAGAAGTGCCAGGAGGCTACGGCGCGCATCCTCGAGCTCGAGCGTTCGCTCGCAGAGTCCCAGGAGCGCGCGGCCAGGGCCGAGCTCTCAGGGACTTCCCAGGCCCTGGAAAAAAGGCTCTTCCTCGCCGAGGAAGCGGCCCGCCAGGCGGAGAAGGCCGCCCGCGAGAGGGGCGCCGTCCTCTCCGAGCGCCAAGGCCAGTGGGATGCCGAGCGTCAGGGCATCGCCGAGAGCCTGCGCCGGGCCGAGGAGAGCAGGCAGCAGGATCTCCGCGAGCTGGGCGAGCGTCTCGAGGCGGAGGCCGCCCGCGCCCGGGAGCTGGAGAAGAAGCTCGTCCTCTCCGCTGAGGCCTCCCGCAGCGCCCTGGCGGACGCCGAGACCTCGCGCAGGCTCCTCGAGGAGCGGCAGAGGGCCTGGGACTCCGAGAAGGCCTCCATCTTCGCGGAGTGCGGGAACCTGGACCTGGACAGCCGCGAGAGGCTCCAGACCGCGATCGACCAGATCGAGGAGCGCTGGGCCAAGGAGCGCTTCGTCCTCAGCGAGGAGGCCCGCGTCTGGAAGCGCCGCCACCAGGACCTGCTCGCCCAGGTCACGGACTTCGAGAATCGGCTGAGCGACGCCGAGTCGGCCGCGCAGAACGCGGCCAGACTCTCGGCCCGCGAGGCCGAGGAGCGCAAGCGGGCGGAGCTCCGTTCCGAGGAGGCGGCCGCGACCTGGCGCTCCCGCCAGCAGACCGCGCTCCAGAAGGCGGTCGACCTCGAGAAGCGGCTCGTCCTGGCCGAGGACGAGGCCAGGACCGCCAAGACCGAGGCCGCGACCGCTCGTTCGATCCTGACCGAGCGCGAACGCCTTTGGGAGCGCGAGAGGACGGAACTGCTCGAGCGCCTGACCAAGGGGAACGGGAGCTAGACCATTGCGTCAAGACCCGCCACCCGTTATAATTAAGAGGATGCCCATGGAGATCCCGCAGACGCAGGACAAACCGCTCGGCGCCGAGCAGATCGCTCAGATCAACAACCTCGACACCGCGCGCATGGCGCTGCGCTGGGCGCTCGAACGGCTCACCCTCCTTGAAGGCAAGGGAGCCGAGCTCGAAGCCAGCCTGGTCGAAGCCGACAAGAAGCTCCGCGAAGCCGAGGCCCGGGCCGAAGCGGCCCGAGAGGCGCTCTCCGAGCGGGACGGCTGCATGAAAGTCGCTGAGGAGATCGGCCTCCTCAAGCCCGATGTCAAGGAGCCCCTCGAGGCCCTGGCCAAGCGCGAGGCCGCGCTCCAGCGCCTCCACGAGGGCATCGTGGCCGGGCTCAAGCGCCGCCTCGCCGTGGCCGAGGAGGCGTCCCGCCGGTCCCAAGCCGTCACCGAGGGCCGCGAGGCCCTGCTCACGGAGCGCGAGAAGGTCTGGCTCAAGGAGAAGGAGGAGGCGGTCGGCCGCCGCGAGGCCGCCTCGCGCGGGGAGAAGCTCTCATGGGAGCGCCAGAAGGCCCAGCTCCTCGAGGAGTTGGCGCTCGCCCGCGAGGGCGTGACCGGGCAGGCCGACGCCGTCCTCGAGCTCGAGCGCCGGGCCGTGGAGGCGCAGCGCGAAGCGGCCCAAGCCGCCGACCTGGCCGAGCATCGGAAGCTGCTCCTGGAGGAACAGGCGCGCCGGCTCGATCGCGAGCGCGCCGAGCTGGAGGCCAGGATTCGGTCCCTGGAGGCGGAGGGCCGCGGCAAGACCGATGAAGCCGTCCGACGGAGCCGCGAGGCTCAGGCCCAGGAGCTCTCCAGGCTCCGGGAGGAAGCCGACCTCTGGCGGCGCAGATACCAGGAGACCCTCGGCGGCTCCCTCGAGCTCGAGAAGCGCTCCGTGGAGGCCGAGGACCGCGCGCTCCGCGCCGAAGAGCGCGTCAAGGGGCTGCTCTCGCAGGTCGCGTATCTCGAGGAGCGCATCACCATGCTGGAGGCTTCGGCGCGACTGGGCGGAACGTCGGAGGCCGACCTCCGCGAGCGGGAGCTCAGGCTCGATGAGAGGGCCCGAGAGCTCGCGACGCTGACCCAGACCCTCGAGGCGCGGCTCGGGCCCCGGACCTAGCCCGCCAGCCGGAGCAGGACCGCGGCCGCGGCCGCATGCGCGGCGACAAGGATCGCCGAAGCCGCCGGAGCCGGGACCCCGGCCTCCAGGAGCCGGTGATGCAAGTGGTCCCTTCCCGCGAACTCGACCCAGTCCCGCATCCCCCTCACCTCTCCCCGCCGGACCCGCGACACGGTGGTGAAGGCCAGGTCCGCCAACGGCAAGGCCAGGACCGCTGCCGCGATGACCAGCCCCGCCCTGCCCAGGTCCCGGCCTGCCAGGATGCCCAGGCCCGCCAGCAGGAACCCGATGAAGGTGGCTCCGCCGTCTCCCAGGAAGGTCCGCGCGCGGTAGGCGTTGTACGGCAGGAAGCCCAGGCAGGCGCCGCACAGGCCCGCGGAGAGGACCCCCCCCTCTCCGGCCAGGGACCACAGCAGGGCAGATGATGCGGCTCCCATACCTCCTGCCAGGCCGTCGAGGCCGTCGACGAAGTTGAAAGCGTTGGCCATGCCCACCAGCCAGAGGAGCGCGACTGCCGGCCCGAGAGGCCCCAGGACCGGCAGCACCAGGCCGGAGGACACGGCCAACCCGGCGCCCGCGGATTGGAGGGCCAAGCGGGACCAGGGCGAGAGCCCCCTCCAGTCCTCCCACCAGCCGGCCAGGAAGACTACGAGGCCTCCGCAGAGCAGGCCCGCCTCAGGGCCCCACCCCGAGGGCGGACGGACCGCGGCTGCGGCGAGCACGCCGGCCAGGACCGCGGCCCCGCCCATGCGCGGGACAGGACCGTGATGGACCTTGCGTGGGCCCGGCAGGTCCAGGACGCCCCAGCGCCGGGCGAGGCTGATGACGGCGGGGCACAGCGCGGCTGATGCGGCCAGGCCCGCGGCCAGGGCCACCGGGGCTCGCGTCATGGTAAGCCCTGCGCGCGGGCGCGCGTCTAGACGGAGCCTTTCACGCTCTGGACCGCCTCCTCGGCGATCTCGGGCGTGACGAGCTTGGCTCCCTTGGTGTAGGCGGCCAGCAGGCTCATGTGGCAGAAGTGATTGAGCCAGCGGGGGATGCCTCCGGAGTGGCGGTGCAGGAGCTCGACGGCTTCATCGGAGAAGACGCCGTCTGGCCGCCTGCCCGCGGTCTCGAGCCGGTGCTTGACATAGCCGGCGGTGTCCTTGGCGTTGAAGGCGTCGATGTGGAAGTGCAGGTTCACCCGCTGGTTGAGCTGCTTGTTGGCTTCGATGCGGGGCTGGAGCTCCGGCTGTCCCACGAGGAGCAGGGTGACCAGGGACCGGCTCTCGGTCTGGAAGTTGAGCAGCAGCCTCAGCTCCTCGAAGACGTCGTTGGACACGATGGCGTGGGCTTCGTCGACGGCCACGACCGTGTGCTTGCCGTCCTGGGCCACGGCCTCGATGTAGTCCTGCAGGGCCATGAGCACGTCGGCCTTATCCGAGGGCACCTCCTGGCCCGCGAGCCCGCGCAGGACGATCCGGAGCATGCCGAGGTCGTCGAGCCGGGGGTTGTTCACGACCGCGAACCTGCAGCCCTCGGGCTCCAGAGACTTCCTAAGGGAGGAGAGGATGAGGGTCTTGCCGCAGCCGTAGACCCCCGAGAGCACGCCGCAAGCCTTGCGCTCGCGCACCACGTACTGCAGCCGCGAGAGGGCCTCCTGATGGCGCTCGGAGGCGTAGAAGTACCTCGGGTTGGGCGTGTTCTCGAACGGCAGTTCCTTCAGGCCCCAGTAGTCCTCGTACATGCGCTTACATTATCCCAATTGCGCCGTTGACGGTCAAACCGTCCAGTCGGTGAGGACACGCGCCCAGGATGAGACGGCGCGACTCGGCGAAGCCGCAGTTGAAGAGCATGTCCGCGGTGCAGAGCCCGGGCACGAACCTCCCGAAGCGCTGGGGGTAGGGCCGCACCCTGAACTCCTGGTACCGGAGCCTGATCCCGGCTCTGCGGAACGCGGCCTCGTCGAGATAGTCCCGGCCGCCCGTCCCCGAGAGGTAGCTGTCACAGCCCAGCCTCCGGCACAGGGACAGTATCCGCTCGGTCCCCCTGCCCTCTGAGCCGGCCTCGGACTCGAGCACGGTCCGCGTCGCGATCCCGAGCCCGGCAGCCGCGAACCGGTCCCATGCCAGGCAGAGGTCCATGAGGCGCGGCCAGGACCGGACGTAGAGGCTCCGCAGGAACGGCTCGTGTTCCTTGAAAGACGGGGACCCGGCATAGCAGTGCCGCAGGGTCTCCAGGTGCGCGACCGCCCAGTCGCGGGCGGGGTCCGTCTTCACGCAGCGGATGCGCTGACCGCGCAAGCCGCGGCTGAGCACCGGGACGGTCAGCCACAACCGTCCCGCCGGGGTCTTGATCCGGTTGCGGTTCTGGAACTCCCGCCTCTTGTATTGGACGTCGTCGAGGTACACGAACACGTCGCAGGCCGCCATCTTGTGGTAGTAGCCCGGCCAGGCGAGATACTGCGGCTGATGGCAGGCGAGGATCATGGCAGGAGACCCGCGTAAAGCTCCTCGTGCAGCCTGAGGGTGCGCTCCGAGCCGAAATACGGGCGCCCCGTTTCGTCCCTGCGCCGGGCGAGATCCCTGCCAGCTTCCCCGAGCCTGCGCCTCAGGAGCGGGTCCTCCAGGAGCCTCAGCACGGCCCCTGAGAGCGCTCGCGGGTCGGCCGGGGGCACGAGCAAACCCGTGGCGCCGTCAACCACGACGTCGGTGATGCCGCACACGGACGCGGCTACGACCGGCTTGCCGCGCGCCATGGCGGAAAGCAGGGCCTGGCCCATGGCCTCGTTGAGCGAAGGCTGGACGTAGACGTCCATGGCCTCAAGGAGAGAAACCGCGTCGTCCTGGAACCCGGCGAAGACCACGACGTCCGCGAGCCCCAGGTCCCGGGCGAGCCTCTCCAGGGCCGGGCGCTGGCTCCCGTCGCCCACGACGAGGAAGCGGACGTCCCGGACGGAGACGGCGCTCTTGCGGCGCACGAGCCCGGCGGCCTCGATGAGATGCCGGACCCCTTTGACAGGCTCGAGCCGCGCCACCGTGCCGGCCACGAACGCGTCCCTGGGGATGCCGAAGCGCTCCCTGGCCAGCGTCCCGCCGGGCCCGGAAGCTCCGGGCTCGAAGCCCGTCCCGGCCGGGATCACCGTCCACTGTCCCGGCTCGCCGAGCCCGGCCGCGAGGCTCTCCCGCTCCTCCGCCTCGGACACGGCCACAAGACGGTCCGTCACCCGGGAGGAGGCCGCCTCCAGGGCGCGGAACAGAGCGCTCCTCCAGGGCCCGAAATAGCCGTAGAGCACGTGCCCGTGCGGGGTGTGCACGGTCCGGATCGGCTGGCTCCGCCCGACCGTCCGGTTCACGAGCCAGGCCGCCCAGCGGCCGAGAAAGCCCGCCTTGGAGGTGTGGGTGTGCAGGACAGCGGGACGCAGCCGCGCCAGGAGCGCCACGAGCTCGGCGAACGCCAGGCAGTCGCGCCACCACGAGATGTCCCGGACGAGGTGAGGGACCTCCACGCGGGAGGCCGGGCACGGTGAGGCACCGGCGGGCCCGCAAGCGAGCAGGTCGGACCCGTCGGACCCGGCCAGGAGGGACGCGGTCCCGGCGGCGGAGCCGAGGCCGGAGCATCGGCCCGGTCCCAGCCTGGTGATCAGGTGGAGGACCCGGACCGAGGACAAGTCAGGTGTCCTCCTGCCTGGCGTAGTGGGAATAGCCGTAGTAGTAGGAATAGGCCGGGCCCATCTCGCTCGACTGCATGTCGTTCAAGGCCACGCCCAGGATCTTCACGTTCGAGGCGGTGAGCTGCTCCTTGGCCCTCCTCAGGGCCTGACGCGCCATCTTGCCCGACTGGTAGACCAGGACCGTGCCGTCGCAGTGGGCGCCGATGAGGATGGCGTCGACGAAGAGGAGCACCGGCGGGCAGTCGAAGACCACGAGGTCGAAGTGGGGCCTGACCTCGTCGACGAACTTCGGCAGTAGGGGCGAGGAGAAGACGTTGACGATGTCGGCCGAGGAGGCGGTCCAGGCGGTCATCACCTTGAAGTTGTCGATCCCTGAGAACCCGAGGATCCGGTCGAGGTCGATCTCGCCCATGAGGAAGTCCACGGTGCCGCGCTGGACGTCGCGCCAGTCCGCGGCCCCGGTCAGAACCTCCATGAGACCCGGCTGCTTGGGCAGGCCGAAGACGCGGTGCATGACGGGCCTGCGGATGTCCGAGCCGATCAGCAGGACCTTCAGGCCGGCGTGCACGGCCGCCAGGCAGAAGTTGACGGCCGTGAGGGTCTTACCCTCGGCCACGCCCGTCGAGGTGAAGGACAGCACCCAGCCCCCCTGCTCCGGCTTCTGGGCGTGGATGGCGGAGCGCAGGGAGTGGTAGGCCTCGATGGTCGGGGACTTCGTGCTCTGGTGGAACAGGAGAAGGGAACGGAAGGCGTCGATGGGATAGCGCTCGCGCCTGAGGAGCTTGGCCTTGATGGCCTCCCACTTCTTCTCCGTGCCCAGGTGGGGGATGACGGCCAGCACCGGGATCCCCACGAAGCGCTCGATGTCCTCGATGGTCGAGATCGAGATGTCGAGGCTCTCCATCATGAAGACCGCCACCAGCCCGAGGAGCAAGCCGAGGAGGCAGCCGAGGAGGTTGTTGGCCTTCTTGTTGGGATAGAAGGGGGCGGCCGGGACCGGGGCGCGCGCCACGATGGTCACGAAGGCGGGGATGGCCGACAGGGCCACCCGGGTCTCCTCCATCTGCTTGGAGAGCGTGATGTAGAGCTCCTCGTTGACCTTGAGGTCCCGGTTGAGCCGCTCGAGCTCGAGGTCGGACCCGGGCATCTGGGAGAGCTTGGAGCGCGCCACTTCGATGCGCTGGTCCAGGGCCACCACCTCGGGGTGCTCGACCGTGAACTTCTTGAGCATCTCGCGGCGCCTGCTGTCGAGCTCGAGGAGCGTCGATGAGAGGCTCGAAGTCATGCCCGTGCCCGGGTGGGACTCGAGATAGTCCCTCTTCCTCTCCTCGAGGTCGTTGAGCGAGGCCTCGATCTCGACCCTGCGGGACACGATGTCCTCGAGCGATTTGCGCGAGGCCAGGGACCTCGACTCGAGGTCCGCCTCGACGTAGATGTCCATCACGGCGTTGATGACGTCGGCCGCCTCGGACGCCGACCCGCTGACCGCGGAGACCGCGATGAGGCTGGAGTCCTGCACCTGCTCCGCCTTGAAGCCCGCGCTCTTGCCGATCCGGGCGGCCACGCGCGCGGACATGGCCTCGGACCCGAGGATGCGGACCTGGGTCTTCATCCCGGACCACTGGTCCCAGTTCACCGTGTCCACCCCGAGCCCCCTGCCCGTGGGAGGCTCGTACTTGACCATGCCTTGGGTCCGGTAGAGCGGGGTCCGCGTCTGGGTGAACACGAAGCTGCCGATCGCGGTCGCGGAGGAGATGGCCACGACCAGCCACTTGCGCTTCTTGATGACGCGCCAATAGTCGTGAAGACTCGGGTCGATATCCATGACGCTATCGGGCCACGAGCATCAGCGTCGCGGCCAGCCCGGCGAGGCTCAGCCACGGCAGGATGTTGACGGTCATCCACTCGGCGGAGCGGGTGTAGCCGGCCTTGGGGATATGGATCGTGTCGCCGGGGAGAAGCTCGATATTGCGGTCGAACTCCCCCCTCAGCACGGCCGCGAGGTTGACGTTGAGCACCTCGGGCTTGCTGCCGGTCTGCCTGAGGATCACGGTCTTGGAAGGCTTGCCCAGGTCCCTGACTCCGCCCGCCAACGAGACGAGCTCGAGGATCTTCATCCCGTCGCGGAACTCGTAATAGCCGGGCGTGCCGATCTGGCCGATGATGGCCACCCTCCTGCCCATGAAGCGCCTGACGTTCACCGTGATCTTGGGGTTCGCCACGAACTTCGCGTACCGCGTCTCCAGGAGGGCCTTGACCTCCTGGGAGTTCATGCCCTTGATCTCCAGGGCGCCGATGAGGGGGAGCTCGATCTTGCCGTCCGGCTGGACCGTGACTTCCCGGGAATACTCGGCCACGGGGAACACGATGATGGAAACCACGTCTCCCGGCCCCACCGGGACCAGGGCCTCGGCCTCAAGGAGCTGGGCTTCGGGAGCCGGGCTCTGCCCGAAGCAGGGCCCGGGAGCCGGGATGCTCCCGCCCACGAGCGCCAGGACCACGATGAGACGCAGCAGCTCTTTCATGACCGCCCCGAGGGCTTCTCCAGCGCCTTGAACAAGCTGGTGAGGATGCGTCTGAGCTCCACCACCTCTTCGATGACCTCGCGAGGAAGGGAGCCTGCCTCGGACGCCCGGCTGGCGAGCGAGCCTCTCCTCTCCAGGGCCGCGATCCTCAGCGCGAGCTCGCGGACCTCGTCGTCCCCCTTATCAGCCGAGGCCGCCGGGGACAAGCCCCCGGCCAGGGCGCCGGCCAGGGACAAAAGGAGACCGGCGCCGGTCACGGCCCCGTTACCGATGAAGGCTCCGGCGGCAGCGGCTCCGAGCCCCGAGGCCTGCAGGACCTTGGGCAGGATCCCCCGGGAGCCAGGCTCGCTGCCGGCAGGCTCCTGGGCGCGGGTGCGTTGGGTCGGCAGGGAACGCAGGACCGCGGCCGAAAGGTCCTCGTCACGCCGCGCGTCCTCCAGACGGATGGGCGCGGGCCTGCCCTCGAGATCGTCGAGCCCGAGCGCTTGGTCGCGGGCCGGGACCGGCTGAGGGTCGTGCTTGCGCGCCGGGGCATCATGCTCGGCAGGGGCCGCGTCAGTTTCGGGCTCAGCCTGACCGGAGCGGACCTGGGTCTCGATGTCCTGCCTGAGCTTTCGCAGGGCTTGGCGGAGGTCTTCCAAAGATTGATCCATGGGGACTACCAGTGTAGCCGGACCGGGGAATAAGTCAATGACATGGTTGTTACGGAAACCGTCCCCCGACGGCAACCCTGAGATTATTATTGTACAATAATTGACAAGACCGTGAGATTCTCAGAGATCAAGAAGAAGCGCCCTGACGGCGAGCCGTCCCAGGCCCCGAAGGCCCCGGCCGCGGAGAGCCCTTCACCCAAGCCCCAAGCCCCAGGCCCGAAAAAGGCGGACCCCGCCAAGCCCGCGCTCCGGCCGGCAGGCAGGGAGCTCGCACCCGCGTGCGGCCGGTCAGCCGAAGTCTCCCCTGGCCCGGCCTCGAAGGCCCAGGTGCGGACCGCCGAGGAATGCTACGGCGCCTTGATCTCGCTCGTGAAGGACCTGGCGCGGCACTGGGGAGAGGACCTTCCTCGCCTCTCGGCCCGCGTGCTCCCGGTCGTGACGAGCTGCCTTGCGGCGCTCAGGGCCCAGCCGTCCCCCCTGCTCTGCCTGACGGCCCGCTCCACTGCCAGCAACTACATCTACGCCCACTCGGCCAACACCGCCATCCTCTCGATGTACCTCGCCCTCGGCCGCGGCTGGCCGAGCCAGGCCCTGCGCCTCCTCGGCCTGGACGCCCTGCTCCACGAGTTCCGGCTGGCGGAGCTCCTGAAGCTGCCGCTCGAGACCGGCTCGCCCACGGCCGAGGAGATGCGGGAGCAGAAGCTCCATCCGGTCGAGCCCGGGACCCTGCGCCAGCACCTGGTCAACCTGGCGGCGACGGTCAAGCACTCTGCCGAGGACGGCATCCCGGACATCAGCTTGGGCGTGCACATCCTGGGCATCTGCGATATCTACGAATCCCTGAGCCACTTCAGGGCGTGGCGGGAGCCCATGGTCCCCCATGACGCCATCCGGACCCTCATCAAGGATCACGCGGACGGGTTCGACCGCAAGGCCAAGGAACTGCTTCTCCAAAGGCTCACCCTGTATCCCCCGGGCTCCTTCGTTCACCTCTCCCAGGGCCAGACCGCGTGCGTGACCTCCGTGGACCCTCGCACGCCGACCCTGCCCACGGTCTCCGTCCGCCTCGACCCCGCCGGGGTCCCCTTGGACCCTCCCCAGCGCGTGGACCTCTCCGGCAACTCCCTGGTCCACATCGCTTGCCCGGTCGACGAGACCAAGCTCGGCCTCAAGGACAAGAAAGTCCTCATGGCTCTCCAGGCAGAGCGCTGGTGGGTCTCCTGACCGGGCCGTCCGACGGCCCCTCTCCCCTGCTGACCCTGACCCTGGTGTCGAAGTCCTACCCCTGCGCGGGACTGCGCGTCCCTGCCCTGGACCGCGTAAACCTCAGCCTGGGGAGCGGCGAGATTCTGGCCCTCGTGGGACCCAACGGCTCGGGCAAGACCACCCTGCTCAAGGTCCTGGCCGGGCTCGTGCTCCCGGACTCCGGGAGCGTCCGCTGCCCGGACGAGCCCGGATTCTCCCCGGGAGAAGAGCGCTCCTTCTACGGCCCCCTTTCGATCATCGAGAACCTGCGCTTCTTCGGCCGCCTGGCCGGCCTGGGAGAAGCGGATCTCAAGCGCCGCCTCCTGGAGCTCGAGCCCGACCTCGAGCTCTCGGCGTTCTGGAGCCTCCCCTACCAGCAGGCCGCCTCGGGCGTCAAGGCCAGGCTCTCCGTGGCGCGCGCGCTCCTCCGCAGACCGGACCTGCTCCTCCTCGACGAGCCCACGCGCAGCCTCGACCTCGAGTCCAGCGCCAGGGTCCGCGGCCTCCTTAAGAAGGAGTACCTGGGAGCTGACGGCCGCCTGGTCGTCTGGAGCACCCACCGGCTCGAAGAGGCCTGGGAGACCGCGACAAGCATCGCCGTGCTCGACCGCGGGTCCCTGGCAGGCCTGGGCTCCCCGGCCGAGCTTCAGGAACGGACAGGAGCCGCGACCCCGGCCCAAGCCTACGCCGGCCTCCACGGCTCCAAGGCCGTCCCCAGGGAGGCAGCCCCGTGAGAACCGGCGCCTCGGACTTGCTCCTGGCTTTTCTCAGGCGCGACGCGTTCTTCTACGCCTCCTACAGGTTCGGCTTCGCCCTGGACCTGGTCTCCGTCCTGCTCTCCACCGCGACCTTCTTCTTCGTGGCCCGGCTCATCGGAGACCGTGCCCTGCCGTCCTTGGCAGCCTACGGAGGAGACTACTTCGCCTTCGTGCTCATCGGCATCGCGTTCTCCGCGTGCCAGGGCGTGTGCCTGCACTCCTTCTCCCAGAGCGTGCGCAAGGAGCAGCTCTTCGGCACGCTCGAGTCCGTGCTGACATCGCGGGTGAGCTTCCCCTGGCTCATCCTGGCCTCGAGCCAATGGGACTTCCTCTATGCAGGCCTCCAGGTGGGGCTCTACCTCGGGGCAGGGACCCTCTTCTTCGGCCTGGCCCTGCCGGCCGCCAACCTGGCGGCCTTCAGCCTGGTACTGGCCTTCACCGCCGCGGCCTTCCTGAGCATCGGCCTGGCTTCCGCTGCCGTCATCCTGAGGTTCAGGCGGGGAGACCCCGCTGCCTGGCTCATCGCAGCAGCCTCGGACCTCCTGGCAGGGGTCTACTTCCCGGTCTCCATCCTCCCCGAGCCCCTGAGGCTCCTCTCCAAGCTCGTGCCCATGACCCATTCCCTCGAGGGCCTGCGCATGACCCTGCTCGGGTCCGCGGGAGTCGCGGATGTCCTGCCCCAGATCCTTGCCCTGGCCGCCTTCTCCGCGGTGCTCGGGCCCCTGGGCGTCCTGAGCCTGCGCCTGGCCCTGGACGAGGCGCGCAAGAACGGCTCCCTGGGCCACTATTGACAGGGCCGAGCGCAGCGGACGCAAATGTGGTAGATTAACTCCGGCATGCGCCCCGGGCGACCGTCCTCATTGACCATCACCAGCGGCCCCATCACCGTGGAGGCGAGGCTCCACCCGGTCCCCGCCAGGCCAGGCAAGGGGCTCGACCCGGCCCGAGCCCGGAGACGCTACCAGGGCTTCCTCACCTCGAACCAGCCCCAGGTCGTGGCTGAGCTCACCCCCTTTAGAGGAGAGACCGGAGCCGAAGACGCGGCCGTCACAGGCTCAGGCCCTTTCGCGTGCAGCGCCGAGCGCTTCTCCTGGGAGCTCGACGGCCCCAGGTGCAGGGGCCGGCTCAACGCGAACCCCGCCGACCTCGATTCCCTGCTCCGAACCCTCTTCGCGCACCTCGCCGTGCGCTCCAACGGAGTCATCCTCCACGCGGCAAGCCTGTCTTTCGGAGGAAGGGCGCATCTCTTCGTGGGGGTTTCCGGAGCCGGCAAGACGACCCTTTCCCGCTGCTTGGGAGGCCGGACTTTCGGAGGTCAGAAGGTCGCGACGCTCAGCGACGAGCTCGTGCTCCTCACGAACGAGGGCACTGCCGCATCCCCGAGGTTCCGGGTCCACTCCACCCCCTTCTGGGGAGAGTTCCGCATGCCGGCGAACAACGGCTCAGCTCCCCTGGGAAGGATATTCCTGCTCGCCAAGGGCAAGGCCAAGGTCGCACCCCTCGCCGCCGCTCAGGCCCAGGCACGGCTCCTGCGCTGCCTGGTCTGCTTCGAGCGCTCCAAGACGGTGCTGAGCTCCTCTTGGGACCTGCTCCTCGCAGCCCTGGCCCGCCATCCGGCAGCGGAGCTCTCATGGGACGGGAAGGACGCCGAACACATTGTCGAGATCATGAGGCAGGAAAGGACTACTCCATGAAAACGGACTCAGCCCCCCTCGATCCTCGCCTCCCCCGTGGGGGGAGGCTCGCAAAAAGACTCGCGCACCGCGTCATCGAAGGCCAGGCCTTCGTGCTCGACCCGACGCAGAGCATGCTCCACCGCCTCAACCCGAGCGCAAGCCTCATCTGGGAAGCGCTCTCCAAAGGAAAGGCCCCTGAAGAAGCCGCTGTCCTGCTCAGCGAGGAATTCGCGGTCGGCAGGGACGAGGCCAGGCGCGACACCGCCGAGTTCATCGCCCTGCTCCAAGGACAAGGTCTGCTCGAGGATGCCTGAGCCTTCCGCCCCGTCTTTGCTCTCGGACCTGCAGGCCAAGGCAGAGGCGTCGTCCACGCCCCTGACCATGGTGCTCGAGCTCACGCACCGGTGCAACCTGGGCTGCAGGCACTGCTACCTTCCCTCCTCTGCAAGGGAAGCCTCCCGCGAGCAGGCCTCGGAGCTTTCCCTGGACGAGTGGAAGCGGGTCCTCGGAGAGCTCGCTGTCGAAGGGACCCTCTTCCTCACCTTCACCGGCGGCGAGGCACTTCTAAGAAAGGACCTCGGTTCCATCCTCGAGACCAGCAGGGGCTTGAACTTCCATGTCGAGCTCTTCACCAACGCGACCCTGCTGACGCCTGGAGACGCGGACCTCTGGTCGCGGCTCGGAGTGGCAGGGGTCGGAGTCTCGGTCTACGGGCCTGACAGCCCAGGGCACGACCGGGTCACAGGAGCGCCGGGCTCCTTTGACCGGACCCTGGCCGGGATCAAGCTCCTGAGGGAGCGCGGCATCCCGGTGCGGTTCAAGGTCCCGCTCATGAGGTCCAACGCTTCCTCCTATCGCGCGATCCTGGCTCTGGCCCAAAGCCTGGGCGCTACCTGGCAGGTGGACCCTCTGCTGACCCCGGCCAATGACGGCTCGGACATCCCGTCGCGCCTGGGCCTCGACGACGAGGCTCTTTCCTCGGCGTTCCGGGACCCGCTCCTCTGCTCGTCGGAATCCCTGGCCTCGGCCCAGGCCCCTGGGCCGGACGACTCAGCGTGCTCGGCGGGCCGCACCTTCGCCGCCATCGGGCCTTGCGGCGACGTCTATCCGTGCCTGCAATGGCTTGAGTCCGCCGGGAACACCCGGACCGCGTCCTTCAGGAGCATCTGGCAGCACTCCGCGCTCCTCCTGGATGCCAGAGGCCGCGCCTGGAAGGACCTCAAGCCCTGCCCGACCTGCGCCGGATCCCACTATTCGCACTGCCCGGGCCTTGCCATGCTCGAGCACCAGGACCCTGCCGTGCCTCCGCGAAGCTCCTGCAGGCTCACTGCTGCGATGCGCGCCACTACCTAGAGGAGACGACATGACCGACAAAAAGAAGAAACCCTACGCCAAACCGAAGCTCGAGTCCGAGAAGATCGTGGAGACCTCGACGTTGGCGTGCGGCAAGTGCACGAGCGGCCCCTCGGGCATAGGCTCGCCGCCGTGCAAATCAGTCAGGAAGAACTCATGAGCCAGGGGGGGGGCCAGCCGTCCCCCATCTTCTTCCGGCTCCAAGGCGGGTGCATGCGCCCCCTCATCAAGGACGGAACGGTCCTGGCCATCCGCCCGGCTCCAGCCTCGGCCCTGCGGCCGGGGGACCTCGCGCTCTACGACGTCTGGGGCAAGCGCATGCTCCACCGCGTCTGGTGGACGAAACCCGGCAAGGTGTGGCTCAAGGACGACACAGGCACGGTGGCCCTCCACAAGATCCCGGACCGCAAGGTCCTCGGAGTCCTCCAGAGCCCTGGCCCGCTCTCCAGCGGCTGGACCGGCCTGGCCTACGGCCTGGCTGCCACCGCGCTCTTCTCCATGGGACGCCGGCTCAAGCAGGGCTTCACGACCCGGCTCAAAAGGAAGTCGTGAGCGTGAAGTGGTGCGGGCTTCCGAGCGAGCCCATGGGCTGGAACGCGTAGTCGAACCCGAAGCTCCCCCAGCCGAACCCGAGCCCGAAATCCGCTCCTGAGAAACCCCGCACATCGCCCACGGTCCTGGAATTGAACCCGGCGCGGCCGGCCAGGGACCAGCCCTTGCCTGAAGACCAGGAGTATTCGGCTCCAAGACCTGCGAACGGGTCGTCATCCCTGGGCACGGCCAGGTCCAGGGTCACCAGCCAGGCCCGGCCATGCCGCCAGGCAGCTCCCAGCCGCCCCTCCAGCGGAAGCTCCTCTGAATCCGACTCGAACTCGAGGTCCCCGCCCAGGTTCCTGAGCACGGCGGCCAATGAGAGGCGCCGGCCCAGGTACGCCGGGGACAGCACGGCCAAGTCCACGGCCCAGGTCCTGGCCGTGTCGAGGACCCGGGATTCCAGGTACTTGGCTGCCATGCCCGCTGAGAAGCCTTCCAGGAACATCGCTCCTTGGCCGAGGGTACGGCCCAAGCCCAGGGAGAGGCAGTAGTCGCTCGGAGAGAAGGTCCCGGTCTGAGCTCCGGTCTCGTCAGTCTCCACGAGCTTGCCCACGGACAAGTAGCGCAGCCCGATGCCGGCTCCCCCCCAAGGACCGGAGAGGCCGTAGGAAGCCTGTTCCAAGGAGCTCTCCTCCAGGTATTCCGCGTGCGAGAACGCGGCGGCGTGGCGGGCTCCGCTTGTCCCGCGGGACAGGGCCGCCGGGTTCCAGAAGAGCGCGTCAGAGCCCGAGGGAGCGGCGGCGTAGGCCTCGCCCATGGCCACGGCCCTGGCGCCCGCCGGAAGCTTGAGGAACGACCCTGCAGTGGAGGCCCGCTCCGCTGACACGGCCCATGCAAGGCTGGGCAGCAGGAGGGCGAGCCAGGCCGTCATCATCGCTGCACCGCGACCTTGAGGGTCCGGCGCTTGCCTCCTGACTCTACGTAGACGAGGTACGCTCCGGTCCCGACCTTCTCGCCCTTGGCATTCCTGCCGTCCCAGGACACCATGCCGGCGGCATCAGCCGTGAAGTCCCGCACCTTCTCCCCCGAGAACGCGAGCACGCGCACGAGCGCTCCGGCAGGGATGCGGTCGAGGATCATGGCTGCGTGGCCGCGGCTGGGCCTCAAGGGATTGGGGAAGGCACGCACCGCGGAGAGCGCTCCCGCGTCCGCGGAGGCCATGACCTGGAAGAGCGAGAGGTGGTTCGTCCTGCCGGTCACGCGGTTCAAGGACGGCTCAGGCGTGGATTTGAGCGGGACCCAGGTCCTGGACACCGGGTCGTAGCGGCCGACCAGGAGCTTGTCCTCATCCACACCGGCGACGGCCGCGTCGCTGTAGCTCAGCGTGATCAGGAGCTCCCCGTCCGGCTGGACGCCTCCGGCGGAGACGATCTCGACTCCGGTCTCAGGGGAGAGCGGTCCCAGGCTCCCGTCGCCCGCCGGGAACGACTGGGGCACGGAGAAGCTCAGCGTCGTCGGACCCGGGAACGCTCCTTCAGGGATGAACACGGAGACCGGCCCGTCCGGAGCGGCGAAGGTCACGGTCCGGCCCGAGCCCGCTGAAGCGCTCGCGGACTCCGCGGGCCTGGTCCAGGCCGAGGCGGCCGAAGAGAACGCCACCCCGGACGCATTGACCGCTCCGGCATAGCGGTAGTAGCTCGTGCCGTGCACGAGACCGGTCTCCGTGTAGAACGTCACGCCCGCTGCCAGGGAAGCGACCAGGGCATAGGGACCCGTCCATGCCGAGGCGCCGTAGAGGGCGAAACCCGTCTCGCTGGAGGAGTTGTCCACCCAGGTCCAGGTGACCGAGGTCAGGTGCACGGCCACGGAGGTGAACCCCGTGGCCGCCCCTGCCAGGGAACCCGCTCCTCCGGTCACCGGAGCCAGGAACCCGGCGGCTGTGGCCGAGGAGTACTTCAGCTCCGGGTTGGCGATATTGGGATCCGCATAGAGGAATTGGGGATTGCCCGACCCGTCCAAAGCCAGGCTCACGGAGTAGGCTCCGCCGGTGGCGTCGTCCACGGTCTGGGTGCTCCAGGACACTCCGTCGAACCTGGCGTAGGCGGCAGCAGGATCGCCGTTGGGATCCGAATCATCGCTGAACGCCAGCTGCGGCCGGCCCGAGCCGTCGAGGGACATGGACAGGCTGATGGCCGGGTCCGGAGCCGAGCCCAGGGGCAAAGCCTCAGCGCTCGACCATGCCCCGCCCGTCTTCTGGAGCACGAGCGCCTGGCCCGGGCCGAAGAGCATGGCCGCGACCACGGGCTCCCCGCTCCCGTTGAACGCCAAGCTGATGGCCGAGACCGTGCGCTGCGCGGAAAGCGCGGCCTCGACCCCGCCCCATGAGGACCCGTCATGCGCGATGTACCTCAGAGTGGAGGTCCCCTCGTCGAAATACGCGACCGCCGGCCGACTGGCCGGGTCCAGGGCCAGGGCCGCGCGCCGAAAATGGCCTGAATCGCCTCCGAGGTCCGAGAACACGCTCGCTGAGGCGTCCAGGACAGCAAGGCTCCATGCGGCCCCGTCGAACACGCCGTACTTGAGCTCCCCGCTCAAGCCGCCGTACGCCAAGTGAGTCCTCGCCGCGGCGTCCACGGCCACGGCAGTGAAGGAGGAGTTCGGCACCCCGGGATCGACGCTGTCGATGGTCCAGGCCCCTGCTGCCGAGCGTCTCGCGCAGCAGATCCCGCCGCACGGAGCGGTGTTCGAGAAGAAGGCCAGGTGCACGGTCTTGTCCGGTCCGAGCGCAGCGGAAAGATAGACAGGATCCCTTCCGTCCGCCACGATCTCGGCCGCTCCCCAGGCTCCCGGAGGCGTGCGCCTGCGGTACTTGACCTGGCCGGAGCCCTGGTCGAAATAGGCGGCGTGCAGCACGCCGTCAGGTCCGATGAGGATATTCGCGGAAAGACCCGTGCTCCCTGAGGCGTCCACGGTCGAACTGCTCAGTTGGAGAGAAGCTGCATGAGCCTGTCCCGCGAGGAGGAGCAGGGCCAGCCATGTGACTGAACGCATATTGTATTTCACCAGGAATGTGTTACACTTAATAAGTGCTGGTCCGGGCCTGGCGCATATTATACTAATAGGCCCGGGAAAGAGTAGCTTTTCGTCTTCGTATTATGGAACCTCTTAACCATGGGGTAGGGGGGTTATTGTGTTTTTAAAGGAGTCTGTCATGGCCAGAGACTTGAATCGCAGCATCCATGGTCGAGCCAAAGCCTTGCTGGCAGCCGGCCTTTTGGGTTGGGTCTTGGGCTTCTCAGCCGGATCCGCCCAGGCTGCCTCGAGCCCCCAGCGCATCGGGTTCCAGGGCAAGCTCCTTGACGCTTCCAACAATCCGAGGAACGGGCCTTTCGACATGGTCTTCAAGCTCTACACCGTGCCCTCCGGCGGGGCTTCGGTCTGGGACGAGACCCAGAGCAACGTGCAGGTGACCAACGGCGTCTTCAGCGTGGAACTGGGAAGCGTCAAGGCGCTGGAGACCACGCTCTTCACGAGCGCTTCCGCGTACCTCGAGATCAAGGTGGGAACGGACTCGCCCATGACCCCCAGGCAGCTCCTGCTCATGAGCCCCTCGGCGTTCCGCGCCCTCTACGCAGAGGACCTGGCCCCCGGAGACACCAACTACATCCAGCAGGGAAGCGCTCTTCAGTCAGGGGCCGTGTTCCATGTGACGAGCGCCACCGTGGCGGGCCCCTTCACGGCCTCGGGCATCTCGAGCTTCACGGCCACGGGGGCCCAGACCTACAGCCTGACCACCAGCTCGGGCCTGAAAGTGCTCGACGGCACGCTCAAGGTCGAGGGCTCGGCCGGCGCCGTGGTGGACGCCACGGTCCGGGCCTCGACGTTGACCGCCACGGACGGCATCATCCTTCCCCAAGGCTCGGCCTTCAAGGACGAGGGCACCATGCGCTGGGAGCCGACCCAGAACCTGCTCTACATCGGCACCGGCACCGCGAACAAGACCATGGTGGACACGGACTCCAGCCAGACCCTGACCAACAAGACCTTGAACTCCACTGGAGGCAACACCGTGGACGCCACCCACCTGAGGGCGAGACTCCTGTCCAGCGACGCCCCCTCCCAGGGCATGACCATCAAGTGGAACGCGGGCGCCAGCCAATGGTACCCGGTCTATCCAGCCACGGTCTCGGTGGTCTCGGTCCAGTTCACTCCCTCGGCCAGCCTCACCCTCACGGCCAACAACGTCTACTTCGTGCCCGTGGTCGTGCCCGGGGTCATGGCCCTGAACCAGTTCCGCTACAGGGTCGCAAACGCGGCAGCCGGAGTGACGGGCGATGTCGGACTCTACGACTCATCGGGCAACAGGATCGCCTCCGGGGGCGCGGGCTCGGCCGACTTCATCACCACGGGCGCCAAGGCGGTGCTCATGCAGGGCGCTCCGGTCACGGTGCAGCCGGGACAATACTACTTCGCCATGGTCGCCAACGGAGGCGCCAGGCCCAGGGGCGTGGACCTCGGGGCAGCCTCGGCAGGCGTCGTCAAGGGACTCGGGGCGGTGGACATCGGCGCCGCCACCCTGCCCGCGACCGTGAACGTCGGAGCCATCGTCGACGGAAGCTTGTGCCCGCTCATGAGCATCAATGAATAGCGGCCCCAAGGCCGCAGGGAGGTGACCGCCGGGTGAGGAGCCTGGAGACGCGCGCCGGAGCAGGGCTGCGCCGCGCATTGACGGCGCTCCTGGGGCTTGGCGCCTGCGTCACCCTCACGGCCGGCTGGGGCCTAGCCGGGGTCTACAGCTCGCAGACCCATGCCGTTTCCCCCGGAGGCGCGGACTCGGGCGGCGCCCCTGGTCCCGCGAGCGAGACCCACAGCCTCTCGGGCTCGGCCGGCGAGGTGGTCTTCACGACCATGACCTCGGAGACCCACCGCCTGCGCGCGGGGTTCCTGGAACTGCGCTCCTACCCCGGAAAGGTCGCGGACCTCTCCGGCTTGAGCCTGACCTCCACGACCCTGACCGCTGCCTGGTCCGCGCCGGGGTACAGCGGCGGGCAAGGCGTCCATGCCGCGGGCTCGCGCTACCTCATCCAGCGCGAGACCGACTCTGAGGCGAGCTTCTCCTACGTCTCGGCCCAGGTGGACTTCTCGACCTCCGGAGCCCAGCCCGGCGAAGCGCAATCCAGGCTCATGAGCTCCCTGAGCCCGAACACCACCTACTTCTTCCACCTCTGGACCAGGGACGCGGACGGGAACCTGAGCTACGCCTCGAACAAGTCCACCGCAGCCACCCTGCCCATCCTCGTGAGCACGGCCGAGTTCAAGGGCGTGTTCACCACGAGCGCGACCCTGACCTGGCCGAAGCTCGCGGCCGCCCCTCCCACCGCCACGGCCAAGGGCTACAAGCTCGAGGCCTCGTCCACCAACTTCGGCCTGGAACTCCCGGGCGGCCAGACCTTCAGCTCCGCCACCTACAACATCGACTGCTCCACCCTCACGGTGGAGGGTCTGGCCCCGGACAGCACCTACTACTTCCGGGTGGGCTCCACGGGACACGACGACCGGGCCAACTATCTCCTTTACGACTCGACTTTGACGCGCAAGGGCGCGGTCGCTCCCATCAACGTCATAGCGCAGGGGGTCGAGTCCTCGCAGCTCGCCATGTCCTGGAACCCGGTCAACTCGGACGCGGGCTACAGGGCCGAGGCCTCGACCGATGCCTCGGACTTCGACAACTACATCTCCTCCGCCCACACCCACCTCGGAGACACGAGCCTCCTCGTGATCCCGGACCTCCTGCCCAACACCACCTATTTCCTCCGCGTCGCGTCCCTCTGGGTCGGCACGACCAAGTACTCCGAGATCCAGAGCACCACGACCCTTTCCATGCCCGCGGTCGGGCCCTACTACAACGCGGTCCACATCACCAGCGCGACCGCGACTTGGCTGCCCCTGGCCTTGAGCCCGCCGGACGCCTCGTCCAAGACCTGCCAGGGCTACCGCCTGGAGGCCTCGACCACCAATTTCGGCAGCCTCTCTCCCGGAGGCGTGGTGCGCTCCTCCCAGACCAGGAATCCCGCCCTGGCCGCCCTGACCGTGGATGACCTCGAGGTCAAGTCCGCCTACTACTTCCGCGTGGCCGTCCTGAACTTCGCGGATTCCCCGCGCTTCACGACGCTCGAGTCCACGGCCACCCTGGCGAGCCCGCCCGGCGCAGGAGCGCCGGCAGTCGCGTCCGTGGCCCTGTCGAGCGCCTCGGCTTCATGGACCCAAGGATCTCCGGCCAATCCCGCGGGCTCCCTCTACGAGCTGAGGGCCTCCTCGACCCTCTTCGCCGAGGGGACCGCGGTGGCCTCCTCGCAGACCTACAACCTGGCGGGCTCGGTCCTGGACCTTCTGCCGGACACGACCTACCAACTGAGGGTGCGCGTCCTCAATCCGGGCAACACCCCTGCCGAGACCGTGCTCGGGAGCACGGTCACCTGGGCCCAGGCCCCGACCGCGCCAAGCCTGACCTCGGTCTTCGCCTCCAGCGCCGCCGCCGCCTGGGGTCTGGTCACGAGCCAGGGCTATCGGCTGGAAGCGTCGTCTACCAACTTCGGGTCCGTCCTGCCCGGAGGCGAGCTCCGCTCTTCGGTCACCTACAACGGCGGCCTGGCGAGCCTGACCGTGCAGAACCTCGACTCCCACACCACATACTACTTCCGCGTGGGCTCCCTGAACTGGAACTCTCATCCCCATTACGCGGTGATCAGCAGTTCGATCACCGCGGCCAAAGCCGTCTCGTCGGTCCAGGTGTACCGATCCTTCGAATCCTCCGCCACCCTCAATTGGGCCCAGCTCCTCTCCACCCCGCAGTCCGAGACCTCCGCAGGCTATCGGCTGGAAGCCTCATCCACGGATTTCGGAGCCCTCTCCCCCGGAGGCCAGGTCCTCTCCTCGCAGACCGCCAACGTGGCCCTCTCCACCCTGACGGCGGCCGACCTCCTGCCCGACACCACCTACTTCTACCGCGCAGGCGCCTTGAACTGGGCCGGGCACCCCAACTTCGTCGCAGGCTTCTCCTCCGCCACCCTGGCCTCCCAGGTCTCGGACGCGGCCTTCTTCCAAGTGGACAACACGAGCGTGACCGCCTCCTGGACGCCCGTCTCCTCCCAAGGCTACGACCTGCAGGCGTCCGTCAACGCCTCCTTCTCGCCCATCGCAGGCTCCTCGCTCACGGCCAATGGGAGCGTCTCCAGGCTGAGCGTGCTGGCGGGCCTG
>JACRDQ010000044.1 GCA_016218545.1 Elusimicrobiota bacterium
CGCAACGGCATGCGCGAATTTCTTGCCATGGTCTACGGCCAGATGTATCATGTGCTTGGGTCTCCTCTTGCTTAAGGTATGACTTGCCGGTCATAGCCTTGTATAGCAAAGGAGGCCTTTCGCTTTCATGCTAACTGTTAGACCCTGCATCGGTACAGCCCGGAGACATATCTCCCCGAACGTTCGCATTTCTCCGAACAGCAAACTAGGTGAGAATATTCAGGGCTCGGCCATACAACAAGAGTTTCTTCAGGGCATAGTCAGCAATTAGGCCACGGGTCGCTTTCGCCCGCCACATGAATTCAATTCTATAGTCATGGTCATCTCGTTCGACTAGGATGTCGGTGCGGGCCGTTTCATTCTCTCCGAATGGGTCTTCTGTTCCGATGCTTCCTCGCATGTTGATGGCACGGAGCCCTTCGGCGATACATTCGTTGATAGCGATATCATTGTTCTGTGCAAATTTCACAATGATGTTGAATTGGTTTGCCGTTTCCCGGTCAGCTTTACGGCCACGGGCGAGCTGCATGGGGATAGTTTTGCCTTTGAGAAAATTGACTAGAGAAGATGCTTTCAATTTGTCCTTGGCTTTCGTGGGAACCTTGGCAATGACGAGGCCTAATCGCTGTAGCTGAGAAGCGAGGCTGGGTGCGGCAAATGAGCGCACAATCGGCAACACGGTTGTGATTGGCAAATGCAGAATGCGGACATCGATAGACAGCGCAAGGCTACCGCTGGAGGAGATTTGCTTCTCAATACCCTTTGACGCGTTCCCCTGGGTACATGATAAGGCTCTGGCAAGGTCCAAGGTGTGGTCGTTTCCTCGCGTCAAGGCAACGACGTCTCCAACGGGGTCATTTCCGGCTGCGACTATGATCCACAGGTGGGTTGGGCGGCGCTTTTGAAGCACTCGTGATACTGTCGCATGATGCCGTTGCCACGCATTGCCTAGCGAACTGAGGAACGCGCCAATTGTGGCGGATTCCGCGGAAAGGTCCGTCAGCTCCTTTTGGGAAAAGCCAAAGTCGGTCAATGTTGCGCTGTTGTTGAGGAGCCCAACGGTCTTGTTCGCCACAGGGATGAATCTTTCTGATGTTAATCCATCAAAGCTCAGAATGGGCTGGTCAATATTGATTAGGGCCTCTGCGCCAATGCGTTTGGCATGATTTGCAAGGCGTGTGGCGAGGGCGTGGTCCGTGCAGGGCCAGACGAAAATGACATCTTTGCCCTGGGTGGATCTCAGGAATTGGTTTAGGCGATGCACGATTTCGTCCAAGGCTTTATCTGAGACTTCGCCGACAGCCTCACGGCCCTCCATGATGATGATTTTCACTTCAATTCCCGTCTTCGGGGCGCAAGAGACAGCCTTCATCAATTCACGAGTGATAGCGTTGTGAGATAGGCTGGGCGGAATTCGCGAGACAAATGCCTTCGGTCGGAAAAAGGGGATGGTGTTGAGGAAGGTCGACTTACCGGAACCGCTTCTTCCAAGCAGAATCAAGAATTGGCCACTTCCTACTACTCCCATATGATTGAAGGTGGCATCGAAATAGTCGAGGGCTGCAACAACGGGTTCAATGATATGACGGAGTTGATCAGTTGACGCTTGCTGAGAAAGGTTATCGTATCGGACGGGCAATTTCAGGTTGGGCATGGGGTGTGTTGCGGCAATCATTCGCATTCCCTCCGTTGTGAGACTTTGGCCGGGCTTGCCTTCGCTATGGCCTCTCGCATTGTAGCGTTTGCAGATTTGGTCATGTTGTCCACCTAACTAATAAGTGTATGGTTCAGTATATCACGGTGATTGGGAGAGGACAATAACAAAATGTGTTTTGCTTTGCGGTGGTTTCCGCGAGAGGGAGAGGGTTTTCCGGCCGACAAAGACTGCCTGGCGGTCCGTATAGCAGCGGCCCGCTCCCATGGGAAAGAAGAACCCCCGGGCGGGTGCGGCTTCCGCGCCAGGGGTTCCCTGTGACTGCTGGGACTACAGTTGGTAGGTGACCCTGTTGTCCTGGACGACGACCTTGCCCGTGCGCAGGAGCGCTTCGAGGAGGTCGCTTGCTGGGGGAAGGGCTTTGCCTGCGCCGTGCTGGTTCTGCAGGTAGTTGAGAAAGCGCACCTTGGTCGACGGGCGCTGGTTGGCGGGCAGGCGGCCGAGGGCGTTGAGGACCTTGGATTCCGCGACACCGGAAGGGGTCGAGGGCGAGGCAGGGGCGGCAGGGGCTGAGGTCTGGGTCCTGGCGGACGGAGACGGGCGGCTGCTGTTGGAGGCGCGGCCGCCTCTGCCGCGGCGGCTCGAGCCTGAGCGCGAGCGGCTGGCGGGACGGCGTTCCCTTTCCGCGGCAGGGGCCGCGGCTGAGCCGGCTTTGCCGAGGTTGTCGACTCTGCGGCTCTCGCGGCCGTTCTCGCTGATGTAGTGGAGCAGGGCGTCGTAGCCCTTGTCGCGCGAGAGCACGGTGAAGCCGATGGACTTGTCAGCCGAGCCGTCCATGCGGCCGAGCATGTAGCTGAGATGGAAGTCGAGGTTGTTCTTTCCCTCGCCGCCGATCTTGATCCACTCGACCTTGGAGCCGAGGCTTTGCAGCCTCAGGACGAGCTCGAAGTCGAGCTTGTTCTGGCTCCTGCCGACGAAGATGAAGATCTTGTCGAAGGCGCCGCCGCCTTCCTCCAGATTCACTTTTTGCGTATTTTCGAAGTCAATGAACAGATAATGAGACATTTACTGATTTCTCCTTGAGTTTTCTTTCTGGGTTCAGAACGTCTGACAGGGCCCGGCTTTGCAATGAAAGGTGGGATGCGAGAGGACTGAATACCACGCTCATTGTACCTTTTTCAGTGGGAGGGCGCTAGAGGCCTTGATAAAAGGCCTTTCCATGGGTTTTCGTTCGAGAAAAGCCCGCACCAGGAGAGCGGGGTCTTGGGTGGTCCCTGGGTCGAGCACTGCTTTGCGGAATCGCCTGGCGAGGATGGGGTCAGGCCGGTCTCCGGGGCCGAAGCGCTGGAACAGGTCCTCAGCCACGACCCGGGCCCAGAGCTTGCTGAATCGGGTGCCAGGCTCTGTTGCGATGAACGAGAAGCCGGCAGGAGCGCACGCCTCCGGGAAAGCAGGCACGAGGCTGACTGAGGCTGCGATGTCCCTATGCTCGGCGCAGGGATTTGCGACTTTGGAGGAGTGCAAGCGGCGGTCGAGCTCGGCCAGGCCCAATTCCCTGAGGGCCTCGAGGCTTGCCAGGACGCGGCGGCGCGCCTGAATTCTCGCAGAGGCCTCCGGGGGCAAGGCGGAGGCATCGGGAAGCCTGGGATAGACGAGGCTCATGCCCATGGCTGACCAAGCCCAGCGCTCGAACAGGAGGCCGGGCACGTCGATGAAATCCTTGGGAGCCTCTGAGGCTGAGAACATGGCAAAGCGGTTCTGGCTTGAGACGAGATAGAGCGCTTTTCCAAAGGCCCTCAGCAGGCTGCTCGCCTGGTCCATGGTGATGAAGGCCTGATCTTGCCTGGGGGTCCGTCCAAGGTCCGCCACCAGGGCGGCCACTCCTGGCCTGCGGCTTGAGTCTGCGAGTCTTCGCGGCCGTGCAAGGCTTGAGGCGAAGGTCCCTTCAGGCTTCTCGGGCCGGGCATAGAGGTCGGTGTAGATGTAGCCCACAGGAGACTCTTGATAGGGTTCCATGAACACGGCATAGAGCCTCACTTCGGGGTGCCAGGCTGCATGCTCGCGGACTTCGCTGAGTCTTGCGCCGTAGAGCTTCAAGGCAAGCGCAGGCATACCGTCGAGGAAAGGACGCAGGGGCACGTTGTTCTCAAGTTGGTCGAGCTCAGGGGTGGAGGCGGCTTCCTTGAGCAGGCGGCTGTAGTAGCGCGCATCCCAGGCCTGGATGCCGCGCTCGAGCTTCGGGGCCTGGTGCTCTGTCTTCATCTTCGCCAGCTCAGCTAGGGCGGTCTTTGCAGGGCCTTTGAGGCCTGAGTGCAGGCGGCTCATGGACCACTCGATGGCCGAAGGCGTGTTGAGGCTGAAGGTCTCGGTCGCGAGTCTCAGGTGGGAGGCGCGGCCCAGGAGCTCTGCGTGCTCTTGTCTTAAGCCGAGCAAGCGGGTGAGGAGAGGGATGTTGTCCTTGGCCCGGCCTTCCTCAAGTCCTGCCAGGAACCTGCGGTTCGCGGTCACGGTGCAGTGCGACATGAGCAGGTCGAAGACCGGGCCTGCGGGGTTGACGCGCACGAGGCCGTTCTCCAGGGGCAGTTCATCGAGCACGGCCTGGGGCAGGCCGGCGAGCTGGTCAGGAGCGAAAGACAGGCTTTCGAGCTGGTTTGCGGTCTCGATGTTCTTCAGGAACCTGGCTTCGAGCTCTGAGATGGCGTCCCTGACCAGGGAAAGGCGCTCGCGCTGTTCGGGTCCGAGGCCGGCGCCATGGCGGTCGAACTCGGCAAGCAGGGCCGGGACCAGGGCTTTGGGCTCGCCTGCGAGGCGCTCCGAGAGGCGGGCGTATCCCCTGAGGCCGGCCAGGAGATCCGGTCTTGAGAACGTGGCGACAGCGAACTTCCGGACCTGGCTCTCGCAAGCCCTGGCCTTGTCCTGGACTTTCGTCGAAGTGGAGACGTGCTGGAGGAAGATGAGGCGGTCCGTGGCCTCGCTCAAGTCAGCCAGGGCGGTTTCCAGGGCATCAGGGGTGTTGGTGAAGTCCCTGTTGGTGTCCGAGATGGTGATGACGCCGGTCAGAGCGGATCGGGCGCGGCTCAGGGCATTGGCGCACGCGTCTGCGACGAGTGGGGCGGAGGAGGGGAACTCCAGGTTTGTGGGCGAGGCGGCGTTCGCCCAGCACGCAGGCAGCAGCAACGCAAGCCACAGCTTCATCGCCCGCAATGGTACCAATTCGGCCGCGAACCGCGTCTGCAGGGTGAGCATCTAAAGAAGAACTAAGAGAGGTGTGCTCATGAGCCCCGTGGTGTTTGGAGGAGCGATGTTGTTGGTCGGGGCAGCGCCGGGAGCCTGGGCGGATGACAGCGCCCGGATCTCGACAGAGCTCATCAACGCGACCTCAAGGCTTGCGGCCAAGCGGGTCGCGGTGATGCCGTTCTCGGGCGTGACGGGCGCGGAGTCCCTGAGCGGAGCCGTGGTCTCGTCGAGGATCACGCAGCGCATCGTGGCCTCGGGCTCGGTGCACGTGTTGGACCGCGATCTCATCGAAAAGGCGGTGGAGAAGCGCACCGGCGTCGCCGGAAGGGTGTCGGCCGGGATGGCAGCGGCCATGGGACGCAGCATGGGCATCGGCGCGGTCGTGGCGGGCGAGGTGCTGGAGCTCGACAACGGCCGGCTCGAGGTCCATGCCAGGGTGATCGATACCAGGAACGGCAGGGTCATCGCCGCGTCCACGGGCAGGGTCGAGAAGAACTGGTCGGCTTTTGCCGATGAGCGCGCGCCCTGGAACATCCCGGTGCCGCCGATCCCGTCCGTGGAGGAGGGACAGGTCGTGAATGTCTCGTGGGACCCTGAGACGGGCCGGCAGGTGGAGATCGCAGACTGTGCCAGCGCCCGCGACCAGCTCGCCGAAGATGAAAGGGCGCTTCTGGACATCAAGGCGCGGTTCTGGGCCATCAAGCTCAAGGAGCCGGGGTTCTCGATCTCTGAGCTCAAGCGCAACCCGGGCTCTGAGATCCAGGACCTGCGGCTCAAAGAGGTCTTCTACAGCCGCATGCGCTTCTGGCACCAGGAGGACTATGTGCCGGGCTTGACGCGCGCGGAGTTCGAGTCGCTCAAGAAGCACCAGAAGCTGCTGGAGGGCGTGGCGAACTACTGCGGGATCTAGCGCCCGCTGTTGGCGTGCGCGGGCCGGTCATCTTCGCCGGCGACCGCGTCGGCTGAGGACGCGCGGCGGGGGTCATCCGCCAAACCGATGAGGTAGAGCGCGGGCCTGAGGTTGGCCGCGAAGGTCGTGGCGATGGCCGGCACGCCCGGATAGAATCCGCCGTCCCAGAGGGACTTGGGCGAGAGCTCGAAGGTGAAGGAGTATATCCCGAGCGCGGCCCAGGCCCAATCCGTGGTGTCTCCTGAGGCGGTGTAGAGCTCGCTCGACTGCTGGGGCGTGTAGCCGTTCATCTTGGCCATGGTCTCTGCCATGGCCTTGTAGGCTTTGAGCGCGGGCGCCTCCGAGATGGGGGTGTCGGTGTAGCCCCACGGATAGAGGATGAGCTCGCTGAAGGTGTGGTAGGTCAGCAGGACCTTGATGTTGTTCCTGGCTTCCAGGAAGGACTTCACGCTCGCGGTCTCAGGCTCGGAGAAGGGGGCTGGGCCGCAGTAGGTCTCGGCCCTGGGGTCGCTTGAGGCTCCGGTCTCGCACCAGTGGTAGCCATAGTTGCGGTTCAGGTCCACGCCCACGGTCTTGTCGCCGTTGGGCCGCATGTTCTTGCGGTGCATGTGGTAGCGGTCGCCTTCCACGTCGTACTCCGCGCCGTCGGGGTTGACCAGGGGGATGATGAAGATGTCCCTGGTCTCGAGCAGCTTGGCCAGCTCGGGCTTGGCCCGGTTCTCCACGAGGTGCTTGGCCAGGCCGAGCGCCATCTCGGTGGAGAGGTGCTCCCTGGCATGATGCGTGGCCATGAACACGATGCCGGGCTTGGCGCTGGGGGCGGTTCCCCGGGCGGTGGGGTTGAGGCGCAGGGCCAGGATGTCCCGGCCAAGCAGGCTATTCCCGATGGAGAAGACCGAGGCGAGCTTGGGCGCAGACGCCGCAAGCTCCCGGATGACCTTGTCAGCCTCAGCCACGTTGTGGTAGGCCGCGTCGTCTGCGGGAAAGTCCTTGGTCGTCATGCGGGGAAGGAGAGAGGTGGCGGACTCGACCTCGATGCCCGCGGCTTCGAGGCTTTCCAAGGTCACGGCTGAGGCGATGCCGTGGATGCGGTCTCCGCGGACCTCTTCGATGGCAAGCCCTGCTTCCAGGGCGCGGGTGCGGGCCTTCTTGTCCGGCGCCTTGGCCACGATCCAGAGCTTCGCGTCCTCCTCGGAGCCCTGCTGGCTGGAGGACTGGGCCATGGAGGGGAACTTCATCCGGACGGGCTTGCCGCTGCCGTCGAACGAGGGGTCAGGCGAGGCCCAGGCCAGGGCCGGCAGACAGAGGAAGATGATGACGATCTCGGCGGATCTCATTGAAGGGTATTATAAGGTTTACCTTGGAGGAGGTCAATGAAAAAGGGACTTTGGACCTAGACGCGGATAGGACCAAAGGCCTAGTTCGCTTTCTGGAACTTCACCGGCTGAGGCCCTGCGGGAATGGCGAGCAGGCAGTAGGGAGAGGTGGGGGTCTCAGGCTGCCTGGCACCCGGGCTGGGCGGGACTTCGCGGTAGCGCACGAGCACGGACTTGGGCGAGGAGACGGCGTCTAGGATGTCCACGGACCAGCCCGGGGAGGGCCGGGTGCCCAGGAACACGGCCACGACCCTGCGGGTCGAGAAATCCACCTGGGGCATGGGCTCTGAGGTCAGCTTGGTCCAAAACACGCGCCAGGAAGCGAGGTCCGAGACGACCTGCGTGCCTGCCTCGTGGTGGCCCGAGTAGGAACCGGACCAGTGGTCCGGGGATTCCCCGTCAGCGATGGGGCCGGAGGCTTTCGGGGGCTTGGAAAGGAGCTTGGCCGTGCTGCCTTCGATGGGCACGGGCCTGTTGAAGTCTCCCATGAGGGCCTCGCGCAGGGCCTTGAGCTGCTCGATGTAGGAGCGGAAGCGCTCCCTGCGCGCCGCGAGCGGGACATGCTCCATGGGAGGAGCGGCCGGAGGGGTGAGGACCTCGTCCCTGTCAGCCTGGGTGACCACGATGCCCGGGGGAGGGGGCGGGCTCTCCTTGGAGCGCTGGCTGCCCTCGGGCAGGATGAGGCGCGTGGGGTCCTCGCTCGTGTCAGGGGTGATGATCGCAGGCGTCCCCTCCATGGCCGCGGCAGCGGTGGAGGGACCGGCCATGAGGTCCGCAGGGAGCCCCTTGAAGTCCGCGTCAGGAGGGCTTGGGCTCTTGCGCACGGCCAGGAGGATGAGGAGCCCTGCCGCGGCAGCGGCCAGGCCGATGCCCAGCCGCGCCTTCGTGGACACGGCGAGCATGGTCAAGCGCGGAACTTCCGGGCGAGCTCGCGGGCCACGAATGGGGTCACGAAATCCGCGACCGGAGCGCCCAGGCGGGCCACCTCGCGGACCATGGACGAGGAGAGGTAGGCGAAGCGCTCGTCGGGCATGAGGAACACGGTCTCCACCGCGCTCCAGAGCCGCCTGTTCATGGAGGCGAGCTGGAACTCGTAGTCCATGTCCGAGACCACGCGCAAGCCGCGGATGAGCACGCGGGCCTTCTTGGCCTTGAGGTAGTCCACGAGCAGGCCGGAATAGGTGTCAGCCTGGGCATTGGGGATGAGGCGGATGGCGTCTTCGACCATGCGCAGGCGCTCGGCCACGCTGAAGGCGTGCTTCTTGGACGGGTTGTGCGACACGGCCACGATGACGGAGGGGAAGACCCGGCTCGTGCGCTGGATGACGTCGAGGTGTCCGCGGGTCAGGGGGTCGAAGCTGCCGGGATAGATCGCGGGCCCGAGCCCTTCGGTCGACGCGTGGCGTTTCTTCATGTCCTCATCTATACCATTTCGGGTGGCAACCCTCAACCTGAGGGCCGCGGGCCCCCTACTGGCGCCAGAGGTCGTCGATGGCGATCCTGATCCTGCCGACGGCCTCGCGGGGCCGGGCGTGCTCGCCGTCGGCCTGGAACCTGGGGTCGTCCGGGATCTCGGCCAGCAGCTTCTCCAGGGTCGGGAGCGCGCTCTTGGCCCTGGCCGCGGCCAGGCCAGAGGCCGCGGCAGCCACGACCTCCGGGTCCTTCTTCTGGAGATAGTCCAGGAAGACCCCGGCGGAGTCAGGGTCGCGGCTGAGGGCAAGGGCCTCGAGGGCCATGATCTCGCCCACCGGCCCGGGCTCGGACCGGAGCGCCCAGGTCAGCATGGGGGTCGCGGTCTCCCTGACCGCGAGCAGGTCGCCCTTCTTCTCGAGGAGCGCCTTGTAGAGGAGCTTGCGCCCCCGCGAGCCGGCCGGGTAGTGCTTGAAGAGGCGCAGGAGCACGCGCGTGGCGGCAGGGGACTTGGCCCTGGTGAGGGCCAGGACGGCCAGGTGCGCGTTCTCCCAGTCCTTGCCCATGGGATGGTCGCCGAAGCTCCGGATCCAGGCCTCGATCGGGCCCGCCTGCTCGCACCCGGACCGGGCAGCGCGGGAGAGGACCTCGCGGAGCACGACGGCAGGCAGCTTGCCGTCCTCCAGGCTCGCGCAGAGCGTGGCGTCGATGTCCTGCCGGGTCACGCAGGAGCCCTCCTCGGGGCTCTTCGGGTCGTCGCAGAAGCCTTTCAGGAGGGGAAGATAGGAGGCGGCGGTCGAGCGGAGCTCGACCGGGGCGGTCTGGTCGAGGAGGAGGGCCCGGACCGGGTTGAAGACCACGCGGCGCTTGATGAAGGTCAGGAAGGTCAGGGCCCAGAGCCGGCTCTTCTCCAGGCGCATGGGGTCGAGCGCGATGGAGGCCAGGCACGGGACAGCGGCCGGGCCCAGGCCCGTGATGGGAGCCTTGTACTCCCGGACGATGCGGTCTACGCGCGAGAAGGTCTTGGCGTCCTTCTGGGCTTGCTCTGCGACCAGGGCGTCCACGCGCAGGAAAATGCGGTTGACGGATTCGCAGACCGTGGGCGGGACTGCGGGCCTGGGAGCAGGCAGGGGGGCGGGAGCAGCGGCCGCAGCCTTCCTCGTCCGCCTGAAGTTCTTTTGGCGGGCCGCCTCAGCCTGGGACGCGGCCAGCAGGAGCAGGCCGAGCGGGAGCCCCCAGCCGGTCAGGCGCGGCTTGGTCATGTTCGGGTCACTGCCCTGCCACGGCAGCGGTCTCCTGGGAGCCAGCCGCGAAATAGCGCGCCGCGGGGTGGTGGAAGACCAGGGCGGACACGCTCGCCTCGGGCTCCATCATGAAGCCCTCGGTGAGCTTGATGCCCGCGTTCTTGGCCGGGTCGATGAGCGCGAAGAGCTTGCGCTGGTCCTCGATGGCGGGGCAGGCGGGGTAGCCGAAGCTCACCCGCAGGCCCTGGTACTTGGCCTGGAACTTGTCGCGCATGGTCAGGGTCGGGAGGTCCGCGATGCCCCAGATGGCGCGCAGGCGCTCGTGCAGGAGCTCGGCGAAGCCCTCGGCGCTCTCGATGGCCAGGGCCTGGAGCGCGTGGGACTTGAAGTAATCCCCGGCGTTCCGGAACTTGTCCGCGAGCGCGGCCACGCCGTGGCCCGCGGTCACGGCGAAGAACGCGACGTAGTCCATCTTCCCGGAGGACTTGGGCGCGACCCAGTCCGAGATGCACAGCCGCTCTCCCGTCGTCTGCCTGGGGAAGGTGAAGTCCTCCCGCACCGTCCGGCCCGTGGCGTTCTCGTAGATGATGAGCTTCTCGCCCTCCGACTGGGCGGCGAAGAACTGGTAGACGCCCTGCGGCTTGAAGAGGCCCTTGGCCGCGACCTCGGCCTGCAGGGCCTCGACCTTGGCCTTGAGCTCCATGGCCTTAGGCTCTCCCTCGGCAAAGGACTTGTCTACGGCCTTCAAGCCCAGGTGCTTGCCGTAGAGCATGATGGGGTTGACATAAGGGAAGATCTGCCCGACCGGGACGTTCGAGGCCAGGTGCAGGGTGAGGTCGCGCGGCACCGGGATGACGGCCGGAGGGATGACCGGCTTGGCGGCCTCAGGGCCCGAGGCGGCCGGAGCCGGGGCGTCCTGGGGCGCTTCCTTGGCGCTGGCCGCGGCAGCCAGGAGACCGGCGCGCTTGGACGGGTCGCTCAAGCCGTTCATGAGGTCCAGGCCCTTCATGGCGTCGCGGGCGTAGAAGACCGGTCCCTTGTAGCGGGGCGCGATCTTGGTGACGGTGAAGCGCTGGGACAGGGCCGCTCCGCCGATGAGCAGGGGAACGTCGACGCCCGCGTGCGCGAGGTCCTCGGCCGCGACCGCCATCTGCTCGGCGGACTTCACCAAGAGGCCCGAGAGCCCGATGGCGTCGGGCCGGTGCTTCTTGACCGCCTCGACGAGGGCCTCGGGAGGCACCTTGATGCCGAGGTCGATGACCTCGTAGCCGTTGTTCTTGAGGATGATGTGCACGAGGTTCTTGCCGATCTCGTGGACGTCCCCCTTGACCGTGGCGAGCAGGAACTTGGCCCGGCTGGCGGACTGGGACCCGTCCATGTGCGGCTCGATGAGGGAGACCGCGGCCTTCATGGCCTCCGCGGACTGGAGCACCTCGGCCACGATGAGCTCGTTGGCCGCAAAGCGCCTGCCGACCTCGGCCATGCCCTTCATGAGGGGGCCGTTGACGATGTCGAGGGGCTTCATGCGGGTGAGGAGCTCGGCGACCGCGGCGTCGATGCCTTGCTTTGAGCCCTCGATGACGTTGCGCGCCAGGCGCTCCTCGGCCGTGAGGTCCGCGCTGGGGACGGGCGGAGCACCCGTCGGAGCGGTCTTGAAGCGGGCCGCGAACGCGGCCAGGGGGTCGCTGCCGGGGGGCAGGGCCGGGTCGCCCGGGCCCTTCCAGGTCAGCAGGGCCTCGGCGAGCTTGCGGTCCCCCTCGGGCAGGGAGGAGTAGCGGGCGAGCTTGTCGGTGTTGACGATGGCCAGGTCCAGGCCCGCCTGGACGCACTGGTAGAGGAAGACCGCGTTCAAGACCTCACGGCCTGCCGGGGGCAGGCCGAAGGACACGTTGGACACGCCCAGGATGGTCCTCGACTTGGGCAGGCCCTTCTTGATGAGCCGGATGCCCTCGATGGTCTCCACGGCCGAGCCCCAGTAGTTCTTGTCTCCCGAGGCGGCCGGGAAGACCAGGGCGTCGAAGTAGAGGTCCTCGGAGGCCAGGCCGTGCTTCTTGACGAGGAGGTCGTGCGCCCGCCGGCAGATGGCGAGCTTGCGCTCCCGGCTCACGGCCATACCCGCGGCCTTGTCCTCGTCGATGGCGCCGACCACCAAGCCCGCGCCGTGCTTGCGGGCCAGGGCCGCCACGGAGGCGAGCCGGCCTTCCCCGTCCTCGAGGTTGACCGAGTTGATGATGCACTTGCCCGGGGCGAGCTCGAGCGCCGCCTCCATGACCGCGGGGTTGGTGGTGTCGATCATGATGGGGACGCGGACCTTCTTGAGCAGTTGGCCCAGGAAAGTCGTCACGTCCTGGAGCTCGTCGCGCTCCGGGTTGGAGAGGCACACGTCGAGGATCTGGGCCCCGGACTTGACCTGGCGCCTGCCGGTCTCGGCCGCCTCCTCGATGGCTCCGCGGACGATGAGGTCCTTGAAGGCCTTCGAGCCCAGGACGTTGGCGCGCTCTCCCACGAGCACGGGACGGCTCTTGTCCTCGACCGTCAGGGACTCCAGCCCCGAGACCATGGAGAGCCTCTTGCGGCTGGGCTGGCGGGGGGGGGTCCCGGCGGCCATGGCCGAGATGAGGCGGATGTGCGCCGGCGTGGTGCCGCAGCAGCCGCCCACGAGGTTGACCCAGCCCTGGGAGCAGAAGCGCTCGATGGCCTTGGCCAGGGCGGCCGGGGAGTCGGAGTACTTGCCGTGCTCGTCGGGCATGCCGGCGTTGGGGTAGCAGAGCGTGTTGAAACGGCACAGGCCCGAGAGGGTGCGCAGGTGGTCCGTCATGAAGTCCGCGCCCGTGGCGCAATTGAGGCCCAGGGCGAGGAGGTCCCGATGCTGGAGGGAGAGGTAAAGGGCGTCGATGGTCTGGCCGGCGAGCATGGTGCCGGAGCTCTCGATGGAGACGGAGACCATGACCGGCACGCTCCGTCCGAGGCTCGCGAAGGCGTCGTCGACCCCGGCCAGGGTGGCCTTGAGGTTGAGGGTGTCCTGCTGGGTCTCGATGAGGAGGAGGTCGCTGCCGGCGTCCACGAGGTCCGCGGCCCACGCCTTGGCCCCGTCGCGGACCTGGGCGAAGGTGATGCCGCCCGTGACCGAGATGGTCTTGGTGCCCGGCCCCATGGCTCCGGCCACGAACCGCGGCTGGCGCGGGGTGGAGTGCTTCTTGGCGGCCTTGAGCGCGATCTCCACGGCCGTCCGGTTGATCTCCGAGGCCTTGGCCGCGATGCCGTACTCCGAAAGGACCCAGGGCACGGCGCCGAAGGTGTCCGTTTCGATGATGTCCGCCCCGGCCTGGAGGTAGGCCTCGTGCACGGAGGAGATGACGTCCTTCCTGGTCAGGACCAGGTGCTCGTTGCAGCCCTCGAGCTCGGGGCCGCCGAAGTCCGCGGCTTTCAAGGCCTTGGTCTGGAGCTCGGTGCCCATGGCGCCGTCGAGCACCATGATGCGCTTCCTGAGGAGCTCCTTCAACTCGTCGAGTCTGCCGGTGTCGGCGCCGGGCGTCTTCTTTTTCCTGCTCATGGGAGGCGGACTCCTTTAGGTTCCCCAGTACCAGCGGAGCTTGTCTTCGGGGATGGGCGGCTTGGCGGGCCGTGCCCGCAGTGATTCGATGATGGACTTCAGGACGTCCTGCGTCCTGGAGGCGGCGGAGAACGAGATGCCGTAGCGGTTGCCCTGGCCGTCGCCGGCCACGCGGATGACCTCGCCGGCCAGCGAGACGCGGGCGTTGTTCCAGGAGAGCTGGAAGCGGTAGGTCCGCCCCTTCTGGAGCTGAGCCGGGCAGCTCAGGAGGGCCCCGCCCAGGCTGATGTCGATGATGCGGCCGGACGCGAGCGGCGCTCGGCTGTCCTCGGCCCAGACCGCGGCCTGCAGGTCGCAGGCGAAGCGCGCGTGCAGGCGCCGGGCCCGCATCTCGTCGTCGAAGGTGCGGCGGGGGCGGTAGCGGCCGTGGTCCGGCCCGGGGTGGTTCGGAAGGCTCGACATGCTGGCGCCGCGCCTCCCTCAGGACCGGATCATGACGAGTTCCATCTTGAAGCGCTTGACGGCCCGGAGCGCGTGCGGCTTGCCCGCGGGCATGATGATGGCCTGTCCCGCCTTGAGGCGGTGGGGCTTGCCCGAGACCGTGACCTCGGCCTCGCCGTCGAGGAGCTGCACCAGGGCGTCGAAGGGCGCCGTGTGCTCGCTCAATCCCTCGCCCTGGTCGAAGGCGAAAAGCGTGACCGTGCCGGTGGGGCGCTCTACGACCGTGCGGCTGACCACGGCGCCGGCCTGATAATCCACGAGCTTGCCCGGCTCGAGGACCTTTCCCTTGAGGCTTTCCACGTCCTGCTTCACCTTGGTGAACCCCATGACGCCTCCTATGCTTCCTGGAAATCGTCCTTGCCCACGCCGCAGACCGGGCAGACCCAGCCGCCGGGGAGCTGGTCGAACGGCGTCCCCGGGGCGACTCCGTGATCGGGGTCGCCCTGCGCGGGATCGTAGACGTACCCGCAGACCGTGCACGTGTATTTCTTCATGCGCGCCCTCCAGGGCGAGCCGGCTACTCCAGCGTCCGGCGGAACCTCGCGAAGCTCAGGCTGGCCATGAGCACGGCCATGGCCGCGAGCACGGCGACGTTGGAGGCGAAGACCCAGGGGTCTCCGCCCTTGAGCATGACGGCTCGCACTAATGTTACGAAATATTTGAGGGGGTCGAGGTAGGCCACCCAGCGGACCGCGGCCGGCATGTTCTCCACCGGGAACATGATGCCGGAGAGGAGGTTGGCCGGGAAGAGGAAGATGAAGCTGCCCAGCATGGCCTGCTGCTGGTTGCGCGAGATCGTGGAGATGAGGGTGCCCGCCGAGACCGTGGTGACCACGAAGACCGCGCTGGCGAGCGCCAGCATCCACAGGGGGCCGCGGGACGGGACGTCGAAGAGCAGGCTCCCGGCCAGGAGGACCAGGACGCAGTCGGCCAGGCCGAGGAGCACGAAGGGCACGGTCTTGCCGAGCAGGATCTCGCCCACCGAGAGTGGGGCCGCGATGATGGTCTCGAAGGTCCCGGACTCCTTCTCCCGGGCCAGGGACATGCTCGTGAGCACGATGGTCACGAGGGTGACGATCATGCCCATGACCCCGGGGACCATGAAGACCGAGGACTCCATGGCCGGGTTGTAGAGGACCCGCACGTCGAGGGCGATGCCCCCTCCGGAGGGCTGGGGGAAGACCGCGGCGAGGATGGAGCGGGCGTAGGCCTCCACGGCGCGGGCCTTGGCCGCGTTGGTCGCCTCCACCAGGAGCTGGACCTCGGCCTCCCCGCGGCCGGAGGCCCGGGTGAGGCCTTTGGCCGGAGCCACGAGGACCGCGTCGGCCTTGCCGGACTGGATGAGGGCGAAGGGCTCCAGGCCGCGGTCCGGGACCGGCACGAACCAGCCCGAGGCGAAAAAGCGGTCCGCCAGGTGCCTGGCCCGGGCGTCGCCGGGCTCGTGGAAGGCGGCCAGGCGGATGCCGCGGATCTCGGTCGAGATGGCGTAGCCGAAGACCGCCATCTGCACCACGGGCATGATGAAGAGGAGCGCCCTCATGCGCGGGTCGCGCAGGGCCTGGGCGAACTCCTTGCGCAGGAACGCCAGGAGCACGCCCTTCATGGCTCGAGGTCCCCCTTGAACCGGGCCGCGGCGGCCGCGATGAGGACCGCGTCGAGCAGGGCCAGGGCCAGGAGCGGCTGGGCGAGCTCGAGGGGCCCGGCTCCCTTAAGGAAGATGCCGCGGCAGGCGGTCATGAACCAGCGCGGGGGCAGGAGCATGGTGAAGTACTGGAAGAAGGCGGGCATGCTCTCCACCGGGAAGATGAAGCCGGAGAGGAGCAGGGAGGGCAGGAGCCCGGTCATCATGGAGAGCTGCATGGCGATCTGTTGCTGGCGGGTCAGGACCGAGATGAGCAGGCCCTGGGAGAGGGTGGCCAGGAGGAACATGACGGAGACCCCGGCGAAGAGGAGGTGGCTGCCCTTGAAAGGCACGCCGAACCCGAGGCGAGCCACGAGGTAGAGGAGGAGCAGGCCCGCGGCGCTCAGCGCGAGGTAGGGGGCGAGCTTGCCCGCGATGATCTCCATGGGACGGACCGGGGTGGAGAGCAAGAGTTCCATGGAGCCGTTCTCCCACTCGCGCGCCACGGTGAGGGCCGTGAACAGGATGGAGAGCAGGCCCAGCACGACCACGGAGAGGCCCGGGATGGTGAACCACCTGCTGTTGAGCTCGTGGTTATAAAGGAAGCGCGTCTTGAGCGCCGCGGCCCCGGCAGGGGGGGTGGAGGCGTCTGCGGGGAGCATGCGCAGGCGCGCGGAAGCCAGGACTCCCGGGAGATAGCCGAGCACCGCGGAGGCCCTGGAGTTGTCGGCTCCGTCGAGCAGGTACTGTGCGGAGGCTCCGCGGCCGGAGAGCAGGTCGCCGCCGAACCCGGGCTTGATGACGAGGGCGGAGCTCGCCTGCTCTGCGTCGAGTTGGCTCAGGAACCCGCGGCCCTCCGCCGGGCCGCGGACGTGGAAGTAGCCCGAGGCCGCGAGGATCTGAGCGAACTCCCGCGACGGACGGGAGCGGTCCGCGTCGTGGACCACGGTCACGATGTCGCGCACGTCGAAGTCGATGGCGATGCCGAAGAAGCATACGAGCAGGACCGGCAGGCCCAGGGCCAGGCCGAGGGTGAAGGGGTCCCGGAGGACGTGGCGGACCTCCTTGGCGGCCATGGCCCGGGCGCGGCGGAGGTCGAAGCCGCGCCTCATGACGGGACCTCCCGGTCCCGCGCAGCCTCGACCAGGCGCAGGAACACGTCCTCGAGCGACGGCGCGATGCGCCGGGCATGGGCTCCGGGGGGGACCGAGGCCGAGAGACTCTTCCAGGCGGCTTCGTCCGAGAGGGCCAGGTGGAAGCGCGTGCCGTGGGGCTTGAGGGAAAGGACCCCTGGCGCGGAGGCCAAGCCCCGCACCGCGGCGGGGTCCGAGCCGGCGGGGTCGACCTCGGCCATGGGGCCTGGGAACACGGAGGCTTTGAGGCCAGCCGGGCTGTCGAGGGCGATGAGCCGGCCCGCGGCCATGAGCGCGATGCGGCCGCACCGCTCGGCCTCGTCCATATAGTGGGTCGTGACGAGCACGGTCTTGCCCGAACGGGTGAGCCTGGCGATGAGGTTCCAGAAGCGCTCCCGGGCGGCCGGGGCCACGCCCGAGGTGGGCTCGTCGAGGAACACGATCTCCGGGTCATGGAGCAGGGAGGCGGCAAGAGCCAGCTCCTGCTTGAGCCCGCCCGCCAGGTCCCGCACCAGGGTGTCGAGGCTCCGGTCGAACCCGATGAAGTCCAGCAGCTCCTTGGTGCGGCGCTGAAGGGCCGCGGGTCCGAGCCTGCGCAGGCCGGCGGCGAAGGCCAGGTTCTCGCCGGCCGTGAGGTCGTCGTAGAGGGTGAAGCGCTGGGACATGTAGCCGACCTTGCTCTTGATGGCGGTCCCGCCGTCCTCGAACCCCAGGCCGGCCACGGAGGCCGCGCCCTCGGTGGGGAGCAGGAGGCCGCAGAGGGTCCTGATGACCGTGGTCTTGCCCGCGCCGTTGGCGCCCAGGAAGCCGAAGACCTCGCCGCGGGCCACGCTGAAGGACACGCGGTCGACGGCCGTGAAGTCCCCGAACCGCACCGTGAGGTCCGTCACCTCGATGGCAGGGGGGCTCGTCTGCCTCATGGCCGCCTCGCGTCCGCCCGCCGCAGGAAGAGCTCGTGGAAGCCCGCGGCCCCCTCGGCGGCCAGGAGCGCGGCCGGTTCGCCCGAGGAGAGCACGCGACCGTCGTCGAGGAGGTGGACCTTGGAGCAGCGCTCCGCCTCGTCCATGTAGGCCGTGGAGATCACGATGAGCACGCGCCGGGAGGCCAGGCGGTAGAGGAGGTCCCAGAACTCGCGCCTGCTGATGGGGTCCACTCCGTTGGTCGGCTCGTCGAGGAGGAGCGCGGTCGGAGACTGGAGGAGGCAGCACATCAGGCCCAGCTTCTTGTACATGCCTCCGGAAAGCTGCGAGGCCCTCCGGTCCCTGAAGGGCTCCAGCCTGGTCACGGACAGGAGCTCCGCGGCTCTGGGGGCGTAGACCTCGGGGGCCAGGCCGTAGAGGTCCCGGAAGAACTCGAGGTGCTCGGCCACGGAGAGGTCCGGGTAGAGGCTCGGCCGCTGGGGCATGTAGGCCATGGTGGGCCGCACCTCCGCGAAAGGGACCTTCCGCCCGCCCGCGGAGAACGCCACGCTCCCCTGGTCGGGCCTCAGCAGGCCCGCGAGGATGCGCATGAGCGTGGTCTTGCCCGCCCCGTCCGGGCCGATGAGCCCGTTGAGGCCGCCGGCCGCGAACTCGAGCGAGACCCCGTCGAGGGCCTGGGTCCGTCCCAGCCTCTTGGAGACGCCGGAGGTCGTGATGCCTACCGCGGTCATGGCTAGTGCAAGCGCACCTCGAGCGTCATGCCGGGCTTGAGGACCCGGTCCGCGTTGGGGAAGGCGACCTTCACCCCGTAGACCAGGCGCGTGCGCTCCTGGCGGGTCTGCACGTTCTTCGGGGTGAACTCGGCCTCGTCCCTGATGTGCGCGATCCTGCCCGCGAAGGTCCTGCCCGGCAACTCGGGGAGCAGGGCCGAGACCTCCATCCCCAAGGAGAGCTTGGCTAAGAGGGGCTGGGGCACGTAGACCATGGCCCATACCTCGCCCAGGTCCGCCAGGGTCAGGAGCTTCGTGCCCGGGGACACGGATTCCTCGACCTCGTGGTAGACCGCGAGCACGGTCGCGTCCATGGGCGCCTTGACCACGCACCAGTCCAGGCGCAGGCGCGCGTCGTCTCGCTTGTAGCGGAGGCGGTCATAGGACTCCTCGGTCATGGCGCCGTCGCGCAGCTTCTGGGCGCGGGTGAAGTCCCGGTCCGCGAGCTCGGCCGCGAGCTTGAAGTCCTCGCAGGAGAGCCTGACCAGGACCTCGCCCGCCTTGACGGGCCTGCCCTCCGCGGCCGGGAAGGCCGCGATGGTCGAAGACAGCCTCGCGGAGAGGTCCACCTCGGTGGCCTCGACCGTGCCGGCGTAGAGGAACTCGGGCCGCCGCAGGAGGAGCCAGGCTCCGAGCGCCGCGGCCAGGACCACGACTGGGATGATGATCTTCTTCATGGCGTCACTCCTTCTCGGACAGGCTCGCCAGGACCGCGAGCTGCATGAGGGTCTGGGCGTCGGTGCGGGCGGTCTGGACCAGGGCCTCGAGCTCCCGGAGGTTGGCGGATTGGACCTCGATGAAGGTGACCCGGCCGGCCTTGTAGGACTCGTAGGTGAGGCCTGCTGCTTCGCGGGCCTCGGCCGCGGCCTTGAGGCAGAGCTCCTTCTGGGCCTTGAGCCCGAGGAGCTGGTCTTGCGCCTTCCACCAGTCCCGGTCCAGGCTCCGGCGCGCGGCCTCGGCGCGCTCGTCTGCGGCCTTGGCGCGGCGTTCGTGGCTCTCGGCCTCGCGGCGGGTGCGGCCGAACTCGAAGAGGGGCATGCTGGCGCTCACCCCCACGGTGTTCTGGTGGAAATCCTCGAGCACCGGGCCGTTGGGATAGTCGAGGCTGGTCCGGGCGGTGACGCCGAGCCTCGGCCAGAGGCTCGAGCGGACCCCGCCGGCTGCCAGGCGCTCCGAGCGCGCGGCATCGGCCAGGGCCGCGAGCTCGGGGTGGGCCTCATCGAGGACCGCGGCCCCGGCCGAGGAGAGCTCCTTGAGGGAGTCTTCGAGCGGGTCCAGGAGGACCGAGGCCGAGGCCGGCTCGATGTCCGCGGGCAATGGCTGGGGCATGCGGCCGTCCAGGGGCAGGGAGAGGTCCGCCTTGGGCTGGCCCCCGGTCAAAGCGTAGAGGTCGCGCAGGGCCGCGGCCAGGTCGGAGCGGGCCTGCCTGAACTGGCGCAGCCGCAGGAGCACCTCCTGGTGGGCCTGGAGGGAGTCGAGCCTGCTCGAGGCCCCTGCTTCGCGCCGCTTCTCCACGTCCGCATGCTGGGACTGAGCGAGCTTGAGGGAGTCGCCGAGCAGGCGCACCTGCTCGACCGCGAGCTGGGCCTGGAAGTACGCCTGCCGGGTGCGCAGGCGCGTCTGCCTGGCCGCGGACCGCGCCTCCTGGGAGAGGGAGCTCTCCGAGAGCGCGGCGGACTGCCACGCGCGCCGCCTGGCGCTGAAATCCCAGACGGTCCAGTCGAGCGTGGGGCCCAGGGAGTAATTGTGATGGTCTCCCAGGGCGCGGGAAGAGCCAGGCAAGACGGAGAGCTCGGGGACCTCGCTTGCGAAGCGGTAGGAGGACTCCACGCTCAGCCTGGGCCAGAGCGCTCCCCAGCGGCCGTCCGCGCGGCTGGCCGCGGCCGCGGCCTCGGCCAGGGCGGCCTTGAGCGAAGGGGCGTCGGCCAGGGCGGAGGAGACCGAAGAGGACAAGGACATCCTCACCTCCGGCGCGGCGGCTGCGGCCGAGGACGGCCCGCCCAATGCGAGGATGAGCGCGGGGATGATCGAGAGGTTCATGGCGCCTCCTTTGAGAGGGCCGACAGGCCCCAGTCCACTCTGGCTGCGATGGCCGCGTCCGAGATGAGGGGCGGCTCGAGGAGCTTGGTGGCCAGGCCCAGGGGGTGGCGCGAGGCCGCGGCCTGGAACAGGCCCAAGGCCACGGCAGGCGCCGCGGTGGCAGCAGCCAGGAAGGCCAGGCAGTTGGGGAGAGGCGCCTTGGCCAGGCTGCCGTCGGCCTGGCATTCCCGGAAGAGCCCCAGGATGATGCGCAGGTGGCGTGGGAAATTGGAGCGGGCGAACCCCGCGACCTCGGCGTCCCCTGCCACCACGTCGTGGAGGAGCATCACGAGGAGCCGCCGGTTGTCCCGGGCGAAGCGCCCCAGGGCATTGAGGGCGCGCCTGAGGCGCTCGAGGGGGGGCGCGTCTCCCCCGGACTCGACGCTGAAGCCCTTGAAGAACTCCTCGTAGATGTCCTCGAGCACCTTGCGGGCGAAGGCGCGCTTGGTCTTGAAGTGGTAGTGGAACATGCCGGGGTTGACTCCGGCCGTCACCGCCACGCGGCGCACGCTCAGGCCGGAGATCCCGGCCTCGGGCAGGAGCTTGCGGCCCGCGGCGAGGAGGAGCTGGTCCTGGTTGCGCGAAGGTCTGCTCATGGGTCCTCCGGACGATATTACTGGGCTACAGTGTAATTATACAATCGCCCAGTTAAAATGTCAAGGACCAAGAACGGTGCCTGGCATTGTATTGATTGTATTCTTGCCCGCAAGAATACAATCAATACAATGCCAGGCACCGTCAATGGGTCAACAGACGGAAGCGCTTGTCCTTGCGCAGGTCCTCGAAGTCCGGGTCCAGGCGGGCGCGCTCGCGGTTCTCCCTCCTGTAGCGCAGGGCGGTGGCGAGCTCGTCGATGGCCTCCTGGCGGTAGCCGGACAGGGCGAGGTAGGCCGCGTGCTTGTAGCGGGTCTCGGCATCGCGCTGGGCGCCGGAAGCGGCCAAGCGGGAGGCTCGGAGCGCTCCGTCGAGGTCCCCGGACTCGAAGAGACGGTTGGCCAGGTCGAGGTAAGCCAGGGCGCGCTCGACCTTGGCACGCGGGTTGCGCAGCCGCACGAGCACGAACTGGAAGAAGTCGCGGTTCGCCGCCCCGGTCCAGCGGTAGAGGAGGAGCGCGCAGGTGCCCATGGGCGAGTAGTGGATCTGGTGCAGGCGGAAGTCCTTCTCCTGAGGCCAGCCCGAGGGGGAGTAGGCGCCCAGGGAGCGCGTGGTGAGCAGGACCTGGTCGACCCCGGGCCAGCCCGTGGGCTGTCCCGGGAGGGTCTCGGAGGAGCCTTTGAGCACGAACCCGCTCTTGCGGAGCTTCTCCTCGGCCTTGCGCGCCTTGTCAGCGTCCCAGACGCTCTTGCCGTCCGCGTGGATGAGCCATTTGACGACCGGCTCGCGCTTGGGCTCGACGAGGGAGATGGAGCCGATCTGCATGGAGATGGGCTCGGTGAAGATGGCGTTGCCCAGGGCCGGGTAGCCGTAGTACTCGACCGCCACGGAGCAGGCCTTGGCCCAGCCGAGGATCTCGAGGGTCTCGCGGTCTACCTGGGCCCGGGCCGGGAGGCCGGCCAGGAGGAGCGTCAGGAGCGCGGCGACGGTGGGGACGGGGTTCTGGATGGTCATGCGAGGTCGATGCAGCTCCATTGTCTCTGGTAGAGGCGGAGGATCCGCTCGCGGAGGGGGCCGTTCTCCGCCGCGAGCAGGCGCGGGTCGGTCTGCAGCAGTTCCTCGGCGTCCTGGCGGGCCTGGGCGAGCAGGTCCGCGTGGCGGTTGAGGTCCGCGATCTTCAGGGTGAGCTCCCCGTGCTGGGCCGTGCCCATGAACTCGCCCGGCCCGCGGATCTTGAGGTCCTCTTCGCCGATGCGGAAGCCGTCGTAGGTCGCGACCAGGGTCTCGAGCCTGCGGCGCGCCTCGTCGGTCTTGGGGTCGGCCACCAGGTAGCACACCGAGGCGAGCTTGCCGCGGCCGATGCGGCCCCGGAGTTGGTGGAGGCTCGCCATGCCGAAGCGGTCCGCGTTCTGGATGACCATGACCGTGGCGTTGGCCACGTCGATGCCCACCTCGATGACCGGGGTGGCCACGAGCACGTCGGAGCGGCCGGCCGCGAACTCGGCCATGACCTTGGCCTTGGTCCTGCCGGGCATGGCGCCGTGGATGAGGGACACGCGCAGGCCCGCGAGCGCGCCCGCGGAGAGGCGCTCGAACTCGGCCTTGGCGGACTGCAGGTCGAGGTTGGCGGACTCCTCGATGATCGGGTAGACCACGTAGGCTTGGTGCCCCTTGGCGACCTCGGCTTTGAGCCCCTCCAGGGCTTGCGCCTCGGGGGCGAGGTAGGTCTGGGCCGTGGTCTTGTTGGGAGGCATCTCGTCGAGCGTGGAGACGTCGAGGTCGCCGTACAGGGCGAGGGCCAGGGTGCGCGGGATCGGGGTGGCGGTCATGACCAGCAGGTCGAGGAGGCCGCTCTTCTGGCGCAGGGTCGTGAGCTGGCGCACGCCGAAGCGGTGCTGCTCGTCGATGACCGCGACCTTGAGCTTGGGGAACTGGACGTCGCCCTCGAGCAGGGCGTGCGTGCCGACCACGATGTCCGCCTCGCCCCGGCGCACCGCCTCCACGGTCTTCTCGCGCTCCTTCTTGCTGAGCCTGGAGGTCAGCATGGCGCAGCGGACCGGCAGGCCCTTGAGGAACTGCGTCATGGTGGCCATGTGCTGGTCCGCGAGGATCTCGGTGGGCACCATGAGGGCGGCCTGGAAGCCGTTCTCCACCGCGAGCAGGAGGGCCGAGAGGGCCACCACGGTCTTGCCCGAGCCCACGTCGCCCTGCAGGAGGCGCGTCATGGGATAGGGGCGGCGCATGTCGTCGAAGATCTCGTTGATGACCCGCTTCTGGGCGCGGGTGAGCTCGAAGCCCAGGCCCTCGCGGAACGGGGTGAGGAGGGAGCGCTTGATCTCGTAGGAGAAGTTCTTGGCCAGGCCCCGGGTCTGCCTGCGTTTGAAGATCCAGGCGAACTCGAGGAGGAGGAGCTCCTCGTAGGCCAGCCGCGTCCGGGCCGCGTCGAGCTCCGCGAAGGACTTCGGGAAGTGGACCGCGGAGAGCGCCTGGCGCAGGCTCAGGAGCTTCCTTCTATGGATGAGGGCCGGGGGCAGGGGGTCAGGCGGGGCAGTGGCGGCGCCTGAGACGGCCTGGTGCGCGAGCTCGCGCATGAGGCGCTGGGTGATGCCCTCGGTCAGGCCGTACACGGGCACGATGCGGCCCACGTGGAGGTTCCGGCGCGGGTCGTTGAGGGGGTAGAACTCCTCGACCCGCACCTCGCGCACGCCGAGGAGGTCTCCCTCCGCCTTGCCCACGACCCATAGGTCCGCGCCGGTGACGATCTCGGCTTTGAGCGCGGCGAAGGCGTCGTAGCGGAAGCTCAGGTGCTTGAACCACACCAGCTCGACCTTGCGGTCTCCGGTGGCCATCTTGGCCTTGAAGATGCCCAGGCGGGGGTTGGCTCGAATGAGGCGGCTGGAGATGACCCTGCCTTGGAACACGACCGAGGTCTCCGGCACCTTGGAGAGGTCGGTGCCGGAGCTCCGGTCCTGCCAGTCGCGCGGGAAGTTGTAGAGCATGTCCAGCGGCGTCTCGATGCCCAGGACTCCGAGCTGGCGCGCGCGCTTGGGACCGATGCCGTGGAAGACCTTGGCCAGGGCCGCGGCGGCAGCGGAAGAATCTTCTCCTGATTGAGGAGAAGGCGTGCTTTTAGTATAATGCTCGGAAGGCACCATCATGGCATTCAAATGCGCAATATGCGGTAAGGGCCCGGTTTCGGGCTTCAGCTACAGCCACTCCCATCGCGCGACGAAGCGCATCTTCCGGCCCAACCTCCAGCGGCAGAAGTTCGTCCTGGACGGTCGGACCGTGACGGCTTACGCCTGCTCCGGCTGCATCAAGTCGGGGCGCGTGGTCCGTCCCTCAAGATAATACAGAATGTGAGGAACCCTCTCAACGAGGGGAAGGCGCTCTGGCCTTGGGTCGCTGCTGTCCTGCTGTCGTGCGTTCCATTCCTTCTTCCGCTCTATAATCCAGACCTGTTCTGGCATCTTTCCGCGGGGCGGTGGATGGCCTCCCACGGCAGCATCGTCCGCGAGGAGTTCCTTTCCTACACCCTGCAGGGGACTCCCTGGCAGGATTTCGAGTGGCTCTCCCAGGTCGTCTACTACGGCGTCCACCGCATGGCGGGCTGGGCGGGGCTCTGGTCCCTCAAGGTCTCCCTCATGCTGGTCTCGGCCGGGGTGCTCGTCGCGACCCTCCGGCTCTACGGCGTCCCCGGCTCGTTCATCGCCGCGGGGGTCGTGGCCTGGTCGGCCGGGAACCTGCCGCGGGCCGACCTCAGGCCCGAGCAGTTCTCGGTCATCGCCTTCAGCCTCCTCTTCCTTTATTTAGAACGCCTGCGGCTCACGGGCGGCAGGCCGGGTCCCAAGGCCATGGCGGCGGTCTTCGCGGGCTTCAGCCTCTGGACGAACTTCCACGCCGGAGCGGTGCTGGGATTCTTCCTCATCGCCTGCTACCTGCTCTCCGACGCGTGCGAGCGCCGCTGGTCCGAGGCCGTGGGCGTGGCCGGCCTGGCGTCGATCGGGTTCCTCGGCACCCTGGTCAACCCCGGAGGCATCGCTCCCTACTTCGTCACCCTGGAGCATTGGGGGAGCAAGACCGACCTGTCCAGGCACATCCAGGAGTGGTCAGCCACGACCTTCGGGAACATGTTCCATCAGCCCTTCTGGCTGGTCCTCGCGGTCTTCCTCGTGGCCGTGGTCTTGAGGCTGTGGTCGGCCAAGAAGCGGGGAGCGGAGCGCGTGGGCGCCGGGCGCTTCCCCACGGGCCCGGTCCTGGCCGCGGCCGTGCTCGGCCTGGTCGCGGTGCGGCACGTGCGCTTCGGCGCGTTCTTCATCCCCCTGGCCGTCCCCCTGATCCTCCACCTCGCCGCCCGCTCCGGCCGGCTGGCCGGGCCTTGGGCCGGCCGTTCCGCGGCGGCCATGGCCGCGTGCTATGCCGTGTTCCTGGGCGCCGTCGTGGCCCGGCTCTCCTGGCCCGGTTTCTACGACGCCAGGCACGTGCCCGTGGCCGCGGCGGAGTTCGCGGCGGCGAACAGGCCCGTGTTCGAGGGCCTGCGCCTCTACAACCCCTGGGAGTGGGGCGGCTACCTCGGCTGGAGGCTCGGTCCCTGGCACAAGGTCTTCGACGACGGGCGCTACATCTTCCACAGCCACCTGCCTGAGATCGGCGAGGCTGTGAAGTCCGTGGAGAAGACCCGGATCTACGTGGACAAGCAGGGCTTCGACGGGCTCTTCCTGCGCAACATCAAGTCGCAGTTCGCGACCCGCAAGGCTTACCGGGACGGCTCGACCAAGAACTTCATGCGCCCCTGGTATCTTTTCTCCTTTCCCAAGGAGCGCTGGGCCCTGGTCTATTGGGACGAACAGGCCATGATCTTCCTCGACCGCCGCAAGGCGCCGGCCTCATGGCTGGCGAGCCGCGAATACAAGTGGGTCAGGCCCCACGACGACGAGGCTTTTGCCGAGGCCTTGGAGCGCAAGGAGATCCCTGCCAAGCGCGTGGCAGCCGAAGCCCGGCGGCACGAGGATGAGGTCCGCCTCATGGGCGCTGCCAAGCCGTGAGGATCTACCTCGTAGACGGCTCCAATGCCGTCCGGCGGCAGGACTATGACCCCAGGTTCCCCGCCGTGGAGGAGGACCGGACCCTGCGCTGGCTCGACCGGCTCGACCGCCTGGCCGAGGCGGCCGGAGGGAGCTTCTCGGTCGAGGTCTTCTTCGACGGACCTGCCAGGAGCGTGGGCGGGCCCTATGCCGCCATCCGCGTGCGCTTCGCCCCGGGCGTGCAGGCCGACGACATGATCCTCGGCGTGGTGCGGCTCCAGGGCTTCTCCGGCAAGGGCGCGGTCGTGGTCACGGAGGACGGCGGCCTGGCCGACGACGCCCGGGCGGAAGGGGCCAAGGTCCTGCGGTTCTCCGAGTTCGAGTCCAGGCTCAGGGCCAAGAAAGCGTAGCTTCCTTGCTTCCGAGGGCCGGGCTCGTGTAGAATCCAGGGTATGAGAACCGTGTGCGTCCTGCTGGGTTATCTGACAGGGAAATGGAAGGTGCGGTGCGACGAGTGCTCCCACCTGGAGTCCGGCAACAAGTGCTACGGACACCAGATGCCGGAGGATGTGGTCCACAAGACCATCGCGTGCGGATTCTGGAGCAGCAAGCCGGCCCGCTGAAGGGGCTGGGTCAGCGCGGAGCGAACAGGCGGCGGGAACGCCGCGGGAGCGCCGGGGAGATCTTGTCCCACAGGGCCAGGCAGTCCTGTCGCAGCCGCCGGGCAAGGCCGGCGAGCCGGCGTGGGTCCTGGTCGGCCAGTTCCATGTAGCGGGAGAGCCCGTCTTCGGCCCAGCGCAGGCGCTCGAGCGCCGCTCCGGGCTGTCCGGTCCTGGCGCACAAGACAGCGGCCTGATAGAAGTACTGCGCCGCGAGGTACCAGGCCCTGGGCTCCTTGACCCTGGCGGGGAGGTCGCGGTTGGCGCGAGCCAGGCGCTCGAACTCGCCCAGGTAGCTGTTGGGTCTCCAGGCGGGGTGTCCGAAGTCCAGCCCGGGTAGGCGCTTGGTGAAGAGCTCGAGCACGAGCTTGTAGGCCGCGGGGTTGGCCAGACGCAGCCGGCCGCGGGTCCTCACCTCGTCGATGGTGTTGTAGCGGGCCAGGTGGTTGACGAGGAACATCGCGGCGCTCTCCGCGAAGAACTCCTGGGCGTTGGTGCTCGAATAGCTGTTGGGGAAGCCCAGCCTGCCCGTGCCCCGTGGAAAGGAGTCGTGGATGGTCCGGTCGTGGAGGGCCTTCCAGCGGTCGGACTGGGACCAGAACGCGCCGTTCCGGCCCAGGGCGAAATCAAGGGCGTGCATGGTCTCGTGCACGAGCACGGTGAGCAGGGCGCGGGTGGGCGCGGGGCCCTCCGCCGCGACGACCACCTCGAGCGTCGAGCCTTCGAACCTGCCCTGGACCTTGCGTTGCTTGGCGGCTTCGTAGGCGCTGGCCGCCTCGCCGTAAAGGCCGGTGAACGCAGGCGTCGGGCCCGCCGTCGCAGCCGGGTTCGCGCCGATCCAATAGGTCATGCCCGAGGATGCCAGGAGCGCCAGGGCGCGGGTGGGCACGGCCGCGGCCAAGGAGGCGGCCAGAGAGCGCTTGAACGCCTCGGGGGCCGGGCCGGCCATCATGCCCTCGAGGAGCCGCGCTCCCGCAGGCTCGTCGATGAGCTCGGCCAGGGCGGAAGGCCTGCGGCCGAGCCTTTCGCGCAGGAGCACGCGGCCGGTGGCCTCGTCGAGGAAGGCGTCCGGCTTGACGCTGCCGGAGAGCCGCTGATAGAGCGCGACCAGGTCGTTGCGTCGGTACTGCGAGTCCGAGATGGCCTGGGACAGCCGCCAGTCGAAACTGTAGGAGTCCGGCTCGACGCCCGCGATCTGCCTGGCCAGGCCGTGGAGCTTGGCTTCGAGGAGGGCCTTGGCCTCCCGGCGGGGGAGACGGAGGAGCCCTTGCGTCGCGGTCTCAAAGTCCGGGGAGAACGGGACTGCCTCGATGCGGGCCGGGTCCTGCAGGGCCAGGGCCACGGCCACGGCTGGCGCGTCCTGGCTGCCCGCGCCCTCCGAAGCAGGCAGGAAGGGATGCTGGAGGAGCCAGCCTCCGGCCAGGGCGGCGCCGCGCAAAGGCTCGCGGCCGAGGTCGATGACGAGCCTCTCACCTTGCGAGAGCTCGAGCATCTGGCGGTCGGAGTTGCTGTCTCCCGCGGCAAGCAGGCTCGGCCGGCCGGCCAAGGCCAGGATGACGTCGGCCTTGCCTTGCCCCCAGGTCTTCTGGACGAGCTCCTCGGTGAGCACGCCTGCGGTCACGCGGACGCGGGCCCCGTGCACGCGGCCGGCCGGGATCCCGAGCTGGGCGGCGAAGCGCGCCACGACGGGCTCGGCCGTGGCGCTGACGACCCGGACATCCCAGCCCGCCTGCGTCAGCTTGCGGACGAGGTCGGCCATCTCGGCATAGACCCGGATGCCGGTCGGCACGCGGACCGGGGCGGGGTCGGCGTCGTCTTCGGAGACGAGCTCGGATCCCAGCGGCCGCGAGGTCTCCAGGGCGATGACCTCGTCGGCCAAGGACGAGAGCTCGGACTCGGTGAACCCGACCATGAGTTGGACCAGCCAGCCGTAGTCGACGTGGAGCTCCGCCCCATGGCTCTTGACCTGCTCATACATCTTGTGGAAGAGCGCGCGGTAGCGCCGGTAATGAGGGCTGAGCTTGGCTTGGGCCGGCGGCATGCCGGCCAGGGCCTGGTAGCTCTCGCGGAGTCCGTCCCGGCCGAACTCCTTGGGGAGCAGGTTCCAGAACCGGTCTCCGAGCTCGAACTTGAAGCGGAGTTCCCGGATGCAGTGGAAGAAGACCGCTTCTCCGATGTCGTTCCGGATGAGGGTGTTGTCCCAGTCGAAGGTGGCCAGGGGCGGCCGCGCCGGGTCCCAGGCCGGCCCTCCCGCGCCATGCTTCTGGATGAGGCGCTCTAGCCGGGCCCTGTTGGCTGGAAGCCAGCGGCCTGGGTCCAGGCCGGCCTGCGGGTCGGCCGCGGGCTCGACGGCAGGCTCGGGCCGGGCCTGGGCTTCGGCCGGGACCGGCCCGGACGGAGACGGCAGGGGCGAAGGCGCCGTCTGGAGCGTGACGGCAGGGACGGGAAGTCCGAGCGTAAGGGCTGCGGGCCTGAGCGCGGGCCGGGTCTGGGATCCCGGGCTCAGCAGGCCGGCTGAGCCCGCCGCAGGAGCGGTCGGCATGGCCAAGCCGGAGACCCGGACCACGCCTGGGGCCCGGGTCGCGCCGCTCTGTTGGGCGTGGGCAGGGGCGTGCAAGAAGACAGACAGGACGAGCCAGACAGCAAGGGAGAGGCGACGGGCCATGTTCTCATGTTCATTATATGCGCCCAGGCCAGGCTGTGTCCTAAGCCGTTGAGGGCATTGCGGCGAGGTCTTTTAGCCCAGCCCGGATTGGGTCTTCCGTCAGGTGAGCCCGATGTCCTCGTTCCAGAGCGCGGGCTTCTCTCTGATGAAGTCAGCCATCATCTGCCGGCACTCATCGAGGTCGAGGTTGATGAGCCGGACCTTCCCGCGGGAGTAACGCTCAGGGCCCTTGAAGGTGCGGTTCTCCCCCATGACGACCACCGGGATCCTGTAGAGCAGGATGGCGCCGGTGCACATGTCGCAGGGTGACAGGGTCGAGTAGATGACGCAGCGCTCGTAGTCCCCGGCCTTGAGCCTGCCCGCGTTCTCGAGGCAGTCCATCTCGGCGTGCAGGATGGCGGACTTCTTCTGCACGCGCCTGTTGCGGCCCCGGCCGATGACCCTGCCGTCCTTGACGAGCACGGAGCCGATGGGGATGCCGCCTTCCCCGAGGCCTTTGCGCGCCTCCTTGACGGCTTCCTTCATGAACTTGAGATGGACTGGATTCATGGGCCGGTCTCAAGCGGCGATGCCCTTCTCGCGCAGCCAGTGGCGGATCTTGGAGCGCGCGCGGGCCGACTTGACGACCTTGAGCCAGTCCTTCTTGGGCACGGAGTTCTTGCGGGTGAGGATCTCCACGATGTCGCCGGACTTGAGCTCCGTGTCGAGCTTGGCCATCTTGTTGTTGACCTTGGCGCCCACGCAGGTGTAGCCGATGTCCGTGTGCACGGCGAAGGCGAAGTCGATGGGGGTAGCGCCCTGCACCAGGGCTTTGACGTCTCCCAGGGGGGTGAAGACGAAGACCTGGTAGAGGTCGAGGTCGGTCTTCAGGCTGTCGAGGAACTCCCTGGGGCTGTCGAGGTCTTGGAGCCACTCGATCCACTGCCGGAGCCAGTTGAGCTTCTCCTCGAGGTGCGAGTCCTTGGCGGTATCGCCGGTCTTGTAGCGCCAGTGAGCCGCGATGCCGTACTCCGCGGTCCGGTGCATCTCCTCGGTGCGGATCTGGACCTCGATGAGCTCTCCCTTGGGTCCGTTGACCGTGGTGTGGAGGCTCTTGTAGAGGTTGAGCTTGGGGTTGGAGATGTAGTCCGTGAAGGTGTCGGCCACGGGCTGGAAGTGGGTGTGCAGCATGCCCAGGAGGGCGTAGCAGTTGGCCACGGAGTCGGTGATGAGGCGCACGCCCAGGGCGTCCTGGATCTCCTCGAAGGGCTTCTTCTGGCGCTGCATCTTGCGGTAGATGGAGTAGAGGTTCTTGGAGCGCGCCAGGATGCGATGGGGGAGATCCGACTTCGAGAGGGCGTGCTCGAGCATCTTGCGGAACTCGGACAGCATGGCCTCGCGCGCGGGCAGGAGGGCCCGGACCTTCTCCTCGAGGTCGAGGTACTCCTCGGGGTGGAGGACGGCGAAGGAAAGGTCCTCGAGCTCGCCCTTGAGCTCGAACATGCCGAGGCGGTGGGCCAGGGGCGCGTAGAGGGAGATGGTCTCGTGCGCGATGCGCTCCTGTTTCTCCTGGGGCAGGAACCCGATCGTCTGCATGTTGTGCAGGCGGTCGGCGAGCTTGACGATGATGACGCGGATGTCCTGGGCCGTGGCGAGGATCATCCGCCGCCAGTTCTCGGCCTGCGCCACGTCGCGCGAGGAGAACTGGACGCGGTCGAGCTTGGTCAGCGAGACCACCAGGCGCATGATCTCCTCGCCGAAGGCCAGCCGGAGCTTCTCCGGGGTGACGGAGGTGTCCTCGATGACGTCGTGGAGGAGCCCCGCGGCCACGGTGGGCAGGTCCATCTTCCATTCGAGGAGGGAGGAGGCCACGGCCAGGCAGTGGACGAAGTAGTCCTCGCCCGAGGCGCGGGCCTGCTCGGCGTGCGCCTTGACGGAGTAGTCGTAGGCTTTCTCGAGCAGGCCGGTGTCCACGTACGGGGCGTAGGCGACGAACTTCTGGAGGAGGACGCGTTTATCCATGGCCGTGGGGGACGAGCTTGAGGAGGCAGACTCCCGTCAGCGACAGGAGGAAGGCCGCGATGGAGGCCCGGTCCTCGCGCTTGTGCACGAGGGGCAGGACGTCCGTGGCTCCGATGTGGATGAAGCTCCCGGCGGCGAATCCCATGACCGCCGCCGCGAACGGCCGGGGCAGGTCGGCCAGGCCCAGGGAGCTCAGCGCGCAGCCCAGGGGGGTCGCCGCGGCCACCAAGGCCAGGATGGCCCAGGTCCGGGCGGAAGAGAGGCCTGACTGGCGGAGGATGCTGGTCAGGGTGAAGCCGTCCGCGGCCTTGTGCAGGATGACCGCCCCGCCCACGGCCAGGCCCGCGAGCTCGCCCGCGCCGAAGGACACGGAGAGGTTGAACCCGTCGAGGAAGGAGTGCAGGGAAAGGGCCAGCAGGGCGGCGGCGCCGAGGTAGTGGACCCGGCACTCCTGGAGGTACTCCGGGCAGGAGTCCAGCATGGCGACCGAGCCCAGGCCGTAGAGGATGCCGAAGGCGCCCAAGGCGGTGAAGCCCGCGATGGTGCGGTGGAGGGCGAGGCCCTCGGGCAGGAGGTCGGTGAAAGCCACGGCGAGCAGGATGCCCGCGCGCACGGCGAAGAGTCGGCGCATGCCCACCCGGGACACCACGGCCTGGGGGATGAGCCCGCCCAGGAAGGTCATGCCGAAGGCGAGCAGCGCCAGCAGGCCGAGCATCATGCGGGCCGCCTCATGCGGACGAGCTCGGTGACGATCTCGCGCGCGGCGCGCAGGGCCGTGCCGGGCCTGCCCAGCATGGGACGCAGGGACGTGAGTTCCCGGCGCAGGCCGGAGTAGCGCTTGGGGCTTTCGAGCAGGGCCAGGGCCTTCCTCGCCACGCGCTCGGGCGTGGCGTCGTGCTGGATGAGCTCGGGCACGAGGCCGCGGCCCGCCAGGATGTTCACCATGGCGATGTGGCGCACCTTGATGAGGGCGCGCGCGATGAGGTAGGTGGGCCAGGAGAGCTTGTAGACCACGACCATGGGCACGCCGAGCAGGGCGTTCTCGAGGGTGGCGGTGCCCGAGGAGCTGATGGCGAGGTCCAGGCCCCGGCGCTCCGCGTAGTCGGCCTCGCGCACCAGGGGCACGCCGGCCTCCGCGGCCGCGGCGTAGCTCTCGTCGGGCAGGGACTCGGAGGCGAAGACCCGGGTCTCGAGGCTGGGGAAGTGGCGCTTGAGGAGCTCCGCCGCCGCCAGGAAGAGCGGGAGGTGCCGCTGGACCTCCGAGGCCCGGCTGCCCGGGAGCAGGCCCAGCCGGAGCGGCGCGCCCAGGCCGTTGCGCTGGGGAGGCTCGGGCAGCACGTCGATGAGGGGGTGCCCCACGAAGAGGCAGGGGACCCCGGCCTTGAGGTAGATCTTCTCCTCGAAGGGGAAGATGACGAGCATCTTGCGCACGAGACCCTTGAGGGCGCGGACGCGGCCCGGCCGGGAGGCCCAGACCTGGGGGCTGATGTAGTAGAAGCACGGGATGCCCTGGCTGCGGGCGATCCTCAGGACCTGGTGGTTGAAGCCGTAGTAGTCGATGCATACCACGGCGGAAGGCTTGCGCTCGGCCATGAAGCGGCGCAGGCGCAGGGCGAGCTTGGCGAAGAAGCCCAGGGCGCGGAGGGGCTCCCAGAAGCCCGTCATGCCGCGCGAGGAGAGGTCCTCGAGGAACTCGTCGGCCGCGCGGCGCATGCAGGGGCCGCCCACGGCCGCGACCTTCAAGGCCGGCTCCTCGGCCTTGAGGGCCTTGATGAGGGCTCCGCCGTGCAGGTCGCCGGACGGGTCCCCGGAGACGACCAGGAACCAGCCCTTAAGGTCGGAGCGCCAAGGCTTCATCCGGTTCAGGGGAGCAGGTCCTTGCCCACGTCCCGGGCGATGGACTTGAGGTCCCTGACCCAGCTGGGGACCAGGGGCCTGACCACGTCGTGGCCGCTGACCTCGTAGCGCTCGAGCTCGTCCGAGATCTGGAGGGCGAGCTTGAGGGCCTCCATGCCGTGCTCCCCGCTGGGCCAGGGCTTGCGGTTGTGCCGGATGCAGTCGATGAAGTGGACGAGCTCGTTCTTGATGGGCTCGGACTGGGTGAGCTTGGGCCGGATGACCTCGACGTCCTTGAGGCTCTTGATCACGGGCACCTTGCGGCGGTAGATCTTGAGCGAGGTGTTGGCGTAGTCCAGCGAGACGTAGGAGTCCTTCTGGAAGATGCGCAGCTTGCGGCACTTCTCGAAGGTGACGCGGCTGGCGGTGAGGTCGGCGATGCAGCCGCTGCGGAAGCGCACGCGCACGTTGGCGATGTCCTCGTGCGTGGAGATGAGGTGCGCGCCCACGGCCTCGATGCTCTCGACCTCCGAGCCCACGAGGGTGAGCAGGATGTCGAGGTCGTGGATCATGAGGTCGAGGACCACGCCGATGTGGCTCATGCGCGGGTCGTAGGGCCCGAGGCGCTCCACCGTGATGAAGCGGGGGCTGCGGATGTAGGGGATGGCCTCGAGCACGGCCGGGTTGAAGCGCTCCACGTGCCCGACCTGCAGGACCACGCGCTTGGCCTCGGAGAGCGCCAGGAGCTCCTTGGCATCGTCGAGGGACGCGGCCAGGGGCTTCTCGATGAGGCAGTGGCAGCCGGCCTCGAGGAAGGCCGCCCCGACCTCCCGGTGGAGCGGGGTGGGCACGGCGATGACCACGGCGTCGACCTTGCCGAGCAGGTCGTGGTAGTCGCGCACGGCCACGGAGTCGGCTTTCCAAGCCGTGAGCTGGGCGCGCCAGAGGTTGGTGTCGCAGACGCCCACGAGCTCGACCCCGGGGATGCTCCGGAGGATGCGGGAGTGGTGGCCGCCGATCTTTCCTGCTCCGATCACCGCGAACTTGAGCTTGTGGGGATGTTGGTGCATGGGGACCTCAGAAGGTGCCGTCGTTGCGCAGGGCCGCGAGAGCCAGGCCCTGCTCGTCCGCCTGCTTGAGGAAGGCGTCCTTGTCGAAGATGAGGGTCGAGCCCGCCTCGATGGCCGCAGCGCCCACGTTGGCCTCGGCGAAGACCCGGAGCGACTCCAGTCCGAGAACGGGCAGGTCGAAGCGCAGGTCCTGCCTGGGTTTGGCCACCTTGACGACCACGAGGGGGCGCTTGGTGCCCTGGCCGTCCAGGAGGCTCCGGGCCCGGCGCACGCAGGCGTCGGTGCCCTCCATGGCTTCGACCGCGATGACGGCCCCGTCGAGCACGGCCACGGTCTGGCCGATGTCGAAGCCGGCCACGGCCTTGGCCGCCCGCCAGCCCAGGCCGAAGTCGGCCTTCTGGGCCGCGTCGGGACGGCGCTTCGTGAGGACTCCGGGTTCGCAGAGCAGGTGCGCCAGGAAGGTCGCCGACGAGAGGAGCTCGATGCCGTCCTTGGCGAATTCGTCGGCCACGGCCTTGAGGATGGTGTCCGTCCTGCGGTCCTGAAGGCGCGCGAGGAGCTTGACCGCGCGCCAGTCGGGGAGGAAGCCGCTGAAGAGGCTGGAGTGCTGGACCTTGCCGGCCATGACGGCCTGGGTGATGCCGGCGGACTTGAAGGCCTTGATGGGCGCGTCGATCTGCCCGAGCTTGAAGAAGCGGACCTCGTCGACCAGCGTCGAGAGGGAGCGGTCCGTCACCCCGTCGAGGGCCAGGGCCAGCACGGAGACGTTCTGCCGCCGGGCCTCCTTGGCGAAGAGGAGCGGGAAGTCCCCGGAGCCGGCGATGAGGCCGAGCTTCCGGTCCGCGGTCAGAGGGTCACCTCTTCCTCTTCCTGGACGCCCGCGGCGGGCCGGGTGAGGCCGCGCTTGGAGGACTCGGCCTGCGCGGCCATCTCGAGGACCTCGGGGCAGGGGGAGCCCGCGCGGAGCTTGGCCACGGCTTCCTCGACCCGCAGGCCGGAGGTGAAGAGGGTCCGGTAGGCCTCCTTGATGGCCGAGACCTTGTCCCGGTGGAGCCCGGCACGGCGCATGCCGAGGAGGTTGAGGCCCCTCAGGGTCGCGCGGTCGCCCTGGCACATGCAGAAGGACGCCATGTCCTTGCCGACCATGGAGCCCGCGCCCAGCATGCAGAAGCGGCCGACGCGGACGAACTGGTGGACCCCGACGAAGCCGCCCAGAATGGTGCAGTCGCCGACCTCCACGTGCCCGGCCAGGGTGGCGAGGTTGGCCATGATGATGTGGTCGCCCAGGCGGCAGTCGTGGGCCACGTGGGTGCCGGTCATGAAGAGGCAGTTGCTGCCGACGCGGGTCTCGCCGTGGGCTTGGACGGTGCCGCGGTTCAAGGTCGCGCCCTCGCGCACGGTGTTGTGGTCCCCCATGACGAGGAAGGTCTCCTCGCCCGCGTACTTGAGGTCCTGCGGCGGGGTGCCGATGAAGGCGTGCGGGTGGATCCTGTTGCCCTTGCCCAGCCGGGCGAACTCGACCACGGCCCCGCTGCCGATCCGGCAGTCAGGGCCGATCTCGGCCTTGGGGCCGATGACGGCGAAGGGCTCCACGACCGCGGAGGGGTCGACCTTGGCCGTCGGGTGGACGACGGCGGCCGGATGGATGTCGGCGCTCATGGAGCCTCCTTGGCCGTCTTGTCGACCAGCGCGAACATCATCTCGCCCTCGGCGGCGAGCTTGCCTTCGACGTAGGCTTCGCCGCGGAATTTGCCGACGCGGCCCAGGCGCAGGATCTCGATGTGCAGCTTGAGGACCATGCCGGGAAGCACGGGAGAGCGGAACTTGGCGCCGTCGATGCCCATGAAGACGGCGAGCTTGTCCCGGAACTCGGGCGCGTCCTTGGAGAGGAGCATGGCCGCGGCCGTCTGGGCCAGGGCCTCGATGATGAGCACGCCGGGCATGATGGGGTGCTCGGGGAAATGGCCGGCGAAGAAGGGCTCGTTGATGGTGACGCACTTGGTCCCTACGGCCTTCTTGTCCTCCTCCAGGACCTCGACCTTGTCGATGAGGAGGAAGGGGTAGCGGTGGGGGATGGCCTTGCGGATGGCGAGGATGTCGAGCACCCTCATGTCAGACCCCCGCCCCGGTGCGTTCCTTGGGCTTGCGCATGGCCTTGGCCGCCTCGCAGAGGCGCTTGGCGAACTCGACGTTGTGGCCGTGGCCGAGGCACTCCGCCTCGACGCGCATGTTGAAGAGCGGCCGGCCGGTGAGGGTCAGGTCGCCCACGAGGTCCATGACCTTGTGGCGGACGAACTCGTCCTTGTAGCGCAGGCCGTCGGCGTTCGTCATGAAGCGGTCCTTGGCGATGACGATGGCGTTGTCGAGCGAGCCTCCCTGGGCCAGGCCCTGGGAGCGCAGGTAGGCCACCTCGTGCTCGAAGCAGAAGGTCCGGCTGCGGGCGAGCTCGGCCACGTAGGAGTCGCGGTTGATGCGCACCGTGAGCTCGGAGCGCGCGAGCATGGGATGGTCGTGGACGAGCACGGCCTTGACCTCGAAACCCTTGGCCGGGAAGGCCCGGTACTTGGCCTTGCCGTCCTCGTAGCGGACCTCGCGGTCGATATGCAGGGTCCTCTTGGGGACCTCGAGGTCCTGGAGGCCCGCCTCGAGGAGGGCGTTGACGTAGGGCATGGAAGAGCCGTCCATGATGGGAGGCTCGTTGGCTCCGACGAGGATGTCGATGTTGTCGATGCCCAGGCCCGTCAGGGCCGAGAGCACGTGCTCGACGGTGTGGACCTTGGCCTCGTGGAGGCCCAGGTTCGTGCCCCGCACCGTGGTGACCACGAAGTTGAGCCGCGCGGGGATCATGGGGGTCCCGATGAGGTCCGTGCGGAAGAAGCGGATGCCGACGTTGGCCGGGGCCGGCCGGAAGGCGATGGTGGAGGCGTTGCCGGTGTGCAGGCCGATGCCGTTGAGGGAGACTTCCTTCTTGATGGTGGTCTGGGTATCCATGGTCAGCCCTCCCGAGCCTTGACCGGCTCTTCGGCCGGCCCGAACTTCTTCTTGACGGCCTTGACGGTCTCGTAGATCTCCGGGAGCTTGCCGTACAGGACCTGGAGCTTCATGGCTTCACGGTGCGGCCGGGAGGGGATGCCGAAGTGCATCTCGCCCTTGGGGATGTCGTGCATGACCCCGGTCTTGGCCGTGACGACGGCGCCGTCGCCGACCTTGATGTGCCCGACGAGGCCCGCCTGGCCGGCCAGGATGACCCGGTCGCCGAGGGTCGTGGACCCCGACACGCCCGTCTGGGCCACGATGAGGCAGTCGCGGCCGGTCTTGACGTTGTGGCCGAGCTGGACGAGGTTGTCGATCCGGGTGCCGGCGCCGATGACCGTAGATCCCACGGTGGCGCGGTCGATGGTGGTGTTCGCCCCGATCTCCACGTCGTCGCCCACCACGACGTTGCCGATCTGCGGGATCTTGCGGTGCCGGCCGGTCTTCTTGTCCGTGGAGAAGCCGTAGCCGTCGCCGCCGATGACGGCGCCCGGCTGGATGACCACGCGCTCGCCGATGACGCAGTCCTCGCGGATGACCACGCGGGGGTGGATGAGGCAGTAGCGGCCGATGCGCACGTTCTCGCCGATGCAGCAGCCGGCGCCGATCGAGGTCCCCTCGGCCACGAGCACGCCCCTCTCGACCACGGCGAAGGGGCCGACGCTCACGCCCGGCCCGAGCTTGGCCTGGTAGTGCACGCAGGACTTGGTGTCGATGAGCGGCGGGGGCTTGAGCCGCTCGTCATGGAGGATCCAGAGGATCTGGGAGAAGGCGTACTGGGGGTCCTCGACGTAGATGCGGCTCTTGGCCTTGCCCGGGGAGCCCTTGGTGACGGGGGGCAGAAACAGGCAGCCGGCGTTCGACGCCTGGGCCTGGGACGCGTACTTCGGGTTGCCCAGGAAAGAGACGTCCTCGGGGCCCGCCTCCTGGAGGCCGGCCGCGCCGGTGACGACGGCGTCGGCGTCTCCTTCGAGGGTTCCTCCGGTCAGCGCTGCGATCTCCGCAAGGGTCTTTCGCATAATCTGTGGTCCGGGCGCGGTCACCCTCCCCGCAGGGCCTGGATGACCTTCTCCGTGAGATCCACGGCCTCGTGGCCGTAGAGGATGCTGTTCTTGTCCACCACCACGCTGATGCCTTCCCGGCGGGCGACGTCCATGATGGCCCGGTGGATCTTGCCCAGGAGGATCTCCGTCTTGCGGCTTTCGAGGTCCAGGAGGCCGCGCTCCGCCGCGGACTGGAGGTTCCGGGATTCCTCCTCCTTGAGGGAGAGCTCTCCCGCCTTCTTCGAGATCCTGGCGTCGAGATCCGCCAGGGCCTGGGCATTGGCGGAGAGGACCGGCTGGCTGGGGACGTCGGCCGGGGCCGCCCCCGGGGGGGCCGAGGTGGAGAGGGCGGTGACGGCCACGGTCACGGACGAGCCGGGCAGTGTGAGCTGGGCCGTGGCGGCCGCAGTCGAGGGCGGCGGAGGCGCCTGCTGGGCTGGGGACTCCGCGGCCACGGCCAGGGCGAGGTTCTCCCGCTGGGCCTTGAGCGAGCCCAGCTCCGCGCGCAGGCGGATGAGCTCGGCTTTGCGGATGTTGACCCCTTCCTCGGCTTGGCGGACAGCGTCCGCGAAGGATTCCTTGGCCCGGGCGGTCTCGGGGAAGAGCTTGAAGACCCTGGCCATGTCCACGTAGCCGGCTGAGCCGCGCTGGGCCCGGTTCTCCTCGAGGGAGAGCTCCATGGCGCAAGCCGGATCCTTGAGGACCATCGCCAAGGCCAAAAACGAGAGGACGGCGCAAATCCTGCGGGTCATCACGAAGACGATATTTTACCAAATATCGGGGCGGAGAACGATGCCCGAGGGAGGACTCTATAATAAGTAAATGTTAATTTAAGCGGGTTTCAGGGGGAAGAACCATGTCAGAGGCCGGTCGCAGCGTGCAATAGGTCGTGCCTTGGTCTGGCAGAATGGCCAAGGAGGCTGACATGGAGACGACTGCGGATCAGGTGGCGGACCGGATGGAAGACGGGCGGTCTCAGGACCGGCGGGACTTGCTTCTCGCCTGAAGACCACGCGCGAGTTGGCGCAGGGTGTCGTAGAGGAACCGCGCTTCCTGCGGGTCCCTGTCCCTCAAGAGGCCGCCGATCCTGGATTCCCAATCCGCAGGCGGGGGCAGCGCCGACTCGTTGAGCAGGTCGCTCATGCGCACGGATACCGCTTTGGCCAGGCGGCGCAGGGTCTCGATGCTGATCTTCTTCTCTCCGCGCTCGATCTGGCCGACATAGGCGGGATGCAGGTCCGACTTCTCGGCAAGCTCCTCCTGGGTCCAGCCCAGGCGCAGCCGCTCGTGCCGCACGCGCACGCCTATCTCCCGGTAGAGGTCGCCCATGGAATCGGACAGATTCTAATAGGAAACAGGGGCTCGCGCACAGCCGCCACAGGCATTATTGATGCAATGCCTATTGACTTGATTGGGAGGGCCTGCTATCCTGTCGCCAGTGGACATTCTGGTCATCGATGACGATCCGGCGGTCCGCCTTGTCTTGTCGCGGATGTTGACGGCGCTGGGGCACCGCCATTGGGCGGTGCCGGACAGCCAGGCCGCCCATGCCGTGCTCAAGGGCCTCGGTTCTGCGGCCGTGCTTTGCGACGTCGAGCTGGGCCGCGAGGACGGAGTCGAACTCTGCCTTACGATCCGGCGGTGCTTCCCAAGATTGCGCATCGCGCTCATGACGGGCAATCCCGCTGCGGCAAGACGGGGCGAGGAAGAAGGCTTCGGCGAGGCCCTGGCCAAGCCCTTCACCATCATCGAGTTGGAGAAGCTCCTGCGAGAGCTGGGCGCGGACGACCTTGGCGGCCGACCCGGCTAGAACAGGTTGCCGATGCCGAAGTTGATCTGGTAGAGCTTCTCGCCGGACCGGTGGTTGAAGCCGTAGCCGTAGTCGAGCCGGATGGGGAAGGCCGGGGTCACGAAGCGGATGCCCATGCCCACGTCCGTCTTGATGTCGTTGATGCCGGGCCCGACCTTGAGCCGGATGTCCTCGGCGTTGTACCAGGCGTTGCCCGCGTCGAAGAAGAACACGAGCTTCACGATGGACTTGCGCCGCTCGCGGGCCAGGGGGAAGCCGAACTCGACGTTGAAGACCTCCCGGATGCGGCCGCCGAAGGGGGCCCCGGCCTCGCCGTCCGGCGAGTAGCCGCGCAGGGAGTCCTGTCCGCCCACGAAGTAGCGCTCGTCGATCGGCACGGTCTTGGTCCTGCCGAACTGCGAGACGTACTGGAGGCGGTTGTAGAAGCTCAGGACGAAGGGCCACTCGCCGACCGAGAAGAGGTGGAAGTGGGTCTGGTTGTTGAGCGAGGGGGAGAGGAGGTTGATGTCCCCGCCGAAGGGTCCGCCCGTCATGTTGAAGCCCAGGGAGTGGCGGCTGCCCCGGGTGGCGTCCCAGTAGTTGTCCCGGGTCTCCTTGGTGAAGGAGATGCCGCCCCCGGAGTTGATGTAGCTGCTCTCGGCGATCAAGGTGCGGAAGTCCCGGTGGATGTTCGAGTAGGCGACCTCCTTGAAGCCGTAGTTGAGGCCGATCTGGTAGCGGCCGTCCTTGAGCCGGGGCCCGATGTTGATGCCGCCGCCGGTCTGCTTGCGGACGTAGGCGTTGGTGACCGCGCCGTAGGCCATGGTCCTGCGGGTGTTGAAGAGGTCCAGCCCCAGGCTGGTGGGCTTGTTGAGCACCCAAGGGGTCCACCAGGAGATGGAGTAGTCGTTGACCCGGCCGCCGAACTGCCACTGGACGCTGGTGCGCTGGGCTCGGCCGAAGAGGTTCATGTGGGAGAGCGAGAGGGTCCCCATCATGCCGTCCGTGGAGGAGTAGGCCATGCCCGCGGTGAGCAGGCCCGGCTTGCCCTCCACGACGTCGAAGATGATGCCGACCTTCTCGGGGTCGGTGGGACTCTCCTGGAAGTCCACGCCCACGTCGTCGATGAAGCCGAGGTTGAGGATGCGGTCGCGGCTGCCGAGGACCTTGGAGCGGGAGAAGGCCTCGCCGGGCTTGAGGAGGACCTCGCGGGCGATGACGTAGCGCTTGGTGGACTTGTAGCCCTCGATGTCCACGTAGTCGATGTAGACGATGTTCCCCTCGGTGATGCGGTACTCCACGTCCATCAGCCCCGTCTGGGGGTTGAGGGTCTTCTTGGGGGAGACCCGCATCTTGAGGCGGCCGCGCTCCGCGTAGGCCTCCTGGATGTTGCGGACGGTCTCCTCGTAGCGCTCGTGGTCGAAGACCTTGCCCTTGCGGTAGTCGAGCCCCTTGGCGAGCTGGGTGGAGGTGTAGATGATGTTCCCGGAGAAGGTCGCGTCGCCGAACTTGTAGGACAGGCCTTCGGACACGGGGATGTCGACGAAGATCTGAGTCTTGTCGTCCGAGAAGTGCACCACCGGGGTGCTGACCGCGACGTCGAGGTAGCCCCTCTTGAGGTAGAACTGCTCGATCTTCTTGACGTCATCGGGGAGTTCGCTCTCGGCCAGGGTCTTCTTGCGCTTGTTGCGCAGCAGCTTGAGAAGCTTCTTGGGCTTGAAGGCCTTGACCCCGTCCAGGGTCACGAGGGTGATGCGGGAGCGCGGGCCCTCCACGATGTCGTAGACGACCTCCTCGTGCCACGTGGCCGTGTCCGCGACCCGGCGGAAGGAGGCCTCGGCCGCGAGATAGCCCTTCTCGCGGTATTTTTCGACGACCTTGTCCTTGCCCTCGCGGAGCTTGAGCTCGTCCATGGGGTCGCGGGACTTGAGGGGGACGGCGTCCTCGAGCGTGCCCCGGCCGAGCTTCTTGTTCCCCTGGAAGCGGATCCTGCTGACCAGGGGGCGCTCCTCCACGATGAAGGTGAGCTTGACCGTGGTCGAGGAGCCGGCCGTGGCCGCGAGGTGCGACGGGACGGGGTCGCCCGTGGCGGAGATGTCCACGGCCACGCGGTCGAAGCCGCCCAGGGCGTAGAGGCTCTGGCGGTCGCGCTCCATGTCGGGGCGATCGTAGAGGTCGCCCTTGCGCGCCTTGACGGTGGTCCGGACCGTGGAGGGCTTGACGTTCCTGGTGCCGGCGACTTCGATCTCTCCGATGACCCACGGGGGAGCGGTCTCATCCGCGGTCGCTGCGGCCTTGGCGGCCGCGGTGGAGGGCGCGACGCCGGGCAGTCCGGCCGGGGTGACCGCGGTCGGCGATGAGACGGGCACGACGGGCTCGGCCGCGGGGACGGCGGCAGCCGCCCCCAGCAGGAGGGCCAGGAAGCAGGCGAACATCCGCCTTTGACGCCGCATCGTCCGGGTCGGTTCCAAGCGCGCTATCGTCCGAGGCGCGCTTTGCGCGGGGCGTTGTCGAGAGGCTTCGGCGCGGGAGCGGACTTCGGGGTCCCGCGGACCGGGTCGTAGTAGTCCAAGCCCGAGTGGTCGATGACTTCCTCGCCCATGAGCAGGCGCAGGGTGTTCTTGAGCTTGAGGTGCTGGATGAAGATGTCGTTCTCGGGCTTCAAGTCCGGCCGGCACTGCGGGGACTTGAAGTAGAACGACAGCCACTCCTGCACGCCGCGCAGCCCCGCGCGCTTGGCCAGGTCCAGGAAGAGCACGAGATCGAGCACGAGGGGCGCGGCCAGGATGGAGTCGCGGCAGAGGAAGTTGATCTTGACCTGCATGGGCATGTCGAGCCAGCCCGCGATGTCGATGTTGTCCCAGCCTTCCTTGGCGTCGCCGCGCGGCGGATAGTAGTCGATGCGGACCTTGTGGTGGTAGCGGCCGTAGAGGGCGGGGTAGAGGTCGGGCTCGAGGATCGTGTCGAGGACCGAGGTCTTGCTGATCTCCTTGGTCTTGAAGGAGCCCGGGTCGTCGAGGACCTCGCCGTCGCGGTTGCCCAGGATGTTCGTCGAATACCAGCCCCGCAGGGCCAGCATCCGGGCCTTGAGCATGGGGGCGATCGTGGTCTTCATGAGGGTCTGCCCGGTCTTGAAGTCCTTGCCCATGATGGGCGCGCCCTCGCGCTCGGCGAGCTCCACCATGGCCGGGACGTCGACGGACAGGTTGGGGGCGCCGTTGCCGTACGGGATCCCCTGGCTGATCGCGGCGTAGGCGTAGATCATGGAGGGGGGGATGGCCGGGTCGTTGTCCTTGAGGCCCTTCTCCAGGGCCTTGAGGCTCCGGTGGCAGGGGCTGGGCTGGGGCAGGATCTCGGTCGAGCCGCACCAGAGCATGACGAGCCGGTCGGCCCCGCTGCGGTCCTTGAACTCGGCGATGTCGTCCTTGAGCTGCCGGACCGCGTCCCACTTGGTGCGGTACTTCTTCGTGTGGGAGGCCTTGAGGTTGCGCAGGTACGCGGGGTCGAAGACGGCCTTCATGGGCCGGATGGCCGACATCTCCTTGGCTACGGGGCGGAACTGCTCCTGGGAGAGCACGCCGCACTTGACGGCCGCCTCGTGGACGGAGTCCGGGAAAAGGTCCCACCCGCCGAAACGCAGGTCCTCGAGGCGGGAGAGGGGGACGAAGTCCTTGATGAGGGGGGCGCGGTTCTCGTAGCGCTTGCCCAGGCGGATGGTCTGCATCTGGGTGAGCGACCCGATCGGGCGGCCGAGGCGCTTCTTGCAGAGCTCGATGCCGGCGATGACGGTGCTCGTGATGGCGCCCATCCCGGGAAGGAGGACCCCGAGGCGGCCCTTGGCCGGAACGACGCGGCCGGGGCGACTGGACGGCTGCTGATGGTGTCTGCTGGTCATAGGGCTTCTCCGGGGGCTTTGGCGGTGGAGATCGCGGGTCCCTTGCCCGCCGCGAGCATCATCGCGAGGAACAGGGGTGCGCCGACCGCGCCGGCCCAAAGGAAATGATACGTTAAATCGAGGAGCGACATCGCTACCAACAGGTAGATGAAGTCGCGCTGCGCCAGGAAGGTCTCGATGCGGGAGAGGAGGGACCCCTCGGCCGCGGTCTCCTCCGGCGAGGGACCCCGGCGCCGCTCGCGCAGGCGGTGCCAGAAGGTCAGCCCCGAGGAGCCGACGATCCCGGCCACGGCCGCCAGGCCGAGGAGGGGGGCCGCGGAGCGGCCGGCGCGGGCCATGCCCGCGGCCAGGCACCCGAACAGGGCCACGTGGACGACGTTGTCGGCCCAGAAATCGATGTCCGCCCCGCGTCGGGTCTCCTGGAAGCGGATGCGCGCCATCTCTCCGTCGCAGCCGTCGAGGACCGAATGGAGCCAGACGAGCGCGGCGGCCGCGACGTCGCAGGCCGGGGTGAGGAGGAAGAGGGCGGACCCGACCAGGCCGACGACGGCGCTCATGACCGTCATGGCGTTGGGGGTCAGACGCGACTCGATGACGGCCCGCGTGACGGCCAAGGACAGGTGCCGGTCGAAGTGGCGGGCCATGAAGCCGTCATGGCTCTTGAACCCCATGGCGAGGAGCCAGTCCATGATGGGACCTTGGCGCAGGGTCGAGGCGTCGAGGAACACGGTCGAGCCGGCCGGCAGGGGCACCTTGCGCGGGACCACCATCTCCTCGGTCCGGTACGGGACGACCTGCAGGACGGACATGTCGAGCCCGTCCGTGAACGTGACGTGGGTCTTGTACGGGGCGGTGGCCAAGTAGCGGAGCGTCTCGGGCCGGATGAAATGGTAGCCTGAGACCGAAAGATAGGGCGGGGTCACGCCCTTCATCTCGCCGCCGGCTTCCCGGCCGCCCCAGGAAAGCTCGATCCCCTCGGGCACGCGCAGGGGGGCGGACCACTCGGGCGGGGGCTTGGGCGCCGCGACCGACACCCTCGTGATGCCCGCGGCCTTGAGGGTCTGGAGCTGGCGCTCGAGGACCGTGATCCCGCCCACGCGCTCGAACAGGAGCTTCGGATGGGAGGACCACAAGCCCGCGGCGGTGATCATCGCTCCGTGTCCTCCGACGAGAGGATGGTGGGCTGCTCCCCCGGAGACGACCGGGCCTCGCCCGCCGGGTGGATGTGGGGCGCCCCCTCGCCCTCGAGGGCGGGGGTGGAGCGGGACTTGTAGGCCAGGCTGATGGCCGAGACGCAGAAGGCGGCCTCCTCGAGGTTCTGGCGGGCCGTCTCCGGGTGGCGGAGGGCGCGCTGGAAGTCCCCCAGCATGGCCTCGAACCATTCGGGGTGGGCCGAGCCCTTGGAGAGCTTCTCGGGGAAGGAGGTCCGGGCCACGTGAGGGCCGCGGGAGATGACCAGCTCGTCGTCGTTGAGCTCGGCCGAGCCGCTGCCGCCGTAGACCACGACGCGGTTGGAGCGGCCGGAGGCGCGCCAGGTGAGGTAGACCAGGGCCGTGGCGTGGGAGGTGCGCAGGAAGACCGTGGCCTCCTCCTCGACCGCGTCCCCGTCAGGCTCGAGCTTGACGGCCAGGACCTTGGGCCGCTCGCCGAGGAGGCGCCGGAGGATGTAAAGGCAGTGCCAGCCGTGGTCCACGAGGATGCCGCCGCCCGCCAGCCCGGCCACGGTCCTCCAGGAGCCCGGCACGGCCTGGCCGGCCGGCCGGTCCCGCAGGGTGTGGAACTCGACGTGGCTGATCTCGCCCAGCACTCCTGAGGAGACGTTCTCCACGAGCTTGGCGATGATGGGCGCGTAGAGCCAGTTGTGCGCGGTGTAGACGACGCGCTCCGAGCGGGCGGCCTGGTCCATGACCATGCCGAAGTCGCCGACGAAGCGCGCCAGGGGCTTCTCGCAGAGGACGTGGAAGCCCTTCTCCAGGCAGGCCAGGGCCTGGGCGACGTGCATGGACGGGGGCGTGGCGATGTCCACGAAGTCGAGGCCGCGCTCACGCTCGAGCAGGGTCTCGTAGCTCGAGTAGAGGCGCACGCCCGGCCAGGCCGCGGAGGCGGCCTCCAGCCTTGAGGGGGACTCGTCGGCCACGGCGGCGATCTGCCAGCCCCGCCGCATGAACGCGGGGGTGTGCGCGGCGTGGGCGACCTGGCCGTAGCCGACGATCGCGCCGGTCAGGCCTTCATCCGCCATGACGCTTGGCCACCGTGGCCAGGGACTCCTCGAAGATGTCCGCCCCGCGCAGCGCCTCCTCCGTGGTGATGACGAGCGGAGGGTTGATGCGGATGACGGGGTTGTAGCACATGCTCAGGAGGCCGCGCTTCAAGGCTTCGTCGAAGAGCTCCCGGGTGATGCTCCCGGAGAGGGGCTTCTTCGTCTTGCGGTCGCTGACGAGGTCGACCCCGATCATGAGCCCGCGGCCCTGGACCCGGCCGATCCACGGGAAGCGGTCCTGCATCGCCGTGAGGCGCTTGAGGAGGGCCGCTCCGACCTTGGCCGAGTTCTCGACCAGGCCGTCCTTCTGGATGATGGAGAGGGCCGCGTCGCAGGCGGCCGAGGCGAAGGGGTTGCCCCCGTAGCTCGAGGAGGAGCCGCTCGGGTTGGACCAGGGCTTGGAGGCGGCGATCTCCGTGGTGGAGATGACGCCCGAGACCGGAAAGCCCCCGGCCATGCCTTTGCCGATGGTCATGATGTCGGGGACCACGCCGTCGTGCTCGCACCCGAACATCTTGCCGGTCCGCCCGAAGCCGGTGATCATCTCGTCGAAGATGAGCAGGGCGCCGAGCTCGTCGGCGAGCTCCCGCAGGCCCTTGAGGAAGCCGCGGGCGGGGATGATGTTGCCCGCGGTGCCCTGGATGGGCTCGACGAGGAGGGCGGCGACGGACTTGGTCGTCGTGCGCTTGATGAGGTCCCGGAGGTACTCGAGGCAGTGGGCGGCGCAGTCGTGCTCGCCCTGGGTCTTCAAGGGGCAGCGGTAGGAGTCCGGATATGGGGAGGAGTAGCGGCCGGGCATCAAGGGGCCGAGATCGTGCTTGAAGGACCCGTCGAGCAGCGGCAGCACGCCGCCCGTCTTGCCGTGAAAGCCGCCCCAGAACCCGACGACCTCGAACTTCTTGGTCCGGCTCTTGGCCAGGCGCACGGCCGACTCGACGGCCTCGGCGCCCGAGGAGTAGAGCATGACCCGGTCGAGGCCCTTGGGCGTCACCGCGGCCAGTCTGTTGACCCAGGAGGCGCGGTGGGCCGAGGTGAAGCTCCCGACCGTGATGCGCGAGAGCTGCTCGGTGAGGACCCGAACGTAATCCGGGTGCGAGTAGCCCAGGGACGCCACGCCGATGCCGGCGAGGAAGTCGAGGTACTCGCGGTCGTCCTCGTCCCTCAGGATGACGCCCTTGCCGCTCTTGATGGCGATCTGCGAGAAGAGCGCGAAGGACTGCAGTCCCGGGGCCAGGTGCTTCTGCTCCTCGAGGAACAGCGCCCGGGATTTCGGGCCGGCCTCGAAGACGGCGCCGGCGGCGGGGGGATTCTTGACGGCCGGGGATTTCATGGGCGGAGCTCCTTGGCGGGCTCGCCCGTCTTCTTCGCGGGCTTGCCGGCGTGCGCGGCTCGTGATCGGTGGACCTTGCGGTCCGGGGGCAGCCGCAGGTCCTTGAGGCGGTTGCTCAGGTGCCAGGCGATCTGGCGGGCGGCCTCGTCTCGGACCTTGGCGAAGCTGGGCCAGGAGTTGATGTCGATGACGTGGACGGTGCTGTCGGCGGTGATGATGGCGTCCCCGCCGAAGACCTCCAGCCGGACCGAGTGCGCCGCGTCCTTGACGGCGGCTGCCAGCTCGTCGATGGCGAAGGGGAAGCGCCGGGCGCTGGCCGGGTCGTGGTAGAACCAGGTGAACCACTGCCCCGGTCCGACGCCGTAGAACTTGATGAGGTCGCCGTCGATGTGGCGCTGGAGGGTCATGTGCCGGATCCCGCGGCGCTCGAAGTCCCGGCGCCAGGCCTCGGCCTCGGCCAGGTCCCGGGCGTAGACCACGTCCCGGGTCGTCGTGTTGTGGACGTCCCCGCGCTTGATCCACAGCCCCGCGGACCAGTCGAAGGAGGGCTCGGCGAACGACCCGTCGGAGTGCACGGGCCGCAGTTCCGTCTGCGGGAAGTTCAACTGGGGGAGCTCCTCGAAGGCCTTGATCATCTCGGCGCGGTAGCAGGCCAGGACCGAGGTGGGAGGGTTGACCATGAGCACGCGGGAGCCCTCGAGCTCCTTCAAACGCATGAGTCTCGGGTAGGCCTCGCACATCGGGAGGACCATCTCGAAGGAGGAGAGGTCCTCCCGGTCGGCCTGCTCCGGGGTCATGAGGCGCGTGCCGATGCGCAGGCCGTCGACCTGCTCGAGGACCGCCTTGAGGATGAGGGCGTCGTCGCTCTCGCGGCCCGGGGAGTTGGTCAGCTCCCGCGCGATTCCCAGACAGGTGATCATGGCGCTCTCCTCCCCCCACGGGCGAGGAGATGCTCCTTGATGAATTCTTCCGCCGGCCCGACGTCCTCCGGCCGGTCCACGTCCACGGTCTTGCCCAGGTCGGCGCCCCGGACCGCGCCGAGGGACGTCTCCGCGGTCAGGAAGTCGCGCAGGCTCGCGTGCGCCGAGGCCTCGGCCAGGGAGCGGGCCCGGGGTCCGGTCATGTAGTAGAGCCCGGAGGTGGCCAGTTCCTTGACCTTGCAGTCCGGGCCGAGGGCCCGGACGGTGCCGTCGGGGCCGAGCTCGGCCCACAGGGGCTTCTCGTCGTCGATGAAATCGGTCAGGGCCAGGCCGCACGCGGCGCCCAGGCGCCTCATCTCGGAGACGAAGAGCGCGGTCTTCTCGGGGGGGACGAGGGCGTCGGCCGTGGAGACGACGAAGTCGCGCTCCCCGGAGAGCGCCCCGGCCACGAGGCGGAAGCTCTCCCAGGAGGAGCCGGTGTCCTCGACGATGAAATGCCACGCCACTCCGGGGAAGGCGGTCTGCAGGTGCCGGCGCGCCGGGCCGCAGCGGGTGTTGGAGATCATGGTGACCGACGTGGCCCCTGCGGCCGAGAGGCCCGCGGCGATCCAGGCGCACAGGGGCCTTCCCGCGACGGGGACCATGGGCTTGACCGTCCCGGGGAAGGCGTCCTTGAGCCGGGAGCCGTCCCCGGCCGCGATGATGCCGGCGGCGAAGGAAGGGAGGGTCATGCCGCGAGGCGCCGCTCCAGGTGCGTGACGTCGGGAAGGACCCAGCACGACGGACAGCAGGCGAGCGCCGGGTCGGTCGCGATGAGGGCGTGCGGCATGCCGAGGCCCTCGGCCCCGCGCATGTCGCGCCGCACGGAGTCGCCCACCATCAGGCACTCGGCGGCCTCCACGCCCAGGCTCCTGGCGGCGTGGAGGAAGAGCTTCCCGTCGGGCTTCTCGGCGCCGACGACGCCGGAGTCGGAGATGGCGTCGAAGAGGTCGAGCAGTCCCTCGCCGTCGAGGACGCTGTCGAGGTTCCCGTAGAAATTGGAGACGATCCCGAGCTTGTAGTTCCGGCGCAGGCGCTCGAGGACGGGCCGGTTGCGGCGAAAGTGCCGGCGGCAGTCGGCCAGGAAGCGCGCCGCGACCCGCCCGCCCAGCCCGTCGAGCCCGTCGGGGAGACCGCCGGCCGCCTCGTCCTGCGGCTCCTCCGGAGGCTCGCGGCGCGGCCTGCCCCGCCGTTCTTCTGGGGGGGCGGGCTTGGCGGCGGGCACGGCGTCCGGGGCCAGGACCTCGAGCACGCAGCGGACCTGGAGGTCCAGGGTCTGCTCGAGGCCGACGCCGGCGAGGGGGAAGCGCTTGGCGAGGTTGTCATCCGAGGCGTAGAAGGCATCCTCGAACTCCTCCCGGGACGGGCGGAGGCCCTCGTCCTTATAAAGGGAATAGAAGCGGTCGATCCAGGTCGTGCCGTCGGCGTCGAGCGTGCCGCCGAAATCCAGGAGAATCGCGCGCATGGCCCGATATTCTACCAAAATGCCGTCCGGCAATGGCCCGGCCGTGAAAATTAGCCCTTGACAAATCCGTCTAGTCCTGCTACTAATGTTATGCTGTAGCGGCCGGAGGGAGTTTCCGGTCGGGGTTCGCGCAAGAATCGCCGAGTCGACCTGTCCGAGATCGGGCTGGCCAGTAGCGTTGTCTGCTGCCGGGGGTCCGGGAAGGGTCGGCTCGAATTTTTTTAGCGGAGAGGCATGGGACTTCAAACAATCATGTCGAGGCTCGCTGGACTGCCCGGCGTCAAGCAGCTGAGCGACAGGTTCGTGGGCCCGGTCGATGTCTTGGGCGTCGACGTCGGCAACCACGCGGTCAAGTGCGCGTGGATCAAAGGCGACGGCGGCGACCTGCGCTTGAAGGCCTGGGGCCATATGCCGCTGGAAGTCAAAGCGGACGCGACCCCGGAGCAGAAGAAGGCCCAGACGATCAACGCCCTCAAGGCGTTCCTCATCGAGAAGGGAGTGCCCATCCGCGAGGCCGCGACCGCGGTCTCGGGCAACTCCGTCATCGTGCGCTACGTCAAGTTCCCCAAGCTCACCCGCGCGGAGCTGCAGGCCACGCTCGCCACCGAGGCGGAGCCCTTCATCCCCTTCGACATCAACGAGGTCCAGCTCGGGTTCCACATCCTGGCGGACATCGTCGAGGAGGGCCAGAAGAAGATGGAGACGGTCCTCGTCGCGGCCAAGAGGGACGTCGTCAACGCGCGGCTCGACGTCCTGCAGGGAGCCGGGCTCGTGCCGACCATCATCGACGTGGACTCCTTCGCGATGGAGAACCTGCTCGAACCCCTGCGCAACCCCAAGGAGATGGGCGCGGTCCTGAGCCTCAACCTCGGTCACATGGTGACGAACCTCTCCATCATCGAGAAGGGCGTCACCCGGGTCGTGCGCGACATCTTCATCTCGGGCAACAGCATGACGAAGGGCATCATGAAGCAGCTGCAGCTCGATTACGCCCAGGCCGAGGAGGCCAAGAAGAGGAACGGGATCGTCATGGACGCGGCGGAGAAGGAGAAGCTCCTGGCCGCCGGCAACAAGGAGGCGCTGGGCGTCTCGCAAGCCCTGACCACGGTGGTCAAGGACCTCGTCGCCGAGGTCCACCGGTCCGTGGACTTCTACCTCTCCCAGGGTCCCGAGCGGTCCATCGCCCGCATCATCCTCTCCGGGGGGACGGCCCGGGTCAAGAATCTCGACAAGCACCTCGCGGGCGAGGTCAAGGTGCCGGTGCAGGTGCTCGATCCTTTCGCCATCTTCAAGAACGCGCCCCTGGACGTGCCGGAGGAGATCCGCAGCTCCTTCGGCGTCGCCCTGGGGCTGGGCCTGCGGCGCAACAGGGACTGGTTATGACCGAGGCTGCCGAGGGAATGGTTGATGCCGGGGCCGTGGGGAAGAAACCATGATCAAGGTAAACCTCGTCCCCGCGGACATCCTCGCCAAGGCTGCGCAGAAGCAGCAGATGTTCCAGTTGGGCGTCGTCGGCGTGGGGGTCCTGCTGGTCGTGGCCATGGTCTCCGTCGGGCACTTCACGAAGGCCGTCCGCCTGGAGGCCGACCAGAAGGGCTTGGAGACCGAATACGCCAAGTGGCAGGAGGAGGTCCGGCTCATCGAGGACCTGCAGCGGCAGGTCGCCGAGCTCCGCAGGAGGCTCGACGTCGTCAACAGCCTCCTCAAGGGGAGGCCGCTGTACGCCAAATTCATGACCGACGTGGTCAAGACCATCCCCGGGGGCGTCTGGGTCAAATCGATGAGCACCAGCAGCACCATGAGCACGGTCAAGATGATCGCCCAGGCGGAGTCCTCGAGCCCGGAGGAGATCCGGGAGTGGGTCCGCCGGATGGAGGGCTCCGGACGGTTCGGCCCCGTTGAGATCGGAGCCGTGACCTCGGCGGACGTGCTGCCCAAGACGTTCGCCTTCAGCATGACGACGACCTACACGGCGGAGTTTTGACATGGCCTTGCCGAAGCTGACGAAACAACAGCAGCAGATGATCGCGGTCGGCGTGGTCTGCGTCGGCGGCCTCGGCTTCCTCTATGTCAAGTTCTTCTGGCTCCCCACCTCGGCCCGCATCGTCGCCGCCGAGACCGTGATCGCCGACCTCGAGAAGAAGATCAAGACGGCCAAGGAGACCGCGGCGCGCAGGCCCCAGATCGAGGCGGACCTCGCCACCCTCAGGACCGCGGCGCAGGAGGCCGAGAAGCGCCTGCCCAAGACCAAGTCGGTGCCGGACATCCTGGTGACCGCTCAGGGCCTGGCCAAGAAGCACAGCGTCTCGCTGACGAGCTTCTCTCCCGGCGCCCAGAAGGCCCAGCAGTACTATACGGAGCTCACCTACCAGCTCCAGGTCAGAGGGGGCTACCACAGCATCGGCAAATTCCTCGCGGGCCTCGCGCTCGAAGAGCGCCTCTACAACGTCTCCAACGTCGTGTACGCGGCGCCTGACGACAAGGGCCAGATGCAGGTCAGCTTCATCTTGACCTCTTATCAATATAAAGGATGAGCATGAACACGGGACGCTTGGCGTGGACGCTGGTGCTCGCCGCCGCGGCCGGGCCGTGCTGGGGGCAGGTCCCCCCGCCGCCCGCCCCGAAGGCGGCCGCGGTCGCGGAGGTCAAGGCCTCGACGCCTGCCGCCACCCTGGCCGAGCTCTATCCGGTGGAGAAGATGCGCGACCCGTTCATGAAAGGCTCCTCGGGCGGGAGCGTGGACGCGGAGAGCTGCAAGCCGGAGGACTTCAGCATCCACCTGCTGGTCCTCAAGGCGATGCTCAAGGACCCGAGGGTCGACTTCGCGCTCCTGTCCGATCCCTGCGGCGCCAGCTACGTCTTCAGCGGGGGCAAGCTTTATAGGGACGCCGTGGCCAAGAAGAACGTGGTCTCCGGGGTCTCCGGGACGATGACGATGGCGCAGAAGACGCTCACGCTCCAGACCGCGGAGAAAGACGTCCAGGTCCTGCGTCTCGGAGAGGAAGAGGAGAAGGAGAAGGAGTCACCATGAGAACGATGTCGACCAAGGCGGCCGCGACTCTCCTTGCCCTGTGCCTGGCGTGGCCCCAGGGGCTGGTCTTCGCGGCGGCTTCCCCCGAGCCTCAAGGGGAGATCGACGCCCTGCTGAAGGCTTCCAAGCCCAAGGTCGTCGTCTTCGACGGCGTGGAGGTCTCGGAGGACCGCGTCATGCTCAAGCTCAGCGGCAAGGTCAAGCACCAGACGCAGCTTCTCGACGATCCCCCCAGGCTCCTCGTGGACCTCTACGGCACGGATTACCAGGTCGGCGTCAAGAGCATCCCGGGCAAGGGTCCCCGCATCAAAGGCGTGCGCGGGGCGCAGTTCAAGGGCGCGCCGGACATGGTCTCGCGCGTCGTCGTCGAGCTCTCCGAGAAGGTCCCGTACCGCGTGGCGCTCGAGGGAGACAACCTCGTGCTCGCGCTGCTGAGCGAGGGCGCGATCCCGACGGAGCCCCAGGGGGCCGCGGTCCCCGAGCCGGCGAGCGCGCCGGCCGTCGCCGCCGCGGCGCCGGCGGAGGAGAAGGACGAGCCGGCCAAGCCCGCCGAGGCCGAGGTCCCGGTCGCGGCCGCCCCGGTGGTCGCGGCCCGTCCGACCGTCGCCGTGCCCAAGGCCCAGCCCAAGCCTCAGCCGAAAGCTCAGCCCAAGCCCGTGGTGGCCGCGATGCCGCCGCTTCAGTCCGTGCCCGCCAGCCGTCCGGCCGCGGCGACGCGCGCCCCCGCCCCCAAAGCGGCGGCCAAGTGCCGGAGCCAGCAGGGAACGGACATCCTCAGCCGCCTGCCCTGCGACCCGGTGGACCTCGACTTCGACAACACGCCGATCAAGGACATCCTGACGCTCCTCTCGGCCAAGACCCAGGTCAACATCATCAGCGGCCCCGAGGTCGCGGGCAACCTGACCCTGCACCTCAAGGGGGTGCCGTTCGACGAGGCTTTCCGCACCATCCTGTCCATGACGGGGCTGACCACCATCCAGGTGGGCGAGAACATCCTGCGGGTGCTCACGCCGACCTCGCTCACCCAGGTGCAGGCCAACGCGACGACGATGACCAAGGTCGTCACCCTGCGCTACTCCAAGGCCTCGGAGATACTGCCCGCCCTGACCTCGGTCCGCGCCGCGGAGGGCCGGACCAAGGGCAACGCGATCGTGGATGAGAAGTCCAACTCCCTCATCATCACCGACAGCATCGAGGGGATGGCGTCGATGGAGCGCCTCATCCAGCGGCTCGACGAGGTGCCCAAGCAGGTCCTCATCGAGGCCAAGATCGTCGAGGTCAATCTGAACGACCAGGTCGACTTCGGCATCAAGTGGGACATCTACAAGGCGCAGACCGGCAGCTTCCTGGGACAGAAGGGCCTGACCATGATCGGCTCGCGCGTGGAGCAGACCACGGACCTGACCTCCCAGAACATGGTCACCACCGTGCAGCGCGAGAACGCGACGCCCACCCGCCAGCCGGCCGACGGGAGCCTGACCGGGGTGGATCTCCTGCCGTCGGGGCCCGTGGGCATGCTGACCATCGGCCGGGTCACGAACAACTACTTCCTGAACATGCAGCTGGGTGCCGCGGCCCAGCAGGGGCGGCTGAAGGTCCTCTCCGACCCGAAGATCGCGACCCTGAACAACAAGGCGGCTGAGATCAACGTCACGGACCAGATCCCGTACGACGTCTCCCAGTTGAGCGCCAACGGCACGGTCTCCCGCAACATCCAGTTCATCGCCATGGGCATCACCCTGAAGGTGACGCCCATCATCAGCGCGGATGAGACCCGCATCACCCTGGACATCAACCCCGAGGTCAGCAAGCCTTCCGGCACCTCGGGCTCGGTCTCGGGTGCCCCGAGCACCTCGCGGAGCACGGTCAAGACCATCGTCATCGTCAGGGACGCCGAGACCGTGGTCATCGGCGGACTCATCACGGACCGCAAGGACACCAGGATCAACAAGGTCCCGCTCCTCGGGGATATCCCGGTCCTGGGCTGGCTCTTCAAGAAGAAATTCGATCAGCGCCAGCGCGTGGAGCTGCTCATCTTCGTGACGCCCAGGATCATCAAGGATACCTGAGCGCCTGCCTCTGGAGGTCGGTTCGGAGTCAGGGGTCGGTTCCCGGAGGCCGGGGCCTGACCCCTGACTCCGTTCCGGAGAACCGCCATGTGGGTGCTGATCGCGATCCTCGTCGCAGCCGGGCCTCTGTTGAGGGGGGCCTGGGACCTCTGGGCGCAGACCCTCCTGCTTCTCATCGCCGCGGCGGGGACCTCGGTCTGGCTCTGCGCGAAGGTCGCGAGCGGCCAAGTGCCGGCCATCCCGCGGACGGTCCTGCTCTGGGTCGGCGGCCTCGCTCTCCTGGGGGGTGTCGCGGTCGGGGCCAGCCCGGTCGCGGCCTACGCGGCTCCCGAGTGGCATTGGCGGCTCGGCGGTCTCTGGGTGTTCGCGGTGGTGGCCGGGGTCTCGGATGAGGACCGCGGCCGCGTGGACGCGGCCGCGCACGCGGCAGCCTGGGCCCTGGTGCTGGTCGTGGCCTGGCAGCTCCTGGCCGAGGGGAGGGCCAGGCCTCCTGCGAGCCTTCTCAAGGAGAACATCTTCGCCGGCGCATGCCTCCTCCTGCTCCCCCTGGCGGTCCAGCGGCGCGACTACGTCCTCACCGCGGCTTTGGCCGCGGCCATGCTCTGGACCAGGAGCGTGGGCGTCTGGCTGGCGCTGGCCCTGGCCGGCATCCTCGCGCGCCCCAGAGGGACTTCCCGCGCGCTCGCCATCGGCCTGGCCCTGGTCTGCGCCGCGGCCGCGCTCGCCAAATTCAGGGCCCCGGCCGCGCTCGACCGCTTCGCGTGGTGGGGAGCGGCCTGGAGGATGTTCCTCGAGCAGCCGTGGACCGGGTGGGGGCCGGGAGCCTTCGCGTACCTCGCGCCCGTGTTCTCTAAGGGAGGGCAGGTGTTCACCCTCTACGCGCATCAATCCGTGCTCGAGTCCCTGGCTGAGACGGGCTTCGGCTACACGGTCCTGCTCTGCGGAGGCCTGGCCTGGATGCTGTGGGCCGGCAGGTCGTGGCGGACCTTCGGGGCCGCGGCCGTGCTCCTGCAGTCCTGTTGGGACCTGACGCTCTCCATCCCTGCGGTCTACTGGCTCTTCTGCTTCTGCGCCGGCTCGTCCATCCGTCCGGCGCCGCGACAGGTCGAGGTCCCGCGGGCCCTGAGGCTGCCCGCCATCGTGCTCATCCTGGGCGCGGGGGCGCTCCTGTCCAAGGGGCTCTGGGACGTCTGGCAGGCCGACCGGCTCAGGGTCATGGCGCGGGCCCTGCTGGAGGACCCGCCCTCGCCCGGCCGGACAAGGGCGGCCGCAGACCTGCTGGCCGAGTCCATCGGGCTGCAGGACCACCCGGACAGCCGCATCCTCCTCGCCGAGGCCGGGCTCGGGCTCGGGGCCGGTCCCGGGGCTTTGGCCGAGGCTGCAGGAGAGCTCGAAACCGCTGCAGGGCTCAACCCATACCGGGCAGGCACCTGGAAGGGGCTTGAGACCGTGTACCGCGGCCTGGGCGATGAGACCGCGGCGGCGGATGCATTGCGGCGCGGCGCAGCGTTCTGTCCGTCCCTGCGTTCCCCCTGAGTCTCGCTCCTCCATAAGTTTGCTATCTTGACCTCCATGAATCCCCGGCGATGGGACCGCGACGCCTGGCCGGCCTTGTTCTTCGCGGTCCTGGCGCTCCTCCCCCTGGCCCCTGCGTGGCTCGCGGGCCTGACCCCGTTCTGGGGGGACCTCACCTACCTTCATCATCCCTGGAGGGCGCTCCCGGCGCAGCTCATCCAGGCCGGCCGCTTGCCGTGGTGGAACCCCTTCGTGTACTTCGGCATGCCCATGGCCGCCTCCATGCAGGGAGCCTCGTTCTCTCCGGGGACCCTCCCTTTCCACCTCTTCGCCTTTCCGACGGGGCTGGCCCTGTTCCACTGGCTGCACTACTGGATGGCGGGCTGGCTCATGTACCTGTGGCTGAGGTCCTTGCGGCTCTCGAGTCTGGCGAGCCTGGCAGGCGGGGTCGTCTACTGCCTGGGAGGGCTCATGCTCAGCCGCATGCAGTTCCTCAATCATCTGGCGGTCCTGAGCCTGGCTCCGGCCCTGCTCCTCTTCTTCCGCAGGCCGGCGCTGCTCGCCCTGGCCTTGGCCTCGGCGTTCCTGGCCGGGTATCCGGTCTTCCTCCCAGGGCTTGCGCTCGCGGCATGGGCCATGAGGCTGGCCCTCAAGAAGCCCGGGGATTGGGCGGCGTTGGGACGCGATGCAGCCGGCTGGCTGGGAGCCGCGGCCTTGGCCATGGGGCTCGTCGCAATGGTCCTCGTGCCCGGCGCGGAGCTCGCCATGGAGTCCCGCAGGAGCGGCGGCATGGGCCTGGCCGAGACCCTTGCGTGGGGCTTCGAGCCCGAGGATTGGGTGCAGTGGGTGAGCCCGCTCCTCGTGCCCCTTTCCGAGTTCGACGCGGCGACAGGCTGGTGGAAGTGCTGCTATCTGGGGTTTGCGGGATGGTTTGCGGCTGGGCTGGGCCTGGCCGGGCTCGGCAGGAGGAAGGCCGCGGGACTCGCCCTCATCTTCTGCTCCACCGCGTTCCTGGTTCTCGGAGGATCCACCTCCGCTTCCCTCGCCGTCTGGAAGAGCGTCCCGGTCCTCGCGCTCATCCGTTATCCCGGGAATCTCTCCTATCTGGCCTGGCCGTGCCTGGCGCTCCTGGCCGCGGCCGGGGTCGAGGCCTTGAGGAGATCTCGGCGCTGGGGAGGCGCGGGGACCTGGGCCGGCGTTCTCGCCTTGACCGCGGTGCTGGAGCTTGCGGCCTATGGCGCGGCGGCCATGCCTTCGGCGGAGCGCGGCATCTTCTCTTCCGCGGGCCCGCTGGTCCGGCGTCTTCAGGAGGGTCTCGGTCCGGGCCGCTACCTCCTCTCGCCGAGGGCCCTGGAATCCACCGCGGGCTGGGGTGTGAAAGACTGGAAGTGGCGCCTCTACGGCCTGACCAACGCCCCGTTCCGCCTCCCGTCAGCCGGGAATTTCGGGGAGCCCCTGGTGCCCGCGGGCTCTTACGCGTTCATGGACCTGCTCTACAACCAGCCAGGAGCTGATGCTGCGAGCAGGCTCTTCCGCTGGTGCGGGGTCAGCGTGCTGTTGACCCCGGGCGAGGTCCCGGTCTCCCGGCGCGGAGGGCTTCAGCCGGAGGGTAGCGTTCTCTGGGAGCTTTACCGCTTGGGCGGGACCAGCAGGGCCTATTGGTTCGACGAGAAGGTCGGCGCCTCCCTGCCTGCGGATATCGGAGACCGCGCGCTCCCGGGGCCTTTTCTGGACCTTCCCGGCGGCAAGGCGGTCGGCTTGCGTTGGACCAGGGAGGATCGCTTCGTGGTGGAGGGCACGGCCCCGGCTCAGGGCTGGGTCTACGTGGCTGAGACCTTCTATCCTGGCTGGCAGGCGTTCCTGGAGTCCGGGGACAGGCCTGCTCCGGCGGAGCGGGTCAAGGCGCTGTCCGCCTTTCAGAAGCTCCGCGTGCCTGCCGGACCGTTCCGTCTGCTCTTCCGGTACGATCCCTGGACGTGGCAACTGGGATTGGGCCTGAGCCTGGCCTGCATGGTGGGCTTCTGCCTATATTGGTACAATCGTCTCGTTGGGGTCAGACTTTGACTTATTTGACTTATTCTGCGAATAAGTCAAATAAGTCAAAGTCTGACCCCAGCACATACTAATGCGCCGCCAAGACATCATCGCTTTCTGCCTTTGGTGCCTGGTCCCCTTGGCGCTCTTCTTCCCGTCGTGGCTCATGCCGGACACGGCCATGAGCAACTTCGGCGACCTCTACGCCTACCACTTCCCATTGAGGCACCTGACCGCGAGCAGTCTCCAGCAGGGGCAGCTTCCTTTCTGGAATCCCTACATCTTCCTTGGCCTTCCCCTGGCAGCCAACCCGCAGTCCGTGCTTTTCTATCCGGTGACGCTCCTGTCTCACTTCTGGCCCCTGAGCCTGGCGTTCTCCTGGGACTATCTCTTCCACGTGCTGTGGGGAGGGCTCGGCATGTTCCTCCTCGCCCGCAAGAATGCCCTGGGGACCTGTGCGAGCCTGCTGGTCGCGGTCATGTACGGGCTGAGCCCGTTCCTCCTCTACCGCGTCACGGAGGGCATCCCGACCCTGCTTGCGGGTCTGGCCTGGGTCCCCTGGCTGTGGCTGGCCCTTCAATCCGGGTCGTGGCTCCTCCTGGCCGGCAGCCTGGCCCTGCAGTTCTTCTCCGGCCATCAGCAGTTCATGGTCGTCAACCTGCTCGGCATGGCCGCCTGGGTCGTGGTGCGCCGCTCAGGCAGGCTCCTGGCCGGATTGGCTGCCGGAGGGTGCGTCGCAGTCCTCTTGGCCAGCGTCCAATGGGCCTTGACCCTGGAATTCCTCGGCAGGTCCGTGCGCAGTCGTTGGCCTGCGGCGTTCACGACCGCCTACTCCGTGGGGCTCAGGGAGCTCGCGACCTGGGTGATGCCAGGCGGTCTCGGCACCCCGTTGGCCGGCACCTGGTCCGACGTGCCGTCGGTCTTCTTCGAGACCTGCGGCGTCTACGTGGGCTTAGTCGGCCTCATCTTGGCCCTGTGGCGGCTGGTCGGGAAGCGTCCTGTGCTGGCCTGGGTCCTCATCCTTCTGGGACTGTTCCTGGCCGCAGGAGGCCGCAACCCCCTCTACCGGATGGCCGTGGAAGGGACTCCGGCGGGCTACCTGCGCACCCCGGCGAGGTACCTGCTGCTGAGCCTCCTCGGCCTGGTCTTTGCGGCCGGGGGCGAGGCCAGGGCCCTGGCCGGCCGCGTCCCGGCCTGGGTCAGGCTCGGCGTGGTCCTGCTGGTCCTGGGCGACCTCGCCTGGTGGATCGGGCCGTACCTCAAGACCGAGTCAAGCGCCGCCTTCCTCGAGCCCAGGCCCGGCGTGGCCGAGGTCATCGCAGGAAAGCCGTTCCGGGTCCTGACGGACCCGGCCTTGGCGGCCCCGAACAAGACCATGTTCTATCGGGCCATGAACGTCAACGGCTACGAGGCGTTCTACCTCGCGGACTTCCCGGCCTACGCTGCGCGGGCCGAGGGGAGGCCGGCGGCGGATGCCAGTCGCGGCTACGTCACGGAGTTCTCATCCCCGGAGATGCGGCGCGCCGGCGTGGCGTACTTCATCGATCTGGCAGGCATGCGCCGGGCCAACCGCGGCGAGTGCCGGCTCGCGGTCTACGAGGGCCCGGACTGCGGCAAGGCCGCGGGCAGTGCCGACCTCGTCATCGAGCGGCCGGAACGCTGGGTCGTGCGGGGCGCGCTGCCGGCCGGAGGAAGGCTCATCCTCGCCCAGGCGTCCTATCCGGGCTGGCGCGCCTTCCTCGGGAGGCGCGAGCTGGAGCTTTCCAGATGGGACGGGATCTTCCAGTCCGTGGACCTGCCGCCGGGCGGCTTCAGCCTCAAACTCGTCTTCGAGCCGACCTGGTGGCCGGAGCTCGTGCTCCTGGCCGCGGCCGCGTGGCTGGCCTGGCTGGGGCTGGCCCTGCGCGAGGCCGCGTCGTTCGCCGGAGGCCTCGAGTGAAGCGCCGCACCTGGACGGTCTTCCTCGCGTTCCTCCTCACCACGGTCTTCGTGGTCCTGGCCCTGCGCAACCTCAGCTGGCACGAGATGCGGGAGGCCTTCGCCGAGGCCGACGTCAGATGGCTGCCGTTCATCTGCCTGGTCACCTTCATGGACTTGGCGGTCCGGGCCGCGCGCTGGAGGCTCATCCTGGCTCCCACGGCCGACGCGCCGGCGTCTGCGCTCTACAGGCTCGAAGCCATCGGCCTGGCCGCCAACAACATCATCGTGGCCAGGCTTGGCGAGCTCGGCCGGGCGGCCCTGGCGGGGAGACGCTTCAAGATCCCGTTCCTGGCCGCGCTTTCGAGCATCGTGGTCGAGCGCCTTTGCGACACGACCGCGGTCCTGATCCTTTTCAACACCGCGGCCTTCTTCAATCCGGACCTCATCTCCACGAAGCTGCGGATCATCACCCTGTCGGTGCTGGCCGGCGCCCTGGCCGTGCTGGCGACCCTGGTCTTCGCGCACCAGTCCCTCGAGCCCGGGGGGGCCCTGGAGAGGAGGCTCAAGCTCATCCCCAAGGCGCACGATTTCTCGGTGAAGCTCGTGGCCGGGGCTAGGGCTCTTCGCACCAGGTCGGTCCTGCCCATCCTGGGCTTGAGCCTGCTCCTCTGGTGCGTGGACTCCCTGCCTTTCTGGCTGGTGGACAAGGCCATGGGCATGGACCTCCTCGATTTCAGCCGCGCCCTATTGGTGCTCACGTGGGGCGCGGCCGGCGCCTCGGTGCCCGCGGCTCCGGGAGCGGTCGGCACGTTCGAGGCCGCGGTGCGCACCGGCATGGAGACCATGGGGGCGCCCCCGTCCCAGGCCCTGGTCTATGCCGTGCTCGTGCACGTGTCCGCCTACGCCACGGTCACGGTCCTGGGGCTGTGCCTCATGTACGCCGAAGGGCTCTCCCTGGCCAAGTTCGAGGAAGGGGCGGAGAAGGTTTCCTTGGAGACAAGACGATGAAGCGCCGCCTGCTGGACGTGCTCGCCTCCCCGTGCTGCCGCAACGTCATGGAGGATGACTGCGAGTGGGAGGGGGACCGCGCGGTCCGCGGGCACCTGCTCTGCAAGCTCTGCCGCCAGCGCTATCCCATCATCGACGGCATCCCCAGGCTCTTCCCGCCCGTGGAGCTGGCGCCCGGCGTCCGGCAGACCAAGGAATCCTTCGCCTGGGAGTGGCTGCGGCACCCGGGCCCCAGGCCGGACGAGGACCGCGCCATCTTCCTGGAGGAGACCCAGATCCCCGCCCATGACTGGAAGGGGAAGCTCGTCCTCGACGCGGGGTGCGGCATGGGGCGCTACTCCCTGGCGGCGCTGAGCCTGGGCGCCGAGGTCGTGGCGTTCGACCTCTCCGAGGCGGCCCTCCGGCTGGGGCCCGCCTCCGAGGCCGACCCCAGGCTGCACGTGGTCATGGGGGACCTCAACCACCCGCCGTTCCGGCGCGGGGTCTTCGACACGGTCTTCAGCCTCGGCGTCCTGCACCACACCGCGGATACCCAGACCGCCTTCAAGCGCGTGGCCGAGCTCGTGCGGGACCGGGGCCTGCTCACGATCTGGGTCTACGGCAAGGCGGGCCGGCTGGCGGATTTCAAGACCAACCCCCTGCGGGAGGACCGCAGGTGGGTGGACCGCCACCGGACGCTCGCCTGGCTCGTGGTGGCCCTGCGTCACGGCCTGAGCGACTTCCTCCGCTTCTTCACCCTCTTCCTTCCCGTGAAGGCCCTCTACGCGCTCTGCTATCCCCTGGCGGCCCTGGGCGCCGTTCCCTTCGTCAAATATCTGACCTTCTCGGTCCACCCCGATTTCCGGGTGCGGTTGATCGAGGATTTCGACTGGCTCTCCCCGGTCTACCAGTACCATCACACCAAGGAAGAGCTCGGCCTCTGGTTTCAGGACGCCGGGTACACCGTGCTCAAGGTCCTGCCCCACGGGCTGGTCCCCAAGCCGGGCATGCTCGCCCGCAAGACCGATGCCGCCTAGATCCGTCGTGATGGTGAGCGCGGGCTTCCACCCGTACGTCGGGGGCTCGGAGAAGCAGGCCCTCGAGCTCTCCGTCGCGCTCAAGGACGCGGGGTGGAGGGTGGTCGCGGCGACGCGCAGGCTCACCGGCCTGCCCGCGCGGGAGACCGTCCGGGGCGTGGAAGTGGCGCGGCTCTGGGCCCCCTGGCGAGGGCGCGCGAACTCCCTGGCCTTCATGGCCTCCTTGTTCGTGTTCCTCCTCAGGAAGGCCTCCACCTACGACGCCATCCACGTGCATCTGGCCGGCTCTCCGGCCCTGCCCGCGAGCCTCGCGGGCAGGATCCTGGGCAAGCCGGTCATCGTCAAGCTGGGCGGCGGCCGCGGCATCGGCGAGCTGGGCGCCTCGGCCGGGACCTTCCTCGGCCGCCTCAAGATCCGGCTCCTGCGCTGGCTGGGTCCGAAGTTCGTGGTCGTGACCCCGGACCTGCGCGAGGAGGTCGCGGCCTACGGCCTGACCGGAGGCCATGTGAGCGTGCTCCCCAACGGGGTCGACACCCGGACCTATCGCCCGGCGGCCGCGGCGGAGCGCGCCGCCCTGCGCCGGGAGTGGGGCTGGCCCGAAGGCCTGGGGTTCCTCTACGTGGGCAGGCTCTCCCCGGAGAAGAGGCTCGGCATGTTCCTCGAGGCGCTGGCGGACTCCGCGCGCGTGGCGAAGCCGCCGTTCTTCGTGTCCTTCGTCGGAGAGGGGCCCGAGGAGAGGTCCCTCAAGGAGCTCGCGGCCAAGCTGGGGCTCAAGGCCTTCTTTCATTGGCCCCTGACCGACGTCTGGAAGGCCTATCAGGCCGCAGACGTGTTCGTCCTGCCGTCCGTGTCCGAGGGGCTCTCCAACTCGCTGCTCGAGGCCATGGCCTGCGGCCTGGCGGCGCTGGCCAGCCGCGTGGGGGGGACCGTGGACGCGGTCGTCGACGGCAAGACCGGCATCCTCTTCGACGACCTCACGGGGCTCGGCAAGGGCATCGAGCGGCTGCTCGGCGAGCCGGGGCTGGCCGCGGCCATGGGCAAGGCCGGCAGGGAGCGCAGCCTGGGATTCTCCATCACGGAGACGGCCAGGAGATACGAGGTCCTCTATCTGGCGGAGACCCAGGGAGAACATCGGAGGAAGGCGGCATGAGCGACGACATGAAGCTGGTGGAGGTGGACTGCCTCTGCGGGAGCCGCGACCTCAAGGTCCTCTACGAGCGTCCCTATCCCCGGGTGCTGACCGAGGTGGACTTCAACGCCACCACGGACCGGTTCGACGCCTACGGGAGGATCGTCCGGTGCCGGGAGTGCGGCCACGTCTTCACCAGCCCCAGGCCCGAGCCCGAGCTCATCGCCCGGGGCTACGCCGAGAGCGCGGACCCGGACTACAGCCAGGAGGCGCCCAGCCGCGCCATCAACGCCCACCTCTGCCTGGCCACCATCCGCGGTTTCGTCTCCTCGGGCAGGCTCCTGGAGGTGGGCTGCAGCGCGGGGTATTTCCTCAACGCGGCGCGGGCCGACTTCTCGGTGACGGGCGTAGAGCCCAGCCGCTGGGCGGCCGCGGAGGCGTCCCGCAAGTTCGGCGTGCCGGTCCACGCCGGGTCCCTGGCCGACGCGGGCTTCGCGGCGGAGACCTTCGACGTCGCGGCCATGGTCGACGTCATCGAGCACCTGGCCGACCCGGGGGCGCTCCTCGACCAGTGCCGCGGGGTCCTCAAGCCCGGCGGCTTCCTCTATCTGGTCACCCCGGACATCGGCAGCCTCTCGGCCAGGATCCTGCGCGGGTCGTGGTGGGGCCTGCGTCCCGCACACCTGCACTACTTCACCAAAGCCACCCTGACGAGCCTCCTGGAGAAGAAGGGGTTCGAGACCCGCTTGTGCAGGTCCTACGGCAGGATGTTCACCCTCGACTACTGGTCGAGCAGGCTCAAGAACTACCCGCCGCTGCTGCGCTCGTTCGTCGAGAAGAGCATCGGCGTCCTGCGGGTGCGCGACAAGTTCGTCTACATCAACACGCGGGACTCCCTCGAGGTCGTGGCGCAGAAGATCTAAAGGAGTGAGGGCCCTTCGACCCTGCCGTCCCGGCGCACCGTGAAGGAGTAGTCGAAGACGAACGGCCGCGTCCTGTTGAGCGGCTGGAACCTCAGGTCGTAGACCCTGACCGCGCTGGAGCCGCCCGGCTCCTCGCGCACGCTCCAGACCGGCGCCTTGAAGAACCTCCCGAGCCCGGCGCCCGCGGGCGTGCCGGCCGCGGCCCTGGCGGCCGGGTGGTCCGGCAGGGTGGGGAGCTCGGCGTTGAGGCGGATCGAGCCGCTCACGGGCCGGATGAGGTAGACCCGATAGGTCCCTCCTGAGCGCGTCACCCCGCGCCACCGCAGCGGGCCAAGCGGCTCGGGGAACACGTAGGAGAAGCCCGGGGCCGCGGATGCGGTCTCCCTGGCCAGAAGCGTGGCGGAGGCTTGGCGGCCTACCCAGCACAGGCCCAGGTACCCCAAGGCGGCCGCCAGGGCGGCCCGCGCCCAGGCCCCCGACGCCGCCCTCCAGCGCCAGAACGAGCGGTCCAGCAGGGGCCCGGCGAATAGGCCGACCAGGACGAGGTCCACGATGAACACGACGGCCAGCTCGGGCCTTGCATCGGAGAGCGGCCAGAGGAGGGTCACGCCGAAGGTGTTGCACAGGTCCAGGCCCAGGTGCGCGAGCACCGCGAGCAGGCAAAGGCCGAAGAGCCCTGCGTAGGACCTCGCGGGCCATTTGAGCTTGAAGGCAGCGGCCAGGGCCGCGGACCACAGGGGGGCGGTGAGCAGGGAGTGGCCGAAGGTCCTGCGCAGGGCGATGGCGTCCATGCCGCCCAGGGTGTAGACCAGGGCGTCTACGTCCGGGAGGTTGGAGGCCGCGGCCATGACCCAGAGCGGGGCGTCATCGGACCCCTTGCGGAAGAACGCGGTGGCAAGGCACGCTCCCGCGAGCGTGTGCGTGACAGGATCCATGGCCGCGAAAGATTAGCAGGTCGTAGAGAGGTCTGGCAAGCGCGCAGCGCTTGCCAGGGACCTTGCATGCCTGTGGAGGGACCTGTTAGACTTATCACGCTCCATGAACTCCTATCGGGCGGTCGCGCTCCTGGTCTTGGCGCCCCTGCTGGCCCCGGTCCCGGTCCTGGCCAAGGGCAGGGTGGAGCGGCTCGCAGGACAGCTTGAGGCCGTCAGGGACGCGGACACGGATGAGAGGCTCCGCCTCGTGGCCGCTCTGGGCAGGAGCGGCGATGACGAGGCCCTGGCCCCGCTCCTTAAACAGTTCCGCTTCCGCAAGGACAAGCCCGCAGTGTCTGCGGCCGTGGCCCTGGCCTTGGGCAGGCTCGCGGACCGCGGAGCAGTGGGCTCCTTGCTGGAGTGCTGGGACCATCTCGAGTCCCTCCGCTTGAGGGGGGAGCTCTCCCCAGCCTTTCAGCGCCTGCGCTCGGCCGTGCTGGAGGCGCTTGGCCTCATCGGCGACAAGAAAGCCTCCCCCGTGGTCCTGGCTGCCTTGGCCGACGAGGACGATGCCGTGGCCCTGGCAGCCATCGAAGCCACAGCCAGGCTCAAGGAGAGGAAGGCCGTGGACTCCCTCATGGGCTTGGCAGGCTCGGACCCGCGCTTCATCGCCTCGGTGTACGAGGCCCTGGGCGAGATCAAGGATTCCCGGGCCCGCCCTGTCCTGCTGAGGGGTGCGAAGGGCGACGACCCCTCGGCCGCGGCCGCAGCTTCCTACGCACTGATCCGGATGGGCGATGGCTCGGGAAAGGAGGCCCTCAGGAAGCTGGTCGTCGAGGGCCAGGGCAAGGCCGCGCTCAAAGCCGCCTTCTATCTGGCCAAGCTCGACGAGTCCGAAGGAGTCGACAAGCTCCTGGCGGTCCTGCACGACCAGGACTCGGCCTTCCGGGCCTCCGCTGCCGCGTACCTGGCCCAAGCCGGGAACCGCAAGGCCGTCGGCCCGGCCGCAGAGACCCTCGAGCGCTCCAAGGACCCTGAACTGCGGCGCCTGTGCGTCACCGTGCTGGCCGGAGTGGGCGGTCCCAAGGCGGTCCACGCCTTGTCGCGCGCCAGCGAGGACGAGGACGCCTCGGTCGCGGGAGCTGCCCGCGCCGGGCTCGCGGATCTCGGCGAAGGCGACTGATATCTCGCTATAATCTAATCCTGGAGAGGTGGCCGAGCGGTTTATGGCGGCGGTCTTGAAAACCGCTTAGGGTTAACAGCCCTACGGGGGTTCGAATCCCTCCCTCTCCGAGTTTTCGAAGCGGAGGCCCGGGAATCGAGGATTTCCGGACCTCCGTTCCATTCTTGAAGGAACAAAATCAGGGGGACGCTCGTATATAAGGGTATGACAGAGAACAGTCCCCTGGTCCCATTCGATGAAATCGGAAAGCGTATTCTCCTGATTCGAGGGCGGCGGGTCATGTTGGATTCAGACCTCGCCAGCTTGTACGGCGTGACGACGGGCCGGCTGAACCAGCAGGTGAGCCGCAACATCGGACGCTTCCCGGATGACTTCATGTTCCGGTTGAGCCAAGAGGAGTACAGCGCTTTGATGTTGCAGAATGCAACATCAAAGAAGGGTCGTGGCGGCCGAAGGAAATTGCCTTCAGTTTTCACCCAGGAAGGCGTGTCCATGCTCTCCGGTGTCCTGCAGAGCGAGCGGGCAATCGACGTCAACATCGCCATCATGCGCGCCTTCGTGCGTCTGCGGCAGATGATATCCATGAACGCGGAACTGGCCGCCAAGCTGGCCGAGCTCGAGAGGAAGATCGAGAAGCACGACAGGAGCATCCGGACCCTGTTCCAGGCCATACGGCAGCTCATGGCCCCGCCCGCGCCTCCGCGCCCGCGCATCGGCTTCAGGCCGGACCCCTGACCGGCTTTCTCCTAGTAGTAGAGGAAGCCCAGCGCGCGCTTCATGGCGCCGATGATGGAGTCGGAGTTGTGCCAGGCGTCGAGCCGGAGGTCGCCGGTGCGGATCTCGCGCAGGTACCTGCCGCGGCTGAGCTCGGCGATGGCGGCGTCGACGTTGGTGCGCGCCGGGACCTTGGCGCGCTTGCGCAGGGTCTGGGTGTGGACGCTCTGGGGCGCTGGCGGCAGGACGGCGGCGCTGACCTTCTCGGGCAGGATGTCGTCGGCGTAGCGCTGCTTGTTGGGGGAGATGAGGATCAGCACGGAGTTCTTGGTCTCGGCCAGGGTCTTGCGGGAGAAGAGGTACTGGACGCCCGGGATGCGCTGGAGGAAGGGCACGCCGGACTTGGTGCGGTCGGTCGCGTTCTCAGAGAGGCCGCTCAGGACCAGGGTCTCTCCGAATCGCAGGACCGCGGTGGCGTCCACCGAGGTCCTGGAGGTCTGGGAGAAGACGGAGAAGCCGAGCTTCTCGTTCCTCGCGTCGATGAAGCCTCGCTCCGCGTGGACGGTGATGCTCACGGTCTCCGAGTCGAGGAAGGTGGGGGTGACGCTCAGGGTGATGCCGACCGGCACGTCCACGAGGGAGCCGTCGGAGTTGTTGCTGTCGAGCTGGACGTGCAGGACCGCGCCGGAGTAGAAGGTCGAGGGCTTGTTGTCTACGGCCAGCAGGGAAGGTCTCGCCAGGACCTCGGCCTTGTTGACGCCGTCGTTGAAGATGTTGAGGTTGTACTGGAGGCCGGCCAGGGCCAGGCTCGGTGAGAAGGTGTGGGTCCGGGCCATGGCGCCCGCGCCGCCCGTGGTGTAGCCGGTGACGCGGTTGAAGGCGTAGAGGGTGCCGGTCAGGGTGGCCTTGATGGCGTCGAGGAGGTTGACGCCCTTGGACTCGGAGCGGTTCTCCTCGGTCCGGATGATGACCACGTCCACCAGGGCCATCTTGGGGAGGTCCGCCTGAGGCGCGGCAGGCTGCGCCGCGGAGGCCGGTGACGGGTCCGCAGGGGCGGCTGGCTGGTCGGCCGGGGCCGCGGGTTGGGCGGCGGGATCCGCGGCCGGAGCAGGGGTCGGCGTCGGAGCAGGCGTCGGCGTCGGGGCCTGAGCAGGAGGCGCGGGCGGAGCCATGGAATCGTCGTAACTCGACCCGCCGGTGTCGTGGAGCTCGATCACGTGGCCCTCGGCCTGGGCGTCGCTCCCGAATACGCTGGGATGCGGGTCTTGGCCCTGAGCCAGGAGGAGGCTGTGATGGAACTCCTTCCAGTCGTCCACGCGCTCGGCTGCCGAGGCATAGGCCATGTCCGGAGCGGCAGGCAGGGAGGCCAAGAGCCCCTTGTAGGTCTCCAAGCCCTGCTTGGCGCCCTGCTCGTCTCCCACGGCCGCGCGGGTGATGACTGCGGCGCGCCAGCCGTCAGCGTTCCTGGGGTCGGCTTTCAGGGACTTCTCCGCCGCCCAGTGGCTCAGGTCCAGGGACTTGGCGTAATAGGAGGCCGCGGCCAGGGAGCGCAGGAAGACCGGGTTCTCGGGCGCGAAGAGCAGGGCGTAGGAGAACTGGTTCTGGGCGTCGATGAAGCGTTGCTGCTGGAAGTAGACGTGGCCGAGGAGGTAGGCGGCCCAGTGGTTGCCGGAGTCGAAGCGCAGGGAGAGCGCGTAGCCGGCCTCGGCGAAGTCGAGCATGGATTGGTCGCCGGAGAGGGAACGCAGGTGGTAGGAGAGGGCGTTGAGGAAGTGGAGGTTGGAGTCCGTGGGGTTGAGCCTCAGCCCCGCGGCGAATTGCCTGCCCGCCTCCTCGTAGCGGCTCCGGCGGAGCAGGCGGACGCCTGCCTTGACCGAGACCGCGACTTCGCTGTCGGACGGTCGTTTCGCGGCCGAGGAGAGTATCTCGTCCGTGACGATGGGGTCCAGCCGGAGGTTCGCGCCGTGCCGGCCGCCGCAGGCGGCCAGGCACGCGCACAACGACAGGGCCAGGAGGGGGAGAGCGCGGTTCATGGTGCTCCTCATTTGATGAAGTCTATGAGCAGGCCGTCATCCGGGACGGTGTTGCAGGGAGCCAGGACGGCCTCCAGCGCTTGAGTCGAGTTCTTGGGCGGCGCCGGGAGCATCATACAAAGATTGGCCCTGGGGTTGAAGAGTTGGTCGGCCGAGCCTCCCTTCGGATTGACGCGCCAGAGCATGTCCTTGCCCTCGTCGCACGGCCGGATGGCCAGGTGGTCGGTGTCCTTCTGGGGATAGATGCAGGCGCCGGTCTCCGTATGCACGAGCTTGATGTCCCCGTTGACCATCTCCGTGTAGTTGAAGCGCTCGCTCTTGTCGTCGCACGGCCGGGCGAAGAGCTTCGCCTCCTTGTCGTTGGGCTTGGGCGTGAAGGGCCCCGTTGGCGGGTCGACGACGGCCAGGCAGAGCCCGTTGCCGGCCTTCACCTCGGTGTTCACCGGATGCCACGTGGGCCGCTCGGCGTCCGGGATATCGCGGAAGTTCTGGCTGTCCGTGCCCATGCACGAGGTCCAGATGGCGAAGGCCGTGTTCGGGTTGGCGTTCTCCTTGTTGAAGTGCAGGCACTTCTGAGCGTCGCGGTTGACGATCTTGTCGTAGAACCCGTCGTTGGTGATGACCTTCCACTGCTGGCGCTTGTCGTCCTTGTCGCACTGGCCGAGGATGAGGGGTTCGTTGCCGTCCGCCGAGTCTCCCTTGCGGGCCCTGAGGCACAGCCCCTCGCTCTTGAGGAAGACGTAGCCGTCGTCGAGCTTGCCCGTGCTCCAGCGCTCGGCGTCGCCGTCCTTGCAGGGCTCCTGGATGACGTTGAGGCCGTCCTTGGACACGCCCAGGCAGTGGCGGCTGTGGCCGATGGCCAGGTAGGTGTTCGTGTACTCGAGACTCGGGCCCATGAGGTCGCTGAGCTCGGTCTGAGCCACCAGGGCGGCGTGGATCGCCGCCTGGTCCGCGAAGGCCTTCTTGTACTTGGCGCTGCCGTTCTCCATGGTGGCCAGGACGTCCTTGTACCTGGCTTCCTCGGCCTCGACCTGCTGCCGGACCCGGTCCTCGGCCTCGGCGAGCTTGGAGGCGATGTGGGAGTGGACCCAGGTCGCGACCGCGGAGGAGACCTTGCTGAGCGCGGATTCCGTCAGCTTGTCGAGCGCGATGGCGGGCAGAAGGGCGAAGGCTTCCGCGTCGAAGGCGGCGTTGGCCGGGGTGTCCGGGACCTTGACCGCGAAGTACTCGCGCATGGGGGCCCCCGCGATCTTGAACTTGAGGTCCAGGATGAGCGGGTCGTTCTTGGCGATCATGTCGCGCAGGTCTCCCAGGAGGATGGCCTGGTCGACCTCGAAGGGGAGGTGGCTGACCGCGGCCTCAAGGATGTTCTCGAGCTCCTTCAGGACGAAGTTCTCGACCTCTTCCGTGGCTTCGACCACGGCCGAGGCGATGGTCAGCGCCGCCGTGGCGATGTCGCGCTCGGCGTAGAGGCCGATCAGGCGCGGGTCGAGGTCGAAGGCCGCGGCCACCGCGGCCTTGGCCGCTTCGAGCACGCCCTGGGCGGCCTTGAGGGAGACGTAGGTGGCGCCCGCGGCGATGTACCAGCCCGGCGAGCAGGCCCAGTGCGTCCACCGAGAGCCGCAGTGGTGCGCCTCGGAGATCTCGTGGTCGTAAGTCCCCTGCAGGGAGTTGACGCGGCTCTCGACGGAGTCCAGGCTGGCCTGGGCGCGCGCCTTGACCTTGTCGTCCTCGGCCTTGACCTGGGCGATCTGGTCGTTGATCTTGTCCACCTTGGCCTGGGCGTCCCGGAGCGCGGCGGAGTCGGCCTCCAGCTTGGCGTTGGCGGACTGGCGCAGCTCCTCGACGCCCTTCTTGATCTCGGCCTCGAGCCAGGGCTCCAGCGCGGACTTGAACTCGCCGACCACGCTGATGTCGGCCGTCTTGTCGAAGGTCCCCTTCTGCAGGTCGAAGCCGTCGAGGCGGATCGTCAGGTCCGCGTCGCCGAAGACGCCCAGCTTCTCGACGATGTCGAACTCGAAGTGCGGGGGCTCGATGTCGAGCTTGACCCGCTGGGTCCCGCCGAGGAGGTTGACGTCGGAGTTGATGATGAACTTGGGGTCGAGGTTGATGGAGATGTCCACGTCGTTGTTCTTGAACTTGAGGACCTCCAGGTCGATGTCCGAGATCTTGCCCTTGAAGGTGATCCCGCTCGTGGGCCCGCCAGCTCCCGTGATGGAGCCGAGGTCCTGGCCCATGAAGTTGAAGGTCCCGGCGAAGGCGAACCCCTCGTTGACCAGCCCCAGGTCAGGGTCCGTGGCCCCGGGAGTGGTGAAGGCGAGCTTGGCGTTCTTGATGTTGAAGTAGGGGACCGGCAGCTTGGAGAGCTGCCCGGGGACCTTCATGAGGGTCTCGGCCACGTCGAGCAGGGCCGGGATGCCGAGCTGGTTGGCCTTGCCGGCGAACGCGACCCCGTCGGGCATGGCGGCCTCGGCCAGGAACTTGAGGCTCACGGCCAAGTCGAGGTCGAGGCAGTCGGAGCTTTTCGGGTCGGCGCAGCGGCCGAACTGCTCCTCGCCCGCGAACCCGAGCTGGACGTCGCCGGCGTCGTTGATGGCCGCGTCCATCTTGAGGTTGGACAGGGAGATGCCCGCGATGCCGAAGGGCTGGTGCCAGGCGCCGTCCATGGCTCCCACGATCTTGATGCCCAGGCCCTCGGGAGAGAACTCGAGCTCGATCGAGGAGGAGAGCTCGAGGAGGTCCTTTCCGGCCTTGACCAGCACCGGGATCTTGAGCCCGGCCTCCACGTCCTCCCCGCCCCAAAGCACGAAGAACGAGGGCAGGACGCCGGGCTTGTAGTTCATCGCCTTGGGCGGCAGGCCCGAGGGGTTGCCGGCTTCCGCCATGGCGAAGCTCAAGCGCAGGCCGGGACTCCCCTGGAAGACGCCGGTGATCTCGCCCATGATGATGGCGTCGTCGTGGACGCCGATCTTGCTGAGGCCCTTGCCGAGGATGCCCATGGAGGCCGGGTCGAAGTCCGCGACGAGGCCGATGCCTCCGGGGATGCTCACCGAGACGTTGGACTTGCCGAAGATGTCGTCGAACATGTCCCGGGCGATGACGCCGAAGGACGCGCGCGTGCCGTTGAGCCCGTTCTCCGTGATGATGAGGGCCGCGCTGGGGATGGTCAGGGCGTCCAGGACCTTGACGCCCGCCGCGATCGGAAGGAGCTCGGTGATCTTGAAGTTCTTCTGGTCGATGGCGAAGGTCCAGTTGGCCGCCCCGCCCGCCCCGGCGTCGAAGAGGAAGGCGTCGGTCTTCCTGCCCGCGAGGGTCGTCTTGGCCTCGATGCCGTCGCGGGAGAGCTTGATCGCGTCGAGCTCGAAGCGGTCGCCGCTCGGGATGGACTTGCCGCCGGGCAGGTCCCTCAGGGTGAAGGTCCCATCGAGCTCGAAGAAGTCGAGCGCGAGCTTCCCGTCGGCCCTGGTGAAGTCCCCGCTGACGGAGACGCCCTTTTTGCCGCCGATCTCGCCGGAGGCGAAGAAAGCGATGTCCTGGGTCGAGGCGCCGCCGGAGGACTCGAGGGAGAACTTGAAGCCGCAGTCGCTCAGGATGAGGCCGGGGATGCCGAAGGGCTTCTCCCAGGTCCCGTCGTGGAGCGCGACGAGCGAGAAACCCGTGGAGGCGCCCCGGTCGAGGCTCAGCAGGGCCGTGAGGTTCTTGCCGATCCCGGCGCCGAGGAAGTCCACGCCGAACTGAAGCGAGATCTCCAGGTCGCCTTCGGGCTTGGAGGCGCTCAGGGCCGCAGGGAGCTTGGCCCAAGGGCTGTCGGCGGACTGCGCCCCGCCGCTCAGGGAGAGCTTCACGGGCCCGGTGACCCCGACCAGGCCGCCCAGGGAGGGGAGCTTCGGAAGGGGCGCGTTCGCCGAGAGGTTCAGCCCGGAGAGCAGGGACTGCTTGTCCGCTTCCGGGAGGCTCGCGGCCGAGCCCTTGGAGCCGCCGCCCATGGCCTTGAAGGCCTGGGGCGAGAGGGTCCCGCGCAGGGGGAGGCTCAGCGCGTCGATGCCCGCGGTCTTGAGCGCGGAGGCGATGCCGCCGGAGGCGGTGATGTCCAGTTGCGCGGCGAAGTTCACCCCGGCGGAGAGCCTGAGGGTGTCGTCCTTGGCCCAGCCGACCAAAGACGGCAGGTCGCCGGGGAGGTCCGCGGCGGTGACGGTCCTGGCCGGGGCGTTCTGGGACTGCACGATGAAGAGGGCGCTTTTGAGGGCGATGCTGTTGGCCGCGTGCCCCTGCGCCGAGGGGATGAAGGTGGCGGCGTCGAGGGTCTTGAAGAAGACCGCGGTGTACTCATCTCCCGGCGCGGGCTTGACGTGGCCGATCACGTCGATGAGGTCGCCGTTGAGCTTGGCCTCCACCTCGACCGAGGTGCCGTCGAGAGTCAGCTTGTCCATGGCCACGGCGTTGATGACCGGCACGCCCGTGAGCGGGTCGAAGATGTCGGCGAGGGTCAGGTCGTCGGCCGTGACCGTGACCTTGGACTGGGGGCCGCGGGTCTTGAGGAACCGGACCCCCTTGTCGTTGATGGCGCCGTTGACGCGGATCTCGGCCGGAGAGACGGCCACCAGGCTCAGGGAGAGCCGGTCGAAGGCCTTCAAGCCCGCCGTCTCGGGCACGACGTCGGAGAGCTTGAGCGCGTCTCCCGTGGCCGTGAAGGAGGGGTCGTCTGCGAGCCCCCGCCGGACCGTGACGGTCTTGCCCGAGATCCTGCCGCCCACGGTCAGGGCCGCGGAGGAGATGTCGAGGAGGTCGAAGGCGAATTCGTTGAGGAAGGGGACGCCTGAGACCGCGGGCACGAAGTCCGCGAGCTTGAGGTCGGCTCCCTTGACCTGGAGGGTCTTGTCCGCGTAGCTCTGGGCCACGGACACTGCCTTGCCGTTGACCGTCCCGGTCACGGAGAGGGCGGCCGGGGAGCGCGAGAGGCTCTGGAAGGCGAACTTGTCGAGCAGGGGAACCTTGGAGGTCTCCGGGATGAAGGAGGCCAGGGTCAGGTTGTCCCCGGTCACGATGAAGGAGTCCTTGCCGGAGTCCACGGACACGGACGCGTTCTTGCCGCTGATGGCGCCCGTGACGCTGGTCTTGGTGCCGCCGCGCGAGACGCTCTTCAGGGTGAACTCGTTGAGCACCGGCAGCGAGGCCGTCTCCGGGATGAAGTCCGCGAGCTTCAGGCCCGCGCTGACGACCGTGAAGGACTTGTCCGTGCGGTCGAGGGTCACCGCCACCGCGATCCCGTCGATCTTGCCGTTCACGGCGAGCAGGGCGGTCGAGAGAGCGGCGCGGACGAAGGCGAACTTGGAGAGCACGGGCAGGTCGGACGCCGCCGGGACGAGGTCCGTGAGCTTCAAGTCCGCGCCGGTCACCACGGTCTCGTCCTTGGCGTCGTCCTTGGACACGGAGACGGCCTTGTCGTCGATGGTCCCGGACACGGTGACGCTCGAGCCCGTGCGGGAGAAGCCCGTGAAGGCGAAGCGGTCCAGGAGCGGGAGGCCCGCGGCCTGGGGGATGAAGTCCGAGAGTCTGAGGTCGTCTCCGGACACGTCGAGGGACTTGCCCGCGCTGTCCTGCCGCAGGGACACGGCCTTGCCGTCGACCTTGCCGGTCACGGCCAGGCCCGAGGCGGTCTGGGAGAGGCTCTCGAAGGCGAACCTGCTGAGGAGGGGAACGCCCGCGGCCTGGGGGATGAAGTCCGACGCCTTGAGGTCCTGGCCGGTGACGGTGTAGAACTTCGTGGCCGGGTCCATCGTGACGGACACGGCCTTGCCGTCCACCGCGCCGGTCACGGCCACCTGGGCCTTGGAGGCGGTCAGGGACTGGAAGGCGAAGGACTTCAGGAGCGGCAGGTTCGCCGCGGCCGGGACGAAGTCGCCGACCTTGAGGTCCGCGCCGGTGACGGTGAAGGGCTGACCATCCGAGGCCACGGCCACGGACACGCTCCGCGTGCCGAGGGCGCCCGCGACCACGGTCTTGGCGCCCGAGCGGGCGACGCTCTTCAGGGCGAACTGGTCGAGCGCCGGGATGGCGGCGGCCTCCGGGATGACGTCCGAGAGCTTCAGGCCCGCGCTGGTGACGGTGAAGGACTTCTCGACCTGGTCGAGGGACACCGCGGCCGCGGCCGTGCCGATCTTCCCGGCCACGGTCACGACCTTGCCGGCCACCACGACCTTGTCCAGGGCGAACTTGGAGAGCACGGGCAGGTTGGAGGCGGCCGGGACGAAGTCCGAGAGCTTGAGGCCCGCGCCGACCACGGTCACCTCGTTCTTGACGTCGTCCCTGGAGACGGAGACGGGCTTGCCGTCGATGGTCCCGGTCACGGTCACGATCGAGGCCGAGCGGGTGTAGCCCGTGAAGGCGAAGCGGTCGAGGAGGGGCAGGCCCGCGGCCTGGGGGATGAAGTCCGTGAGCTTGAGGCCGTCGCTGGTCACGACCAGGGAGCCGGTCGCATCCTTGTGCACGGACACGGCCTTGCCGTCGATCCTGCCGGTCGCAAGCACGTCCTGCCCGGTCTGGGTGAGGCTCTCGAAGGCGAACTTGTCGAGGGCGGGCAGGCCCGCGGCCCCGGGGAAGAAGTCCGAGACCTTGAGGTCCTGGCCGGTCACGGAGTAGGAGCCGGCGTTCCGGCGGGTCCTCACGGACACGGCCTTGCCGTTGACCTTGCCGTCCACGGAGATGCCCGTGTCCGAGCAGTCCAGGGAGTCGAAGGCGAAGACCTTGAGGAAGGGCAGGTTCGCGGCTGTCGGCACGAGGTCTACGAGCTTGAGGTCAGCCCCGGTCACGAGCACGTCGGCCTTGGCGTCGTCCTTGGACACGGAGACGGCCTTGTTGCCGATGGTCCCGGTCACGGTCACGGCCGCGGGAGAGCGGGAGAGGTTCGTGAAGGCGAAGCGGTCGAAGAGAGGGGTGCCTGCGGCCTGGGGGATGAAGTCCGTGAGCTTCAGGCGCTCGCCGGTCACGGTGAGCGACTTGCCGGACGCGTCCCGGCGCAGGGTCACGGCCTTGTCGTCCACCTTGCCGGTCACGGCGAGGCCTTCGGCGCTGTGCTGCACGCTGTCGAGGGCGAAACGGCCAAGGAGAGGCACAGCGGCGGCCTCGGGGAAGACGTCCGAGGCCTTGAGGTCGGAGCCGGTGACGGAGTAGTAACCGGAGGTCCGGTCCACGGTCACGGTCACGGCCTTGCCGTTGACCCTGCCGCTCACGGTCAGGGTCGCAGACGAGACCCCGAGCTTGTCGAAGATGAACTTCTGGAGGAAGGCGACGTCCGAGGCCGCGGGCACGAAGTCGTCGAGGCCGAGGCCCGCTCCCGTGACCTGGGGAAGCTTGTCCGCGGCGTCGACCGTCACGGACACGGCCTTGCCGTTGATGGTCCCGGCAACGGTGACGGCGACCGGGGTGCGGGTGAGGCTCTGGAAGGCGAGCTTGTCGAGCAGGGGGACCTTGGCGGCCTCGGGGACGAAGTCCGCGAGCTCGAGGTCCGACCCGGTGATGACGAAGGAGCCCGTGTCGGACTCCGCGGACACGGACGCGTCCTTGTCGTTGATGGTCCCGGCGACGCTGGTCTTGCCGCCGGAGCGCGAGACGCTCTTCAAGGCGAACCGGTCCAGGACCGGGACCGAGGAGGCCTCTGGGACGACGTCCGCGAGCTTAAGGCCCGCGCTGGCGAGCGCGAAGGACCCGTCCGCCTGGTTGAGCGTCACGCTGGCGGAGACGGCTCCGATCTCGCCGGCCACGGTCACGAGCTTGCCCGCCAGGACGGCTCGGTCGAAGGCGAACCTGGAGAGGACCGGCAGCCCGGAGGCCTGCGGCACGAAGTCGTCCGCCTTGAGGTCCGCGCCGGTCACGGTCACGCCGCCCTGGGCGTCGTCCTTGGACACGGAGACGACCTTGTCGTCGATGGTCCCGGTCACGGTGACGCTCGCAGCCGAGCGCGAGTAGCCCGTGAAGGCGAAGCGGTCGAGGAGGGGCAGGCCCGCGGCCTCGGGGATGAGGTCGGAGAGCTTGAGGCCGTCGCTGGACACGACGAGGTTCTTGCCGGCTGCGTCCCGGCGCACGGTCACGAGCTTGCCGTCGATCCTGCCGGTCATGACGAGCCCGGAGGCGCTCTGGGAGAGGCTCTCGAAGGCGAACTTGGCGAGGACTGGCATGGACGCGGCTTCGGGGAAGAAGTCCGAGGCTTTGAGGTCAGGGCTGGTGACGGAGTAGAGCTTCGTGGCGGGATCGACCTTCACGGCGACGGCCTTTCCTCCGACCGTGCCGTTGACCGTGATCGCGGGAGGAGCGCGGGACAGGCTCTGGAAGGCGAACCGCGAGAGGATCGGCAGTCCCGCGGTCTGGGGGAGGAGGTCGACGAGCTTCAAGTCCGCGCCGGTCAGGGTGAAGGAGTCCTTGCCGGCGTCGTCGCTGGGGTCCTCCATGGCCGCGGAGACGGTTTTGCCGTCGATGGTCCCGGAGACGGTGGTCTTGGTCCCGCTGTGGGAGACGCTCTTCAAGGCGAACCGGTCCAGGACCGGGAGCGAGGACGATGACGGGATGAAGTCAGCGAGCTTGAGGCCGGAGCTTGCGGCCGTATAGGACTTGTCGTCGCGGTCGAAGGTCACGGCGACGGAGGAGGGGCCTATCTTGCCGGTCACGGTCACGGTCCTGCCTGCCAGGACGGCCCGGTCGAAGGCGAATCGCGAGAAGACCGGCAGCCCCGCGGTCTGGGGGACGAGGTCGGAGAGCTTCAAGTCCGCGCCGATCACGGTCACGTCGCCCTTGGCGTCGTCCTTGGACACGGAGACGGCCTTGCCGTCGATGGTCCCGGTCATGGTGACGCTCGAGGTCGAGCGCGAGTAGCCCGTGAAGGCGAAGCGGTCGAGGAGGGGCAGGCCCGCGGCCTGGGGGATGAAGTCCGCGGCCTTGAGTCCGTCCCCGGACACGGAGAGGGACTGGCCGTTCTTGCTGCGGCGCACGGACACAGCCTTGCCGTCGACCTTGCCGGTCACGACGATGCCCGAGGGAGAGCCCGTGAAGGAGTCGAAGTCGAAGGACTTCAGGAGGGGGAGGCTCGCGGCCTCCGGGACGAGGTCGGAGGCCTTGAGGTCCGCTCCCGCGACCGTGAAAGTCTTGTCAGCGTCGGAGCGGGTCACGGTGAGGGACTTGCCGTTGAGCGTCCCTGCCACGACGAGGCTGGCGGTCGAGCGGGTCATGCTCTGGAAGGCGAACTGTTTGAGCACCGGCACGCCGGCGGCCTCAGGGATGAAGACCGACAGGGTGAGGTCGTCTCCGGTCACGGTCAGGGCATCCTTGCCCGAGTCCACGGACACGGAGGCGTTCCTGCCGTTGATGGCGCCGCTGACCGTGGTCTTGGCGCTTCCGCGGGACACGCTCTTCAAGGCGAAGAGGTCGAGGCCCGGGACCGAGGCCGCGGCCGGGACGAAGTCCGCGAGCTTGAGGCCGGAGCTCACGACCGTGAAGAACTGGCCGCCCCGGTCGAGGGTCACGGCGACGGAGGCGGCAGCCACCTTGCCCGCCACCACGATGCGGGCGCTCGTCAACGAGGTCCGGTCGAAGGCGAACCTGGAGAGGACCGGCAGGTCCGAGGCCTGGGGGACGAGGTCGGAGAGCTTCAAGCCCGCGCCGGTCACGGTCACGTCGTCCTTGGCGTCGTCCTTGGACACGGAGACGGCCTTGCCGTCGATGGTCCCGGTCACGGTGACGCTCGCAGCCGAGCGCGAGTAACCCGTGAAGGCGAAGCGGTCGAGGAGGGGCAGGCCCGCGGCCTGGGGGATGAGGTCCGAGAGCTTGAGGCTCTCACTGGTCACGACGAGGTTCTTGCCGGCTGCGTCCCGGCGCACGGTCACGGCCTTGGCGTCGATCCTGCCGGTCATGACGAGCCCGGAGGCGCTCTGGGAGAGGCTCTCGAAGGCGAACTTGGCGAGGATGGGCATGGACGCGGCTTCCGGGAAGAAGTCCGGGGCGGTCAGGTCCTCGCCGGTGACGGAGTAGAACTTGGTGGCCAGGTCCACTTTGACGGCCAGCTCCCGGGTGTTGACCCTGCCGGCCACGGAGACCGCGGCGTTCGAGGCGGCCATGGACTCGAAAGCGAAGGTCTTGAAGAGAGGGAGGTCCGCGGCTTGCGGAACGAAGTCGGCGAGCTTGAGGTCCGCGCCCGTCATCGTGAAGGAGGCGTCTGCCGCGGTCCGGGAAGCGGTCACGGCCTTGCCGTTCAAGCGGCCCCACACGGAAGCGGCCCCTGCCGCGTAGGCGAAGCGGTCGAAGGCGAAGTTCGAGAGCACCGGGACCGAGGCCGCCTCCGGGATGAAGTCCGCGAGCTTGAGGCCCTCGCCCGAGACCGTCACGTTCCCCGTGCCCGCGGCCCGGAAGACCGTGAGGGCCTTGCCGCCGGCCTTGCCGGAGACCGAGAGGGTGGACGTGGAGTAGGCCACGCGGTCCACGGCGAAGGAGCGCAGGAGGGGGATGGACGCGCTCTCCGGGATGAAGTCGGGCAGGGAGAGGTCGTCGCCCGTGAGACCGAACTCCTTGCTGCCGAAGGAGACGGTCAGGGCCACGGGCTTGCCCTTGAGGTCGCCGGACACCGTGAACCTGCCGGGCGCCACAGCGGCGCCGCGGACCGCGAGGTCTTTGAGGCTGGGGATGTCCTTGGCGCCGGGCACGAGGTCCGCCAGCCGCAGGGAGGGGCCCGTGAGGTTGTATTCGATGCCGTTGGGCACGGAGGTCAAGGTGAGGTAGGGGCCGTCCGGGCCCATGCCCACGAAGCTGGGCAGGACGCGCGCCTGGAGCTTGGGCGCGCCGCCCTGATTGAGGATGGCCACGTCGAGCTTGGCCGAGACCGCGTGGAGCGCTCCCATGTCGAGCGCGCGGCCGGAATCCGGGCTCGTGGTCACGGAGAGCAGGGTGGCATACGGGGCGCCATCCTTGGCGGACGGGTCGAAGCGGAGCGTGCCCTGGAAGGACATGGAGATGCCGGCCGGGCTCAGGACGACCTTATGGAGGAAGGCGTTGCCGCCCTGGGGCTTGAGGGCATCCAGGCCCAGGCGCGAGAAGAGTGGGTCTGCCTTGAGCGCGGAGGCGATCGGCGCCCACGCGGCCGCGGCGCCGTCCATGCGATGGTCGGCCGCCACCCGCGCCGCTGCGCCAGGCGCCGGGATGGGGGCCTGGCCCATGGCCGCGGAAGCGGAGAGGAAGGTTGCGATGGTGAGGGAGATGAGTTTGGGCATGGTTTGAGTCTCCTGTCGTTCGGCACGCCATTCTATGAACTTTTGGGTGCTCCGCAATCCTGTATAATCCCTGTCTCCCATGGTCACCCTCAAGAACCTCGGCAAGTCATACGGCGACCAGGTCCTTTTCGAGGACGCGAGCCTCCAGATCAACCAGGGCGACCGCTTCACCCTGGTCGGGGCCAACGGCTCGGGCAAATCCACGCTCCTGCGCATCCTCGTGGGCCAGGAGGAGGCGGACCACGGCGAGATCCTGCTCCGCAGGGGATTCACGGCCGGCTACCTTCCACAGGAGAACGCCCCGGTCTCGGCCGCCGCGGTGCTCGAGACCTCGCTCTCCGACTCCGAGGACCACGACCCCAGGACCGAGGCCAGGGCCAAGGCCATCCTCATGGGCCTGGGCTTCAAGACCGCGGATTTCGACCGGCGGGTGGACACCCTGAGCGGCGGCTGGGCCATGAGGGCGGCCATGGCGCGGCTGCTCCTGACGGCCCCGGACCTGCTCCTCCTCGACGAGCCGACCAACCATCTGGACATCGATGCCCTTTTCTGGCTGCAACGCTTCCTCCAGACCTATCCGGGCGCCGTCTTCGTCATCTCGCACGAGCGCGGGTTCATCAACGCGGTGAGCAAGGCCGTGGTGGCGCTCCAGGACCGGACCCTCAAGGTCTACCATGGAGATTACGAGCGCTACCTGGCCGAGCGAGCGGCGGAGAAGGAGCGCAAGGTCGCGGCCTGGAAACGCCAGCAGGACGAGATCGCGGACATGGAGGACTTCATCGCCAGGAACCGCGTCCGGTTCTCCACGGCCAGCCGCGCCCAGAGCATGATCAAGCGGCTCGAGAAGCTCGAGCGCCTGGAGCTGCCGGCGGAGGAGAAGGCCGTCAAGATCAGGTTCCCCCAGCCGGTCCGCACGGGCGTGCGGGTGCTGGCCTTGAACAAGGCCTGCAAGTCCTACGGCGACCTCAAGGTCTACGAGAACATCGACCTCGAGCTCGAGCGCGGCTGGAAGATCGCCCTGGTGGGCCACAACGGGGCCGGCAAGTCCACCCTGCTCAAGCTCCTGGCCGGCGAGATCGCGCCTGACCGCGGGGAGCGCACCCTCGGCTTCGACGTGCGGGTGGGATATTTCTCCCAGCACCGGGAAGGCAGGCTCGACCCGGAGAAGACCGTGCTCCAGGAGGCCCAGAGCGTCAACCGCTTGAACGGCGACCTCTTCACCCGCACCGTGCTCGGCACCTTCCTCTTCCCGGGAGACACGGTGTTCAAGAAGACCGCGGTCCTGAGCGGCGGAGAGAAGAGCCGCCTCGCCCTGGTCAAGCTCCTGCTCGACCCGCCCAACGTGCTCCTCCTCGACGAGCCCACCACCCACCTGGACATGACGAGCGTGGATGCCCTCATCGACGCGCTCAAGGAATTCGAGGGCACCATCTGCTGCATCAGCCACGACCTCTACTTCCTCAACGCCCTGGCCGACCACGTGGCGCACGTCGAGAACGGCAAGGTGACCTGGTACCCGGGCAACTACGAGTACTTCAAGCACCGCCAGGCCCGATGGCATGAGGAGAACCCCCAGGCCGTGGACCTGCCTCCCTCGGAGGAGAAGCTCCCGCCGGGGCGGGCCGCCAAGTCCTCGGCCAAGGACGCGAAGCTTTCCGCCAAGCGGCGGGCCAAGATCGAAGAGGAAGTCCTGACCCTGCACGAGCGGCTCGAGGCCCTCGCGACCCAGCTCGGGGACCCCGAGCTCTACTCCGACTACGCCAAGGTCCAGGCCCTGGGCACGGAGATGGAGCAGGTCCAAGCCAGGCTGCAGGAAGCCGAGCAAGAGCTCTCCGGCTCCTGACCCGCACGGGGCGGCGGGAACTCGTCGACGAGAGAATCCTTTGGGACGCTCACGGCATCCAACGGATATGGGAAGGATGGATGCGTCGAAGGCGCGACCCATGGTCGCGAACGTGAGCGCACGGCCGGCAGGCCGCCGGGAGTCTCCCGGCGTTTCTCGGCGCCGCCACGCGGCACGCCGGCCCAGCTCCGCTTTCCTCCCCGGCGAGACGGTCATCGCGGGCTCCAGCTTCAGGTGGCTCAAGGTGCGGCGGTGCGAGGGAGGCTGCTGTGGCTTTCCTCGAGCCTGAAGGCAGGGAGAAGGTCCGAGAGAGGCTCAAGGACCTGGCGGGTCCGGTGCGCCTGGTCCTTTTCAAGGAGGACATGGCGGAGTCGAGCGTCAGGGCCGAGGGGCTCCTGCGCGAGGTCGCGGAGCTCTCGGACAAGCTCGAGCTCAAAGTCTACAACCGCTATCTGCACGACCAGGAGGCTGCCGAGTACGGCATCGAGGAGGTCCCGACCCTCGTCCTCGAGGGGCCGGCCGGGAACCGTGTGCGCCTCCTGGGTCAGCTGGTGGGCTACGAGTTCGCGGTCTTCCTCGCGGCGCTCAAGGACACGGCCGCGGGCCGCTCGGATATCGGCGACCAGGCCAAGCTGAAGCTCGATTGGGTGGCTCAGCCTGCTCGGATACGGTGCTTCGTCACGGCGGCCTGCGTCCATTGCCCGAAGGTGGCGCGCACGGCCCTGCGCTTCGCGGTGGCCTACCCCCTGGTCCAGGCGGAGATCATCGACGTCGATGAGTTCCCGGCCTTGGCTTCGCAATACGAGGTGGACCAGGTGCCCAAGGTCGTGATCAACGACCGGGTGCAGTTCACCGGCGCCGCGCCCGAGGAGGTCTTCGCCCGGGCCGTGGCTCTGGCGGTCCAAGGCGAGGGCCGGGCGCGCAAGACCCTGGAGACGGAAGGGGAGGTCTTTCCGCAGAATCCCCTGGCCGGGCAGAGCATCTAAAGGTGGGAGGACGAGCGGCATGAAGACCACAAAACATCTGGTCAGGAAGACGGAAGCAGGAGCGCCCGCTTTTTTGGACCCGTTCCAGGACATCGGGGACATCGGCACGGCGCTCTCGGGGCTCTGGGGCGGCGAGCCGTTCCTGGGCCACCATCATCACCACCTCCACGCGCCGGACATCCAGGGAGGCAGGACATGGCTTCCCTCGGTGGACATCCGGGAGACGGAGAAGGAGTACATCCTCTCCGTGGACGTGCCGGGCTTGAGCAAGAAGGACCTCAAGGTCGAGGTCTCGGAAGGCGTCCTCGTCTTGAGCGGCAAGCGCGAGGAGGAGAGGGAATCACGGGACAAGGGCTATCTGCGTCAGGAGCAGTTCCACGGGGAGTTCCGGCGCAGCTTCATGCTGCCCGAGAACGTCAAGGCTAAGGAGATCAAGGCGTCCTACAAGGACGGCCTGCTCACGGTGACTTTGCCGCGGAGCAAAGAGACGAGGAAGCCGAGCACCGAGATCGAGATCGGCTGAGCCGACTTCGCGCCGCCCTTACCTGCCCTGGGGGGGCGGCGCCTTCATTCTTTCAGCGGGAGGACAGGCAGCGGGCCAGGGCCCGCGCTGCGCGGTCCGCTGCTCGGAACACGGCCGCGTCCTGGTCCTGGGCGGCCTTGACGTAAGGGTCGTAGAGATGGCCTGAAGATACGCAGAACACGACGGGCTTCTTGTGCCTCTCCATGAGGGTCTTGAGCCCCGTGATCAGGGGGGACTTCGTGAGATCCTCCTTGTGGCCCTCACCCTTGGCCAGGGTCTGCATGGCAGGGGTCAAGGGGACCGGGGAGAGGAGCAGGACATCCACCTCGTCGCTCGAGAGCGCTGCGTCTGCGAGCTTGACGAAGGCCGCGTCCGAGGCCATGGGCGTGACATCCAAGGGGTTGCGGACGTCGATGATGGCGTCGAGGCCGAACTCCTTCAAGGCGGCTGCAAGGCGCTCCTTGAGCGCCGGGCCGGGGGCCGCGGCCCTCAGGGGGCCCTTGGGGGTCACGGAGTCCGCCATACCCACGGCCTCGAACCCGGCGTTGGTGATGAAGAAGACCCTGTTGCCCTTGAGGGGCTCACGGGCAGCCAGGAGGGCCATGGCCGAGAGGTCGTCGAAATCGTCGAAGGTCTCGGCCACCAGGGCTCCGCAGGCCGAGAGCACGTCGCGGGCTACCGCGAAATCGCCTGCCAAGGAGGCGGTGTGGCCTTTGGCGGCTCCGGCTCCGGCCGGGGTCCTGCCGCCCTTGTAGACCACCACGGACTTGCCCAGTTCCCTGGCGCGGCGCGCTGTCCTGGCCAGGGAGACCCCGTCGCCCGGCTTGAAGCCCTCGAGGTAGACCAGCACCACCTTGACCCCGGGGTCCTCCAGCACGGCCTCGGCATAGTCGGTCACGCTCACGTCCAGCTGGTTGCCCACGGAGACGCTGTAGAGGGGTCTCATCCAGGGCATGCGGTCCATGACGGAGATGGCGAACGCGCCGGATTGGGATATGAAGGCCAGGGGGCCCGGAGTCTCGGACCTGTAGGGCGCGCTCTGCTTGTGGGTCGGGATGAAGAAGGTATCGATCCGGGCCGGCGCGGAGATGATGCCCAGGGAGTTTCCCCCGTTGATCCCGAAATCGGGGTTCACCCTTTTTGCCTCGGCCAGGGCCGCGGCCGCTTCGGCTTCCAGTTGCTCCGTGCCCGACTTCTCGCCGATCCCGGCCGAGATGAGGCAGAGGCTGTTGACCTTGCCTGAGGTCGCGGCTTCGCGGATGAGTTTGGGGACGTCCTTGGAGGGGATGGCCACCACCAACAGGTCCACCGCGATCGGGAAGGAGGCGCAGTCCTTGACGCACTTGATGCCGTCGATGCCGCCGCTGAAGTCCTTGAGCACGAAGAGCCTTGCCTTGTCGAAACCTGAGGCGATGACGTTGCGCAGGATGACCCTGCCCATGTTCATCTTCTCGCTGACCCCGGCGATGGCCAGGCTCGAGGGCTTCAGCAGGGACCAGACCGCCTTCCTGGTCGGGGGCGTGCGCTTTGAGGGTCCGGCCGGCCGCAGGCGCAGCAGGCCGTCGAGCGCCACGAGGCCCCGGGAGGAGACAGCCAGGGGGTTCACCTCGAGCTCCTCGATGACCCAAGGCGAGCCGCTCTCGTCGCTGAAGGTCCGGAGGAGCTCGGCGAAAGCCTCGAGCCAGACCTGGAGCTCCCAGTCCTCCACGAGGCGCTTGGAGCCGCGCACCTTGCCTGAGGCGTAGCGCCAGGCCCAGGCGCGCTCGATGAAGGCTTTCCAGCCCCCGGTCTCCTTGAGCAGGGCGAGGCTGGCGATGGCCGGGACCGTGCCGGGCCTCAGGGCCGAGGAGGCCTCTTCCGCGTGCGTGCCGCCGATGCCCAAGGTGAGCACGGGGCCGAAGGCCTCGTCCTGCCTGCCGCCGATGATGAGCTCGTGGCCGAGCGAGAACACGGTGTGCTCCACGAACTCGCAGGCCATGATCCCCTCCGCCTCGGGGAAGCGGGCAGCGAGATCGGCCAGGGCTTCCTTGACCGCGTGCTCCTCTCTTGAGACCACGGCCACGGCAGCGGACTCGGTCTTGTGCAGGGTCTTGGAAGAGGAGATCTTGAGCACGACCTTCTCGCCAGGGAACTCGCGGAGGATGTTGCCGGCCTCGCCGTCCAAGGCAGCCTTGGTCTTGGCCGTGATGACCCTGTGGACCGGGGTCTTGAGGCCGAGGCACTGGAGCGCCCGGTAGACTTCCGGCTCAGCGAGGGCGGAGCGGCCCTCGGCCGCGGCCCGTTCCAGAAGGGCGGAGACCTCCTTTAGGCAGCTCTTAGGATGGGTCTGGGTCGTGGCCATGGCCCTATTCCAACACATTTTGCCGCTGCTTGTCCCGGGGAAGGGGGAAAAATCAAGCGGCCCGGCGGGGTTGGGTTGGGTGGTTGGGGAGCCGGGCCGCTCGTGAATCGGTCAGTCTTACCAGGTCGTGTCTACGGGATTGATCCCGATCTCGTTCTCCAGGTCCCACTCGGGGAGGGTGATGCGGCGCTCGGACCGGACCGTGTCCTCGGACCCTTCCTTCTGATCGTCGGCCGGGACAGCAGGGGCCGCGGGCTTCTCGGAGTTGTCGAACATGGCCTTGAGGCCGGCACTGGCTGCCTCGAGCTTGTTGCCTGCGGTCTGAATCTTGATTTGGGTGAGCCTGGACTTGACCGTCACCGGAACCGGCACCGGGAGGGGGTCCTGCTCGGCGCCCATGGGCCGCGGGTACTGGGCCGGCCCCACGGAGCCTTTGACGACCGTGGGCACGACCACCGGGATCACCTGGTCAGGCAGGACCGCCACGGTCGGGAGGACCGGGTTGGGGAGCTGGGAGGCCGGGACCGTGACCGGGGAGGGCAGGGTGGTCTTGAGCTCGACCCTGGGGGCCGAGACGGTCGGCAGGGCCGGGCCGGGCAGCTGGATGGCGGGCCTGTTGATGCTGGTGACGGGTATGGGAAAAGACGGCAGGCTGACCCGACCGACCCGGACACCGACAGAGATCCCCTCTCCGTGAGCCGGCGCCAGTGCGGCCAGAATCAAGCCTGCGAAAACCAGTTGCTTCTTCATGACCAGGATATGATACCCCGGCCAGGGGGCCAGGCAGGAGGATGCTGGTCAACGATTGGTGTTGATTCCGCTCAGTGAGAACGGTCAATGAACCCCGTTGACCATGGTCAACGGGTCCTAGGACCTAGCCGCCAGGCGGCCATTCGGCCCATATGGTGACCGGCCCGTCATTGACCGATTCTATGAGCATGTGGGCCCCGAATTCCCCAGCCTTGACCTTCAAGCCGGAGGAGCAAACCAGACTGGTGAATTCCTCGTAGAGCTTCTTGGCAGGTTCAGGAGGGGCTGCCGAGGAGAAATCAGGTCTTCTGCCTGACCAGGGGTCGCCGTAGATGGTGAATTGGGAGATGATGAGGATGTCTGCATTGACATCCATGGCTGATTTATCGAATTTGCTTTCAGAATCAGGGAAGATTCGGAGATTCAGTATCTTATCGCATAGCCGGGCAGCCCGCGTGGAATCGTCCTTTTCACCGATTCCCAGGTAGATGAGGAGGCCTCTTGAGATGGCTCTGCGTTCACCATCAGGCATGGTGACGCTCGCGCTATTGACCCGTTGGATCACTGCTCTCATTTTCTTTATTAAGGATATCCTTATTTTTTGTTAGCATCAAGGCATATGAGGCTGTTCATCGCGGTTCCAGTGGACCCCATCCGCAAAAGGGTGGGACAAGTCGTGGATGCCCTGGCGTCAAAGAGCTTTGATATCAAATGGGTCCGGCCCGAGAACCTGCATTTCACCCTGAGGTTCCTGGGCGAGCTGCCCCAATCCAAGGTCGAGGCGATCGGCAAGGCCATGGATGAGGCCTGCCGATGTCCGGGGTTCGGGCTGCGCTTCGGCGGCATCAGCGCTTTTCCGAACCTTGCCATGCCCAGGGTCGTCTGGATCGGGCTGAAGGAGGGCGAGCCGGCCATGTCCAGGCTCGCAGAGTCCCTGGACAACAGTCTCAAGCGCTATGGGGTCCCCATCGCGGAGGAGAGTCTTGGGTTCAAGGCTCACCTGACCATCGGCCGGGTGCGGAGCTTCAAGGGCAGCGCCAAGTTCGCTGACAAGGCTTCCCTCTGGACTCCGGAGAAGCTGGCTCTTCCCGATGTGCCCGTGGACCGTCTGGTGCTCTACGAGAGCCGCTTCGGCCCTGCCGGGCCGACCTACGAGGTGCTCAAAGAGTCCCCGCTGGCCTGACCCGCGGAGTTCTGCAACACTGCTGGTGTCAGACACCGTTGTTGCATTACTCGGCGTGGGCGCCGGTGAACGACGGGAGCCATCAATGGGTGAGGGAGCGGAGGAGGCCGGCGAACTCCGGGTCTTCCTTCGGATCGAGCATGGCTGCCTGGGCCCAGACATCGGCCTCGCGTTCGATGTTCCTGTAGGTGCAGAAGGCTGCGATCCTTGACTTGGCCGAACATTCGGGCTTGGTCAGGACCTCCTGCATGAAGCTCTTGAGTTTTCCCTTGGTCTCTGCCTCGCGGCTGTGGAGTTCGAAGAGGTAGTCCATCACCGGAGCCAGGGGGGCCCAGGAGGCATTGACGCCCTTCTTAAGGCATGCTGAGAGCCCCTTGAAGAGCCAATCAGGGGTCTGGTGTTCCTCCTCCATGGGGACGTTCCTGAGAAGGGCCAGGAGCGAGAGCGCGGCTTCCGCGCCCAATTGGAACGCGACAGCCGCGCTCGCGGAGCGCACCTCGACGCGCTGGTCCGAGGAGGAAAGTCGAAGCAAGCTCTCCCCGAGTTCCTGCCAGGCTGTCCTGCGGCTGAAGAAGGGGGCCAGGAACACGGCGGAGAGCTGTTGCGGCGAAGCGTCGGTCCCCTTGAGGCTGTCGAGGAGCTGGCCGGGGGTCAGCCGCAGGCTGAGGCGGCCGGCCTTGGCAGGGTCTGGGACCTTCTGCTCGAAGTTGACGAGTTCGCCGGGGTCCGGGATGGTGCCCAGGAGGAGGATCCCTTTCTCCTGCAAGGAGGCGATGGCCTCCGGCCTGATGCTGGAGAGGTTGCTGAGCACGTATTCCCTCAGCTCCGGCTTGGCAGGCCCCTTTTCCACGGCGGCGACCAGGGCGTCGGCTGCGCGCAGGCGCTGCTTGCCGAAGACCTTGTCCGCCACCGGATTGGGATGACGGCTGCTTGCGGAGAAGCGCGCTCCGCAGACGATGGCCTCATAGGCCCGCACGCGCGTCGCCGGGCTCAAGCCGGAGTCTTCGACAGCGTCGGCCAGGAGTTCTGCCACCTCCTCGGCCGCGCGCTCGTAGCGGGGATCGTCCTTGAAGAGAAGGTGGAACTGGTGCACGGCCGCCGCCGAGAGGTCCGCCCTCCTGGGATTGACGAGGCAGGCGCCGAGCACGCCCAGGATGGCCACCATGTCCGGTGGTCTGAGGCTGATGAGCTCGAAGTAGGCGCCGAAGGCGCAGGCTGCCAGGTCGAAGACCTGGGGGACGCCGCCGACAACGGCCTGGGCCGTGCGCAGGTCCGAGACCAGGCGGAGCAGGGCTTTCTGAAGCTTGGGAACCAGGGCGGGCTTGCTCCGAGCGCTGCGCACCGAGAGGAACACGGCCGCGAACGCAAGGGGGGCTTCCTTGGCTGACTCCAGGGCCGCGAGCACGGCCTCGGGTTCGAGCGCGGCAGCGGCCTCGTCGAGCCTGGCTTCGACGGGCTGGATCCCGCGGGGATTGCCGTGCTCGTCTTCGACCAGGGCGAAGAGGTCCGAGAGCCCCGGGAGGTCGGAGTCATCCATGTCTCGGACATTATACTTGTCCTGGCCTTGGCGCGACAGGCGGGGAGGGGGATGGGCTACGGCAGGGCTAACTTGGAGCGAACGCCGCCGGCCACGGCCTTGTCCTCGGGGTTCGCCGCGATGAGGTCGCCGAGGATGGCCAGGGTCTCATCCAGGACGAAATCCGGGGCCGCGGCCTTCTCGTAGTCCGCGCCCTCGCCGTCGCCCTCCTTGGCCGGAGCCGCGGCCTTGGCGGTCTCGGTGCTCTTCTCCACGGGCTTGGGCGGGATGCCGTCGAGGACATCGAGGGTGATCTCCTTGAACTCCGGGGCGGGCTCCTTGGCCGCGGCGCGGGCCTTCTTGCGCTTCAGCGTCCGGGCGGCGTCGGTTTCCTTCTCGGCGAGGCGCTCGCGCTCGTTGAGCGAGACGGACTTGTCGTCTTTCTGTTTCTTGTAGCGCGCGATGTCTTCGCGCAGCCAGGCGAACTCCCGGGAGGACAGGAGCCTGCTCTTGGAGGCTTTCTTGAGCCCGTGGAGCGCGGAGGTCACGTGGTCGGTCCGGGCGAACTCGGAAGGCTTGACGGTGTCGAAGGGCAGGGCGTTCTTGAGCGAGCTCTCGGTGATATCCATGTGGTCGGCCGGAGCGGGCAGGTGGATGTCCGGGATGACCCCCCGGTTCTGGGTGGATTCGCCCGAGATGCGGTAGAACTTCTGGATGGTGAGCTTGAGGGCCCCGCTCTTGCCCGAGCGGAAGAAGGGAGGCATGTACTCCTCAAGGTCGATCATGGACTGGACCGTGCCCTTACCGAAGGTGCTCTTCTCGCCCACGATGACGGCGCGCCGGTAGTCCTGCAGGGCGCCGGCCAGGATCTCCGAGGCGGACGCGCTCGCCCGGCTGGTGAGCACGATGAGAGGGCCGCCGTAGAGGACCTCGCCGTCGTTGTCCTTGAGCGCGGTGACGCCGCCGGCGGAGTCCCGCACCTCGACGACCGGGCCGTCCTTGATGAACAGGCCGGTCAGGCTGATGGCCTCGGTGAGCGAGCCTCCCCCGTTCCTGCGCAGGTCGAGCACGATGCCTTCGACGCCCTGCTTCTTGAGCTCCGCGATGAGGCGGGCCACGTCGCGGGTGGTGCTCTTGGCGTCGCCGCCGCCCTTCATGTCGGCGTAGAAGGAGGGCAGGTCGATGACCCCGAGCTTGGCCTTGCGCCCGGCGGCGCGCTTGCCGTCCTTGCCCACGGGGAGTTCGATGGTCTTGGCCTTGGCCTCCTGGTCCTTGAGCTTGATCTCGTCGCGCACGAGGGTCACCAGGACGCGCGTGCCGGGGTCCACCGCGTCGTTGGGGATGGCCCGCAGCCGCACGGTCGAGCCCTTGGGCCCGCGGATCATGGACACGACCTTGTCGAGCTTCATGCCGACCACGTCGATGAAGGGCTCGTCGCCCTGGGCCACGGCCTCGATCTTGTCGTTGGGCTTGAGGCGCTTGTCGGTCTCGGCGGGCCCGCCTGTCACCAGGGAGACGATCTTGGCGTAGCCGTCCTCGGAGCGCAGCACCGCGCCGATGCCGGTCAGGGAGAGCCGCATGTTGATGTCGAAGGTCTCCTTGGACGGGGGGCCGAGGTATTCGGAGTGCGGGTCGAAGACCTGGGCCAGGGAGGAGAGATAGAGCTGGAGCACGTCCGTGGCGTCGAACTCCTTGTAGCTGCGCACGACGCGCTCGTAGCGCAGGTCCACGTTCTTGACGGCCTCGGTGGAGACGGTCTTGTTGAGCTTCTCCTGGAGGAGCTCGCTCTTGACCCGCAGGCGCCAGAGCTCGGCGTTGTCGGCGGGGGTGGCCGGCCAGGGGGCCTCGTGTCGGTCGAGGACGAGCTTCTCCTTCAGGGTGAAATCATGGGGCTGGCTGGTCAGTTTCTTGACCAAGGCCGCCTTCTCTTCGAGCCGCTCGAGATACTTGTTGAAGATGTCGAAGGCGGGCTGGACGTCCCGGGCCGAGAGCCGGTCGTCGAGGCTGGTGGCATAGAGGGTCTCGAAGGTGTCCACGTCCTCCCTCTCGAAGATCATGTGCTGATAGTCGAGGTTGTCGAGGAACATCCGGAGGGTCCTCGTGGAGATGGCGTCGTTGAGCAGGGGGTGGCTGCGGCCGTGGAAGGAGAGGGCCTCGTTGAGGACGCGGCCGTCATGGCTGCCGCGCTCCTCAGGGGACATGGTGTCGAGCACGACGCGGCGGTTGTAGTGCCTGGCTTCGAGGAAGCGCGCGGTCAGCTCGGCGACGAAGCCCGAGGACGGCTCCGGGGCGGCCGTGGTCGCGGCATGGACCGGGCACAGGAAGAGTAGGGTCGCGAGAAAGAACGCTGGGCGCAGGAAGCGCCGTGCGGTGGAGGACATGGTCATTTAGTATTAGTGTTTTTTTCCCTGAATGCAAGGCCTTGACACTCGGTCAGGCCCCTGTTACCCTTAGATGCCGGCTGACAACGTTCGGTTCCAGGAATCGGGACGAGCAGCGGGTTCTTGTTGATTTTAATGAGGAAATCGACACTTTTTTTCTTGGCGATCTGCGCCATCGGACCCTGGGCAGGGGCTTCGGAGGTGCGCGTCCGGACCAAGGCTGGCGGTCAAGCCGGGGTCGCCGGAACGGTTGCCTCGTCAGCAGGGTCTGCGGCCGGAGCCCCGGCCAGGGTCGACCTGAGCGTCCCTTCGCTCGGGCCGGGGTCCTTGGCCGCTCCAGGGGCTCCTGAGTTGCGGCTGGACGTCGAGGCAGGCGAGGGCTTAGGGGCGCTCCCGATGCTGGGCGACCTGCCCGCGGTGGTGCCTTCCGCCATCCCGGCCGAGGTCTCCGGCGGGGCATCCTCCCTCCACGGTGTCGCGGCCGAGCCCGGCTCGGAACAGGCAGGCGCGGCTGCCCCGGCCCAGGAAGGCGGCGCGCCCGGGGCCGAGAGCGAGGAGAGCGGGGTCTCGGCCGGGCAGGTCATGTTCGATGCTGCCGCGGTCTCGCCCAAGCAAGGCGCGTCGGCGCCTGCGGGTCTTTGGCAGCGCTTCAAGGCGTACCTCAGGCCGGACCTGATCCCTGCCTGGCCCGGCAAGGGCGGGGATGTCGTGAGGCTGGCCGGCACGACCTATCGGCTGGAGAGGAGGATCGGGGAGAGCCACGTCTCGACCGTGTGGAGCGTCACGGGCGATCCGAAGGCGGTGGTCAAGCTCATCCGGCCCGAGTTCGCCGGAGACGGCCACTACGGCCGCGAGGTGGAGGCCCTCGAGGCCCTGGCGCACACCGGGATCAGCCACGCCCGCCTTCGCGCCGCCAGCCCTGACGGGCTGGTCCTGGTCAAGGATTTCGTCGAAGGCGAATCCCTGGGGCAGGTCGCGAGCCGCGGGGAGATGCGGCCCGGCCGCTTGAGCGCCCTGGCGGCCATGGCTGCCGAGCTCCTGTCCATCGGCTACACCGCTGACCTGGCTCCGGCCAACCTGGTCTTCGACCGGTGGACGACCCGCTGGAGCCTGGTGGATGCCGGCGGCTTCAAGCCTGGAGGGGCCGCGGACGTCCTGAGCCAGCTCTGGAGCGACGACCTCTTCGGGCGCAAGCCAGGCGACCGGGAGGCCGCCAAGCTGCGCTTCCTGACGAACCTGCGCGTGCGCCTGGGGCCCGCGTCAGCCGCGTGGAAGGAGATCGTGCGTCACGCGGACCGGATACCCGGCCTCAGGAAGGCGCTCGAGGAACTCGCCCGGTTCGACGCCGAGCGGCCTCCGCCCAAGGTCGTATTCGCATCCGAGCCCGAGGACGCCGCGGTCTCGGACCGGATGGTCTCTTACCGTGAGGTCGAGGCGCGTCTGGGCTTCGACCCCATGAGGGCCGAGAACAGGCAGCGCCTCCATCTCGACGACCAGGGCAAGCTCAACACCGAGATCACCAAGATCGAGCCGCCGGGCCGCCGGCCCATGGTGGTCAAGCTGGCTGACCGGGACATCATCCGCAGGGAGCTGGCCACGCGCCGCATCGTGCGGCGGTGGTTCTCCCGGTATTTCGCGACTCCGGCCAGCCTGGGCTGGGGAGACGGCATGGTCATGGAGTTCTCCGACGGCTCGATGTCCTACGCGGGCTCCAGGCTGGACCTGCCTTCGCGCGTGGCCTTCGCCATCCTGGCGCACAGCTTCGGCTTGAGCGACGTCAACCCGGGCAACGTCTTCTACCGCGGCCAGGACCGGGCCGTGCTCATCGATTTCGAGCAGTCCCTCAGCGAGGTTCGGCCCCACTTCGGCAGACTCAGCATCGACAGCGTCGTCTCGGAGCTGCCGTGGATGGCGCCGTCGGGCGGCAACCGGGTCCAGGACTATCTGCCGGCCATCGCGGAGTGGAGGAAGGTCTTCGCCAGGCAGGAGAGCCAGAAGGCGCTGGAGGACATCCTGCTGGAGAGCGGCTTCTCCAGGGCCGAGATGCCGGGCCTGCTGGCGGCGTTCCGGCGCAACGTGAGCTTGTTGGAGCTGTCGGTCCTGGCCGACGTGGAATACGTCAACGCCTATGCGGACGGGATGCGCCCTACAGGGCGGCCTTCATATCCTTGAGGAACACGATGGACTGGGCCAGCCCGGAGTAGGGGATGCGGACGCCTTTCTTGGACCAGCCCTCGTAGTTGATGTCCTGGACCCATTCGCGCAGGTCGATGCCGGTCGTGTCCCGGTAGATGGTGATGCGCACCACGAGGGTGACCCCGGCCTTCTTGGGCAGGCGGGCGAGCTCCTGGTCCTGGAGGGTATCCGGGTTCTCCGGGAGTTTGGAGAGGGCCGTCAGGACGCCGTCGAGGAGGGCCTGGTTGAGGGTGACCCCGGCCTTGGTGGGGCCGGTGTAGTTCTTGCGGCGGACGAAGGTCCGGATGGAGCCGTAGCGGTGCCCGCGGTACTCGTCGATGTAGTACTTGAGCTCGGAATCATCCGTCAGGGGGACGGAACCGATCTCTTTGAGGGGCTTGAACTGCGGGGCATCGGCCATGGTTCCTCCGGGAGCGCCGTTCCATAGTCTACCATATAAACATATAATGTATAACATGGGCCCGGCGGAATGATCACCCTCCTGCTTTTCGTTTCGCTGCTGCTCATCGTCATCAACGGCGCCTTCGTCTGGGTCGAGTTCGCCCTGGTCCGGGTGCGGCCCTCCCGCATCGAGATGCTCGCCCGCCACGGCGGCAAGCGCGCCATCCAGGCCCAAGAGGTCCTCGCGCGCCTCGACGTCTACCTTGCGGCCATCCAGCTCGGCATCTCGGTCTGCTCCCTGGCGCTGGGCTGGATCGGAGAGCCTGCCATCGCCAAGATCCTGACCGGAGGCTTCCAGTCCCTCCCGTTCGAGTTGAGCCCCAAGGTCATCCACCTCATCTCCTTCAGCCTGGCCCTGGCCCTGCTCACCTTCTCTCATATCGTGCTGGGCGAGCTCGTGCCCAGGTCCATCGGCATCCAGTTGGCAGAGGCCACCGCGCTCTGGTCGGCCTTCCCGCTGAAGGTCTTCAACATGGTCATGCGCGCCCCGGTCGCGTTCATGGCCTTCTGCTCCGTGTCTCTCCTGAGGTTCATGGGCTTCAAGGCCGCGGCCGAGTCCGAGTCCATCGTGACCGAGGAGGAGATGCGCATCCTGCTGGGCGAGACGCAGGAGAAGGGGACCCTGCCGTTCGAGCGGCTCATGCTGCTGGAGAACCTCTTCGATTTCGGCGGCACCAAGGCCGGCGAGGTGATGACCCCGCTGGAGAAGGCCACGGTCCTGTCCCTGGCCAAGCCCTGGGCGGAGAACCTTGAGGTCATCAGGTCCCGCCGTTTCTCGCGCTACCCGCTCTGCGAGGACGGGCCGGAGAGCATCGTGGGCATGGTCCACGTCAAGGACCTGCTCCTCAGGGCCGCGGCCGTGGCCGAGCCCGACCTCAGGAGCCTGCGCCGGGACCTCGCGGAGGTCAAGGACTCCGACCCCATCGAGAAGCTCCTGAAGGTCTTCCCGGACAAGGGCGTGCACCTGTCCCTGGTCAAGAACGCGGCGGGCAAGCCCGTGGGGCTCCTCAGCCTGGAGGACATCATCGAGGAGCTGGTGGGGGAGGTGCATGACGAGTTCGACCTGCCCGCGGCCTGGTCGCTCTCCGGCCTGGTGGTGCCCGGGGCCGTGGCGGTCGCCATGCAGGCCCCGGACCGGGAATCGGTCATCACCCAGCTCCTTGAGAAGCTCCATGCCGCGGTCCCCGAGCTCGACGTGAAGGAGACCTTCAAGCTCATCTGGGACCGCGAGACCAAGTTTTCCAGCGGCGTGGGTCGCGGCATCGCGGTCCCCCACGCGCGCCTGCCCGTGCTCACGCGCCCCATCGTGGCCCTGGGGCGCTTCGCCAAGCCCGTCCCGTTCCCGGCGCCAGACGCGGCTCCGGTGCGCCTCGTGTTCCTCATCCTGACCCCGGCGTCTACGCCCATCCTCCAGCTCAAGATCCTCCAGCGCATCGCTTCCCTGGGGACCAATGAGAACCTCCGCCGCAAGCTCCTGCGCGCCAAGAGCGCGGAGCACCTGTTGGAACTCCTGCGCACCGCGGACACGATGCTCGCCGTCTGAGCCCGGTCCACTCTTGTATAATGAAAGGGACATGGACTGGGAGAAGGCGCTCCTGACCCTCAAAGCCCGCAAGGCGGACCCCTATCGGGGCCGTCAGCTGGCGCGCGCCGTCTTCCAGGGAGCGGCCGCCTCCTACGCCGAGGTGAAGGTCCTGCCGGCGGACCTCAGGCAGGCCCTCGAGGCCGAGGTGCCTCTCCTGAGCTCGTCGGAGGCCGCGGTCGCGCGCTCCGAGGACGGCACGGTCAAGACCCTGCTCGACCTGGCCGGGGGCGGCCAGGTCGAGACCGTGCTCATGCGGCCCTCTCCCCTGCGGTGGACCGCCTGCATCTCCACGCAGACCGGCTGCGCCATCGGGTGCTCGTTCTGCGCCACGGGCAAGACCGGGCCGGGCCGGAGCCTGACGCCGGAGGAGATCACGGACCAGGTGCTCTACTGGCGGCAGTTCCTGCGGCGCGAGGCCCCGGGAGAACGCCTGGGCAACATCGTCTACATGGGCATGGGCGAGCCTTTCCTCGACTACGAGGGGTTCGCCGCGAGTCTCCGGATCCTCCTCGACCAGGGGCTCTTCGGCATCGGGGCCCGGCACATCTCGGTCTCGACCGCGGGCCTGGTCCCGCAGATGGAGCGCTTCGCCGCGGATTTCCCTCAGGTCAACCTCGCCGTGTCCCTGCACGCGGCCAACGACGGACTCCGCGACCGTCTCGTGCCCATCAACAGGAAGTATCCGCTGGCGGTCCTGGCGGGCACGCTCAAGACGGTGTTCACGCTCCATCAGCGCAAGGTCTTCCTGGAGTACGTGGTCCTCGAGGGGGAGAACGATTCCGCCAAGGACGCGGCGGACCTGGCGGCCTTCGTGAGGTCCGTGGACGCGGGACTCCTGCACGTCAACCTCCTCGCCCACAACCCCGGCGTCCCCTCGCCCAAGGGCTCCTCCAGCGCCCCCGCCCAGGGCTCTTTGGCCGAGCCTCCCCGGTCCGCCCCTCCCGCGGACCCTGAGACCAGGCGCTTCCAGGGCTATCTCAAGGAGTTGGGCATCATCTGCACGGTCCGCCAGAGCTTCGGCCGGGACATCGACGCTGCCTGCGGCCAGCTGGCGGCGCGGAGCCGCGCCATCGACAAGGAGAAGGAATGACCGAACAACGACGCGACTTCGGGCCGCCGTCCCGGGACCTCAAGGACCGGCCCTCGCGGGCCCGGTACGAGAAGGTCCGGGCCGGGCTCGAGCTCAAGAGCCGCCGTCGCACTCCCAAGGCCGACCGCCTGATGGTCGAGGTGGTCGAGGCCCTCTGGGACGATTTCTCGGACAACCCCTACTCGGGCTGCGGCTTCCACATCCTCTCCGAGGACGCCTCGACCGCGGCGCCCGGGCACCGCCGGGGCAAGCTGCCCGAGCTCTCGCTCGACGCGGCAGGGGTGGTGGGCCGCGCCGTGGCAGGCCGCTGCTCGGCGCGGGCATCCGACGCGGGCCTCTCCCGGATCGCGGTGCCGGTCTTCGACAGCGAGGACCGGCTCTGGGCCGTGCTGGAGGCGGCCAGCGCCAAGCCGGACGCTTTCGACGACATGGACGCCCGCTGGCTGGAGAGGATCGTCAAGGTCTTCCGGCTCACCCAAAGAGTTGGGGGCGGCTGATGTCAGCCGCCCCCTGGTTGTGTGTGCCTGTTGTCGTGCGTTCTGGCGCCTAAGCTGTTGTCCGCCTTGCATCAAGAGTATAAGCCAGCCGTGTCACGGAATTGTTGCGTGAAGAGGGCCCTATGAGAAGACTTCCCGCACCGGTCTCCCGTCCCCCGGCCGTGGCCGGGCAGTTCTATCCCGGAAGTCCCAAGGAGCTCGACGCGAGGGTCGCGGGCCTGCTGGCGGCGGCGCCCCGGCGCGAGGCCGGCGACGTGGTGGCCCTGCTGAGCCCCCACGCCGGGTACGACTACTCGGGGTCCACCGCGGCCGCCGCGTACCGAGCCCTGCCCAAGGGGGCGTTCGACTCCGTGGTGGTCGTGGGCGCCGGGCACCGCAGGGCCGTGAAGGGGGCGGCTTTCTACGCCGGCGAGTACCGCTGTTCCACGGGAGGGCTCCCCTTCGACGCCGAGTTGGCCCAGCGGCTGATGGAGGAGTCGGACCTCATCGAGCCGGACAACCGGGCGCATGAGGGCGAGCATTCGGTGGAGGTCCAGGTCCCCTTCATCATCAGGACCCTGGGCCCCGTGCGGGCCGTCTGCATGGTCATGAATACGGGGGAGCTCGACGACGCCCTCAAGGTGGGTCGGGCGTTGGCCGCCTCTCTCAAGGGCCGCAGGACGCTCCTGGTAGCATCGACCGACCTCTCGCATTTCCCCAGCGCCGCGGGGGCGGAGCTCGCGGACCCGACCACGCTCGAGGCCCTCGCCACACTGGACCCTGCCGTGTTCTGGCGCTCCAACGAGCTCCTCTTGGACGCCGGGCTTCGGGGCCTAGACACGACCTGCTGCGGCGCGGCCGGGACCGCGGCCGTGCTGGCCGCGGCCAGGGACCTGGGTGCTGCGGCCATGCGGACGCTGGAGCTGACGCACTCCGGAAAGGTCACCGGGGAGGAGGATTCCCAGCGGGTGGTCGGCTACGCGGCCGCGGCGTTCGTACGGGGCGGGCTGGACGGGAGACGGCCGCTCGCGGAGTCCGAGCGCGCGGCGCTCCTGGCGGAGGCCCGAGGGGCCATCAAGGCCCGGCTTTCCAGGGAGAAGGCGGGGAATGGAGGGCTCTCCGCGTTGTCCAGGCTCAACCTCCCAGGGGCTGCGTTCGTGACCATCACGGAGGCGGACGGTGAGCTCCGGGGCTGCATCGGGGATCTCGAGCCGCGGCAGACCCTGCTCGATTCCGTGCGCCGCAACGCCGCGGCCGCGGCGTTTGCGGACCCGCGCTTCCCGGCCCTCACGGCCGCGGAGCTCGAATCGGTCCGCGTCGAGGTGTCGGTGCTCTCCCCCAAGAGGACCGCGCATTGGAGCGAGGTCCGCCCCGGCGACGGCGTGGTCATTGAGAGGAACGGCCGCGGGGGGGTGTTCCTGCCCCAGGTGTGGGAGAAGCTCCCGGACCCCCGCGAATTCCTCGAGGTCCTGTGCTCGCAGAAGGCGGGGCTGTCGAAGGACGCCTACCGCCTGCCCGGGACCGTGCTCAGGATCTTTTCCGTGGAAAAGATGGCGGAAATGGGAAAAAAATAGGATAATACCCCTATCATGGCGTTCTCCCGCGAGATCCTGACCTCCCTCCTGTCCCTGCAGGAGAAGGATTCCTCCCTCGACCACCTGGCCGCGGAGATCGCCAAGGTCCCGGCCGAGATCAAGACGCTCCGGGACGCGCTCGCGGCCGAGAAGGCCCTCCTCGACACGGTCAAGGGCCGGATCGCCGAGTTCGAGAAGCGCAAGAAGGAGCACGAGCTCGACCTGGCCTCCAAGGAGGAGGCGGTCCGCAAGCATCAGAAGGACCTCAACCAGATCAAGACGAACGACGCTTTCAAGGCCCTCCAGCATGAGATCGACAACGCCCGAGCCGAGGGCAACGCCATCGAGACCAAGATCCTCGAGATCATGGAGCAGCTCGACGCCTGTCGCGGCGAGGACAAGAAGGTCCAGGGCGAGCTCAAGGCCCTCGAGGGCAAGGCCAGCGCCGAGATCGGGGCCCTCGAGACCAAGCTGAAGGTCCTTGAGGCCCGGCACGCCCAGGAGAAGACGGTGCGCGACGAGGCCTCGGCCTCCATCGACCCCGACGTCCTGAAAGCCTACGGCCACATCCGCAGCCGCGGCAAGCTCGACGCCATCGTCCCGGTCCGCGACGGCTCGTGCGGCTCCTGCCAGATGAGGCTTTCTCCGCACGTCGTGGTCGAGGCGACCAAGATCAAGTCCCTCGTCTTCTGCGAGAGCTGCCAGCGCCTTATCTACCGGCCCGAGGCCCTGGCCGCGCCCGGTGTTGCTGGCGCGGCCGTGCCGCCTCCGCCTGGATGGGAGAGCGGCCTGGCCGCCAAGCCCAAGGACGATGCCGCACCCATTTCGGAGACGGCCGGGGGGCCGCTCCCTGATGCCGAAGGTCGTGATTCCTCTCGGCGTCAGGGGGAGGAACTTCCGAACTCCACAGAGCGCGGCGCCTGCTGACAAGGCAGGGACCCGGGAGCCCAAGCTTCCGGGGACGGAAAGTGCCACAGAGAAGATACCGCCCGTGCGCGTGCACGGGTAAGGGTGAAAAGGCGAGGTAAGAGCTCACCGCCCCTGTCGCGAGGCAGGGGGCACGGAAAACCCCGTCGGGAGCAAGGCGATGCGACGGCCCGCGTGCTCGCGCAGCCCGGGACCGCGAGGTCTCGGGACAGCCGTCCGGTAGCCGCAGGACCTGGCCGTTGCCAGGCCCCCGACCCCGCAAGGGGTAGGGAGAGAAATGGTCCCCGCTCCGCCGCGAGGCGGAGGACAGGATTCGGGGTATAGGCCGGCTCCCAACACGGAGGGGGGAGGGTGCAAGCCCTCCCCCCTCCTCCATTGGAGTGTATGACGGCCATCATGGCGGCTGGAAACGGCGAGGGGATACACTATGGGTAAATCTATGCCCAAGACCAAGACCCCGCCTGATATCGATCTGCGCAAGGAGAGGTCCCGCGCCCTGGCGGGCTCGGTCTTCTTCCGCGGGCTCAAGCCCGAGCACCTCAGCCGCCTCCTGGACCACGCCTCCGCGATCCGGCTCGAGGACGGGCAGCGGGCCTTCCGCGTCGGAGGGAAGGCCGCGGGGTTCTACTTCATCACCCAGGGCAAGATGGCGGTCGAGCTCCCCGTGTGCGGAGGCGCGACCTGCGCCATCCAGTTCCTCAAGCCCGGGGAAGTACTGGGCTGGTCCTGGCTCATCCCACCCTACCGGTGGCACTTGGGCGCCCGCGCGGTCGGTCCCGTGGACGCGCTCTTCTTCGACGGCATGTCCGTGCGCAAGGAGCTCTTCCGCGACCCGGCCATGGGCTTCGAGCTCTACCGCCGCTTCGCCGCGGTGATGTCCCGCAGGCTCGAAGGCGCTTTCCTTAAGCTCTATTCCGACGAGTAGCCGGCTGCGTCGTGCCGTCGATGCCCGGGGCACGGGAGGAAGACATGGTGGACAGCATCCTCGACCGGATCGGGTTCTGCGGGCTGTTGTGGGTGCTCTGGCGGGCCACGCCCTGGGCCCGGCGTCTCCTGGCGCTGCCCTACAACGTCGCGGTCTATCGCGGCGCCATGGCGTCGAGCTCCAGCCTCGGGGAGCTCTACGACTGCCACGCAGCGCTCTACCGCCGGTCGCTCCTGTTCAGGCTGCTCCGGCCGCGGTTCTCCGACGTGCGCAAGGCCCTCGCGGAAGGCTACCGCGTCCGCTAGGAAACCGAGCGATTGGCCGGCGCCGGGCCTTTGGGCCCAGAAGGGGCTGGGCCTGTCGGCCCTTCCGTCCTGGGCCTTTGAGGCTGTACCCTCGTGGTGTCCATGTTCCTCCTGCTGGCGGGCCTGGTCGTCCTTCAAGCCGCGACCGCGTCCGCGGCTGATCTTGGACTGAGGCTCCCTGCCTGCGCCCTCTTCGAGTCCTGGGAGGGCGTGGCTCCCCAGGCCGGCTTCGACAGGGCCGCGGCCCTGATCGCCCAGGCCCTGCCGGCCGAGGCGGACGAGGCCGAGGGCGAGGAAGCCGACGACGAGCTGGAGGCCGGCGTCCAGGGGGATGAGGCGCAGGCTCCGGTCCGGCTTGGGGACGGCAGGCTCGCCCTCCACAGCTCCTACTGGAAAGAGCGCGTGGACGTGGTCTACAGGAAGGCCGACGGCACCTACGACCCTGCCGGCGTGGACCAGATCCGGCGTATCTTCCGCTGCAAGCTCAACGGCGCTGAGATCGACATCCCGGTGGGGCTCATCGAGCTCCTTGACGCCATCCAGGACCACTTCAAGGCGGATGCCATCGAGCTCCTCAGCGGCTACCGCAGCCCGGAGAGGAACGCCAAGATGCGCAAGAAGTCCTCCGGGGTCGCCAAGAACAGCATGCACATCAAGGGCTGGGCCGCGGACATCCACGTCCCCGGCGTGGCCCTCGGCAAGCTCCGCGACTTCGCCTCCTCCCTCAAGGCCGGCGGGGTCGGCTACTACCCCAAGTCCGGCTTCGTCCACGTGGACGTGGGCCGGGTCCGCTACTGGTAGGCCGAATCCGGCAGGATGAGGGCACCCCAGCCTCTCCGTGCATTGGGGCCAAGGACCAGGTGGGTGATCCTGTTGCGTCTCGCAAAACGTAGGAGAGGCTCGACAGGCTTGTCCGTCCGCAGGAGCCATGCCTGCGGCTCGAGCGTTTCGGGGCAAGGCTCCGAGGGGATCAGGATGCGCAAGACGCTGACCGGGGCGGAGAGCTCTTGAGAGAGTCTTTCCGCGCGGTCCAGCACGGTCCGGGCGTCATCCTCGGCAGCCAGGCAGGCCAGGATCGCAGGCATCGAGTCATCATAGTACGGTAGCCTGTTGGCCTTCCATTAATGGTCCGTTATCGCGGCGTTTCGGCCCGCGTTCAGTCGTCCGGGGCTTCGAGCCGATAGCCCACGGCCGGCTCGGTCTTGAGGTGGCGGGGCCGCACCGGTTCGCGCTCGATGCGGTGGCGCGTCTGGTGGACCAGGATGCGCAGGGCCTCGGGGTTGCTCTCGGTGTCGGGCCAGAGCTCCTTGAGCAGCTGCTTCTGGCTGACGACGCGGCCGGCGTTCCTGACCAGGGCCGCGAGGAGAGAATACTGCAGGGGGGAGAGGCGGACCTCTTTCTTCCCCAGCCAGACCCGGCGGCTGGTCAGGTCGATCTTGAGGTCCCCGTGCTTGTAGACGGGAGGAGCGTCCTCGCGGGCGCTCTCGGCGTGGCGCAGGGCGACCCTGATGCGGGCCAGGAGCTCTTCGACGCCGAAGGGCTTGGTCAGGTAGTCGTCGGCGCCGCGGTCCAGGGCCTCGATCTTGTCCGACTCATCGCTCCGGACCGAGACCACGATGATCGGGGCCGAGGTCCACTCGCGCAGGCGCTTGAGGACCTCGAGGCCGTCCATGTCGGGCAGGCCCAGGTCGAGGAGGATCACGCCGGGCTTCTTGGTGGCCGCCAGCTCCAGCGCCATCCTTCCGTTGAAGGCCTCGAGCACGGCGAACCCGCTCTCCTCGAGCGCGGCACGCAGGAAGCGGCGGATGGCGGTCTCATCGTCCACGACAAGGACGTTGTTGGGGAGAGCGCTCATGCTCCTTCCTTAGCAGGGCAGGGTCAGCCGGAACAGGGCGCCCCCTCCAGGCCGGTTCTCAGCCCGGATGGTGCCGCCGTGCGCCTCGACCACGGCCTTGCAGATGGCCAGGCCGAGCCCGGCTCCTCCCGCGGAACGGGTCTCGCGGTAGAACTTCTCGAAGACGCGGTCGACGGGCTCGGCTCTTAGGCCCGGGCCGCGGTCCGCGACCACGGCCTCGAGCTTGCCTCCCGCTTCCCGGGCCGAGATCTCGATGGGGAACGGTCCGGACGCATGCCGCACCGCGTTATCGATGAGGTTCACGAAGACGAGCTCCATGAGGACGGGGTCCATGGGCGCCAGGGGAAGGCTCTCCGGGAGGTCGTTCCGGACTTCCCGGCCCGCCAGCGACTTGTCCAGGCGTTCGAGGGCCATGCCGACCACGTCCTCGATGGGATAGGGCTCCTTCTTGAGCCGGACCCTCCCGGATTCCAGCCGCGTGGTCTCGATGAGGTTGTGGACCAGGCGCGTGAGCCGCTCGGCCTCCTCCCTGATGTTCTCCAGGAGCTCGCGCCAATGGGTGCTCCCGGGTCCGGGAGCGCGCAGGAGACTCCCCACGGAGCCGATGATGGCGGTCAAGGGGGTCCGGAGCTCGTGCGACACTGCGCTCAGCAGGGAGCTGCGAAGGCGTTCCGATTCCGCGGAGACTTCCAGGCGCCGGGCCTCCTCGGACTGCGTCCGCACGCGGACGGTCAGACGGCTGATGACCATGGCCACGGCGAACATGACGAGGAAGGTGACCACGTACTGCGGGTGCTCGACGTCGAAGGTGAAGCGCGGCGGGACGAAGAAGAAGTTGAAGCAAAGCACGCCGAGGATGGAGGAGAAGACCGAGGGGCCCCATCCACCTCGCAGGGCCACGACCGTGGTCCCGACCAGGTAGACCATGGCGAGGTCGGTCAGGGCCACGAAGGGGGAGATGCCGAAGCACGCCGCGGTGCAGATGGCGGCCGCCGCCATGGCGATCCCGTATTCCTTGAAGAGCGGGCGCATGGCGTTATCCTACCGCTTTCATAGCTGGAGCTGGCGGCCGATCTCGATGACTTGGTTGTAGGGCAGTCGGAAGAACCGGGTCGGCCGCAGGGCGTTGCGGTAGAGGAACGCAAAAAGCGCCAACTGCCAGGGCGGCAGGCGGCCCTGGTGCGTGGTCACGAGCGTGTTGTCGCTGAGGATGTAGGTGAGCCGGGTCGGGCCGGCGGTGAAGGCGAAGCCCGAGGCCGCCATCTTGGCGAGGACCTCCGGGATGTCCGGGTCTTCCATGAAGCCGTAGCGGACGCCCACCTCGTGGAACTCGGGCCCCACGCTCCGGACCCGGAAGCGCTCTCCCTCGGGGACGCGCGGGATATCCTCGGTGCGCACGGAGACGAAGAGGTTCTGCTCGTGGAGGACCTTGTTGTGCTTGAGGTTGTGGAGGAGCGCGCTCGGCGTCGTGCCCGGCGTGCCGCTCAGGAAGACCGCGGTGCCGGGGACCCTCGCGATATTCCCCCGGCCGGCCTCTTCCACGATCTGGGCCAGGGGCAGGGATTCCCGCACCTGCTGGGCGGCCAGGAGCTCGCGGCCCCTGTTCCAGGTGACGAAGACCGCGACCACGGCGCCTGCCGAGATCAGCGGGAACCAGCCGCCGCCCAGCACCTTGACGGAGTTGGCTCCGAGGAAGGCGAGGTCCGCGAAGAGGAAGGTCCCGGTCACGGCCAGACAGACGGGCAGGCGCCAGCTCCAGACGTTCCGCGACACGATGAAGGCCAGCAGCGTGGTGATGACCATGGTTACGGAGATGGCGATGCCGTAGGCCGAAGCGAGGTTGGTCGAGCGCTTGAAGCCCGCGACGAGGGCCACGGTGGCGAGCATGAGGATCCAGTTCACGGCCGGGATGTAGATCTGCCCCATCTGGTGCGAGGACATGTGCGTGATGCGCAGGCGCAGGAGGTAGCCCAGCTGGACCGCTTGACGGGACAGGGAGAAGACGCCTGAGATGACGGCCTGGGAGGCGATGACCGTGGCCGCCGTGGACAGCAGGACCGCGGGATAGAGCGCCCAGGCCGGGACCAGGCGGTCGAAGGGGTTGTCCGCGGCCGCTGGATTGGCCAGGAGCAGCGCGCCCTGGCCGAGATAGTTGAGGAGCAGGCACGGCGCGGCCACGCAGAACCAGTCAAGCTGGATGGCCTTTTCGTTGAAATGTCCCAGGTCGGCGTAGAGGGCCTCGCCGCCCGTGGCGACGAGGAAGACCGCGCCGAGCACGAGGTAGCCGCGGAAGCCGTTCTCCAGGATGAAGCGGACCGCGTGGACGGGATTGAAGGACGCCAGGACCGAGGGTTCCTGGAGGATGCCGGCGGCTCCCGTCGCGGCCATGAAGAGGAACCAGAGCATGATGACCGGGCCGAAGAGCATCCCGACCTTGGTCGTGCCGCGGCTCTGGATGCTGAACAGGCCGACCAGGATGACGGCCGTGATCGGGATGATGTACGGCGTGAAGACCGGAGTGGCGACCTCCAGGCCCTCCACCGCGCTCAGGACCGAGATGGCCGGGGTGATCATGCCGTCTCCGTAGAGGAGCGCGGCTCCGAAGAGACCCAGGCTCAGGAGGAGCTTCTTGGTCCGAGGGCCGAGGTTCGCCCCGCGGGCCAGGGCCATCATGGCCAGGATGCCGCCCTCGCCTTTGTTGTCCGCCCTGAGCACGTAGACGTGGTATTTCAGGGTGACGAGGATGACCAGCGTCCAGAAGATCAGGGAGAGGACCCCCAGGATATTGGCCTGGGTCACGGGCACGGCGTGGGTGCCGTAGAAACACTCGCGGACCGCGTAGAGCGGGCTCGTGCCGATGTCGCCGTAGACCACCCCGAGGGCGGTCAGGCAGAGGAGCGCTAGGCGCGAGCGGGACGTCTTGGGTGCCATCGAGGTCGGGCGCGGAGGTCTCCAAGACGATACCACGGGGGGGCGTTATGAAACCATTATCACGCCCGGCCGGCGGCCCGCGGGTTTGACCTCCATTTTACCCTGCCGTGCCAAACTTGCTCTCATGCCGCACCTAAGGAGGCGAGAATGACGCACGTCAACAAGTGGAGGATAGACCCGAAGGACGCCGTGATGCTGTTCATCGACCATCAGTCCGGACTCTTCCAGCTCGTGCAGGACATGGACCTGCCCAAGCTGCGCGCGAACGTGGGAGCGCTGGCCAAGCTTGCGAAGCTGGCCAAGCTGCCCACCTTGACCACCGCGTCGGTCCCTGACGGCCCCAACGGACCGCTCATCCCGGAGATCCATCAGTGCAATCCCGACGCGGTCTTCATCCCGCGGACGGGGCAGATCGACGCGTGGGACAACCCTGCCTGGGTCGAGGCCATCGAGAAGACCAGGCGCAAGACGCTCCTCATCGCCGGCACGCTCACCAGCGTCTGCATGGCCTTCCCGGCCCTGAGCGCGGCGGCCGCGGGGTACAAGGTCTTCGCCGTCGTGGACGCCTCGGGCAACTGGTCCTCCATGGCGACGGAGATCACGCTCGCCCGCGTCGTGCAGGCGGGAGTGATGCCCATCGACACCTTCGCGGTCTGCGGGGAGCTCATGAGCACCTGGAACCGCCCGGACGCCATGGAGTTCGCGGCGGTCATGACGACCCTCCTGCCGCACTACCAGCTTCTCATGGAAAGCTACGAGAAAGCTCAGAAGGTGCAGCGCGAGGGACGGGAGACCAAGCTCGACAAGCTCCAACCGGTCTTGGCGACGCGGTAGTCCCGACCGGATCCGAGGGGCGGGGGGGGCGGCGACGCTCCTCCCGCCCCTAGATCAGCTCGCGCAGGAGCTCGGGCCGGGGCTTGGGGATGACGACCTTCTGCCCGAGCAGGCCCTTGGCCCCGGCGTTCTCGGCCGCGGCGGAGGCGGAGGTGGTGACCGCGGCCACCGAGCCGGTGAAGGTGACGAAGGCCTTGCCGCCCAGGGCCATGGCGAGGCGGATCTCGATCAAACGCACGGAGGCCGCCTTGACCGCCGCGTCAGCGGCCTCGATGAGGGAGGCCACGGAGAAGGTCTCTACGATGCCGAGGGCTGAAAGCTCGGTCACCTGGGTGGTGCCCGCGATGGCCGGGAAGATCTCGGGGTGGATGTTGGGGATGACGAACTGGTCCACCAGGGATTCGGCGGCGACGTCCGCCCCGGCGGAGACTGCGGCGTTGACCCCGGCCACCTCGCCGGCTACGAGGGCGATGTACTTGCCCGGGCAGACCGTGCGCGAGAGCAGCAGGGTGACGTCCGCGGCCTTGAGCATGGCGTCCACCACGGCGAAGCCCCTGGCCATGGAGCTGGTCTCCACCCCGCCGATGGAGGTCAGCGTCCTCCTGTCCGCGTCGCCGACATCCTGTCCTACGGGCGAGAGTCCTGGGTCGCGCGTTGCGAAGGGTGACATGGGAGACTCCTTGATCAGGCCTCGATGACGACGTGGGTGTCCACGGAGCGCACGGTGCCGTCGATGCTGGCGTGCACGCGCGCTCCGAGCTTGCCCTCGGGGATCTCGCCGATGAGGTCCCCGGCCTTGACCTTGACCCCAGGGGAGACGACCGCCTGGGCGGGCACTCCGAGGTGCTGCTTAAGGGGGATGCGGACCCGGCCGACCCTGTGGACGCGGTCGTCCAGCGGCGCTTCGGCCCGGTAGTTCCAAAGGCCGATCCTGCGCATGAGGCTCTCCAGCGGGATCTTCCTGAACTCCCGGACCGGGTGGACCTTGGGGGCCGCGCCGGTGTTGAGGGTCGCGCTCCTCCAGTTGACGCTCTTCTCGGCCAGGGCCCTCTTGGAGGCCACGCACACGTCCCTGGGGTCGAGCTCCTCGGGGCAGGCGAAGAGGTTGCACAGGGAGCACTCGCAGCACAGGAGCGACCACTCGTCCCAGACCTTGCGGTCCGGACCGGAGAAGGAGAGGCTCCTCATGACCTTGTGGGGCTGGATGGCGTAGCCTAGGAGGTAGCGCGGGCAGAACTCGGTGCAGAGGGAGCACTGGTCGCAGGTGGATTTGCCGATGAGGTCGATGGACCTCTGCGAGGCGGTCTTCTTGCGCCAGAGGCCGTGGCTCTCGGGCAGGATGATGAGGCCGCCGCTGGTCTTGGTCAGGGGTTCGGCAGGGTCCGCGGGCCGGCCCATCATGGCCCCGCCGTCCAAGACGCCGAACTCCGGGACCGTGGCTCCGCCGGCGAGCCGGATGGCCTCCGCGATGGGGGTCCCCACCGGGAGCTTCAGGGTCACGGGCCTCTTGACCGCGCCGGCCACGGTCAGGTAGGTGTGCGTGACGGACTGCTTGGAGGCCAAGGCGACGTTGATGAGGGTCTCGGCGTTGTCCACCACGGCGCCGATCTGGATGGGGATGCCGCCCTGGGGGATGAGCCTTCCCGTGGCCTCGTAGACGAGGCTGTACTCGTCGCCGGCCGGGTAGTAGTTGCCCAGGCCCAGGAGCCGCAGGTGCGGCTTGCCGCTCAAGGCTTTCACATAGGCCGCCATGACCTCGTGGTACTTCTCCTTGACGCCCACGACCCCGCTCTTGGCGCCGGTCGCGGTCATCATGAGCTCTAGACCTGAGACCACAAGGTCCGCGAAGCGCTTCTGGAGCTCCTTGTCCTTGTAGAGGAGGGGCTCGCACTCGGCGCCGTTGGCGATCACGATCTCGGCCGAGGCCGCGGCCTTCACGTGGGTCGGGAAGCCCGCGCCTCCGGCGCCGACCACGCCTGCCTGTCTGATGAGGGTGCCTGGCATTGTATTGATTGTATTAATGGTCAGCGGGTGTCAGAGTCAGATTCATGATTTACGCTCGAGCCTGGGCAGGGACTCGGCCCAGGCCGCCGGGGTGATGCGGATGAACTCGGCCTTGCGCCAGAGTTCGGCCACGGTCCGGGCGCCGGAATAGCTCATGCCGGAGCGCAGGCCGCCCGCCAGCTGGTGGACGACCTCGAAGGCCCGCCCGCGGAATGGGACCATGGACTCGACACCTTCGGCTACGACCTCCATGGCCTCCTCGTCGTCGACGCGGTGGTGGCCGCCGCTCTCGGTGATGCGGCGCGAGAGGGTCGCGGTCAGGGAGGCCATCCCGCGGTAGAGCTTGTACTTGATGCCGCCGCGCACGATCATCAGGCCCGGGCTCTCCTCCGTGCCGGCCAGGAGGCTGCCGATCATGACGGAGGAGGCGCCTGCCGCCATGGCCTTGGTGATGTCGCCGGGGTCGCGCACGCCGCCGTCGGAGATGACGGGCACGCCCGACTTGGCGGTGAGCTTGGCGCAGTCGAGGATGGCGGTCAGCTGGGGCACGCCGGCCCCGGAGACGATGCGGGTCGAGCAGATCGAGCCCGGACCCACGCCCACCTTGATCCCGTCGGCGCCGGCCTCGGTCAGGTCGCGGGCGCCCTCGTAGGTCGCCACGTTGCCGGCCACGAGCTCCGCTGCCGGCCAGCGCTTCTTGATCCGGGCGACCGCCTCGATGACGTGGTCCGAGTGGCCGTGGGCCACGTCGACCACGAGGACGTCCGCGCCCGCCGAAAGGAGGGCCGCGGAGCGCTCCATGAAGTCGCCGACTACGCCGACCGCGGCGCCCACGAGGAGCCGGCCCTTGGGGTCCTCGGAGGCCTCGGGATGGAGCCTCTTCTTCTTGATGTCCTTGGCCGTGATGAGGCCCTTGAGGGTGCCGGAGGCGTCGATGATGGGGAGCTTCTCGATCTTGTGCCGGGCCAGGACCTTGGCCGCGGCCTCGAGGGTGATGCCCGGCCGGGCCGTGACCAGCTTGGAGGACATGACGGCCTTGACCGGGGCGGAATCGTCATCGTGGAACTGGAGGTCGCGCTCGGAGACCACGCCGAGGAGCTTGCGGCCCTCCCCCACGACCAGCAGGCCGCCGACCTGCTTGCTCCGCATGAAATCCCGGGCCGCGCCCACGGTGTCGCGGGGGGAGATGGTGTAGGGCTCCTCGATGAGCACGCTCTCCGTGCGCTTGACCTTGGCGACCTGGGCGGCCTCCTCCTCGATGGTGAGGAAGCGGTGGATGATGCCCAGACCCCCGGCCTGGGCCATGGCGATGGCCATGTCGGCCTCTGTGACCGTGTCCATGTTGGCGGACACGATGGGGCACTTGAGCTTGATGTTCCGGGAGAAGCTGCCGGAGGTGTCGACGCTCTTGCGGGAGGCGATGGTCGAGCGCTTCGGCACGAGGAGGACGTCGCTGAACGTGATCCCTTCTTTCATAGTCTCCATGGACGGCGCCGGGGTGAGGCTCATTATAGTAAAATCACCGCATGAGCTTTCCCATCGAGAGGCTGCGACGGCTGCGCCGCACCCCCGCCCTGCGGGCCCTGGTGCGTGAGACGGTCCTGGAACCCTCCGACCTCGTCCTGCCCCTCTTCATCCGGCCCGGGCGGGGAGAGGCCCGGCCCATCAAATCCATGCCCGGGGTGTTCCAGTTCTCCAGGGACCGCGCCCTCAAGGCCCTGGCTACGGCGGTCTCCGCGGGCGTGCGCTCGGTCATCCTCTTCGGCATCCCGGACAAGAAGGACGCCCAGGCCAGCGGAGCCTACGCGGCCGACGGCGTCATCCAGGCCGCGGCGCGCGCCGTCAAGGACCGCTACCCGGACCTGGTGGTCATCGCGGACCTGTGCTTCTGCGAGTATATGGACCACGGCCACTGCGGGGTGGTCGGCAAGGGGGAGATCCTCAACGACGAGACCCTCGAGCTCGCGGCCAGGACCGCGGTCAGCCAGGCCGAGGCCGGGTGCGACGTCATCGCGCCCAGCGGCATGATGGACGGCCAGGTCGCGGCCATCCGCAGGGCCCTGGACGGCGCGGGCAAGGAGACGACCGCGATCCTCGCCTACGCGGCCAAGTACGCCAGCGCCTTCTACGGCCCCTTCCGGGACGCGGCCGAGTCGCCGCCGAGCTTCGGGGACCGGTCCTCCTACCAGATGGACCCCGCCAACCTGCGCGAGGCCATGCGCGAGATCGCCCTGGACATCCAGGAGGGCGCGGACATGGTGATGGTCAAGCCCGCCCTGGCCTATCTCGACGTCCTGCGCCGGGGGCGCGACGCCTTCCGGGTCCCCTTCGCGGCCTACTCGGTCTCGGGGGAGTACGCCATGATCAAGGCCGCGGCCGAGCGCGGCTGGATCGACGAGAAGCGCGCGGCCCTCGAAGCCCTGCTCTGCATCAGGCGGGCTGGAGCGGACTTCATCATCACCTACCACGCCGTGGACGCCGCCCGGTGGCTCGCGTCCCCCGGACGGGCCGGGCGCAAAGCCTAGGGACGACCGGGCCGGCATGACCTTCCTGGTCCTGGCCGCGCTCCTGGCCGCGCCGGCCTGGGCGGGACTCTGCCCGGGTTGGGGCGAGGCGCGGCAGGTGGGGGAGCTTGCGGCCGAAGCCATCCCGGAGGCAAGCGGCCTTGCGGTCTCGAAAGCTTGGGCGCGGCTCTACCACATCAACGACTCGGGCGGAGGCCCGTGGTTCTTCGTCACGGACATGCGCGGCACAGGCAGGGGCAAGGTCTTCGTGGAGGGCTTCTTCCCATGGGACACGGAGGAGCTCGCTTTGGGGCCCTGCGGCAAGGCGACCTGCCTCTTCATCGGGGACATCGGCGACAACGCCGTCCGGCGCTCGGAGGTCGCGGTGGCCCTGGTCCGGGAGCGCAAGGAGTTCCCGGCCAGGGTGCCGGCCCTGAAGGTCCTGCGCCTGCGCTACCCCGACGGCAGCCACAACGCGGAGGCCATGGCGGTCCATCCCAAGGGCGATCTCTTCATCGTCACCAAGGAGACCCCGAGGAAGAAGGGCACCCGCCCCGCCAAGGTCTTCAGGCTCGCCAAGGCCAAGGTCATGTCCAAGGGGGACGCCGTCTTGGAACTCGAGCCTTGGGGAGAACTCGACGTGCCCGCCTTCACCGGCAGCAAGGACAAGTTCGGGAGGATCGTGACGTCCATGGACATCGCGCCCGACGGCAAGTCGTTCCTGCTGCTGACGTATCGCGACGCGCTCGAGTTCGGGCTGGACCTGTCCGAGGGTCCCGTCCCGGCGGAGCCGGCGGAAGGCAAGGGCTTCGTCCGCGTGCCCTTGAAGCCGCTCGTCCAGCAGGAGACCGTGGTCTACCTGCCGGACGGCAGCGGGTTCCTCTACGGGACGGAGTTCGTGCCCAACAGGGCTCCGGAACAGAAGGCGCCCGAGCTCTTCCTCGTGCCCTGCTCCCGACCCTAGGCGCCTGAGCGATCAGTGGCATGCCCCTGCGCCGCTCGCCGCCGGAGCGAGCCGAGGCGCGAGAAGCGAGGATAGCCCCGCAGCTATCCGAGCGCCGAGCAACGAAGGCGCAGTCCGACGGTGAGCGGCCCTGTTCCAAGAGGAATTGCGCAGGCAAAGTCCGCGCAATTCCTAATTAGGGAAGGGGAAACCCTCCCCTGGCCGGCTGCTGCGTTGCTCCTCCCTCACATGCCTCAGCATGCTCGATCGTCGCGCCTTGCAGCCGGCGCAGGCTCGGGTTTCGCAGGGGCATGCCGCTGATTGCTCAGGCTCCTAGACCGTGGGCTGCGCCGCGGGCTTGGCCTTGGCGGCCACGGCCTCGAGCATCTCCGTGGTCAGGGACTTGGGCCGCTCCAGGGCGTAGCCCAGGCCGCGGTCCCAGATGATGTTCGCGGAGACCCCCAGGGCCCGGCCCACGCCGAAGAGCACGGTGTAGAAGTCGTACTCCCGGACCCCGTAGTGCCACTGGATGACGCCGGACTGCGCGTCCACGTTAGGCCACGGGTTCTTGGCCTTGCCGCGCGCCAGGAGGATGGGCGGCACCACCTTGTAGAGCAGGTCCGCGTACTTGAAGAGGATGTCCTCGGGCAGGTACTTGAGGCTGAACTCCCGCTGGGCGGTGTACCTGGGGTCGGTCTTGCGCAGGACGGCGTGCCCGAAGCCGGGGACGACCTGGCCGCCGTCGAGGGTCTCGTTGACGAACTTCTTCATCTCGTCCTCGGTCGGGACCTTGCCGCCCATCTTCGTCATGACGCTCTGGACCCAGCGCAGGACTTCCTGGTTGGCCAGGCCGTGCAGGGGACCGGCCAAGCCGTCGAGCATGGCCGAGAGGGAGTAGTACATGTCGGAGAGGGCGCTCGCCACGAGATGGCCGGAGTGGGCCGAGACGTTGCCGCTCTCGTGGTCGCTGTGCAGGATGAAGTAGAGGCGGGAGACGTCGTCGTAGGGCTTGGGCACCCCCATCATGTGCGCGAAGTCGCCGCCGAAGTCGAGCTTCGGGTCGGAGGCGATGAACTTGCCGCCGTGGTACTTGAGGCGGTAGATGTGCGCCGCGATGCCCGGGAGCTTGGCCACGCAGTTGAGGGCGTCCTCGTAGGTCGGGTCCCAGTAGTCGGTCTTGGGTAGGCCCTTCTCGTAGGCCTTGGCGAAGACGGACTCCCGCTGCATGGACAAGACGGCGGTCGAGAACATGACCATGGGGTGCGAGTCCTTCGGCATGGCGGCCAGGATGTCCCAGACGTACTGCGGCACGGCGCAGCGCTTGCGGAACTCCTCGTGAAGCTCGGAGACCTCGTCCTCGGTGGGGATGTCGCCGGTGAGCAGGAGGTAGAAGAGGCCCTCGACGTAGGGCATCTGCCCGCCCGGGACCTTGGGAAGGTTCTGCAGGACCTCGGGGATGAGCATGCCGCGGAAGCGGATGCCCTCCTGCGGGTCAAGGTAGGAGATGTCGGTGACGAGGCCCTTGATGTCCCTCATGCCGCCGATGCACTGCTCGATGGTGATCTCGTCGAGCTTGACGTTGCCGAACTCCTTGACGAGCCTCGCGGTGCGCGGCCGCCAATCCTTGATCTTCTGGTGCAGCCTTTCTTTCAGGGTCGCCATGGAACACTCCCTCGCCCGCGCATCGTCGTGCGGCACTCCGCCTCTTCCCCCGCGGGCGACCGCGCAGTTTACCTGTACCGGCGTCTCTTGTCAATGATGTTCGCTTCCCTTTTCGATGCGTTTTTAGGGGGCCCGGATTCAGCCTCCGCGGGCCCGGGGGGAACGGGCGCTCGCGGGCGCATAATGATAAAATCATGGCATGGCACCCACCGTAGACACCAAGCAGATCATCTATTCGATGTCCGAGGTCGGGAGGAGCTACCCGCCCAAGCGCGTCGCGCTCAAGGACATCTCGCTGGGGTTCTACTACGGCGCCAAGATCGGCGTCATCGGCGAGAACGGCAGCGGCAAGAGCACGCTCCTGCGCATCATGGCGGGCCTGGACTCCGAGCACACGGGCCAAATCGCCCGCTCCAAGGGCTACGACGCGGGCCTGCTGGAGCAGGAGCCCAAGCTCGACCCGGAGAAGACCGTCAAGGAGGTCGTGGAGGAGGCCGTGGCCCCGATCAAGAAGCTCCTGGCCGATTTCGATGAGGTGAGCGCCGCCCTCGGGGGCGAGCTCTCGCCCGAGGACATGGAGAAGCTCCTCGACAAGCAGGGCCGCCTCCAGGAGAAGATCGAGGCCGCGGGAGGCTGGGAGCTCGACAGCCGCCTGGAGCTCGCCATGGACGCCCTGCGCTGCCCTCCGGGAGACACCAAGGTGGCGGTCCTCTCGGGCGGAGAGAAGAGGCGGGTGGCCCTCTGCCGCCTGCTCCTCTCCGAGCCGCACATCCTCCTCCTCGACGAGCCGACCAACCACCTGGACGCCGAGTCCGTGGACTGGCTCGAGCAGCACCTGCGCCAGTACCGGGGCACGGTCATCGCCGTGACCCATGACCGCTACTTCCTCGACAACGTGGCGGGCTGGATCCTCGAGCTCGACCGCGGGGAGGGCTTCCCCTACAAGGGCAACTACGCCGCGTGGCTCGAGGCCAAGGCCGCGCGCCTGGCCATGGAGGCCAAGGCCGAGTCGAAGTACCAGAAGACGCTGGCCCGCGAGCTCGAGTGGGTGCGCCTGGGCGCCAAGGGCCGGCAGGCCAAGTCCAAGGCGCGCCTGCGGGCCTACGACGAGATGCTCGACGACGCCCCGGAGACGCGCGAGGCGGAGCTGGAGATCTTCATCCCGCCGGGCCCGCGCCTGGGCGACGTGGTCATCGACGTCCAGGGCGTGTCCAAGGCCTACGGCGACAAGCTCCTCTTCGAGGGCCTCACCTTCAGCCTGCCGCGAAACGGCATCGTGGGCGTCATCGGCCCCAACGGCGCGGGCAAGACCACCCTCTTCAAGCTCATCACCGGCAGGGAGAAGCCCGACGCGGGCACGGTCCGCGTGGGCGAGAGCGTCCAGCTGTCTTACGTGGATCAGGAGCGCGACAGCCTGGTCCTGGACCGGCCGGTCTGGGAGGCGGTCTCCGGCGGCGGGGACACCGTGATCGTGGGCAAGCGCGAGGTCAACGCCCGGCAGTACGTGGCCCGGTTCAACTTCACCGGGTCCGACCAGCAGAAGCTCGTCAGCGAGCTCTCGGGCGGAGAGCGCAACCGCGTGCACATGGCCCGGATGCTCAAGGAAGGGGGCAACGTGCTTCTCCTCGACGAGCCGACCAACGACCTCGACGTCCATACCCTGCGCGCCCTCGAAGAGGCCATCCTCAACTTCGCGGGCTGCTGCGTCATCATCAGCCACGACCGGTGGTTCCTCGACCGCGTGGCGACCCACATCCTGGCCTTCGAGGGCGAGAGCCAGGTCCGGTTCTTCGAGGGCAACTACCAGGCCTACGAGGAGGACCGCAAGGCCCGGCTGGGCGAGGCTGCGCCGAGCAGGATCCGCTACAAGAGACTGACGAGGAGCTGATGAGCGACCAATTCGTTCCGACCGACCCGCGCGGCAAGAAGGTCCTGATCGTCGATGACGACGAGGGCATCCTGAGCCTGGTGGAGCTGCTGGTGCGCACCGCGAGCTTCCAGGTCTTGACGGCCATGAGAGGCGAGGACGCCATCAAGAAGCTCGAGGAGAAGCCCGACGTCATCGTGCTCGACCTCATCATGCCGGGCTGCGGCGGCCTGGGCGTGCTCCAGCACTTGAACGCTATCCAGGGCCCCAAGCCCCCGGTCATCATCATCACGGCCTACGCCTCCAAGGACCCGGACGTGGCCAAGGCCATCAAGGACCCCAACGTCTTCCAGTGCCAGGCCAAGCCCTTGAACCACGAGCTGCTTCTGGGCGCGCTCCACCTGTGCACCAAGACCCAGCCGCTCCGCCGCCCCTAGCGGTCCCATGAGGAGGCGCAAGCGGCCTGCCGGCCTCTCCGAGGCTATCGCGCTCGCCGCCCTCGCCCACGATATATCCTCCATCCCTTGAGGGTCATGCTCCGGGTGGAGACCCCGCAGGAGCGCATGGCCGCGGTGGACCGCCTGACCCGGCGCGAAGGCGAGACCTACGAGGACTTCGTGGAGCGCGCAGGCTCGGACCCCGTAGCCCGCACGGTCAAGCTCGCTGACCTCGCAGACAACATGGACCTCGCCCGCATCCGCAAGCCCGGTCCCAGGGACCGCGCCAGGCTCTCGAAGTACCGCAGGGCGAGGAAGAGGCTGGCAGAAGTCATCCGAACTCTTCACAAGAAGAGTTTGTGGATAACTCGGGCGGCTCCTCGCGCCCGGTGACCGAACGCGGCTATCTCGGCTTGAAGCGCTTGAGCCGCCTTAGGTTTCCGGGGGAGGCGTTGAGAGGAGGCACGGGCATCCTCTCAACGCCTTCCATGTGGCCGCGGCGCATGATATCATGAATCATGCCCAACCGCATGCTGAAGGCCGAGCAGACCCTGCTCCTGGTGGTGGACATCCAGGAGAAGTTCCGGGATGTGATCCACGGCATGGACCGCGTGATCCGCTCGACCAAGATACTCATCGAGGCTTTCAAGGCCCTCGGCCTTCCCATCGTGGTGAGCGAGCAGTATCCCAAGGGCCTGGGCCGGACCGTCAAGGAGCTCCTGGAAGTCCTGCCCGAGGGCGCCAAGGTGCTCGAGAAGACCGCGTTCGGCTGTCTGGGCGACGAGGCCCTGTTCAAGACCTTCCAGGCCCTGGGCAAGCGCCAGGTCCTGGTCGCCGGCATCGAGGCGCACGTGTGCGTCAACCAGACCGTGCACGGGCTCCTGGACGCGGGCTATGAGCCCCATATCGTGCGCGAGGCCGTGTCCTCCAGGGACCCGGAGACAGCCAGGCTGGCGCTGGAGAAGATGACAGGCTCGGGCGCGGTTCAGTCCACGGTGGAACTGGCGCTCTTCGAGCTGATGCGGGACGCCAAGCATCCCGCGTTCAAGGCTGTCCAGGCCCTGGTGAAGTAGGGGCCGGCGCTCAGGCGGCCTTGCCAGCGGAGAGGCGGCTGAGGTAGTCCGAGAGCTCCTTGCGCCTGGCACGCGGGAGCGACGGGTCAGCCAGGACCGCGGAGACCTGCTTCCTGGCCTCAGCGACCCTGCCCAGGCGTTCGAGCGCCAAGCACCTGGCTCCAGCCCAATCCGCCAGGCTGTCTTTCTTGAGCCCTGCCTTTGCCAGCCGGTCATAGAGGGCGAGGGCCTCGGCGGGCCTGCCCTGCCTGCACGCCAGAGCTCCCAGGCTCATGAGGCAATTGCGGTCGTCCGGGTCGAGCTTCAAGCCCGCCTCGAAGAGTTTCCGTGCTGCTGCGGGCTCTCCGGCATTGAAGAGCCGGACGCCTTCGCGGTTGATGAGCCGGAGCTTGGCGAGCGCGGTCAGCAGGGGGGAGAGGTCCGCGAGGAAGCCGGGCGCGCCTGCCGCGTCCGCCAAGGCCTGGAGGCTCCCGCGTCCCTGGCTGGCCGCGAGCAGGCGGGGGCCTGGTCCTCCCGGGTCGAGCCTGGCTGCGGTGAGGAAGAGCTCCTTGGCCCGGCTCCTACGGCCGCCGGCGTAGAGGCGGATGCCTTGGCTCAGGAGGGCGCGGACGCGCTCCACCGCGTCCTTCAAGGAGCCCAGCTCCAGCCTGCCGGCCGCGGAATGGACCTCCACGCTGTTCCACAGGGAAGCCAGGTCAGGCTCGGAGCGCACCGCCTTCCATACCGCTCCTGCCATGCCCCTGGGGTCGAGGCCAGCGGCTTTATTGAACTCCGCGAAAGCCTGTTCGCGCCGGCCGGCAAGAAGGAGCTTTAGCCCGGCATTGACCAGGTCCGCGGCGCCGAGGAGGTGGACGCGTTCCAGGAGCTTGCCCCGGATGCGCTCTCCCAGGAGGAAGAGCTCAGGGGCGTGCCTTGAGGTCTTGGCGCGGGAACGCACATGGCTGCCATGCTTGACTGAGAGGACGCCAAGACGCTCGAGAGCGGCGAGGTCCGGACCGAAGCGCTTCCGGAGGCTCTCGCCGAAGAGCCGCTCGAACTCGGCGTGGTCGATCCTGCCGGTACGGGACAGGCTGCGGGTCAGGTGCATGCGCATCTCGTCGCCAGGGCCCAGCCTCCAGCCGCTGGAGACCGGAGCTGCCGGGTCGAAAACGGTCCCTGGGGCATAGCTGTCGTGCCTGTAGGCCAGCCTGTCGTGGATGTGACCCCTGCTCGTGGGGCCAAGGCACATCATGGCCAGGCGGCCCGGGTAGAGGTCGTCGTAGGCGGCCGGGGCCTGGGGCGGCCTGAGGAGCCTGCGGTTGTGCAGCCTCACGCTGAACCAATCGGATTCCACGGCATAGTCCATCCGGTCCGCGAACTCGGAGAGCTCCTGCGCCAGACAGGAGAAAGGGACCTGCGTTCCCTTGCCCCGGGACGCGGGCAAGGCTGGCGTGCCTGCCGAGAGGGGATAGATGACGATGCTGTCAGGACCGAGCTTCATGGCCTGGCCGGCGCTGGCCCGCGTCTCAGCCAGGCCGCCCCCGGGCAGGCCGTAGAGGAGGTCCATGTTGATCCGAAAGCCGCGGTCTCTCAGCACGGCCATGCATAGCTGCACGTGCTCCGGGCTCTGGTAGCCGCGGTCCACGGCCGAGAGCACGGGCTTGGAGAAGCTCTGGACTCCGAAGCTGACCCGGTTGAACCCGTGCCCCCGGAAGACGTCCGCCTTCTCGGCCGTGATCGTGGCCGGGCTGGTCTCGAACTCCAGGCTCGCGGCCTCCTTCGGGAGGAAGGAGGCCTGCAGGCGCAGCAGGAGGCGGTCGAGGTCCGCGGGATCGAGGACCGTGGGCGTGCCTCCTCCGATGGACCATGCGTCGAAGCGCGTCTTGGCGAAGACCGGGGCGTAGAAGGAGGCCTCGGCGTCGAGCCTGCTCAGGTAGGCGGCGACCTCGGACCGGGGCGCGCCTCCCTTCGAGTAGTAGACGCAGTAACGGCATTTGGCGGGGCAGAACGGGATGTGGACGTAGAGGCTGGTCATGGCCGCGGCTCCTGGACGGGCCAGGGCCTGCCGCCACTCGCCCGCGATGTTCCGCGGGCTCAGGGGCTCGCAGGACAGCGGGTAGTAGAAGTTCTCGGCGGGCGACCAGCTGGGCTCGGCCCGCGCCAGGAGGCGGTCGAGCTCCCCGCAGGCGAGCCAGGTCCGCAGGGCGGTCGAAGCACCCCGTGCCGGCTTCACATCTCCTGGGGCGCCGAGACGCCGAGCAGGCCCAGGCCCTCGGCCATCACGGCCCGCACGCCCTCGCAGAGGGCCAGCCTGGCCTGGGAGAGCTGCGGCTGGCCGGCGTCGACCACGCGGTGCTGCTCGTAGAACGCATGGTAGAGCCCGGCGAGTTCCAAGAGGTAGGCGGCCAGCTGGTGCGGGGAGAGGTCGCGCTCGCAGATCTTGAGGACCTCGGGGAACCAGGCGAGCTGGATGAGGATGGCGCGCTCCTCCTTCTCGCTGAGGAGCTCGGGGGTGGGCTGGAGGCGGTCGCCGGCCTTGAGGACGCCGGCCTTGAGGCCTTCCTTGAAGATGGAGCATATCCGGGCGTGCACGTACTGGCAGTAGAAGACCGGGTTCTCGGAGGACTTCTTCTTGGCCAGGTCGAGGTCGAAGTTGAGGTGCGCGTCCGAGGTCCGCTGGGCGAAGAAGAAGCGGCAGGCGTCCTTGCCGACCTCCTGCATCACCTCGCGCAGGGTGACGAACTCCCCCGCGCGCTTGGACATCTTCACCGGCGTCGCGCCCCGGAAGAGGTGCACGAGCTGGTGGATGATCATGTGGCACGTGGCCGGGTCGTGGCCGAGGGCGGCGACGGCCGCCTTCATGCGCGGGACGTAGCCGTGGTGGTCCGCGCCCAGGATATCGATGACCTCGGTGAAGCCCCGGCCGTACTTGTCGCGGTGGTAGGCGATGTCCGGGAGGAAATAGGTGGGCTGGCCGGTCTTCTTCACCAGGACCCGGTCCTTGTCGTCCTCCGAACCCTCGGCGCCCGTGGTGCCGAGCCAGACCGCGCCTTCCTTGTCGTAGACCATGCCCCGGGCCCTGAGGTCGGCCAGGGTCTGATCCACGGCCTTGGACGCGTAGAGCTCGCTCTCGTGATACCAGCGGTCGAACGCGACCCCGAAGGACTTCATGTCCTCCTTGTGGCTGTCCAGCAGTGTCTTCATGGCGTGGCGGCCGAAGTCCTCTGCGCTCCAGGAGGCGGCCTCCGGAGGGAGGGCGGCGGCCATGTCCTTGAGGTAGTCGCCCTGGTAGCCGTCCTCCGGGACCTGGGCGGGCTTGCCCTGGAGCTCGAGCCAGCGGGCCTGGAGGGATTGTCCCAGGAGCACGACCCGGCCGCCGCCGTCGTTGACGTAGTACTCGCAGTGGACCTTGTGGCCGAGGCGCCGCAGGATGCGGGCGAGGCTGTCGCCGAGGGTCGCTCCGCGGCCCGAGGCCAGGTGCAGCGGGCCGGTCGGGTTGGCGGAGACGAACTCGAGCAGGATGGAGCGCTTGACGGCCGCGGTGTCGGCCCCGTACTTGGCGGGCGCGAGGTTGAGGGCCATGAGATTGGCGCAGAGGGCCGAGTCGCGGAGCTTGAGGTTCACGAAGCCCGGAGGGGTGACGTTGACGGACTCCACCTCCACGATGCCCGAGAAGGCGCCCGCCATCTCGTCGGCCAGGGCGAGGGGGGCCTTGCCCGCGGCTTTGGCGCAGGACATGGGCCAGTTGAGGCTCACGTCGGCGAGGATGTGCTTCGGGGGCAGGGCGAGCATCCCGAGGCCGGGGGCGGAGTCCTTGAGCTTGGGGAACGCCTTGAGCTTCTCCATCAGGGACTTGCGCACTGAAGCTAGGATCACTTCGTCGCCTCCTCTGGCGCGCCGGCCAGCTTGCGCACGGTCCCGGGGTCGTGCGCGACCTTCACCGCGTCGTCCAGGGACGCCAGGTTCTGCTTGACCAGCATGGCCAGGTACTGGTCCATGGAGATCATTCCGTACTTGCCCCCGGACTCGATGGCGGCGTACAGGAGATGGGTCTTGCCCTCCCGGATGATGTTGGCCACGGCCGGGGTCACGCGCATGAACTCCCGGGCGCAGAGGCGGCCCTGGCCGTCCTTGCGCGGCAGGAAGGCCTGGCTGATGACGGCCTGGAGCTCGGTGGAGACCTGGATGCGGACCTGCTGCTGCTGGCTCGATGGGAAGACGTCGATGATGCGGTCGATCGTGGTCGGGGCGTCCTGGGTGTGCAGGGTGGCGAAGCACAGGTGCCCGGTCTCGGCCGCGCTGATGGCCAGCTGGATGGTCTCGAGGTCGCGGAGCTCGCCGATGAGGACGACGTCCGGGTCCTGGCGCAGGGCGTGGCGCAGGGCCTCGGCGAAGGACTTGGTGTGCTGGCCGACCTCGCGCTGGAGGATGATGGAGTTCTTGTCCTCGTAGGCGAACTCGATGGGGTCCTCGATGGTGAGGATGTGCTTCTGGTGCCGCTGATTGATGAGCTCGATGAGGGAGGCCAGGGTGGTGGACTTGCCCGAGCCGGTGGGCCCCGTGACGAGCACGAGGCCGCGCGGGAGGTCGATGAGGTTGGCCATGCCGGGCATGAGGCCCAGCTCCGCGGGCGTGGGGACGTGCGAGGGGATGGTGCGGAAGACCGCCGAGACCCCGCTCTTGTGCATGAAGACGTTGACCCTGAAGCGGGAGACGCCCTTGAGGGAGATGGAACAGTCGAGCTCCCAGGAGGCCTCGAAGCGCGTCCGGTGGTCCTCGCAGAGGACGGAGTAGACCATCCGCTTGCACTCTTCGGCGTCGACCGCGGAGGCGCCCGGCAGGGGCATGATGCGCCCCTGGAGCCGAACCATGGGGGGCTTGCCCACGGTCAGGTGGAGGTCGCTGGCCCCCATCTGGGCCGTGGCCTTGAGGACCTCGGTGAGCTCCGGCATGGCCTAGCTCGGCCGGGCGGGCTTGGGCGTGAAGGGCGCGGGCCCGCGGGTGGGGCGCTTCGTGAAGTGGATCTTGCGGGCGTTCCCGTAGAGCCGCTCGAGCCGATAGAAGTCCCGGGAGGCCTGGGTCATGATGTGCACGACGAGGTCGCCGTAGTCGAGGACCTTCCACTGGTCGCTTTCGGGCCTGGCGCGCCGCAAGGGGCGCAGCCCCGCGGTCTTGAGGGTCTCCTCCACCGCGTGTTGGAGGGTGTCCATGTGGGAGTCGGAGAGGGCCGTCATGATGAGGAGGAAGTCGGCCAGCGGGTGCGAGGCCCCCACGTAGTACAGGACGAGGTGCTCGGCCTTCTTGTCGAAGGCGGCTTGGGCGGCCGCCAGGGCCACGTGCCTAAAGACCGGGGGCATGGCTCATGGTCTCCTTGAGGCGGTCCCGCAGGGACTCCTCGGTGCGGAACTCGATGTTCTCGAGGGCGGTGCTCAGAAGCTTGGCCACGGTGGCGAGGGTCCGGCCGGTCTCGCTGCGGTCGTCCTCGGTCAACGGGTTGAGGGAGCGGAAGACGAGGTGGCCCATGGGATGCTTGGCCCCGGGGAGGGAGACGTAGTAGGTGGCGTCGTCGACCCAGGCGTTGCGCGTCTCCGAGGGAGCCGGGAGCTTCTCCCGGACCGAGGAGAGGTCGCACTCTCCCATGGCGGCGACGAACTCCATCTCCTCGTTGTAGGAGTTGTAGAGCGACGCCTGGGAGACCCAGGCGCCCTGCAGGTGCGGGGTCACGTGCTCGACCACCTTGGCCAGGAGCTCCTTGGCCGAAAGGACGCGGTCGAGTAGGATGTTCGAGAGGTCGTAGAGCAGGGTGAGCTCGGTCGAGGTCACGCGCAGGCGGCGGGACTGCTCCTGGACAAGCGCCGCGAAGAACTCCATGGCGAGCTCGGGGTGCGAGCCCAGCCAGGTGTGCAGGTCTTCGCGCCGGAGCTCGAAGAGTGTCGCCGCTCCCGCGGCCGCGGCCCGCGCGGAGCGGGCCACGTCGTCGATGAGGGCCATCTCCCCGAAGCAGTCCCCCGGCCCGAGGATGGCCAGGTCCTTGAAGTTCTCCCCGGAGACGCGCTTCGAGATGCGGATCTGCCCCTGCGAGATGAAGTAGAGGCAGTCCCCCTTGGAGCCCTCGTCGAAGAGGACCGCCCCGTCGGCCAGCGAGACGCTCTTGAGGAACTCCGCCAGGGCCGTCAGGTGCTTCTCGTGGATGCCGTTGAGCAGGCGGACGGACTTGATGAGCTTGACCTTGTCGTCGGTCATGGCCGGCCTCCCATCGGTCCTAGGGTGTCGTGGTTCATGGCGTCATCACATGGCCGACGCCGTGCTCCGCGAGCTGATCCCGGCGAGCTGCTTCAAGGTGTCCACGTTGTGGGCCCTGAGGAGGGCCTCCTCGGGCGCGATGAGCCCCTCGCGCACGAGCTCGGCCAGGGCCTTGTCCATCGGGATCATGCCGAACTTGGCCCCCGTGTCGATGGCCTGGTAGATCATGTGGGTCTTGCCTTCCCGGATGAGGTTCGAGATGGCGGGCGTCATGATCATGACCTCGCGGGCGGCCACGCGGCCCTGCCCGTCGAGCCTGGGGATGAGGGTCTGGCAGACCACGCCCTGGAGCACGACCGCGAGCTGCACCCGCACCTGGGCCTGCTGGGTCGGCGGGAACACGTCGATGATGCGGTCGATGGTGGACGGGCAGTCCTGGGTGTGCAGGGTGCCGAAACACAGGTGGCCGGTCTCGGCCGCGGTGATGGCGAGCTGGATGGTCTCGAGGTCGCGCATCTCGCCGACGAGGATGACGTCCGGGTCCTGCCGCAGAGCGTGCTTGAGGGCGGCGTTGAAGGACTTGGTGTTCTGCCCGACCTCGCGCTGGCGGAAGATGGACTTCTTGGACTCGTAGACGAACTCGATGGGGTCCTCGATGGTGAGGATGTGGCCCGTCATGGCCTGGTTGACGAGCTCGATGAGGCAGGCCAGGGTGGTGGACTTGCCCGAGCCCGTGGGCCCCGTGACGAGCACGAGCCCGCGCGGGAGGTCGGACATCTTGACGATGGAGGGAGTCAGCCGCAGTTGCTCGGGGGTCGGGATCTTCGAGGAGATGACGCGCATGACGGCCTCGACGCCGTTCTTCTGCAGGAGGACGTTGACGCGGAAGCGGGAGAGGCCCGGGACGCTGAAGCTCGTGTCGAGCTCCCAGTGCTCCTCGAACTTGGCCCGCTGCTCCTCGAAGAGGATGGAGTAGACCAGGCGCTTGGCCTCGTCTGGGTTGATCTTGGGATAGCCCGGGATCTCGGTGATCTCGCCGTTCAAGCGCATCATGGGCGGCTTGCCGATGACGACGTGGATGTCCGAGGCTCCGGCCTGCACCGCGGACTTGAGGACTTCGACGAGTTCCATGTGTTGCTCCCCTCGCGCCCCGCTCCCGGGCGGTCAGCGCTGCGACGACGCTCCCTGAGGCTCGCGGCGGCCCACGCCGGCGCAATCCTCTCCGACCACGACGCTCACTTCGACGAGGGTCCGCTCGCGGACGCGCGTGACGGCCTCGGCCGACGGGCAGCCCAGCATCTCCCGCACGCGCCGCGCGTTCTCAAAGCGCCCCGTGAGGTCATAGACCAGCGTCCCCGGGTGCGTGCTCTCGGCGTTGCCGGAGTGCAGTACGTCGGCTCCTCTCAATCTTATTACTTTTGTCGCGTCCGTGGCGATACCCTTGAGCACGGTGGCGTTGAGGACCTCGACGGTGACCGGCTGGTCCGCGGGTCTCGGGGCCCCGGCTTCCGGGCCCAGGATCCTCAGGAGGAAGGGCTCAAGGGACGTTTCTCCGGGCAGCCACGCCGGGCGGATGGAGCGGGGGGACGTGCGGTGGAGCTCCAACGCGTAGGCCAGCCGCTCCGCCGTCTCCCGGAGGCGCGGGGGAAGGTCCCCGGCTCCCGGGCCGACGGCTCCGGGGACGAGGACAGCGTCCGCTCCGGGCCCACGGAGGAGCCCGGGCAGCCTCTTCCAGAAGGCCGTGCCCGAATGCGCCGCTGTGAGCCGCCTGCGCATCACGACCACGGGGTCTCCGGCGGGGAAGGCGGCCGGCTCCTCGTAGATGAAGCGCGGCTGGCCGAGGTCGAGCCAGGCCAGGGCGGGAAGGGTGAAGAGGAGGTCGTGGAGCCTGGCGCACACCGCCCTGGCCGCGGGGACGCCCCCTCCGGGGGAGGCCCGCTTGTAGGCGGAGGCCGCGGTCTCCCTGGGGCCGAGCTTGTACTCGGCGGGGATGTAGAGGAGGTCCACGGAGCCCTTGGCCGGCTGGTGCAGGGACAGGAAGAAGAGCGGCGCGTCCCCTCCTCGGGGCAGGACCGCAGACCATACCGCGAAGGGCTTGAGGCCGCGGATGCGTCCGGCCAGGGGAGAGCGGGACTCGACGAACCACGCCCCGACCGTGGCGGCCACGAGGAGCGCGGCGAGCAGCCTGGCGGTCTGGCCGCTTCCCGTCCCAAGCGGAGGCGGCACGCCCGCGCCAGAGACGCCGGGCGCGGTCAGCGCCGTGTTCTTGCCCATAGGGAGTGCGAGAGGGGGTGCAGCCAGGAGCCGGCGGACCGCGCGTGCGCGACCTTGGCCTCAAGGCAGGCTGCCAGGGCCGCGTCGAGGTCACGGAAGGCCAGGGACCGCAGCCCCGCGGCGCCCGGGTGCGTGCGGTCCTCGGACACGGCGTCCGCGACGTAGAGGAGCCTGTCCAAGGGGGACATGGTCGCGCCGCCGAGCGTGTGCTTGCGCACGGCGCTCAGGATCTCGGGGTCATCCACCCCGAACCTGCGGCGGCTGAGCTCCGCGCTCAGGTAGGAGTGGAGGAGCTTCGGCGCTCGGCGGATGAGGTCCTCGCGCCGCGGCGCGAGGACCTTCCACGCGCGGGCGCGAGCGACCATCTGCTTCGGGGTCATGCACCGGCCGCAGTCGTGGAGGAGGCCGGCCAGGGCCGCCTTCTGCCGGTCGAGGCCGTGACGCTCGGCGAGCCGCACCGCGATGCTCGCCACGGCCAGGGTGTGCTGGAAACGGGAGTCCTTGAGCGTGGCTTCGAGCTCCTTGAGGATGTGCAGGCCGTAGAGCTTCCTTCCTCGGATGAGGGCGGCCACGGGCTTGGGCACGAGCTTCCTCCACTTCCCAGCCGTGGCCGCGGCCAGGCGGATGTCCGTCGACGAGATGTCCGGGAACCGGCCCGGGAGCCTGTGGAAGCCGGGAGGCAGGGGGGCTTGCGCCCCGGGCCGGGCTCCGACCCACCAGCAAGCCAGGCGCCGGAGCGCCTTGGGGTCGCGCCAGCGGTGGAACGAGGCCGCGGAATCCGAGCCCACCACGAAATGGAACTCGGCCTGCGGATGCCGCCGGGCCAGGCGCCTCAAGGTCTCGACCGTGTAGACCTTGCGCCTGGAGCGGACCTCGGAGAGGTCGAGGGAGCAGCGCTTTCTGAGCCCCTTGGGCAGCCCGGACACCAGGGCGCGGAGCATGGCGACCCGGACTCCGGCCGGGGCTCCCGGGAGCCCCTTGAGCGGGGCCTGGAACGCGGGCGCGAGGACGACGGCCTCGGGCGCCAGCTCCCTGGCCGCGGCCATGAGCAGGGCCCGGTGCCCCTTGTGCGGCGGGTCGAAGCTCCCGCCCATGATGAGGATGCGTTCCGGCATGGCGACAATGATACCAAAGTCCGCTGAGGGACTCCGAGGCAGGGGGGCGGTCGGGCCTTGAAAAGGCGGCGGCCCCGGAGGACTCAGCCTCCGGGGCCGCGTGACAGGTCCGTCCGGCTACTTCTCCACGATCCGGTACGCCTTGCCTGCGAGCATGAAGGTCACGCTGCGGCCCAGGCTGAGCCACGAGCGGGTCTCGGGGTGGCGGCGCATGAGCTCGAAGTAGGCGTCGCTGAGGAACACGATCGAGGAGGCGGACGGCTTGCCGGCGAGCTCGTAGGCGCCGTCGACCCAAGCCGAACCGCGCTTGTAGAAGGTCTTGGAGCCCACGCTCCTCATCTCCGAGGCGAGCTTCTTGAGCTTGGCTTCCCCGCCTCCACCTCCGGCGCTGATCTCGAAGCCATAATAGCCCGAGGCGTCTGCCGCTCCTGCGGCCGCGCCCGGAGCGAAGGAGCCCATGGCCTCGGCCGGGGCGGGCGCTGCGGCCGCGGACTTCATGGCCATGAGGTTCCGGCTGAAGGCCTGGCCGCGGATCGCGCTCACGGCGAAGCGTCCGCCGCCGCCCTGGGGACCCGCCTCCGGTGCGGGGAGGGCGCCGGCGTCGGCCCCCATCCGCTCGAACATGACGCGGCCCTGGTCGCGCAGCTGGGCCATGTCGGAGTCCTCGGCGATGAGGAGCGAGGTGTAGGGGGTCACGATGCCGTAGCGTTTGGCGAGCTTGATGACCTCGTCGACGATCTCGGGGTTCTTGGAGCCGGTCAGGCGGATCTCGTCGAGGAGGTGCGCCACCTTTCGGTGCGCCCAGAGCCTGGGCAGGTAGTCGTCCTCGGCGTGCTCCTTGGGCAGGGCCAGAGGGAACTCCTGGCGCACGTTCCCTGCCGCGTTCTTGCCCGTGAGCACCAGGGAGCCCTTGCCCTCCTTGGGATAGCGGCCGACCAGGAGCACGGGGTCGCCGAAGTAGATGTCCGTGACGCCCTTGGGGTAGACCTGGGCCGCTTCCACGCCGTTCCACTCGAAGGAGACGTCCGTGATGGCGGGCTTGGCGATGCGGTCGACCATCTGGCCGACCTTGACCTCGATGTCCTCTCCCGGCAGGACGTAGTCGCGGCTGCCGCGCTGGCCCTCGGCCAGCTTGTCGATGAAGAGGGAGTTGACGTCCTTGCCGGCTCCGAGGCAGAAGAAGCGGGCCTTCACGGCCTTGTTGCGGCCGTGCACCGCCCGGAGGAGCTCGTCGGTGTTGGTCTCGCCCACCGTGGGCAGGCCGTCGGTGAGGAAGACCAGCATGGGCATCCGCCCGGCGGCCGCGCCGCCCTTGCCGAGCAGGTCGAGCGCGGTATCGAGGGCCTCCTTGATGTTGGTGCCGCCCGAGGCCTCGATCTTGTCCGCGTAGCGCCTCCCGCGGTTCTTGCCCGCCTCGTCGGCCGCGAGGAGCGACTCGCTCATGGACTCGACTCCGGTCGCGAAATCCACGATGCCGAAGCGGTCTTCCGCGGTCAGGCGGTTCAGGGTGGACTTGAGGGCCTTGCGGGCCTGCTCCATCTTGCCGTCGTCCTCCATGCTTCCGGAGCGGTCCACCACGAAGACGATGTCCTTGGGCTGGCTCTTGGCGTCGGTCTTGACCGAAGGGGAGAGGCTCAGCATGAAGAAGCCGTCCTCGCCGGCCTCACGGTGGGTCAGGATGGAGGAGGACATCTTGCCCTCGTCGAGGGAGTAGAGCACCACGAGTTCGCTCTCCGGCCCGCCGGTCTTGTACCCCACGGTCGCCTTCTTGTCGCCCTGCCGGTCGATGTCCACGGAGTGGGTCGGGGAGTAGAGCAGGCGCATGGGGGCCTGGGACTCGAAGCCCACCTTGACCGAGCGGTTGCCTCCGGAGCCGTCGATGCGCGCCAGGGGGAGCTTCAGGGAGTAGAGGGCGCCGGCCTTGGGCAGGATCTGGGTGTAGTTGAAGCGCAGGGTCACGCTCGAGTTGGGCTCGATGGGGAAGACCCTCGCGCGCACGAGGCGCTCGCCCTGGAGTTCGAGGAGCGCGGGGTCGCGCATCTGGCGCACGATGTTCTCGTAGGTGGTGCGCGCCGCGGCGGCGTCCAGGAGCTCCGCCTTCATGAGCTTGTCGCCGACCTTCATCTCCATCTTGTCGATGACCGCGTCGCCCGGGATGGGCATGAGGATCTCGCCTTCCAGGCGCCGGGAGCTGTCGTTGCGAAAGACCGTCTCGATCCAGAGCTGGGCGACCTGCATCTTCACGGAGCCCTCGACCTTCTGCTCCTTGAGCGGCAGGGGGACCATGTCCGGCCTGGGGATCGGAGGCATGGGCATGGGCCGCGGGGGGAAGAAGATGGGGCGCGGCATGCCGATGGGCCAGGCGATGAGGCGCTGGGCACGTGCCGGGACGGCGGCGGATGCGGCGAGGAAGGCGGCGGCGAGCGCGATGCGGGCGAAGTTCATGGGGTCCCCCAATCGGAGGCCCCCCGGGAAGGGAGGCCGGTGAAAGGCTTCATGGCAGGTGAGACACCGCCGAGAGCCCCGAGGTTCCTGGGCCCGCGGCGGGAGAGATGGGCCGGCGCCGGGGGAGGAACTCCCCCGGCGCCGGAGGATGCTCAGAGCGACTTGAGCTTGGCGACGAGCTTGTCGACGCTGGTCTTGTCCGAGCGCTTCTTGAGGGCCTTGGCGATGGCGACGCCGGCCATGACCGCGACCGCGGCCACCAGCCCGGCCTTTCCGGCGGTCTTGAGATCGATCCCGCCCTTCTTCTCAGTCTTGTTGTTCTTCTTCACGGTCTTCCTCCTCGCGTTCAGCGGCTCGGGCTATTGTGCCATAAGCTCCCGGGAAAGGCAACGGGTGCGGGTGCGGGAGCAGGGGCTTGATTTCCCTTGGATGCAGGGCTATCCTTGAGGAGGTGGGAGGCATGAGACTCGTCGCAGCGGCGCTGATCGTGTCCTTCCTCGCAGCGCCCGTCCGGGCGGCGGGGCCGCTCGACCTCGACCTCTACGCCGGGGCGCGGCCGGTGTGGCCCCCGCCGCGGTCCGGCTACCGGATGCCGGTGGAACTGTGGCGGCCGGGTTCCCCTCTGGCCTTGCGGGGAGAGCCGACCTGGGTCGTGGGCGTGTCGCACGCGGGCAATGCCGCGCTGGGCGCCGTGGCCCTGGCGGAGAGCATCGACGCCATCGGCAGGGACCCGGGCGCCGCCCGCAACGCGGTCGGGTTCGGGATCATCACCGCGGTCCAGGTCTGGAGCGGCTGGCTCTTCCTCAGGGATGTCCGCAAAGCCGACAAAAAAAAGCCTCGATGAGCTCCCTCATCGCGGCGGTGTCCGGCGCTCCGCAGAGCTCGACGCGCAGCTGCTTGGCGTGCGTCAGGCCCGCGGTGTACCAGGCCCCGATGCGCCTCATGTTGAGCATGGCCTGCCGCTCGCCGAGGTGGAGGACCTCGTAGTCGAGGTGCTGGAGGAGCGCGTCCCTCTTGTCCCGGGCGGAAGGCGGAGGCGGGGCCTGAGCGCCTTGGAGCGCGGCCTCGATCTCCTTATATAACCACGGGTTGCCCAAGCCCCCCCGGCCCACCATGACCCCGTCGCAGGAGCTCTCCTGGACCATGCGGAGGGCGTCCTCGGCGGTGAAGATGTCGCCGTTGCCGATGACCGGGATGGAGACCGCTTCCTTGACCTTGGCCACGGCCTTGTGGTCGGCAGGCACGGAGTAGTTCTGCTTGCCGGTCCTGCCGTGCACCACGAGGCCCACGAGCCCCTCGGCCTGGGCGAGCTTGGCCACGGCCACGGCCTCATCTCCGCTCTCGTCCTTGAAGCCCTTCCTGAGTTTGGCGGTCAAGGGGATCTTCCTGAGGGCTTTTTTCACCGCGGCGAAGATGCGGCCGACCTTGAGGGGCTCTTCGAGCAGGGCCGAGCCCTCGCAGTTCTTGACGACCTTGGGCACGGAGCAGCCGAGGTTGATGTCCAGGAGGTCGAAGCCCTGGTCTTCCAGGATGGTCGCTGCCCTGGCCATGACCGCCGGGTCGTGGCCCAGGAGCTGGGCGGCCAGGGGCCGGTCCTCGGCCGAGGTCTTGAGCATGTCCAGGGTCTTGCGGCTGACGCGCACGAGCGAGTTGGCTGAGATCATCTCAGCGCAGGCCATGGCCAGGCCGCGCTGCCTGGCCACGAGCCTGAACGGCAGGTCCGTACAGTCCGCCATGGGCGACTGCAGCACGTTCGAGGGGAGCTTCAGGGAGCCTAGGGCCAGGCCTCTCATCAGGAGACAACCGAATCCTACCTATATTAGGGTCATGGGTCCAACAGCAGGCAGGGGCATGGGCCTTTTGCCCCTGAAAGGAGGCGCGTTCTCCATGCATCCTATGTTCATGAAGCCTCTGGCCCGCGCTGTCTTGGGCCTGTTCCTTGCCCTGAGCGTCCCCGGGCACCTCCTTGCGGCCTCGTTCAGGGTCAGGGTCGTTCCCGTCTTGTCCCAGGTCTCGGCCGTGCCTGTCGCGGCCGGGGTGCTGGGCTCAAGGCAGGCGGCTGCTGCGCCGGTCTTCGCATCGACGTTCCAGTCCCCTGTCGCGCCTCTATTCTCGCCTTCCAGCCTGCCGACTCCTGCTGTCTTGGACCTCCAGCCCACGCCGGGGATGGCGGCGCTCCCGGTCGGGGCGGAAGTCGAGAATGCCGCCCGCGTCCCGGATGCGCACGGCCAGGCGCGGGCCATCATGGAGTCCGTGTCCGCGTTCCCGGCGGCGCAGACGGACCCGGTTTCGCGGCTTTCCGAGCTCTCGCGGGCCTTTGACAACTGGGCGCCTGCCGCGGCCGCGCCTGTCGAGGTCGGGCCTTCGCTCGATTTCGCGGGAACGCCGCACGAGTCCCTCAAAGGCGCGGACCGCAGCCTCATCCAGGCTCAGCGGGCGTTCCGCAAAGAGCTCAGCCTGCTCAGCCGCGGCGGACCTCTGGCCAAGGCCCAGGCTGACAGCCTGATCCAGAGGGCGCTCGAGCTGGGCGTACCCATCCGCCTCCATCCCAGCGACCTGCAGGCTGAGAACAACCACTGGGTGCGCGGGCCGCATATCCATGTCGGCGCCCTGCACATCCCGGTGGAGGCGGGCTACGTGCCCACGCTCCTGCCGGGCTACATCAACCAGAACTGATAGGCCCGCAAGGGCCGCAAAGCGGCTGACTGACGCCGCGCCTGGGCCCATGAAGCGGTCTGCGCTTGGTATATTGTTAGAGAGAGGGGAGGAGCGCGAAGGAGGGACGATGAGCAGGAAGGATGCCAATCCGCTGGATAAGGCCGTGCGGGACATGAAGCGCGGCAGGTTCGAGGCCAAGGAGCTCTGTCAGGAGGTGAAGGCGGTCAGCAAGGACGCGCGCGTGCGTCATCTGTCCCGCGAACGACATTGAACCTCGGCGGTCGACGCGCCTGAGAAGCGCGCCCTGGTCTTAAGGCAGGGCCAGGGCCGCGGGGAGGACTTGCGTCATGCCCGTCACTCCGCCTCGGAACACGGGCCTGCGCTTGCGGTCGAGCACGATGACCGTGAACTCCCCGATCCCCAGGTTCCCGCAGGCTGAGCCATCGGCATCGGCGAGGATCGAGCCCGGCAGGCGGAGGGAGTCCTTCAGGCTGCGGGCCCCTGGCGGAGTGCCCTGGTGCATGAGGCCGACGAAGGCGGCGCCTTCGGGAGGATTCGAGCCGACGGCCTGGACCAGGCGGCCGAGGTCGGTCCGGCATTGGGCGCAGTCCCCTGAGAAGCCGTAGAGCACCGCGGGCCTGCCTGCTGCCAGGCCGGAGAGCGTCTGTCTCTGCCCATCCTGGTCCAGCAGGGAGAAATCCGCGGCCGGCACGCCTGGTGCCTGGAGGCCCTGCGGCGGCGGCTCGGTGGCCGCCTTCCAGCGGCCGTGGAGGACGAAGCCCAGGACCGCGATGCTCAGGGCCGCGACCAGCGAGAAGAGGAAGGACCGCGAGGGCGGCTCCGGCTGGGCGGGCTGGACATGGCCGCTGAGATGCTGCCGGATGAGGTTCGGCGAGCCGCAGCGCTCACAGCGCAGGGCCAGGGGCGGATTGGCGTGGCGGCAGTGGCGGCAGACACCGGGGACCAGGGGGGCGTTGCACTGGAGGCATTCCTCGTCGTCGCTCCAGACCGGGGTGCCGCAGAACGGGCAGAGGATCTCCTCGGCGGGTCTTGGTTGTCGGGGGTCGGTCATGCCGTCATTCATAGCGGAGGGATTCGACCGGGTCCAGGCGCGAGGCCTGCCAGGCCGGGTAGAGGGAGAAGAAGAAGCCCGTGCCGAGCGCGATGAGGAGCGCCCACGCCACGGAGACCGCGCCCATGGGGGCCATGAACTCCGGGTCAGGGGCCAGCTTGTCGACCAAGAGCCAGCCTAGGCCCGTGCCGACCAGGCCGCCGATGGCGCCCAGGGCCGTGGCCTCGACCACGAACTGGGCGATGATGTCGAGCCTGGTCGCGCCCAGAGCCCTGCGGATGCCGATCTCGCGGATGCGCGAGAAGATGGTGGCCAGGGTCACGTTCATGATGCCGATGCCGCTGGCCAGGACCGCCACGATGCCGATGACGAGGATGGACATGGCGCGGTCGCGCATGCGCTTCATGGCGCCCTGGATCACGTCGCGGTAGTCCTTGACCTCGATGTCCTTCTCCCCGCGGTGCCGGGACTTGAGGAGCATGCCGACGCGGTTGAGGTAGATGCCCACGCTCGCGGTGTCTCCGGTGTCCACGTGGATCGTGTCCACGTATTCCGAGCCTCCGCGCCTTCCCCAGCGCCGGCCCAGGGTGTCCTGGTAGGTGGTGATGGGCACGAGGACCGTGCCCTTGCCGCCGTAGCCCTCGCTGAACCACCTGGGGTCGCGGTCGCGGGGAGGCTCGGTGATGACGCCTACGATGGTGAAGAGGTGATCCTCGATCTGGAGCTGCTTGCCCACGACCGAGCGCTGCTTGAGGAACTTGTCGAGGGGCGTGACCGTGAAGTACTTGGCCCACCAGGGCTTCTTGACCCAGCCTCCGGGCTGGATGATGACGCAGGTCCTGGCCGCGGAATCCACGTCCGTCTTGTTGATGAAGCGTCCCTGCGTCTCGTAGACCCAATCGCGCCTGGCCCACTCCTCGGTGACGCCCCAGGCGAGGATGTTGTCCTCCTTGAAGTCCCCGATGCGCACGCGCGTGCCCCAGCGCCGGACGACCGGGGAGACCATGTAGAGCTCGGGGAAGTTCTTGCGGAGCGCGACCGCGTCCTCCCAGGTCAGGCCCTTGGAGAGCCCGCGCGAGACGTAGTTCTGCTTGCGCTCGATCCTGATGCGGCCCGGGCCGGAGAGCTCGATGAACTTCGCGTAGCGCGCGGCCATGCCCTGGGTCTGGGAAAGGGTGTAGAGCACGGCGGCCACGCCGATGGCCAAGGAGAGGCAGGTCAAAGCGGAGCGGACCTTGTGCGCCCTGATCTCGACGAAGGCGGTCCGGCCGAGCTCCGGCAGTCTCATTCGCTCCTCAGGGCGTCGACCGGGTCGAGCTTGCTCGCCTGATACGCGGGGTAGAGGGCGAAGAGAGCGGCCACCAGGGCGGCCACGGCCATGCCGATCAAGCCGTGGTACCAGGCCACCGCGGCCACGTCGCGGTCCGCGGCCTTGGCGAAGGTGGACAGCCCCACCACGCCCAGGCCGATGCCCGCCAGGCCGCCGGCCAAGCCCAGGAGGGCGGCCTCGACGAGGAACTGGGCCATGATGTCGAGCTTGGAGGCGCCCAGGGCGCGGCGGATGCCGATCTCCTTGATGCGCGAGAAGATGATGGCCAGGGTCACGTTCATGATGCCGATGCCGCCGGCGAAGAGCGCGACCCCTCCGAGGATGATGGCCGCGATGAGCCATTTCTTCGCCTCGGCGAGCTCGTTCTCGATCATGTCCCGGGAGTCGTTGATGTCGAAGTCCTCCTCGCCGCGGTGGCGGGACTTGAGCAGGGCCGCGATCGAGCTCTTGGCCTTGCCCACGGTCTCGCGGGAGCCCGTGTCGACCACGATGGAGTCCACCGCGGTCTGAGGGGCCGACTCGTCCTGGTTCCCCAGGACCCGCTGGAAGGTCGAGACCGGGATCACGATGCCGGGCCGGTTCCAGGAGAACCAGCGGGGATCCTCGTCCCGCGGCGGGTTCTTGAGGGTGCCCACCACGGTGAAGAGGCGGCCCTCGATCGAGATGTCCCTGCCCAGGAGGTCGTGGCGGGCCGCGTACTCCTCGAACTCGCTCTTCCAGCTCCAGAACGAGGCCCAGAAGGGCTTCTTGACCCAGCCTCCGGGCACGATCACGACGCAGACGCGCGCGGACCGGCGCACGTCCCAGTCGTTGAGGAAGCGGCCGCTCAGGGTGTAGACCCAGTCGCGCTTGCGCCACTCGGGCGTGATGCCCTGCACGTAGGCGTCCTCGACCTTGGTCTTGCCGTCGCGGACCGTGGCGCCCCAGCGGCCGGTGAGGGGGTAGACCATGTAGAGCCCGGGGACCTCCGAGCGGATGGCGTCCGCGTCCTCGGTGGTCAGGCCCCGGGAGAGCCCGCGGGAAACGTAGTCGCGCTTCCTCTCGACCTCCATGCGGCCCGGGCCGAGGAGGTCCATGGCCTGGGTCATGGCGTCCTGCATGCCCTTGACCTGGGCGAGGGTGTAGATGAGTGAGGCCACGCCCACGGCGATGGCCGCGAAGCTCAGGACCGAGCGGAACTTGTTGGTGCGGATCTCGCGGAAGCCCGTCTTGCAGGCCTCCGACAGGGAGAGGGCGGCCGCTCCCGCTGCGCGGACCGCGGCCGAGCCTGTCGTCTCAGGCCTGCTGGAGCCGGCCATCCTTCATCCTCAGGGTCCGCTGGGCCGTGGCCCCGATGCCCGCGTCGTGGGTGACGAGGATCACGGTCTTGCCCTCGGCGTGGAGCTCCTTGAAGAGGGCCAGGATCTCGGCGCTGGACTTGGAGTCGAGGTTCCCGGTGGGCTCGTCGGCCAGGAGGATATCGGGGCCGTTGGCCAGGGCGCGCGCGATGCCCACGCGTTGGCGCTCGCCGCCGGAGAGCTCGAGCGGGGTCCGGCCGCACTTGCGGCCGAGGCCCACCCGGTGGAGCAGGTCCTCGGCCCGCGTCCTCTGCTCCGCCGAATGGACGCCGGCGTAGGACATGGGCAGGCTCACGTTCTCGGCCGCGGAGAGGCGCGGGAGCAGGTTGAAGGCCTGGAACACGAAGCCGATCTTGGCCCGGCGCAGGAGGGTGCGTTTGTCGTCGGCCAAGGACGAGGCATCGGCCCCGTCGAGGACGTACCGGCCCGAGGTCGGCCGGTCGAGGAGGCCGAGGATGTTGAGCATGGTGGACTTGCCGCAGCCCGAGGGCCCCATGATGGCCACGAACTCGCCCTTGGCGATCGCGAAGCTCACGCCGGCCAGGGCCTGGAAGTCGCCGTAGAAGCGGACGACGTCCTCGAAACGGATCATGGTCAGGACTTCTTGCTCTGGGCCGGCTTCTCGGTAAGGAGCTTCTGGCCCTCGGCCACGCCGTCTTTGACCTCGACCTCGGTCTCATTGCGCAGGCCGAGCTTGAGGGTCTTCTTGACCGGCTTGGCCTTCTTGTCCGCCGGGGCGACGTAGGCGATCTCCGAGCCCTTCTCCTCGAACACGGTGGAGAGGGGGATCTTGAGCACGGCCTTGCGGGTGTCGAGCAGGCCGTCCACGCGGGCGGTCATGCCGGGCTTGAGGCGCGGGTCGGTCTTCTGGAGGCTCACCTCGACCTTGAAGTTCTTGAGGTTGTTCTGGTCCTTCTCGGCCTGGGGCGAGACCATGGTCACCTTGGAGGGGAACTTGGACTCCGGCAGGGCGTCCACCTCGACCGTGACGGGCATTCCTTCCTTGAGCTTGAGGATGTCCATCTCGCTGATCTTCATCTTGACCACGAGCTTGGTGATGTCGGCCACGGTGAGGAGGTAGGTCGGGTTGGTGGACTCCGTGAGCCCGATGACGTAGTCGCCGAGCTTGGCCAGGGTGCTGTCCTGCTGGTAGCTCCCCTTGGGCTGGTAGCGCATGACCACGCCGTCGATGGGGCTCGTCACGGCCACGGGCACGTAGCCCTCGGTCTCGGTCCTGCCGGGCTGGATGACCGCGAGCTTGTCTCCCTTCCTGACGCGGTGGCCCTCGTCCACGAGCATCTCGATGACGCGTCCGCTGACCTTGGGGGCGACGTCTACGGAGTGCTTCGGGGTGAGCTCTCCCGAGTCCTTGAAATGCACCTCGATGTCGCCCTTCTCCACCACGGCCACGTTGTCGCCGTCCGGCGCGGGGTTCTTGGAGGCGCGGTACTTCTTCCAGCCGTACCAGCCGCCTCCTCCCAACAGCGCCAGCGCGACTACGACCGCGATCCACCGGCCTTTGGACCAGCTCTTGAGCCTGCTCACCATAGGGGATCTCCCACTGCCAGTTTATAGAGCGCGCGGTTGATGAAGGCCTCGTGCAGGGCCTGGGCCCGGTCCACCCGGGCGGAGAGGTAGTCGAGCTGGGCCTGGGCCAGGGTGATGACGTCGGCCGAGCCTTGCTTGTACCGCTCGTTGACGATGGCCAGGTTCCTGCTCGCGATGACCTCCTTCTGGGACGTGATGTGGTAGGTCTTGTACGCGCGCTCGAGGACGATGTAGGCGGAGTGCAGGTCGCTGGTCACGGTCCGCTCCGCCGAGGCCAGCGCCGCCGCGCTCCTCTTCTTCTCAGCGGCCGAGGCCCGGTAGTTGAAGTATTGCGAGGCGAAATTGAAGTTGAACGGCGCGGAGAGCGAGAGCCCCAGCTGATAGTAGGGGTTGGGGTTCGCCGGCCTGCCCGGCCCGAGGTCCGCCCGGCTGAGGGTGGCGTTGACGGCCAGGGTCGGAGTCATGCCCTGGAGCGCCAGGTCGAGGCCGGCCTGGGCGCGCTCGAGGTCGCGGCGGGCCTTGAGCACGTCGGGCTTCTGGGCCAGGGCCCGGGCGAGGTCCAGGGCCACCTGCGGCAGGACGGTCGCCCCCGGATCGAGGTCCGCCTTGAGCGCGGCGGGCGAGAAGGGGTCGCGTTCGATGAGGATGTTGAACGTCACGAGGGAGGACTTGGTGTCGGCCACGGCCGCGGCCAGGCGCTGCTCCGCGGAGCGCCAGTCCGTCTCGGACTTGAGGAGGTCCGAGAGGCTCTTCATGCCGTTGCGGTAGAGCTCCTCGGTGAGCCGGTACTGCTCGGCCTGGGCCGCGAGGTTCTGGTCGGTGACGTCCTGGAGGCTCAGCTTGAGGTCGAGGTCGTAGAAGGCCCGGAGAGCCTCGAAGGACCTGGACTGCGTGACCGAGCGCAGGCTCTCCAGCGAGGAATCCCGGCTCAAGCGGCTCTGGCGGGTCTTGAGGTAGTCCTGGAAGCTGTTGAAGAGGTTGAGGTTGAGGCTCGTGGCCGCGCTCATGTCCTGGCGCTCCATGCGCCAGACATTGAAGCGGTAGTCGTTGAGGGTGCTGTGGCCGTAGAACGGGCCCTGCAGGGTGAAGCCGAGGGTCGGCAGGGTCGCGGCCGCGAACTGGGACTTCCACTGGTAGGCCGCGGCCTGGGAGGACTCGCGGGCCTGGCGTACCTCAGGGGACTTCTCGAGGGCCGCCTGGACGTAGGCCGTGAGGGTGTAGGACTCGGCTGTCGGAGCCGCGGGCTGGGCCGCGAGCGGAGCGCACAAGAGGAGCAGGAGGGGGATCAGGCGCATAAGGCATGCCTATGATAACATTTTTCCTAAAAGACCCGGCTTCCCGCCTGCCCTGAATGATATAATCCGCTGGGAAACGCCATGACCCTCCAGGGGAAGAAAGCCGTCGTGCTCATCGAGGAGCAGTACCAGGAGCTCGAGGTATGGGTCCCCTACTATCGGCTCAAGGAGGAAGGTGCCCAGGCGCTCCTCCTCGGGCCTGAGAAAGGCAGGGTCTTCAAGGGCAAGTTCGGCTATCCCGCGTTCGTGGAAGCGGCCTACGCGGAGCTCCGGCCGGAGCAGGTCGACGCGGTGGTCGTCCCGGGAGGGTTCGCCCCGGACTTCATGCGGCGCTACCCCGAGCCTGCGGCCTTCGTGGCCGGGGCCTTCAAGGCGGGCAAGGTCGTGGCCTCCATCTGCCACGGAGCCTGGATCCTCGCCTCGGCCGGGGTGCTCAAGGGCCGCAAAGCCACCTCCTTCTACGCCATCGCCGACGACGTGAGGAACGCCGGGGCCCAGTGGGTGGACGCCGAGGTCTGCGTGGACGGCGGGCTCATCACCAGCCGCAAGCCCGAGGACCTGCCCGCCTTCTGCCGGGAGCTCGTCAAGGCCCTGTCCTCCTCATGAGCGACTACATCCGCGAGATCCGCGAGGTCCGCAAGCGGGTCTATCTCGCTCCGCTCGAGATGCGCGTGCTGGCCGTAGACGTCGTCAAGCAGATCTCCGGCACCAACATGTTCACCGAGGCCGCGAGCCTCGCCTACACGACCATCCTCTCCATCATCCCGGCCCTGGCGGTGAGCTTCGCCACCTTCAAGGCCTTCGGCGGCATGGAGAAGCTCTACTCCCTCGTCGAGCCCATGATCATCAAGAACCTGGCCGAGGGCTCGGAGGAGGCCGTCATCCTGGCGATCCGCGGCTTCATCGCCAACGTGCATACCGGCGCCATCGGCATCAGCGGGTTCGCGGGCCTGATCGTGACGAGCATGCTGATGTTCTATTCCATCGAGTGCGCCATCAACAATATCTGGCGGGCGCCCATGCGCAGGGGGGGGCTGTGGGTGCTCCGGCGCATCGCCTACTACTGGTTCTTCATCACCATGGGGCCCCTGGCCGTGGCCGTGGCGGTCGGGGCGGGCTCCTCCATGAGCGTGCCGTTCAGCAGGCTCCTGCCCGGAGGCGCCGGGTTCTTCCTCCTGGCGAGCGGCTTCTTCTTCGTGGTCTTCAAGCTCGTGCCCAACCGGCACGTGCACTGGCAGGCCGCCTTCATCGCCGGCATCATCACGGGCGCGGGCTGGTCCGTGGCCCGCGCCAGCTACGGCATCTACACGCGCGAGGTCGTCACGTACAGCAAGATCTACGGGTCGGTCGGCGCCATCCCCATCCTGCTGGTGTGGATCTACATCATCTGGGTCATCGTCCTCACGGGGGCTGCGGTCGCGGCCGTGCTGCAGAAGATGATCGACGACCAGCCGCCGCTGGCTCCGAAGCACTAGAGCAAGAACTATGAAAAAGCATTCCGTCGTGCTGGCGGCCCTCCTGGTCTCAGGCTGCGCCGAGCTCCCGGTCTCAGGAGGGACGACCTCCGGACCGGACGCGCCCGCGCCGGCGTCCCCCGCTGCCGCGGTTCCGGCCGCTCCGCCGGCGGCTCGGCCCGGGGCCGCGGCTGAGCCCGTGAAAGTGGACCCCCTCATCAGCAGCACCCTGCTCGCCGCTCTGGAGAGGAAGGACGACCAGCGCGTGGACTGGTCGGAGTGCAACAGGAGCCTGCCGCCCGTGGTCTGCGAGATCGTCAAGGTGGGCTCTCCCATCGGCTACGCCTTGAAGAACCGCTACCTCAACCTCGGTGTCCCAATAGCCGAGGGGCTCGCTCGCAACGAGGACCCCGTGTTCCGAGAGCAGCTCGTGACCCTGGCCCGATGGGACTCCAACCCGGAAGTCCGTTCCGCCGCTCTGGTCGCGGTGGCGGGTTTCGGCGACGTCAGCCACCTGGCCATCTTCCGCGAGGCCCTGGTGCACCTCAACGCGGCCGTGCGCTTCGGCGCCATGGAGGGGCTCCTCATGTGGGGCCATCCCGAGATGACCCTGCCGCTCCTGGCCGCGGCCTCGGAGCGCGACAACGAGCCCATCCTGCGGGTCTACGCGGCGGCGGGCCTGGCCAAGCTGGCCGACCCCAGGGGTCTGGCCAAGCTCCGCGCCGGCCTCGACAACCCGAGTTGGCTGGTCAAGGCCATGGCAGCCCGCTACCTCGGCGAGTACGGCGCGTCCGAGGACTACTTCACCCTGGTCTCGCGCATCGGCCGCGAGCAGGACAACGATTTCGTGGTGGCCGAGTACTGCGTCTCGGCGCTCAAGCTCTTCGGCAGGAAGAAGAAGGGAGGCGCGCCATGAAGAAGCTGATCACGGCCTGCGTCCTCCCGGGGCTCCTCGCCCTGTCCTTGCCCGTGCCCGCGCTCTGCGCCGCGGCCATGCTGCCCGAGCTCGAGCCCCTGGTCATCACCGCGCCCCGCGACCGGCTGCCCAAGGACCAGGTCATCGACCCGCAGATCAACATGCACCTGCTCCGGCTCCTCCAGTCCAGGCAGGACGCCCGGGCCTCCTCCGAGGAGGAGCTCGCGGCCTCGGTGGGCAACCTCACGAACCTCACCACGGCCACGGGCTTCAAGCTCAAGACCCGCTACACGGAACTGGGCTTCCTCCTCACCGAGGGCCTGGCCGGGGTCAAGGACCTCCAGCTTTCCAACGAGCTCGAACGCACGGTCAAGTTCGGCACGAACCAGCAGATACGGTCCGCGGCCATGGTGGCCCTGGCCTACACGAAGGACCAGCGGTACCTCTCTCTGTTCCAGAGCGGCCTGCAGGACGTCAACGTCACGGTGCGCCTGGCGGCGGTGGAGTCCCTGCTCCTGCTGGGCGGGCCGTCGGCGCTCTTCCCGCTCATGAACGCGGCGCGTGACGACGTCTCTCCGGCGGTGCGCGTCTACGCGGCCCAGGGCCTCTGGCGGACCGGGGAGCCCTACGGCCGGGAGGTCCTCCTGCGGCATTGCGAGCACGAGGACTGGATGGTCCGCGCCATGGCGGTCAGGTACCTCGGGGACCTCGGCAAGGGAGAGGATTATCGGAAGCTCATGGTCCAGCTCGGCCGCGAGACGCACTCAGTGGTCAAGGTCGAGCTGGCGGGCGCGCTGCTCAATCTGCAGGAATCCAAGGATAGGTGACATGAACCAGACCTTTCTGAACACCCTGGCCCTCTCCGGAGGCGACTGGGTCATCTACGGGCTCTACATCTGCTCCGTCATGGCGGTGGCCATCATGATCGAGCGCGGCATGGTGCTCGTGCGCGAGATGCGCGACTTCCAGGCCCTCAGGACGGGCATCATGCGCTCTCTGGCCGACGACCTTCCCGGGCTCGAGAAGGCCGTGGCCCGGCACCACGGCGCGGCCAGCCGCATCCTGAAGGCAGGCCTCACCCAGGCGGGCCGGGGTGCCGCCGGGGTCGAGGACCTGCTGGCCTCCGCCACCCTCGAGGAGCGCCTGCGCCTGGAGAAGCGCCTGCTCGTGCTGGGGACGCTCGGCAACAACGCGCCCTTCATCGGCCTCTTCGGCACCGTGCTCGGCGTCATCAAGGCCTTCCACGACCTCTCCCAACTCTCGGCCGGGCCCGAGGTCGTGATGAAGGGCCTCTCGGAAGCCCTCATCGCCACCGCGGTCGGGCTCTTCGTGGCCATCCCGTGCGTGGTGGGCTTCAACTACTTCCAGAAGAAGGTCCGCGACCTCCTGGCCGGGACCGAGGCGCTCTCCAGGCTCATGCTCGCCCAGCTGCGCGCCGGCGGGGGCGCGAAGGCCTGACCATGGCCGGCACTTCGAACGGGCCTGACGAAGCCGCGATCACCACGATCAACGTCACGCCGCTGGTGGACATCATCCTGGTGGTGCTCATCATCTTCATGGCCACGGCTCCGCTCATCCAGCGCCGGGCCATCAAGGTCGACGTGCCCAAGGCCACGCACCATGACCGCTCCGCCACGGAAGCGGTCCAGATCGTGATGAACGAGAAGCGCGAGCTCTTCCTGGCGGGCAAGAAGCTCGACGCGGGAGAGCTCGGCAAGGCGCTTCAGGACCACGTGGCCGCCTCGCCGGGCGTGCACGTGACCCTTTCCGCGGACAAGGCCCTGGCCTACGGCGAGATCGTGGGCCTGCTCGACCTCGTGCGCGGCTCGGGCGTCAAGAAGATCGGGCTCGAAGTCAGGCCGCCCTCCGGTTCTGGCGGGAGCGGCGCGCCCGCGCCGGAAAAGCCGGGCGCGGGCAGGAACAGATGACCCTTGCGGGCGGAAGTCTCGCGGACTGGTCCGACGGCGGGGACTCGCGGCTCTTCGAAGCGGCCGTGGCCGCTTCGCTGGTCCTGCACGCCGGGTTCTTCTACGCGGTGAGCCGCAAGCCCGGCGGGGAGGTGTTCCTGCCCGACCCCATCGAGATCGACCTGACCAGGCCCCTGGGCAGTCCCGCGCCCCTGGCCGCTCCCAAGAGGCTGGTGCCCGGCGCATTCCCCGGGCCGAACATCCCCACGGAATCCACGGTGCCCAAGCCTCCGGCTCAGACGCCCGTTCCCCAGGATTGGACCTTGCCCACGCAGGAGACGAAGAAGGTCGAGAAGATCGAAGAAGCCCCTCCGAGCCCGGGCGGCGCGGCCGGGGGTGAGGGCACGGCAGCCAACCCCGGCGGACGGGGCCTGGGCACCGACGACGGGGTGCCCGGAGGCACGGGCACCGGAAGCGCGGGGGAGATCCTGAGCTACCCCAGGCTCCTCAACCGAGACGAGATCTTCGGCCTGCTCCAGCGCTACTATCCCGAGAGCGAGCGCCGCGCGGGCCGCGAAGGCACCGTGGTCCTGGCCATGCACGTAGGCACGGACGGCAGGGTGTCTGCGACCGAGGTCCTCACGTCTGCGGGCGGCGCCTTCGACCGGGCGGCGGGCGAGGTGGCCAAGCTCATGCGTTTCGAGCCGGCCACGACCCGCAGGGGGCCGGTGGCGGTCAAGCTCCCGCAGTCCGTGGTCTTCCGGCTGGAAGACTAGCCTCCATGCGCGGAGCCGCTTCGGTCGGAGAGTACGAGGGGCTTTTCGCCGAGGTCTACGACGCCATCCAGGCCTTTGACGACGACGTCCCGTTCTTCGTCGAGGCCGCCGCCGACCACGGCTCTCCGGTGCTCGAGCTCGGCTCAGGCACCGGAAGGCTGCTCCTCCCCATGGCGGCGGCCGGAGCCGAGGTGACGGGCCTCGACCCGAGCCGGGACATGCTGAAGGTCTGCCGGGCCAAGCTCGCGGCCCTGGGGCCCGAGGTGCGCTCCCGCGTGCGCCTGGTCCAGGGCGACATGCGCGGCTTCAGGCTGGAGCGGCGCTTCTCTCTGGCCGTGCTCGGGTGCGACACGATCCTGCACCTGCTCACTCCGGAAGACCAGGTCAGGGGTCTCCTCAACATCCGCAGGCACCTCCGGACCGGAGGGACCCTGCTCGTGGACAACAGCGTGCCGGCCGTGGAGGACTGGGTCCGGTCCTCGGGACGCCGGGCTGTCTTCGAGTTCGCCCACCCGGTCAACGGCAACAGGGTCGTGGACGCCGTGAAGGCCTCCTACGACTTCGCCTCCGGGGTCCGGCGCGAGGAGATCGTGCTCTCCGAGTTCGATGGAAAGCGCCTCCTGCGCTCGGCCAAGACCACCTGCGCCTCGGCCATCATCTTCCCGCGGGAGCTCCTCCACCTGCTCGGCCGGGCCGGGTTCGACGTGGTCCACGTCTGGAAGAACCACATGAAGGAGGCTTTCGACGCAGGAGCGCGGCAGGTGATCGTGGAGGCCCGCAGGAGCGAGAGCCGGGTCAGCTGCCGCGAGCGAGCTTGAGGATCTCGGCGCCGAAGCGGCTGCGCTTGAGCAGGCTCAAGGGGCCCAGGGGGTCGCGGGAGCCGGCGATGGTCAGGCGCGCGATGGTCTTCAAGTCCGTGGTCGGGATGAGGTCCACGGGATCCACGTTGAGCTGCTGACCCTTTGATTTGCGCCAGAGGCGCAGCTTCTCGAAGAGCCTGCCCGCGCGCGGGTCGCGCTTCTTCTCGGGTTTTTCGCGCGAATCAGGGTCGATGGGCGGGGCCGCGAGCCCGCGCCTCACCGCGGCGAGCACGGCGGAGCCGTAGTTGTCGAGCAGGTAGGGGGTCATGCCCCGCACGCCCCGCAGGGACGCGGAGTCCCGGGGCAGGGTCATGGCCAGGCGGGGGAGGACCTCATCCGGCATCACCCGGAAGGTGGCGCGGTTGCGCGACTCGGCCTCTCGCTCGCGCAGGAGGTAGAGCTCCTTGAGGACCGCGAGCTGGCGGCCGTCAGGGGAGAGTCCCCGCGCCAGCCTCCAGAAGCCGTTGGGGTCGAAGACCTTCTCGACCGGGGTCGAGCGCGCGAGCTTGGCGAACGCCTCGGCCGCGTCGGCCTCGAGCTTCTTCTCGCGCAGGAGGCCCGTCTGGATGTCGCACAGGCGCAGGAGGTAGTGCGTGTCGAGCTGGGCGTAGCGGATGTGGGCCTCGGAGAGCGGCCTCCTGCCCCAGTCCGCGCGCTGGAGCTTCTTGGAGAGCTTCACCCCGAAGTGGCGCTCGATGGCCGCGGCCAGGCCCAGTTCCTTGAAGCCCAGCAGGCGGCTGGCGATCATGGTGTCGAAGAGGTGGGCGAAGGTGAAGGAGTAGTCGCGCTTGAGGCAGACCACGTCGTACTCCCCGGCGTGGAAGACGATCTGGGTCGCGGGATCGGCGAACATCGGGCCCAGGGAGGAGAGGTCCTTGACCGCGAGGGGGTCCACGATGTAGTCCGCGTCCACCGTGGAGATCTGCACGAGGCAGGTCCGCTCGCGGTAGACGTAGAAGCTGTTGGACTCGATGTCCACCGCCACGCGGCCGGTCCGGTGGATATCGGCCGCCACCTCCTCGAGATGCTCCCGCGCGGTGACGAGGATCGGGTCTCTGATCTTCTCTGGTTCGGTCACAAAGCAATAAAAAGCAGGACCGCCTTTCTCGGCGGTCCTGATGGCGTGCCTAATTTATAACAGGTCCGCGCCGATTAGTCAAGTGACGGTGCCTGGCATTGTAGTTTTTGTATTTTTGGCGGGCAAAGATACAAAAACTACAATGCCAGGCACCGTTCTAGGGCAAATGCTTGTTGACCTTGGCCAGGAGCTTGGCGATCTCGATGGGTTTGACGACGTAGTCGTTGGCCCCCGCCTTGAACGCCTCGTCGACCTCCTTGACCACGCTGGCCGAGGTGCACATGATGATCTTCATGGACAGGAGCCTCGGGTTGCTCCTGATGATGGTCACCGCCTGCACCCCGTCCATCATGGGCATGTTGCGGTCCATGACCACGAGGTCGTAGGGGTTGCGCTTGATGAGGTCGAGCGCCTCCTTGCCGTTGGTCGCCTGGTCCACCAGGTGGCCGTTCATCTCCAGGATCTCCTTGAGAAGGTCGCGGATCGTGTTGTCGTCGTCTACGACGAGGATGCGTCCCATGCTCACCTCCGGGCGGCCAGGCCGAAGGCCCCGTGCAGTGCCCTCAGGGCGGCTTCGCCCTGGCTGGCCTCGACCACGCAGGAGATGCGCAGGTCCGAGGCGGAGATCATCCGGATGTTGATGCGGCTCTTGGAAAGGGTGTCGAAGACCCGGGCCGCCACCTCCGGGGAGCGGCGGAAGCCCGTCCCAACCACGGAGACCTTGGCGATCCGGTCGTCGGTCTCGACGCGGGCGCTCCCTCCGGGCAGGCGCCGTGCCGCCTCGGCGAGGGCCGCCCGGGCCCGAGCCGCGTGGCTGCGGTCGGTCATGAAGGACAGAGAGACGGTCTTCGAGCGTCCGGAAGCCGACTGGAGGATCATGTCGAGCGGGATGCCGGCGCCGGAGAGCCGGGCGAGGATGGCCGCGGCCGCGCCCGGCCGGTCCGGGACATCGACGATGCTCAGTAGTACCTCGCCCTTGTGGATGGCGAGGCTCGACACCTGGGTCTTTTCCGTGACAGCGCGCGCCATGGGAGGCCTCCTCGACGGGGTATTTCCGCGGCTCCGGTCGGCGACGATCCAGGTCCCCTCCTGCGCGTGGAAGGCCGAGCGGACCTGCAGCGGGAGCCCGGCCGAGCGCGCCAGCTCGATGGAGCGCGGCTGCATGACCTGCGCTCCGGCGCCGGAGAGCTCGAGCATCGCCTCGAAGCCGATGGAGCGCAGCTTGCGCGCGTTGGAGATGATCCTGGGGTCCGCGGTGTAGATCCCCTTGACGTCGGAGAAGATCTCGCAGTGCCTGGCCCCGAGGCGCGCGGCCAGGGCCACGGCCGTCAGGTCCGAGCCGCCGCGGCCGAGGGTCGCGAGGTCGCCGCCCGCGGCCGAGCCCTGGAAACCCGCCACGACCACGACGCGGCCGGCGCGCAGCTCCGAGAGGATGCGGCCGGGCCGGATGCGGAGGATGCGGGCGTTGGCGTGGGGGCCGGCGGTCTCGATGCCGGCCTGGGGGCCGGTGAGGGAGACGGCCGGGACCCCGAGCTCCGCGCAGGCCATGGAGAAAAGGGCGATGCTCACGACCTCGCCGGCGGCGACGAGCTGGTCGGACTCGCGGGCGGGAGGGGAGGAGGAGACGCGGCGGCCGAGGTGGAGGAGCTCGTCCGTCATCTCACCCGGGGCGGAGACGACCACGACCACGCTCCAGCCTGCCCGGCGCGCGGCGGCCGCGCGCTCCGCCGCCCGGCGGATCTTCTCGGGGTCGGCGACCGAGGTGCCGCCGAACTTGAGGACCTTGATCCTCATTTCGGCCTGGAGAGCCGCGCGCCCTCCCGGTGGACCGGGAGCACGAGGAAGCGGCTCTTGACGCGGTGGCGAGTGAAGGCCGCCTGCATGGCGCGGCCGATGGCCGCGGTGCAGGGGCCCCGGCGGCAGAGGGCGACCACGGAGGAGCCCGCGCCCGAGAGCGCGGCCCCGCAGTCGCCGTGGTCCCGGGCCGCGGCCAGGACGTCCTCGAAGCCCGGGACCAGGTCGGCGCGGTAGGGCTGGTGGAACTCGTCGGCCATGGCCTCCTCGAGCCGGTCCCAGAGGCCGCGCTCGAGGGCCGAGGACAGCACGAGGGCGCGGGAGACGTTGAGGACCGCGGCGCGGCGCGAGTAGTCCTGCGGGAGGACGGCGCGCGACTGGGCCGTGGCGAGCTCGATGTCCGGGACGCAGACCACCGCGGCCAGGGAGCGGTGCGGCCTCAAGGGGTAGGGGATGAAGCCCAGGCGGGACTTCACCGAGACCACGAGCCCGCCGAAGAGCGCTGCGGCCACGTTGTCCGGATGGCCCTCCAGGGAGATGGCCCGCTCGAAGAGGTCGTCGAGCGAGAAGCGCGGCTTGCCGAAGACGTGGTTGGCCCCGAGCAGGCCCGCGACGATGGCGGCGCCGCTCGAGCCCAGGCCCCGGGAGATCGGGATGCGGTTGCGGGACTTGAAGACGAGGCGGCGCCGTGTGAGGTCCGGGAGGATGAGGCTCGCGGCTCGGAGCAGGAGGTTCTCCCGGCCCGAGGGCAGGCGGCCCGCTCCTTCGCCCGCGGTCTCGCACACCGGCTCCCCCGGGTCCGGGTGGGCCTCGAGGAGGACGTCGTTGCACAGCCCCAGCGCCATCCCCACGCAGTCGAAGCCCGGCCCGAGGTTGCTCGTGGAGGCCGGGACCTGGATGAGGATGCGGCGGATGCGCCTGGAGGCCATGCTCATCTCTCCTTGAAGGGGCGGTACTTGAATCTCATGGGTGTCTGCGGGTCCTTGAGCCCGTGGCCGGTGAGCACGCAGACGATCCGGCCCGACAACGGGACCTTCTCGCGGCGGCACTTGAGGAGCCCGGCCACGGAGGCGGCGCTGGCCGGCTCGCAGAAGACGCCCTCGGCCTTGGCCAGGAGGCGGTAGGCCGCGATGATCTCCGCGTCCGTGACGGAATCGATGAGGCCCGCGGACTGGTCCCTGGCCGCCAGGGCGCCCGCGCGGGAGAGCGGCTTGCCGATGCGGATGGCGGAGGCCACGGTCTTGGGGTCCTCCACGTCGCGACCCAGCACGAGGGGGGCCGCCCCGGCCGCCTGGTAGCCCATCAGGCGCGGCCGCCTGCCGCCGAGCTCGCAGAAGCCCTTCCAGTACGCCGTGATGTTGCCCGCGTTGCCTACGGGCAAAAAGAGGAGCTCGGGAGGGGCGCCCAGGTCCTCGGCGACCTCGAAGGCGGCCGTCTTCTGGCCCTCGATGCGGTACGGGTTGACCGAGTTGACGACGGTGAACCCAAGCTCCGCGGCCCTGCTGAGGGACACGGTCATGGCCTTGTCGAAGTTCCCGCGCACCTCGACGAGCTCCGAGCCGTGCATGAGGGCCTGGGCGATCTTGCCGACGGCGACCCCGGCCTTCGGGATGAAGATGATGCAGCGCAGTCCCGCGCGCGCGGCGTACGCCGCGGCCGAGGCCGCGGTGTTGCCGGTGGAGGCGCACACCACGCCCTGGGAGCCCTCCTCCAGGGCCTTGGACACGGCCAGGGTCATGCCGCGGTCCTTGAAGGAGCCCGTGGGGTTCATTCCTTCGAGCTTGAGGTAGACCGAGCCCTCCCGCAGGCCCACGGCCGCGGCGAGGAGGTCCGCGCGCAGGAGCGGGGTGGAGCCCTCGCAGAGCGTGACGACCGGAGTCTTGTCCGACACCGGCAGGCGGCCTCGATAGCGGGCGATGACGCCTTTGTTCATCGTGGGCTAGTCTACAAAATTCGGCTTTCCTCGCTGCGAGGGATGAGGGGAGGCGGTGGCGAGGGGCCGGGTTTTATTGTAAGGTTCCCCTGATGGAGAGCCTCGCGGAGTCGCTCAAGCGCCTGACCGCGCCCGGCAAGCTCTTCCGCGTCCTCCCCGACGCCAGGCTCGAGTGCTTCGCCTGCGCCATGCGCTGCAAGCTCAAGGGCGGCCAGACCGGGGCCTGCCGCGTGCGCTTCAACCAGGGCGGCAAGCTCATGGTGCCCTGGGGCTACGTGGCCGGGCTCCAGGCGGACCCCATCGAGAAGAAGCCCTTCTTCCACGTCCTGCCCGGGTCCCGCTCCCTGTCTTTCGGCATGCTCGGGTGCTGCTACACCTGCGACTTCTGCCAGAACTGGGTCTCGAGCCAGGCCCTGCGCGACCCCGCCGCCGGCCACGCGGTGCGGCCCTGCTCGCCCCGCGACATCGTCAAGGCCGCGGCGGACGACGGCTGCCTGACCGTGACCTCGACTTACAACGAGCCGCTCATCACCTCGGAGTGGGCGGTGGAGGTCTTCGGGGAGGCCAAGAAGGCCGACCTGCGGTGCTGCTACGTCTCCAACGGCAGCGCCACCCCCGAGGTCCTGGCCTTCCTCAGGCCGTGGGTGGACTTCTACAAGGTGGATCTCAAATGCTTCGACGAGGGGACCTACCGCCGTCTCATGGGCGGGTCCCTCAAGGCCGTGCTCGACTCCATCGCCGCCATGCGCGAGCTCGGGTTCTGGGTCGAGGTCGTCACCCTGCTCCTGCCCGGGGTCAACGACTCCGAGCGCGAGCTCTCGGCCTTGGCGAGGTTCCTCGCCTCGGTGTCGCCGGACATCCCCTGGCACGTCACGGCCTACCACCGGGACTACCGGATGGAGGGCCCGGAGAGCACCCCGGCGGCCACGGTGCTCAAGGCGGCACAGCTCGGCAAGGCCGCGGGCCTGCGCTACGTCTACGCCGGCAACCTGAGCGGCGACACCGGGGGGTGGGAGGACACCGCCTGCCCGAGCTGTGGAGCGGTGCTGGTCGAGCGCAGGGGCTTCCGGGTCATGGGCTCGCGCCTGGCCCTGGACGGCTCGAAGGGCTCCTGCCCGGAGTGCCGCCGCGATATCCCCGGGGTCTGGGCCTAGGAGTCTGAGCAATTAGTCGGCGCGACCCAGCGCACCCCGCCTGAGACCGGATCCATGGGGTCCTCCGTGGTTCTTTGCTTTAAAGCAATGGACGGGCCAAACGAAGCGATTAAAGGCTGTTGTTTGACGAAGTGTTGCTTTAGAGCAAAGAACCACGGGAGGGGACCCGTTTCAGCAGCCGGGCATCGCAGCGTGCTCGGGCCGGAGCCCATCGCCTGCGGATGCAGCTTCGACAATAGGTCAGCGTCGCAACCTGCTTGAGATGATCGGCCCTCCGACAATAATACCGCAACATCGTTCATCTATACATAGAGTGCCCCATGGGCCATCTGTCCAGGCGCATTCTCCTTGCTCTGCTTCTCGGTGCCGCCGGCCTTCTGAACCTGGCGGTCTCACCTGTTGTCGCGCAATCCGCGCCGCCGGTCGTGGAGGCGGAGGCCGTGGCCCCGCCCACCATCAAGAGCGAAGCGGTCCGGTCCCGGCGCAAGGCCGGCAAGGCCAAGTCCTCCCGCAAGCCGGCGCCTGCGGCGCCGGCTCCCGAGGAGACCGAGGCCGCCCCAGCGTCGGGCCCTGCTCCGGAAGCCGGCGCGGCGCAAGAGGCTCCGGCCGCCCAGCCCAAGCGCAAGCCCCGCAAGAGGAAGCCTGTCAGGAAGAAGCCTGCTGCCAGGCCCAGGGCTTCCTCCACTCCCACAGTGGACCATTCGGAAGGCATGGCCGCCGAAGCTGCCGCGGCCGCTCCGGCCGCGGCTCAGCCCAAGGCAGGGGCCAAGAAGTCCGCGCCTGATGACCCGGACGAGAGCGCCCGCATCACCGCGTCAGGGGGCTTCGTGGAGACTCGGGCCGCGGGGAAGAAGGAGTGGCGCGAGGTGCCCGCCTCCGGGGGTGAGATCAAGACCGGGGACCGCGTGCAGACCTACGCCGACGCCAAGGTCAGGGCTGAGTTCCACGAGGGCTCCAAGGTCGAGCTCTCGCCGTTCTCCGTCATGTCGCTGGAGAAGGACAAATTCGACCACATCGCGGTCGGGCTCTTCCAGGGCAAGGTCACGGCGCAGGTCTCTTGGCGCGCGCAGCGGAAGTTCGAGGTCCGCGCGCCCGGAGCCGCCGTGGTGGCCCGGGCGGACGAGCGCTTCTCGGTCTCCGCCACCAGCGACCGGAGGGTGCGGGTGGAGGTGGAGAAAGGCGAGGTCTCTGTTTACGCCGTCGGAGCCAAGAAGACCCTCAAGGCGGCCGAGCGCGTGGAGATCGTCTCCGGACGCATGGGGCCGGTGGAGCTCTTCGGCCCGGCCTTCACGGCTCCTCCTGAGGAGGCTCCTCGGCCCGGCGGAGAGCCCGCCCAGGAGCCCGAAGGGGAGGGAGAGGCCGAGGCTCCGGAGCCCCGGGCCGCCAAGCGCGGTCCGGCGGTGAAGGCTCCCGGGGAGGCAGGCTTTTTCCGGGCCGAGGTGGAGCGCGAGGTCCAGCGCAGCCTGGCCAGGGACGCGGTCGAGTCCGCGGTCGTCTTCGACGCGCGCGCCACCCAGTACCAGGAGGGTCACGTCCTCGTGGACGCGAACGGAGGCAGGGTGCGGGTGGAGGAGTACATCACCAGGCCCGACCCGAAATCCTTCAAGCTCATCACGCTCAACGGCCGGGGCGAGCGGGTGGACTACGGCATCCTGCAGGTGGAGGCCAACGCCGCCCTTCCGACGGAACTCTACGCGGCGGGGAACCTGTTCTACAGTCCGACCTCGGCCAAGCCGGCCTTCTGGGCCGTCAAGTACCTCTGGACCCAGTCGAACTCCATCGACACGGTGACGCGCATCGGGGTGGACGGCGACGCCCTTGCGGTGAGCCTGATCCCGGAACCTGTCTTCAACACGGAGACGGGCCGCTACGACGCGCCGGCGGTGAGGACGGCCTACCAGACCTTCTTCGGCAACCTCTACGAGTTCGCAGACGGCGCCTCGGCGGGCATCCAGCGCATCTACACCGATCCCGCCTTCAGGCCGGCGGACAACGGGACGCTCGCCGGGACCGCGGTCACGGGGATGCTCGCGCGCCTGCAGCCCGTGGAGGTCCAGGTCCGGGACGTCGCGGTCCCCGGCACCGTGCTGGCCGCCTACTACGACTATTCGTTCATCACCCTGGACCCGACGGACGCCTCGGGCAACGCCACGGGCAAGGCCGCGGTCGTAGACCAAGCCGTGCCCGAGTCCTTGAGGAGCCGGTTCGTGGAGGCCAAGCGCTACGTCAATTTCCGGGACACCAACGGCAACGGGGTCCTCGATTTCGCGGAGGACGCCGAGGCCGGGACCGGCTGCTCCTACGGAGACTGCTCCGTGGCCGCCGTGTTCCATGACAAGGTCAGCCGCCGCGACGGGACCGCGACCGTGGCTCTCCCGGGCGCGGGCTGCCAGGGGACCGACGCGGCCTGCCTCTCCAACGCGGGCGACACGCACTTCTTCTCGGACACGGACAACGACGGGATAGTGGACGTGGGCGAGAGCGCCGTGGTCGGCGTCACCGGGGCGAGGGACGCGGCCCTGCTGGCCTTCGCGGCGGCCAGCCCCAGGGCCTTCATCGAGGAGGACCGCGTGACCCTCGACGACCGCGGCGGGGTCGTCTGGACCAGGGGCAGGCCCGACGAGAGCTCGACGAGCGGCTATGACCAGGTCGCGGACCTCTTCGAGAGGGGGATCCTCGAGCGGCGGGTCTCGGGCTCCATGTTCACGGGCGGCAAGCTGGACCTCGTGATGACGCCGACGCTGCATCTGGTCGCGGGGCTCCTGTCGCCTGAGACCGGCGACGCCCGCGCCTCGGCGGCGGGAGGACGGGGGATCGTGTGGTGAGGCGCAGCCTCCTTGCCGCGGCCGCGTTCTTGTGGACGACGGTTCCCGGGTCCGCGGCCGAGTTCGCGCCGGTCCTCCGGCTCGACGTGCTCGGCGGCCAGTCCTATCTGGAGGCCGGGGACTCGAATTTCGGAGGCAACATCTTCTGGTCCGCCACGCCCGCGGTCCGGCTGTCGGACCGGGACGCCTTCATCCCCACCCTGGCGGGGCAGTTCCGCCGGACCTACGAGGCGAGGGAGACCGTGGGCGGCAGCTTCCTCACGCACACGACCCTGGATACCATCGTGAACCTGAAGTGGGTCCACTCCTTCACGGAGGCCATCGCGCTCAAGCCCTACTTCGGGTTCAAGAACGAGATGCTCAGCGAGGTCCCCGGGGAGTCGCTCGAGCGCGGCCTCTTCAACCACCACAAGTTCTCCGGCGGGCTGGAGTTCGAGCGCCTCGGCGAGCGCCTGCGCTCCCTGCGCAACACCTTCGCGTTCTACGCCGTGCGCTTCTACAACTTCGAGACCTTGGCGGCGCAGAAGTTCGGCTCCGAGATCCGCGCCGGCGGGGCGGTCCTCGACTTCAACGCCTTCGACTACACCATGGCCGCGGACTGGCTGCCGTGGGAGCGGGGCCTGCTCTCGGGGTCGGTGACGGCTTCGCTGCGCGCCTTCCCGGACCAGAACGTCGTCTCCAGCGCGGGGACGTTCTCCGACGACTCCAGGGCGGACCTGGCCTGGAACGGCGACCTGGGCATCCAGCATCGTTGGCGGGGCTGGAGCGTGGGGGCGCTGGACTTCGAGCCCGCGGCCGGCTTCCACGCCGGGTTCGCGGGCCTGACCTCCAACCAGAACCATTACGAGGCCTCCAGGCTCAAGTACAACCAGAAATACTACGACTACCACGGCCTGGCCGCCGGTCCGTTCGTCCGCCTGAAAGCCGGGCGGCTGGAGACGGGCCTGAGCTACGACTACGAGCGCAAGGAGTACACTCAGCGGCTCGCCCAGGACGAGGATGGGACGTACCGCGGGGAGGAGACCGTCTATACCAACGACCACATCTGGAGCTACAACCTGTCCTTGGCGTTGACGGAGTTCCTCTCCCTCAAGGCCCAGGGCGCCGCGAGGATGAGCTCCTCGAACACCCGCTACGAGCGCACCTACCGCTACAACTTCCAGAGCAAGCACTACTTCGTGGGCTTCGGGCTCAGGCACTGAGGCCGCCCTCCCTTCCCATGGGCCGAAAGGCCTAGTCCGGCATGGGTCTTTGGGCCCAAAACTGTGCTATACTGGGGCGTCCTGCGGCTGGGCCGCGGGCATGGGGGTGCGATGAAGAAACTTGGGTGCGTGCTGGTCGTGCTGGCGTTGGCGTGCGCGGGCCGGGTCTCGGCCCAGCAGTCCGAGGTCATCTACGGCGACGACGACCGTCTGGACCTCTATCAGGTGACGAACCCGAAGCTCCTGGGTTTCGCCGAATCCACGGTCGGGCTCTTCTCCGGCGGCTCCGTGCGCGTGGAGGGACCTAAGGCCCTGCTGACCACGGCTTCCTACGCCGAGGACTACAACCTCTGCCCGGAGGAGCCCTTCTTCGACCAGCGCACCGGCGCCTTCTGCTCGGGCTCGCTCGTGGGGCCCGACCTCCTCATGACGGCCGGCCATTGCGTGAAGAGCGACTCCGCCTGCAAGGGCACGAAGTTCGTCTTCGGCTTCGACGTCAAGAAGAAAGGCGTGAACCCCGACTCCGTGCCGGCGGGCGAGGTCTACGGCTGCGCCAAGCTCCTGGGCCGAGAGCAGGTGGGCACGGGCGCGGATTGGGCGCTCATCAAGCTCGACCGGCCGGTCCTCAACCACAAGCCGCTGGCCCTCAACCGCACGGGCAAGATCGAGAACGGCACCGCGCTCTTCGTCATCGGGCATCCCGCGGGCCTGCCGACCAAGGTGGCGGGCGGGGCCAAGGTGCGCGACGCCTCTCCGGACGGCTATTTCGTGGCGAACCTCGACACCTACGGCGGCAACTCGGGCTCCGCCGTCTTCAACGCGGGCACGGGACTGGTCGAGGGCATCCTGGTGCGCGGCGAGAACGACTACGTGTGGAAGGGCTCCTGCCAGGTCTCCAACCAGTGCCCGGCCGAGGGCTGCAGGGGGGAGGACGTGACCAAGCTCTCCGCCCTCACGGCGCAGATCCCGCTCCAGACGCCCGAGGCGCTCAAGGCGGTCTCGGCCAACAAGTCCTTCGTGGACCTGCTGGAGGCCAACCTCCCGCAGTAGCCGTTATATAAGGTAGGCAAAAGGGAGCCCCGCCTGGAAGGCGGGGCTCGCTATTTCGGATCTTCCCGAACGTTCATGGTGTCTTGGCTGAACACATTGCGCCACGATTCGCCCTCCTTGCGCCAAACGGAGCTGACGAACATTGACTCCGCCTCTCTCCGACTTGCTGGAGAACGGCGCACGAACTCCGCCCTGTAGGTCAACAGCACCACGCCTTCCCCTAGAATCACTATCTCCGCATCCGCAAGGGAAAAGGTCGACATCGTCGGCCCATCGCGCAGTTGTGCCACATGAGCTGACTTGTCTGCGCGTCCAGATGGATACACCCCTAGGAAGTCGTCCGCAAGCACGGCCCTGTCGGCATCCATATCTCCCTCGCAAAGAGCGCGCCACACGGCATGCTCAAGCCGCAGAAAGTAGTCGACGTTGTAATTCGGCATCTCCGATGTCCGTTTCATGCGCCCTAGACGCTGTGCTCAGCCGCCGCGGACCCCGGGACGCGGCCGCGAAGCGCGGTCGGCTCTAGCGATTGCTAGGTCCCCGCTCAACGAACCTGCCCATCACGTACTTGTGAATGACGCTGGCCATAAGAGTCTGATAAGGGATTCCTTCCTCGATGGCCTTGTGCTGTACTCCTTCAAGATCCTGCGGCGTTATTCGGATGTTGACGCGCTTGCTTTTCTGAAGGGCCTCGCGCACATAGGACTGATACCGGCCTACTTCAGCCTTTCGATTCTTGATGGATTTCCATTCGCCCCGGTCATAGGACCGGGAGAGTGCTTTCTCTTCTTTATTCAGTTTAGCCATTCGGCTCCCCTCCGCCCAGGAACTGCTTGGTCGCTTTCCTGTTCGGGATAATGGTTTTGAGGAATATCTCCGTCTCGGATTCGACAAAAGGCACCGGATAAGCGTAGCCGCCCATTTCCAGGATGAATATGCGCTGATTAGGATAGCGCGCCCGATTCTGATGCTCTACAACGTCTAGAACATCGCTGGCTTCGATCTTGAGGGCCACCTGCTCGAATCCGACGCCTCGGTGGACCTTGAGCCACTCATTCTTCTGCTCGTCCCAGCGGATCGCCTTCACTGTATTCTAGTGTAGCACATTGTGTGCCTATTGTCAACAGATGAGTGGACCTAACAGATGATTTGGTGGAAAAAGGTTATAAGTTTTAACTTCATCGTGGTAATGGATTGTGGGGAAGCGATGTATCGCAGCCGGCTGAGTGGTCCTGCGGCCTTGCGAAGGGGTGGGCCCGGGCTTGGGAGCGCTGCTGCGGGCAGGGGGTGCGAGGTTCCGCGACGGAAGTCCCGTTCATAAGGGAACTTTTTTGGGGTTCGCTCGTATAGAGTATATCAGGTTATGGGGATTGCCAATAGGGATTCTTCGGGTGAAGGACCGCTTGCGCCGGGGTTCTGGGAGGCCTTCGAGGACGCGGCGAGGCGGGCTGGGGCGACGCCCGCCCAGGCGCCGTATTTCACGAGGTGGGCGCGGATGTTCCACGGGCAGCATGGGGTGCCCGTGCCGGAGGAGACGGCCGGGCGGGTGGATGGGTTCCTGATGGGGCTCGAGGAGTGCGGGGCTTGGGATTGGCAGGTCCAGCAGGCGCGCAAGGCGGTGGGGCTCTTCCTGGCAAGGGCGGCGGGCGCGGTGGATCGTCCTCCGCGCGGGTCGGGTTCCGGGACGCTGAGCCCGGCGGACCTGGGCTGACTACCGGAAGTGGTCGCGGACCATCCGGACGATGCCCTCGGTGGCCTTGTCCGGGATCTCCTCTCCCTCCCAGTTGATGGAGAAGTGCGCGTTCTTCTGGGTGGGCCGCACGTAGGTCTCGTACATGGGCAGGACGGTGGAGAGGATCTGGTGCTTGGCGTTCTCGACGGTGCGGCCGCGCTCGCTGATGTCCCGCTCGACCCGCCGGAGGATGGCGGTGGGCAGGCTCGTGGAGACGAAGAGCTTATAGTCGTAGAGGGCGAGGAGTTCCGCCTCGTGCAGGGCGTAGAGACCCTCCACCACGATGAGCTCGGAAGGCGAGAGCGAGATGGTCTGCTTGGAGCGGGTGTGGAGCTTGAAGTCGTAGACCGGCATGCGGACGGCGCGGCCCTCCATGAGGCGCTGGAGGTGCTCGCGGGCCAGGCTGAAGTCGATGGCGTCGGGGTGGTCGAAGTTGTAGGTCCGGCGCTCCGGGAGGCTCATCCCGTCCAGGGGCCGGTAATAGTTGTCAAGAGAAAAGAGCGCGCTCTTGATGCCTGCTCTGCGGCACTCCTGGATGATCCGGCGCGCGAAGGTGGTCTTGCCCGAGCCCGAGGAGCCCGCGATCCCGATCAGGAAACGCTTCCTTGGATGGTTGGTCATGTCGTTTCTCCGTCGGGATATGAAAGCATTTTGGCGGTCCTGCCGCGAGGAGCGCGGGGACGGGCTTGCGCGGTCCGATGGGGCCGCGGGAGCGGCAGGGGAGCGGGTCCTTGGACCTAGGCCGATGGGCCGGAGGGCCTAGGCCGGGAGGGGGCCCTTCGGCCTATTTTATGGTATACTCGGGCCGCGGGTGGAAAACGCCCGGAGTTCACGGGGAGCAAGGGAGGGGTGATGAAGAAGATCCTTGGGGCCGTCGCGGTGGTCGCGCTTTGCGGCATGATGTCCCGCGCTTGGGCCCAGCACATCGAGGTCATCTACGGCGACGACGACAGGCTCGACATCTATCAGGTCAGCAACGCCAAGCTGCTCAAGATGGCGGATTCGACCGTGGCCCTGTTCGAGGGCTCCAACGTCAAGGTCGAGGGCGACAAGGCCCTGCTGACCACGCGCTCCTACGGCCAGGGCATGAGCCTCTGCAAGGAAGAGCCGTTCTACGAGCAGCGCAACGGCGCCTTCTGCTCCGGCTCGCTCGTGGGCCCCGACCTCCTCATGACCGCCGGCCACTGCGTCGAGACCGAATACGCCTGCAAGGACGCCAAGTTCGTCTTCGGGTTCAACATCAAGAAGAAGGGAGCAAACCCCGACTCCGTCCCCGCGGCCGAGGTCTACGGCTGCGCCAAGCTCATCGGCCGCGCCCAGGTGGATGACGGCGCGGACTGGGCCCTAGTCCAGCTTGACCGGCGCGTCCTCAACCACGCCCCGCTCAAGCTCAACCGGACGGGCAAGATCGCGGACAAGACCCCGCTCATCGTCATCGGCCATCCCGCTGGCCTGCCGACCAAGGTGGCGGGCGGGGCCACGGTGCGCGACGCCTCCCCCGAGGGCTACTTCGTGGCGAACCTCGACACCTACGGCGGCAACTCGGGTTCCGCGGTCTTCAACGCGGGCACGGGGCTGGTCGAGGGCATCCTGGTGCGCGGCGAGAACGATTACGTCTGGAAGGGCTCCTGCCGGGTCTCCAACAAGTGCCCGGCCGACGGCTGCCGCGGGGAGGACGTCACCAAGATCTCGGCCGTCTCGGCCGGGGTCCCCAAGACCATGGCCGAGTCTCACGCCGAGGTCCGGTTCGACACCGCCTTCCTGCAGCTTCTCGACCAGGCCTCGAGCAATTGAGTCCGACTGTCGCAGCGTCTACCGCGCCGCCCTCAGGGCGGCGCGGTCATTTCGCCTATTTTGTTAGAATGCCGTGCGGCTCGCCGCGGAGGTGAGGGTCATGGGAAGAGAGCGGATCATCGGGGTGTGGGGACTGGCGGCTGCCGCCTTTCTGGCGTCGGCGGGCTGCGCCGACGTCCGGGACCGCCGGAAGATCAAGGTCGAACCCGGCACGGACATGGCGAGGTACGAGACCTACGGCGTGCTTCCCTTCGCGGACGACGACGGCAAGAGGGGCAAGGTCCTGACCCGGGACCTCATCAAGGCGCTCGAGGAACGGGGCCGCAAGACCGTGGACCCCGAGTTCCTGCAGAAGGAGTACCGCAAGGTCAAGGGAGACGCCTTCGGCCTGACGCTCTTCAGCCTGAGCACCCTGCGCAACAAGACCAAGGCCGACCTGCTGGTCACGGGCTCCGTGACGCCGAAGACCTTCTCCGTGGTCGTCCAGGAGCTCGAGTCCGGCGACTTCATCATCAACGTCTCCATCGCGCGCCGCGCGGGCGAGATCCCGGACGAAGAGGTCCGGGAGACCATCATGAAGTACCTCGTGGGCACGGGCGAGGCCGACCCCAGCGCTCCGGGCGCCGACACGCTGGCTCCCTAGAAGACCCCCTCGGACGTTCAGCGGCGCCGTGAGCCGCGCTTTTGGCCGCCGTGCTTCTCGCCGCCGGCCTCCTCCATCTTGAGGAACACGAACCTGACGGGGAACCCGTACTTCGCGGAGAGCTCACCCTCGCGCTCCTGCAGGTAGGAGGCCAGGGCCCGGTTGTTGCCCACGTCGAAGGAGAAGACGACCTCGTCGATCCTGGCTCCGATGGAGGACTCCAGCAGCGCCCGGTTCTTGGCGTAGGCGGCGAGCTTGGCCGTCACCTTGTCCTGGAGCACCTCGTGGAAGGGCAGGGGGACCCGCGCGGACTTGGCTTCCACGAGGGCGACCTTTCCCTCGGGGGAGCGGGCCACCACGTCGAGCTCGGTGATGTACATTCCCTCCGCGTCGAAGAGCTCCCGGCCGCTCTGGAGGATCTCCCAGTCGCGGCTCATGAAGTGGTCCACCGTGGCCAGCTCCAGCAGCAGGCCCACGTAGCGGCCGTAGGTGACTCCCTCGATGATCTTCTCGAGCTCCCGGCCGCGGTACTTCTTGGTCATGGCGTTGAGGTCGGCCCTCATCTCCTCGTCCGTGGCGGGCATCTTCGTCATCTCGTCGAGGAAGGAGAACCGGAAGCGCGTCACCCCGGCCTTCTGGAGCTCGGCCTCGCGTCCCCTGAGGAAGGCCTTGATCTCCGCGTAGCCGCGGGTGTCGAAGACGAGGAGCACGTCCTGGAAGCGTCCGAGCTCGGCCTCGGCCTGGCCTCCGTGGGCGAACTGCAGGAGGGTCTCCTTGAGGTACCGGTCCACGCGGCGGATGCCCTCGGCGATCTCGGACTCGGGGTTGGCGGCGTGGTGGAAGAAGACGCGGTGGGTGTTGACCGCGGTCTTGCGTCCGTGGATCGTGGTGACGCCGTCCACCCAGGTCAGGGTCTGCTCGAGGTGCGTGTTGGTCTGGCCCGAGCCCGCGCCCAGGACTTCCATGGCCTTGACCTTGGCCCAGACGTCGCCGTAGCTGTCGGCCATGACGTCGAGGCTCTCGGCGAGGTCGATGCGGCCGGCGTACTTGTCCACGAGCCTGCGGATCTTGCGGTAGTACTCCGCGGCGCGGCCCAGCAGCGAGATGCCCTCGTCGTTGACCTGGAAGCTCCCGGCGTCGATGGCGGACATCACGGGCGAGGGCGCCCCGGCGTAGAGGGCGTCGAGCGCGGCTCCTTCCTGGACGCCCGAAGGGTCGGACTCGGCCGCTCCCTTGACCTCGACGAGCCTGCCGGCGAGCACGGAGAGGCCGCCGGAGGAGGCGGTCCTGCCCGCGATGCGGGCCTGGGGCGCCGCTGCCTCGGATGCGGTCGGGGCAGGGGCGAACGAAGGGCCCGTGGGAACGGCCGAGGGAGCCAGGACCGGGACCTCGGCGAGGCCGGTCAAAGACGGGGAGGCAAGAGAGAGCCCGGAGAGTCCCGGGACGGAGAGGGAGGTCCCGCCGAAGAGGGGCGCCTGGGTCGCGGCGAGCCCGGCGCCGGCCAGGGGGACCATGCCGGGGGTCAGAAGGGGGACGGTCCGCACCTGGACGTTGGCTGCGGAGACGGAGCCGGCGATGGAAAGGAGGAGGACCGGGAGCCAGCGGGAAGGGGTGGTCATGGGGAGATTATACCGACCGCTGTTGAAGAAAAGGCTAGGCCGAAGAGGCAAGAAACCGGCGGTAGGAGGCCCAGAAGGAAATGGGCACTAACTACCAGGCTCGAGGCACTCGGGACCGCCGTTGGACGGGATGCTCACCAGGGCGGAGTCCCAGACACGGCGTCAGGGAGCGGGCTGAGGGGTCTCTGCCTGGCCCGTGGCCGGAGGGGCCAGGGGAATCTCGGCTTGCCCTGTGGCCGCGGGAGCCAGGGACTCTTGCGCGGCCGGAGGAGGGGAAGGGATCCAGGGCACGGGCATGACCGGGGCGGCCGCCGCCGCCGGCGCCTGGCCGGGAGGCGGAGGCGGGGCGGAGCTCGCGGCAAGAGCGGAGCGCAGGCCGGCTGCGATCGCTCCTGCCAGGGATAAGGCGAGCTTGTCGAGCTTCTCGGAGAGCTGGGCCGGGGCGGCCTTGAACTCGTAGATGTTCTTGGGCTCGGTCTTGTCCTCGGCCGAGTCCTCCCGGCTCCAGAGGAGCTTCATGGTGTTGGCCCGATAGAGGCGGCTGACGCCGCGCAGGCTGGGGTAGACGTTGCCTTCCGCGTTGTGCAGGAGGCCGTACTGCAGGTTGACCTCCAGGATGAGGTGGCCGTCGAACTCGAGCACCTGGGAGTAATCCCGCAGGTGCCGGAGATCGAGCGGGCCCGCGGTGAAGTAGCGGCGCCTCCAGTCGAGGACGTTCTCGGCTCGGTTGAAGCGCTCGAGCACATGGGGCGGGGCTCCCGCTTCCTGCCAGGAAACCGGGGTTCCGGGGTAGCCGGCGTCGCGCATCCCGTTCACCAGGGTCCCGCGGAAGGACTCCGCTCCCGGCCAGGAGGAGTAGTACTGGCGCAGGTCGTTGGAGGTCTTGAGGTCGCTGTCGTCCTGGACGGACTGCATGAACTGCCCGACGCCGGGGAGGATCTTCGCCGCGGACTCGGCCTTCGTGTCGTCCTCCTGGGTCACCCACGGGCCTGGCGCGGCGTAGACGATGACCGCGGTGCGCTGGTCGGGACGCACCGCTCCGGAGGGGATCTGGACTTCATCGAGCGATACGCAGCCCTGGACCGCGAGGCCGAGGGCCAGGAGCGGGAGGCCGCAGGGGGCGGCGAGGCGCAATCTTGTTGTGGGCATGAGGCGGGAATATTATAATCCTTTTCATGAGACCATCCGAGCTCTGCGGCCTTCTGGCGGCCCTCCTCCTCGTCGGTCCTGCCGCGGCCGGGGATGCTCGGCCGTCGGGTCGGGCCGCCGCGCTCCAGGCGATCCGGGCCGAGGAGGCCGGCCGGTCCCGCGACTCCGCGGTCCTGCGGCGCGAAGCCCTTTCCCGCGACGCCGCGGTCCGGGCCGCGGCCCTGCGCGCGATGGGCCGCATCCAGTCCCCCTCGTACCTGCGCCAGCTCTCCGCCGGCCTCTATGACCGGGCTCCCGAAGTCCGCGCTGAGGCGGTCTTCGGCCTGGGTCAGACCGCCCTCTCCGACGGCCTCTCGGCGACCGAGCGCGAGAAGGCCGCGTCCTTGCTGGCCGGCATGCTGAGGAGGGCGTCTCAGGCCTTGAGGCCCGCCGTAGCCGCGGCCTTGGGCAAGACCGGGGGCAGGACGGCGGAGAGGAACCTGACGGGCCTGCTGTCCTCTCCCGACCCGGCCGTGCGCGGGGAGGCGTGCCTGGCCCTGTTCCGGCTGAAGTTCCTCAAGCGCCTCCCGGAGCATTCCGACGCCGCGGTAGCCGCCCTGACCGAGGCCTTCTCGGACCGGGACCCCGGGGTGCGCTGGCGGGCCGTGTACGTTTTCAGCCGCTGGCCCGAGCCCAGGGCCGCCGAGGGGCTGGCTGTCGCGGCCGGAGACGAGGACCTCTGGACCCGGTTCTTCGCTGTGCGCGCCTTGGGCCAACTGGGCCCCGCCGCTCCCGTCGAGGTCCTGGTCAAGGCCCTCGGGGACGCGGACCCCCTGGTCCGGACCGAGGCGGTCAAAGCCCTGGCCGGCGCGGCCAAGCCGGAGCTCATCGAGCCCAGGCTGTTCACGGACGAGTCCGCGCATGTGCGGGCCGCGGCTTGCGAGGCCGTTGGCGCCTCCGGACGGCCGGAGCTCGCAAGCCGGCTGGCACCGCTGTTGTCCGAAGGCTCGGTCCTGGTCAGGGCCGCCGCCCTGGAGGCCCTGGCCAAGGTCATGAAGGACGGCGCTGTCACGGTCCTGCTCAAGGAACGCACGCACCCGCACTGGTGGGTGCGGTCCAGGGCGTATCTCTCCCTCGCGGGCCTTCAAGGCGGCGGAGCCGCGCTCAAGGAGGGGCTCAAGGACCCGGACCCCAGGATCGCAGCGGCCGCGCTGGAGGCGGTCTCCCGCTCCACGGACTCCTTCTCCGACGCGGACCTGGCGTCCGTCATCACCGACCCGGGCTCCCAGTTGGAGGTGCTCGGCACCGCGGTGGACGCGGCCGGCCGGCGCAAATCGCCGTCCTTGGTCGGACCGTTGGAGGCTTCGCTCAAGAGCCCGACCGCCCTGGAGTTCGACGAGCTCCGACAGCAGATCGTCGAGACCCTGGAAGCCATCGACCGCGCGCATCCCGAGGGCCGGCGCCTCCCCGTCGACGGCAAGGCCGCGGCCCGGCCGCGGCAGGCCCCGCTCTTCGCCGCGCCCGCGGGTCCCGTCGTGGTCGTGCTCGAGACCGATAAAGGCGAGATCGAGATCACCCTGGCCGGGGCCCAGGCCCCCGCCCACGCCGCGAGCTTCGCGGCCCTGGCGAGCTCCGGAGCCTACGACGGCACGAGCTGGCACCGGGTGGTGTCCGGCTTCGTGGTCCAGGGGGGCGACCCCCGCGGCAGCGGCTGGGGCGACGCCGGCTACACCCTGCCCGACGAGATCAACCCGCTGCCTTTCGACCGCGGCAGCGTCGGCATGCCCAACGCGGGCAAGGACACCGGAGGCTCGCAGCTCTTCATCACCCACGTGCCGGCCCCGCACCTCGACGGCCGCTACACCGTGTTCGGCCGCGTCACCCGTGGGATGGAGGTCGTCGACGGCATCGAGCCCGGCGACAGGATCGTCCGTGCGTTCGTGAAGGCCCCTTGAGGAGGATACCATGAGCTTCATCCATCGGACGAGCACCCTGTCGGCATGCTGCATCGCGGCCGCGGCGTTGGTGATCGCCGGCTGCGCCAAGTCCGTCTACGTCCACCCGGACCGCGAGGACTTCCAGGGCCGCAGCGAGCGCCTGCCGCTCAGCGCGGAGCTGATGATCGAGGACGGCGGCAACCGCTTCACCCTGCGGGACCCGGGCCAGAAGAGGCCCCAGCGCTTCCACCTCGACTACGCGGTCCAGGTCTACGGCCGCAAGGCTCTCGAGCAGGTCTTCCGCGAGGTGACCCTCTACACGCCGGAAGGCACGACCGCTCCGGGCCAGAAGCGCATCGAGTTCCGTTCCGACGCCGGCCGCAGGAAGGCGGACCGGATCGTCAAGCTCTCCCTCGGGCCGGGTTCCAAGGTGGACCTGGGCGACAAGCTGATCGGCGAGAAGACCATGGAGGTCGAGCTCCTGTGCCGGGTCTATGACGCCGGGGGTGAGAAGCTCCTCTGGGAGGGGCGGGGCATGGGCAGGTCCGCCAAGTCCTACAAGACCCTCTACGGCCCGGTGGACGCGGCCTCGAGCCTGCTGCTCCTGCAGAGGCCGGTGCACGGCACCCTCCTGCAGATGATCGCCACGGAGAGCATCATGGCCAGCCTCGAGCAGATCAACGACGGCCTGCTGGGCGCGGGCAAGGCGGCCGTGCTCAAGGCCGAATAAACGTCCGGCTCAGGGCGTGGTGACGTCCCGCTTGTCCTGGGAGATGAGGACCACGCCCGCCACGATGGCGAGCACGCCCAGCCAGCGATAGGGCCCCACCTGTTCCTTGAGGGCGAAGCGCGCGATGAGCGTGGCGAAGACGTAGCTCATCGCCGTCAGGGGCTGGGCGTAGCTCAGGTCCGACCAGGAGAGGGCCGAGGTGTAGAGGAAGAAGTACCCGGCCGCGAAGCACACCCCGACCCAGACCCACGGGACGGCGAACATTCCCAGGAGCTTCCAGGGCTGCGAGAACCCGAAGGCCGAGACGTCCCCGAACTGCTTCATGCCCTTGCTCAGGAAAGCGTCCCCGGTGGCGGCGCAGAAGGTGGCGACGGCGATGATCAGAAGGGTTCTCATGGGGGTTCAGTACCGGACGAGCTCGCGGTCGGCCCGGCCCTGCAGGACCGGCGCCTGCTCGCGGTTCTGCACCCGGGCGGCGTCCGCCACCTTGGGCTTGAGGTAGTCGAGCAGGCCCTGGGCCGTGACCCTGCCGGAGGCGTCCTTGGCGGCGCCGCTCAGGCCCTTGAGGAAGTAGTAGGTGAAGGCGCCGTGCCCCTGATCGTCGAGGGTGCTCGTGACCTGGTCCGCGGAGGCCGCTGCGAACACGGTCAGGTTCCCCGGCACCGCGGTGTTCTCAGTCGTCATGACCAAGGGCCTGGCTCCCTTGGCCAGCACGGACCTGCCGCCCGCGCCGGAGAAGCACGCGTCCAGGACGACTACGACCTCCGTGGCCTTGAGGCTGGAGAGCTTCTCATAGAGCCGCTTCAAGGGGTAGCCCGTGTTCTCCAGGAAGCTCGGGTCGCCGTCAAAGGGCAGGAGGTAGGCCTGCCCGGTCTGCGGGTCGGGCGCTCCGTGGCCTGAGAAGTAGAAGAAGACGCGGCTGCGCTCATCCGCGTTCCGCGGGAGCCAGGTCTCGACGAATTTCTCGATGGCCTTGTACCCGGCCTTCTCCCCGGTCAGGTGGACCACGTTTCGGCTGGGCAGGCCGAGGCTGAGCAGGTGCTTCTTGACCGCCTCGGCGTCGCGGTCCGCGTACTGCGCCTCCGGGATGTCGGAGTACCTGGACACGCCCACGACCACGGCGAAGTCATCGGGCCGTTCCGGGAGCTTGTGGGACGGGGTGTCGATGTCTGAGGACGGGGCAGGAGCGGTCCGCGCCTCCGGTTTGGAGGCTCCGGTGGCGCCCGCCACCGCGGCCTGCACGATGCTCGCCAGGTCCTCCTTGGAGATGCCTTGCTGGGGCCGGGACGCGGCCTCCTCCTCCGGGGTCGGGCCCTGGGCGGCCCGGAGCTTCATGGCCAGCAGGGCCTTGGCGAAGGTCTCGGCCGGTCCCTTGTCCTGCCAGAACATGGCCAGGTCGGCGCACCGGTGCCCGAGAGGCACCTCGTAGGTCAGGTTGGCCGCGCGGCCGGCGCCTCCGGTCTTGTACTGGTTGATGGCCGCGCCGTCCATGTCGTCGTAGGCGCAGGTGACCTTGGTCGCGACCACCTGGTCCGAGAGCAGGCCGAGGTACTTCTCGATGACCAGGTCCACGGCGTCCTCGCGCACCTCGGAGACGCTCCAGCCCCTCATGGTCGCGGCCACGAACCCGCGCTTCTCGAGCAGGCCGGTCTTGAAGGCCGCGAGCAGGTCCTTCTTGGCGGTCTTGAAGGAGACCCTGGGGACCTCCTCCGTGACCTGGTGGCGCGCCACCACCGTGGCGCAGCCGGCGAGGAACGGGAGCAGGGACGTCAGCAGGAAGAGGGAGTGTATCCGTGGCATGGCGTGATTCTATCAAAGAATGCCGGAAGGAGATGGGATTTGGGCCTCCTGGGGGATGAAATGCTAGAATCTCGACGTTAATATGATCAAGAAGCTCTTCGAGGCCTTTTTCGGCACCGCCAGCGAGCGCCAGCTCAAGAAATTCAAGCCGGCCATGGAGATGATCAGCGCCCTGGCCCCTGGATACGAGAAGCTCTCGGACGACGACATCCGCGCCAAGGTCGCGGAGCTGCGGGCCCGGGTCGCGGAGAGCATGGAAGGGGTGCCGGAGCCGACCAAGGAAGAGGAGCTCGAGGAGTACAAGAAGCTCGAGAAGGCGGCCTTGGACGAGGTCCTCCCGGAGATGTTCAGCCTGGTGCGGGAGGCGGGCAAGCGCACCATCGGCCTGCGGCACTACGACGTGCAGCTCCTGGGCGGCATCATCCTGCACAACGGCTCGCTCGCCGAGATGCGCACGGGCGAGGGCAAGACCCTGGTGGCCACCGCGCCCGTGGCCTTGAACGCGCTCACGGGACGCGGGGTGCACGTGGTCACGGTCAACGACTACCTGGCCAAGCGCGACTCGGAGTGGATGGGGCCGGTCTACCGCTTCCTGGGCCTGAGCGTGGGCTTCGTCCAGCACGACATGCCCAACGCGGAGCGGCACGCGGCCTACCGGTGCGACGTCACCTACGTCACGAACAACGAGGTGGGCTTCGACTACCTGCGCGACAACATGGTGGTGCACGGAGAGGACCGGGTCCTGCGCCCCCTGAACTACGCCATCGTCGACGAGGTGGACTCCATCCTCGTCGACGAGGCCCGGACCCCGCTCATCATCTCCGGCGCGGCCGAGAAGTCCACGGACCGCTACGCCCTCATCAACCGGATCATGCCG